>CAVRXY010000012.1:0-66821 GCA_963725225.1 uncultured Acidobacteriaceae bacterium
TCGAAGTAACCGGCGCCGACCAGGGACAGGCGCTGGATCGCGATGCTGCCCTCGACCACACCTATCGTTATTCAGCTGAACGCGTGCTGCGGCTCACGCTCGACGGCAAGAGCTTCGAGGTGCTGAGCAAGCCCAGCGAAACCATCACCATCAACGCCCGCGACGTCTTCCCGCCGGCACCGCCGCGCGATCTTCAGGCCGTGGCCGATCCCGAAGCTCGTGCCATCGATCTGTCCTGGGCGCCCAATACTGAGCGGGACATCGCCGGCTATATCATCTATCGCCGCGACACAGGATCGGCAGCGCCCGCCGCCCGCATCTCGCCTCCGAACGAAGTCGCGCCCTCCTTCCGCGATGCCAACCCGCTTCCCGGACACCGCTACGCCTATTCCGTCAGCGCCATCGACCTCGACGGCAACCAAAGTCCGCGCTCCGCCGAAACCGAAGAGAGCCTGCCGCAGCAGTAAGGAGGATTCCCATGAAGTATTGCCGTTTTGAAACCGACGCCGGACCGCAATACGGAGAAGTCGTCGACCGCGCCGGCACCCTCTGGATCGAACGCCTGCTGCCGACCTTCGAAGAAGATCCCTGGACGAAGCCGGTTGCAGATCCGATCGATCCAACTCCGCTGGCGACGGCAAAACTTCTCGCGCCCGTGGTGCCGCGCAAGATCGTCTGCATCGGCCGCAACTATCGCGACCATGCCGCGGAACTCGGCAACGAAGTCCCCAAAGACCCTCTGCTTTTTCTCAAGGCGCCGTCCTCTGTCATTGCACCCGAAGAGACTATCCGCATCCCCGAGCAGTCACAGCGCGTCGACTTTGAAGGTGAGCTGGCTGTCGTCATCGGCCGCCGCGCCTCGAAGATCGCCCCCGACGAGCCCGTCGCGCCGTATATCCGCGGCTACACCATCGTCAACGACGTCACCGCCCGCGACCTGCAGAAGTCCGATGGCCAGTGGTCCCGCGCCAAGGGCTTCGACACCTTCTGCCCGGTCGGCCCGCTCGTCACCGACGAAATCGACCTCGCCGCCGGCGTCACCGTCGAAACCCGTCTCAACGGCGAGCTGAAGCAGCACGGACACACCCGCGACCTTATCTTCTCGATTGACTACCTGCTGCGCTACATCACCGCCGCCATGACCCTCTATCCCGGCGACCTGATTCCCACCGGAACCCCCGCCGGCGTCGGCCCCATGCAGCCCGGCGACCGCGTCGAGGTTTCCATCTCAGGCATCGGAACTCTGGCAAATCCGGTGATTTAGCTGTTCAATTCGTGGCCCTGGCGCCGGTCACCAGCCGTCTCGCAAAAATGAATATGTCACGCTACTCAGGCCGTCTCGCATCTAACTGGGAGTAAAGACCCGAGCAATCAATGCCTGATGTTCTCATCAAACTGTAAACAAACCACGCCGCCTCTCCATTCCATTCCGCCCACCGTTGGCGGATAATGAGAGCGGATAGGCAAGGAGGAAAGATGTCGAAGACTTTGCTGCAGCAGTTGCGCACCATGACCACGGTGGTCGCCGATACCGGTGACATTGAAGCCATCGAGCAGGTTAAACCGCAGGACGCCACCACCAACCCGTCCCTTATCACCGCCGCCGCGCAGATGCCGCAGTATCAATCCATCGTCGACGGCGTATTGCAGGATGCCAAGAAGAAGCTGGGCGAGAGCGCCAGCGACCAGGACGTTGCCAAGGAGGCCTTTAAGCACCTGGCCATCGCCTTCGGTAAACAGATCCTCGCCATCGTGCCCGGCCGCGTCTCCACCGAAGTCGACGCCCGCCTCTCCTACGACACCGAAGGCACCATGAAGATGGCCCGCGACATCATCAAGCTCTACGCCGACCAGGGCATCTCGAAGGAGCGCATCCTCATCAAGATCGCCTCCACCTGGGAAGGCATCAAGGCTGCCGAACAGTTGGAGAAGGAAGGCATCCACTGCAACCTGACCCTGCTCTTCGGAATCCACCAGGCCGTCGCCTGCGCCGAAGCCAAGGTCACGCTGGTCTCGCCTTTCGTTGGCCGCATTCTCGACTGGTACAAGAAGGACACCGGCAAGGACTACCAGGGAGCCGACGATCCCGGCGTGCAGTCCGTAACGAAGATTTACAACTACTTCAAGCACTTCGGATACAAGACCGTGGTCATGGGCGCCAGCTTCCGCAACATCGGCGAAATCCGTGAGCTCGCCGGATGCGACCTGCTCACCATCTCGCCGCATCTGCTCCACGAGCTCGACTCCGTGCAGGAAGACCTGCCGCGCAAGCTCGATCCCGAAAAGGCAAAGTCGGAGCAGATCGAAAAGATCACCATCGACAAGGCGACCTTCGACAAGATGCACGCCGCCGACCGCATGGCCCACGACAAGCTGAAGGAAGGCATCGAAGGCTTCACCAAGGCCCTCGAAACCCTGGAGCTGCTGCTCGCCAAGCGCGTCGCCGAACTCAGCGAGAAGGAGCCCAAGCCGGTCGGCGCCGACTGAGCTAGGGTTTTTCTAATAGATAAGGGCGAGCATTCGTGCTCGCCTTTCTTCGTTCTTCACACAATACGAGGCAGCGGCGCTCTTATCGCCACGTGCTTCGGGCCGTTCGGGAAAATTTCGCG
Source organism: uncultured Acidobacteriaceae bacterium (assembly GCA_963725225.1). Taxonomy (GTDB): domain Bacteria; phylum Acidobacteriota; class Terriglobia; order Terriglobales; family Acidobacteriaceae; genus Silvibacterium. The sequence goes on from CAVRXY010000012.1 coordinate 2,610, forward strand.
GTAGACCAATGGACGCGACACACATGCTTCTACCGAAATCTTCTTCCTCTGCAGGATGCGGCTGCGATCCACTGAGCGGTAAGTAATCGTCGCATTTTCCTGCAGGTAAAATGTCCAATCTCCCTGGGCATCCCTTCGGCCGAGCACGCAACCCCAGGGAGCGACGTCCTCGATGATCAGTTTGTCCTTCTTTTCAGCCCCCCGCAGCCGGTCAGCATATTTCTTCGAACGGGCTGTAGTTGACATCGTTGTTTCCCTGCCGCCGATGAGGGAGACAGACGTGACTCCGGTCTGCGTCACATAATCCCGCTTATCTACCGATGCCTGCACCTGTCCGCGGTCCCGGCGCGCGTTTGCCGCATCGTCTGCGATGAATTCGTCCACCACGGCTTCCCAGAACGCGGCCCCATTATCGAGATCGCCTGGATATCCTGAGTTGCCTCCGCAGTGATAGATTGTCGGATTGTCTGGAGTTCCCTGGAAGATGACCGAACAGCCGCTGATCGCCGCGGTGAAGAAAATTCCCGGATCGGACCGGCCCTTTCCCGTGCGTTGGCCCATCGGCGGTATTGTCAGCCGGATCGCAAAGTCGTCGGCCCACGGCAGGAAATAGGTCGGTACATAACCTGGCGTGGGAGCAAACGTGGCCTGGAATTCGATGCGGTCGCCCGGATGCGTGATGCCTCGCTGGCGGCCCGACAGGCTCAGGTTGATATAACCAACTTTGTGACCTGAATCGATCTTTGCCGTAGTGATGTTGTTCGCATGCGCCTCGACGAGAACTTGTTTCGTCGCCCGGGATCTGACGCCAACACTTCCGATTGTCTCTGGTTTGTACCCCGGAATGCCGTCCCCTGGATAGATGGCATACTTCGTCAAGAGTTCTTGAAAATCATTGTCGCTACCCGTGAGAAGGCCGTTATAGTAATTAGCCCCGCGCTGGATCGTGTAGTGATCTACGGCTCCTCTGGTTGCCAAGGCTCTCTCCTCTGCGAGGTAAACTCGCGGCTGACTTTTCACGCCAATTCTACTGAATCGTCAGCTCTGATTGTCCCCGGGCCTGGCCCGGTGAGCGACACTGGAGAGAGAGGCGCTCGTTATTTTTTGTGACCAAATTTATGAGTAACGGGAGATCCACATGAGAGTCTTGGTCGCAGGAGCCAGCGGAGCCATCGGCCGTCCGCTTGTCGCCGAGCTTATCCGTCAGGATCATCAGGTCACCGGAATCACACGCCGCGCGTCAAGCCTCGAGCACCTCACAAAACTGGGTGCAACCATCCTCGAGGTCGACGTCTTCGATTCCGCTGCCGTCGAGCGCGCTCTGCGTGAATCGCAGGCCGAAGCCGTCATCGACGAGCTCACATCTCTTCCGGCTTCCCCTGGCGACATCCCCAAAGCGTTGCCCGGAGACCGCAAGGTCCGCCTCGAAGGCGGAGGCAACCTTCATCGCGCAGCAAAAGCCGCCGGAGTCCTCCGCTACCTCCAGCAGTCGAGCGGCTTCTTCCTGAAGTCCGCATCCGGCCTCGCCAGCGAGTCCGATCCGCTCGCCATCGATGCCGACGGTAACGTTGCTTCGAGCGCAACCGTGTACCAGCAGATCGAAGAGCGCCTGTTCTCGACACCGCAACCTGCCGGCACCGCTCTCCGCTACGGATTTTTCTACGGCCCCGGCACCTGGTATCACCGCGAAGGCGCAGCCGCCGACCAGGTGCGCAATCGCGAATTCCCCATCATCGGAGACGGTAGCGGCGTCTGGTCCTTCGTCCACGTTGAAGACGCTGCCGCCGCCACTGTCGCCGCTCTCACCGCCGAGCCCGGCGTCTACAACGTCACCGACAGCGACCCGCTACCCGTGAGCCGCTGGCTGCCCGAATTCTGCCGTTGGGTCGGCGCTCCACCGCCACCGCACGTCTCCGTCGAAGACGCCCTCGCCGCCGCCGGCCCCGACGCCGTCTACTACGGCACAAAAATCCGCGGCGCCTCAAATGAGAAAGCGCGTAAGGTGCTGAACTTCAGCCCACCCCGCCTGGAGTGGCTGAGCTAAATCTCTAGACCCGCGTAATCGTGATCCCCAGCCGCTCGAATTCCGCCGTCGCTTCTTCCGGCACTCGACGGACGACAACAATCTCGCTCGCTTCTGTAACCGGAGCGATTACAAAAGGAGAAGCCGCGTTCAGCTTCTCTGCCGACGCCAGAAGAATCGTCTCCGCGGCGCTCGCGCTCAGTGCCCGTTTCACGTGAGCCTCTTCAAGGTCGCCCGTGCTCAGACCAACGACCGGGTGAATGCCGGTCACGCCCATGAAGTACACATCGGCGCGTATCCGGCTGATGGCTTCGATCGTCGCCGCGCCCACCGCCACCACTGAATGTTTGAAAAGGTGGCCTCCCAGCAGCACCACCTCGACCAGCGGATGCTCGACAAGCTCGACCGCGATCGTCGGGCTGTGTGTCACAACCGTCGCGCGCAGATCCGCAGGCAGATGACGCGCCACCTGAAGCGCCGTCGTCCCGCCGTCCAGAATCACCACTTGTCCAGGCCGAATCATCCGCGCGCCCGCCTGACCCAGGGCAACTTTCTCATCGGTAGCGAGATTCTGCCGTCCGGCAAAATTCACCACAGCCGGCGAGGCGGGAAGTGCCCCTCCGTGAACTCGCTGCAGAAGCCCTTCCTGTGCCAGTTCTCTCAGGTCGCGTCGGATCGTGTCCTCCGACAGACCAAGGCTCTGGCTCAATGTCTTGGCGACAATCTGGCCCTCGTTGGCCAGTTTGTCGAGGATCAGGCGGCGTCTCTGGCTGGTCAGCATGTTCTCCTGTTATTGCACGATCGTACATGAAAATCCAAATATATCGCGACAGATTCGTTGATATTGCACGAAACTGCACGTATGATCACGATTGTGAGGGAATCCAAATGAATCAGAAACCACTTCTCGTCCTTATTGCTGGTCCCTACCGGTCCGGAACCAATGACGATCCGGCTCTCATCGCCGCAAACCTCAAAATGCTCGAATCCTACGCACTGCCTATTTTCCGGCTGGGCCACATTCCGCTCATCGGGGAATGGGTTGCTCTGCCGATCATCCGCGAGGCAGGCGGAAAGCAGATCGGCGACTCAATTCATCAGCAGTTCCTGTACCCGGTGGCGAGCCGTCTTCTTGAGCGCTGCGACGCAGTACTCCGCGTTTCCGGCGAATCGACGGGCGCCGATCAGGACGTCCGCCTCGCTAAAGAGCGCGGGCTTCCGGTATACCATCGCATCGAAGATCTTCCCGCGATCCCAGCTCTGATTGAAGCCCGGTGAAATTCAGCGGGTGCGCCGTGGCACAGCTCGCCAGTCCGTCCAGCCGAAAGTTGGCGGAGAATTTCCCCGGAACAGGGATAATAAATATAGGGGCACGCAGAGCCGGGCTGATCGGCCTGCGTGCTAAGCTCTTTGTTTTGTATTAAGTGCCCGTAACCGTTTCATAAGACAAGTACATAGAACCACCTATCCCCTAACTCCTTTGGAATGAATAGCGGTCTCGAATCGAAGGGGGAGGGGGTACCCTCCGGGAGACGCCACAAACCGGAAACGGCTACAATCGGCAGGGAACATCAGCTGAACACCGCCCCCGCCGTACGAATGACCATCCGACTCTTCAACACTCTCTCCGGCCGCGTCGAAGAACTCGCGCCTGCCGACGGCCAGACGCTCCGCATGTACGCCTGCGGACCTACCGTCTACGATTACGGCCACATCGGCAACTTCCGGACCTTTCTCCAGGTCGACGTGCTGCGCCGCTTCCTCCGGCTGCAGGGAATCACCCCCCGCCACGTCATGAACATCACCGACGTCGACGACAAGATCATCCGCAACGCCGCCGCTGCCGGGGTGCCCATCGGCGAATACACTCCCCGCTTCGAAAAAGCCTTCTTCGAGGACCTCGACGCCCTCGCCGTCGAGAAGCCCGAGATCATCGCCCGCGCCACCGAGCACATCCCCTCGATGGTTGCCCTCATCGAGAAGCTGGCCGCGCAGGACTCCGCCTACCGCACCGACGACGGCTCGTGGTACTTCCGCATCGCCTCGTTCCCCGAGTACGGCAAGCTCTCCAAGAAGGACTTCACCGGCATCACCGACGGCGCCCGCGTCGACGTCGACGAGTACGACAAGGACTCCGCCCGCGACTTCGCCCTCTGGAAGTCCCCCAAGCCCGGCGAGTACCACTGGCAGACCGAACTCGGCCCCGGCCGCCCCGGGTGGCACATCGAGTGCTCCGCCATGGCCACCGAATACCTCGGCGACGATTTCGACCTGCACGCCGGCGGCGAAGACCTGATGTTCCCGCACCACGAGAACGAGATCGCCCAGTCGGAGTCGGCCTCGCACACCACCTTCGCCCGCCACTGGTTCCACGTGCGCTTCCTGCTTGTCGAAGGGCGCAAGATGTCGAAGTCCGAGGGCAACTTCTATACCCTCCGCGACCTGCTGCTCAAGGGATACAAGGCCTCGGCGATCCGCATGCTGCTCATCTCCGTCCCCTACCGTCAGCAGCTCAACTTCACCTTCGAGGGACTCGCCGCCGAAACCGGCGCCATCGACCGCCTCCGCACCTTCCAGCAACGCGTCCGCACCGCCCCGACCGTTCCCACGCTGAACCCCGAACTCGCCGCCGCAACCGCCGCCTCCGGCCACGCCTTCTGCGAAGCCCTTGCCAACGACCTCAACACCGCCGAGGCCCGGGCGGCCATCTTCGACCTCGTCCGCGCCGGCAACGCCGCCATCGACGCCGGCACCCTCGGGGCGGAGAATGTCCCGCAAATCATCGAGGTCCTCAATCGCTTCGATCAGGTCTTTGCCGTCCTCGAAGACCACGACGCCGAGCGGACGCGCTTCGCCCTCGACTGGGCCGAGCGCGAAGGCCGCCTCAACGAAGCCGCTCCCGAGCTGCTCGCCCAGCGGGACTTCAGCGACGAAAAGATTCAGGCTCTGGTCGACAAGCGAACCCAGGCCAAGCGGGCCCGCAACTTCGCCCTCGCCGACCAGATCCGCAACGAACTGGCCGAAAAGGGAATCGTGATCGAGGATTCGAAGGACGGCGTTCGCTGGAAGAGGAAGTGAGGACTGGCCGTCCAGGCATACGCGCCTTCGGCGCAAGATACCAGTACTGATCGATGGCCGACAACTTCGCCCAGACCGTAAAGCAGCAGGCGGACATCCTCAAGATCGTCGGCGAATACGTGCGCCTCAAGAAGGCGGGCGCTCAGAACTACACCGGGCTCTGCCCTTTCCACTCGGAGAAGACGCCGTCCTTCTCCGTCAACGTCAGCCGCCAGTTCTATTACTGCTTCGGCTGTCACGAAACCGGCGACGTGTTCACCTTCATCCAGAAGATCGAGAACGTCAGCTTCCCTGAAGCCGTCAAAGCTGTCGCCATTAAATGCGGCATCCCGCTCCCGAAGCGTGAATTCTCTTCGCCCCAGGAAGCCGCCGAGAGCCGCCAGCGCACCAAGCTCATCGAGCTGCACGAGATCGCGACAGCCTGGTTCGAGCAGCAGCTTCGCTCCCCTGAAGGCGCCCTCGCCCGCGAATATCTCACCGGCCGCGGACTCACCGACGAAGGCATCGGCAAATTTCGCATCGGCTACGCGCCCGAATCCTTCCACGCACTGCGCGACCGCCTGCAATCCGTCGCCGACACCGAAACCCTCCGCGCCTCCGGACTCTTCTCCTTCAAGCCGCAGGAAGATGGCTCGCCCGGCCCGCTTTACTCACGCTTCCGCAAGCGCATTACGTTTCCCATCGCCAACGAATCCGGCCGGATCATCGCCTTCACTGCCCGCGCCCTCGAGAGCGGCGACAAAGCCGGCCCGAAATACCTCAACTCGCCCGAAACCTCGCTCTACACCAAGGGCAACGTCCTCTTCAATCTCGACAAGGCCCGCCAGCCCATCCGCGAAGCCAACTTTGCCGTCCTCGTCGAAGGACAGATGGACTGCATCTCGGCCTATCTCGCCGGAATCACCAACGTCCTCGCCACCAGCGGAACAGCGTTCACTGAGGCGCAGGTCCGTCTGCTCAGCCGCTACACCACTCGCGTCATCGTCAACTTCGATCCCGATACGGCCGGAGCCAACGCCGCCGAAAAATCCATCGCCCTGCTCACCGAAGAGGGCTTCGAGGTCAAGGTCGTCGCGCTCGAAGGCGGCCTCGACCCCGACCGATACATTCGCGAGCGCGGCGCCAAGGAGTACGCCGCCGCCCTCCGTGCTGCCCGCCGCCATCAGGACTACCTGATCGACCGCGCGCGCCAGCTCTTCCCGCCGCACGACGCCCGAGGCCAAGATCAAGGCGCTCAACTTCCTGCTGCCCCACATCCGGCGCATGCCCAGCCGGATCGCCCGGGACGAATTCGCCGCCGACGCCGCGCAGAAGCTCGGCATCGATTCAGCGCTCGTCCGCGAAGAACTGAAGGAGGCGGCATCGAAGCGCCGTGACTCCATCGCTGCGCAGAGTTCCCCGCTTACCCGCGCCGAGCAAATCCTCCTCCAGGCTTTCTCCTCACCGCATTCCAGCGAAATCTACCGGGTCGCCGAGGCCGCTTATCGCGAACATGAGGTCGACTTTGCGAAGATGCGCTCTGATGTGCACGACATCCTCATCAAGCTGCGCAACCGCGAAGAACACACTGACCCGCTGCAGTCCCTCGCCGACCCCGAACAGCGCCGTCTGCTCGCTGGCGTCTTCGTTTCCGTGCACGGAGCCGAACCGCAGCCCGAAAACGTGGAGGAAGCAGTCGCCACGATCCGCCGAAACTCTCTCGAACAGCAGCAACGAACTGCGCGCACTGCTCTGAACGAAGCCGAGCGCCAGGGACACACCGACGAAGTGCTAACCTTATCCCGGCAAATCCATGAAATTGCGCGGAGACTCCGCGAACTCGATTGAGAGCAACCAGGCTTTAGTGTTGGAACAAGCGTAAACTATAGGATTAAAATAGCCTTGATTTACCCATGAAACTCCTCGCCTGGCTGACCGAAACCTTCATTGCCACATTCGGCATCACCCACCCCCGCCCCGAGCAGGAGCGGATGGCCAACATCATCATCGGCGGTCTGCTGCTCGCCTTCCTGATCGTTGTCTTCGGAGTCGTCGGATTCCTGGTGTTCATGATTTCCACCAGATAGCCGAAGACTTGGTTCAAGCGCATCCGGCCAGATAGCTGAAACAAAAACGCACCGTGCCACATCTAACTGTTTGAGGATCTGCCCAGAAATCAATGGAAATTCGGCTCGCGGCGCGCATTTTCTACCCCAGTTCTGCGCCTCGGCATGATATTCTGTAAGTCTTTGGTGGACGTGCGCCTACCGCCCGGCGACATAGCTTCGCTTCGGGGATAATGCCTCAAACGGCCTCGACCGCATTTCGTCCGACCCAAGCAGACAGATCCGAACAATTTTGACGCGGGAGACGTGACGCGCTTGGCGATTGAAGACAAGTACGAAGATGACATCCAGAAACTGATCGATACGGGCAAGGAGAAGGGCTATCTCACCTACGGTGAGGTGAATGACCTGCTCCCCGGAGACATGCAGTCGCCCGACGATCTTGACGATCTTATCACCACCATCGGGACGCAGGGAATCGACCTGCTCGAGGGTGGTCCGAAGATCGGCGGGGACGCCTTTGAGAGTGAAGGCGAAGAGGGCGAGGATGTAGAGCTCGACCTGACCCCGGGCACACTCGAAAAAACCAACGACCCCGTCCGCATGTACCTGCGCGAGATGGGAACCGTGCCGCTGCTTACGCGCGAGGGCGAGGTCGAAATCGCCAAGCGCATCGAGCGCGGTCAGATGCGCGTGATGAAGGCCATCTCGCGCTCCTCCATCGTGATCCGCGAAATCGTCGGCCTCGGCGAGGACCTCAAGCGTGGCGTGCGCAACATCAAGGAAGTGGTCATCTTCGACGAGGAAGAGATCACTGAAGAGGTGCTGCAGGCCCGCGTCCGCCAGACCGTCGGTCGCATCGACGCGCTGGTGAAGCACCAGAAAAAGGGTGCTGCGCTAGAGGAAAAGCTGGCCACCATCAATCCCAAGGCCAGGGCCCGCGAATACCGCAAGACGCGCTGGGCCATCGCTCGCGAGAAGGTGCTGGTATCGCGCATTGTTCGCGAGCTCAAGTACACGAACCAGGAGCGCAAGCGCCTTCTCGACAAGGTAAACAAGACCGTCGACGTAATGCGCACGCTCGAGCGGCAGATCCGCACTCTCGACCAGAAGTTCGACCAGTCGAAGAGCGAAGAGCTCAAGAAGGAATACCGTCGCCAGCAGAAGAATTGCAGGATCGACCTCGAAAAGCTGGAGCAGGATGCCGGCGTCTCCATTGCCGACCTCAAGCGCACCCAGCGCGAGATGATCCAGGGCGACATGGACGCCGAGCACGCGAAACGGGAGCTCATCGAAGCCAACCTTCGTCTCGTCGTCTCCATTGCCAAGAAGTACACCAATCGCGGCCTGCAGTTCCTCGACCTGATTCAGGAAGGCAACATCGGCCTGATGAAGGCGGTCGACAAGTTCGAGTACCGCCGCGGTTACAAGTTCTCGACCTACGCTACCTGGTGGATCCGTCAGGCGATTACCCGCGCCATTGCCGACCAGGCAAGGACGATCCGCATCCCGGTGCACATGATCGAGACCATCAACAAGCTCATCCGCACCTCGCGTCAGCTGGTGCAGGAGCTGGGCCGCGAGCCCACCTCGGAAGAGATCGCCCGGCGCATGGATATCCCGGTCGCGAAGGTCCGCAAGGTCCTCAAGATCGCGCAGGAGCCCATCTCGCTCGAAACGCCGATCGGTGAAGAGGAAGATTCGCACCTCGGCGACTTCATCGAAGACCGCCAGGCTGTCTCGCCCTCCGATGCCGTGATCAGCGTGAACCTGAAGGAGTACACCTCGCAGGTTCTGCGCACGCTCACGCCGCGCGAAGAGCGGGTAATCAAGATGCGCTTCGGCCTTGAAGACGGCTCCGAGCACACGCTGGAAGAAGTCGGTCAGAGCTTCCAGGTCACCCGCGAGCGCATCCGCCAGATCGAAGCCAAGGCGCTGCGTAAGCTTCGCCATCCCTCGCGCTCACGCAAGCTGAAGGCGTTTGTCGACGCAGTAACAGAGTAATCCGGCCCAACTCGGGCGAAGAGGCTGCCATTCCGGCAGCCTCTTTTGTTTTTGAACCAGCACAGCACCTTCGTGTATTGCCCAATCATCTTTCTTTGCCTATCCTTACCACGGCTGCACATCGCTGGTTTGTGGGTTGGCGGAGGATGAATCCCCGGTGAAGCATTCGATCTTTATCAGCTACCGCCGCGATGACGCGGAGGGTGAGGCGGGCAGGCTCTACGACGACCTCGTGCGCGCCTACGGCAACGATGCAGTCTTCATGGATGTCGCGGGAATCGCTCCGGGCCTCGACTTCCGCAAAGCCATTGACGACAACGTCGCCGGCTGCGGGGTTTTTCTGGCCATCATCGGATCGCAATGGGCCACGATCACCGGCACCGATGGGCGTCGCCGGCTCGATGACGACAACGATTTCGTGCGGCTGGAGATCGCTTCGGCACTGGCCCGCAATATCGCCGTCATCCCCGTGCTGGTGCACGATGCGCGTATGCCCCACCCCGAGCAACTCCCCGACAACATTAAGGACTTCGCTTACCGCAACAGCGTCGAGATCTCCCATGCCCGCTGGAACTCCGATGTGCAGCTGCTGATCGAGGCGCTGAAGCAATACGTCACCACCTCAAGCACGACCGAGACCCAGCCCGTCCACGCGACCGTTCCCGTCCAGCTACCTCCGCCGGTAGCGCCATTTGAGCCTCCCGAGAAGAAGAAGAATCTTCCGCTGCTGATCGGCGGTGGCCTGGCAGCTCTTCTTATCGTCGCCGGCATCGGATTCGCCGTCTTCCATAAGCCCACTCCGCAGCCTGTCCCGCCCGTGATCAGCGGCACAACTGGCAACGCAACCCCGACGCCAGCGACGCCCACCAACAGCACCGTCAATTCAGGATTAGCGGGATCCTGGCTAAACACGCGCGCCAAGAAGGGTGAAGGCAGCCCGGTGGAGCTTCACATTACTGGCTCCAATCCGCGCTACCGCGTCGATGTGTTCGCAAGCTGTCCCGAGGGCGAATGCAGCTGGGGCACACAAACGGTCAATTTCGACGGAGTACAGGGGGTCGCGGCGTGGTCGCCCCGTGCCACTCAGGGAGATAAGGAAACCAACCGGAGCGCTCTGGTCACCTTCCGCCCAGAGGGCGACCAGCTGAATATGCAGATCCAGAACACATTTACCGTGAACGGGCAGACCAGGCACAACAACGCCAGTCTGGACTTTGTGCGGGCAAAGTAACGCGCCGGGCGGTCTGACGGCGAGACCGGATCATCGAAGTCACCCCGGATCAGGTCTAATGGTCCGCTCCAGCGGTTTTCTGATTCTGCTGATTCTGTTGCTGCATGGAGATCCACTGTGTGTTCTCCTGCGACATAATCGTTTCGATTCTCTCGGCTAGCATCGCCCGTGGGTTCGCGGCCGCGGCATAGGGTCCCGCCAGGGCCAGGTAGAGATACTTCTCGTGCGTCAATGCCTCCGAAGTCGCCCGGTACATGGTCCAAACCTGCTGATACTGGTTCAGTTGCAGAATGCCCTCAAGAATCGTGATCAGCACCCCCAGCGCTCCCACCACGAATGCGAAATGCGGAAACTTCAGGCCGGAAAAGAAGGGAATCAGCGCAGCTGCAACGATTTCTATCCCTTTGATCCACTTATAGAGGCGCTGCGCCCGCCTGCTCCTGGCGCTGTACCACTTGCGCTGGTCCTCAAGGCGGCCCAACGTCAGGTCTGCGGGTGAAGCTGCTCCAATTGCGTCAGCCATAAGCGACCCGAGAATAGCATGCTCAAGGCAAAGATATGCTACGTTTTCTTGTGGGGCTTCCGGGCCCATAAATGACACCGGAAGATGGGGCGGTATGCACTATATTCCGCATGGTTGGATTGCCGGCATTCTGGGGATCCTGTTTGCATTCTCATCGGCCATCTTTGAGCAGAAGCGGCGCGGTTTGATGAAGTGGCTCTCCCGGGCGACAGCCTGGGTGTTCTTGAACCTTTGAGGACGAGGTAGTGTCCTAATTTGAATGCAACTATCTGAATCATTCGCAAACTGGCTTAACGGTCTTGCCAACTGGGGGTTGGTGGCAAGTCTTGTTGTAGGTGTTATTTCGACAATGCTGATAGTTTGGACGGGGAACGCTAAAGAGGAATTCTTAAAGGAAAAGTTAGCGGATGCAAAGAAATTAGCTGCCCAAGCTGACCTAAGCCGCGTCAAGCTCCAAAACAGAATGGTGGATATATTCGGTCCCCGGCAACTGACGGCACAGCAGTCAACAGACATCGGGAAAAGGCTCGCTGGGCTCAAGGGCACAATGTTGACATTAGTTTTCAAACTGGGAGTCCGTATAATTCCACTGAATTTAGCGATGACTCGAATCTTGGGATAAATCTTACGCATGTCCTCCGGGCGGCTGGCCTGGATGCTGAGGTTTGGCTGCTGGAATCATGCCAAGATTCTGGAGCCTCTAACCTAGTAGTCGGGGTAGTGGGAAAAGATCCTGGTGACCTGAAGTTGGCTAAACGTGTCGTCAACGCCCTTCCAGCAGAAATAGGCGTGTGGCCTGAGGTTTCACAGAATCTCTTTCCATTGACGTGTGCGAAGTTCTCAAGCCTCAATCCGTCTATGCCAAATAAACGCGGACATGACGCGAAAATAAGCATCGCTATCGGAAGAAAGATCACCCCCATTTTGACCCGCGAAATGTTGGAACCTACTGATGAGCAGGCGAAACCGTAGTGTCGGAGAAGACACGGCGAAATAGGACCCCACCGAGGACGCTCAATCGCTAGCCAATGCCCTCTTTATCCCGTATACTTGAAGATGCTGTAAACAAGCAGATTCCAAGCAGGAAAACCATGCCCAAACTAAAGACACACAAGGGCGCAGCCAAGCGCTTCAAGAAGACCGGCACGGGCAAAATATTGCGCGGCCAGTCCAAGATGCGCCACATCCTCACGTCGAAGGAGACGAAGACCAAGCGTAAGCTGGCTCACAGCGCGCTGGTCTCCGATGCCGACCACGCGAAGGTTGCGCGCATGATTCCCTACGCCTGATCTGCACTACGGTGCAAGGGCCGCAAGGCCCCCGGGACGAATCAAGCCCCGAGTGATCAGGAAGCAAGCGAGTGAAGAGGTCAGCGCAACCCGAAGGGGAGCGCATCCTGCCTCCAGCCGCATAACGAAACACTAAAAGGAGAACCAACCATGCCCCGTGTAAAACGCGGAACTAAACGCAATGACCGCCGCAAGAAAATCCTCAAGCGCGCGAGTGGATATTTCCTCACCAAATCCAAGCTCTACCAGGCAGCGCAGGAAGCCGTCGAACGCGGACTGAAGTTCGCCTACAGCGGCCGCAAACAGAAGAAGCGCCAGTACCGCTCACTCTGGATCGTGCGCATCAACGCCGCCGCCAAGATCAACGGCATCAGCTACTCGCAACTCATCCACGGCCTCAAGGCCGCCGGTGTCGAGCTCGACCGCAAGATGCTCGCCGACATCGCAGTGAACGACGCAGCCGGATTCACCGCGCTCGTCGCGCAGGCGAAGGCCGCTCTCAGCAACTCCGCAGCAGCGTAGCTTACTCAGCCTCAGCTACACAAAAGGCGCGAGCAATCGCGCCTTTCCCTTTTTCAATAAAGCACCACAGCTACCCGATAAGTCGTAAATGTTCCGTGCGACTCGCAGGCGCCCACCGCTGCCTTTGTAAATCGCCCGCTGCTCAGCTGTTGCGCCACCTGATCGGGTAGTTTATTCAGGTCAGGAGTCTGAAAACGCATCACCGCCTTCACCTGGCCTGCCTGTGAGGCGTCGGGGGCGTTCCGTCCTGCATGGCGCACGCCTCTTCCCCGATGTTGCGCGGAGCGGACGGGTCAATCTTCTGCTGGCGAAGCAGGTCACCCACCTTTTGCTCTACCTGTTCTTTGGTGAGGCTTTCAGATGCATTCGCAAAATCCTCGACCGCGTATAGATATCCGTTTTTTTCGATCACCGCGATCCCGATAGCATTCATTTGCGGATCGAGGATGTTCTGCCGGTGCGGCACTGAGTTCATCCACTGCTTCTCGATCGCCTCGGCACTCGGCCCCATGGCGATGTTCTCGGCAATCGCCTGAAAGTGCGCTCCGGCCTGTGCCGCGCGTGCCTTCACATCCGGCTCGCCCGGATACTGGTGCGAAAGCTCCTTCTCGTCCTTCATCTTGTCGATATGCACGTCGGCGGCCGCGGCCAGCGCCGAGTCCCAGCGCAGCGGTTGCAGACCCTGCGCCGTTCGATCCTGGTTGGTCAATTCGAATATGCGCTGTTCCTTTGCATCTCCTGTTCATCACCTTGTTGCGCCTGCGCGGCGGCACAGGTTCCGAAAAGGCAATTCGCCGCCAGCAAAATATTGATCGCGTTGATACTTTCGCCTCATCATCGTTCTCGTCCGTAGCAGATTCATCGTCGAAAGCTAAGATGCAGCAAGGGCTCCTGCGAAATGCTCCGGGTGGAGTACATTTTCTGGGGGAAAGAACGCGGCCTGCGATGGCAAAGAGCGACAAACGAGGACGCTTTGGACCGGGAGCGCCATCCTCGCGCCTGAGCTCCTGGATCGTCGCCGCCATGTTCGGGATGATCGCGGTGCCGGCCTACTTCACCCTGCACACGGCGCGCGTATCGTCTCCGTCGATCGCGCTCTCGCCTAATCCCTCGCCCTACGGATACACCGTCAGCCTTCTGCTCTTCATCATTCCGATTATCGTCATCGCCTTCTGGTTCATCCCTCGCGAGGAAATAAAGATCTCGCGGAAGGCCTTCTGGTGGACCATCGGGATACTCTTCCCGCTCGGTGCCCTGCTCGATTTTCTATTTGCCTCCCGCTTCTTTCTGTTTCCGAATCCCGGCGCCACTCTGGGAATCAAAGCGCCCGCTCTCGGAAACTGGGTCCCGGTCGAGGAATACATCTTCTACTTCACGGGTTTCATCGCCGTCCTGTTGCTCTACATCTGGCTCGACGAATACTGGCTCTCCGCTTATACCGTGCCGGGATCGGCTGACGACCGTACCGACTTCGACCGGCTCCTGCGCTTCCATCCCGAGTCTCTGTTGTTGGCCGTAGCGCTCATTGCGGTGGCCTTCATTTACCGCAGACTCTTCGCGCCTGCGCTGCCCGGCTTCCCGGAGTATTTTCTCTTCCTTGTCCTCGGCGCGCTTCTGCCGTCCAGCATCCTCTTTCCCAGCGCGCGGCCGGTTATCAACTGGCGCGCGCTCAGCCTGACCATGTTCATGATCCTGCTCATCAGCCTGCTGTGGGAGGTCACGCTGGCCCTCCCTTACGGCTGGTGGAACTTTCAGGATGACGCGATGCTCGGCCTGCGCATCACCGCGTGGGCGCGGCTTCCCATCGAGGAAGTCTTCGTCTGGATCGCAGTCACCTGGGCTACGGTCATCGTCTACGAGACCGTCAAGCGCTGGAAGGCCTCGGGAAGACGGGCTAAGCATGCATTTCTCGGAGCAGACACGCCAACCACCCGTACACACTGAGCGCTACTTATGTGGGCTCCTTGCCGCAGCCGGTGTAACGCGTGCGTTCACAAACTCCGACACGCTCTTGTTCCACAGATTCGGCTGATCGACGAACGCCATGTGTCCGCTGTTGGGCAGAATCACCAGCTTCGATCCCTTGATCTTCGCGTTCATCTCCTTCGACATCGAAGGATCGCACTCGTCGTGATCTCCCGCCAGAATCAGGGTCGGCACCTTGATCGTCGGCAACTTATCCAGATACTCCACGCTCCTCAGGTTGCCGTCGATCACAAATTCGCCATGCGATCCCCACATCTCGCGATACAAATCCCACGCCGTCGAGGTGTTCTGTGCCTGTGGATCGTAATTCGGATCGGGCCGCGCACCATAAAGCCGCGGGAAATACCCGCCAGCCCCACGCCAGCGTGGCATACTCCGATGGATAGCGTCCGTGCTCCCACGCCGCACCCTTGTCGAACAGCCCCGCCTTCTCAAATGCGTTGGTTAATGCCAGCTTGTCCTTGGGCATCTGGCTCTTAATGCGCTGCAGCACCTGGTTCATCTCTCTGGTGCTCGCGAACGTGCTCGCCAGCACCAGGTGCGACAGATGCTCGGGATACTTCAGCGCATACGCCTCTGCCAGCACCCCGCCATAAGAGTGTCCCAGCAGGCTGATTTTTCCGAGGTTCAACGCAACGCGCACCCCCTCGACATCGGCGGCCATATTTTCGACCGTGTACTGCTTCACATCCTCGAGCTTCTCCGACCGTCCTGATCCGCGCTCGTCGATAAATACCAGCTTGTTCGTCCGCGCCAGCGGCAACAGATAGGGCAGAAAATAATCGTGCGATGCGCCCGGGCCGCCGTGCAAAATCACCAGCGGCTCCCCGTGCCCGAACGTCGTGTAATAGATCAGAACGCCGTTCGCATCCACATAACCTTCCTGAATCGGATAGGCCGCGCTGCGGGCGACGGCGACATGCTTTCTTGTTTGCGCGGAAAGCAGGGATTGCTCCGGGCCGAGCAGAAAAATGGCAAGGACAAGGCTGCAAGACAAGGCGATCGCGCACTTTCTCATAGTGCCGACATCATACGGCACTCAAGATCGCGTCAGCGATGCGCGCAGCCTCGGCAGCCGGACGAACCTCATGCACCCGCACAATATGTGCTCCGGCCAGAATCGCCGCGACGGTGGCCGCGATGGTCGCGTTTCCGCGCGCGGTCACCGGTGCGTCCTGCCCGTCGTAAAACTCCGCCAATTTTCTGCTCAGGAACGACTTCCGCGATACGCCCGCCAGAATCGGCTGCCCCAGACTCTCGAGTTCATCCTGATGCGCCAGCAGCGGATAGTTCTCGTCGAACGACTTGCCGAAGCCATAACCCGGATCAAACACGATCCGGTCGCGATCGATCCCGGCCTCCAACGCCGTGCGCATGCTCAGGGCAAGCTCGTACTTCACCAGTGGCACCACCTCATGCGGAGCCAGCCGCGGTAGACTCCGCCACTCCGCCGACTTGCCCCGGGTATGCATCATCACCACGCCGCACGCCAGCTCCCCGCAGGTCGTCGCCATCTCAGCATCCCAGCTCAGCGCGCTGATATCGTTGACGACTTCCGCGCCTGCCCCAACAGCCAGTCGTGCCGTCGATGCCTTGTATGTATCGATCGAGAGCAACGCCTCCGGCCTTGCCTGCAGTACAGCTTCGATCACCGGCAGCACGCGCCGCTGCTCTTCTTCTGTGCTCACCGGCTCGTGCTTTCCCGGCCGCGTCGACTCGCCGCCAATGTCCACAATGTCCGCACCCTCATCGAACATGCGCAGCGCCTGCGTCGTCGCTGCCTCCGGATCAAGAAAGAGATTGCCGTTAGAGAAAGAGTCCGGCGTCACATTCAGCACGCCCATCACCAGCGTGCGCCGGCCCAGTTCGAGACTGCGCGTGCGCAGGCGCCATACAAACTCATCGCGTCGAGTAAAGGCCATCGAGGTTCAATGCTACACTCCGCCCAAGGATGAAAACCCGCCAACTCCTCCCGCTCATCATCGTCCTGTTAGGTTCCGTGCCGCTTCTCGCACAGCAACACCATCAGCCGCTAAAGCACAAATCGAAGCCCGGCGCGCTTCCTGCCGCCATTAACACCATCGTCTCCGATCCCGCGGTCTCGCACGCTCACTGGGGAGTCTCCGTCGTCAATCTCGACGGATCGCAGATCTACTCCCTCAACGATGCTCAGTTCTTCCAGCCCGCATCAAATGCCAAGCTTCTCACCACCGCGACCGCACTCGCCCTGCTGCCGCCGAACACCACCTGGACCACGAACGCCGTTACTGACGGAACGCTCGACTCTGCCGGACGCCTCCACGGCAATGTCATCCTGCTCGGTGCGGGCGATCCGACCATGTCGGGCCGCAGCTATCCCTTCCAGCAGAAGACCGAGCGCCCCAATCCGCCGCTCATGGCCCTGCAAAGCATCGCCGACCAGATCGCTGCCGCTGGCGTGAAATCAATCGACGGAAATATCCTCGGCGACGACACCTGGTTTGCCTGGGAGCGCTACGGATCAGGCTGGGAGTGGGACGACCTCGAGTGGGGCTACGGAGCGCCGGTCTCCGCTCTTACCGTCAATGACAACGTCGTCTATCTGAACATCCCAGGCCAGCCCTCCGAGTGGAATCCTGATACGCCCTATTACGCGCTCGAAAACTCGCTGGTCCAACTTCCCGGAACGGGGCCCGCCAACCCGGGCATCGATCGCCAGCCGGGCTCAAAGATCGTCCGCGTCTACGGCACCACCAACCAGAACGGCCTCCACGTCGCTCTTGCTCTCGAAGACCCGGCAGAATACGCCGCCATCGCACTGCGCCAGATGTTGCTCGCCAAGGGAATCGATGTGAAAGGAGCCGCCCGAGCGCAACACCGCCTCTCCGTCGACACGCAGGACTTCCACGCTGAAGTTGACCAGCCACTCGCTCCTGCATCCGCTGGCGATCAGCACCATCCAGCCGCCCACCACCGGCCTGCGCATTCTCGCCACGCACGTCTCGCCGCCCTTCGAGCAGGACATCACCGTCACCAATAAGGTCAGCCAGAATCTCCACGCCGAGCTCTACCTGCGCCTCCTCGGCCGCCTCGAAGGTGGCGATGGCTCGATCGCTCAGGGAGTCCGCGTCGTCCGCCAGTTCCTCATCGGCGCCGGGGTCGACCCCGGAGACGTCGTCCTCTACGACGGCTCCGGGCTTTCCGCTCAGGACATGGTCACGCCCCGCGCGATGACCCGCCTGCTCACCTATGCCACCCGCCAGCCCTGGGGAGCAACGTGGCGTGCCAGCCTTCCCGTCGGCGGCATCGACGGTACCCTCTCCGCCCGCTTCGCCGAGCCCGCGCACAAGGGGAAGGTCTTTGCCAAGACGGGAACACTGGGCGAGGTCAATGCCTTGAGCGGATATCTCGTTGCCGCCAGCGGACGCACCGTCGCCTTCTCCATCCTGTGCAATAACCACAATCCCGCCGGCGATGCCGGGCGCGTTGCTCTGGATAAAATCGTTGCCGCCATCGCAGCGGCGAACTAGACAGCCTGACGATTCGTCACCACTCAGAGAGCCTGGGCCGCCGATAATTGTTCCTCAACCGGCGCTGGTCTCTCGGTACGTCCCGTTCTTGCTGCCGCCAGCCTGTGTCCGATACGCAGCATCGGCTTTTCAACGAAATAGTAGCTGAGAGCCGCTATCAGCAAGATAAAGACGAGTGCCTGCGGAAAGCCTTGCAGCCATCCCAGCCGCCGCACATTGGGAACCAGGAACAGCATTTGCCAGATGTAGATGCTGTAAGAAAGCCTGCCTATCCACCGCAGCGGCGCATACTCCAGCCAGCGGGTCCACCACCGCTCAGGGTGAATGACGGTGTGAGCAATCAGCAGAGGCAGAGCGATCGAGATGATTGTCCGCCTTTCCGGCGGAGCATTCAGTATCAGTACTCCCGCCGCGGTCGCCAGCAAAAGAAGGAGCATGGTTACAATCGAGAGCCTTCGCTTCATCCATTCCCGCGCCTCTTCCTTCTGCAACACCAGTGCGAGAATTACGCCGCACATCAGGGCATCGATGCGGTTCTCAGTGCGGAACTGCATCGTGTCTATGAAGAACATGTGCCGGCCATATTCGATTGCCCGGACGATAGCGCTTAATACTGCGATCGTGGTGGCGACGGTCAGGGCAACACGCCAGCGCAGCATCGACAAAAGGCAGGGAATCACCAGGTAGAACTGTTCTTCAATGGCCAGCGACCAGAAATGGCCGGTATACCACCCACCCGCTGCATAATTTCTGACGAAGCCCAGGACAGCGATGATTTCCGATGTCGTCAGAATCGGCAGAACATTGAACCGATGGAGCGTATAGATCGTCGCCAGATACACCAGTATGGGTGGCAGAATGCGGAAAACGCGCCGCGTATAGAACCTGCCAAGACTGATCGTTCCCGTTGGCGCTCTTCTCCTTCAGCAGCAAAGTGCCTATCAGGTACCCGCTGATGGCAAAGAAGACATCCACCCCGTAACCGGCATGTATCAGCACTCCGGCCAGCGTCCTCCCCGCAAGGGTCCCGGTACGCAGCAGAGCCGGACAGCAATGCGCGCCTATCACCAGCAGGATGGCGATCGCCCGCCACCCATCAAGGGTAGGGATATAGCCGGGCTTGTGAGACGCTCCCATAAAGTGCAAATCGTCCTTGCATTCGGCTGGGGGCGCCGTGGATTCACGTTCTAGTGGGGGACTGCCGCCCTCTTGGACCCAGGGCCACGTCTCACCTCCGTCATGTAGGTCATGACTGCAGTGAGATTCAGTATCATCGAATTAATCTTGTTCTATTCCGGTAAACAAAGCCAGTCCAAATATTTGGGATTTATTCTCCTTGCCGGAGTCGCCGCGTCCCTCCTTGCCGGCTGCGGGCCGCCGCTGCCACCCTCCAAGCCTTTGAGCGAACTCACTCCGCAGGAAGCCGCCGGACACCAGGTCTACGCGTGCGCACTGTGCCCGCTGCCACTATGCCAACACCGACCGCTCGCTGCACGGTCCCGGCCTGCAGGCGCTCTACAAGCAGAAATACCTGCCCAGCGGCGCGCCCGCGAATGACGACCGCGTCACCGCCGTCATCCTGCACGGGCACAATCTGATGCCCGCCTTCAGTGGTTCCCTGGACGAGCAGCAGCTCAACGACCTGCTCGCCTACCTGCACACGCTATAGCCTTGAACAATATGACCGACCCGCAAAGCCCCAACCCGCAACCGGCAAAACAGCTCAAACTGCTGCCCGGTATGGCCTTTGTCTGCATCTGGATGCTGCTCCTGTGCGCCATCGGCCTCATCGGAGTCATCACCCATAATCTGCCTCCGGCAGTCATCATCATCTGCGTCATCTACGCCGTCGCCGCCAACGGTCTGCTCAAGCTGCGCCGCTGGGGATGGGCGCTCACGCTTGGCGCCGCCTTCCTGTCGATGTGCTACGGGGTCTATGTGCTGTTCCACTTCCACCAGCTGCCGATGGTGGTGATGGTCGCAGTGAACCTGGTGATCTTCCTCTACCTCGTTCGGCCCGAGATTCTGGAAAGAGTGAAGTAACAGCAGCGATCCAGGTCATTCACGAGAAATTCATCGATTCTTCTTGCGATTGGGCATTAGTCTTAACGGCGTTCAATTAAAGGAGATTCCCGTCAATGGCTCCAGAGTCCGGAATCAGCTTCACTGTTGAGGAGTCGGCGGGCGAGTTTGCTGATTTGCCGATGGTAACCATTAAATGTCACGGTCGGCTGGTGAGCGGCAACACAGAAGAGATCAAGAAACTCGTCAAACCTCTGATCGAGGCCGGAGGCAAAAAGATCGTCATTGACTGCGCCGATATGCAGCACATCGACAGCTCCGGGTCTGGGCACATTGGTCGGCCTCAAGGTATCGGCCATCAATAAAGGTTTGGTCAAGCTCGAGCTCGTAAACCTGTCGCCTCGCGTGGCTGAGCTGCTGAAGCTCACCAACCTCACGGACCTGTTCGCGAAGTAGTCCTTCACTCCCATCCCTCACTGATTCCGCGGCCAGCGAGAGGCGTCGCGCGAAGCGGTGCGCCTGCGCCGGCCAGTCGCCATTTACAATAGAAATTTCATGGCTACCGCTCCGAACCTCGCCGAGACAGACCTCATCCAGATCGATCTCTCCCCGAAGCGGCCGGTCTCGAAGCCCGACTGGCTCAAGGCCCGCGCGCCTGTGGGTGAGAATTACCACAACCTCAAGAAGCTCGCCCGCGACCTGAACCTGCACACCGTCTGCGAGTCCGCACATTGCCCCAACATCGGAGAGTGCTGGAACCACAAGACCGCCACCTTCATGATGCTCGGCAACACCTGCACGCGCCGCTGCGGATTCTGCGCCGTGCCCAAAGGCCGTCCCGACGCCATCGACTTCGACGAGCCGCGCCGCGTCGCTGAAGCCGTCGCCTCGCTCGGCCTCAAGTTCGCCGTCATCACCAGCGTCAACCGTGACGATGACATCCTCGGCGGAGCCCGCGCATTCGCGATGGTCATCGACGAAATCCGCAGGCAGGCGCCTGGCTGCCAGGTCGAAGTCCTTATCCCCGACTTTCAGGGCAACGAAGAGGCCATTCGCATTGTCGTCGACGCCCACCCCGAGATCCTCAATCACAACACCGAGTCCGTTCCACGCCTCTATCGCGCGGTCCGCTCCGGAGCCCGCTACGAGCGCACCCTTCGCCTCCTCGAATTCTCCAAGCAGCTCGACCCCACCGTCGTCACCAAGTCTGGAGTCATGGTCGGCCTCGGCGAAGAGATGCATGAGCTCCTCGATGTCTACCGTGATCTCGCCAACGTTGGCGTGGATGTCCTCACCATCGGCCAATACCTGCGCCCCTCGCGCGACCATTTGCCCATGGCGCGCTACTACACCCCCGCAGAGTTCGAGTTCATGAAGCATGAAGCCCTGAAGATGGGTTTCCGCCACGTCGAGTCCGGCCCGCTGGTCCGCTCGTCGTATCACGCGCATGAACAGGCCGATTCGGCGCAAGCTGGCGCAGCCGGAACCGTACGCATGTTGGTCTAGACCCGGCGCTCCCGATTACAATACAAAGCTTGAACACCAGAAGGACGATAAAGCCATGGCAGTCTCAGTAATGGCGGGCATCCCCGCGCTCAAAGAAAACTTCCAGCAGCTCAAGTCGCGCATGGACAAGGCTGTGCATGACTTTCAGGCGAATCTCGCCTCCACGCGCACCGGCCGCGCATCGATCCAGATGCTCGATCAGATCAAAGTCGACTACTACGGCACTCCCACTCCGCTGAACCAGGTCGGCCAGCTTAAGACGCCGGACGCCAACATGATCCTCATCGAGCCTTGGGACCCGAGCATCATCTCCGAAATCGAAAAGGCCATCCGCAGCTCTGACCTTGGCTTCAATCCCCAAAACGATGGCAAGGTTGTCCGTGTTCCCGTTCCTCCTATGACCGAGGAGCGCCGTCGTGATGTGGTCAAGCACCTCAATAAGGTTCTCGAAGAGCATCGCACCGCGATACGCAACATCCGTCGCGATGGCAATGACGCCATCAAGAAGGCCGCCAAAGAGAAGCTGATTTCAGGGGATGAAGAGAAGCGCGCTCTGGAAGAAATGCAGAAGCTTACTGACGACGAGATCCGTCGCATGGAAGAGATGAGCAAGCGCAAGGAAGCCGAGGTCATGCACATCTAACAGGCTGTGTGGCGATCTGGGGAACGCCGCGCAGCTTAGTCAGACCCGTTCAGGCGCGCAGTGGCGCCCCGCCCAGCAGTGCCGCCGCCGACCATTCCGGCTGTCCGGACCACTCAGGTACGTTGAAGGGCTTTTGCGGGTGTGCGGACGGTCCCTCTCCGGTCAGATGATGCTTCCACAGAGCTTGCAGCACGAGTGCCACAGCCTGTTCGCGGTCCGCCTGCGATGGCCGCTCAAAATATAGTTTGTAGTTCTGCCCGCAAATGCCGCAGACAATTTCACCATTTTCTTCAGTAGCCATGCACAGAACTTGCAATTCGTTTCCCCCGACGATCCATTTGCGACAGTTGATGTTCTAAGACAAGGGCAAGGTATCTGCGCAATTGCGCAACTGACCATGCTACTTCTGCTTGTCTTGGATGCCACTCAAGGTTAATTCCGTCACCTGAATGGGTGATGAATCTAATCGGACCGCGGAACGCCGCTCTCCGCCTTCAACCGCTCTTTCTCCAGCTGCTTTCTGGCATGCGGAAGCCATCTTCTGTACAGGTCCGATTTCTCCTCACGCAACGAGTCAGCCACCGCCCGC
This sequence comes from uncultured Acidobacteriaceae bacterium, assembly GCA_963725225.1. Lineage (GTDB taxonomy): Bacteria > Acidobacteriota > Terriglobia > Terriglobales > Acidobacteriaceae > Silvibacterium. The sequence goes on from CAVRXY010000012.1 coordinate 25,580, forward strand.
CTGTATCCGCCCGAGTAGATCGCGTACATCAGAGCCAGCGCGCAGCCTGCTCCCAGGAAGAAGCCGAAGAAGAAGCCGACGATGCCGCCGCTCCAGTAGAGATCCATCCATCCACTTTAGCGCTCGATGCCCGTCAGTCGGTGGCCGCTTCGACCGTCGTTGGAGTCCAGCGCACGGCCGCCGCCTGCGCCTGCTCGCATTCTTTGATCTGATCCAGAGCTTCGCGCAAGGTCGCAACCACATAATCGGGACGCGCCTGGCCGAAGCGCTCGCGCAGCACGTCCTTGTCTCCGGTTGTGTTCCACAGGCCGATCAGAATACGGTTCCCCGGCACGCTCTGCCGCAGCCGTAATGCCAGCGTACGCGCGTGAGCGAAAGCAAAGGGAGGCACCGCCGATATGCATAGAATCGTCCCCGCCTCCTCTGCCAGTCGCGCCAGGATCTCAGGAGACAATGCACTTCCGGGCAGCAGAAGAGTCTTATGCCCGCACTGCTCCAGCAACTGCGCCAGCATGGTTGCGGCGATCTCGTCCGCCAGGTCGTTTGCCGGCACACACACAATAGGATTGGCTCGCGCCGACACCCCCCGCGGATCGCACGCCGGCTCAAGTGCCGGAGATTTATAGTCGGTAAGCTCGGCAATCAATTCCGTCGCGCTCTGAAAGAGGTAGGAGCTGCGCACGTCATCCAGAACGCCCTTGTGCCTGTCCTGCTCAGTCATGATCAGCGCCGGCATCACAACCTCGTCGTAGAGATCCACAATCCCGCGGCTTTCGAGGAATCGATCGGCGATATTATGTGCCTCAGTCTGATCCGTCGCCAGCAGGCGCTCGTAGAAGTGCGCCTCCGGAGCCAGTTCCGCCTCTTCGCCCAGCAGAATGTGCAGGAATGACATTTGCGGCACGTAGCGTCCAAACACGATCAGGCACACGGTGAGCGGCGTCGACACCACCAGTCCTGCCCATCCCCACAGCAGCGTCCACACAATCGCCATGGTTACCAGCGCCAGCGCGGAAATCCCGGTGTGGCTCCCATACAGGTGCGGTTCCACGAAGTTGCTGATCGCAATTTCAAGCGCCGCAAACAGCAGGAACACAAACAGCGGGTGCCACCACGTAGGAAACACCGCCAGTGTGTAGCCAAGTGTCGTGACTCCGGCAATCATCGTCCCCGCATACGGCACCATGCGCAGCAAGGCCAGCAGCGCACCCCACAGAGTGGCGTTGGGCACATGCAGCAGGTACAGCCCGATCGCAAAAATGACGCCATAGCCGGCGTTGACCAGGGCATTCATCACCAGATAACGGCTGATGCGCTCTGCTGCGTCGTTCAGCGCCTGGGTCATCAGGTTCAGCCGGCTGACACCGGCCAGCAGCAGCAGCCGATTTCGCAGATCCTCACGCTTGAGCAGCATGTAAATGGTGAAGATCAGCACCATGCCGAGGGTCGCCAGCGGCTTCATTACCGGCCTCAAAAGCTCGCCCAGATACTGGCCGGTTGGCTCCGGAGGAGTCACCACGGTCACCGGTGTCGGCTGGATGAACTCCTCTTCTCTCTGCCGCGCCCGCTCACGGGCCCGCGGTCCAATCGGCACCTCGCCGGTCTCCGCCTGCTGCGCGCTCTCTTCTTTGCTGATTGTCTTCTCAATCTCCTGGATGCTGTTTACCGTCTGCCCCAGGCGTCCGGTGGCCGGCACGTGTAACGCGGAGAGTTTGCTGCTAATGTTGTCCCGATAGTTCGGCAGGTCGTTCACCACGTCGATCAGCTGTCGGGCCACGATGAAGCCCACGGCCCCCACAACTGCCGAGGCCATGAACACCACCAGCACAACCGACGAAACCCGCTTGAGCCGTAGCCTCTCGAAGAAGATCACCGCCGGCGTCAGCAGGAAGTTCAGCGTCACCGCCATGGCCAGCGGGATCAGCACCTCACGGGCGAAATAGAGCCCCAGCAGCACCAGCACGAGCAGGATCACCGGCTCGCTGGTGAGCATGCCGCGCCGTGGTCGCGTAATGGCAGCTGAGGTCATGGTGTCAACAATTCATTCCTGTTGATGCGACTTCTGAATGAACCACCATAGCGCGACTCAAAACCAATTGGCTATCGCAAAACCAGAGATGCTGTGTCTCGAAGCCCCTCCATTTCAGTCGACGCTACTATTACGGACCGGCGACCTTGGCCAAAACAAAACAGGGCCATCTTCTCTGGTTTTGCCGCAGAAAGATGAACAGAGCCCGATTAATTTGCGTATTCTCTTTGGTGAACGTTTTCCGGCCAGCCAGCTTCCGGCCCCCGGATGCCGTCGAAAAGGAGAGTCGATGATCGCCGCAACTCCGGGAATCGCATCGGATTGGACCGACGAGCAGCGTGCTATTTTTCAGGCGCAGATGTCGGCATGGCAGAAGGACGAGGTAGTCGGAGTTCTTCTCGCCCTGTTCCTTGGAACTTTCGGAGCCCACCAGTTTTATCTTCGGCGTCCCGGCCTCGGCATCCTCTACATCCTCTTCTGCTGGACGGGTATCCCTACCATCATCAGCATCGTCGAATGCTTCTTTATGCCCGGCCGCGTTCGCCAGTTCAACCTGGCGCTGGCCACCTACTTTGCGTCCCAACTCGCAGCCACGGCCCCAGCCACGAATCCAACGGCCGTAACCGCTACGCAGCCCTGCCCAGCCTGCGGCGCACCCATTCCCGCAGGAGCCAACTTCTGCGGCCGATGCGGAACAAAAACGCAGGGATTAGTCATTAGCCATTAGGATTAGACGGTTTTCTAATGGCTAATCCCTAATGGCTAATGGCTGCCTTTACATATTCGTGTGTCCGTGACGCATCTCTTCGTTGAACTCCGGCTTGGTCGCCGCAAGAGCCTCGTTCAACCGGGCATGATACTGCTCTGCCCTTCCCAGTAGCATAGGAGTCGCCGCCGCCGTATCTCCGTTCAGGCTCACCAGTCCCTGCCGTGAAAGATCTGCAGCCACCCGCGCCAGCTCTTCGGGAGTCGTGTTCAGATACTGGGCGTCCTGCGGATCGCTGATCCACACCGGCTGATTTCCGCCCAGCACGGCCGACAGCCAGTAGACCTTCAGCGCCAGGAAATCCGCCCGGCTCTCATCCGTCGTATCCGCAAAGAAGAATTTCTTCTGCCAGCGCGAATAGTAACGCGTCGTTACCGGAACCGGCTGGCGGTTGCCGCTCTTGAGCAACTCCAGCTGGCCCTGGTCGAGGGTCTTGCGGATGGCGTTATAGATAAAGCTTTCCGCATACGGCTGCTCCGGCGCGGGCACAATCTCGGCAAAGGTCACCGTCATGCTCGCCGAAACCTTCGCATGCAGCGGCGATGCCTGCCCGTCTTCAAGATGCGCCTGCCCGTGCACGATGTACGTATCCGACCCCGACGTCGAGCGGTGGAACGGCCAGCCAAAGCCGCTAAAGCTCAGCGGCAGCCCGGCAAGGGTAACGTACGCGTCCGGCCGCGGATTTCTCAACCGTTTTGCCGCGTCGCGGAGGTACGCAGTCATCTCCGGAAGCAGGTCCGACCTGCGAAAATCGAAGGCCTCGCTCAGCTCCAGCTGTAGTGTCTTCTCCGCCGGAGCGTCGGCAGCCAGCCCCAGGCGAAACTTGGCCGTAGGGTGCTGGTTGAAGTCCGTTCCGCCCTCAGCCGAGATCACGACCAGCCCCGCCTCGCGGGCGGCCGTCTCGAGCATGGCGGTCAAAGCATTTTCAAATTGCGTTGGCATGAAGTCTTATCCAGGATTGGATATCTCCCTTATTTTACTGGACCGACCGTTGAGGCTCACGGTAATCGAGGGTGTCGGGGGATCAGTACCTCATAGACGGACTAGGGCAAGCCCACCCGTCTGGGGCAGCCATATGTGCTTCCCGTCATGATGGACTACTTCAGCTTCTCCCACCGCTGAGGCGTCGAAATGCATCCCTCAGCCCGATAGTCGGAGCCTTTCCGGAAGATGTCGATCCCACTGACAGACCTCAGCTTCTTGCTTTGCCACCATGCAAGTTTGAAGGCTACCCCTGCCCCCTTGTCCACCCAGTAATGCAAGTCTCGGCCTCCATTGACTTTATTGCCGCTATGCAAAAGAACATACATCTGCCCCTCGGGATAGGCTTGTTCAACCTGTTCTTCCGTCGCCCCCGTCTTGAGACCATTTGGCAACGAGAACGTCGGTCCAAGGACGGAAAACTGAGAAATTCCACCGTCCTCCACGTACGCGGTCACAACGCTTGGGTCGCGGGCAAGATCGCTCCAGTAGTAGACCGCGTCAGGGCACGCCGCTCCTCCGGACCTGCCGACTTGCGCGCCAGCTCGCCTGAATGGTCAAAGATTGCCTTCAGAAAAGAAGGGCTGGAAGCGCCACTCCGGAACACTCATTCCGGAGAACAGCCGTTTCAGCCCGATCTGCCCCGGCGCATTCCTGCCCACCAGAGCAACGACTCAAGCAGCAGGCATGACGACAACATCAACTTCTTCACTCGGCCTCCGTTTGGCGCACAGCGTTCAAAACAGTCCAAGTCCACCATTGTGAGCCAGAGATCTCCGTGCATGCTTGAACATGGCCGTTCAAGCGTACGACAGCTGGTAGCCCTAGTTAGTGGTGCTGCAACTCGGTATGCCGTGAGCGTCGGCTTTGGCGATCTGAGGAGGTCGAATGGCCGGGTGCACACGCCCAGCCATTCAAATTACGCGAGATCGAACAGCAGCACTTCGCTCGCTTCCTCAGCCTTTACCGTGATTGACGGTTCCTCGCTCACGGCGAGTGCGTCTCCGGTTGAAAGCTGCTTGCCATTCACCGTTACGCCGCCGCGAATCACGTGCAGCCAGCCATACCGTTTGGGCGCGAACTCGTGGCCGATCTCCTCGCCAGTCGCCAGCTCCGAGACATACACCTTCGCGTCCTGGTTGATCACCGAGACCCCCGGAGCCTTGACCGGCCCGGCCAGCTGCTTCCACTGCCCGCGCTTCTCTTCCGGGGCGAAAGCCAGCTGCTCATAGGTCGCCGGTACGCCGTCCTTGGCCGGCTCGATCCAGATCTGCAGGAAATGCACCGGCTCGGTCTTCGATCCGTTGTATTCGCTGTGCACCACGCCCGTGCCTGCCGACATCCGCTGGATCTCGTTCGGCCCCAGCACCTCTTCATGTCCCATGCTGTCCTTGTGCGCCAGCTTGCCCTCGAGCACGTAGCTCAGGATCTCCATGTCCCGGTGCGGGTGGGCTCCGAAGCCCCGTCCCGGCGCCACCCGGTCTTCATTAATCACGCGCAGGCTGCGAAAGCCCATGTTCTTTGGGTCGTAATACCCCGCGAATGAAAACGTGTGGTGCGAATCCAGCCATCCATGGTCTGCGTGTCCCCGTTCTTCACTTCTCCGTATCTGTAGCATTGTGGTTCTTCCTTCCCTTCGTCGATAAAACTCGTTCATCCTTGGCCGCTGCCGCCGCCAATCCCACCTTCTTGAGCAGTCCGTACAGCTCGGCGCGCTCTTCCGCTCCCAGAACCGCCATCAGCTCCTCAAGATCCCGCGAGTGCGCTTCGAAAATCTCCTCCACCTGCCGTTTTCCTTCCGGCGTCAGATGGATCACTCGCGCCCTGCGATCTTTCTCGGTGAACTCGCGGCGCACCAGCCCCATCTTTTCGAGGCGGTCAACGGCCGCAGTCATCGATCCGCTGGCCAGCAGAACCCGCGCGCCGATCTCTCCCACTGTCAGCGGACCCTTATGCAGCAGCGCCTCAAGCGCCATGAAGTCGCTCAGACACAACCCGTGCCGTGCAACGCTCTCCTCGACATGCGCGCTCAGGGCGCGGTGCGCTTTGGCGAGGACCAACCAGAGTCTCGCGGCGGTTATCGGTTGTTGCTGGCTCATCACACAACATAAGATGAATATCTCGACAAAAAGATTCTTGACATCGAGATATATCACCACACAACGTAACAGAGATCAGTCGCGCCTGAATGTGGGCTGCAGCGGACGCAGGCTGCCGGCCGCCAGCTTTTTGGCCGGGAATTTCGCGCCTGTCGCTATACTTAAAGTAGAGAGTCAAAAAGCCCGGCTGTTGTCAGCCGGGCTTTCTTATTTTTTGATGTTTGAACCAGGGCAAGTGCCCTGAAATGAATCGGTTACAGATTTTGCGCTTTAGAATGAAACGGTTACAGCCAGCTTCCTGGAGGCAGAAAGGTTTTGCTCGATAAGCCGTTTCGAATGAAACGGTTACAGCTTAGTCGTTTTAGAATGAAACGGTTACAGTCTCTCCTTTTAGAATCAGACGGTTACAGGAGAGAGAGGGGGGTGGGGGTAGGGCCATTCTCTCAGTCCCCCTTCGCCGGAGTCGCGGCCGCGGGCGCGGGAGCCTTCCCCAGAACCCACTTGTCGTACCAATCGAAGTAACGCTGGTACCGGTCGCGGATGAAGCTGGGGCGGGTGAATCCGTGGAACTGGCCCGGATAGACCACCAGCTCGGTCGGGACGTTCAGGCTGCGCAGAGCCTGATACATCTGCTCGCCCCCGACCAGCGGAACATTGAAGTCCTTGTCGCCGCCCATGAAAAGCGTCGGCGTCTTGATGCGATCCGCGTGGTAAAGCGGATAAGCCAGCTTGATGTAGGTCTCCTGCGCCTTCCACGGCGGCTGAAGCTCGTTGTCGTACTGGTGGATGTACTGGTCGACTCCATAGAGCATGATGGGGTTGCCGACACCGGCTCCGCTGGTAGCGCCTTTGAAGCGCGTGGTGCTGGCGATGGTGTAGTCGGTGAGGATGCCTCCATAGCTCCAGCCGCCAACGCCAAGACGATCCGGATCGGCATAGCCTTCCTTGACAGCCTCATCGACCGAGGCGAGCAGGTCCTCGACTTCGTGGTGCCCCCAGTCGGCGAAGATGGCCTGCGAGTAGTCACGACCACGACCCGAGCTGCCGCGGTAGTTGACGTTGAGCACCGCGAACCCGCGCGCCGCGAAGAGCTGCCGCTCGATAACGAAACTGTGCGCATCCTGGCCGTTGGGTCCGCCATGGATGCGTAGCAGCATCGGATACTTCTGTCCGGCCACGGCATCGGGTGGGAGAGTGATAAGGCCGTGCACCTCGGTTCCGTCTTTGGCCTTGGCGGTGATGTCATGCGTCGTGCCCAACTTCAACTGCGCCATCAGCGCGTCGTTATGGCCGGTGAGCTTGCGCAGCTTGCCATCTTCAAAGGCAACGATATTGGCGGGGGTGGAATCGGTGGTCCAGATCAATACCCGGTGGCCGTTCGCGTCATTCTGGGTGAAGGCCACGCCGGGATCGTCGATCAGCCGCTTGGTTGTGCCGTCAGCAACATCTACCGACAGGGGATATTCCGACCGGTCGTCTTCACAGAGCACGGTGATGCTCTTGCCATCAGGCGCCCAGCGTGGCGTGGAGACGCTGCGGTCGAGCTTTGCGGTCAGAATCCGGGGGACGGTTCCGTCCGCGCCGACGATCGCCAGCTCGTTGAGGTTGTATTCCTCGTACTTCGGATCGCTGCCCTGGGTGTAGGCGATCCATTTGCTGTCCGGACTCCAGGCGAGTCGGCCGCCGTCTTCGCCCTTAAAGTCGGTGAGCTTCTTCGGCGTGGAGTTCGGCGCGGCATCCACGACAAAGACGTCGGTGTTAATCGTCCGATCCCAGTCGGGGTCGTGGTTGCTGACATAGGCGACTTTCGATCCGTCCGGAGACCAGACGGCATTGCCCTCATCGTGAGCGGTGTCGTTGGTCAGCTTTTCAAGCTTCTGCGTGTCGATGTTGTAGATGTAGAGCAGGTTCCGGTTGGTGCCGGTGAGGAATCCCTGGACGTCCTGCTTGAAGTGATAGCGGTCGATAACGATGGGCTTGGGTTTCTCTTCCTTCTTCTCGTCCTTTTTGCCGTCTGCGCTCTCCGGCTCGTCGCTGGCCTTGATGGTCAGAAGCAGCTTCTTGCCATCGGGCGACCAGGCGTAGGCGCCGAGATGTCCCTTCACGTCGGTAAGCTGCCGGGCTTCACCGCCACGACGATCGAGATACCCAAACCTGCGTCCCTTTTCCCTTGCCGGGGCGGTCCGCTTCAAAGGAGAGGTACTTCCCATCGGGGCTCCAGCGGGGGCTGCTGGCGGACGACTCGGTGTTGTAGGTCAGCTCGAGGTCCTGGGATGCGTCCCAGCTCACCATCCAAATATCGGTGATGCGCTTGTCAGCGGTGGTGTCGATGTGGCTCAAGGTGTAGGCGACCCACTGACCGTCGGGCGACACCTGGGGATCACCGACGTCCTGAAAGCGGAAGATGTCGTCCAGGGTCATCGCGTGGGGCGCGGCCGGCGCTGGGGACTGCGCCAGAACAGGAGCGGCGGCGAAAGCCGCGCCAAGAGTAAGGGAGAGAAGAGCAGCGAGAGCGGGCGTGCGAGGCATGCAGACGAGTATAAGGGTGGCCGTTGATTCTGCCAGATAGGATTTTGCCGGGACGGTTTGCTCGGCAAGACTTCACAAATCGCGTCTTTGTGAATTATTCTGCTAACTAATCGATTAGTTGTTCGTCGAAGGAATTAGAGCGCCTGCCCCCATGGGGCGAAATGCTCCGTGTGATCATGCCGCCAAAAAAGTCCATTACGCTGACCGAAGCTGAGTTACGGCTTATGAAGATTCTCTGGCACCGAGGGGAATCGGCGGTAGGGGATCTAGTGGCCGCGATGCCCGACGGGGCGACTCTTGCCTACAACTCTGTCCTGACAACCATCCGCATTCTTGAACAAAAGGGATACGTAGAGCATAGGCAGGAGGGCCGCGCTTTTATTTATAGCGCCTGTGTCGGCGAGCATGAGGCGAGCAGGACGGAGATTCGCCATATCATGCAGCGCTTCTTCGGCGACTCGCGGGAACGCCTGCTCCTTTCACTGCTGCGGGATGACGAGGTGACTCCCGAAGAACTGGAGCGGCTGAAGGAAGCGATTGCCGGCGCAGAACAAGAGAAGACGGAGAGTGTTCAGTGATCGTCGGACTGAATATTCTTCAATCGATCGAAGGGCTTTCGCAGCTTGCGGCGGCGGCGTTTGTATCGAGCCTCTGGCAGGGAGTGCTGCTGGCGGCCGCCGTCGCGCTGGGGCTGCGCCTGGTGCCGAAGATGACGGCCGCAGTACGGTTCGCGGTGTGGAGCGCGGTCTTCGTGGTTATCCTGCTGCTGCCTTTACTGGAAACATGGGTAAGCCGATCGCACGCGGGAATTGGCTACTCGGGCGCGGCAATTCAATTGGACGTGCGCTGGAGCTATGCGATCGCCGGGGCGTGGCTGGCTTTCTCACTGGTGCGGGGGACGAAGCTCGCGATCAGCGGCTTGCGGTTGCACGGGCTGTGGAAGAGAGCAACGCCTGCGGCGACGGATCTGGAGTCTGTCCCGTCCAACTCGCGTGGCGTGCAGCTTTGCACGTCGACGGAAATCGACCGGCCAAGCGTGATCGGATTTTTTTCGCCGCGAATCCTCATCCCTGCGTGGCTGTTCGAGAAGCTCACGCCGGCAGAGCTTGAGCAGATTGTGCTGCATGAGGCGGGACACATCGGCCGGGCGGACGACTGGATCAATCTCTTTCAGAAGATCGGACTGGTGCTCTTTCCGCTAAATCCTGTGCTGATGTGGATCGACCGGCGGCTTTGCTTCGAGCGCGAGTTGGCATGCGACGATGGAGTACTTGAATCGACGCACGCTCCGGGTGCTTATGCGAGCTGCCTGGTGAGCCTGGCGGAACGTGCGAAGGACCGCCGCGCCGTGTCACTGTCGCTCGGAGCCTGGGAGCGGCAGTCAGAGCTGACCCGCCGGGTACACAGCATCTTGCGCCGCAGGGAGAACATGAGCCCTGTGCAAATGCGGCTGGCTTCGGGCGGGATGGTCCTTGCTCTGCTGGGAGCCGGGATTGCCCTTTCTCAATGCCCGCATATCATATCGTTCACGGAAGCGACGCCCTTGGCGGAGCTGTCCGTGCCAATCTCTGCTGGAGCGGCGGCCCGGATTGTGCCGGTGTCGGCGCGGTCCCTGTCGACCGCGACTCTCCAGCCGGCAATATTTCATTCCTCGGCGTCACCGCATGAGACGCTGCTGAAGACTTCGCTGCCTTCACGCCCGGCGTTGAAGCCGGCGAGGAACAAAGCCCGCAAGGCACCGGCTTCCACACCTGCCAGGCTAATCCCGGCGGTTTCGCCGGCTCCCGCCACATCGCGGGCAAGACAAGCTTCAACCGGAATGCAGCGCTTCGTTGTTCTTACGTCGGCGCCTGCTGATCCCTCTGGTCGTCCTGGGGTGGTGCTGGCGGTAAGCGCCGAGCACGCCTATGCCGCTCTGCCAACCGAAGACGGTTGGCTCGTCATTCAACTCTAACCATTTCAAGCACGTATGAGGATTTGTTATGTCTGGAACAACTAATAAATTAATTGGCAAGACGGCGCGGGTCGCTGTTCCTGCTGGCACGGCGGCCGCCCTGGTTCTGGGAGCCGCATTTTTCATTCATCACAACGGAGTGCACGCAGCAGACGGCTATATGGCACCGCTCGATGACAGCAGCGTCTCGTCGTTGGTCGATCTGGATCACGCGGTGGAGACGGTCGCCGCGCGAGTGACACCGGCTGTCGTCAACGTGGCAGTGACCTCGAAGGGATCGTCGGAGAGAAACGCTGCTGACGACGACGGGCAGGGGCAGCAGCAGAACCTGCCGCCGGGATTTTCACAGTTCTTCGGGCCAGGAGGACCCTTCGGCCAGATGCAACAGCCGCAGCAGCCGCAGATCGAGCACGGCATCGGCAGCGGTGTGATCATCTCGCCCGACGGCTACATCGTCACCAACAATCACGTAGTCGACGGAGCGACCCAGATTCGTGTCACCATGAATGATCGCCGCACCTTCAATGCGAAGGTGATCGGCACCGACAAGCTGACTGACCTCGCGGTCATCAAGATCGACGGTCACGGCCTCCCGAACATTCCCTGGGGCGACTCGACGAAGCTGCATCCTGGACAGACGGTGTTGGCTTTCGGCAGCCCGTTCGGGTATTTCCAGTTTTCGGTTACCCGCGGCATTGTGAGCGCGCTTGACCGGCCGAATCCCTATTCGGACGATGCGCGCAAACCGGGCGGATTCATTCAGACAGACGCGGCGATCAATCCCGGCAACTCCGGTGGAGCACTCGTGGATGCGCATGGAGAGCTGATCGGAATCAACACCTTCATCATCTCCAACAGCGGTTCGTTTGCCGGCGCGGGATTCGCGATTCCGTCCCAGATTGCGCGCGACGTCACTGAGTCGCTGATCAAGACGGGCACGGTGCATCACGGATATCTGGGCATCAGCATGAACGACGTCACGCCGGACAACTACAGCTTCTTCAAGCTGAAGGATACGACGGGCGCGATCGTCTCCCAGGTGACTCCTGATTCGCCGGCCAGCCGTGCGGGTCTGAAGGCGGGCGACGTGATCGATGAACTGAATGGAAAGAAGATTCTGAACGGCGGCGCGCTGCAGGTGGCAGTGAGCGAGGTTTCCCCGGGTACGTCGATTGAGTTGGGCATCATTCGCGATGGGCAGCCGCAGACTGTGGATGTGAAGGTTGGCGAGTTCCATGGCGGGTCACAGGTGGCGAGTGCCGATGAGGGCAACGGCGGACCGGGCAAGACCGGGAAACTGGGCCTGGCGGTCGATGATCTGACGCAGGATGCACGGCAACAGCTGAATGTTCCGTCGCAGGTAAAGGGCGCTGTGGTCGAGAATGTGCGGCCAGCCAGCCCGGCGGACGATGCCGGCCTTGCGCCTGGAGACGTGATCCTGGAAGTGGACCGGCAGCCTGTTTCTTCAGCTCAGCAGTTCGTCAGCGATGTTCATGCAAGCCCGGCCGGCAAAGATCTGCTGTTGCTGGTCTGGTCGCACGGCAATGCTACGTACCGCGTGCTTCACACCGACGAGAACAGCAACAGCCAGAACGGAATGTAAGTTATCATCCACCAACCTGAGTAACACAGAGCCCGCCTTACCGGCGGGTTTTGTGTTTTGTGGCGCTCTGCGATGGGTGCGGCTGGGATCGCTTGGATATAATCCATTTCGTTCAACGAAGAGGTACCTTGACGATGGCGCAGAGCTTGCCAATACTCTCCAACGCGGTTGTCAATCCGGCGATTGAGTGCGCCAGTACGTTGCCGTCGAATTATTACGTCAATCCTGAACTTCTCACAGTTGAGAAGCACAAGATTTTCTGGCGAACGTGGCAGATCGTCGGTCGTTCCGAGCAGGTACGTAACCCAGGCGATTACATTACCGTGGATTTGCTCGGTGAGCCGCTCGTGGTGGTGCGCGGCTCCGACAGGGTGCTGCGCGGCTTCTACAACGTATGCCGCCATCGGGCCGGGCCGGCTGCGGAGGGATGCGGGTCGCGCAAGGTTTTCCGCTGTGGCTATCATGGATGGACCTACTCACTCGATGGACTGCTGGTGAATGCTCCGGAGATGGAAGGCGTGGAGAGCTTCTGTGCAGAGAACCTTCGGTTGCGGCCGATTCAGGTGGGTGAGTGGGAAGGCCAGGTCTTTGTGAATCTCGATCCTGAGGCTCGGTCACTGCTCAATGCGCTGCGTGAATTGCCGGAGCAGGCGGGAAAATACCGTTTCGGCCAGATGCGACTGCGTGGACGCCGCGAATATCACATGCAATGCAACTGGAAGGTTTACATCGACAACTATCTTGAGGGATATCACCTGCCCAGTGTGCATCCCTCATTGAACCGGGAACTCGATTACGGAAGCTACACGACAACGCTGTTTGCGAATCATTCGCTCCAGTTCAGTCCGATCCGCGGACCCGAGAATGAATCAACCACCGATAGGCGTTACAAGCAGGCCGACGGCGATCTGAGCGCCGAGTATTTCTGGATATTTCCGAACTGGATGCTGAATTGTTATCCGGACAATGTCTCGCTCAATATCGTTCTGCCTGCCGGACCCGAAACCTGCGTAGCCATCTTCGAATGGTATTTTTCACCCGACCAGGAGACTGCAATTGACGAAACGATGCGATTCAGTGACGAGATTCAACTTGAGGACGGGCACATCTGCGAAGTAGTCCATCGAAACCTGAAGTCACAGTCCTACGACACGGGACGCTATAGCGTGAAGCAGGAGAAGGGCGTACATCATTTTCATCTGCTGTACTCTGAAGCCATTCAGGCAGATGAATAATCTATTGCATCCAAGTCTTCAGCTAAAACGTTTGACTACGCTGTTAATTGAGTGATACCTTCGCGTTTTGCGCGAAGCGATCGAAAGACTGACGCCAACTCTCTACCCACGAAGAGGATTGTATTCCCCCAAGAATTACATCGGGCCCGCAGTCGGTTAGCTGGATCTCCCAATCGCTCTGGCTTCTCCTGCTTTGCGTGATTTTCTCGTTTGCACCGGGAGTGCGAGCACAGGAAACTCCTGCTGTCCTTCAGGGGTCGCTGCAGAACGCAGCAGGGTCGCCGGTGGCTGGCGCTGTCGTGCATCTGAGCGGTTCCGCAGGTGCGGTTCGGGCCACGACCGATGGCCTGGGCAAGTTCCAATTCAGCGGGTTGGCGCCTGGCCAATATCAGCTGAGAGTGAACGTCAGCGGGCACGCGATGAAGTTTGCACACCTGATCGATGTGACCGCCGGGGTGCAATCGATTTTGTTGACGATGACCGATCAGGGACTGGTGCTGAGCACCGTGCCGCAGGAGCAGTCCGACACCGAAGGCGAAGAAAAGCTGACCAGCCAGAAAGTAAATGAGCTTCCGCTGAACAAGCGCGATTTCAGCGCACTCCTGCTGATGGCAGCGGGTACGATGACGGACGCCAACGGCGCGACCAACTTCACGGCGCAGTTCGCCATCAACGGGCAGCGCGGTGTGGAGGCGGTGTTTGCGATGAATGGCGCCGACATCAGCGATCCGGAAATGGGAGGCTCCACTTTCTCGAATTTCAACGTGGATGCGGTGCAGGACATTCAGTCATCGTCGGGCTGGATGCCTGCGAAGATCGGACAGGGCGCGTCGGGATTTACCAACATCATCACGCGATCGGGGAGCAGCGGGTTCCATGGCTCGTTCTTCGAGTTTCTGCGCAATTCGGCGCTGGATGCGCGGAACTATTTTGACTACTCGACTCCGGAGACTCCGGGGCGTATTCCGCCGTTCCGGCGAAATGAGTTCGGATTCACCAATGGCGGGCCCGTTGTGCTTCCGCACATTTACGACGGACGCGGGAAAACGTTCTATTTCGGGGAGTATCAAGGTTTCCGCCAGGTACTCGGAACGACGCAGGTGCTTCCCGTGCCGACTGCAGAGGAGAGAAATGGTATCGATGCGACGGCCTATCCGGGCGACGTGCTGTACGTGCCGGTCGATCCGTCGATTGCCGGGATTCTGGCGCGATATCCGTTGCCAAACCTGCCTACAGGATCGTACGGGGTGCACACGTATGCGACGTATTCGAAGGTCAACACGGATGCCGATCAGTTTTCTATCCGGCTGGACCATAAGCTTTCGGACAAGAACGAGTTCTTTGGGCAGTTCAATTTCAACAACATTACCGGACCGACGACCAACCCTGACCAGACGACGATCGATCCGCTTTTCGGCGTAACTTACATCGACCGGCAGCGCAATGTTGCCTTCACATTTACGCGCACGGCTTCGCCAAACCTCTCGATGCAGACGGAGTTCAGCATAACCAGAAGCACTCCTTCGTTTCCCACGCAGGACTACACCGATCCTGCGGTGAAATTCAATGATGCGTTGTTTGAGGGTTTCAACACGGCAGGGGGCTCGGTGATGAGCGCCTATGGAAATCTCTTTCAGCTGCAGCAGAGCTTTGCCATCAACAAGGGGAGCCACACGATTGCGGCCGGAGGAGAAGTAAGGCTGAACCGCGACACGTCATTTTTCGGGATCAGTCCGAATGGCGAATACGATTTCGGCGGCGGGACGGCGTACGCACTAGCCAATATTCCATCGCAGAGCGGCATGCACAACGTTAATGCCGGCGATCCTTTGCCGGATACGCTTTCGAGTTTCCTATCCGGGAGCCCGTTCGTTTACACGCGGGCGATTGCTCCCCCGTATTTCTCGAATGGACCGCATATCGGGCCGGCGGCAATCAATCGCAATATGGGCGCGGTGTATGCGCAGGATACGTGGAAGATTTCTGATCGGTGGGTGCTCGATTACGGACTGCGGTGGGAGATTTACACGCCTATTTCTGAGCGGGCGAAGCGGACTTCCAGCTTTCTGAACTACGGGCCGGATCAGGAATTTGCGATCAATCCGCAGCCAGGATATAAGACGAATCTCGATGGCTTTATGCCGCGTGTGCAGCTTACCTGGAAGGTGACGGACACACTGCAAGCGCACGCGGGCGGTGGGCTCACGGTGATCCCGCCGAACATCTGGCAGGACAACTTTCTTACCGGCTCGACTCCGTTTGTGGTGTATCCACGTTTGACGGCGGCGAAAGGTGCGCCGATTCAGTATGGGTTCCAGATCACGCCGGCCCAGTTGCCGGGCGTGTACACGCCGAGCGGAGAGAATATTTTTCCGAGCCACACTACGAAGGAAGTTGCCGCAAACACAGTAATGGATGTGGACCGGTATCAGAAAGACGTGGCGGCCCTGACGCCGAGCGGAGCGCTAAGCCCGCTGAACCTGAGCGCGATTGATCCGGTATTCGGCAACGCCTGGCTGTATACGTGGACCCTGGGACTGGAACGCGAATTCGGCAAGCTGACGGCAGACATTAGCTACGTGGGCACAACCGCTTCCCATCTGCCGCGCACGAGCTTTCCGAATGCTTATCCCGGAGCGAGTGCCGAGTTCGCGCCTCACACGCAGTTCGACAACTCGGGGAATGTGATCGGCGGATTCGGCGTAGAGAACGTGATTACGGGCACCGCACATTCGACGTATAACGCTCTGCAGACATCATTGACAGGTACATTTCCGCACGGCGGTCCTGGGGTGCAGGCTAGCTACACGTGGAGCAAATCGCTCGATGATACGAGCCTGGTGAGCGGGGGCACGGGAAGTACCGGGGCCACGGTTGTGCCGTTTCCTCAGGACCCGTACAACACGCATCTGGAGAAGGGACCGTCGAACTTCGACGTGACGAATGCGTTCACCTTGAGCGCGGCGCAGGACCTGCATGTGGACGGCGTCGGATTTCTCCAGGGCGTGAGCCGGAAGATTACTGCGGGGTGGGAGATGCTGGTGATTTCGACGCTAACCAGCGGATCGCCGTTCACGGTGTATTCGGGAGTGCAGCAGACGGGCGCCGGATCGAATGGCGTGGACAGGCCGGACCAGATTGGAACACCGGATCTTTCGACAGCGCGGAAGCGGCGCGAGGATTATTTCGGCCGTGGGGCGGCCAATGCATCGTTCTTTTCAATTCCGATTAACCTTCCGGGGGGTACAGGCCCGAACAGCGGCTACTTCGGCTCGGTTGGCCGGAACTCGTTTCGCGGGCCAGCCTTCTACGACTACGACTTCGCGTTCATCAAGGACACGCCCGTCGGACAGCGCAAGAGCGGGATCGAGCTATTCGATCTGCAGTTTCGAGCGGAGTTCTTCAACCTGTTCAACATCGTGGACATGGGGCTACCGGCCAACACGATAGAGGGGTCTGGATTTGGAATCATCAGCAAGACGGCGGGAAACTCGCGCCAGATCCAGTTTTCACTGAAGCTAATCTATTGATGCTGTCCGTTTCATCTCGTGACCGAACTCAATCCGATCTTATGGTTCTGACTATGCGCAAATTCGCGTTCTTCGTGATGTGTGCTTTTTGTCTGTCGCCTGCGGTGTCTGCGCAGCAGCCCGCATGGCCACCTACTGCCGATCACATCACACTGCCTCTGTGGCCCCGCGCTGTGCCGGGCGCGCAGCCGAATCCTGCGCCGGAAGGGGATACCACGACGGCGAAGGATCACCTCGTAGCGGGGAAGCGCGTGATCCGCATCGGAAACGTCTCGACGCCGACTCTGACTGTCTATTCGCCCAAGACCGGGAACACGGGCGTGGGTGTTGTTGTGTTTCCGGGAGGCGCGTACAAGATTCTCGCCATCGATCTCGAAGGCACCGAGGTATGCGACTGGCTGAACGCTGAGGGCATTACCTGCATTCTGGTGAAATATCGCGTGCCCGATACGGGTCCGTATCCGAAGTCAGCGGCTGCTCTGCAGGATGCGCAACGCGCGCTCGGCATGGTGCGCGAGCACGCTGCGGAATGGCACATCGATCCGAACCGTATCGGGGTTCTGGGCTTTTCAGCGGGGGCGCATCTCGCCGCCGCGCTGAGCACGCATTTCGATCAGCGCCTCTATGATCCGGTGGATGCGGCTGACAAGCTGAGCTGCCGCCCTGATTTTGCCGTGATCGTGTATCCGGGCTATCTCGCGTTGGCCGAGCAGAACTTTGCGCCGAATCCGGATATTCATGTGACGGCACAGACTCCTCCCAGTTTCATCGTTCAGGCGGAGGACGATCCGGTGCACATCGAGAACGCGACGGTTTATTTCATGCAGCTCAAGAATGCGGATGTTCCGGCGGAGTTGCACATCTACGCCCAAGGTGGACACGGTTATGGCCTGCGGCGAACTGAGCTTCCCATCACTACTTGGCCCGATAGTGTGACTAAGTGGCTGCACACGATCCACATGCTGCCGGACAGCGCTCAGAAGTAGGTCTGCACTATATCGATGACCTGATAATCCGCGTTGAGGATGGGCAGAATCTGCCACTTGTCGAAGGTCAGGCAGGGATGGGAGATATCAAAGCCGACCATATCGCCTACGCCGACGTCGTCGCCCTCCCGAATCTGGAAGGAAGGCATGCTGATCCATCATGCGTGTGAGACTCCAATGCGCTGGAGCGGTGACCGGCGCAGACCTGTGTGGACGGTAGTGCAAAGCGGGGCTTGGAAGGCCGGCATCGAAGGCGGCGTCCCGCTTGCCTAACGAGACGATGGCCTTTTCCTTTTCAGGAACGGACTGCACGTAAGCCCACACCTGCAGGGCCGGAACCAGGCCGGAATGCATACGCTGCGCGATCGGGTTGTGAGCGAGGATTCTCTCCTGTGCGCGGCGATAGCTGCCGACATCATGGGTGAGATAGCAGCCAGGGCGGAGCACAATTTCGACCTGATTTCCGAGTCCGCTGCCGGAAAAGACTTCGGCCACCACGTCGTACCAGGCCGAGCCTGCGCCGGTAAGCAGAGCGGGTTGACGATCGAAGCGGCCTTGCGTCAGTAATTCGCCGGTCACATGTACGGCGCGTTCCGCCAGGTTGCGGATGGGAGCTTCGTCGTCGAACACGCCCTCGAAAAATTCAACTCCGCTCAACGAAAGTGTGCCGCGCCATTGGTCGAGAGCAGCGAGAAGTGACTTGAGCTGTGCGCCGTCGCGTACGCCGGTTCTGCCGCCGTCGGCTCCCAGTTCAGTCAGGACCTGCAATCGTTGGCCTGCGGCGCGGAAGAACGTTCCGAGCTGCTCAACGTTTTCGGGCGAGTCTACAAGGCAGAAATATTCGACCGAAGGGTCGCGGAGTAAGTCTGAGATGATCGCCATGTTTTGCCGGCCGACCAGCTGGTTTCCCATTAGGACACGCCGGACACCGTGTTCGTACGCAATCCGGGTCTGGTGCGCGGTCGCCAGCGTGATGCCCCAGGCGCCGCTCCGCAGCTGCATTTCGAAGAGGCGGGGAGCCATGGTGGTCTTGCCGTGGGGCGCGAGCTTCATGCCGTATTCGTTGATGAACTGCTGCATCCAGCGTAGGTTGTGCTGCAGCTTATCCTGATAGAGCACGGCGACAGGCAGACTGAGGTCTTCGCGCAGCAGGTTCCATCCGAGTCCGGCAATCTCGGCGGCCTCGATAGGCTTCGTCAGCGAGCCCAGTCCTTTGTGGTGGGGTGCAATCCGTGTGTCGCGCTTCTCAGTCGTCACTGTGACCTTCTGTGTAATAGATAGCTGAAGCCAGCATATCTTGTGGCGACGATCCCCGGTTCGCGTCTTCGGCGTGGATGTGGGAGCGAGGTAGCGTATTCTTTGAGGCAGTTCTTATGCCCGCCTGCGACACCCTTATCCGAAATGCGCTGGTGGTTGACGGCAGCGGTGGTGAGCCTTTGCTTGCCGACGTCGCACTCGCGGATGATCGCATTCGCGCGGTGGGATCGCCGCTCGACTATGCTGCCGACGAAGTAATCGACGGCGCAGGCTATGTGCTTGCTCCGGGCTTCATTGACGTGCATACCCACGACGACACGAATGTGGTCCGCACCCCGGAGATGCTGCCGAAGCTCTCGCAGGGAGTGACGACGGTGATTGTGGGCAATTGCGGCATCAGCGCTGCGCCGGTTCGATTAGTCGGTGACCCTCCGGATCCGATGAAC
Organism: uncultured Acidobacteriaceae bacterium; assembly: GCA_963725225.1. Lineage (GTDB taxonomy): Bacteria > Acidobacteriota > Terriglobia > Terriglobales > Acidobacteriaceae > Silvibacterium. The sequence continues at coordinate 44,995 of CAVRXY010000012.1, forward strand.
CTACTCGGCGACGCCACCGTGTTTCGGTATCCCACATTCGCGGCCTATGTTGAATCCATCGAGGCTGCGCATCCCGCGGTGAACGTGACAGCGCTGGTTGGGCATACGGCGCTCCGTAACAACCACATGGATCGGCTTGATCGATCCGCGACCAAGAGTGAAATCGAAGCCATGCGTCTGCAGTTGATCGAGGCGCTCGACTGCGGCGCGATAGGGTTGAGTACCGGGCTCGCGTATCTGTCAGCCAACGCCGCTACCATCGATGAGGTTCTGGCTCTTGCCGAGCCGCTCGCGCGCGCCGGTGGCCTGTATACGACGCACCTGCGCAGCGAAACCGAGGCAATTATCGATGCATTGAGCGAGGCGTTTACCGTTGGACGGGAATGCCGCGTGCCGGTGGTTGTCTCGCACCTTAAATGCGCGGGTGTCGATAACTGGGGACGAAGCTCCGAGGTGCTGGAGGAACTCGATGCGGCGCGGGCCTCGCAGGCTGTAGGTTGGGACTGCTATCCGTATGCTGCCGGTTCGAGCACGCTCGATCTGCGGCAGGTGGATGAACGCGTGGATATCCGGATCACGTGGTCGGAACCGCATCCGGAGATGGGAGGGCGGACGCTGGCGCAGATTGCGCAGGATTGGGGGATGGGCCAGAAAGAAGCGGCGCGGCGTCTGCAACCGGCCGGGGCTATTTACCACAGCATTTTCGAGGAGGATATGCGGCGCATCTTGCGCCATCCCGCGACGATGATCGGCTCGGACGGGCTGCCGAACGATCCGCTGCCGCATCCGCGACTCTGGGGAACTTTTCCGCGCGTGCTTGGGCAAATATAGCCGGGATGAGAAGCTATTTTCGCTTGCCGAAGCTGTTCATAAAATGACGGGCCTTCCCGCTGCACGGTTTGGGTTTGCAGACCGCGGACTGGTTCGCGAGAGCTATTTTGCAGACTTGGTGCTCTTCGATCCCAGGACGATTCGCGACACTGCTACCTTCGATAATCCGGCGTGTCCTGCAGAAGGCATCGAACGCGTGTGGGTCAACGGTGTGCTTTCGTATCGTAACGGCATGCCTACGGGACAGCGCGGCGGCAAATTCATAAAAAGATCAGCAGCAATTACAAATAAAGCTTTTGATTCGCTGCAACTCGAGGAGCATGGATGAGTATCAAGCGCTACGGAGTGGAAGGGGGAGCGGGCACCGGCGGACAGCATCTGCCCTTTGCGCGCGCCGTGCAGGCTGACGGCTGGCTCTTTGTGTCGGGCCAGGTGCCGATGGTGAACGGCGAGGTGGTCGAAGGAAACATCGTCACGCAGGCTCATCAGGCGATTCGCAACCTGCTGGCGATTCTCGAAGAAGCCGGTTATGGCCCGGAGCATGTGGTGCGGTGCGGCGTATGGCTCGACGATCCGCGCGATTTCCAGTCGTTGAATGCTGTATTCCGGCACTACTTCGGCGACCATCCTCCGGCGCGAGCATGCGTTGTGTCGAGCATGGTGGTTGACTGCCGGGTGGAGATTGATTGCGTCGCGTACAAGCCGCCCGCATCCTGATCGCTGGGGATCTGCATCTGAAGTCAAGCCGTTTTCGTCGGAAAGGGGATCGCTGCCTTCGCTCCTATGATCGACCACCATGGTGTCTTTCTGCTGCTCGCGGCTCTAAGCGCTGTTATCGTCCTTATCCTGCTGATCGCAGTCGTCAAGCTCAACCCTTTCATCGTGCTGTTTCTGACCTCGCTGGCGCTGGCCGTAGTTGCAGGCATGCCGGCGGTTGCGATTGTCAAATCATTCGAGATCGGCCTGGGCAACACGCTGGGACACATCGCAATCGTCGTCGGGCTGGGCACGATGCTGGGCAAGATGATGGCGGAGTCGGGCGGCGCGACCCGAATCGCTTACACGCTGATCAATCTTTTTGGCGAGAAGAACGTGCACTGGGCGATGGCTACGATCGGCTTTCTTATCGGCCTGCCGGTTTTCTTTGAGGTCGGCTTTGTGTTGCTCATTCCCATCGCGTTTTCCGTGGCGCAGACGGACGCAGACGTCGCTGGTTCTGGTGGGATTACCGATGGTTGCAGGGCTCTCGGTTGTTCACGGGCTGATGCCGCCGCATCCGGCGGCGATGCTGGCCGTCACAATCTTCAATGCCGATGTCGGCCGCACGATTTTTTATGCCTTGCTGGTCGGGATTCCAACTGCGGCTCTTGCCGGGCCTCTGTATGCGAAGTTCATTGCGCGCGCATATCTCACTTGCGGAAGAAAATCCGATGGCGGCGCAGTTTGTCGACCACGGTGAAGAGGCGAGCCTGCCCGGCTTCTGGATCACGGTAGCGACGATTCTGCTGCCGGTAGCGCTGATGCTGTTAGGCAGCTGCGCCAATTTTCTGTCCGCACCCAACAGCAGGATCAATGACGGACTGCGGCTCGTAGGGAATCCCGATATTTCGCTGCTCATCGGGGTGCTCGCGAGCTTTATAACGCTGGGACGGATGCGTGGCTTTACGCGTGAGACCATCCTTAAATTCACCCATGAATGCCTTGCGCCCACGGCCACCATCACTCTGCTGGTGGGAGCGGGCGGAGGGTTCGGGCGAATTCTTCAGGACAGCGGCGTTTCGCAGGCGATTGTTACCCTGGCCCTGCATACCCACGTGTCGCTCCTGCTGATGGCGTGGCTGGTGGCGGCACTGATCCGCCTGGCTACGGGCTCCTCTACCGTCGCCATGAGCACAGCTGCGGGTATTGTGGCTCCGATCGCCGCGCATGCCTCCGGAACCCGGCCGGAACTGCTGGCGATTGCGACGGGCGCCGGTTCGCTGTTCTTCTCACATGTAAATGACGGTGGCTTCTGGCTGGTAAAGGAGTACTTCGACATGAGCGTAACCGATACGATCAAGACCTGGTCGATCTGTGAAACCATCATTTCGGTGTGCGGGCTGGCGCTTACGCTGCTGCTTTCGCTCGTCACCTGAGGGCGTCCACAAACCACAGGGATGGCGTCGGCCCGACGAATGCTCACACGCGGGAAGCGGGGCAGATAATATTGCAATCGAACATTGGTGTAGCCTTCGAGAAGCAGAGCTTCAGAACGAACGAACTGGCTTTAGAACAAAGGGGGTAACATGCGCGACGAGGAAAAGGCAGACAAGCAAGAGTCGCTGGCGGGCAGCGTAAGCCGGCGGTCCTTCCTCTCGCAGCTCGGCGTTGCGGGAGTGGTGGCGACCACCCGGCCGTTGGCAGCCGCGGCGCAGCAGACGCCGGTGGAAACGGTCCCGGGCACGCCAGCTCCGCCGATCGCCGGGGCGGTTCCAGTCAGTCTGAAAGTGAACGGCAAGCAGGTCAGCGTGAATATCGATCCTCGGACGACGCTGCTTGACTGCCTGCGCGAAAGCCTGCAACTGACGGGCACAAAGAAGGGCTGCGATCACGGGCAGTGCGGAGCCTGTACGGTGCACGTGAATGGACGCCGCGTGAACTCCTGCCTGAGCTTCGCGACCATGCACGAGGGCGACGAGATCACGACGATTGAGGGCATCGGGCGGCCGGGGAATCTTCATCCGATGCAGGCGGCGTTTGTCGAGCACGATGGGTATCAGTGCGGCTACTGCACGTCTGGACAAATTATGTCGGCTGTGGCGCTTCTGAAAGAGCCGTGCGGGCCGGCGGATGCGGACGTGAAGGAGCTGATGAGCGGCAATATCTGTCGCTGCGGAGCATATCCCAACATCGTTGCGGCGATTCAACAGGTAAGACAAAGGGCTTAAGACAGCAGGAGCTCCCGTTATGGATACATTCAAGTACTCCCGCGCGCAGGATATTTCGCAGGCGATTCAGGCCGCCGCACAGTCGCCGAGCGCCCAGCAGGGCGCACAGGTGCGATTCGTCGCCGGCGGCACGACGCTGCTCGACCTGATGAAGCTGAATGTCGAGCGGCCGACGCAGGTGGTCGATATCAATCGTCTGCCGCTGGATAAAGTTGAGAAGCTGCCGGACGGCGGACTCAAGATTGGGGCGCTTGTTCGCAATTCGGACCTGGCGCACGATCCAACAGTTCAGAGCGACTACGCTGTGCTCTCGCAGGCTCTGCTTTCGGGCGCATCGGCCCAGCTGCGCAACATGGCGACCACGGGCGGGAATCTGCTGCAGCGGACGCGATGCGTTTACTTCCGCGATACGGCGATGGCCTGCAACAAACGCGAGCCAGGTTCGGGGTGTTCAGCGATTGAGGGAGAGAACCGCACGCTCGCAATTCTTGGGACGAGTCCACACTGCGTTGCCACGAATCCGTCAGACATGAATGTTGCTCTCACCGCCCTTGAAGCAACGATTCATATTCAAGGGGCGAAGGGCGAACGCGAGGTCGCGATTCACGACTTCTTTCTTCTGCCCGGCAACACGCCGCACCGCGAGAATGTGATGGAGCCTGGCGATCTCATCACATTTGTTACGCTGCCGGCGCCGACGGCCAGGAGCGAAGTCGGTATATCTGAAGCTGCGTGATCGCGCCTCCTATGAGTTCGCACTGTCTTCGGCGGCAGTGGTCGCGGAGGTCGCGGACGGCAGGTTCAAGCGAGTGCGTATTGCACTGGGTGGAGTCGGCACGAAGCCGTGGCGTTCACTCGAGGGTGAAAAGGCTCTTGAGGGCAAAAAAGTGGACCCGGCGGTTTTCCGGGACGCGGCCAGTGCCGCCTTGCGCGATGCGCGCCCGCAGAGCGAGAACGGATTCAAAGTCGAGCTGGCTAAACGCTGCCTGACGCACGCGCTCACATTGGCGACGAAGACGGCATAACGCCGAGCGGAGATATTATGGCGACCAACCAGATCAAGGTTCCTTCTACTATCGGCGGCGCGTTGCCGCGCATTGATGGCCCGCTTAAGGTGAGCGGCGCCGCGAAATACTCCTCCGATCATCACTTTCCCGGAATGCTGTACGCAGTGCCGGTGTGCAGCACCATTGCAAACGGAAAGATCGTCAGCATGGATACCGCTGCCGCGGAGAAGATGCCGGGCGTTCGCGCGATCTATCACCGGGCGAATGCGGGCCCGCTCTACCGGGTTCCTCCAGGTGAGGGTTTTTCAGCCTATCTGGATGAGAGGCGTCCACCCTTCGAAGATGACGTCATCCGCTACTACGGACAATATGTCGCAGTTGTCGTTGCGCAAGCCTTCGAGCAGGCGCAGGCAGCGGCTTGCGCTGTCAAAGTGAAGTACAGCGAAGAAAAGCCGGTGATTGCGACCCATCTGGAAACGGAGGACGAGCCAAAGGTTGAGAGCTCGCGCGGCAAGCCGGAGGACGCCTTCAATACGGCTGCCGTAAAGGTGGATGAGACCTACTCGACTCCGACGGAGACGCACAATCCGATTGAACTGCATGCGACTGTGGCGCTTTGGGACGGCCAGGCATTTACCTTCTATGCGACAACACAGGCCATTGCCAACTATCGCGTCGTGATGGCGCAGATGCTGGGCGTGCAGCCGGAAAATGTGCGGGTGATTTCGCGCTTTCTGGGATCAGGCTTTGGAGGCAAGCTGTGGGTCTGGCCGCCGTATCTTCTCGCTGCCGCGGCGGCGCGTAACCTGAATGCTCCGGTGAAACTGGTGATCAGCCGGCAGATGATGTTTCAGAGTGTCGGGCACCGGCCGCGGACGCAGCAGCGCATGCGACTGGGAGCCACGGCTGACGGCAAGCTGGTCTCGCTGCAGCAGGACTACCTGAATCACACGTCGATTCTGGATGAGTACGGAGAGGGCTGCGGCGAGGCTACGCCTTACCTCTACAGCACTCCAAACCTCAAAGTCACCTCGGGGATGGTGCCGCTGAATGTCGGCACGCCGACGGCGATGCGCGGTCCAGGAGCGGTGCCCGGGCTGTTTGCGCTTGAGTCCGCAATGGACGAATTGGCGATCAAGCTGAAGGTGGATCCTCTCGAACTTCGCCTTCGCAACGAGCCCGCAAAGGACGAGAGCAATGGGCTGCCCTTCTCCTCGCGGCATCTGGTGGAGTGCTTCAAGGTGGGCGCGGAGAAGTTCGGCTGGTCGCAGCGGACGCCGGAGATCGGCTCGATGAAAAAAGATGGGCTGATTCTGGGGTGGGGAGTGGCCGCCTGCTCGTGGGGTGCGGGACGCTTCGCCGCGGAGGCGACAGTCGACCTGAAGAACGACGGGACGGCACGTGTGTCGTGCGGTACGCAGGACATCGGCACCGGCACTTACACCATCCTCGCGCAGGTGCTCAGCGAAAAGACCGGCATCCCGATCGACAAAATTGAAGTGGTACTTGGCGACTCAGCGTTGCCTGAGGGTCCGATATCGGGCGGATCACTGGTGACGTCTTCGGTGATTCCGGCGATATCGCAGGCCGCGCAGCGGGCGATGCAGTCGGCTCTCATGATGGCTACCAGCGGCGATCAGGCGCATTTTGCGGGTAAAAAGGCGGAAGAGCTCGGGTTTACGAACGGGCGGGTTCACCTCAAGGACAAGGCACCCGAGACGGGTGTCGATTACGCGGAAGTGCTGAAGCGGGCGAATGTGAGTGCCGCTACAGGCAGCGGTAAGTCGGGCGAATACTTCGGCGGACCGGAATCGCAGGAAAAGTACTCGGTGCACTCCTTTGGCGCGCAATTTACTGAGATCACATGGCAGCCGGAGATAGCGCGGCTGCGCGTGAGCCGCGTGGTCACTGTCATAGACTCCGGCCGAATCATGAACCCGCGTCCCGCTCGCAACCAGGTAGAAGGCGCGGTAGTGATGGGTGTGGGCATGGCGCTTCTCGAGGAGACAAAGTACGATCCGCGCAACGGTGCTCCCATTAACAGCAATCTTGCGGACTACATGGTTGCGACCAATGCCGATGCTCCCACAATCGATGTGACTTTCGTCGACTATCCAGACAAGATCGTGAACGAATTCGGTGCCCGGGGTGTAGGTGAGATCGGCCTTGCCGGGGTTGCCCCGGCGATTACTGCGGCGGTCTACCACGCCACTGGGGTGCGGGTGCGCGAATTGCCTGTGCGGATTGAACATCTGATCTCGCAGCAGGAGAGCGCCTGAGCGGATGGAGGAATTCACTGCGAGGCGCCGCTGCGGTGATCAGGCCTCGGCGGGTTGCTGCGATTGAGCTGGGCCATCAAGGGGTTCTCGAGCGCTCACGAGGGTGGAGTGTATGTCCTCGTGGAGCGATGAAAGGATGGATGTAAGGCTCCCCACGAGACGAATCACGTCGGCGCCCTGGATCGAAATGGGAAGATCCTTGTTCTGGTAGTACTGCCGGATCTGTTGCTGTAGGTTTTCGGCCGAGGCGTGAATATCCGGCACAGCTTCCGGAACTTTTCCTGTGACCTCGTTGGCCAGAGCGCGCATGGCCTCCGCAACGTTCTTGTCAAACTCAGTGTGCGCTTCAGCAATGACCGGCGGCAGGTCCTTAAGCGGGCGCTGCCAGCGGTATTGCGCGTATGTGGTCTCGACGAGCAGCAATGTACGGAGCGAGGGCTGCCAGCGGCGGACATCCTCGCGGATTTTGAGCTTGTACTGACGCGTAGGGCCAAATTCGAAAAGAACAGCGTCCGCCTGGGCTATTGCCGCCTGAAAGCCGGCAGTGATCTGGTCTCTTAGCTGGCGAAATTTCTTGATCGCCTGATTGCGGTCTTCGACAAGCAGTTGATCGACTAGTTCAGCAAACATCTCGAGATTCCGGGCGAAGAGATGTTCCATTTCCTCGAGGGCATCGCGTGACCACAGGCGGTCGAAGACGACCCACATACACATGAGGCCGAGCAGGACTCCGAAGACGCGGTCGCGAGCGATGGAGAGCGATGTCTGGACGGCGAATTCCTGCAGATTGATCAGATAAAAGGCGAGAGCCAGTTGCACCCCAAGATACGAGATTCGGGGGGATGCAGTAGCGATCCAGGCGGAAAGCGCAGTGACCAGAGCAAACAGAATCGTGAAGCCGGTGAGATCGACGTACGGCAGCAGGAACATCTGCGCGCCGAATCCGATGATGATTCCGCCGACGATCGCTCCACCGAGGCGGAGAAATTGCTTCTGGCGAGATGAACCGATGGTTGAGAGCGCGGTGATAATGCAGGTGGGGATGCAGGTACTGAGGCCGCGCCAGTCGACGAGGGTATACACGGAGTAGCTGATCACAGCCGCCGCCATTCCGCGAAGCGCGAACTGAAGGTAAGCCGGATTCGAAAAGGCATCGTGAACAAACAGGCTTGCTTTCGGAATGTCCTCACTCATGGGATCCGGCACGAATTCGTCCATGGTCTGACCGCCGGTGAATGCCTGAGGTATGAGGGCTACAGTTCGCTCCATTGTCGCGAGGAACGGGAGGTGGGAAGGCGCGGGGGAAAGAAGATGATCGATGGGGCGCGGCAGTTTGCGGACGACAAGATCGCGGCGTAAGGCGCCGATTTCGCGGGCGAGGTCGAGGCAGCGATTGCGATCGGATTCGTCCAGGGGCGTCGGCTGCGTGGAACGAAAATAACGCAGGCTTGCGGCGAGATCGACCAGGCGCCCGAGCAATGCGATGCCGGCACTCATCTGTGCGATGAAATGAGAACTGTATCCGGAACGTGCGAGGAGTCTCCGCACACGGGAATTTCCGACGTTTGTGTAGAGGGAGATCTCTTTCTCCACCGCGCCGTCAAGTGGAAGATTTCCGGCAACGTGAGTCAGCACGTCTTCGACCGCCTTGAGGCGGCTTACAAGTCCCTCGGTGAGATCCGTGGCTGGATGAAAGCGCCGGAAGACATATTCGACGGCGATTGTGACGACTGTGCCCATGCATGTTGAAAACCCCGCCCAGAGGCTACCGGTTACGCGGTCATTGACGCTGATCGCGGCATTATCCCAGAGCGGAATCACACCTGCGATCAGGAAGCCGAATCCCACAGCCGTGCCGTAATCGGGCATGATCCGAATAAGATAAAAAGCGATGAACAGACTGCCGACGATCCATAGGTAGTGTGTGAGCGGATCGTCGACCAGCCCCCTGATACCGGCGAGGGCGTAAGCGGTGGCGATGGAAAACACGATGATTGTACGAACGCCGGAAAGCAACGTCGCAGTAGGATTTTCACGACTCAGAAAGAGCGTGAAAATGGCGCCGAGAAATCCAAAAGGGATGCGGAAGGTCATCACCAGCAGCATGACGATGGTCGCCGCAATAGTAATGCGGCCGACCACCCACGCTCGCCCGGGATAAGGGGAAAGCTCCGTCTTCAGGAACGCCCAGAACCATTCGCCGAAATGATCGATTGCGTTCTGCGATCCGGCTGTCGGTACTGGTTCGCTGCGCGCCGCCATAGTTACATGGCCTTTCCTGTGCGCCGAGGCTGCCGCACGCACGCCTTCTCCGAAAGGCGGTGGCGAGTGATCAATTGCAGGCTATGGCCAGGAGGTCTCACAACAGCCGCAGGATAGCATGCGTCGGCCTTCCAGCTTCAAATGAGGCGTGCAACGAGCAAGGCTGGAGAAGCGGAGTCATCACAGCTGCAGGCGTATGCGCCTGCGGGTCAGAAGTCCCGAGACGGCGAGGATGAGCAATGTGAAGATGACGGAGCGGACAACGCCGGGCATACCTGTGCGGAAGTGCCGGTCGAAGTAGTGAAAGCCAACCAGAGCGGTAACGAAGTAGTAGATGTCAGGCAGCAGGTAGGTGAGCAGAGTGTTTTCGCCGGCGGGCTTGACGATCGCAGCCCATCGCGTCCAGGCCTTCATGTCGCAGATCCAATAGAGCAAAAGGAAGGAGAGCACGGCCGCTCCGGAACACACCAGAAGCCAGGTGGGTGTTGCGCGGATTTTGGAAATGCCGAGGGGCGTGAGCAGCCACGCGGCAGAGAACATCGCCAGCGCGAAAGCCAAGCGCAAGCAGGATTCGATTGCGCAGAGGTTGCTTGTGGTCTGATCCGAGGAGGATCGCAGAAGTCGCGATGCCCGCCATGGTGATGGCCGGATGTGCCCCGTTGCTGAAGGGCCAGATGTACAGCGGCAGGTGCGCGGGCCAGTGAAGGATTCGGGCGACTACAAGCGCGCAAAAGGCGGTTAGCGCCGCGAACCATGCGACCGGAGGCCAGCGGCCAGCGTCGCGTCGGGAACATAGAGCAGGGCGACGGAGAAATAGGTGTAGCCGATCAGGCCGAGGATCTCCGGGTAGGAACCATCGATCCACCCTATGCTGCCATCACTCGTGGTTCGCCGGAAGATTGCGAAGACTGCAATCAGCAGCAGAAGACCTGCGATGTGCAGCGCGAGATATGTCCGCCGATGTCTCGTGTCGCGGCTGGGAACAAGCCAGAAGAGGATGCCTCCGGTGAGCCCGAGGAGCGCCCAAGCCGAGCCGGACATGTGCGTCCGCGCCGGGTCGACCTTCTCGGCATTGGCCAGGATGAGCCCGAGCACGATGAGGCCGCAGGAACGCATCGCGATGTGCAGCCAGAGTGCGGCGTATGACGGATTCTGCTTGAGCCGCCGCTCGATGGCCAGCGGCATGGACATGCCGACGATGAAAAGGAAAAACGGAAAGACCATGTCGACGTAGGTCATCAGGTCCTGCTGCGCGTGGGCATGGTAGGTCCACCAGGGCAGGCCGTGCACGTCGGCGAGATCGTTGACGAAGATCATGACCAGCATGGTCAGACCGCGGAAGATATCGATAGAGACTACACGTTGCCGGGAGGCCGCGGCTGTGGCAGGAGCAGCAATGGTGTCCGCAGAACTGGATACAGTGCTCATCGCTTGCCTTCGCGCGCCGGTCGCAGCGTGGCATTGATTGTGTTCAGCAGAGCGCCGGATGGATCGCCCGCGTAGTCCCAGAACATCACTCCCGCAAGGTGATGGTCGAGCACGTACTTGCACTTCAGCGCGAGCGATTGCGGATCCTCATAGGAGACGAAGATCTGCTTGTCGGCGTTGTAAAGATAAGGCACGGAAGAAGCGTCGTCCCAATAGCGCGTGTATCCCTGCCCAAGCATGGTGGAGACAATATTGCCGTAGTTGGCATAGACATTGGGCACGGGCTGTCCGGGCTGGAAGAGTCCGTGACCGGCCGCAGGCACCTTGCCCCAGACGTGCCCATAGAAGGGCACTCCGAGGACGAGCTTTGTCGGCGGGTACGCCCGCCTTCTCGTACTCGGTGACCGAGCGGTCCGCCGAAATCGCCTTCGGGTCAGCAGGATCGGTGAACAGAGGCGCGTGATTGCCGGTTCCCCGGTTGTCTCCGGGTTCGTAGTAGTCGTAGGCCATCAGGTTGACGGTGTCGACATACTTCTGGACCTCGCCCATCGCGGTGTGGTCGAGGAAGTCGGTGGTTGCGCCGACGGCGACGGTCAGATAGAGGTGCCGGTGGGTCTTCTTCTCGATGGAGTCGAAAGCGGGCGCGCAGTTCCTTCACGAGTGAGGTGTAGTTCTGCTTGTCTTCGGGGCGAAAGGTGTTGCCAGCGCCTACCTGGCCGGGAAACTCCCAGTCAATGTCGAGACCGTCAAGGTCGTAGCGCGACAGGAACGCGGCTACGCTGTCGATGAACGTCGCGCGAGAGGCTGGCGTCAGGGCCATGTCCGAGAAGCGGCCCGACCAGAGCCAGCCGCCGACGGAGATCAGGACGGTGAGGTTCGGGTTGTCGCGCCGCATCGCGGTGAGCACGGCGAGGTTTCCGGCGGTTGCCGGAGCGCCTTCGACGATGCGGCCCTGCTCGATATTCGCGAATGCGTAGTTGATGCGCGTGAGCTTGCTTCCGTCCACCTGGCCGGGTGCGAGCGGGGTCTCCCGGGTGAAGACATACGCGCAGATAACCGGCTTGCTTGTGGCGCAAAGGGCGTTAGGGGCGAAGGGTGACAACGCCACGAGAGCGAGTATCAGAGCACGTGTTTTCAATAACCCTCCGGCGCCCAATTGCGCATCAGATCGCGACCGAGATCAGGCTATATGCGATGATTCATATTCGCAAATCATTCGACAACGAGGTCGTCTGGAATCCGATCCATGCTCATCAGACTGGTTGCCTTCTCGTCCATCGTGCTGGCGGCGTCAGCGTGTGTTGCTCAGGTGCGGGTTCTTGTGGATCACGTCGGTTACGAGGCGAACGCACATAAGCGCGCTCTCATTGTGGTGGAGGGCGACGACTCGTCGGTGCCCAAGAGCTTTTCGCTTCTCGACGCGGCCACGGGAAAGTCGCTCTTGACCGGACCGGTGGAGACGGCTGGCGCGGTCGACCGCTGGGGAGATCGTCAATTCTGGCTCGTCGACTTCTCGACATGGAAGCAGCGGGGCCATTACATGCTTGCCGTCCAGACGAACAAGGGCCACGCCGAATCCTGCGAATTCGAGATCAACAACGATCTGCTCGAGAGAGACACGCTCTCAAACGTGATCTTCTATCTCAAGAGCCAGCGATCAAGCGGCGACATCGACCGGGCGGACCGGCACCTGGCGCTGCCCGGCGGCAGCGGCTTCGTCGATGTGCACGGCGGCTGGTACGACGCGACGGGCGACTACGGGATTCATCTGTCGCATCAGAACCCGACATCGTATTTCAATCCGCAGCAGGTGCCGCTGGTGGTGTGGACATTGCTGAAGAGCTATCGCGTGCTCGAAGCGCGGCAGGATGACAACTTCAGCGAGTACAAACGTCGCATGCTGGATGAAGGTCTTTTCGGCGCGGATTTTCTCGTTCGCATGAAGCGGCCGGGCGGCTCGTTCTTCGAGTCGATCACCGCTCCGGGCAAGGCGAAGCTTGCGAAAGATCGCGTGATTGGCAATCCGAATTGGAAAACGCAGATCAAGAAGAGCGCGTCGGATTCGACGGAGCGGATTGGAGTAGCTGAGGGTCCGCACGCTTATGAAGCGAGTTACCGGGCGGGCGGCGGCGTGGCCATTGCCGCACTTGCGCTGGCGAGCACCATGCCGGAGGATGGGGATTTTCCGCGAGACACGTATCGCAAGACCGCCGAGGACGCATTCGCTTTTCTTGAGGCGCATAACCGTGAGCTGCTGAACGACGGCAAAGAAAATATTCTCGACGACTACTGCGCGTTGCTGGCGGCGACCGAGCTCTATCGCGCGACGCAGAACGCGGCTTACCGCGAGGCGGCGGACCGGCGTGCGGATCATTTGATGGCGCGTCTCACTACTGCGGACAATTATCGAGACTTCTGGCGTGCCGACGACGGAACCCGGCCGTACTTCCATCCTTCGGACGCGGGTCTTCCCGTCATAAGTCTGATCGAGTATGCGGGCATCGCCACGCCGGCGCAGCAGGCCAAGGTGCGGGACGTGGTTGCGCGGTCACTCCGCTTCGAGCTGAATACGACCGCTGAGGTCAATAATCCTTTCGGCTACGCGCGGCAGCTGGTCCGCATGGGCAACGGGTCAGTGCGGACGGCATTCTTCTTCCCGCATGACACGGAGGCGGCTCCATGGTGGCAGGGCGAGGATGCACGGATTGCGTCGTTGGCGGCGGCTGCGCGCATGGCTGCGCCTTTATTTGCGGATGATCCGAAGTTTCAGACGCAGCTCGAGGACTATGCGTGGAACCAGCTTCACTGGATTCTCGGGCGCAATCCCTATCGACGCCAGCCTGCTGATGGGCAGTGGCCACGGGAACGCGCCGTACATGTTCTTTGAGTCCTACAAATATGCCAGCGCTCCGGGAGGCATTGTGAATGGGATCACCGCGGCAATCAACGACAAAGACGGCATCGCGTGGAACCAGGGATATGCGGCCACCGGTGCGGACGACGACTGGCGCTGGACCGAGGAATGGTTGCCGCACGCTGCGTGGTATCTCTACGCGGTGAGCCTGCCGCATCAGTGAAGTTCCGTTAAAGCCGCTGTTGCGGCGGCAGCTCTGTCGTAGAATGCATCATCCGCTGAGTTTGCGAAACCAATGCCTGGGAGGTCTTCAGGGCCATGGCTGCAGGAACACTGGTGTCTCTGGCAGACGCGGCGAAGAATGGTATGAACGATCCGCGGCTTCTCGGCGAGTGGCTGGCGGTGGCGTGGTCGCGGGAGGTCGAGCCGGAGCTGGCCGTGCGCGCGGCTGATGGGCCGCGATATCGTGCTGTGGCGTTCATCGGAGAGCATTCATTGCTGGCGTGATTTGTGCATCCATCGCGGAGCGCGGCTCTCGCTGGGGAAAGTGCGCGGCGATTGCCTGATCTGCCCGTATCACGCGTGGGAGTACGACGCGCAGCGGCCAGTGTGTGCGTATCCCGGCGCATCCCAAACAGAAGCCTCCGGCCAAAGCGCATGTGGAGACCTATCACGTGCGGGAGCGCTATGGCATGGTGTGGGTGTGCCTCGGTGAGCCATTGTCGGATCTTCCCGAGTTTACGTATGGCGACGATCCGGGATTCCGCCTGATTCTGGCCGGTCCGTATCATTTCCACGCGCTGGGACCGCGGTGATTGAGAACCTTTTCGACGTCGCTCATCTCGGTTTCGTTCACGCAGGGCTGCTCGGCGATCCAGAGCATGGCGAAATCGAAGACTATGAGGTCGAGATGAGTCCTTACGGACCCGAGGCGCGCGAGATCCGGATATGGCAGCCTGATCCGGATGGAACCGGCACACCCGCGCTCGTGACCTATCACTATTGGGCGCGAGGTCCGCTGACGGCCGGGCTGGTAAAGACGAATGGCGACCGAAGATTTGGCATTCTTGCGCAGGTGGCTCCGCTGGACGCGGAGAACTGCGAGTCGCGGCTGGTGATCGCGTTGAACTACGGAGACGGAGTTTGCGACGAGGACATGGTTCGGTTTCAGGATAAGGTCACGGCGCAGGACAAGATCGTCGTCGAGTCGCAGCGTCCTGAGTTACTCTCGCTGGATCTGCAGGCGGAGTTGCACCTGCGATCGGACCGCATGGCGATCGCATATCGCAAGTGGCTGCGGGAGATTGGCTTTAGCTACGGGATTGCGTGATGGCTGCGACGGTCTCCGCCAATGCCCACGCGCGACTGCGGTGGTTCACCGCCGGAGATGTGGACGGCTTCTTCGGGCTGTTCTTCAGCGGCTTTCCTGATCTTCTATGATTGTGGGGCTGGCCCCGGTATGCGGATTCCCGGTGAGCTTTGTGGCGAGACGCATTCTGCCCGGCGTGGCCATTTCGGTTCTGGCGGGAAATCTTTTCTATGCCTGGCAGGCGCGACGGCTAGCGCTGCGGACGGGCAGAGCGGATGTAACGGCGATCCGTTTGGCATCAACACGCCGACCATCTTCGCTTACGTGTTCTTCATCATGGGCCCGATTACACGCGGACCCACGACGGGACGCTGGCCTGGCAGGCGGGGTATTCGCGAGCTTCTTGAGCGGCGTGGTCCAGACGGCCTTGGCCTTCTGTTCGGATTGGCTTCGCCGCAATACGCCGCTGGCTGCGCTGCTTTCTCCGATGGCAGGGCTGGCGCTTGCATTTCTCTGTCTGGGGTTCGTGTTTGGAGTCTTTCAGCAGGCGGCGATTGCACTGCTGCCGATGATCGTTCTGTTCGCGCTGTACGGATCCCATCTCAGGCTGCCCTTGCGCCTGCCCCCGGACTCGTGCAGTTGGGCTTGGTGCGGTGTTGGTGGCCGTTCTGCGCTGGCTGCACATCTATACGATTCCGATGCCTGCGGTGCCGAGTCCGGGAATCATCTACCCCGCGCGGTCAGTGTCGTCGCGATACTCAATCAGCATTCATGGTGGTCATATCTCTCCATCATTCTGCCGCTTGCGGCGCTGGACACGCTGGGGTCGCTGCTGATTCTGGAGAGGCGTCAAGGTCGCCGGGGACGACTACGCCACCATGCCGTCTCTCCTCACAAACGGTCTTTGCACGCTCGCTGCAGCCTGCCTGGGAAGTCCGTTTCCGACAACGCTTTACTTGGGTCACGCCTCACACAAAGCCAACGGTGCTGGCGCAGCCTATTCGGTGCTGAACGGTCTTGTGACATTGTTGCTCTGCACCACGGGAATTCTGCACGTGGTGCTTCGGTTTGTGCCGCTCGAGGTAGCAGGGCCAGTGATCGTGTGGTTTGGGCTGGTGACCGTAGGTCAGGCCTTCGCCGAGGTGCCGCGCAACCAGATGGTGGCCGTGGCTATGGGGCTGGTTCCAGCGATGGCGCAATGGGCTACGGGCATTGCAGATACAGTGGCTGAGGAAGGCAGGATCCAGCATTATGGAGATCGCTCCACGTATGGGCGACGATCTCGCCATGCGTGGAGCGATCGCGCTCAGTTAGGGATCGCAGGTTCGATGATCTGGTCCGCGCGGCGCTCAGGGAAAGGCGATTCGCCGGAGCCGCTGCGTGGATGGTGGCGGCATCTGGCTGTCGGCCACCGGCATTATCCATGCTTATCGCCTGTCGCCGAATGGAGTGCAAGGACGGATCGGATGGTGGGTGGCGCCGGAATTTGCCATTCCGTATGCCACTGGGGCAGCCTTCCTTTATTGTGCGAGTGGTATAAGCGCAGCAGGATTTCGGTAGCAAGAAGCGGCGATTATCAGCCCTGGACGGAAATGCCGGAGAAGGATACGACAGCCACGCCGCGAACCGGTTCTCCGAAGATATGCGCTGGCTCGAAGACGCTGAACAGCAGCAGGTTTTCAACCTGAGCGCGGGACACAGCATCGTTCGGCCCGGAGATGATCCGGTAGTCATAGACCCGGCC
Source organism: uncultured Acidobacteriaceae bacterium (assembly GCA_963725225.1). Lineage (GTDB taxonomy): Bacteria > Acidobacteriota > Terriglobia > Terriglobales > Acidobacteriaceae > Silvibacterium. The sequence goes on from CAVRXY010000012.1 coordinate 61,636, forward strand.
CTGGTCGTTGACATAGGCTTCCACAACGACGGAGTTGGCGCTGTTGTCGGTTGTCCGGATGGTGCTTACCTCGCGCCTTCCCGGGCGCTGAGCCTCGATGTCCCCCGTGGCCGATTGCGGGGCGTTGGACTCGATCATGGAGTAGAGGAAACGTGGGCTTGTGGCTGCGCTCAACGGCTCATCGCGCGCCTCTACCGGCTCGGGGGAGGCAAAAGCTCCGATTAGCAGGGCTGCGGAACCGATCAGCAGCACCGCGCTGGCGAAGCCGGCCGAGGCTCGCAGCAGGAACGGCGCAAACGTGTTTTCCCACCGCACCTGCAACCGCGCAAGACTGTTCTTCGCAGTCCGGTTACGTTCCTGAGACAATGCGACACGCAGCTTCAGACCAAGATCAGCGGGCGGTTTGACTGGGCCCAGGTCGCCCAGAACCTGCTGCATCTGCCGCCACGCCGCGAATTCTCCGGCGCACTCGGAGCAGCGATCAAGATGGTTGGCCACCTGCTGCATGGCCACCCCTGACATGACTCCATCGAGGTATGCAGAGAATTGGGCGCGGATCGATTTGCAGCTCTTCATCGCGCCTCCTCGACTTGCTGCAAAGGTTCAAGCATCGAGTGAGCCGCGCGGGGGCTCTTGCGAGCTGCCTCCGCAAATGGAGCCAGACGCGCCTTGAGGTTGGCGCGTCCACGCATCAGACGTGATTTCACCGTTCCCAGGTTTACATTCAGAATCTCCGCGATCTCCTCGTAGGCCATGCCTTCGATATCGCGCAGAATAACCACGGTGCGGAACGGTTCCGGTACTTCGCGCAACTCCGCTTCGACCCGCGATCGAAGCTCGGACTGGGCTGCCATTTCAAAAGGGGACTCGTGCTCGTCGATCAGCGTGTCGCGGATACAAAGTGGCTGGCCCTCGCTCGATTCGCCGGTCTCCGTCTCGATGGTCACTTCCTGCCGGCAATGGCGCGACCACCAGCGCCGCTGGTTGGAGGCCTCGTGCAGGGCGATGCGGTAAATCCATGTACGAAGGCTGGCATTTCCGTGAAAGCTGGAAATTCCGCGATAAACCTTTACAAAGACTTCCTGGGTAATATCGGCAGCATCTGCCGAGGTGGGCAGCGTTCGGGCGACCAGGCTATAGACCGGCTGATGATAGGTGGCGATGAGCCAGGCAAAGGCTTCCTCTGAACCGGCCTTTAATTGTGTTATGAGGTCGGTTTCTTCCTGGCGAATTCCAATTGCGCTTACCAGATTACCCAAGGCAGTTCCCGCTTGCATGGAAAAACTCCTATTACAGTAACAGGCAAAACGCACAACCTGCGAGTGGGCAGGGACAAGATTGCCGCCGGCGGCCGAGTGTCTCGCTCACTCTATCTTTCTTTGACACCGGTTGCCGGAGGATTGTTTCCCGGAAAACGGTATATTTCAGGAGGTTTAGCCGGTTGGACCGGCGGGAGGCGTGCTCGCCGGGGGTTTGGCAGCGGGCTTCTTCCTTTTCTTCGCGGACGTAGGTGGGGCGGCTCCATCGTCGATCACCGTGGTCTTTGGTGGAGGCGCCTGAGCCCGTGCACCGCCGCAGCGGCGCGCACCGCAGCCTCAAGTTTGACGACCTGGTCTTCGCGTTGCTGGGAGGCGCTAAGAATCGCGTCACCCAGCTGCGATCTGGCGGCCTCCAGCTTGTTGAGCGATGAGAAGAGCGCGTCGGACTCACCCTGGGGCGCCGCCAGAGATGCAGTCTGGGAGACGCGGAGCAGGACATCGTAGAGAGCGTCGATATTTCGAAATACAACAAACGCGGGAGGCACAGTCGTGGGGGCGGCGTCCGCTTTGCTCAGCAATCCCGGCAGCGTGTCGGATAGGTCGCGCTGAATCGATCCAGTATCCTGTTGCGCCGCGCTTTTCACCTGCCCGGGAGCTTTCCACCGCGAGATATTCAGTGCCGAGACGGACCTCTGCACCTCCGTTAATGCCGGCTGCACAATCGCTGAAGAGGGAATCGTTGCCGGAGCCGGCGCGGCCGGCGCTGGCTGCTGGGCGTGCATCATTTGGCAGGCCGCGAGCAGAACCGCAATGCATGCCACATATAGCGTCGCGCGAGGGGAAGCAGGCATATCTTTAACCCGGATGCCACACTGCCTTTCTTAGTTGCAAAGAATACGACGGGGGCACGCGTTTGACGAAATTTGTACGGTAAAAGACAATAAGAATAACCCTCCAATGTGGGCCTGTGGCGCAGCTGGGAGCGCGCTTCCATGGCATGGAAGAGGTCGTCGGTTCGATCCCGACCAGGTCCACCAAATCACCATCCGAAGAAGTCCGATAAAGTCCACAAATCATATTAAATCTATTGATTACAGCGATTTATAGTGCGGGAAAGTCCGGCGCAGTCCATTGACATCCGGGGGCAACTGGGGGCAACATTGGGGGCAAGAGATGCCACTGCAAGGAGTTGCCCCCTAATGTCTCTGACCAATACCGCGATCCGCAATGCCAAGCCGCGCACGAAGCCGGTCAAGCTGTTCGACGAGCGCGGGTTGTATCTAGAAGTCTCGCCTGCCGGCGGCAAATGGTGGCGACTGAAATACCGGTTTGGCGGCAAGGAAAAACGCCTGTCCCTTGGCGTCTATCCCGACGTGGGTTTGAAAGACGCCCGCGACCGTCGCGACGCATCGCGCAAGCTGCTGGCCGATGGCATCGACCCGAGCGAAAACCGCAAAGCAACGAAGTCGGCACAAGTCGACCGTGCGTCCAATAGCTTCGAGGTGGTGGCGCGGGAGTGGTTCGCAAAATATGGGGCCACTTGGGCCGCAAACCACGGCGACCGCATCCTGCGGCGCTTCGAGCGCGACATCTTTCCGTGGATTGGCGGACGACCCATCTCCGAAGTGACCGCGCCGGACTTACTGGGCGTAGTGCGCCGAATTCGAGATCGGGGCGCACTGGACACCGCACATCGCGCGCTGGGTAGCTGCGGTCAGGTTTTTCGCTATGCCGTGGCCAGCGGGCGTTGCGAGCGCGACCCCTCCGGCGATCTGCGTGGTGCCTTATCTCCGGTCAAAGGAAAGCATTTCGCGGCAACGACCGAGCCGAAACAACTTGCGGGAATTTTGCGTGCGATGGACGGCTATGAAGGCATGTTGACGGTGCAATGCGCTCTTCGTCTCGCTCCGCTTGTGTTTGTTCGCCCTGGCGAGCTCCGTATGGCCGAATGGAAGGACATCGACCTGGACGTGGCGGAATGGCGCTACATTGTGACCAAGACCAACACTCCTCATGTTGTCCCTCTTTCTCGCCAGGCAGTGGAAATCCTGCGCGAACTGCAACCACTTACCGGCAATGGCCGCTTTGTCTTTCCCGGGGCGCGGACAAACAGGCGCCCGATGAGCGATAACGCCATTCTCGCGGCCATGCGGCGCATGGGAATCGGCAAGGAGGAAATGAGCGGGAACGGCTTCCGGGCGGTCGCGCGAACGATCCTTGACGAAGTGCTAACGGTCCGTCCCGATTTGATCGAACATCAATTGGCTCATGCCGTGCGAGATCCAAACGGACGCGCCTACAACCGAACGGCGCATCTGCCCGAGCGGCGGAAGATGATGCAGCAGTGGGCGGACTATCTCGACAAGTTGAAAGCTCGCATAGAAGATCGTTCCAATATAGTGAGTCAATATGATATGCATCAACTAATTAACTAATACATCGTTGGGGCTCTCTCGCCCTGCAAGCCGACGCGATGGAGGGCATCCGAGGCTCTTCAATCGATACCGTAGGTGAGCATCTGACTCTTGCCTTTTTTGCACATTTCTTGCCCGAAACGTCCATTTTCTCCACGTATAAAAAAGGCTAATGTGCAGTCTAGACGCGCGGTCTTGAAAACGTTTGACCCCATACTGCGGTCGAGCTCTATATCGACACCGGCGAAAGAGAACAGAACAAAAAGATATTCGACTCACTTCGTGAAAAGAAGGCGCTAATCGAGGAGTCTTTCGGTGCTCCGCTATCCTGGGAGAGGCTCGATCAAAAGCGTGCCTCTCGGATTCGCTTTCGAACTTTCTAAGGGCGGGTTGATTAACGAACCTGAGTGGCCAACAATTCAAAACGCGATGATTGACGCAATGGATAGACTCGCCAAAGCCATGAAGCCACACCTTGCGCGAGGCTGAGGATTACGCCGTTCCGTCTCGGCGACCCAGATAATGCACAGCGGAAGCTGCGCATTATCCGCTCTCAACCACGTCGATCCAACCCACGTAGCACGCTTACGAAACAAACGAAGTATACGAACTAAGGCTCAAAAACCGCAGCGCGCAACTGCTTACTACACATAAGATACGAATTAAACGAACGAACTGCGTAACTCGGTCTTTATAGTAATGTTCTGCAAGAAGGACAATAGACTCATTCAGACGCTCACCAGCAGCCATACCTCAGCCGGTCGGCCGCCTGCTCCCTCCTCCCAACACGTATTAGCCCGCTCGAGCGTGCGAGGGTCAGCGCCGCATCCAGCTCTGTGCTGATCTTGTTGCGTCCGAAGTGCTCACTTAACTCTTTCCGAGTCACGCCTCCAGGCCGTTCGCGGAGTAGCGTTACAATAGAGTTCGCCACTGGGTCGCCGAGGCGCTAACCAAAGATGAATGCAGCGGAGTCTGAGGCATAGCGCCAGAGCTCGAGCGCGGCCTGCAAGTGAGCGACGTGAATCTCCGGCGATTTATCAAGCAACGCATACAATAGCGCAAGCCTTATAGTCTGGGCCTCCGCTCGCGCCGTAACCAATCCCAAGGCGCCGGATTTGCCCTCACTGAGCTGTGGATAAACCTCAGCCCAGAGCGTCCTTGCCTCCTCTGCCCAGCTCACCTCTTGCACATCGCGTGCGAACATCACCGCCTCACGCGCGAGACTACTAAGAAGGCTGAGCGCTTCAGTGTCGACGATTCCACCAAAAGGGAGACACTTGCTTCGAACCGAGCAAACCCATAGAAAGCGATTCGCAAAGCCGTTAGCCGCATCAGATGTTGTCAGCAGCCGCTGAAGCTCCGTATTGGTGATATGTCCGACGATCGAAATGTGAGGCTCAGCGCACGTTGCTTTCGCGCTCTCTCTGGCAAGAACGCGAAGCTGAACGCCATCCCACGCGTTTCGCACTACAGGAGAAAGCGTACTCCCTTCACGCGCCGCACACTGCAGTGC
>CAVRXY010000013.1:0-127001 GCA_963725225.1 uncultured Acidobacteriaceae bacterium
ATCTTCCTTGCCCTTTACTCCGGGCTGATCTTCTGCCGCAAACAGTGGCAGCAGTACACGCTGCTGGCGGCCATGGGCGTGCTCGGCGTTCTGTATTTCCGAAAAACAATGCCATCGCCGGAACCTTTATTTATATTTCGGCTTTCATACGCTTCGTAACCGACTCGCTGGTCATAAGCGTCGGCACGATGGCGGTGGTCTCGATCACGGTTGTAGTCGAGGGCCTGCTGCTGCACATCACTCCCTGGGGATGGGGATTGGAGCGGTGTTCTCGCTCATTGTCGGCGGGACCAATCTTATTGCGGCACAACGGGTGCGAGCCAATGCAAAGCTGCAGATGGCACATGAGGAGATCGAGCAGCTGGCGAAGCTCGCCGAACGCGAACGCATTGCGCGCGATCTGCACGACGTGCTGGGGCACACGCTTTCGGTCATCGTGCTCAAGTCGGAGCTGGCGGGGCGGCTGTTCTCGCGTGATCCGCAGCGCGCGGCAGCCGAGATTGCCGATGTGGAGATGATCTCGCGCACGGCGCTGACCGAAGTGCGGGAGGCGATTCGCGGCTATCGCGCAGAGGGCCTGGCGGCAGAAATTAAGCGAGCCCACAGCACGCTCGATGCTGCCGGCGTGACGCTGGTGTGCGAGGACAAGCCGCCGGTGTTGGCTCCTGCGGTTGAGAGCGTTGTGTCTCTGGTGGTGCGCGAAGCGGTGACGAACATTGTGCGGCATGCTCAGGCGAGCCGGTGTTCGATGAGCTTTTCGTCACAGAACGGACATACCTCGCTGGTGGTTGAGGACGACGGGCGCGGAGGCGTTCGCGCAGAAGGCAACGGGCTGCGCGGCATGCGGGAGCGCATCGAGGCGCTGGGCGGGCGGTTTGCCGTTGATGGCAGCCGGGGCACACGACTGACGATCCTGGTGCCGACGGACGTGCACGCCTCCCAGGATGAAGCCGAGATGACCTCATGACCAAGATTCGCGTAATCGTGGCTGAAGATCAGGCGATGGTGCTGGGTGCGCTGGCTGCCTTGCTTGAGACGGAGCCAGATATCACCGTTTGCGGACGGGCTGCCAACGGCCGCGAGGCGCTCACGGCGATCGCCCGGCAAAAGCCCGATGTTCTCGTTACCGATATCGAGATGCCGGAAATGACCGGCCTGACGCTTGCGGGCGAAGTGAGGGATCGGCATCCTCAGACCCGGGTGGTGATTCTGACTACCTTTGCCCGGCCGGGATATCTGCGGCGCGCGCTGGATGCCGGGGCCAAGGGATATCTGCTGAAGGACCGTCCGGCGGCGGAACTGGCCGAGGCGGTGCGGCGGGTGCATCGCGGGCTGCGGGTTGTCGATCCCGACCTGGCGGCGGAGGCGTGGGATAGCGGGGCCGATCCGCTGACCGAGCGCGAGCGGCAGATTCTGTGGCGGGCGGGCGAAGGCAAGTCGAGCCTGGATATCGCAGAGGAGCTGCACCTGTCTGAAGGCACGGTGCGGAATTATCTGTCTGAAGCTATCAGCAAGCTGGGCGCCGCCAATCGAGTCGACGCGGCGCGAATTGCGCGAGCCAAGGGGTGGCTGTAAGAGGCAGGGTGTAGGGCTCAGGGCTCAGGGCTCAGGGCTCAGGGCTCAGGGCTCAGAAATACTTATGCCATTTGCCGGTTGCTTCCTATCCTTGTGAATGCCTGAGTGAGAGAAATCAGGTTCCTCGACGGCAGTCTGGAAAAGCCTTTCCCATCTCCCCGTAGCGAGCCCTGTTCCCTACTCCCTGAGCCCTGCCTTCAGGACATGCCTTCTCCCGTGAGCGGGTTGATCTGGTTCGGCTTCGCCGCGGTGGGATCGGCGGGCTTTGCGGATACGGGTTCGGTCTCGTGGCCGGGAGTGGCACCGTTCGTTGCAGAAGCGTTGTAGACGCGCAGCGGATCGCCGGGGAGCAGGTTGTGCTCGGCCAGGGCGATGCGGATGCGGCGCTGCGTTTCGCGCATGGCTGCCCACTGCTGGTTGGCCTTGGTCTTGAGCTGCACCGGATAGATGATCTGCGATCCCTTGATGGAGTCGACGCCGAGGAGGGTCGGGTCGGCGAGGAAGACGTCCTTGTAGGCCGGGTCGTTGCGCACGCTCATCGCGACCTCTTTGAGCAGCGCCATCACCTGGTCGGGATCGGCTGAGAAGTCAACGGAGACGGGAATGGTGGCGACCGAGAAATCGCGAGTGACATTGCCTACGGTCGTGATCTGCGAGTTCGGAACGATGTAGAGGGTTCCGTCGCCGTCGCGGACCTGGGTTTTGCGCAGCGACATAGTCTCGACGGTGCCGCTGACACCCGCGAGCTTGACCACATCGCCCACATTGTACTGGTCTTCGACGAGGATGAGGATACCGTTGAGGCAGTCCTTGACGATGGTCTGCGCGGCGAGGCCGAGGGCGACGCCAGCGACGCCGGCGCTTGCCAGCAGCGGTGCGAGCTTGAAGCCCAGCATCGGCAGGATTTCCAGGGCGGCAAGGAATACGATGATTCCAACGCCGGTGGCCCGGGTGACGGACGCCAGGGTACGCACCTGGGCTACATTTCCGCGGGCCCGACTCTCTGCCAGGCGGACCATGCGCCCGGTGATGAGCTTGAGAATGCGGGCGAGCACCCATGCCCCGATGAGGATGACAACAATCCTGGGCAGGTCAGCGCGGACGAACTCCTGCAGATCGGCGAGCCACTTCTTGTCAACCTGCGCGAAGAATTCGCGCGGGCCAAACCAAAGCAGCATATACAACTCTTTTTCGCCCGAGGGAAACATCCGTTCCTATAATTGTCCCAGAAAGTCTGATTGGAGACCCATGCGATCCTTTGATGCGATTTTGCCGGCTGCGATCCTGCTCCTCGGCATGGGTTCGTTTTGCGGCGCGAACCCGACTGTGGCGCAACAGACGCCACAACTCCCCACGGCGCAGCAGCCGCGTCCTCCGGTGCTGCCGGGAACCTCCCGGACGGGCGCGGACGACGAAGACAACAATAATCCCCTGGCGCGGCAGATGGCCGAGCAGCAGACGAAGCGACGTAATAATCTGCGCCAGAAGCAGATTGTGGATGACACGACGAAGCTGGTGCAACTGGCACAGCAACTGAAAGATCAGGCGAACAGCGGAAAGGCTGCGGGCGACGCATCGTTCACAAAGAAGGCAGAGGAGATTGAAAAGCTGGCCAGGTCGGTCAAAGACAGGATGCGGGAGGGCCAGTAGCCTAATCGCCGGGATTGCGCCTCAAGCGGCCGATCCCGCGCCTCTTATATCCTGAAGAGGTATGTCCACACAGACCGAACTCGCTCCTCCCATTGCCGCTATCCATCGCAAAGAGACACCGATCCACGGACGCATGCTGGTGGATGACTACGCCTGGCTTCGCGAGCGCGATAATCCTGAGGTCGTTGCTTATCTCGAGGCGGAAAATGCCTACACGGCCGCGGTGCTCGAGCCGACGGCCGAGCTGCAGAAGACGCTTTACTCCGAGATGGTGAGCCACATCAAGGAGACGGACGTCTCGGTTCCTTTCCGCGACGGACAATTCTGGTATTACTCGCGCACCGAAGAAGGAGCGCAATACCCGATCTATTGCCGCAAGCCGGGATCGGCCGAGGCGCCGGACCCGGATGCTCCGGAACAGGTTGTACTCGATGTAAACGAGCTGGCGAAGGGGCAGGCGTTCATGGCGGTCAGCGCACTGACTGTCTCCGATGACGGCAACTTGATCGCGTATTCGATAGACAACAAGGGGTTCCGCCAGTACACGCTGCAGGTGAAGGATCTGCGCACCGGTGAGCTGCTTCCAGAGCGGGTGGAGCGGGTGGGCTCCATTGTCTGGGCGGCTGACAACCGGACGCTCTTCTACACCGTTGAGGACGAGGAGCAGAAGCGCCAGTTCCAGTTTTACCGGCACAAGCTGGGTGCGCCGCACGCGGAAGATGCGCTGGTGTACGAAGAGACCGACGAGCGGTTCAACATCGGCTCAGGACGCGCGCGCGACGGACTGTACATCATTCTTGAAAGCTCCAGCCACACGACCAGCGAGGAGCAGTTTCTTCCGGCGAGCGATCCGGAAGGAGCATGGACGCTGATCAGCCCGCGCGAAGACAACATTGAATACTATGCGGATCACCGCAATGGGCGGTTATTCATCCGGACGAACGATACCGGGCGCAATTTCCGGCTGGTCACCGCGCCGGTTGAAGCTCCGGGGAAGGCGAATTGGACGGAGATGCTTCCCCACAATCCTGAAGTAATGCTTGAAGAAGTCGACGTATTTGCCTCATTTTTAGTGGCATGCGAGCGGAGGGTTGGATTACAGCATCTGCGGGTGTTTTCTTTCCGGGATTCTGGACTGGAAACGATCGGGGAACGAGAAATTGCCTTCCCCGAGCCGGTTTACAGCGCGCACCCGCACATCAATCGCGTCTTCGATACGAAGAAATACCGCTATAGCTATCAGTCGCTGGTCACGCCGAGTTCAGTCTACGAATACGACGTTTCGACGGGGGAGTCGAAGCTCCTCAAGCAACTGGAGGTGCCGGGCGGATTCAACCGTGAGTTGTACGCTTCGGAGCGGTTGTTCGCAAGGGCGTCCGATGGCGTGGAGATTCCCGTGTCAGTGGTGTATCGCAAGGATCGGCGCGAGCCAGGAAAGAATCCACTGTACGTGTACGGATACGGGTCCTATGGCTATCCGCTGCCGCTGGGTTTCAACGGCAACCGGTTGAGCCTGCTTGATCGGGGGTTCGTGCTCGCGTACGCGCACGTAAGAGGCGGCGGTGATCTGGGCAAGCCGTGGCACGATGCGGGACGCCTGATGGAAAAGCGCAACACCTTCACCGATTTCATTGCCGTGGTCGAGTATCTGCTGGCGCAGGGATACGGCGATCCGAAACGGGTGGCGATCGAAGGCGGCAGCGCCGGCGGGTTGCTGATGGGTGCGGTTTCAAACCTGCGCCCTGACCTGTTCCGCGCGGTTGTGTCTCATGTGCCTTTCGTCGACGTGATGAACACCATGCTGGATTCGTCACTGCCGTTGACGGTTCCGGAGTACGAGGAGTGGGGCGACCCGAACGGGCTGGAAGCTTTCGAGTACATGCTGGGCTATTCGCCCTACGACAATCTTGAAGCCAAGGCGTATCCGGCGATGCTGGTGAAGACCTCTCTTTACGACAGCCAGGTGATGTACTGGGAGCCGGCAAAATATGTGGCGAAGCTGCGCACACTCAAGAGGGACGGCAATTCCCTGCTGCTGCACACCAACATGACGGCGGGCCACGGCGGAGCGTCAGGACGATACGACTATCTGAAAGAAGTGGCGCTGGATTACGCCTTCATCATGCGCGAGCTGAGTGTCTAAGCGGGTTGGCGATCCAAAGCGCGTGCGCCTGCCGGAGCAGGAGTTGAATCCCTGGAGATTTGAAGGAAGAGAACGATGCTTGACCACATCATCCTGTCTGTCAGCGATGTTGAACGTTCACTGGCGTTCTATGAGGCGGCGCTGAAGCCTCTCAATATCAGGTTTTTCCTGCCCTACAAGGGCGAAGGCGGCCATCCTGATCTGTGGGGGTTCGGCGATGGCAAGAGAGCATGCCTTTGGCTAAAGCAAGGAAAGCCCGATCCGGCGTCGATCCATTGGGGCTTCGCTGCGAAGAACAACGACCAGGTCGATGAGTTTTATCGAGCTGCGATCTCGGCGGGAGCAGGAGACAATATCTCACCGCGGGCACGACTCGAGTACTACCCAGGATATTACGCAGCCGATGTCCTTGACCCGGACGGCTATTCGTTCGAGGTTGTGCATAAGAGCTGACGGGTGGATCGTCATCTTCGAACATTCGAACGGGATCAGCCCTGAAAGACCAGCCTGTGCCATCGCGCACTCACGCGTGTCGTCGGTGCTCGGGCAGAGTGCCGCGAAAATATGTAACGCGGCCCGAATCGATGGTGTCTGCAATCGCGAAAGGCACGGCAATGGCGATCACGAGAGCTGCCAGCAACGTCACGATATTGTCGCGTCGCGGCCTCAAGCTCTTGATCTCAGCGAACGCCGTGCCCTGCCCTCCATTCGGCTCATAACCTCTCGTGTCCTATCTACTTGGCGACGAGGGCTTCCTCCGTGGTGAACGCGGCCTGCCTGCCCTCTTGCAGTGCCCGCTGGGCATCGAAGACGCCGTAAAGCTGGATGAGCTTGGCCACGAGTCCAGTCCAGCCGGTCTGGTGGCTCGCGCCTAGCCCGGCGCCATTGTCGCCGTGGAAGTATTCATAGAAGAGAATGTTGTCGCGCCAGTGGGGATCGTTCTGGAATTTCTCGGTCCCGCCATAGACGGGCCGTCTACCCTGCTCGTCGCGAAGGAATATCCTGGTCAGCCGGTCCGAGATCTCCTTGCTCACTTCGAACAGGTTCATGAGCTTTCCGGATCCGGTGGGGCATTCGATTTTGAAGCTGTCACCGTAATACAGATAAAAGTTCAACAATGCCCGAATCAGGAGTACGTTCACCGGCATCCAGACCGGTCCTCTCCAGTTGGAGTTGCCGCCGAACATGCCGGTATTCGATTCTGCCGGCAGGTAGTCCACCCGGTACTCCTGGCCCTGCACATTCAAGACGTAAGGGTGCTGCTCGTGGAACTTCGAAAGCGAACGGATGCCATACGGGCCAAAGAACTCGTTTTCGTCAAGCATCTTGGTGAGGATCCGCCGGAGTCGCTCCGGGGTCACCAGAGCCAGAATCCCACGCTCCGCCACACCGAGGTGTCCCGGGCCGGTAGGATGCATGGTCTTCAGCAGTTCGGGCATCCGGCGCCAGCGTTCGGTAATATGTGCAGCTGCTCCCGGGACGCGCTCTCTAGCGCTGGCCTCGATGATTGTTGTCGCGCACAGCGGAAGAAGTCCGACCATCGAGCGCACTTTCAGCCGCGTCGCACTGCCGTCCGGCAGCCGCAGCAGGTCATAGTAGAAACCGTCCTCCTCGTCCCACATCCCGTCCGCTCCCGGCTTGTTCATAGCCGAGGCGATGTAGAAGAAGTGTTCCGCGAACTTTACGATCATGTCCTCGTAGGTCGGGTCGTCAAGGGCGAGCTCATAGGCCAGGTCCAGCATGTTCTGGGTGAAAAGGGCCATCCACGCCGTGCCGTCCGCCTGCTCGAGATGGCCGCCGGTAGGAAGCGGCGCGCTGCGGTCGAAGACGCCGATGTTGTCGAGGCCGAGAAAGCCGCCTTCGAAGACGTTCTTGCCGAAGCGGTCTTTGCGGTTTACCCACCAGGTGTAGTTCAGCAAGAGCTTCCGGAACGTCGTCTTGAGGAATTCGAGGTCTGGCTCGCCGTGGAGGGCCTGCTCGGTTTTGTGCAAAAAGAGTGTCGCAAAGGCGTGGACCGGTGGATTCACGTCGCTGAAGTTCCACTCGTAGGCAGGCATCTGGCCGTTCGGGTGGAGGTAGAGGGCGTTGAGCATCAACTCCATCTGCTGCTTGGCGAAGTCCGGGTCAACGATTGAGAGCGGCAGCGTGTGGAAGGCCAGGTCCCAGGCCGCGTACCAGGGGTATTCCCACTTGTCCGGCATGGAGATGATGTCGTGGTTCAGCATGTGGAACCAATCCGAGTTTCGCGAATTTCGATATCCGGTATGGAGCGGGTTGGAATGGTGCTCGTCCAGCCAATTGTCGCCGTCGAAGAAGAAGAACTGCTTGCTCCAGAGCATGCCGGCAAGAGCCTGGCGCATTACCCTGGCCTCGTCTTCACTTACCGATGGCGGCGTCACTGACTTGTAGAACTCATCCGCTTCACGGAGCCTACTCGCGAAGATTTCATCAAATTGCTTCCCGAAGGGTTTGCCCTTCTGGACAGAATCGATTTGGAAAGCCGCAGGCGGATCACTTTGGTTTGACCTGCATCTACCTTTACGCTGTAGTCCGCAGAGACTTTGGTGCCTTGTTTGTCGGGGTTCACCGCGTCCGTGCTCGCCCTGGACCACATAGTCGTTGATGCCGTCCTTGGCGTAGCGGCTCTCGTTCTTTTGTCCGGGAAAGAGCCGCTCGTGATTTGTTTCGTTCTCGGTGAAGAGCAGCGGCACATCGCCTTCGCAGGACAGGACCAATTCACCCAACAGCGGGTGCGAGACTGCGACCGCACTCGTTCCCGCGGCTGCCTCGATCTGGCGGAGCGTTGGTTTCTTAGGTGTGCGATTGGATTCGGCAATCCACGACGACCAGTTGTTGCGGAACCATAGCGTCGGCAAAAGGTGCAACTCGGCCGCGTCCGGTCCGCGGTTGGCTGCGGTGATTCGAACCAATATATCTTCGGGGCTGGCTTTGGCATACTCCACAAAGACGTCGAAGTATCGATCTTCATTGAAGACCCCGGTGTCGAGGAGTTCGTACTCCATGTCGTTTTTGGAACGACGCCGGTTCGTCTCTACCAGATCGGCGTAGGGATACGCCGCCTGCGGGTACTTGTAGAGGTACTTCATGTAAGAGTGCGTAGGGGTGCTGTCGAGGTAGAAGTAATACTCCTTCACATCCTCTCCGTGGTTGCCCTCGCTGTTGGTCAGTCCGAAGAGGCGCTCCTTGAGGATTGGATCTTTGCCGTTCCACAAGGCCAGCGCGAAGCAGAGGTGCTGTTTGTCGTCAGAAATGCCGGCGAGGCCGTCCTCGCCCCAGCGGTAGGCACGCGACCGTGCCTGATCATGTGTAAAGAAATTCCAGGCGTCACCATTCTCGCTATAGTCCTCGCGGACTGTACCCCACTGCCGCTCACTCAGGTAGGGTCCCCATTTCTTCCAGGGAAATTTGTCCTGCCGTGCATCATTTAACCGTAACTGTTCCTCTGTAGGCATAACCTTCTCCTCTTGCCAGCCCATGTGGGCTACCCGTGTTCGTCCTGGCCGAAACTTCATTCAGGCCAACAGCTGAACATAAACCACAGCAGATGGAAGGCTCTGTGATGATCATCACGTGGCACCGCGGAGAGATTAGTCGGAGATCACCATTACGACTCTGTCATAGATTTGGGCTGTTTGGTGTGGTGACAATTCTAAGTTCGCCCTCGACGCGCTCGGTCGGACGCCATCGAATATGCCGCGCCGGGAAATTATTGGCCGATTATTTTTCGCGGCTGGCTAGAATAGAAATAGAGACAATATGCCCGGCCCGTTGCCGGGTTTTTTCTTTGCGGGCCTGCCGCATGTTAAGTCATCTGGAATGAGATCTTTGTGGATAAAGATTCTGTTTTCAGATCTTTACCGGCGTTGAGCCGATAAAGCTCCTCGAATCAAACGCTTTCAGACCAGCCACGAAAGTAGTGGGGGGGAGGGGGTCCGGCCTCTAATCGGCGGAAGGCGCAGTCAGCAGCCCTGATCGTCGTCCGTCATGAACCCCTGCCTCTCGCCTCTGGATCCTCCAGAGCACGAAGCGGCTGGATATGGCCAGCGACCCGTCGGTGAGAAGGCTGGCCACGGCTGCGCCCTGCCACGACCAGCGCGGAATGAGCAGGAAATTCAGCAGCAGGTTGAGCGCTGCCGCGCCGAACTGTGTCGCGGTGCGATTCCACTGCGATGCGGAGGCGGTAATGGTGGTTCCCCAGGCGTAGTGGAAGACGCGCAGCAGCGGCAACAGGCAGAGCCAGCGAAGCGCGGCGACGGAGCCCTGGAAGGATGATCCGAAGAGGCGCGGAAGAAGCGGGGCTGCGAAATAAAGAGCCCCGGCGACGGCGAGTCCATAGGGGATGGTCCGCAGCAGAAGGCGCCGCGACTGGGCGCTGGCATGCCCGACGCTTCTGGCTCCCTCGCGAAAGAGCCGCGGAGTAGCGGCGGTGTAGATACCGTAGAGGGGCGCAGTGGCGACATCGACCACTCGGTAGGCCGCGGAGTAGATGCCGGCGGCGTAGGTCTGGCCGAGGCTGACCAGGAAGGTTTTGTCGATGTCGTTGTAGGCGGAGATCGAGGAGTTGGAGAACGAGAAGCTCAGTCCTTCGCTCAGGTCGCGCAGACGAAGACGTGAGAATCGCGGCCAGCCAAGCTGCGACGTGACAAGCCAGAAGGCCACGATAGACACGGCGAAGGGGGCAAGCCAGTAGATGCGCCCCCAGGTGTAGGCGTCGGGATGACCGCCCCAACAGCGGGCGTAGAGATAGAGGGCTGCGGCGAGAGCTGCGCGGGCGGCGTACACGAATGCGGTGAGCCGGGCGCAGTAGGACATTTCTCCTGCGCCCTGGAAGGCGCGGCTGGCGAGCTGGACGACCTTGCCGAACAAGGCATCGGAGAGGGCGATCCATGGAATGAGCGCGCGGAACTGCGGGCGCAGGGTGAGCGATCCGATGAGCCACGCCGCGGCGAGGAGAAGCACAAAACCGCACGCGGTGATGAGCAGCGCGTTGCCCCAGGTGGAGGCGAATGACTTGCGGTCGCGGCTGACGTTGCGCAGCAGGATCATCTCCATGCCGGCGCTGCTGAATTGAGTGAGCAGGGCGACGAGGGCGACGACTCCGACGAAGGCTCCGTACTCGCGGCTGCCGAGGGTCCGGCCCATCAGGACGAAATAGGTGGCCTGAAAACCCATGGATATGAACTGGCCGGAGACGATCCAGGCAGAGCCGTGCAACAGCCGGTGCTCTTTCATTGCTGGCGGAGGACCTCGTCGTATTTGTCTTCGAGCAGCGCGGTCTGCGTGCGGAGGTTGAAGTACTTTGCGGCGTGCTGCCGACCGGCGACGCAGAGCTGTGCGCGAAGTGAGGCGTCGGCAAGCAGGCGGAGGATCATTGCGGCCAGAGCCTCGTGGTCGCCGGAATTGACGAGCATGGCGGTATGGCCGTCGATGACCGCCTCGTCCACGCCGGGTCCGCGGAAGCCTGCGATGGAGAGCCCCATAGCCTGCGCCTCGCAGAGGACGATGGGCAGGCCCTCGGTGTCGCCGTTTTTCGCGATCACGCTGGGAGCTGCGAGCACGTGTGCGCGGCGCATGCAGGTTCGGACCACGTGGGACGGCTGAGAGCCGAGAAAGACCGCATTGGGCGATTGCTCCCGGGCCTGGCTCTCGAGCTGGGAGCGGAGCGGGCCGTCGCCGACGACCACCAGGCGGGCCCCGGGCAGCTTCGCGTTGACCAGCGCCATGGCGCGTATCAGGTGAGCGCAGCCTTTCTTTTCGACCAGGCGGCCGACGAAGAGGATGACGGGCTGGGGACCAGGCGACCTGGATAATTCCGAGCTATGCAGGTCAATGCCGATGCGATGCACCCAGAGCTTGTCGGCGGGAAATCCGCGCTCAAGCGCGGTCTGGCGGATGTGCTCGGAGACGCAGACGAAGAGGCTCGCGCGCTGCCAGAGCTCTTCGCGTCGAGCGAGATAGGTTCTGCCCATGGCCTTGAGGTTGGGGAAGCCGTCAGTACGGGTGACGTCATAGCCGTGCAGGGTGACGATCAACGGCGCCTGCAGCTTCTTCTGGATGGGCAGCGCCGCGCAGCCATCGAGCGCGAAGTGGGCGTGGATGAGCGCGGGACGCAGGCTCTTCAGGTCGCGGTGCAGACGGGGAGCGAAGCCGGTGGTGAGATAGAGACGGCGCTGCACCCTGTCTAGGAAAGCTGCCGTTCTCGGCAAGCAGCGTTACACGGGATCTGTCGAGGTCAATGCCGTCAGGTACGAGCTTCAATCCGGCAAACCACGGGTCGTATCGGCGCATGCCGTGGGCCTGCGCCGCGATGAAGGTCTCGGATGCGGGAAGGAGTTCGTTCCGGTAGATGAGGACGCGCTTCATTGTGCTCCCAGTGCAGGCGTTGCGGCGGAAAGGTTTGTCGCGGGGCGGATAGCGCGGGCGAGGCCGAGGGCAAAGCGGTCTTCGACGGCGAGGAGCTCGATGTTGACCAAAGTCGCGACATAGAGGACCCAGAAGAGCCCGTTGTAGATGAGCAGGGTGTTCTCATCGAGGTCGTAGAGGGCGATCAGGACGAGGACGAAGACCATCCAGTTGCCGCGGCGGATGTCTCCGCAACGGAGCAATGGCCAGAGCTTGCGCCATGCGCGCAGATAGCTCAGGGTGAAGAGGGCGAGGCCGAGGATGCCGAGTTCGAGCCAGATCTCGAGAAAGCCGTTGTGCGCGTGAAAGACGATGAAGCGCATGACGGCGACCACTTCGAAGGACTGCCCTTCGATGCCTCTCCAGAAAGCGGCATAGCCCCAGCCGAGGATGGGGCGTTGGAGGATGAATCGCCACACTTGCTTCCAGATTTCAGTGCGGCCGCTGAATGTTGCGTCGCGGCCTGCGAGCGGGAGCAGCAGGGGCAGGTTGTACCAGGCGACGATGCACAGAGCTGCTACGAAGGATGCGGTGGCTGCGGCGAAGACGATGCGGCTGCGAGTGTCGGTTCGCTTCGCGATTGCGAGCCACGCATAGAGCGCGAGGATCACAACTTCAATCGCCCAGGCTCCACGCGATCCACTCATGAAGACGATGAAAAGAAAGAGGAGCAGGCTGGAGAGTCTCGAGAAGGACGAGCGCCAGTCAGCCAATACGACGGCAGTGGCGAGGACCATCACACGGCCGCAGGCATTTTTCTGGGTGAAGACGCCCTGCCAGTCAAGGTGATGCCCGGCGGAGGCGTCAAGTCCGAGCTTCGGAAAGCAGAGCGCGAGAACCACCGTGCCGAGGGCAAGGGCGATCATGGATATCCGGAGGATGGAAAGCTGGCGTCGGACCGGGAAGCGAATCGCGAGATAGAGCCCGAAGAGTGCGGCCAGCGCGAAGGGCACCGAGCGGCGCAGGGTGACCAGCGGGAATTGCGACCAGAGTGTCGAGGCGACGGTGAGCAGGGCGAGCAAGCCCGCCCACTGCATGGCGGGCATCCAGCGAAAGACACGGGGGGCGTGGCGGATAAGGAGTAAAGTGATGGCGCCGTCGACGAGGAGCTGCGAGAAGATGCCCCCATAGAAGGTGAGGTTGGAGGCGGCGGAGTGGGTGGATTCAAGTGCCTGGTTGGGCGCGATGAAGGGGATGGAGCCCTGCATGGCGAAGAAGGCGAGGATCGCGGAGCAGCCGAGCTCTTCGAGGGTGAGGTCGCGCATGGCTCGGGTCCTGGTCAGCGTCCGGCGTAGATGAGGGCGGAACTGGTCGCGGCGACGATCGAGTTGGTGCCCATCAGCATGTTCTTTCCGAAGCTGAAGGGGATGTAGATGACGTCGTCGGCCTCGAGGAGCTCGTCGGGCGCGGTTCCCGCCTCGATTTCTTTGAGGGGCAGCTCGCGCTCCTGGAATTTGCCGTTGGTGTTGTGGATGATGCGGGCGTGGGCTTCGGATGCGGTGCGGTTGACGCCGGCGGCCATGGCGACGGCCTCCAGGACGGTCATGCGGGAGTTGTTCTGCATGACGTAGCCGCCGGGGCGGCCGACGTCTCCGAGCACGTAGACGATGCCCGCCTTGGGGACAAGGATCTTGTCGCCGGGGAACACTTCGACGTTGGCGTTGAAGGCGTCTTCGGCGCGGTTGGAGAGGAAGACTTCGACGAGTCCGTGAGAGGCGCCTCCGCGCTCGATGGTGATGTGGCGGTCGGCCACGTCGGTGAGGCCGCCGGACATGGAGATGACGTCGACGAGGCTGCGGTCAGTAGAGATGGAGATGGGGCCGGGATGGACGACCTGTCCCAGGACCGATACGGATTGGGTTGCGTACTCCTCGACAAAGACGGAGACCTCGGGATGCTTGAGGAACTGGCCGTCGATGTACTTCTGAGCGATGGCGGCAGATGCTTCGGCGGTGTTGAGTCCGCCGATCTGCACGCTGCCGATGAAGGGCAGAGTTATCTCGCCGGAGTCGCGCACACGGACCTTTCGCGAGAGGTCGGACTCGTCGAGGACGGTGATCTGCAGGAGATCGCCGGGGCCGATGAGCAGGGACTCGCGGGTGGCGTCCGATGACGTTTCGGCGACCGGCTGTGTGTCGGGCATCGAGGCGACGGCGTGCGGGGTTTCAGGTGTTGGCGTGACGGATGTCGGGGCGACGGGCCCTGGGGCGAAGGGCGCCTGGGCGCGGGAATGCGGTGCCGAGTAGACGAGCGCAAAAGTCAGGAAGACAACTGTGCAGGGCCTATGCACTCGCAAACCATTTCCTCCGAGGGCGAGAAACCGGGGGGCGCGTGGAACTTCTGTAGCCGTAGTACTCGTAGTAGTCGGCGGATCGGCCGGAGACTCCGTTGAGGACGGCGCCGAGCACGGCGGTGCTGGGAAGGTGTTGCTGGATGAGCTGGTGGCTGCGCTGGACGGCTTGTCGCGAGGTAAAGCCATAGCGAGCGATAAGCAGAGTCGCGTCGCACATGCGGGAGAGGATGCGGGCGTCGGTGACGGGTAGGACAGGCGGGCTGTCGAGCAGGATGAAATCGTACTCGGTGCGCCAGCCGGTGAGTAAGTTGGCCATAGGTTTCGAGCCGAGGAGCTCCGACGGAAGCGGCGGGGTTGCGCTGCCGCAGAGAACAGACAGCGAGGGGCAGTGCGGATGCGCGTGGATTTCGGGGATGGCGTCGCGGGTGAGTGCTGCGCCGAGGCCAGTTGCGGTGTGCAGGCCAAGTTCGCTATGCAGTGAGGGACAGCGGAGGTCGGCGTCGACGAGCAGGACGCGGGTGTTGAGCTGGGCGAGCACGATGGCAAGATTCGCGGCGAGCTTGCTCTTCCCTTCTCCGGCGATGGAGCTGGTGACGAGGACGACCTGCGGCGGCTGGCCATCGTGCAGCGTAAGCAGCGACGTTCGCAAGGAACGCAAGGCTTCGAGGAACGGCGCGGTCTCGTATGGGGGGGTGCGCTTAGATTGCCGTGCTGGCGCGCCGGAGTCGGTGGAACCAGGTTGAGGCAGTTGCAGCGCCTTTTCTTTGAGGCGGGGGATGACACCGAGGAGGCGGCCGCCGAGCATGCTCTCTAGCTCCTGGAGGGAGCGGACGCTGTTGTCCTGCAGCTCGCGGACCAGTGCCGAGGAGCAACCAAAGAAGAGTCCCGCGGCGACGGCGGCCGCGTAGTAGAGCGGCATGTTGGGACTGTGCGGACGATTGGTGGGAGGGACGCGCGCGGGGTTCACAACGGTGAGGTTGGTGGACCGCAGGCCTTCGAGAATGCCGGCCTGCCTTAGGCGGGCGAGGAGTCCCTGATAGATGTTGCGGGTGCCGTCGGCTTCCTGGCGGGCGAGCTCGTAGGCGATGGCTTTGTCGTTGGTCTCGTTGGCGAGGGCTTTCTGCTTTTCGAAGGACTGACGGGCAGCGTCTTCGGCCTGAAGGGCGATTTCGTAGTCGGTACGGGTGCGCTCGCCGACGCGATGCACTTCTTCCTGAATGGATTTGTCGAGGCCGTCGAGTTGGGCATGGAGTTCGGCGAGGCGGGGGTAGGCGGATCCGTACCTGGTGTCGTCGGCGGCGACCTGGGCGCGGAGGGCGGCTTGCTGGCTGCGGAGGGACTGGATGAGGGCGAGCGAATTGGCCATCGCAGGTGTCGCGCCGACGGCGGAGTTGCCGCCGAGGCCGGAGATCAGCTCGGGATCGCCGCTCTGGGAGACATGGTAGATGGCCTCCTTGAGAATGCGGTTGGATTCTGCGGCGGTGAGTGCGTTGTTGAGGGTTTCGAGGCGGGCGAGGACGACGTTGTGGGAGTCGCCGTCGCCGAAGATGCCGGTGTCGCGCTGCAGGCGGATGGCTTTTTCCTGGAGGGCCTCGGTCTGCTTGCGGAGTCCGACGAGCTGGTTGCCGAGCCACGTTGAAGCCTGGACTGCGGCGTTGAAGCGGGCCTGGAAGGTGTAGTCGGTAAGAGCCTGGATGAGACGATTGACGACTGCAGGCGCGCGCTGCGGGTTGGGATCGGAATAGCTGACCTCGATGAGGCGCGTGCCGGGTATGGGCGTGACTTTGAGATGCGCGGCAAAGATTTTGAGTACGACGTAGCGGCGGTTCGGAGCGTCGTCGAGCGGGATGGTCAGGGGCTCGACAGGCTTCTTCCAGAAGATGAGCCAGGCGGGGATGTGGAGGCCGGATTTATGCGGCGGGAAGTAGTCGTCGGTGGTTTCGAGCTTGAGGTCCTTGATGACTTCGAGGGCAAGGGTGTTGGACTGAAGGATGTTGGCCTCGGTTTCGAGGGTCATGCTGTAGTCGAGCGAGTCGGCCTCGGCGTTGGAGGTGCCGGCTGCCGTGTTTTCGAGGCCGGGGATTCCTGGGGATTGCTTCTGGACTTCAATCTCTCCAGCGGCCTGATAGCGCGGCGTGGCGAGAAGGCAATAGGCGGTAACGAGCGCCAGGAAGGCTGTCAGGGAGGCGACGAGATATTTGCGACGGCGGCGGAAGACGGCAAGGATGTCGGCGAGCGTCCACTCCTTGCGCTCGGCGGCAGCGAGGTCACCGAGGTCCAAAATGCGCAGATCGGGAACGCGGAGCGGGGACGCTGTCTTTAATGGCCGATTGCTTGTCATGCGTTGCGCGTGAGGACGACGGAGCCGTCGAAGTCGAAGGTGAAATCCATCTCGCTGAGACCGGCGCGGGTCATAGTGTCGCGCAGTCGGCGGCGATCCTGAGTTTGAAAGAGAAAGAAGCCTCCGGCTCCGGCGCCTACGAGCTTGCCTCCGGCGGCGCCGCCGTCTTTTCTAGCTAACTCATACAGTTCGTCGATGTGCGGATTGCTCATGCCGGTGGAGCGGGATCGCTTGCGCAGCCAATGCTCGTGCATGAGGCTGCCGAAGGAGGCGGTGTCTCCGGATTCGAGGGTGCTGCGGATCTCGCGGCCGAGCTGCTTGGTGAAGTGCAGGGCGTCGAGCATGGAGGAATCGGCTGATTGCGAGCGCTCCTTCTGGTCGCGGAGCAGCGTTGATGCGCTGCGGGTTCGTCCGATGAAGAAGAGCATGAGCGAGTCACGGAGCTCGCGAATGACGTGATCGGCTACTTTCAGGGGCTCGACGGTAACGCGGCCGTCGTCGTGGTACTCCTGGCAGAGGAGGCCTCCGTAGGCGGCGATGTAGTGGTCCTGCTTGCCGACGGGCTCGTCGAGGCGATTCATCTCCACGTCGACGGCCTCGGTGGCAAGGAGCTCGGGGGTGACGGGCTCGCGCTTGTATGCATGAAGAGCGTGCATGACGCCGACCAAAAACGTTCCCGAGGAGCCGAGGCCGGTTCCGGCGGGCACGTCGGCGATGCTGACGATTTCAAGAGGCGCGGGGACGTCGTGCATCGCGATGGCTTCGCGCAGCAAGGGATGGCGGATCTGCTCGCGGGTCTGGGCGTGCTCAGGATCCGAGTATTTGAGGAAATAGCCGGGCAGGAAGCTCCGGTTGGCCGTGATGTAGATGTACTTGGAGATGGCCGCGGAAAGGACGAATCCGCCGTGCTGGCGATAGTAGGACGGAAGGTCGGTGCCTCCGCCGCCGAGCGAGATGCGAAGCGGCGTGCGGGTCATAATCATGGGCGTGCTCCGCAGGCCAGGGGATGGCCGGAAGGGATTTGTACAAGAGATGCGGCGCTTTGGTGAGCGCTCAGATATGCGCTCGTCTCTTCCAGCCCGGCGAGCGAGCCGATTTCGTAGAAGCGCTCGGCAACTTCGTATCCTGCCATGGCTCCGTGATCGACGAGATGGCGCTGCACTTCGGAGAGATCGAAAGCGGTTTGCGCGGGCCACCGATGGAATATGTCGGGGGAGTAGAGTCCCAATCCGTAGTCGATGTGCTGCATGCCGGGCTGGGGACTGTGCTTGTTGTAACGAATGATTCTGCCATCAGCAAACTGGACGTTGCTGGTGTCCCACCGGTTCTGGTTGGGAAAGACGGTCATGAGCGCCGGCTGATGCGAGGTCTGGGATGCAGCGAGCATGGGCGCGAAAGGGGCGGTGAGGTAGCTGTCTCCGTACATGACCCAGAAACGGGGTCCCAGCAGAGGAAGGGCGCGACGGATTGCACCTCCTGTGCCGAGGAGGGTAGGGCCGTCGAATGAATAGCGGACGCGGCAGGCAAAACGGCTGCCGTCACCGATGAAGGCCTCGATCTGCTCGCCCAGATGACCGCAACAGATGACGATGTCGCGGACGCCCTCAGAGGCAAGCAGGCGAAGCTGATGGGCGATGAACGGCTCGCCGGCCACGGGCACGAGCGACTTCGGCAACTGCGCGGTGAGCGCGCCGAGACGGGTGGCCAGGCCTCCGGCCAGGAGGGCCAGAGGGGGAAAGCCATCACTATGCAAAGGTGCGCTCATCAGCAATGAGTTCCTTGAGGGAGAGATAGATCGCCTGGCGGCTGTTCAGCTTTGGCTGCCAACCGAGGGCGCGGATCTTGCGGGTGTCGAGGCGGACGATGGGAACGTCACCCTGCCAGCCGCGATCGCCGCCCGTGTATTCGAAACTGGGCTTAGGGTTGAGACCGAGACACTGCACGGCAATCTCGGCAATCTCGGTGACGGTGATGGAGTCTCCGGTACCGACATTGAAGACTGCGAAGCCGCTTTCTACCTGAGCAAAGGCGGCTAGAACGGCGTCGACGACATCGGAGACGTGCAGGTAGGTCTTGCTCTGTTTACCGTTGCCCAAGATACGGAGCCGCGACCGGTCGTTGCGCAACCGGCGGATGAAGTCGAAGCCGACTCCATGGGTCTGGCGAGCGCCGACGACATTGCCGAATCGAAAGGCGCATGCGGTCAGGCCGAACATGGCGCAGTAACTGGCGATCAACGCTTCACCCGCCAGCTTGCTTGCGCCGTAGGTTGATACAGGGTTGAGCGGACTGTGATCTTCCGCGAGCTCGGTGAGTCCGCAGTCTCCGTAGACTCCGCTGCCGGATGCGTAAAGGAGCCGCGGGACTCCGGAGCGGCGCATGGCTTCGACGATGTTGTTGGTAAGTGCAGTTCCCTGATAAAAGTCGATTTCGGGCTCGGTCGCGGCCCGAGCGATGTCGGGATTGGAGGCTAAGTGAACCACGACATCATGACCGCGCATTGCCTCGGTCAGGGCGAACAGATGCGCCAGGTCGCCGCGAACGACCTGGAGACGGTTATCGCCGCGGTGCTCCTCGAAGTGCCAGTCGCGGCCTGAGGAGAAGTTATCGAAGATGGTGACTCGGGAGACGTCGTTTGAGGCTAGGAATCTGTCGGCGAAGTGGCTTCCGATGAATCCAGCGCCGCCGGCTACGAAATAGCTGCGGGCATGCGTCATTTCCTGACCCGACTTCACGGATGCTCCCCCTTCGAACAGGTGGGGCAGGGCGTACGAGCGGCCAAGTTGGCCGATCGAGTTCCCCTCCCCGGGACCTAGCGTTGCCTAAGGCTCGAAGCTACGAACCTACTCAAGAAATCTTGTGTATTGATTTGGCGCAACGGTAGCATCCGTTCCAAAACAGGACAAGTTACCTAAGTTACGACGACCTACAACTTTCACATTGACGATAGCCCGGTGAAGATTGCTATATGAGCAGAACATCCGAGTGCAACGTAGCTTCGTAGCTATTGCCGCCCTACTGATGCTGCATGCCTGAAGGGGCCTTCAGTCATGCAGTGTTCGTAGCTACACAACAAGGTCGCGTAAACCGACCCCATGAGATTGTGAAGGACGCTTTGGGACCTGAGACGCTGGTAACTGTTGGTCTGCCCGTTTACAATGCTATGCCGTATCTGCCGGAGGCAATGGAGAGCCTTCTTGGACAGACGGCATCATCTTTCGAAATCCTGGCCATCGTCGACGGCGCCACTGATGGGAGTCTGGCGTATCTGCAGTCGATCCGTGATCGACGCCTACGAATCATCGAACAACCGAACGTTGGCATAACTCAGACACTCAATCGCATTCTGCGTGAGTGCCGTACACCATGGCTCGTGCGTCAGGATGCCGACGACGTCTCTCATCCGCAGCGCATGGAGCGACTGATCGCAGCGATCGGCGAGCATCCGGACGCGGGCATGTTTTATTCGTTGGCGAATTATCATCCCCGAGAAAGAACGATCGGGTGCTTTCGTAGTTCGCGCGGATCGCCTCTGGCGTTGCGAAGCATTGTGCGGTCCGGCTATCTGCTGTCGATATGCCACCCCACGGTCGCATTGCATGTGCACAAGACGCTTGCCCTGGGGGGTTATCGGCTGGGGCTGCACAACGAGGACGCTGACTTGTGGTGGCGGATGGCCCTGAAACACAACATTCACTGCATTCCAGAAGAGCTGGTGGGGTTTCGCCAAAGCCCGGGGAGCATCAGCGCGCGCAACCTCGCGGACCAGTTCATAGCCGGGCTCTATGTTCAGTATCTTTTGCTCTCCCATCTCTGGAAGCTCGGGCCTCGGAACATCGATAGCATCCGCGTTCACTTGGAGGCTCTTTGCCCAGCGCCGGAGTTTCGGGCTAAGGAACGGTTGAGGTCTTTCAATATGCATTTGGCCGAGCGGAAGCGGTTTGCCGCCGCTGCGGACTTCGCATCATCGCTGACGGCGTCGCCGCGCTACGTTTTCAGGCGTATGCGCGATGAGTTGCTATCACGCCAGGTAATGAATGGCATTTCCCCGATGTTGTTCCTTGAACAGAAAGAGGCGCTCTGGTTATGAAGACAGCCTTACCCCTGGATTGGCCGCAGGTGCGAACGATGCGGCGTACGCTGCAATTGTCGCCGCTCAACTCCGCTCCGCTCCCCAAGCCTCCGCGCTTTGTCATGGATCAGGTTTCCGTCGACCGGGTGCCCATGGACCATGCGGTGGCCTGGGTCGTTCACAGACTGAAACATCGCGAATCACTATCGCCCCTATTGATTGTCGGCCCAAATGCGCAGCTGGTAACACTGGCGGCGCGCGATCGACGATTTGCCGAGGCCTTGCAGGCGGCGGATCTTTCGGTTCCTGACGGGATTTCGGTTGTGCTGGCGTCGCGTCTGCTGGGGCAGCCTATTCCGGAGCGTGTCACCGGCGGCGATCTGATGGAGCGTCTTTGTGCTGAGGCGGCGCGCTACGGCTTCTCCGTCTTCTTCCTGGGAGGACTTCCGGGGGCGGCAGCCACGGCAGCAGCAAATCTTCGACGGCGCTATCCTGCGCTCAGGATTGCGGGCACCTATTGCCCGCCGCGCGGGTTTGAGCGCGACAGCATGGAGTCGGCCCATATCCGGCAGCTGATCGCGGATGCTGCGCCTGACCTTCTCTGCGTTGCTTTTGGCGCGCCCAAGCAGGAGATCTGGATGCACGAGAATTGCCCCAGCCTGCCGATCGGCGCGGCGATCGCTGTCGGGGCTGGTCTCGACACTCAGGCCGAGCTGCGTAAACGGGCGCCGCGCTGGACTCACGCGCTGGGGATGGAATGGCTGTATAGGCTGGTTCGCGAACCGAGACGGCTGTGGCGGCGTTATCTTTTCGGGAACACGCAGTTTCTGCTGCTCGTTCTGCGACAGTGGCTTGCCGGGCCGCGTGGCCTTTCCGATCCGGCTATGAATAGCCCCACACTTACAGATTCAGCGGATTCAATTGGAGCATAGCCGATTTCATCGTTCCCAGGAGAAGACATGCCGGATATCGAGAGCCTGAAAGTCAAACTGTTCTGCGATGGCGCCGACTTAGAAAGCATCCTTGCCTACCGCACGAACCCATGGATCAAAGGCTTCACCACCAACCCTACGCTCATGCGCAAGGCTGGCGTGGTGAATTATGAAGCCTTCGGGCGCAGGCTGCTGTCCGTTGTGCCGGACAGGCCGATTTCGCTCGAGGTGTTCGCTGATGATATCGAAGGCATGGAGGCTCAGGCCCTGACGATTGCCAGGTGGGGCAGAAATGTAAATGTAAAGATTCCGGTTACAAATCAGGCTGGCGAATTCATGGGGCCACTGATTCGACGGCTATCGGGATCGGGAGTCATAGTAAATGTAACTGCCATACTTACACTCGATCAAGTTGCACAGGTAGCCGATGCGCTTGACCCGGCGACGCCGGCGATCGTTTCCGTGTTTGCAGGACGCATAGCCGACACCGGAGTTGATCCCGTGCCGATGATGAAAGAGGCAGGGGGACTTCTACGGTCTCGGCCAAAGGCGGAGCTGCTATGGGCCAGCCCCCGTGAGCTGCTCAATGTGTTTCAGGCAAATGATGCCAGCTGTCATATCATTACCGTGCCTCCTGAGATTCTGCAAAAGCTTAGTCTTGTAGGGAAAGACCTGAGGGCCTATTCACTCGAAACCGTAAGCATGTTCTACAGAGATGCGGCGGCGGCCGCTTACCGGATTGAAACGAATGCCCTGGCGATGGCTTAGACGATGAACGGCGGCGCTAGTCCGCAGTCAGAATCAGTTGCGCGGCGGTGCGAAGATCGGGCGCGACAGCGTCGGGGCGGATTCGTCCGCCAGCATGTGGGTCTGTTGAATGAATCAGGATGGTGCGGGTTCCGGCAGCACGGCCGCACTCGATATCCGTTGGCCGGTCGCCGACCATCCAGGACTGGCGCATGTCTACACCAAATTGTGAGCTGGCTGCCAGCAGGAAATGCGGCGATGGCTTCCGGCACTCACAGTGGCGCGAATAACCATTAACGACGCCATGCGGGTGATGGAAACAATAATAAAACTCCGCAAAATCGATTCCCGCTTCAGCCAATCCGGAAAGAAGCTCTTGGTGGATTGCGGAGAGCTGCTGCGCGGTTGACTTCCCCTTCGCAAGGTTCGGTTGATTCGATACAAGGAACAGGAGGAAGCCTACCGAGCGCAAAGAGCGCATAGCATCAAGGGCGCCCGGGATGAATTCAAAATCGGCCGCGGTGAGGGGCGATTCGAATTCGCCGGTTGCGGGATTGAGAATGTTGCGATTGATTACGCCATCGCGATCGAGAAAGACCGCTCGCTGCCTGCGAGTCCCAATTGCTCCCATTTCATCTCGTTCTTTCTCAGACGGGGATGCGATACGATCAGGTGCCAGATCACGGCCTGAAAGGATTCGACGAGCGCAGTGACGTTGTCTCCGGAGATCGTCGGGATCACCACGCAGGCGTCCGCAACCTGGGCCGTGTAGCCGCCGTCGCGGCCGACAATACCGACGATTTTCGAGCCGATACGGCGGCCAAGCTTGAGGCTTTCGACAATGTTGGGGCTGACGTTGTTTTCGAGGGAGCCTCCGCCTACGGAAAAAACAAACAGCGTGTCCCTGGACTTGAGACGGCTGCCGAGCAGCCAGTTCGCGTAACAGGAGCTCCAGCCGTCGTCGTTGATGCGTGCAGTCAGCTCGGAGACGTTGTCGCTGGGAGCGTAGCATTCAATGCCCGCGATCTTACGGAAGTCGTTGACGGCGTGTCCGGCATTGCCTGCGCCGCCGCCCACGCCGAGGAAGAATACCCTTCCCTCGGCCGAGCGAGTCTCGCAGAGCACATCGATGATCCGTTCAATTTCACTCACGTCTACCAGGCCTGCGACCTGCTGTGTTCCGCTGAGAAAGTTCTGCGTGTATCCGGTCGTCTGCATCTTCGCTCCGTTAGAGGTTGTCAGGTTGGGATAACGGCCCCGGTGGGTGCCGGAGGCAGGGAGCTTGCGGATCGCCTCCGGCGAAGTACTCGCCGGAGGCAGGTGCGGAGGTTCTCGGGGAGGACTGTGAAGGCGGCGAGCCAAACGATGGAGCGCAACGTCGGAGAACCTCGGGCGATGAACTCCCACGTCAGACGGGCATATGCAGATGTTCCGGCGCGACTCTTGACGGCTCGGGGGATGCACTCGGTGGCGACAAAGAAGGAATAGGCGCGTGGGGTGAAGTACGGGCGCATTTCGCGCACCCACGCAAGTGAGAACTGCCAATCGAGTGCCCGGCTCACGCTGGGGCGGCCGTCTTCAACGCGGAAGATGGTGAGAGGCTCAGAAATCACTTGAAAGCGGACGCCGGGATGGGTGGATGCACGCAGCAGCCAGTCCCAATCCTGATGGCGTTTGAGGCCGCGTCGGAAGGGCACGGCGACCATCAGGCTGCGCGAGACAAAAAGCGTGGAGGTCTGCATAGCGTAGGGGCAGTCGTCCAGGCTTCGGCGGCAGAAGAGGTGCTCACTGACCTGCTGGTCCGGTTGAGATGTATGAACGGCCGGGGAGAAATCCATTCGCGGCGTACGAACAATCAGTTGCGAGGAAATGACCGGGAAGGCGGCCTCGCTTGCGTAAGCTGGTGCCAGCTGAAGGGAGATTTTCTGCGGAAGCCACTCGTCATCGTCGTCCAGGAATGCGATCCACTCGCCGCGCGCGGCGCGCACTCCGATGTTTCGAGCTTCGGCCCCGCCGACATTGGCGGCAAGCAGATAGATGCGGAGACGTGGGTCGTGAATCTTTGCCAAGGCGCTCTCGGTCGGCGGGTCAGGACCGTCGATGACGACGATGACCTCGATGCGAGGGTGGGTCTGGTGCAATGCGGACTGCACGGCTTTCACGACTAACTCAGGTCGATGGCGCGTTGGAATTACGGCACTCACCAGCTCAGATCCAGTCAAATGCACGGCGCTTCTCTCCGCGTCAGAAAATAACGGCAAGTGAATCGGCAAGCAGCTTGATTGTGAAAACTGCGTACAGCATAGGACGGCACGGGTTAAGAGTAGAGCGCAGAGAGCTCACAGCCCGCACTTAAGTAATGTCTTTTGTTCGGTCGCGTTCCATAAAGGGAACGCATGGATCAGGAAGTATCAGAGCGGCACTATTATCCCGATTCGGCGGAACGCGCTATTCTGCCCTCAGTATGCAGCGCAGCCCGGCAGGCATTCTCCGGTGGCTCTTTGATCCGCGTTTCGGACCGGGAGGGCGGCATATTCCCCGCTGGATCTTTTTGCGGGCGCTGGCAGCGATTTATTTTTCGGCGTTCTATTCACTGCTCTTCCAGATTCGCGGGCTGATCGGCCCGGATGGAGTGGAGCCGGCGGGGCAGTATCTCGCGCTTGTAAGGCGCTCCATGCCTGGGGCGGGATACTGGTTCGCTCCGACACTGCTGTGGCTGTCTTCGAGCAATGCCATGCTGATGGCGCTGTGCTGGATAGGGCTGGCCGCGTCGGTCGTAGCTCTCTTCAACGTCTGCCCGCGCCTCAGTTTCTTCATCTGCTTCGTGTGCTACCTATCGTTTGTTGCGGCGGCCGGTGATTTCTCGGGCTATCAATCGGACGGAATGCTGCTGGAGGCCGGGTTTCTCGCGCTCTTTTTCAGTCCAGCGGGGCTGAGGCCGGGATGGGGGGAGAGTCCGCCGTCGCGAGCGAGTCTATTTCTGCTGCAGTGGGAATGGTTCCGCATCTACTTCGAGTCGGGAATGGTGAAGCTGCTGAGCGGCGATCCGGAGTGGCGCCACCTGACGGCGATGGATGAGTACTACCAGAACGGACCGCTGCCAACATGGGTTGGATGGTATGTGGAGCATCTTCCGCACTGGTTTCACGTTTCGACAGCGGGCGCTACGCTGGTGATGGAGCTGGGGATTGTGCTCCTGTTCTTCTTTGGACGGCGGGCGCGCCTGATCTGCTTTTTCATCGTCACACCGTGGGAGATTGGCGTGATTCTCACGGCCAATTACACCTTTCTGAACTACCTGGTTCTGTCGCTTGGTTTCCTACTGCTCGATGATCGGTTCCTGATGCGATACCTACCAGCGCGCTGGGGGCCGAGGATGGAGGCTGAAGAAGAGAGAGACGACACGATTCCAGAAGCGGAGGCTCCGGTGTCGCTGTTTGCTACTCCCCAGCCGAATGATGGGCTCCCGTTTGAGCACCGTAAGCCCTCTAACTTCGCCGCTATGGGTCTGGCGGTAACGGCAGTGATGCTGACGTGGGTGGCGTACGTCACCACGGCGGAAATGATTCGGATGCCGTTTTCGGAGTTGCCCCTGCCAATGGCGCCGGTCAGGATGCTTGAGCCCTTTCGGATTGCCAACCAATATGGGCTGTTTGCGGTGATGACACGGGGGCGCTATGAGATCGAGTTCCAGGGATCGAATGATGGAACGACGTGGACGGCGTATCCGTTCCGGTATAAGCCGCAGGCGCTGAATGAGGTGCCGAGGATCTATGCGCCTTATCAGCCGCGGTTCGACTGGAACCTGTGGTTCGCCTCGCTGGGCGACTGGCAGCAGAACACGCTGGTGCCCTTCACCGAGGAGCGGCTGCTGGAGAACAGCCGGGACGTTCTGGCGCTCTTCAAGGGGAATCCCTTTGGGGGCGCTGCGCCGAAGTATGTGCGGGCGGTGCTGTGGCAGTACTGGTTCACGTCAATGAAGGAGAAGCGGGAGACTGGCAACTGGTGGCGGAGGCAACTGCTCGGGCTGTATGCTCCGGTGCTCACGCTGCAGCCTGACGGAAAGGTGGGAGTGATTGCGTGGCCGCAGGAGCTGCCGCCGCATAATTAAGGTATGGGTCAAGCTTCTGTAATCGGGTCCGGGCCGAACGGTCTCGCCGCCGCGATCACGCTGGCGCAGGCGGGGCTGCACGTCGAGGTGTTCGAGGCTGAGGCTCAGCCGGGCGGCGCGGCGAGGACAATGGAGCTGACGCTTCCCGGCTTTCAGCACGACTTCGGATCGGCGGTGCTGCCGATAGCAGCAGGATCGCCCTTCTTCTCGAGCCTGCCACTCGCGTCACATGGGTTGGCGTGGATTCATGGGGAGGCACCGCTGGCGCATCCGCTGGATGACGGAACGGCGGTCGTGCTGGAGCGCGATCTGGGTGAGGCGGAGGCGGCGTTCGGAGACGGATGGGAAGGCGTGGAGAAGGATATTCGCGCCACTGGCGGAGAACTGGCGGGAGTTCGCAGGCGAGGTGCTTGGACCGGCGTTGCATCTGCCACGGCATCCGTGGCTGCTGGGGCGGTTCGGGATGAATGCGGTGCTGCCGGCGACCGTCTTCTGCAGGCTGCATTTCAAGAGCGCGCGGACGCGGGCGCTGTTTGCGGGGCTGGCGGCGCATTCTTTTCTCTCGCTGGATGAGCCGTTGAGTGCGGCGGTGGGTCTGGTGCTGGCGGGGGCGGGGCATGCGGTGGGGTGGCCGGTGCCCCGGGGTGGAGCGCAGGCGATCACGGATGCACTGGTGGGGCATCTGCGGGAGCTGGGCGGCGAGGTGCATCTGTCCCGGCGGATAGGGTCGGTGGGTGAGCTTCCGCAGGGGCTGGTGCTGTGCGATGTGAGTCCGCGGCAGCTGATGGCGATTGCCGGGGAGCGGCTGTCGGCGTCGTATCGGCGGTCGCTGGAGCGGTTCAAGCTCGGACCGGCGAGCGTTCAAGGTGGATTACGCGCTGTCGGAGCCGATTCCGTGGCGGGCGAAGGAGTGTGGTCGCGCGATTACGGTTCACCTCGGCGGGACGATGGAGGAGATTGCGCGATCGGAGTGGGCGATGGCGCATGGGCGATGTGCAGAGCGGCCATTTGTGCTGGTGGCGCAGCAGAGCCTGTTCGATCCGACGCGGGCTCCGGAGGGCAAGCATACGGCGTGGGCTTACTGCCATGTTCCGAATGGGTCGACGGTAGATATGACGCAGCGAATCGAGGACCAGATCGAGCGGTTTGCTCCGGGATTTCGCGATTGCGTGCTGGCGCGGCATGTGTCGACGCCGGCGTGGCTGGAGTCGCGGGATGCGAACCTGGTCGGCGGCGATATCAGCGGCGGGGCGATGTCGGTGCGGCAGACAATTTTGCGGCCGGATCTTCGGCAGTATTCGACTTCGGACCGGAATCTTTATTTGTGCTCTTCGTCGACGCCTCCGGGGGGCGGGGTGCATGGGATGTGCGGCTACTATGCGGCGCGGGTGGCGCTGCGACGGTCGGGGCAGTGATTCCCGATTTGGGACTGGGATGGGTACCCCCCCCCCCTCCCCCCTCGATTTTGTTACTCATTCATTTGATTGATTTAAGGGATATGTCGCTTGTAACTCATAGTCCTGATTATGGTTAGAGACATTTAATAGAAAAAGAAGGACTTAGGCGGCACAGTTTTCGGTGCTTTCCCGGTTCCTTCCAACGAGACACAGAAGCCCGCCGTGTGGCGGGCTTCTGTGTCTCTATTTCTATTGTAGCGGGTTGGGGGAAATTGTCGGCCAGCAAAATTGGAGGTAGGTAATCGAGGGCGGGGTGTAGGGGTGAACTGCCCGCTCAAGGAAAGAGTCTTCGTGGGCCGCCATCATCTTCCATTCAGCCCAAGTTAATGTCACGGTGCTAGGTTTGATTTGGCGGTTTGTGCGTTTCATTTTCGAGCGTTATCTCGCCGCGCCGTTGATCTCGACAACAGTTGTGCCTCATCTCCACCGTTCGACTCGAGGCTCGCCAAGATCTAATAAGGGTCCGGAATTTGCCTATGCGGCGAGGTTAATTGAATGCTTCATATCGCATCGGCGTTGAAGCCGATTGTGTTGGCCAGTTTCACTTTTTTGGCGTTTGCCGACCTGGCGCACTCAACCGCTCAAGCGCAGGAGAGTTTGATCTCGACGGCACGGGAAAGTAGTCTCCCCGACGCGCCCCAACCGGCACAGGTCACCAGTCAACCTCAGAAAGAGGGATCGATCCCCCCACAGACCGGTCCCGGAAGCATCTCCGGGACGATCCTCGATACCAATGGAGACGTGGTCCCGGGGGCGAAGGTGACTCTGGCTGGCCAACCGCGCTTCGCTGAACGGACCGTAGAGTCCGGCAAAAATGGGGAATTTGCGTTCACGGGCTTGCCGCCAGATGTTTACCGGATCATTGTGACGGCGCCCGGAATGAACCGTGTTACCTCGACACAAATCCCATTGAGTGCAGGCGAGGTTCGCTTCCTGCCGGCAGTCAAGCTCGCGGTTTCCGGTGGCTCCACGAGTGTGATCGTGAGCGGAGACAAGGAGGAAATGGCTCGGGAGCAGGTACAGATTGCGGTCCATCAGCGCGTGCTCGGAGTCGTTCCGAATTTTTATACGACCTACGACTGGAACGCTCCGCCCATGGGACCGAAGCAGAAGTTTCATCTCAGCTTGCGGTCCATTATCGACCCGGTTTCGTTCTTAACAGTGGCCGCGATCGCAGGTGCGGAGCAGTACCAGAATGATTTTCCCGACTATGGCGGCGGGATTGAAGGATATGGAAAGCGATTCGGGGCTGCGCTCGGGAACCACGTTTCGGCCGACCTGCTGGGCAAAGCTCTTTACCCCTCGATTTTCCATGAAGACCCACGCTACTTCTATAAGGGAAAGGGGAGCTTCCGTTCACGTGCCCTCTATGCGATGTCCGCCGCCGTCATCACCCGGACCGATGACGGACGGTGGAGGTTCAATTACTCGAACGTGCTCGGCAACTTCTCCGCCGGAGCTATTTCGAATCTTTACTATCCCGAGTCCGACCGCGGAGTTTCCTTGTTCCTGATAATTGGGTTGACTGACACGGGCGCAGATGCTGCGGCCAACTTGATCCGCGAATTCCTCCTGAAAGGGATCACGAGTCACGTTCCCAAGGGAGCGAACGGCCAGCCATAGAGGTGGACGGCCAAAGGGAATTTTCTACCGCTGGTGGATCACCCGAAAATGGCGCGTTCCTTCAGGAAGAGTTCAGGATCCTTGTGTTGCACTAAGGATGCACATCGCCGGGCGTGTAGTGCCGGTGATGTTGATTGCTGAAGCTGTTCAGGAGATTTCATGAAGACGACGCGACTTGTGATTGCGCTTCTCGCCCTTCTGCTGTGCGCGAATGCGCTGCCGGCTGTTGGACAAACAAACTGGGAAGTGACGAAGACTTTTCACATCGGTGGAGAGGGCGGGTGGGACTACCTCACGGTCGATGCCAAAACGCATCGGCTGTTTGTTCCGCGGTCCACGCACACCATGGTGATTGACGCCGATTCCGGCAAGGTGCTTGGAGACATACCGGGACAGACGAGGGCCCACGGGGTCGCGATCGTCCCCAGGTCGGCCGTGGCTTTATCACAGATGGCGGCGGTGGCGGCGGCATCGTGGTATTCGATCTGAAGACTTACGCAGTTCTCGGCAGAATCACGACGATGCCGGACTCTGACGGCATCATTTATGACCCCGGGACTGGGCTCGTGCTGGCCGTCTCGGGCGATGGCAACGCTCTGATGACATTCAAGCCGGACATCGATCCCAAGAACGGCAAGATCGATCCGCCGGTCCAATTGGGCGGAGCACCGGAGTTTCTCGCGGCTGATGGGAAAGGAAAGGCCTACATCAATCTCGAAGACAAGGACCTCGTGGCTGTTGTAGACCTGCACTCTCGACAGGTCCTTACCCGGTGGCCGGTTGCTCCGGGTGGACAGCCGGTGGGCATGGCGATGGATGTCAAACGCATCATCTCTTCATCGGCTGCCGCAAACCGCAGAAGATGATTGTGATGAACTCCGACAGCGGCAAGATAGAAGCGTCGCTGCCGATCGGCGTTGGCGTGGATGCTACGAAGATTATGGATGGTAAAGCTTTCGCCAGCTGCCGAGACGGATCGCTCACAGCGGCAGGAGAGAAAGGCGGCAAGTTCGAAGTGGAGCAGGTTGTGAAAACACCTGACGGCGCGCGAACCATGGGTGTCGACGAGATGTCACACCAAATCTATCTGCCCACTGCAGAGCTTGAGCCTGCAACAACCGGCAGGCCTCAAGCCAAGCCGGGTACTTTCATGATCGTCGTGGTCGGACGTCACTGAAATCGCAGAGGTGGAGCGTCGCTGGGTGATGCTCCACTCCGTCCTTGCGGGCGTAGGAGATAAAGAGCGGAGCTAGCGCGGTGCGACCATGCGCCGCAAAGTATCACAGCACGGGCGCTGTTGGGTTGCTGATCCAACCAACTAAATTTCGCGGCAGCTTGCCTGATCTGGCCCTCAACTCAAGCCCTCTGGCTTGAGTGGGGCAATGCTGCTGCTGGACAAAGTCGCCCTGCGGCTCGTTCGCGCTGTGCGTCGCTGTCCATTCGGACTCGATCTCCACGCGTCCTTCACTCCCCGTCGCGTAGTGGCGGAAACTGCTCCATTCCCAGTCCTCGGGAGCCTTCGCATAGTCCGCGCCTCACCGGGTTGCGGTGGATATAGCGTAGCTTCTCAACAAATTGATCGTGATCCCGGACATTCAAATCGTAATAGCGCTTTTGCCAGAAGTGGTCTGCGTCGCCGATCAATCGTCGCGAGATGCCCTGCTTGAGAGATTTGATTGCTTGCGCGAGTGTGTCGCGTTGCGGTTCGCTTAGCAGCAGGTGAACGTGCTCGGGCATGATGACGTATCCGAACACGCGCAGTGCGAAACTGCTCCTGACGCGTTCCAACGCGGTCTCGAAGGTCTCTTTCGCCAGGTCAGTGTTCAGCAATGGCTGGCGGTGATAACAAGAGAATGTGATGAAGTGAGCTTGTCCGGATTGGTGGAATCGCTTGAGTCTTGAGGGCACGTGTTGAGCTTAGCGGCGGGGAAGGGCCCCACTCAAGCAAAAGAAGCTTGAATGGGGCACCGTCGTAACTGGGCCGCCGTGTCTGATGGGCAACGACCCCACTCAAGCGAAAGAAGCTTGAGTGGGGCACCGTCACGTGAGGAGCGGGATACCAAATCCCACTCAAGCGAAGCTTGAGTGGGGCACCGTCGCGAAATCCTACCAGAGAAGCTTCAGCGCGAATTGGACCTGGCGCGATGTTGTCGAGGTGCTGGTGATGGCGCCGGCGGTTCCGGAGACTCCTGATGGGGTGAAGGTGATCAGGTTGGGGGTGTTGAAGTTGGCGCGGTTGAGGATGTTGAAGAGCTCTCCGCGGAACTGGAGGGTGAGGCCTTCGCGGAGGGTGGTGTCCTTTGCGCCGGCGAAATCCCAGGTGGCGAGGCCGGGGCCGTTGAGGGTGTCGCGGCCGAGGTTGCCGTAGAAGCCGCTGTTGGCTGGAGGCGCGAGGAATGCGGAGGGATTGAACCACTGCGACGGCTTGCCGATGATCGTCTTGCCGTGGAAGTCGGGATTGATGAAGGGGCGGACGGGATTGCGGGTGTCTCCGTTGTTGGAGGGGTTGTAGCTGAGCTGGGGCGTGATCGGGAATCCGGACTGCAGGGTGACGATGCTGTCGACGGACCATCCGCTGGCGGCGAAGTTGGAAAAGCCGTGGAGGTCGTTGCCGAACATCTTGCCGCGTCCGAAGGGGAGCATGTAAACGGCGCTGATGACGCCGATGTTGCGGACGTCGTAGGTGGCGAGTCCGTAGTCGGCGTGGAGGTTATAGGGATTGGAGACGAGGCCGGGGGCGTTGCCGGCGGCGGTCTGGTTGAGGGAGTCTCCGTCGTCGAGGGCGCGCGACCAGGTGTAGACGCCGCGCAGGGCGAGGTCGTGGCTGAAGCGATGATTGAAGTCGACCTGCAGCGAGTTGTAATTGCTGTCGCCCCATGAGAACCATGTCCAGGTGTTGGCGAGCGACGGGTTGGCCTTGGGGGTTCCGACGGGGATGTAGTAGGAGCCGGCAGGAACGGCGGAGCCGGCGAGCGGCGCGGGGAAATTGGCGGGATAGGCGCCCGGGCAGGGTGCGGCGGGGCAGATGGTCGGCACGGGCTGGTTGCCGTCGACGCCGATGAGCTCGTGGTAGCCGTGCGAGCCGACGTATCCCACGGTGAGCGAGGTGTTGGGGGTGATCTCCTGCTCGACGCGGAGCGAATAAGAGATGAGGGTCGGCATCTTCAGGTCGGGCTGGACGCCGCCGGGCACGAGCAGGGCCTTGGCCGGAGTCGGCGCGGCGGGATTGATGGGCAGGCTCGACACAGGCAAGGACGCGATGCTGTAGGTGGGATTGAAGGGCGCGTTCTGATCCATGCGGTAGCCGAGGGCGTCCTGCAGCTCGTTGTACATGCCGAAGCCGGCGCGGACTACGGTCTGTCTACATTGCGTTTGGGCGCGGACTCCAGGCGATGCCGATGCGGGGCTGGGGCAGGAACTTCGCGTTGTTGGTGGTGAAGGCGTGGTCTCCGATGTGGGGCAGGCTGGAGATGGTGCGTCCGTCGAAGGTGTAGTTGGCGGCGCGGCCGTGGGCTTCGTTCCAGCCGGTGGAGAATTCGCCGCGGAAGCCGAGGCTGACGGTGAGGTGGGGGCTGAGGCGGATGACGTCCTGGGCGTGGACGGCTCCGAAGAGCGAGCGCCAGTTCATCTCAGTGGGCGCGGGGCTGTAGAGGAAGCTGCTGGTGGTTCCGGTGAGGAAGGTCTGCAGGCTGGTGAAGGTGGCCTGTCCGAACTGGCTGAGGTTGATGATCTCGTTGGACTGGAAGTTCTGGAACCAGGCGCCGAAGCTCCACTGGTGGCGGCCGTGCGACCAGGTGACGCGATCTTCATAGGTGTAGAGATTGCGGGCGATGGGGAGATTGCTGCCGTTGTTGCTTCCGGCGAGGCCGACCTGGGCCTGGGGGTTCGAGGCGGCGCTGCCACCGACGACGACGGCGCCGACAGGGCGGCCGGCGATGAATCCGGGGACAGTGGTGGCGGGGGTGCCGGGGGTGGGTTCACCGGTGAAGTAGTAGCCGGCGCGGGAGTAGCCGAAGCGGGCGACGTTGAGCAGGGCCGGCGAGAAGACATGGGTCTCGTCGAGGCTGAGGACCTGCTCGCGGAGGGTGAGGATGTCGGTGCTGTAGGGGTTCGCGGTGGTCGCGGTGTTGTCGGCTCCGTCGTCGATGGTATAGACGGTCGAGAAGGTGTCCTTGGGCGAGAAGGTCTGATCGAAGCGCGCGGTGCCGAAGTCTTCGCGGATGGTCTGGAGCGGGCTGCTGAAGACCTGGGCGATTCCGTTGAAGTCGGGCGCGTCAGCCGGGGGCGTGGGCCAGAGGTTCAGGAGCGGCTGGACGCTGGGCACGGCGGCGGCGCGCGAAGCGAGGTCGGGCACGAAGGCGACGGAGGTCTGATGGAGATGCTGGCGGAAGCCTTCGTAGTTTCCGAAGAGGAAGGATTTGTCTTTCTTCAGCGGGCCGCCGAGGGATGCTCCGAACTGGTTGCGCTGAAAAGGCGGGGCTGAGCCCTGGTCGAAGTAGTTGGGGGCGTCGAGTGCGTTGTTGCGCAGGAATTCGTAGGCCGAGCCGTGGAGATGGTTGGTTCCGGAGCGGGTGACGATGATGACCTGCGCGCCGGGACGCTTGCCGTACTCGGCTCCGTAGGTGTCGCGGAGGACGTTGAATTCCTGGACGGCTTCGACACCGAGCAACTGCTGGCTGGGGCCGCCGGGCTGCATGTTGTTCTCGGCGGCTCCGGTGAATTCGACGCCGTTGAGGAGGAAGAGATTCTGCTGCGGGCGGTTGCCGGAGACGGCGAAGTTGTTGCCGGTGGTGGAGTTGGAGACGCCGATGCCGCCGGTCTTTTGCGACGTGAAATTGACGATGCCGGGATTGAGGGTGAGCAGGAGATCGTAGCTGCGGCCGTTGAGGGGCAGGTCGCGAATCTGCTGCTCGCCGACGAGGCCGGAGATGTCCTGGGTAGAGGCGTTCACGATGGGAACATTTTCGGTGACGTGTACCTGCTGCTGAACCTGGCCCACCTGGAGGGTGAGGTCAGCGGTGGCGTCCTGGCCGACGACGAGGGAGATTCCGGTGCGGATCCTTTCCGCGAAGCCGTCTTTTCTGGCGTGGACTTCGTAGTGCCCGATGGGGAGCTCGAAGAGCTCATATTGTCCGGACTGGTTGGTGAGGGTGGTGCGCGAGGTTCCGGTGTCGGTGTCGGTAGCAGTCACGGATGCGGACGGGATGGCGGCACCGGAGGGATCGGTGACTCTTCCGGACAGATTCGCTGAGACCTGGGCTTGCGCGGAGACGAAACAGAGGGCAAGCAGAGGGAGGAGAACAGCAGAGAGACGGTCACGTGAAAATGACATTCTTATCCCTATCCGTTTTGAGACATTGAAGGATTGAATTCAGGAGCTTTCAGAGCCCAGGTTCAGACAGGATCAGCCCAAGGTCCGCAATCAAAACTAGTCTATTTTGAGCGAATTAAATCGTTACTGTCAAACGGCTCAAGGCGGAATGAGGCGGAGAAAGAATCGTGCGCCGGTTGTATATCGGGTCGGTCAGATTGCGTCCACATCAGGCGCGGCTCTGCTTGAGCGAGAAGCTGGTGATCTGCGTGGCGCAGGTTTGGTCGATGGGCTGAGGGTTGCGACTGAAGGTTGACGCATTTCTGGTCCGGCGACGGCAGATGAATTCGGAATTGTGCCGGCCGCAGTTACGTGCAAAGATGGGGGCATCCGCACTTGCGCCGAAGTCTAGTCTCCAGTGAAAGCAACCCTTTTGCCGGAGACGAAATCAGGATGGACAGAGTGGGGGCCGGACACCAGCAGAGCTGAGACGCGAGTAAGCCAGCAGTGCCGGCGCAAAATTGCAGCAATTTCTAACAAGTCCTTGGAAATCCAGGTGTCGGGAATTGAATATCCCGCAGGAGTTATCTGCGCGAGTTCCACGGGCCCTCATGGTTTTTGAGGAAGGACAGTAAAGATGCCGGACAGTGCCATTCTTTCCCGGTTTGCGCATGTTTTTCGGATGTCGCCGCAAGAGGTGACAGAAAAAATAGACGTCGACTTTAACCGCTATTACGGGCGCTACTTCAAGGGTGAGCCCTTTGACGCCTACGTCAACCACGCGCAAGCGGTGATCGCGGAGACAGGTTGGAGCGGCAGGGTTCTGGATGTGGGGTGCGGCTTCGGGGTGTTCGACATATGCCTGCACGCTTCGGGAGTGTCGTCTGTAACCGGCACAGATGTAGTTCCGGAGAAGGTGGCCGGAGCTACCCGGCTCGTCGAACTGATGGGCATTCAAAGCGTGGACTTCAGGGAAGCCACGGGGGAGCACCTGCCTTTTTCCGAGGGCGAGTTCGACGGCGTGCTGATGAAAGATACGGTCTCGCATCTCCCGGCAAATACGCCGTGCTATGCAGAGGCGTTTCGCGTGCTCAAGCGGGGAGGATCGATGCTGATCATCGATGATCGCAACAGCCTGGCTCCCAGGAGCGTTTGGCGCGCAAAAAAGCTGTGGGAGGTTACGGAGAGCGGTGGTCCTGAAGAACTGGCACGGCGTGGATTGAGATCCAATTTAACCGAGCAGCGGCTGCGCTATATCAGGGAACATTTTCCAGAGCTTTCCGATGATGCATGCAGAAAGCTGGCGATCGAGACTCGCGGATATCTGAACAGCCAGATCGCCGAGTTCGTTAAAGCTCGCGAGACGGGCTCGAAGCCTCCCGAGAGCTACGCACCGTGCATCAATCCGGAGAACGGGATGATTCAGGAACGCCTCATCAACCCCTTCGGCCTGGCAAGAGAGCTGAGAGCGATCGGTTTCAAGACGAAGGTACTGCCGCCGCTGGACTGGCGCGCCGAACCTAATGCGGTTCGCACCATCGCCCGGACGCTATGGCCGGTTTCTACGGTGGCGACTGCGCATTTTCAGATTCTCGCCACGCGACCCTGATTCCATCCAGGCGCGGCTTCAGCTTTCGTCGGTCCAACTGAAGAAGACGTTGTTGAGGGATTCGGCGAGAGTGGGGTGAGAGAAGATACCGTCGCGCAGGGCGGTGTACTTCAACTTCCCTTCCATGGCGATCTGAACGATGGTCGCGATTTCTCCGCCCTCAATGCCGAGGACGGCTGCGCCGAGGATCTGCTCTGATTCCGTATCGACGACGATCTTCATGAAGCCGCGGGTCTCGGCGGTTTCGATAGCGCGAGCGACACTGGTCATAGGCATTTTGGCCACGCGGATTTTCAGGCCCTGCTTGCGGGCTTCAGTTTCGGTGAGGCCGATGCGGCCGAGCTGCGGGTCGATGAAGACGGTGTAGGGCAGGATGCGGTCCTTGATGCTGCGGCGTTCTCCGTGGAGCAGATTGGCCTGCATGATGCGGTAGTCGTCGTAGGAGATGTGGGTGAAGGCGGGACCGCCTTTGACGTCTCCAATGGCGTAGATGCCGGGGACGCCGGTCTCGAGATATTCGTTGACCTTGATGTAGCCGTGGGAGTCGACGTCGACTCCAGTGGCGGGAAGGTTGAGGGCGGTGGTGTTGGGCGTGCGGCCGGCGGCAACGAGGATATGCGAGCCGGTGATGGTGCGGGTTTCGGAGCCAAGCCGGACGGTGAGCTGGACATCCTTTCCGTTTTGCGCGGAGCCGGCGGCGAAGGTATGGGCTTCGAGGAAGACTTCGATGCCATCTTCGGTGAGGATCTTCCGGACTTCGTCGGCGACGTCGGGGTCTTCGTGGTCGAGGAGCTGGTGGCCGGTGTGGATGATGGTGACCTGGCTGCCGAAGCGGCGGAACATCTGTCCAAACTCGAGACCGACGTAGCCGCCTCCGATGATGAGGAGATGGTCGGGGACGGCGCCGAGTTCCATGATGGACTCGTTGGTGAGGAAGGGGATGTCGAGGAGGCCGGGGATGGAGGGGATGGCGGCGCTGAGGCCGGTATTGAGGAAGATCCAGTCGGCCTGAAGGGTGCGGGAGCCGCCGTCGCGCAGGGCGATGTGGAGGGTTTTGGGGCCGGTGAAGTCGGCGAATCCGTAGATGAGCTCGAGATTTTCACCGGTCAGACGTTTTTCGTTGCCGGAGCGGAAGCTCTCGACGACATCACGCTTGCGTTGGCGGACGGTGGCAAGGTTGACGGAGATGGGGCCGGTGTTGACTCCGTATTCAGCGCCGCGGCGGGCGAGGTAGGCGACGCGGCCGCTGGCGACCATGGTTTTGGTGGGAGTGCAGCCCTCGTTCACGCAGGTTCCGCCGACGTGCTTCGCTTCGATGGAAGCGGTCTTCTTTCCTGCTTTTGCCAGTGCACCGGCGAGAGGCTTGGCGGCTTGTCCGGTGCCAACAATGATGGCGTCGAATTGTTCGGTCATGATGTCTGCACCTGAGATGAAAACGAGCGTGCTTACGTTACGGGATTAGCAGCAGCTTTCCGGTGGTCTTGCGGCCGGCGAGTTCGATGTGAGCCTGGCGGGCTTCGCTCAGAGGGTAGGTGTGCTCCATGCGGACCTTGAGGTTACCGTCGCCAACAGCTGAGAGGACAGCCTGGGCGCGGGCGAGCAGGTCTTCACGGGTGAGAACGTAGTGCTTGAGGGTGGGCCGGGTGACGAAGAGCGAGCCTTTGGTCGATAGCTCGATGAGGTCGAAGGGTGGAACGGCTCCGCTGGAGCCTCCGAAGAGGACCATCATGCCGCGGGGGCGGAGGACGTTGAGGGATTTCTCGAAGGTGGTCTTGCCGACGGAGTCGTAGACGACGTCGACGCCGCGGCCATTTGTGAGGCGTTTGGTTTCGGATTCGAAGTCGGACTGGGTGTAGAGGATGACGTCGGCGGCTCCGGCTTCGCGCGCGAGGGCGGCCTTTTCTTCGGTGGAAGTGGTGGCGATGACGCGAGCGCCGATCTGCGAGGCCATTTGCGTGAGGAGCAGGCCGACGCCTCCGGCAGCAGCGTGGACGAGGGCGGTGTCTCCGGACTTGAGGGGGAAGGTGGAATGCGAGAGGTAATGCGCGGTCATTCCCTGCAGGAGGACGGCGGCGGCGAGTTTGAGATCGAGGTGCGTCGGGACGGGCACGACGCGGTCGGCGGCGATGGTGGCGTAT
Organism: uncultured Acidobacteriaceae bacterium; assembly: GCA_963725225.1. Lineage (GTDB taxonomy): Bacteria > Acidobacteriota > Terriglobia > Terriglobales > Acidobacteriaceae > Silvibacterium. The sequence continues at coordinate 38,426 of CAVRXY010000013.1, forward strand.
TCGGCGTAGCTGCCGAGGATATTGCACCAGGCGACGGGATCTCCGGGAGAGAAGCCGGTGACGCCGGGGCCGAGAGCTTCAACGGTGCCGGCGGCTTCCTGTCCGTCAATGAAGGGCAGCGCGGTCTTGTAGCGGCCTTCGCGGTAGTAGATGTCGATGAAGTTGACGCCGGAAGCGGCGATCTTGATGAGGACTTCGCCCGGGCCGGGAGTGGGGATGGGGAGGTCGGTGAGGGTGAGGACTTCAGGACCGCCGGTCTGCTGGATCTGGATGGCTTTCATAACGTTTGCCGATGCCGAGTTTAGCAGAGGCGGTTCAAACGGCGAAGAAAGACAGGCGGTATGAGTTGGGGGGTCCTGACGAGACGGTGCGCAGAATGTAGAATCGGATCAGACACTCTGCGAATCAGATGTCGTGATTTCTTCTATGCCGGTGATGTCCAGCGAGCCGCCAAAAGCTGCGGAAACAGACTTGAAGTTGCTGCCATCTCAGGTGACCAATGCTCAAACTGTAGTCGCATGGTCCGGCTTCGTGTTTGCCCTTCTGCAAAGTGTCTGCACGTTCTTTACAGCGCTCGACGGGCTTCGGCTTTTGATCGGAGCGGGAGCGCTTATGGCGGCTTTCCAGGCCGGAACGGTCTGGGACCACTTTCATGCGAACTGGATTCGCGTGCCGATGGTGGTGCTGGCCTTCGTTGGCTCGGTTCTGAATTTGCTGATCCTGAGACGTATCTGGCGGCTTCGCAATCGTCCTGCGGCGCAGTGGCGGCGGGTGCCGGTGTCTCCTCGCAAGATAAGGATGGAGCGATTGCAGTTCGCGCTGTCGGTGATCACGCTGGCTCTTATCGGGATTGAAGAGGTTAGCCACTTCAGGACCTTCCATCATTTTTGAGTCTCTGCTCGCAGGCGGACAAGGCCCGGAAGCTGACTCAGTAGGATTTATCCGAATTGAGAGAAAGCAGCGACAGTTATAATCGGGCGCCAGCACCGAAAAGAGGGGTAATGCATTGAGGGAAGATCATGCTGCCGTCGTTCGACGTTTCGCTACGGAAGTCATCAGTCAGGGTCAGATGGACCTGGCTGCGCAGTTTGTGTGGGAGGACGTAGTCGAGCAGGTTCCGCTGCCGGGGCAGGGACCAGGGCTGGAAGGACTGAAAGATATTCTGCGCGGTATGCGGGCTGGCTTCCCTGATCTGAACTTTTCGATCGAAGAGCAGATCTCAGACGGTGACAACGTGGCGAGCCGCTTCGAATGGACCGGCACTCATCACGGCGAGTTTCTCGGTGTGCCGGCGACGGGACGGCGGGTCCGAGTGTGGGGGATGGTTATCGACCCGTTCGAAGAAGGCCGTATCAAAGAGACACGCATCATCATGGACACACTCGGATTGATGGCGCAGCTTGGAGTGTTTCCTCCGCCACGAGCTTGATGGTGCTTAGTCTTCGTGCAGGAGGCTTTGTTCGCCGGAGGCGCGGAGGCGGACAAGGCGATCGATGGTATAGGGCGCGCGCTGTGACGAGGTGTGGTAGTGGCGCACCTGGAGCTCGCCGAGGAGTCCGATGGCGATCAACTGAATGCCGGCGAGGATGAGAACTCCGGCGATTACGAAGAGAGGCCCATGCTCATCCATGACGTGCTGATGGGTGAAGACTTTGAGGGCGGCGAGGAAGACGGAGATTCCGCCGCCGAGCATGACGCCGAGCGCGCCAAAGAGCCCGAAGAAGTGCAGCGGGCGCATCATGTACTTCAGAAGAAAACGAATCGTTAGCAGGTCGAAGAAGACGCGGAAGGTGCGGCCGATTCCGTAGTGCGACTTGCCACGCTCGCGGTTGACGTTCTTGATGGGGATTTCGCAGATGCTGGCTCCGTACCAGGCGGCGAGCGCGGGGATGAAGCGGTGCATCTCGCCGTAGAGCGGGATGTTGTGGATGACTTCGCGGCGGTAGGCCTTGAAGGTGGTGCCGAAGTCGTGGATGTCGACGCCGGAGAGCTTGGCCATGAGCCAGTTGGCGATGCGCGACGGGAAGCGGCGCATGACGAAGTTGTCGATGCGCTCCTTGCGCCAGCCGCTGACGACGTCGTATCCCTCTTCGAGCTTTTCGAGGAAGTTGGGGATCTCGGCGGGGTCGTGCTGGAGGTCGCCGTCCATGGCGAGGATGAAGTCGCCCTGGGAGTGATCGAAGCCGGCGGCGAGGGCCGAGGTCTGGCCGAAGTTGCGGCGCAGCTTGACGACGAGGACGCGGCTGTCGACGGCGGCGATCTCCTCGAGCAGCTTGTAGCTGCGGTCGCTTGAGCCGTCGTCCACGAGAACCAGCTCGAAGCTTTCGCCGATCTGCTCCATGACGGCCTTGAGCCGGTCGTACATGGCGGTGATGTTCTCTTCTTCGTTGTGGAAGGGGACGACGATGGAATACTTCGGCATATCTCTTAATTATATAGAGCCGTTCGACGCGCGCGAGGGTGCGGAATTCTTTTCGTATCTCCGGAAGCACCCGCGCGAGCGGTCAGTTTTCAGGAGCTTGTAATCACGTCAGTTGCGATACGAGCGGCCTCCTCGCAGGCGGCACGGTCAACGTCGTTGTGAGTTACGAATCGGATCTGGTGATCGGCGGCGGTGCCGGCGATTATTCCTCGTTTCCTGAGCTTGTCGAGGATGGGGGTGGGGTCCGGGTAGTCGCGCACGGTGAAGATGACGATGTTGGTCTGGACCGTGGTGAGGTCGATTTCGACCTGCGGGAGCTCGGCCAGGCTCTCGGCGAGGAAGCGGGCGTTGGCGTGGTCTTCCCCTAATCTTTTTGGCATTTCTTCGAGGGCGATGAGGCCGGCGGCGGCGAGGATTCCGGCCTGGCGCATGCCTCCGCCGAGCGCCTTGCGGACGAGGCGGGCGCGGTCGATGAAGTCGCGGCTGCCGACGAGCATGGAGCCGACGGGCGCGCAGAGTCCCTTAGAGAGGCAGAACATGACGCTGGCAAAGCCAGAGGTGAGCTCGGCGACGGGGATGTCGAGGGCGGTGGCGGCGTTGAAGACGCGGGCTCCGTCGAGGTGGACGGGGAGGCGCAGCTCGGTGGCGCGCCACCAGATGTCCTGATAGATGTCGACGGGGGTGACGGTGCCGCCAGCCATGTTGTGCGTGTTCTCGAGGGTGATGAGGCCGGTTCCGGCGCGGTGATCATTTCCCTTCCGGCAGGTCTGCTCGATGTGCTGCCAGGTGACGATGCCGCGGTCGGCGAAGACGGTGCGGAGCTGGACGCCGGAGAAGGCGGCGGCCATGGCCATCTCCCAGTCGACGACGTGAGCGCGGGATTCAGCGATCACTTCCTGCTCCGTGGTGGGTGTGGAGGCGGATGGCGATCTGGTTGCCCATGGTGCCGGTGGGGACGAAGATGGCGGCTTCGCGGCCGAAGATCTGGGCGGCGCGCGCTTCGAGGCGATTGACGGTGGGGTCCTCGGCGTAGACGTCGTCTCCTACCTCGGCGGCGGCCATGGCGGCGCGCATGGCGGGGGTCGGCCTGGTGACGGTGTCGCTGCGGAGGTCGATACCGTAAACGGGGTTCGAAGTGGCGGTGGATTCGGCAAGGCTTTCGGAGATCTGGGCGGGCGTGAGGGGCATGGAAGGATTTTATCGCCTCACCCCGGCCGACTTCAGAACGGCAGCAAAAGCAGAGGCACAACCACCCCGGCCGCAAGCAGTCCGGTAAGCAGCCACCACCCGCGGCTGTATTTATAAGACATATAGATTCCGGTCAGGGCAGAGGTCATCAAGCTCAGGGCGACCAGAAGAAAGAAAATCTTCATCGGCAGATGACTCTTCTGCGGAGCCGATGCGTCCCCTGTCCTGGACGGCGTGGGTGATCGGGGTTGCCGCTGGGTTGCTAAGGGAGGTCCGGACTGCGATGCCGCTGCTCTGGAAGCATCCGTTGGACTACTGGCCTCCGGCGGAGCGGGCCGTGGTCTGCGCGGAGACACCACCGTCGTCTGCTTCTTATGCAGTTGCGCCAGCGATGCGATCCACGCAGGCGGCTTGTAGTTGCTGCCCGGTTTGGCCTCATGCAGGCTGAAGGTCTGCAGCGCCCCGGTGATGGCAAAGAAAAGAAGCGCCGGCGTAGTAAAAATGCCGATGTAAAGATGTATCTTCCGCAGGAACTTCAATACCGCATGGCCCTTCGACATCGCACCTCTGCCTCTGAGAAACTCGCGCGTTCAACTTCCGGCCCGGGCTGTGGCAGACCCTCGGCAAAGACATCCTCCATCGATCACGCTGGATATAAGACTAAAACAGTCGGTATTAAGGGGCAACGTAGGTGTCTGTTTGGTTTTGGGCAGGTATCTCGAATCTGGACAGAAAGATAGCGAAAGGGCGTCAGGCCGCGGTAAGACAGACGAAAGGCTCGAAGACTTCATTGGAGACGAGGCGGCCGCGTGGTGTGAGAGCGATCCGGCTGCCGGTCCAGGTAATGAGGCCATCGCATTCAAGGTCGGTGAGGATGGGCTCGAAGGAGTTGGCTACCGGGCCGAATTCGGCGTGGAGGTCGCGGAGGTTTACGCCTTCATTCAGTCGCAGCCCAAGGAACCAAGCCTCTTCTACCTCTTCTTTGCGGGACAAGCGATGCGGGTTGTCCCATCCGGGTGAGGCGAGGAACGGTTCGAGTTCATCGGTGGTGGCGAAGCGGAGTGCAGCCCCGGATCGGGTGCGCAGCATGGAGTGGGCGTCAAGTCCGATGCCGAGATAGGGCTTGCGCTGCCAGTACTTGAGGTTATGAAGGGACTCCCTGCCCGGGCGGGCGAAGTTGGAGATTTCGTACTGAGCGAGGCCGTGGAGGGACGAGGAGGTCGACGGCTTCGGAGTACATCTCGACGATGGCCTCGTCGGAGGGCACCTGGGGTGCGTAGTATTTGAGTCCCCCGGACGCGACTTCCCTGCCCAGGCGTGAATCTTCGTCGACCTCGAGCATGTAAATACTGGCGTGGTCTATGTCGGTATCGGTGAGGACGACGAGCGACTCGCGCCATGAATCGCGGGTCTGGCCGGGGAGCCCGGCGATGAGGTCGATGTTGATGTGGGGGATGCCGACGCGGCGGACGCGTTCGATGTCGCGCAGGGCGATGTCGCGCGTGTGGAGGCGGCCGGTATGTTTCGCTTCGGAGTCGACGAAGGACTGCACGCCGAAGCTGATGCGGTTGACACCACATTCGGCCATCGCGGTGAGGGTCGCGTCGTCAAGCTGGCCGGGAGCGCACTCGATGGTGATTTCGGCGTTGGGCAGAGTGACGAATTCGCGGCGTATGGCGGCAAAGAGGCGGCGGATGAGATCGGAGGGCAGAAGCGAAGGCGTTCCGCCACCGAAATAAATGGTGTCGATGACTTCGGGGAGTGTGGCGTTCCACTGCGCGGCCTTTTCGCGAATGGCGCGGAGGTCATTTTCCAGGCGGGTGACGTATTGATCGAAATAGGCCGCCGGATAAACGCCCGAGGCGAAGTTGCAATAGGTGCACTTGGATTTGCAGAACGGGATCGAGAGGTAAAGGCCGAGGGATTCCATCTCGTCTCCTATTTTCGCATCTGGCGGATAAGGATACACATCCGATGTAGCGGGACCGGACAAAAACTGAGATGAAGCGAGCAGCGATCGGCGTTCGAATGCACTCCGGTTGGGGAGCGCTGGTGGCGGTCGGGCATGAAGCGGAGAGGGTAAATGTGATTCAACGGCGGCGGGTCGTCGTTGTCCCAACGGGAGCGCGCGGAGGAAAGCAGCCTTATCATTTTGCGAAGAGTCTCGAGCCTGAGGAGGCGGAAAACTTTATCAGGGAGTATTTTGACGCTTCGCAATCTCTTGCTTTGACAGCTGTGCGGGAACTGAGAAACGAACTTAGCGGCCAATATCGTTTAGTGGGTTGCGCGGTCCTGCTCGCTGCGGGCCGTCCGCTGCCGCCTCTTGCGAAGATTCTCGCCTCACACCCGCTGATTCACGCGGCGGAAGGCGAATTTTACCGCGAGGTCCTTTTGAAGGCGTGCGAGGGTATGGGGCTCCGGGTCACCGGGTTTCGAGAGCGTGACCTCGACGAACATGTGCAGGCGACGTTCGGTACCGCCGCAAATCGAGTGTCGCAACAGGTTTCTGATGCTGGCCGTTCGCTCGGACCGCCATGGACCCAGGATCAGAAAATGGCGGCACTTGCTGCCTTGGCGGTTCTAGCCCACGATCAAACGTGATGGCTGTCGGAACAAAGAGCCGGCCCCTGGCTCCCGTAGAATAGAAAAGGCGCTCATGGCGAGTTCGGACAAAGAGAAAGCCCGGCAGGACGAGAAGAAAAAGGCTGTTTCGCAGCAGGACGACGACGTTATCGGCAAAGCCTATGACGGGCGGTTGATGCGGCGGCTGCTGACCTATCTTTATCCCTACAAGTGGGCGGCGTTCATCTCGATTGGGGCGATTCTGATCAAGGCGACGTGCGATGTTCTTGGGCCGTACCTGACGGAAGTCGCCATCGACCGCTACATGACGGCGCATCCTACACCGCGGACCGCGTTTCTGGCGCGGTGGCTGAGCGCCGATCCGTTTCGGGGCATCGCGCAGATCGCGCTCATCTATCTTGGGTCGCTGCTGCTGAGCTTCGTGCTGGAGTTTATCCAGACCTACCTGATGCAGTGGACCGGGCAGAAGATCATGTTCGACTTGAGGCGGCAGATCTTCGGGCATCTGCAGCGAATGCATGTCGGATTTTACGACCGGAATCCGGTGGGACGGCTGGTGACACGGCTGACGAGCGATGTGGACGCGCTGAACGAGATGTTCACGTCGGGCGTGTTCGCGATCTTCGAAGACATTTTTGTGCTGGCCGGGATCGTCTTCGTGATGCTGCGCATGAAGTGGTGGCTGGCGCTGCTGGCGTTCTCGCGTGCTGCCGCTGATCTCTGTCGCGACGCGGATCTTCCGCAAGTATGTGCGGGATACGTACCGGCGGATTCGCACGGCGATTGCGCGGATCAACAGCTATACGCAGGAACATATCAGCGGGATGAGCCTGGTGCAGCTGTTCAACCGGCAGAGGCGCGCGTATCACGATTTCGAGGCGGTGAACAAGCACGCACATGGTGGCGTTCAAGGATTCGATTCTGGCGTATGCGCTTTATTATCCCGTGGTTGAAATTCTGAGCTCGGTGGCGATTGCGCTGGTGATCTGGATTGGCGGGCGCGGGGTGATGCGCGGGGCGGTGTCGATTGGCGTGCTGGTGGCGTTTATTCAGTATTCGCAGCGGTTCTTCCGGCCGATTCAGGATTTGAGCGAGAAGTACAACATTCTGCAGGCGGCGATGGCGGCGAGCGAGCGCGTCTTCAAGCTGATCGATACGCCGCCGGAGATTGTGTCGCCGGCGCATCCGAAGCAGACGGACGACTCGGGCAGCATCGAATTTGCAGCACGTGTGGTTTACATATCAGCGGCTGGACGAGGAGATGAAGGCGCGCGTGGCGCGGGCGACCGCGGACGAGCTGGCCGCGATGACGGAGATCGAGTGGATTCTGCGCGGAGGTGTCGATTCACGGATTACGCCGGACCAGACGGCGGCGATTGTGGGGCATACGGGCGCGGGCAAGACGACGATGATCAGCCTGATGATGCGCTTTTACGATGTGCAGCGCGGGCAGGTGCTGGTGGATGGCGTGGATGTTCGCGAGCACGATCTGCTGAAGCTGCGGCGGCATTTCGGCGGTGGTGCTGCAGGATCCGTTGCTGTTTACGCGGGACGATTGAGAGCAATATCCGGATGGGCACGGAGCGGATCACGGACGACGCAGATGCGGCTGGCGGCGGAGCAGGTGAATGTGCACGACTTTATCGCGTCGCTGCCGGGCGGGTTTCGATGAGCCGGTGCGGGAGCGGGGCAATTCGCTTTCGACCGGACAGAAACAGCTGATCAACTTTGCGCGGGCGCTGGCGCACAATCCGCGGATTCTGATTCTGGATGAGGCGACGTCGAGCGTGGATACGGACACGGAGATGCGGGTGCGCGCTGGCGCTGGAGCGGATGGTGGAGGGGCGGACTTCGGTGGTGATTGCGCACCGGCTCTCGACGGTGCAGCAGGCGGATGTGATTCTGGTGATGCACAAGGGGCAGCTGCGGGAGATGGGCACGCACCAGGAACTGCTGGCGCAGCGCGGGATTTACTGGAAGCTGTATCAGTTGCAATATAAGGATCAGGAGCTGGGCGTAGCGATGGACGGGCTCACGCCGACTCTGGCGGTGGGACAGATTAGATAGAGCGACTAGCCATCAGAGCAGCCTGCTGCACGAACGGCGGCTTTCCCTGCACCTTCATTGAGCTTCGCGGCAAGAATCCGGAACGCACGAAAATTCCACTTACTCTGGTTATATGTTTTCCCGTCCGAAAGTCGAATACAGAGGCTGTATTCTTTCTCGGCGGGCGAAGAGGTGCGCATGATGCTTTCTGTATTCAAGAAGCTCAATGGCTGGTCGACGGTTCTGGTCTTTTCCTTCGGGCTGAGCGCTGGAGCGCAGATGACAACGGCGCAGAACGACAATGCTCGTACCGGTGCGAACGTGGGCGAGACTACGCTGACGCCGCGCAACGTGAATGCGCAGAGTTCGGAAAGATCTTCACGCTGAAAGTCGATGGGGACATCTATGCGCAACCGCTCTTCCTCGGGCGGAGTGGAGGCGCCAGGCAAAGGCCGGCACGATGCCCTCTTTGTCGCGACGGAGCATGACAGCGTGTACGCGTTCGAGCTATGGCAACCCAGCATCTCCGCTCTGGCAGGTGAGCTTCCTCAGGGATGGTGTAACTCCGGTGCCTGGGCGAGAAATGCGGAATGCCCGTTGATATTCCCCTGAAGGTCGGGATCACTTCGACGCCCGTGATCGACGCAGGAGAGGTGGAACGCTCTATGTTCTGGTCCGCACCAGGAAGCGCAAAGGGCTGCTTCCCGGAATGAGTACCCACCAACGCCTGCACGCTCTCGCGGTGACCACGGGTGTAGAGAAGTTTGGCGGCCCGGTAGAGATTCAGGCTTCGGCGAATGGGCATGGGGCGGGGTCGTTTGGCGTTGGCAAGTTGGTCATTCGATCCATTAACGTGAGAACCCCACGGGCCTCGCTGTTGCTGGCGAATGGGACGGTCTATCTGACCTGGGGGTCGTCGTGCGATGTGGGTCCGTATCACGGCTGGGTGATGGCTTATGACGAGGGAGAGCCCCTCAAGCAGAAGGCGGGTCTTTAACGCCTCTCCCGATGCGGATGACAGCGGCTTCTGGGCGAGCGACACGGGGCCGGCGGCGGACAAAGACGGCAGCGTATTTCTCGCGACCGGAAATGGGCTGTTTCGACGCGGCTAAAGGTGGCCGCGATTATGGCGAACCAGCGCTGGGCTCAAACTGGATGGAAAGAGTTTAAAGCTCTAGTGACTACTTCACGCCCTTCAACGTCGACCAACTCGACGCCACGATGACAATGATCTGGGTTCGGGCAAAGGCCTGATGTTGTTGCCTGACCAGCCGGGACCGCATCCGCACCTGGCTGGTCATCGCCGGCAAAGAAAAGGAACCTATCTATCTGATCGATCGCGACCACCTTGGACACTACCCGTGCAGCTCGACGATAGCCACGCGGTGCAGACGGTCCCGGGCCACCGGGGGCATCTTTGGCTCGATGGCATATTGGAACCACAACCTCTACGTCCTTGGACGACAGCGCGAGCGATGCGCTGCGCGAGTTCGCCGTTAAGGATGGGAAGACTCTTCAGTTGAAGGCGAGCAGCGGTAATGCTTTTCCGGGTGTCAACGCCTCTACGCCGGTTGTCTCCGCGAGCGGTGCGAAGGACGGTGTGGTCTGGGTGCTGCGCTCGAAGAGCTGGAACGGGCCGGATCAGCCCGCAGGACTCTATGCTTCGGACGCCGCAAATGTTGTCTCATCTGACCTCTATAGCAGCGAGCAGAATCTCATCCCGCGACCGCGCTGGGCCTGGCTTTACGGTTCAACATGCCGACCGTTGGTGAATGGCCACGTCTATGTGGGCGCCAAGCGCGAAGTGGACGTCTACGGCTTGCTGCCGGCAGGGCGATAGCGGATGGCGTTGAGACCTCTGCGGGTGCTGTGCGCGCTGGCGATGCTTGGCTGCGTGGGATGCTACAAGCCCTCGGCGGAACATGGCGCTGCGCCTGTTCCGGGAGGACTGCGCCGGGTGTCATGTTCCCCGGCCAGGGACAGACGAGCTACGTTCCTTCGCTGGCCGGATATTTTGACCGGAAGCCTCGGCCGACCGAAAGACAGACGCGGCGCAGGATTCTGATAGGGTGGCCGGTACATGCCTCCGTTCGAGCAAGCGACTGTCATCGCATGACATCGCGGATGTGATCGCGTATCTGGAGACTCAGCACATAAAGACCCGCGCGGCCTTTCCGCTTCCCGGCGGCATCGACGACGGCATCGCTTGCCGCGTCACGGCGGTATCATAGAGTGTTATGCCATTTCCGATTAAAACCTGTGCTATCTGCGGGGAAGAGTTTGAGCTGAAGAGCCGGATAAGCCCGGATTTGCAAACCGGTGTCCGGAGTGCAGCGTGTCTGAGTGAGAGCGAGGCTGTTACGCAAGGCTCCAAGGATGCTGCAACGAAAGAAATCAACAAGGAGCCCACAGAAAAGCAATCCGCGACCTGCTCTACCGCAAAGACAGCTAGCTCTCGAAATACACTGCAGACTGCATGAGCAGAAAGCCCAAAATCTTCATCTCCGCAGGCGAGGCGAGCGGCGAGTACTACGGGACGCTGCTGATTCCGGCGTTGCGGAAATTGGCTTCTGATGCGGAGTTTTTCGGACTGGGCGGGCAGCGCATGGATGCGCTGGGATTCCGGCGGGTGGTGCGGGCCGAGGACGTGGCGGTGATGGGGATCACGGAGGTGATTCTGCACATGCCGCGGATCTACGGGGAGTACCGGCGGCTGAAGGCAGCGATCAGGTCGGACGGAGCCGGATGTCGCGGTGCTGATCGACTTTCCGGACGTCAACCTGTCGCTGGCGAAGCATCTGAAGCGGGCCGGGGTGCCGGTGGTCTATTTTGTCTCGCCGCAGTTGTGGGCGTGGAAGAAGTACCGCATCCGCGAGGTGCAGCGATATGTGGACCGGATGCTGGTGATCTTCCCTTTTGAGGAGAGCTTCTATCGGGAGCGGCAGGTAGAGGCGAGCTTCGTCGGGCATCCGCTGGCGGACCTGGCGCTGCCTGTGGTCTCGCGCGAGGAGTTCGCTCGCGAAAGCGGGACCGATTCGTCCAAACATTTGGACCCGAGCCGACAATGGATAGGGCTGCTCCCCGGCAGCCGCTTGAAGGAAGTGCGCCTCAATCTGCCCGAGATGCTGCGGGCGGCGTCTCTGCTTCAGAGCAAGGCAACTACGAATTTGTGCTTCCGCTGGCGCCGACGCTGACGGAAGAGCAGCGCGCGGAGGTGAAGGCGATGTTGCCGCGCTCGACGGGGCTCCGGGCGTGACGATGACCGATGATGCCCGGGCGACGCTGCATCATGCGCGGGCGAGCGTGGTGGCGAGCGGCACGGCAACGGTGGAGGCGGCGCTGATCGGGAATCCGTTTGTGGTGGTGTATCGGGTGTCGCCGGTGAGCTATGCGGTGGCGAAGCGGGTGGTGGATGTGCCGCATGTTGCCATGGTGAATCTGATCGCGGGTCGGCGGGCGGTTCCGGAGCTGATCCAGGGTGACTTTACGGCGGAGAATGTCGTCTCACACCTGCGGCCGCTACTCGAAGAGGGCCCGGCGCGCGACGGCATGATTGCGGGTTTGCGCCAGATATCGGGTATGCTCAAGGCCGAAGACAATGAGGGCGGCGAATCGGCGATAGACCGGACTGCCCGCATCACAATGGAAGTGCTTCAAGAGAACCAGTCACGCGAGGAAAGCTAACTCGACTGTCATGACCACATCCCGATTCGCACACCGGCCTGCCCAGCTCCTGCGTATCGCATTCGTATTTGCCTCGGTTGTTTTTCTCGCCGGGCCGAGAGCCCGCGCAGCCGACAGAGTGCCGATTCAGATTACCGGCTACAACATCGACGCAGAACTGAAGCCGGATACGCACATGCTTACGTGTGTGACTCGGGTTACGTTTACGGCTCTCGATCCGGTGCAGACGGCCGTGTTCGATCTGCATGGCGCGCTCAAGGTGGACAAGGTTACCGATTCGAAGAATATTTCGCTCAGCGGCGAGCGTGGGGCTGAGGCTACTCTGCGGATTACTCCGCAGACTCCGCTGGGCAAGGGACAGACCTACACGTGGACCTTCTATTACTCGGGAGCGCTGGAGAGCGATGCCGGAGGGCCGGTTGAAGGGCTGAAGATGGCTTACGTGGGCGATCCCGCGTCGTACCTGCTGTATGGCGGCCGGTGGTTCCCGATGGTGGGGTACGAGACGAACCGTTTCACGGCCGATATTCACGTGAAGGTGCCGACGGGCTATACGGTGATCGGCAGCGGCGCGCAGGGCGGCGCGAAGCCGGCTGCGGGCGGGGAAAACGAGTACGACTTCAGCTGGAAGAAGCCTGGATTTCCGGGAACGATCATTGCCGGGAAGTTCAATCCGGCGTTTTCGCCGGCGGCGAATATCCACGTTTATACCACGGATGCGCACAAGGCGGCGGCGCACGACTACGGGGAGAGCGCGCTGCGCATCTTTGCGTACTTCACGTCGACGTTCGGGCTGCCGGAGTCGAGCACTCTGAATGTTGTCGAGCTGCCCGACGATACGGTGCCGACGTACTGGGCTCCAGAGATTGCGGCGGTGGCGGGAAACCGCATCGGAGGTAAGACGGACTTCCGGATCCTGTCGAATACGATCGCGCATCAGTGGTGGGGGAGCGAGATCAGCCCGGCGTCGTTGAACGATGCGTGGATTACGAACGGGATGGCGCGGTACGGCGAACTGATGTATCTGGAAGACTCTGCAGGCAGGTCGGCGCTGGATACGGCGATCCTGGATGTTTCGGCGGGTGCGCTGGCTTACGACACCATTCCTCTGTCGAGCGCGGGCAGGCTGAGCCCGTTTTCTCCGGAGTTTCAATCTATGACGCTGGAGAAGGGCGCGCTCGTCTTCCACATGCTGCGGTGGGAGGTGGGCGACGACAGCTTTATCAAGATTCTCCGCGCGACGCTTTCGCAGTCTACCGACAAGGGGATCAAGAACAGCGACTTTGAGAAAGTCGCTGAGGCCCAATCGCAACAACAGCTGACGCCTTTCTTTGCGCAGTGGCTGGATGGGACGGGCGCGCCGGCGTTCACGAACAAGTACGCGATTTACCGGCTGGGAAATAACAAGGGGTTCCGGACGATCGGGGAGATTCAGCAGGATCTGGACCTGTTCAATATGCCGGTCGATCTGCGTATTGAGACGGACGGCAAGACGGAGAACAAGCGGGTTTCGGTGGTGGGGACGGATTCGCAGTACGTGGTGGATACATTCGGGCGGCCGCGGCATGTGCTGATCGATCCGGATAACTGGGTGCTGAAGAATACGCCGGCGATGCAGGTGCGGGTGTCGATTCTGAAAGGACAGCAACTGGTGGCGCAGGGCGACATCAGCGGGGCGCTTGCAGAGTATCAAAAGGCACTGCAGGCAAATCCGCAGAGTTCGCTGGCGAGTTATCGTATCGCGGAGATTTTCTTCAACCAGCGGAATTACCAGTCGGCGGTGAATTCGTATCGCGACTGCCTGCGCGGGGATGACGATCCGAGGTGGACCGAGGTGTGGAGTCACGTGCAGATCGGCAAGATTTTTGATGTGACTGGGCAGCGGGATCGCGCGGTGACGGAGTACCGGCAGGCAATCCAGACGAACGACAACACGGGCGGGGCGCTGAATGAGGCGAGACATTACCTTCAGGTGCCTTATAAGCGTCCGGATACTGAGTAAGCGCCCGAAAGCGAAGTAGAATCCGGGTGTGGCTCCCCAAATTCTCAAGAAGACATCAGCCGATTTTGCCCTCGAGTTTGTCGACTACATTAACTGCCACGATCTGTCCGGTCTTGGCCGGATGATGACCGAGGATTTTCTCTTTATCGACGGTCTGGGCCAGGAGGTCCGGGGGCGGCGCGAGGTTGAGAAGGGCTGGCGCGCTTATTTCAGCTGGTTTCCGGATTACTCGATCCAGGTGGATGAGGCTTTCAGCAACGGCACATGCCGGGCTTTTCGGTTATGCGCACGGGACGTACCGGCTCGACGGCAAGCTGGAGGTTGAGAACCGCTGGAGGATTCCGGCGGCATGGAAGGCGCGGGTGCGCGACGGCTGCATCTCGGAATGGAGGGTGTATGCCGATAACGAGCCGGTGTGGAAGATCATGCGCGTGAAACGGTATTAGGTATTGAATCGTTTCGCTACGTGGTTCGCTTGCAGTAAAATCGGCGCAATCGAAACCATGAGCGCTCCCAGTACAGCAACTTCCAATCCTGCCACAACAAGTATTCGTACCAAGCCTGCGCGCATGCTTTCGCTGGATGTGCTGCGCGGGCTGGATATCGGGTTCATGATCCTGGTCAACAACAACGGCGACGGTTCGCGAGCCTATTGGGCGTTGAAACATGCGGACTGGAACGGGTTCACACCGACGGACCTGGTCTTCCCTACGTTCCTGTTTCTGGTGGGCATATCGACGGTGCTCTCGACCGAGGCGCGGCTGGCGCAGGGAGCGACGAAGCAGTCGATCTTTCTGCATACGGTGCGGCGAGCGGTGATCATCTTCCTGCTGGGGCTGCTGGTGAACAGCTTTCCGCACTTCAATCTGCACACGCTGCGGATTTACGGAGTGCTGCCGCGGATCGCGATCTGCTACTTCATTGTGGCGTCGCTGTATCTGATCAGTCCTGGGTGGAAGAGCAAGCTGGTGCTGGCGGTGGCGGCGCTGGGGACGTACTGGGTGCTGATGCGCTATGTTCCGGTGCCGGGATACGGGATGCCAGGCCGCGATATTCCCTTCCTCGACCGCGACGCCAACCTGGTGGCGTGGCTAGACCGGCATATCTTTCCGGCGTCGCATCTGTACGAGCGGACGCGCGATCCTGAGGGGCTGCTGAGCACGATTCCCGCGGTAGCAACGGCGCTGATGGGCATGCTGACGGGCATCTGGCTGCGGACAGGACGGAGTGTTGTTGAGAAGGCTCGCGGCATTGCTGTCGCGGGGATGACGTGCGTGCTGGCGGGCGGGATCTGGAATATCTGGTTCCCGCTGAACAAGAAGCTGTGGACGAGCTCGTTTGTGCTGTTTGCCGGCGGACTGAGTCTGCTGCTGCTGGCGCTTTCGATGTGGGTGGTGGATATCATGCGGGCTCCTGAGACCAGCGAGGACAGGGCGAGGAAGTCGCGGACATTTATGCCGCTGCTGGTGTTTGGAATGAACGCGATTGTGGCGTACGTGTTTTCCGAGTTGCTGGCGGGCGCGATCGACAACATTCACATGAGCTCGGGCGGGAATTTGCAACAGTGGCTGTATCATTCGATTCTCGCGGTCGTGCCCGATCCGGCGTTTGCTTCGCTACTGTACTCACTTGGATTTGTCGCGGTCTGCTGGCTGCCGGCTTATGTGCTTTACCGGCGGCGGATTTTTATCAAAATCTGATGCATTCAAATACCTAAGCCCGAGGAGCAGGGTCGAGTGGACGAAGGTTCGGGAGCCAGGCCGTCGCGTTCGAGAGGCGGCTGGCAGAGTCTCTTCCAAAGCGTTCGGCCTTTGACGTGGTCGGGAGTGATCCGCGATGCGGCTGCCGGAGTGCAGCTTGCGGCAGTAAATATTCCACAATCGCTCGGCTACACAAAGATCGCCGGAACCCCGGTGGTAACGGGGCTGTACACGCTGCTGCTGCCGCTGGTGGCGTTCGCGGCGTTTGGATCCTCCCGATACCTGGTGGTTGCCGCCGACTCGGCGACAGCGGCGATTCTCGCTGGGGGTCTCTCCCAGATGGCGCCGACCGGAAGCGCGCAGTATGTTGCGCTGGCGTCGACGGTGGCGCTGTTGACGGCGGCGTGGCTGCTGCTGGCGCGACTGCTGCGGCTGGGCTTTCTAGCGGATTTTCTATCGCAGACGGCGCTGGTGGGGTTTCTGACCGGCGTGGGATTTCAGGTCGGCTTCACGGTGTTGGGGCAGATGCTGGGGGTTCCGGTACATTCGCGGCGGCCGGTTGTGCAGGTCGCTGAAGTCGTTCGCGGCCTGCCGCATGTGCATCTGCCGACACTGGCTCTTTCGCTTGCAGTGCTCGCGGTAATCCTCGGCATGCGGCATCTTTCGCCGAAGGCGCCGGGCGCGCTGATCGCCGTATCGGGGGCGATTGCGGCGAGCGCGTGGTGGCAATTTTCGGCTCATGGCATCGCCGTGATCGGGCCGGTTGCCGGCGGATTGCCGCACTTCGGCTTTCCGTGGCCAGGGTGGAAAGAGGTTGAGTCGGTCGACTGGAGTATCTGGCGCTTGCGCGGTGATGATCCTGACTCAGAGCGCGGCTACGGCGCGCATCTACGCTGAACGGCATGGGCAAGAGCTGGACGAGAATATGGACCTGGTCGGGTTGTCGGCGGCTAATGCGGCCGCGGCGCTGAGCGGGACGTTCGTGGTGAACGGGAGCCCAACGCAGACGGCCATGGTGGAGGGCGCGGGCGGGCGGGGCCAGATGGCACAGGTTTCGACGGCGGCGGTGGTGGCACTGGTGCTGCTCTTCGCGACGAAGCCACTCGAATATCTTCCGCACTGCGTGCTGGGGGCGATTGTGTTTCTTATCGCCGTGCGGCTGATCGACCTGCGTAAGCTCTGGTCGATTCGGACGGAGAGCCCACAGGAATTCGCGCTGGCTATTGCGACGGCTGCCTGTGTCGTTGTGGTGGGAGTGGAACAGGGCATCGTGCTGGCGATGGTGATCTCGCTGCTGAGGATTGTGCACCACAGCTACCATCCGGACACGGGTGTGCTGATTCTGAATGACGCGAAGACGTGGGATACGGTTGCGCCAGTGGTGGGTACAGTGACGCAGCCGGGCCTAGTGATTTATCGATTCGGTGCGGCCCTCTTCTATGCGAATGCGGACCGGTTCGCACAAGAGGTGCGAGACCTGGCCACGCCGGATGTGCGGTGGGTGGTGATCGACGCCGAGGCGATTACGCGCGTAGACTACAGCGCTTCGCGGGTGATCTGTGAAGTGCACCGCGAGCTGGCTTCACATGGCGTCGTAATGGGGTTCGCGCGTGTGCAGTCGGAGCTAAAAGCGGATATGGACCGGCACCATCTTACGCAAGAAATTGGGGAGGATCGGATCTTTCGGCGTCTGCACGATGCGCGGACGCAGTTTGCGAAGGAGAGCCCGGCGCGGTAGTCTGTCCTCTTGGGAATTTGCATGAAAACGACGGTCCGTTTTGCCTCCGTTCTGCTGTTTCTGCTCGCCGTTGTTCAAGCCGGTGTCACGCAGCAGGCCACTCCTCCAGCTTCTACTCCTCCGGCGTCGAGTCCGGCCGCGAGCCCCCCTGCGAGCCAGGACCTGCCCGACTCGCCGGGCTCGCAGGCGCAAGTGAGCCCGCAGCCGACAGGCCCAACGGCGGTGCTCGACACGTCGATGGGCCGTATCACTTGCAAGCTGTTCGCGAAGGAAGCTCCGGAGACGGTGGCGAACTTTATCGGACTGGCCGAGGGTACGAAGGACTGGACCAATCCTGACACCAAGCAGAAGATGCATGGGAAGCCGCTGTATAACGGGACGACGTTCCACCGGGTAATTCCGGACTTCATGATCCAGGGCGGTGATCCGCTGGGAACGGGAATGGGCGATCCGGGATATTACTTCAAGGACGAGTTCGATTCCAACCTGAATTTTGACGTGCCGGGGCGGCTGGCGATGGCGAACTCGGGCCCGAACACGAATGGCTCGCAGTTCTTTATTACCGAAGTGCCGACGGAGTATCTGAACCAGAAGCACACGATCTTCGGGCAGTGCGACGAGTCGAGCGTGCTGGTGGTGAAGTCGATTGCGCGGGTGGAGCGCGATGGGCAGGACAAGCCAATTGATCCGGTCATTCTGAAGAAAGTGACCATCGTGCGCGAAGGTCAGCCTATGCCGCCATCGCCCGTTTCGGCCTCGCAGGGCGCAACACCCTCGGCCGGCAACGCGCCTTCATCTGCAAACGGCGCTTCGCAGGCGGCGAAACCTCAATAAGTTCAACACAACTGAAGGAGTTCATCATGTCACGTAAACCCGGAACCTATGCCGTCTTCAAAACCAGTGAAGGGCAGATCGTCTGCCAGTTGTTTCCAGAGGAAGCGCCAAATACGGTTGCCAACTTTATAGAGCTCGCCGAGGGAACACGGGAGTGGACGCATCCGGTGACGAGCAAGAAGAGCAAAGATAAGCTCTACGATGGAACAATCTTTCACCGCGTGATTCCCGACTTCATGATTCAAGGCGGAGATCCGGCGGGAAATGGGATGGGCGGACCGGGTTATAAGTTTGCGGATGAGACGAAGGGATCTCCGCACAAGTTCAACGTGCCGGGCAAGCTGGCGATGGCCAATGCGGGGCCGAACACGAATGGCTCACAGTTCTTTATCACAGTGGCTCCCACGGACTGGTTGACAGGCAAGCACACCATCTTCGGCGAGGTGGTGGAGGGACAGGACGTGGTGGAGAAGATTTCGCGGGTGCCGCGGAATTCACAGGACAAGCCGCAGCAAGCCGGTGCGTGATCGAGTCGCTGCTAATTGAGCGGGTGATGTAGGTTGGCTCATTGGAGAAAGGGCCCCGTTCGAAGGGCCGCGCTATGCGCTCCAGCTCGGCCCTTTGCACCGGGCTCACTAACAGCGCATGCTTCTTCGGCCGTCCACGACGAGGCTTCATACCTCACCATAGAACCACCGCATCTATATGCAATCTATTTATGACTCAGGAGACTAGTGTTGTGTCCCCGAAATACATGAGCAAAGTCTGGTGAGCTTCTGGAAGATGGAATCGGCAGTCGCAGTCCAGACAAAGGGGCGGGAGTTGCGGTTGTAGTGCTGAACGAAATCGTTGATGCGTCGGATCAGTTCGCGGACGCTGCGGAAACTTCCGCGGCGGATCGCCTGCTGAGTGATGAGGCCGAACCAACGTTCGACTTGGTTAAGCCATGACGAATAGGTCGGTGTGTAGTGGACTTGGAAGCGAGGTCGCTCGGCCAACCAGGCGCGCACTTTGGCATGTTTGTGGGTGGCGTAATTATCCACGATCAAATGCACATCCAGATGTGGAGGAACGGCGCCATCGATCCGCTTCAGAAAGCTAAGGAATTCCTGGTGTCGGTGCCGGGGCTTGCAGTCGGTGAACACGGTTCCAGTGGCGATGTCGAGGGCTGCAAACAGGGTGGTGGTGCCATGGCGGACATAGTCATGCGTGACACCCTCCACGTAGCCCAACCCCATGGGCAGCACAGGCTGGGTGCGGCTGAGGGCCTGGATCTGCGACTTCTCATCCACCGCCAGCACGATCGCGTGGTCTGGAGGGTTCAGGTACAGGGCGACGATATCGCGTACCTTCTCCACAAAAAACGGGTCGTTGGACAGCTTGAATGTCTTCGTGCGATGGGGCTGCAGGGCAAAGGTCTGAAACACCCGGTGAACGGTCGATTTCGACAGACGGTTGGCTTCCGCTGCTTGTCGAACGCTCCAGTGTGTTCCGGCAGGTGGTTTGACTTTCAGCGTGCGCCGCAGCAGCGCGGCAACCTTCTCGTCGGAAATCGTGCGTGGACGCCCAGGTCGCAGTTCATCATAAAGGCCCTGAATACGATATCTGATGAACCGCTGCCGCCACTTGCCTACCGTTGCTTTCGACCAATCCAGGCGCGCGGCAATCTCCGAGTTGGAGTGTCCTTCACCAGACCAAAGCACCAGTTTGGCCCGCGATACCAGCGCATGGGGAAGGCTGCGCGAAGTCGCAAATCCACTCAGTTCCTCGCGCTCTTCCGCCTTCAGTTCAAGAACAGGCTTGGGACGTCCGATCGACATACCCAAGAGTATTTGCAAACCTTTTCTATTGCAAGTTATTTATGGGACACAATACTAGCTGAATAATGAAATCGTCAGATCCACCAATTGGGTAGTACGCGCCGGGCGACAGCGCGCATCCCGTCAATCATAAGCTGTTTAGGATCCGTGTACGCTGCCTCACGATGTGCAGGGAAACCCAGTGGGGACACATTACAAGGAAACCTGAAAATAACCTTGTGTGTTTTGGACAATTCCAGCAACTTTACGTAATAGATCCCTTCCATGTGCGTCTCGTTCCCGATTCCAGCTCACGGTAGCAGTCCTGTAGATATTTCTTATAGAAATCATGCGCAAATAGGATTATCTGCGTGGTAACGTTCGGGCGCGGATGCTTGTGGCGCAGTGTTCGCCACGCTCTTGTATCGGCGACCGCATCAAAACCATCCGGCAGGCGATCGAGCAGCTTGCCCAGGGCAGTGAACTTGAATCGACCGGATACCTTGATCATGTGCGTTGTCGAATCTCTCAGTTTGCTTTGCTGCAACCCCAAGTCGAGCATCCGCAATTCCGCATAACCATAATGACCCCCGACTGGGTACCAGTTGCAGTCCAGACTGATAAACTCCACGGTTTTCTTAAGCGGATTCTCCCGTTCTGCAATCTCCTTCAGGCTGTCGAGCGGATAACCTGAGTTTTCGATCAGCAAAATATTCTGGATTCGCTTATCCGGTAAGCTCAGCCAGTATCGAAATGCGATTTTGTAATCTTCCAGGCGAACGCTGGGGTCGGCGCGCTTCAGCCTGTAATGCCCTTTGCTCGGATCCACGCACGCCGTCATGACCAGAAGATAACGATTTGTCAATCTACACTCTCACTTATTCAGTTTGTCTCCGGATCCGGTCGACTATCTTCCGAATGACTGTATGCTTTTCCGTCTTGACACCATTGCTCGGGACTTCTGCCTCCCTGTATTGGGTCAGGCGGTGTTCAATTCGCCGGTATAGGTCTTCTTTTTGTTGACCGGAGGACTTTCCGGCTCCCACCCGGAGAGTTGGGTGGAGAAAGTGATGGTCGGCCAAGTCGGGGAATTCATGATTGAGAGAGGGCTCAAAGGTGAAGAGACTCTGGTTGGCCGAGTCCGGAGGACTGATAACCGCGGTATTCTTCGTGCTATCCGGAAAGTCCGTGGCGTACCCACCACTACCCGATCCTGATCCTCCGCCGACCGAAGCCTCTTCTCTGCCATTCGACCGGGAGGATGCTTTGCCGCCGGAGACCTTGGCAAAGGCCGGTGAGGATTGCAGTTTGTTGCCGGTCAGTTGGACCCAAGTCCTGAGTGTCCGGAAGGAGTAACGCTCAAACCGGCCTGCCGTGCATGGCTGGCTCCGGCCCCGCTTGAGGAGGCAGTCCCATGGGCGGTAGTCAGAATACTGCGTCCTGCCGATTCAGATCGGCCAGCAGCGGTCGACGGGGAATGACCCCAGCCGCCGGAAGACTTGCCCCAAGCGCTAGCGGCTGCCGAAGACGCCGCACCTTTTCCGCCGCCGGAGGAGGGGCCCGTAAAGACAGCGGAGGGCGACGCGCTGACGCCGATGCTTGAGACGGAAGAGCCAGTTCCGACAATGGGAAGACTGCCAGAAACGGAATAATCAACTGAGTTCGAGTCCGCTTGAACCTGCCGAAGAAGACGAGGAATTGACACCGCTCGGCGGCAAGACAGAAGCATTCTGGCCGCAGGCGATGCTGGCGCAGCTCAGAATCAAACTGAGGACGATCCGCCTAGTTGGAGTGAACCCTCGATCCATGGCTTATTTTATCGTGATCGTCGGAAAACTAATTATTCCGTAATCCAATTTTCGGTAAGCGCGTGTAGATGAATAGGATAATCGCAAATATTATCTCGTTCCTGATGTAAGGAAGTAGGCGGAGGTGCCAGACTCGGTCTGCAACAGCGTAAAAATTGTTCCCAACACTATGATCGACAGGGGCAACGCTGGAAGAAAACGAGCAAATACCTCAATAGAGACTCGAATAAGCACAACTATAAGCAACGGATACGCAATTACGCCCAAAAGACCGAAATCGACGGCACCATTTGTGATAATGGAGTTCGCCGCGTCAGTATAGGTCAATCCGAACAATCCGTCAGCGAGTCCCTCTTCGCCGAAGCTGAGGTCCTTGTCTGGATTAAGAAGTCTGGGAATGGCGTCCGAGGTGTATCCTGCGAGATCCTGACCCAGAGCGGGTGTGTGTCTAGAGCTACCCTCCAAAACGTCGGCGAAGAAGCCCAGTACGAAGGTTCTCTTTTGTACATTGCTCTGGTTTGCTTCAGTGGCACGAGTCAAAGCGGTCCCATCTTCAACCCAGCTCATTAGCGGTCTCGATCCGGTGTCCGAGAGCCAGACTACTGGGTTCATGAGGATTTTGAAAACCCGCCAAGCGAATCAACATAAAGACCGTCACTCCAATCGCTAAGAAGCCTCCTAATGTGAGAAACAAGAGCGCCTTCTTGAAGAGGGTTCCCTTCAGCCGATACCCGGTAAGCCGCAATGCAAAGAACACTTCCATCGCGGTGTAGACCATGATCCGTCTGCCAACCACCATCATGCAGGCACACAAAACAAACACGCAGGTTCCGGTCAGCAGTTTAGAGAAACCCCGGGAAGTGACAACGAAGACGGCAATAGCGAGTGCGGTCAGAGGGGGAAAAATCCACGGGAGGAGAGACGCCGCGACACTCAATTGCTCTCCGTAAGTATTTTGAGCTCCCCCGTAGCCCAGCGAACCGGTCGCGAAGCCTATCACTGTCGCCACGGTGCCGAGAAATATGAGCATGTACGTCTGCTGGTCGAGCGGGATTCGAAATTCCCGCCCAAAGAGCGGCCGTTCGTACAATTCGCCGAAGAAGACAGAGCGGTGCTGCTGAAAGGAGTACCCCAGCCATGCCCCGGGCGAGAACGCCTTCATCGGAGCCAAGAAACTCCGCCAAAGACAGGTTGCCCCTGGGGAGCGTCAGCCATGTATTCACGGCTCCCAGCCCATAACCAAGAAGAAGGGTGATCGCCAAGAGGGTGGAAAAGCGCGTGGGTCCTTCGCGCAGTAACCAATCCCAAAGCATATAAAGCGCAACGACAGCGGCAACGGTAGCGGCGGCAACCATGGCTAGTTCCGAGCTAACGATCCAACTGACAAGAGCAGCAACAGTGAGGATTGCCGGAAGGTGAATAACGTAAATTGTGCGAGGTGGCGCGAGGTTCTCGCCCAATTGGCGGGAAGAGAGTAACGGCGAATCAAACTGCATTGCCGGCGACGCTGTCCTGATGGCGTTCAATTGTGCGTCATTTCTCCTGGGATTGCCTGGGACCTCCGCGGATCAGACAAGGGAAGCGTGACTTCTATTTGTAGACCGCTCCGTACACGATAGCCTGCTCTGCGCCCTGGAGCACCGAACTCGATTCCCTGATAGGCAAAGATTTTGCCGATACTCGAGGGAACGTAAACGATGTCGCCGTTGGCAACTTTGATGTCGGCCTGCTCGCCATGCACGACATGGCTGACATCGAGCTTGATCTCTTCCCTGCCTTGCGGAACTTTCCGAATCAATATCACCTTGCTCTGGGCCGAGGTCTTGGTCCATCCACCGGCCAGAGTGAGCGCCTGCAACAGCGAGAGGTGCTCATTGTTGTCTATCAGGTATCCGCCCGCTTTGCCGACGTCACCCATGATATAGATGATTCCGGCCTTATCGATCACCACCGTGTCACCGGGATAAATGACGGGATTTTCCTGCGCATCCAAAGCGTTGTTGTTTGCAACCAGATGCACGTCGTGAGGATGCTGAGGGTCATCCCGATGGATAATTGTTGCGACCCGGCCCGCTGTAGGAGCTACTCCTCCGGCCAGGGCGATCATGTCGAGCAGTCTTCGGCTCCCCAGCGTTGGATACACGCCGGGAGTGCGCACTTCACCGGTCACTGTAGCACCCTGGGTAGCGTACTCGGCGATCGACACGGTTACGTGCGGGTCAATCAGAATGCCTTTCGATTTCAATTGCGCTTCAATCTTGCGGGCAGCCTGATTAGGTGTAAGATCGGCGACCTGCACGTTGCCCAGAACGGGAATATTGATTTCGCCGGTCTGGCTTACCCGAGATGTGCCGGAAAGCTCAGGAGTATCGAAGACTTCGACATCTACCTGGTCACCCGCACCGATAGCGATGGTTGGTGGACGGCTGGACTGCTGATCCGCCTGAGCGGCACCTGTCTGAGCGGAATCGGATTGTGATGGAGTAGACGTAACAGGATCGCTCTGGCCCCATCCCGCGACGGCAATACCGAAGCAGAGAGCGAAAACCAGAAGTCCAGGAAGACCGTTGCTCCGAGGGTTATTTCTCGTCATCGGTAACTCCATACCCGGCTCCGTAATTGCTCTTGTATCCGTAATCGTAGCGCTTCGAATAGGTGTAGTAATTTTCCATCCGCAGATCGACGTCGTTGATCACTGTGCCCAGCACGCGCCCGCTGGCGCGGCGCAACTGTTCGCGGACTCGGATCAGCGCTCGTTTGCGTGTCACACCGGAACGCACAAGGATGAAGGCGGCATCAACCTGCGGAGCCAGGCTCAACGTATCGGCAACAGCAAGGATCGGGGAGGAGTCCAGAATGATGTGCTCGTATTCCGAGCGCCACTGCGTGAGCAGCTCTTCCATGGCGCGAGAGGCCAGCATCTCGCCGGGGTTAGGCGCAATCGGGCCACGCGACAGTACGGTGAGATTGGGGAGCTCAGGCAGCGGATGTTCGTATGCCTCTGCGCCAGACTCACGAGACAGAAGCGTGGAGAGTCCGGCACGGTTCGAAAGCCGAAATTTCATATGCAACGTGCCTTTGCGGAGATCGGTATCAACCAGCAGGA
Source organism: uncultured Acidobacteriaceae bacterium (assembly GCA_963725225.1). Classification (GTDB taxonomy): domain Bacteria; phylum Acidobacteriota; class Terriglobia; order Terriglobales; family Acidobacteriaceae; genus Silvibacterium. The sequence continues at coordinate 63,336 of CAVRXY010000013.1, forward strand.
CACGGGCGGACCGTTGAGCAAAGGAGATCGCGAGGTTAGCGGCACAGGTCGACTTGCCCTCAGCGGCGAAGCTGCTGGTGATCAACAGCAACTTGGGCTCGTGATCGACGGCGGACAGCAGGATCGAAGACCGGAAGGTGCGAAAACCCTCAGCGGCGATCGATTGCGGATCGACGTAAGAAACCAGATCGGGCGACACCTTCAGAAGACGCTGCTGCTCCGCCTTGGCGCTCGGAGTTGTGGGAGCGCCCTTGCGTCCTGCTACGACGAAGTGGGGAATGACGGCAAGAGTGGGGAGTTGAGAGATTGCTTCAGCATCATCGGAGGTGCGGATGGTGTCATCGAGGCTCTCGAAGAAGAACGCCAAGGCAATGCCGCCGATGAGGCCCCCGAGGAATCCGAAGATGAGCGCGGAGCGCTTCTTCGGAAGAATGGGATAGGGAGGAATACTTGCGCGGTCAATGATGTCGACGTTGTTGGAGTTCAGGCCGGCAGTGATGCCCGCCTCCTTGAGCTTCATCTGCAGTCCGTCGTAGAGCTCCGAAGCAGATTCAGCGCCATGCTTCAGAATCTCGAATTGAGCAGCCGACTCGTTTTCCTTGAAGGCTTCCTGCTTGGTCGTGTTCAGGCGTTCCTGCAGCAGCGACTCGGTCTTGACTGCGGCGTTGTATTCCTCCTGGAAGCGTTTGGTCAGGTCGTTGATTTCCGAATCGATGTCGGCTTGGACACTGGTCAACTGCTTGTCGAGTTCGCGCACCTTGGGATAATCGGGACCAAACTTCGATTTCAATTGTGCCGCCTGCACCATCAGCTCGGCCTGTTGCGAGCGAAGACCGCCGAGTACGGTGCCGGGTGCGACTGAGATGAGCAGATCGGGATTGCGGGTTTGCGCCATCTTGTAGCGCGCTTCTTTCACAATGCGATCGGCTTCCGCTTCGGCGAGCTGCTGATTCACTGTGCGCAGGCTGTCGGTAAGCAGGTTTCCACCCTGAGCGTCGAGTTGGAGGAGATTGTTCTGGCGCTGATAATCCGTCAGAGACTTCTGTGAATCCTCGACCTGCTTCTTGACTGTCGTCAACTGGTTGGTAAGCCACTTGGAGACGCGCGTAGTGCCTTCGAATCTCGATCGCAGATCGCGATCGAGGTAGGCATCGACGATGGAATTGGCGATGTTCGCCGCTACGGCAGGGATCGGAGTTCTGGAAGTGAACTTCCACGATTTCCGTGTTGGGCAGAACCATCACTTTCGTTGCGTTCTGAAAGGCAGTTATCAACTTGAAGCGCTGGACGGGCGAAAGCGTGCCGTCATAGGGGTGCTCTTTAAACAGCTCCGAGAAAGGGCGCTTATGGTAGAGATCGAGCGAATTGATCACTTCCATGACCACGGACTCACTCTGCATGATACGGATTTCTGTTTGAAGCTTCTCGGCGGTATCCTCGCCTCCGCCGAGCTTCTGCTCGATCAAATCTTCGATGCCGATGTTGGTCGACCGGCTCAGATCGATATGGAGACGGGCAGTCGCTTCGTATTGGGGGACTGTGGTGACAATGTAGAAGATGGCGTAGGCAATGCCGATGGCGAGCCCGATGATGATAACCCACTTGCGCTTGATAAGAATCTTGCGAAAGTCGGCAGGCGTGATAACAGAATGACCTGCGACTGGTGCTGTGCCGCCGCTTACCGCTTGCTGTGGTCCCTGGGGGGGAACTGCCCAGCCTTGCATCCCTATGCGCTCCTTATGGTCGGCCTGTGCTCAGGCCATCTGCGTCCTCACCAAGAGGAGCGCAGGAAAAACCAGCAAAAACTCCGCAAAATCGAGGTGATCTCGGGGAGTCCATCTGTAACAGTGACTTTGCCTTATACCGGAGCCCGATCCTTCAATCTTCCCATCGAGGCCGTCCGGGATACTTTTTAATTTGAACTACAACCTTCCTGAGGCAGTTCCCCAAACGTTCCTATCGCACGGGTAGCGATCAGAAAACCGACCTTACAAATGCGATAGAGTATCCAGGGCAAAGAGCAGCAGCAGATGCGTCCGTATCGACAACCTATCGGGGACAATTGGGCTTCTTGTGATCAGCTGAAAACTCGCTCTCATCTGGAAGTTATGCCGGATCGTACGGAACTGCACAACTGCTGATGCGGTGGCGGGGACAAAACCAAGTGCGCGTCTCCTACACACACTCATCCGATTATGGATGGCACGACTCTGCGAACAGGGCTCTTCTCTGGAAAGTAACTGCGTAACTAGAGTCTAACGAAGGCGGCACTTAAGGTCAAACACAACCGGCCGCCCCCCCGAACAAAACTCGTCGGCAAGGACGGGCCGGATTACTCTTATTTTTGCGCGTGCGGCGAATAATCCACACGTACAGCTACGATTTCGTAAGGTTTAACAGGAACGCTGACCTTGTTTCCTGAAATCGCGAGCGGGGAGCCCTGAGGCTGCTCAAGCAGATTCGTTTCGGTCGCTCCGGTTGCCCCCGGGGGGACGGAGAGTTCGATGGCACCGGACTTCCCTGCCCATTCATACAGATGAAAGACGAGGCTGTCGCTGTCCTCGGCCTTCTTCATGGCGGTGAGAACGACGTTGTCGGGCGACGCTGAAACGAAGGAGTGACGGGCCGGCATGGCACCGGTGTGTGAGCCGACTTGCATGGCATCGAGGTGGTAATTGAATTCGTATCCGTGACGGACTGTAAGCGCCTGCTTCCAGTCGCCGGCATGCGGATAGAGCGCGAAGCTGAAGTGATGGTGGCCGCGGTCGGCTTCGGGGTCAGGCCAGACCGGCGAGCGGAGGAGGGAGAGTCGCAACACGTTATCTCGCGCGTCATACCCATACTTCGATTCGTTTATGAGACTGAAGCCGTGTTTCCCATCGCCGAGATCGGCCCAGCGGAGAGCGGGGACTTCGAACTGCGCCTTCTCCCAGCTGTTGTTGCGCGTGGTGGGACGATCGATGGTTCCGTAGGGAATTTCGTAGGTAGCCATCGGACTGGAAGCGGCAAGAGGAAATGCGACCTTCAGGAGTTCGTGGGTTTCGTGCCAGTCGATGTCGTTAACGACGTCAACCTGATCAGAGCCGGAGTGAAGAACAATCTCCTGCACGAATTTCGAGTTCTGCGTGTGGCGTGTGACGCGAATGGAGGCGGTGAGAGGCCCGTGGTCTACGAGCTCCACGGAATCGGCGCCAGGTTTGGCCGGTGGCTGGTCGAGGGTGCCGGGGTCGATGTTCCAGGCGTCGTAGTCTTTCGGTGTGTCGCGGAACAACTGGAGCTCGTTGCCGCAGCCGCCGGAGGCGATGGATTCAAAGTTGCTCTTCTTGTCGTAGAGGCTGGTGATGCAGCCGGTGCTTTTGTCGACGGTGACACGCAGCAGCGAGTTTTCCAGAGTGAGGCCGTCGGCCTTGAGGTCACTTTGGAAAGGCCTGGTGCCGGGCACGACATGCAGGACTTCGTATCCCATTGATGGGACGTGGTGAGCCTGGATGAGGAGTTTGAAGGTGTGGGTGCCGGCGTCACTCGAAAGAATCTGTGACGGCAGGACGTGGCCTTCAGAGTCAAGCACGGAGACGCTGGAGGTTGGGTCGGGGAGCTGGACGCTGACGGTGACGAGTCCGGAGCGCTCCCATGCGAGCGAATTGAAGACGAAGACGGGAACACCCTGACCGCCGCTGGTGTTAACGCGCGCGGCAACAGTCTTCATTGCAGCGCGCTGAGATCTCGTTGGTCGCCCAGCGGACCTGATCATAGTCGCGCTGCGCGTCCTTGTAGATAATGCCGATGCCGGAGCCGGCGGCAAGGTCATGAAACTGATTGAAGGTGATCTTCTTCCAGGCTTCAGTCAATTCGTCGCCGGGATATTTTTTGCCATCGAGCCATGCGAGAGATGCGTATTTCTCGGCATCGAGCGCCCACTCCGAACTTTCGCGCATGTTGCGCTTGTGGTTGGCCTGGGTGGTCATTACCCCGCGGTGGTACTCGAAGTACATTTCGTCTTTCCAGGTGGGGATGGCGATTTCGCCGGCAACCGCGGGCGGCTTATGGTAGCCGGCAGCGATGCTCTTGTAGTCCCACTCCGGAGAAGACGGCGCGAGCTCCTTTTCGACGGAAGAGAAATAGGTCTGGGCGGTGCCGTACTGCATCTTGGGAACGACTTTGTCGCCGGTTGCCCAATGATCGCCTTCGTCGAGGATGGCGCGAGTGGGGCCACCGCCGTGATCGCCGATGCCGTAGAGGTCCATCATGTCATTCATGCCGGGAGCAACTTTGCGAGCCTGAGCGAGATCGGCAGACAGACGCACGATGTCGAGATTGTTGTTGGCGTAATCGTGCGGGAAGTAGGTAAGAACCTTGCTGCCGTCAGGCGACTCCCACCAGAAAAGCTTGAAGTAATAGGGCAACTTGTTGGCGTCGTTCCAGTCCATCTTCTGGGTGACGAAATAGTCGACGCCGGATTTCTTGTAGATCTGGGGCAGTTGCCAGTTGTATCCGAAGGAGTCGGGATTCCAGCCGATGCGGACGTCGACGCCGTATTCGTGCTGGTACCAGCGCTTGCCGATGAGCAGGGAGCGGGCGGTCGATTCACCGTCGGGCATGTTCAGATCGGGCTCGACCCACATGCCACCGACGATCTCCCAGCGGCCCTCCTTGATGCGGCGCTTGATCTGATCGTTGATCGCGGGATATTTGTCGGCCATCCACTCGTTGTATTGAGCAGCGGATTGGGTGAAGGTGTAGTTGGGATACTCGTTCATCAACTGCAACGCAGTCGAGAAGGTGCGTTTGACGACGTCGACGGTCTCCGTCCACGGCCAGAGCCAGGCGGCATCGATGTGTGAGTTGCCGGTGAGGTGCAGCGTGGCCTGCTGCATCATCGGGCGGAGGGCTTCGAGAGTCGACTGCGCCTGTTTCAGGGAGGCGTCGAACTTCTCCTGGTTTGCCGCATCGAGAGCGCCCAGGTCGACAGAGGTGATGGCTTTAAGGAGAGTGGCCTGGTCGGCAGAGACGTTTGTAGACAGGCTGGGGATGAGGAGAGCGGCGGAGATGAATTCCTTGCGCTCGTCTTCGGGGTTGGGGCGGGTAGCGGAGAAATCAATCTTCATGGGCGCACCGCGGAAGCGCTTCTTGTCCACAGTGGCGAGCAGCTTGACGGCTACAAGAACGCGGTCGCCGGGTTTCGCGTTATCAAATAGAACGATGGGCTCGAGGTCGTCGCCGAGAGCGACGCGGCGCCCGTTGAAGTAGACGATTTCGGGCATGGGCCCATTCGCTTCAGCGCGGAACTGGAACCAGATGCGGGCGCCGGTGAGGTCGTACCCGGAAAGCGTCTTCGGAACCTCGATCCACTGGCGATACCAGACAGCTTCCGTAGAGCTGTCGGAAGGCGGCTTTACTACCGGCCAGGAAGAATCATCGAGCGAGGGGCTTTCGCCGTGGGGAATGTCGCCCTCATGGTAGCGCCATTCTCCCGATGGGAGATTGCTGAGCTCCCCGAGCCGCGTGACTACCTTGGCGGCGTCCGGCGGCAGGGATTTGATGACCTGGTCGGGCGACTCGAAGGCTGCCTGGGCGCGCACGATACCAGCGGAGAAGAGGGCGAGGAATGCAAGAAAGACGGCGCGACGAGGGAGACAAGACGCATACTTCAAGAGCTAATCCTCCAGGAATGTATCCGGATACATTGGAGCGCAAGTTGCACCGGGAGTTATCAAAATGCAACCTCGCGGATTATAGCTGATTGGGAACCGAGAGCTCAGGAGAGCCAATAGCGATCAGGGTTTAGCAGGGTGAGACGATCGGACCGCCAACAGTCGCCGCTGAACGGCTGACGGGTTGCGGTCAACCGAGGGATGGGTGCTGACTATGCGGGGACTGCGAGGGGTTCATTGAAATTGCGGGGGCGCATGAGTCGGCGACTCCAGAGGCGAGCAGGTCAGGGATGCGACTTGCGGGCTGGGGGCGTCCCCACAGGAAACCCTGAACCACGTCACACCTGAGATCGCGCAGGATTTCCACCTGATCGCTGCGCTCAACTCCTTCGGCAACAACCTGCATTTGCAGGCTGTGCGCCAACGACAGGATGGCCTGCACGATGGCGTAGGTGCCGTTGGGATCGCCGATCCGCTCGATGAAGGAACGATCGATTTTGAGGGTCTGAATGGGGAGCTGGTGCAGATGGCGCAGAGAGGAGTAACCGGTTCCGAAATCGTCGACGGAAAAATGCACGCCGATGCTGGAAAGGTCGAGCATTTGCCTCGCGATCTCATCCATCTTGCGCATGACTGTGGTTTCCGTCAGTTCGAGCTCGATGAGGCCAGGATCGATTTGAAAGGCGGCCAGAACGGCGCGAACCTGGACGGAAAAGTCAGCGCGCATGAACTGCAGCGGAGAAACGTTGAGCGCGATTCGAACCGGGGGCAGGCCCTGACGCTGCCATTCGGTGATCTGGCGGCAGACTTCTTCGAGAACCCAATTGCCGATGGGCACAATCAGGCCGCTTTCTTCGGCGACGGGAATGAAGCGGCGGGGCGGAATCATGCCCTCGACCGGGTGGTGCAGGCGGAGCAGCGCTTCAAGCCCGCAGAGGGAGCCGTCCATTGTGAACTGGGGCTGGTAATACATTTCAAAGCCGTCTTCTCTCAACGCATGACGAAGGCAGACTTCGATTTCGTTCGCTTCGGAGGCAGAAGCAGAGATCTCATTCGAGACGAAGACGTACTGGTTGCCGCCGGAATGCTTTGCCCGGTACATGGCGGTGTCGGCCGAGCGCCAGAGCGCCTGCGCGTCGGTACCGTCAGTGGGGTACAGCGCGATGCCAATGCTGGCGGAGATGTCGAGGTTGTAGCCGTCGACGAAAAACGGCTGGCGGATGCCGGAAAGCAGCTCGGCAACGACTACTTCCGCGTCGGACGCGGTTAACAGACCGCCGAGCAACACGGTGAACTCCTCCCCGCCGGAACGGGCAACGGTGTCGGATGCGCGGAGTCGGGCGCAGAGACGTTCGGCGAGCTTTTTGAGGCAGAGATCGCCAACCGCGTGGCCATAGGTGTCGTTGATCTGCTTGAAGCGATCGAGGTCGAGACAGATGACCGCGGCCAGATTGCCATAGCGGGCCGCCGAGGCCAGGGTCTGCTCCATGCGATCGGTGAGGAGCAGCCGGTTGGGCAAGCCGGTGAGGGCGTCGTGGTTGGCCTGATGCAGGAGGCGGTCGTGGAGCTGCTGCCGCTCGGTGACGTCCTGGGCGAGGGTGAAGCGGGCCTTGCCTCCCTCAAAGAGGATGCTGTGCGAGGCGGTGTCCACCTGAATCCGGGTGCCATCCTTCTTCATGTGGGTCCAGGGACCAGAGATGAAGGTGGCCTCACTTTCACTCTTGAGACGGCCGTCAAGTTCGGGTGCATCTTCGGGAGGACAGATGTCGGCGAGCGACATGGAGAGAAATTCGTCCTCCGAGTAGCCATAATGCAGGATCGCCGAACGGTTCACTTTGAGGAAGTTATGGCTGTGAACTTCGGTGATCCACATGGGGAGAGGATTGGCGTCGAAGAGCACGCGGTATTCCTCGCGCTGCTTGCTGGTGGCAATGATCTCGCTTTCGAGCAGGGTGAGGATCATGCCGAACTCGACGAAGAATTTGGGTAAGTTCCACAGCTCGCTGGAGACGGAATGATGGGGGAAGAATGCGGCCATCGCCAGAGCGCAGGGGAAGACGGCAGCCCACGCGACCAGGCCGCCCACCGCGGTGATGACACCCATGGACCAGCGTCGGAAATCGTGCCGGTAGAGGACAGCATTGATGAGAAAGAATTGGGTAAGAAAGGCGTAGGCGCCGATCCATGCCTGCCCGTGAAGCACGACGTAGACGATCCAGCAAACTGTAGCGACGGCAGAGAGCCAGGCGAATTGCTGCACGATGCGGTGACGCATCCAGAGACGCCGGAAAACAACGATGACGCCGGCCTCGGCGACTACGCCAAGGGCGACGAGCACGGGCGCGCGGGCGACATCAAAGACCGCGGCGAAGATGTAAACGATCGCAGGAAACGAGAGCACTGCAACATGCAGGAGTCCGATCTTCAGACCAAGACGCACGCGATGCGCGGCGAGCATGAAAGAGACGGCGCTAAGAAGAAGGGCGCTCAGTCCGGCGGAGGCGGCAAGAGCTACTCCGCTATCGGTTGCCGGGTTGATGAGCAGGATGGCGAAGTGCGCAAGGACAAAGAGCCAGCCGATGATCCAGTAGCGCAGGCGTGCACTGGGACGGGTGAGATAGATCGACCCGAAGAGCAACACCAGTAACCCGAGGATCAGAATGTCAAGCAGAGTATTTTGCATGCACAACCAAGAGTGTTATCGGCAAAAATTGCATCTCGTTTCAACGTTCAGCAAGAGCTCGAAAGCCGAGCACCGGGAGGCACATACCGTTGGTGTCTATCTGGTTGTGTTCTTCAGGTGTTGCCCTAGAAAAAACAGCCTGACGTCAATTCATGCGAGGAGATGCATGGTGGGCAGTGAGGGACTCGAACCCCCGACTTCCTGCTTGTAAGGCAGGCGCTCTAACCAGCTGAGCTAACCGCCCGGATCGAACCGGAAGAACTGCGCCGCCCTATCTGCTCTAGAGGCGGCATACTTCCAAGATTCTACGACATTTTCGGGTGATCTGTGCCGCTCTTTAAGTTAACGGTTCAGCTACCGCACTTCCGAAAATGTCACAGCACCGGGCTCAGTATCAGATAAGGCTTGAGAGCGAGAACCATACACAGGCAGAATCCAACCTAAGCAAAACCTCAAAACAGCTCCTGCTATCGGCACCATCCTTTCTGAGTGTCGTGTTGCTGGTTGACACGTCTTGAGAACTAGCCAACTGAAGTGTAAGAAAATACGACAAGAAATTGCCATAGCACCTCGGTGTTATCGTGAGTTGCGTGCCCTCCCTGATTCTCAATGCTGACGATTTCGGGCTGACACCCGGCGTCAACCGGTCTGTTGTCGAATTGCAGGAAGCGGGTGCGCTGACATCTGCGACGCTAATGGCAACTGGAGACGGGTTCAAGGCGGCAGCGGAAGAAGCAGCAAGGCACCCCGGGCTCGGTGTGGGGTGTCATGTTGTGCTGGTGGATGGCAGGCCGGCGTTGCCGGTGAGCGAGATTCGCGGGCTGGCCGGGGCGTCGGCCGAGTTCCGCCCGACGCTGGGAGCGTTTGTCCGTGACCTGATGCGGGGAAAAATTTCCCAGGACGAGATTGAAGCGGAAGCGACGGCGCAAATCCGGCGCCTGCAGGCCGCCGGAATTTATGTAACTCATGTAGATACGCATAAGCACACCCACATCTTTGTGCGCGTGCTGCGGCCGTTGTTGCGGGCGGCGCGAGCGTGTGGAGTAGGCGCGATTCGTAACCCATTCGAGCCGGAATGGGCGCTGACGGCAACTCCGAGATCCGCGTCAAAGCGCTTATGGCAGGTAAGGCTGTTACGTTCGAGGCTTCGGACGTTTCTGCGGCTGGTACGTGAGGCTGGCCTCGCCACGACAGATGGCGCGGTCGGCGTCTTGGCGACGGGCACGCTCGAGTCGCAGGCACTCCGGCAGCTCCTGGAGGCGATGCCCGAGGGGACCTGGGAGCTGGTGTGCCATCCCGGGTATATCGATGCGAGTCTTGACGCGGTGCGAACGCGGCTGCGTGAGTCGCGGGTGATCGAGCATGCGGCGCTGCTGGATGTGGTTCCTGCCTACGTGAGCGGCCACCCGGAGGTGATGCTGACGCATTTCGGGCGGCTCAACGCGGAGAAATGAGCGGGCTTCCAGCGTTTGACTGAATCCTGCGAGGTGCCCGGCTCGTCCAAAAGGAACGCAAGACGGAAGACTGGGGAGTAATGCGGGTGAACCTATGAAGATCGGCATCACGTGCTATCCGACGTATGGCGGAAGCGGCGTTGTAGCCACGGAGCTGGGGATCGAGCTGGCTGCGATCGGGCATGAAGTGCATTTCATCACGTATTCGCAGCCGTTCCGGCTGACAGGGCGGGAGCACGGAATCTTCTATCACGAGGTTCCGGTCTCGAACTATCCGCTGTTTGAGTATCCGCCATATGACCTGGCGCTGGCGACGCGAATGTCAGAGGTCGCGGCGTATTACCAGCTCGATCTGCTGCATGTGCACTACGCGATTCCTCATTCGATTTCGGCGTACCTGGCGCGGCAGATGCTGGCGGAGCGAGAATCACCGGCTACCCTTTGTGACGACGCTGCACGGGACGGACATTACGCTGGTGGGGCTGGATCATTCGTATCTGCCAATCACTCGATTCGGTATTGACCAGAGCGATGGGGTGACGGCGATCTCGAATTATCTGCGCGAGAAGACGGTGCAGGAGTTTCGGGTGAAGCGGGAGATCGAGGTGGTTCCGAACTTTGTGAACTGCGATGTGTATACGCCGTTGAACCCTGAGGTTCGCGAGGCAGCGACGCGCGCAGTTTGCGGAGGCGGGCGAGAAGATCCTGGTGCACCTGTCGAATTTCAGGCCGGTGAAGCGAGCAGTGGATGCGGTGGAAGTGTTTGCGCGGGTGGCGGACGAGATTCCGTCGCGGCTGCTGCTGATCGGCGACGGGCCTGACCGGTCGCAGGCGGAGTGGATTGCGCGGCGCAAGGGTATCCAGGACCGCATTCATTTTCTGGGGAAGCTGCCTAGTGTGAGCGATGTGCTTCCGCTGGCTGACGTGATGCTGATGCCGAGCGAGCTTGAATCATTCGGACTGGCGGCGCTGGAGGCCATGGCGTGCCGGGTGCCGACAATTGCCACGGCGGTGGGCGGGGTTCCGGAACTGATAGAGGATGGCGTGAATGGCCGGCTGTTCCCTGTTGGCGATGTGGACGATATGGCCCAGGCGGCGATCGAATTACTGAGCGACGACGCAAAGCACGAAGCGATGGCAGCGGCCGGGCGGCAGACGGCGCAGAAGAAGTTCTGCGCCACGCGGATCATTCCGCAGTATGAGGCGTACTACGAGCGGGTGCTGGAGCGGGCAGGGGCTGGGGTGAGCTGAGGCTCGTCGTCGCTGTCGTGACTGGCGGGAATGGCCAGGGTCACCTTGGTTCCGCGGCCGGGGCGGCTGGTGACGTCGAAGTGCGCGGCGTCTCCGAAGAGGACTTCGAGATCGCTCGCGGACATTTTTCATGCCGATGCCGGTGCCGCGGAGGACGCCACTTGAGCGCGAGCGGCTGGGGTCGATGCCGACTCCATCGTCTTCCACCTCGATGATCATGCGGCCTGCCTTCAATGCGGCTGCGGAGGGTGATGGTTCCTCCGCTGATGCGGGGCTCGAGGCCATGCTTGATGCTGTTCTCCACGAGCGGCTGGAGCAACATGCTGGGCACGGGCAGGTCGAGTGTGGCGGGGTCGATTTCTTTGACGACGTTCAGCTTGTCGGCGCCGAAGCGGACGACCTCGATGCCGAGGTAGTCGTCGGTGAAGCTGAGCTCGTCGCGCAGCAGGACGTAGGAGTCGTGATCCTTGAGGAGGGCGCGGAGGATGTTGGCCAGCTTGACGATGAGGTCGCGGGCCTGTTCGGGGCGGAAGCGGACGAGCGAGGCGATGGAGTTGAGGGTGTTGAAGAGGAAATGAGGGTTGATCTGGCGTTGCAGGGCGTCGAGGCGGGCTTCGAGGAGCAGGCGCTTTTGCTCTTCGAGGAAGCGTTCGGTGCGGATGGCGTTCCAGATCTTGAGCGGAATGCCGACGACGACGGCTGCGCAGGCCCAGATAGCGAGACGGACAGGCCAGCTGTTCGTGGTGAGAGCAAAGAGACGGTTGGGATAGAGGTTGTGGATCCAGTCGCGGACGATCTCCATGCCAACAATGAGAATGAGCAAAAGGACCTGACGATCGATGCGCGGCTTGCGGATGTTGCGGCGAATCCAGCGGTAGATGCTGAGATCGACGAAAGGCGAGAATGACCAGACCTCTTCTTCCTCCACGAATTTTCCATAGAGGCCGGCGGTGATGGCAACCGCCATGAGGAAAGGCAGAGAGAGATATTCGTGATGGAGCATGGCGGGCAGCGAGAGAGCCGCGGCGCCGGCGAGGGCTGAGAAGGGGCCGAGCAGGATGCCGAGGATGATGGTGGTTTCGAAGGAAATGTCCGCGGCGAAGAAGTTGGGAACGACGAGACGGACCCAGACTCCGAGCGCCAGCGGGATGCAGATGAAGGCGAGCAGGCCGAGGGTTTGCGACGGCTTACGATTCTGGTTGAAGAGCAGGTTCTGAAAGGTGCGGGCGCGGGCGAGCGCACTGGACACTGCGGCGGCGACGCCGAGCTTGACGAGAAGCGTGATGAGGATGAGGCGTGACTCGATCACAATGTTTACTTTACGCCGGAGACCCTCGGGTCGGGCTGAAGGAATTGCGGGCAGTACAAGGTGGATAAAGTTGCAAACGGGGGAGATGAATGAAAGAGGTGAGTGAAAATCTGGTTCGGATGATTGAAGCTGCGGAGCCGAAGCTGCGCGCGATCTCCGAGCCGGAGAGCAGAACGCCGCTGTTGCCGGGCGGGTGGTCGCGGAAGCAGGTGATCGGGCATCTGATCGATTCGGCGTCGAACAACCACCAGCGGTTTGTCCGGGCGGCTCTTCAGCCGTCACTGGAGTTTCCCGGCTACGATCAGGAAGGCAATGTGAAGGTTCAGGCTGTTCAGGAAGCTGAGTGGCTGCTGCTGGTTTCATTGTGGGCGGCGTACAACCGCTACCTCGCCCATGTGATTGCGCACCTTCCCTCTTCCAAGCTGGAGACGGTTTGCCGGATTGGCGCGGGCGAGGCCGTTACTCTGCGCTTTCTGGCGACGGATTATTTGACCCATATGCAGCATCATCTCGAACAGCTGGGTGTGATGGGCTGAAACTCCAATGCTGCTGAAGTGTCTGTGTGAATCGACCTGCGCTGTCCGGCATCTATAATGTTGTTATGCCTTTAGAAAGTGTTCGGAAAGTAGCCGATGCGGACTTCCCTACCCGCTGGGGACACTTTCGGATTCTCGGGTTTGAAGGAAGAGTAGTTTCGCCGGAACCGTGCAAGCCGGGCGGAACGCCGCCGCCGGTGCGGATCGAAGGTGCGGTCGCGCTGGTGATGGGCGACATTCACGCCGAGGCGCCGATCGTTCGAATCCACTCACAGTGCCTGACGGGAGATGTGTTTCACTCGCTGCGGTGCGACTGCCGGCAACAGCTGGAACTGGCGCTGGCGCGGATTACCGAGGAAGGCGCAGGCATCCTTATATATGAGCAGCAGGAAGGGCGCGGTATTGGCCTGATGGCCAAGCTGAGGGCCTATGAGCTGCAGGACCAGGGCTTCGATACGGTCGAAGCCAACGTGGAGCTGGGTTACCGGCCGGATTGCCGGGAGTTCGAGCTTCCGGCGGCGATACTGCGGCAGCTTGGCGTCGGCTCAGTACGGCTGATTACCAACAATCCTGAGAAGGTAGAGGCTCTTGAGGCTGCGGGAATTATCGTGGCGGAGCGGATATCCGCCGAGGTTGAGCCGCAGGAGACTTTCGAGCGCTATCTGAAGGTAAAGCGCGAGAAGATGGGGCACATTCAGGACAGCCGCGTCGAAGTGAAGATTGTTCCATAAAAGGCGAGAGGCTCAGGGCTTCAGGGCTCAGGGCTTAGGGCTTAGGGCTCAGGATTGGACTTGATACTCCGCCGTGGTGGTTGCTCAATCCTCCCAGACGTAGTCGTTCGCGCTGCGAAAATTCGTAAATGACAGGCTGATGCTGGCGTCCATGGAACGGACGTGATGCCACCAACCCACGGGAATGAATAAGACCTGTCCGGGTTCAAGAAGGACCTTGAGCTGGGTGGTTTTGCGGAAAAGCGGGAACTTGTTGTAGTCGGGCTTCTCGCAGTCGACGGCGCTGTAGACGCCGATGTGGTTGTAGACCCAAGGGGTTTGGAACGACGGAATGAGGGTGACGGTCTTGCGTCCGTAGACCTGCGCCAGCAGGATATTCATCGCGTCGTGGTGAAGCGGAGTGACGGTGCCTCCGGGACCGAACCAGAGAAACATGCGAGAGGGCGCGCGGGCGGGGTCGAGGATGTTGTCAAGGATGTGGACCTCGTTGAGCAGACACTGCATGTTTGGCGATTCGAGCGAGCGGTTGTTCGCGACCATGTAGAAATCGTTAGTCTGGCCGGCTTGCTTCACGCGGTCGACGAACTCGTGCAGTCGGGTGCGGGTTTTGTGCTGGTTGGAATTGATTTCGTAGTCTCGATCGCGGGTGCGGCCGGACATCACTTCCACCATTTCGTTTCCGCAGCGTGCCTTGAGATAGTCAGGATTCCAGCGGGCCAGAGCGGGACAGCCCTTGAGGCCATCCTGAAAAACGACGGGGCGGTTGACGGAGTAATAGGAGCGGAAGAATTCCTCGGGTCCGAGGTTAGTCCGGCGCTGCACGTATTTGCCCGGTTTGCTCTGAAGCCAAAGGTCTGAGTAAACGGTCATGATGGCTTCGAGCTTCCGGAGCTTGCGAGCGACCCTCTCCGCGCCCTTTATTTCGAGGGATGAGCGCGATACCTGTTCACGGGCAGCGCTGCGGTCGAAACCATTCTTGACGAGAATGTCAACCAAAAGTGGCTCCTCGATGCCGAGGATTCGATTCTCCTCGATCCAACCGATCCAGACCTGAGGGATAGTAGTGAGATTTGTCGTGGGGCTCGCCATGGAGCGGCATTCTAATGACGGTTAGCCAATAAGACCAGATGTATTGCGAGATTTATTGACAGTTAACCGAAGGGTCTGGATAATTCCCTCGATTCAAGAACACGGGACTGCGTTCACGAACTTGCGCCCTTCGGTCCCGGCGGCATCGCCCAGCATACGCAAGCCGAACTTTCCGGCTTCAACAGGAGAACAAAATGGCGAGAGAACGCGCCTGGAAACAACCGTCCAGCAAGCCCGAAGACAAGGCGAGCGAGATCGCCCTGCTGTCGCAGACGGAAGATGCCTGGATGGCGGCCCGTCTTCTGGGCAAGTCGAAGATTGTCGAGCAGCTTGTCGATGACGGATATCGCGGGGCGACGTCTCGTGGTCTGCCGCAGACGAAAAAAGAGTTCATGCAGGCGGTGGAGTCGTCGGCAGGAGCGTTTACGCAGTACGTTCACTCTGAGCGGGCGATTGAAGTGCTGGGCAATGTGGCTGTTTCTACGGGCGTGGCCACGCTTACCTCGCCGAAGCGGAAGCACGCGTTTCGCTATCTGCGGGTGTTTTCAAAGAACAAGGGCAAGTGGAAGCTGCTCGCTTCACAGTCGACTCCACTGCCTGCGGCCTGATGCGGTTCCGCGCTCGCCTCAGGAAATTGCTTGTAACGACATCAAATTTAAAACCACGATTTCTGCGGAGGTGTCTGCTGATGGCAAGGCTGGTTGTGTGCGCGGCAAAGGCGTATGCCGGAGTCAAGCACCGCTATGTGATGTTGCGACAAGTGAAGGCGTTCGCACAGCGCTACGGCTACGGGGTGCGCTTTTTGTGGGGCGTAACGCGTGGGGTATCGGACTGCAGGCACGAGGAGCTGTTTGCGCCGATTCCGGGCGTGGAGGTGCGGAATATTTCGGCAGGAGAACTGGCCGCGCTCTCTTATTTCTGCCAGAGAGATGGCGGCTTCACCTACCACGGGGAACCCTTCCTGATGCTGCGCGATGGCAGGATACCGGGCGAGCGATTCTTCTCGTGGGACCTGGTGGGATCCGAGACGCTTGCGCGAAAGGTAAGAGGGCCGCATCCGCCGCTCGATGCTAAACCGTGCCATTCTCTGCAGTCGCAGATTGATGCTTATGTCCGCGCCAACGGAATCCGGGAGAGGCTGGGCATTCGCGTGCGGGTGACAGAGTCGTTTACTCAAAGAGGCAAGCTGCATCGCACAAAGTCAGAAATCGACCAGGTGCTCTATTCGCTTTACCGGATTCCCTGGTATGTGAAGGTGTTCATCGCAACGGACTCGGAGTATGTACAGAAAACACTTCTCGCGCACTTCGCGGATGCGAAGGTTCTTCCCAAGCACTTCGATCATGTTGAGGCGACCGGGCGCTATGTTCATCGCGCCGATAAACCGGCGATGAGGACCTTTCTCAAAGAAGTGGGCTGCCTATGCGCGTGCCGAAAGGTCATCAACATCGGGGGATTTTTGAATGAGGGGTTGGTGCAGTCGAAGATCATCAAGGAGCCGTATACCGAAGCGGCGTTCATGCATGTGAAGAGGGCCTAGAACTCAGGGCTCAGGGAGTCAAGACTAGTCCGCGTCAGGAACATTGGCTACGAATGACGTTGGCCAGACGCGCTGTCTCAGCGTTGAGCGCCGCGCGCAGTTCGCGGTGTGACATTGCGCGACGCGAGTTGGCGGATCCGACCGGTGAAATCCGCACTGGACAGCTGCTGGCGCGTCCATGCGCGGTATTGTTCGAAGGCTTCCCG
Source organism: uncultured Acidobacteriaceae bacterium (assembly GCA_963725225.1). Classification (GTDB taxonomy): domain Bacteria; phylum Acidobacteriota; class Terriglobia; order Terriglobales; family Acidobacteriaceae; genus Silvibacterium. Next base: position 79,786 of record CAVRXY010000013.1, read on the forward strand.
GTACATGGCGGCGAGATGCTGCTTGGTGGCGATACGGATCGGCGAGCGGACTCCCGTTGCCTGACTGTGGCTGAGCGAGTCCGGGCGGATGACGTATTGGTAGTGAGGCTCCGTGACGAAGGAAACGCGGCCGGTCATGAGCAGAAAGTTCGTCAGCAGCGTGTCGTAATTCATCCTGAATCCGGCGTAGTAGCCTCCGATTCTTTCCAGTGCTTCCCTGCGGAAGATGCCGTGATGAGCGGCGCGATTGACGAAGTGCTCGTTCAGGATCGGATCGAAGAGGAAGAGTTCGCGCTGTCCGGGTGGGGCGAGGAGCGGATCGCCGGGCTGCCGGCGACGCCAGCGAATCGTGTCGGGCTGGAGGTAGCCGTTCGCGTCGGCGCGGTATTGCTGCCATGCAGAGAAGGCGAGGTCAGAACCTTCGCTGACGAGCGCGTTGAGTAGAGAGGCCACGCGCGTCGGCGTGCTCCAATCGTCGGCGTCCTGCACGAGAAAGTAAGGACTGGTGGATGCCCCAAGAACGATCTGATGTGAAAAGTAGGGCCCGTAGTTCAGATCGAGACTGAAGCGGATGAGACGCGGGTCGTGGATGTGAGCGAGTTCGATCCCAGGGAGGGTTCGGATCGCCGTCGTTCACGACGACAACGGTGAGATTGCGGTGAGTCTGCGAGAGAAGGCTTTCGACGGCGCGGCGGACGTAATTCCGCGCATTGAAATACGGGACCGATGCGGTTACGGCAACGTCATTCGGTGAAGCCATCACTTTCGCCGGCAGCCTTCAGTTTTGCCAGCCGCAGGAACTGAGGTGCGCGGAGAGACGGCCGGTTTCGAAGGTGAGCTCCTGCCAGTCCTGCGAGGTCAGCCGGCTTTGACAGCGGCGGCGTATCGAGTTGGCGAGCTTGTCGCTGCTGATCTGACCGCGCAGATACTGCTTGTATTCGGCAAATGAGCTTTGGTACAGGCCTTCGATAATTTTGCGCTCCGCCCAGGAAGCGCGGGAGGCGAAGCCGGTGCCCGGGCAGTGCGTGATCGAATCAGGCCGGAGCAAGCGGTGATAGAGAGGCGCGGTGGTGTGGACGATGCTGCCGGTCATGAGAACGAGGTTCATCAGCAGCGAGTCGAAGTGCAGATGGAGGCCGGCGTAGTAACCTCCGATGCGGCGCAGGAGCTCGGCGCGGAACAACCCGGTGTGCGGGGCGCGATGCCGGTATTGCTGGGTAAGTTCGATATCGACGAAGCACTGCTGGCAGCGGCTGCCGGGTGGGCAGATAGGGCAGGTGCAGCGTCCGAGGTGAGTCCATTTGACGGTGACAGGGGTTGAGCTTCCGTCGATGTTCTCGCGGTGAAAGACGTGCGCCGATACGGCGGCGTCGGCGTGGCAGGTGGTGGCCAGGTGCAGCAGATACTCGACACGATGCGGGTCGCTCCAGTCGTCCTGCTCCTGGACCAGGAACCACGGAGAGGTGACGGTGCGGATGACGACGGCGTTGGCGAAGAACGGGCCGCCGTGATTGCGGGTAAGGCTGAAGCGGATGAGGCGCGGATCGCGCATGTCGGCAAGTTGATCCCAGGGGGGATCCTTATCGCCGTCGTTCACGACGATGATGCGCAGATCGCGATGCGTCTGCCCGAGAAGGCCTTCGACGGCCCGCCGGATATAGCGCTTCCCAGCGTAATAGGGAATGCAAGCGGTGACGGTGGGTTCAGGGCGCGGCATTGAATTCTTCCAAGGTCGAGATAAGTTCTGGTTACTGCCCGCATTGTTTCCAGACGAGCGGGGTTCTAGCTGTAAGCCAACTGGCCGAACGCGTCGCGGATTCCGAAGCGCTCAACAAATGACGGAAAGCGTGAAGGCAAACGTTCCTCGAGCAGCCGGCGTCGCTGCCACACGTCATCTGCGGAGAGCGAACGCAGTGTTTCGGCGAAGTGCGACGGCGACTGCTCCGAGTAATAGTGCATCAGCTGCGCGATTCGTTGCTGATCAAGATAAAGCAGTCCGAAGCGGAGGTAATTGCGGAGCAGGACTTTGTTAATGGCGTCGAGAAACGGCTGGCGCTCCGCCGCGGGACGGAAGTGGTGGTGGAGCACGAGATCGGGCATGGAGACGATTTCCGCGCCACAGAGCCAGAGGCGGACACTGAATTCGGGCTCCGCGGCTCCGTAGACGGGCATCTCGGTGTCGTAGCCGCCGGCGCGGCGAAAGAGGTCTGCCGTGATTGCAGTTCCTGAGCAGGGCGCGATGGGAACATAGCCACCGTACTGACGGGGATCGCGGATCCAGTCGACACCCATGGAGGGAATGAGCAGTGTGCAGCCGTAGCCGCGGAAGGGCGAGTCGATGTCAGCGATGGTCGCGCAGAGGACACGGTTGGCGGCGATGCGCTCGCGAATGGGCAGATCCCAGTTCTGAGGAAAGAGCACATTGGCGTCGGTGATGAAAAGAATCGGGGCGTGCGCGGCTGCAGCTCCGGCGTTGCGGGCAAAGGGAATGCCTGACCAGCGCGGCAGACGCACGACGTCTATGCGGGCGAGATCGTCGGGCCAGGACCAGGCTTCGGACAGGCCATCGCAGCAGCCGTCGGTGGAGTCATCATCGACTAGAACGATTTGCAGGGGGAAGCGATCCGATCGTCCGGAGACGATCGAAGAGACAGCGGCATGGAGCCGCTGCCCTTCGTTGCGAACGGGAATAACGACACTGATGACAGGCCTGGGGGAGAGAAGCCCGTTGGTGGATGCGTTCACGCTGACCTACTCCGATGGAAGAGAATCAGGTGTGCGGGCCTTGCGGCCTTTGCTTAATGCAACCGCCGAAACCGTGCCCACGGCCACAACTGCTCCGGTAATGGCTGTGAGCGAGACGGCGCTGACGATCGCGGTATTTCTTACGCCGACTGGACCCGCTCCGGTCGAGATTGATCGTGGAGCGCGCGCAGGAGACGCACGGGTGGCCGCGGGTTTTCCGGCACCGGAGAGGAGGCCGGACAGGGTTTTGCCGAGACCGGCCAAGGCTTTGATCTTGCCCTCGTCCAGACCCGCAAGCTGGGCGACAGCCTGCGGGTTCTTGACGATGGATTTCACCAGGTCCGGATTTTGAAGGAGACGCGCTGCAAGCGCTTTTATGTCGTTCATTCCTTCTCCTTGGCAATGGCGACGGTTGCGACGATGCCGGCGGTGGCCACCATGCCCATGACTGCGGCAATTCCGACGATACCGACCAGTGCGACAGAGTTGGAGCCTCCGCCGAGGATGGACGCCAAAGCGGGGGCCACACCAGCGGGGGCTGGGACCGGTAGGGGCGCCGGCGTTGGTGGCGGGAGCCGATAGTCAAATGGAGCACCAAGAGGACCGATCGCGCCTGTGCTGGGAGTGGGTGTCGGGGTCGGAGTTGGAGTTGGAGTTGGAGTTGGTGTCGGATGCGGCGTAGGCGTCGGGGTTGGATGCGGGGTCGGCGTCGGATGCGGAGTTGGAGTAGGGGTCGGGTGTGGAGTGGGGGTCGGTGTTGGGTGTGGCGTAGGGGTCGGTGTTGGATGCGGGGTGGGCGTCGGAGTCGGAGTCGGAGTCGGAGTCGGCGTCGGATGGGGAGTTGGAGTGGGTGTGGGTGTAGGCGTCGGGTGTGGCGTTGGTGTCGGCGTGGGGGTTGGAGTAGGCGTTGGGTGAGGTGTCGGCGTTGGCGTAGGCGTGGGAGTGGGTGTCGGAGTTGGAGTTGGAGTGGGCGTTGGTGTTGGGGTTGGCGTAGGTGTCGGGTGTGGGGGTCGGAGTGGGAGGCAGCATGGCAGTCAGTTTTGTCAGGAGGGTGCTGCCGTGGGGGCTTCCCAAGCCGGTGCATGGATCCCAGCCAGTCGCGGCCTGATAGAGTCCGTTCTTACCTGTGCTGTCGTTGTTGCCATGGACGATGTCGCGGAAGCCCGCGGGTGAGACGCCAGTTCCGTAGAGGAAGGTATTCAGGAACCCGACGGGCTTCCCGATCTTCTGGCCGAAGCGCGCGATGAGCGCGGCCCAGAGAGGCGCGACAGCGCTCGTGCCGCCGAGGACAATGTTGTTTCCCTTGCAACGTACCTGATAGCCGGTGGCAGGATCGGCGTCGCCTGCGACGTCAGGTACGCCGCGTCCGCCTCCCGTGCCGGTAGGCTGGGTCGGCACGGTGACGGAAGACTGGTAGTCGGGCTTGGGGAAGAACTGGCTGACGCCGCCTCCTGTGGCTCCGCGAGTCTGCTTACCCGTGGAGTCGGTTACGACCGCATTCCAGACGGTCTCGCTGGAGATGGTGCTGCCGGAAACGAGCAGGTTGGTGCCGCCGCATCCGAGGGCGTGCGGAGCGGCCGCGGGGAAATCGACGGCCAGTGCGCTCGTATTATCGAATGAGCCGTTGTCTCCAGAGGCGACAGTGACGGGGATTCCAAGCTGAGCAGCGTGCTGGAGAGCGGTCTCAAATTGCTGCCGCATCTGAGCGGTGAATCCGGCTTCAGCTTTGCCCCAGCTGATGGAGATCACTGTGGGTTGCGGAGTCGCAACGATGGCAGCGTTAATTGCATCGAGGAAACCCTGGTCGCTGGTGTTGGAGAAATAGACGACCTGCTTTGCCTTGGGAGCCAGCGCGCCGGCGACCTGAATGTCGAGCGCAACCTCAAGTTCCGCGTTAGTGGCTGCGCCCGAGGAGACCTTGTTCGATCCCCCGTCAACAGGCACGACGCTGATGGTCGGGCTCTGAAGGCCGAGACCCTGAAAGTAGGCGTCTATATCGGTCTGCAAGAATCCGCCATCGAGCTCGATGATGGCGATGATCTGTCCGGTGCCATCCAGGCCGGTCGGGAAGCTGTAGAGCTGCCCGACGGCGACAGGAGAGAAGGACTGCGCTGCGACAGCCTCCGCTACCGTCTTCGGGTGGGTCTTGCGTACATGAGGTTCCGCGTTGGGTCGGTTGTCGAGCCCGACGACGGCGGTGATGATGGGCAGGAGGTTGTCGGGAATAGTGATCTCGCCATAACGGCCCCGATAGGTCTTGTCTCCAATCTTTAAGTGAGCAAGGATGACGCCGAAGGCGCGGCTGAGGTCGGCGATGGTGCCGTAGAGCTTGATGGAACGCGTGGCGGCATTCTCGTTTTTGGGCGTGAGGTTGTACTTCCTGGCGAAGTCGCGCACTGCAAGGAAGTCGCTGGGACTCGCGCCGTAGGCAGCGGTGTACTCCTCCTGGGTTATGTAATGTCCAGGCCGTGTGATCGGCAGCGGCTTGTTCTTGCCGCGGACATAGACTGTGACGTGGGCCTGATCGGATAGCGGGGCACGTCCAATTTTTTCTGCTCCTATTATGGGCTTACGGTGACTGCCCGGCAGGACTACACGAGTCTCTGACATGGTGGGTTTTCCTTCCTGACTGTGCGTTGCGGGGAATAACAAACGGAGCCGCACGAACGGGGTGCTAGGCTGCACGAATAGGCGTCTTTACTGCTTTTTCGGAATTACCGTGCACCGTAGAAATCGCGCCAGGTTGTCGCTCGCTTCACCCCTGAGGGCCGCGTCGACTTAAGAACTACGCCTTCCGGACGTACCAATTCCGAAGATGCTTTGACGACGATTAGCGACGCTACACCAAGGATCACCATGAGTCAAAAGGAAAGTTCGGAGTTCGCGTGAATTTTTCTGTTATCTCAAAATGGAGATCAGCGCACGGCCAGACGGAAGTAGGTGCAGCTGATGAGGCGAGAGTTACGACTCGTTCACAGCCACCCAGCGGGCCTGAATCTGGAGTTGGTAGCGCTTTTTGCGGAGATAAACGGGCATGGCTAAACCCTCGGTGAAGAAGTCGGCGAATACTGCCGGCCGCGCTCCGAAGATGTCGAGACCGGGATCGCCAGACGCTATTTCGCGTGCGGGCGGCGTCAGTGTCGCCAGGATCAAGTGCGACGAGGGAAAGGCGTTCGGGCATGCTTCCGCCGGTGCTCGAGACGCGGGCGTAGAGCCGATGATAGCCCTTGCCGAGGAGCATTCTGTTCCCTGCTCTCAAGACCATCACGTAACTGAGGAGTTCCTTTGGGCCGAAACCGCCGTGGGGATGAACTCCGAAGATGAATTCAGCGTGAGGGAGATCGATGGTGACTTCTGTGTCCATGTTTCTGCGCACGAAGTTCATATTCAACTGGGGATTACTGGCGGATGTGGGCAGGGTTCGCTCCATCCAGTCAGAGTCGTTGCCGCAGCTTCCGGCGTGGCGGGCCGCGACGTCAACGACGATGTGGTGCTGGGCGACGACCAGCTGCATCGGGTCCAGCTTGAGGACCTGCACGCCGGAGACTCCGATGCCCGAGAGGAATTGAAGAAAGCGCGCGGCGTGAGTATTTTCTTCCGCGGTGAGCGGGATTGGCTCGGGCGCCGGGGCTTCCCGCTGGGGCAGCGCGGCGGCTCGCTCGCGCCACTCGTGCCAAAGCGATTCAGCGGCTGTGGGAGTCAGTGGCTGCTCAAATACGCAGTCCTCGGTGAGGAAGCGGATGGCCTGGGCGCGGTCCATCCAGCCGAGAAGGGCTACTCCGGTGTAGGCTGCGCCGGGCGGCAGATCGGGATTTGCGAGATCCGGGATATCCATGTGGCTATCCATGTCAGGGGAGTCTATCACTCGTATTGATTAGCCGATGCGCAGGCAAATTTGTTGACACTTTGTTTGCTGTGGCTGATATGCTTCGCTCGTTCAACTCACTATGACGGTGACGCGCCATGCGCATCCTGTGGATCTCCGACAGTCCCGATACGCCGTCAGGCTTCGGTAACGTCACGCGCTTCGTGTGCGAGGGCCTGGTGAAGCGCGGCCACAGCGTGAGCATTATCGGATGGCAGAGCAAGCAGGAGCAGGACTGGAACGGCTGCAAGGTGTTTCCGGCATCGGGCATGCTGGGCAGCCGATCGTTATTTCCGTTCCTGGTGCGCTATCGGCCGGAGATTGTGATTGCGCTGGGTGATGTGTGGTGGCTGCCGTACTTTTCCGCTCCGCACGTGCGGCGCCAGATGCAGCTGACGGATACGCCCTGGGCGCTTTACTTCCCTATCGACGGCGACATGGAAGGCGGCGCACTGCCGCAAAGCTGGATCCAGATGCTCACGGAGGTAGATATCCCGATCGCGATGAGCGAATTCGGACGGGCCGCTGCGAGTAAGTCGGGAATCAACTGCAGATACATTCCTCACGGCGTGGACCGCAGCTTCTTTTATCCACCAGCCGATCGCGAGCAGGCGAAGGCGGAGGTTGATGCTCAGGGGAAATTCTTGATTCTTTCCGACAGCCGCAACCAACCACGCAAGATGCTTCCGCGGCTGCTGGATGTTTTCGCGAAGTTTGCGGTGGGCCGTCCGGATGCGCTGCTGCACCTGCATACCGATCCGGAGGACGAGTTCACCAAGTCGGGCATTTACTCCTATGACGTTCGCGCCGATTTGCGGCACCTCGGAATGGAATCGCAGGTGCGGTTTACTCCAGGGATGAAGCTGCAGAAAGGCGGCGGGGTTCCGTTGAGCCAGCTGGCGATGTATTACCGGGCTGCGGACGTTCACCTGCTGGCGTCGAGCGGTGAGGGCTTCGGTCTTCCGACATTGCAGGCCGCGGCTGCGGGCGCAGTTCCCATGGCGAGCGACTACAGCGCCAGCCGTGAACTTGTGCGGGGGCATGGCGAGGCGATCGATATCGCCGAGTGGAGCGAGAACGAGTTCGGCATCAGGCGGGCGCTGATCGATGTTGACGATGCCGTGCAGAAGCTGGCGATGTTCTATGACGATCGCGAACTGCTGGCGGAGCGGTCGAAACAGGCGGCGCAGTTTGCAATGGCCTATGACTGGAACAAGGTTCTTGACCAGTGGGACGAGTTGCTTCGGTCGACAGCGAGCAGCAACCGCCGGATGGCGCGGGTGCAGGTGACAAAGACGCTTCCGGACAGCGTGGTGAGCAAGTATCTCCCGGGTGTTCCGGCCGGGACGATCAAGGTGAATGTGGTGGAGCACAAGTTCGGCCGGCTCGAAGCGGGAATCATCGCGGATACGAAGGGACATCTTTCGGATGTTCGGATTCCGGCGATTCAGAAGGCGTGCGAGGTGGGCGGGGTTCGCGTGGTGCGGTCGCCCGCGTACATCGGTGTCGGGCCGGGGGATGAGGGTATCTTCAGCGAATTGAAGCAGCATCTTCCCGATCCTCGGAGGATGGGTTCCGGTGCGGGGCAGCACGGAGGCCGAGACACCCGAAGGGCTTAGTCACGTTTTCTTGGACAGTTGGGAAGAAGCGAGATATGATCTTGCGCAGTCCGTTTTACTGCTCAATGTTCACGGCGGACTTCCCGATGCGACGTTGCTGGACTCCGCTCTCTATGGCGTGCCTTGCATCGGCTGGCAGAGATCAGAAGCACAGCAGATACTTTGGCCGGAACTGACTACGGAGAACGACGCTGACGCAGTGAGGTTGGCGCGCGCTCTATTGACTAATTCCGCTATGTTACGTAGCCTAGCTGCCCGCGGGCGCGTGAACTGCCAAACGCATTACGCGCCGAGTGAGGAAGACGCCGCTGCATGGCTGCGCCGGCTGCACTCAGCGAAGTCGCCGTATGCAGTGACTGGTACGAGGTGATTCTGACGTGGCTTTCCAGATGTACATGGTGGCGTTTGACGGAGGTTTTTCGCAGGAGATGTCGCGCGCCGTGCAGCACCACATACGCAAATGTAACGGCTTCACATTGATGGTGATGAAGACGGGAATCATCGCGGCTTTCGATGACGGCAGTGGTTCCCGTTTGTGCAGGCACACCCGAGCTGTAAAGCTGGTCGGCGGCGTGACGCTGAGTCCCGAAAGGATTCGCGGCCGACCGGCTGCAACGAATTTTTGCAGAGAATCTCGCCAAGCAGATTGAGGTTAAGCAGCAGTAGGCCCATTAACCAAACCCAAGGAGGTGTTTGGTGCCAAATGTTGGAGCAGAACTAGCAAGTGTACCCTTCGGCAAAATGATCTACGACATGGCCTCGGCCATTGCGAGAAGCCAGATTGCCCTCGACAAAGCTTCGATTCAACTGGTGAAGGTGCTCGCCAGCACTACCTTCGATTACGTTCCCGACGTGGTCGAAACGCTTCTACCGAATCCTCGGCAGGTAAAGGGTGCGAATGGCGCGCCGCTCAGTGGACTCCGACTGGCGATCCAGTCATGATCACGGGCGTGCTTGTACAGACGGACGTCGGAGATTCCTTCCCATTAACACTTCTGCAGGCGGGCGTAAATCCGACGTTCTACGCGTTCACGAACTCCGCATCGAAGTGAAGATGTCGATTTCGAGCACGCAGGAGTCGTCAAATACTTTCAGCGTCGGGGTGTCGGTGACGGCTTCGGCGGATTTTCTGTTCGCTCGGGCTCGATTCACGGCTCACGTGAACTTCACGAGCGCGAATAAGTATTCGTACTCGGTGACTGGGTCGAGCTCGATGTCGACGGTGCTCGAAGCCGGTGCCGCCGCCGAAGAACATGATGCCGCGATTCTTCCTGGTGAACGCGATCGATCCGGCAGAAGGTCACAGTCAGCCAGAGCTGATGTTGCAAGTGGTACAGATGAAGTCAGCCGGGCACTGGATTGCCCGGCTGACTTCGCGAATTGTCCTGCCAGCCTGATACAGACGCAAGGCGACGGAATCAACGCGTGTGAAAGAAAGCCGTTGAACAGGGGGTCCCATGGCAACGAATGTTGGCGCTGAACTGGCGAGTGTTCCGTTTGGAAAGATGATTTATGACATGGCTTCGGCGATTGCGCGAAGCCAGGCAGCGCTGGACATGTCATCGATCCAATTGGTAAAGGTGCTGGCGAACACCTATTTCGACTATGTGCCGGATGTAGTGGAGACGCTGACACGCCGAGCCGCGCCATGTTCAGGTCGTTATCGTCCGGCGTTGAGGTGCCGTTGACCGATGCGCATAACAATCCTGTTGATCGTGACCGGCGTTCATGTGGATGCCGATGTCGCACCCAGCTTTCCGATGACTCTGCTGCAGGCCGGGGTAAATCCGACCTTTTACCAATTCACAAATTCAACGATCCTGATCAAGATGTCGGTGACCAGTACGACCGAGACTGACGACAGCCTTTCGGTAACGATCGATTCGCAGAGTAATAATCGCGGATTCTTCTTCAGCTCAGGCAGCGTGACTTCGCACGTCAATGCATCGTTTGCGAGCAAGTATTCATACTCAGTCGAAGGCTCGAGTTCGCTACAGACGACGCTGGCCTGCGTGCCGCCGCCAAAAGCCATCATGCCGAGATTCATTCTGGTAAATGCCATGAATCCCGCGAACGTACAAGTCAACCAGAGCTAGCTGTTACCGGACGAAAAGAGCGCGGCGCAGGACCGGAATCACGGTTATCGTTCCTCGCGCTGAACACCGCTGACTTCTTCCTTTAAGACGGCGGCTGAATCGCACGAGTTCCGCACGGAGGAGCAATGGCAACCGGACCCACGATCACAGATGTTGGAAACGAATTGCAGGAAGTGCAATTCGGGGAGATGATTCGGAGTATCGCGCAGGGCATCGCCGACGGCCAGCATGCACTCGATATGGCGGCGGTGCAAACGCTGATTGCCTTGTCGAACACCTACGTCGACATCATCCCGGAAGTGTCGGAAGTCATTACGCCACAGCCGCTGACCGTGCCTATTTCAGGTCAGCCATCGATTGAGGTGACTGGAGCGCGCGTTACCACTGTCGCTTCCGCCCCGGTTCCGATTACTGCTCTTCAAGCCGGGCTGCTGCCGACGTTTTACCAATTCACTGAAGTTGATATCGCGCTGAAGGTCTCGATTGCATTGCGGCAGGTGACGCAGACGGAAACGGATGGAACGCAGACGACAGGGATCTTTGCGTTTGGGTCGCACGTGAATTTCCGGACCCAGAATACTTATTCTTATTCGGTTGATGCCTCATCGAGCGTAACCGCGACTCTCAAGCCGGTTCCTGCAAATGTGCGGCTAACGCCGCAGACGATTACTGTCAATGCCCTGGGGAAGACTCCGATTGTGAATACGACTTCGTAAGGGCGGACACGAGTGAAGCATAACCATTTTTCCTGAGGCGTTCCGATGACGACAGATCCGCTGGCGAATGCAGTCGAAACTTTCTCCGCACCGATCGAGAGCGTGATTATCGCTCTGGGTCAGGGTATCGCCGATGCGCAGAAGGCGCTGGATAACAACTCGATTGCGGTGCAGCAATCGATCGATACTGATCCGGTGCTCTCGCAGTATGGACTGCAGGCGACCTGGTACCAGTTCCCTACCGTCAACATGCAGATCAAGATGTCCATGAGCATTACACAGGACAACCAGACGCAAAGCTCGCCAAACGTCGGAGGCTCGCCTTTACTGCTGAGCCCGGCCAGATTTCGCATTATCGCCCAGCCGCTCAGTGCGTCATTCCAGAATCAGTTCAACTACGACGCAAATGCGGCCACGCAAATCAACCTGACGCTGGTCCCGGTTCCTCCGCCCAAAAGCGGCGACCAGGTGACGACTCCGCCGCAGATGACGCCGGCAGCAGCGCAGGCGGCGGCTCTCGCCAGTGGCGCGCCTTTCGTGACAACGAAGAACGCTCAAGGGGCGACGGTCGACGCACAAGGCAACGTATATGTAATCATCACCAACTTCAACGCCACGGCACGCGTGTGGTACGTCATCCAGTACGTGCCTTCGAACGCGGCGATCCCTACCGTGGTCGTGGCAGTAGACGATGCGACGCAGACTGCGCGCATCCTGAGCACTTAACCCATGTTGAGCACCTAAGTAGTGAGGACCCACGTGCCCAAAAAGAAAGATTCGCCCAAGGACAAGACAAAAGGCGGCAAAGCCGAGATAGAGCCTAAGGTGACGCCGAAGGCGACAACGGAAGGTGCGGCTCCTGAAGATACAACAATTGGCAAGCTCCCGGTTGATACCACACTCAACCCGGTTAGATCTCGGCGGTGAGATTGGGATCATCAACATTTCCGATTTTTCTGAATACGAATCCGTCAATCGGCTCCCTGAGCCCAATGGGAGCCACGGTGGGCGGAAGCGATTTCACGCTTACCGTGCTGGGAAGTAACTTTGGCACCGGCTCGACGGTGCAGTGGAACCAGTCTCCCCGCACGACCACAGTGGTAAGCGCGACACAGCTTACAGCGGCGATTCCCGCATCGGATCTTGCCGCGGTTGCAACTGCAACTGTAACGGTTTCAAATCAGGGTGCTGCGGGAACAGCGCCAATCGTTTCGAACGGAGTACAGTTCAACATTATTCCCAGCGCCGATGATGTCGAGAACCAGTTGAGCGCGATCACGGCGATTCCGCCGGCTCTTCTCACCCAAGTGAAGACGCTGATCAGCCTTCAGCAGCAGCAAGTCAACGCGCTGAACACGCAGGTTCAGACCGACTCGACTAACTATAACAATCTGAATACCCAGTTTCAGAACGCGAGTGCGACGGTCGAGCAGCAAAAGGCCCAGATCGCGGCGCTCGAGGTCGCAGCTTGCGGCAGCGACGTATACGGCTGGAGTCCCTACGACGTAGCGAATTCCTTCAAGGGCGTCGTGGATCAGATTCAGCAAAATGCGCAGGGCGCCGGCGGGATACAGACCACTGTGACAAATATGAATGTGCAGCTGAAGTCGCTTGTCAGTCTTCAGACGCCTACATCGGGCGGGCCACCGGTGGCGAGCCTTGTCTTTCCTGCTCCCACGGCTTTGCCCGACCCGCAACACTTGTCAACATTATCGTTCTCTTTCGGGACGATACCGAATCTGAAGTCGGCAGCGGCGGGCGGGCCTCCGACGCCTGCGCCAACGCCTACACCGGCGCCTATACCTTCGCCCACCCCGACACCCACGCCGACTCCCAGCCCAACGCCTACGCCAGCACCCACACCGACTCCTACCCCACGCCTACGCCAGCACCCACCCCCGCACCAACACCGACGCCAACACCCACTCCTACGCCAACACCCACACCTGCGCCCACGCCGGCCACCCGGCGCCAACCCCGGCCACCGATCCCGCTTCCGGTTCCAAGGCCCAGTTCCGATTCCAAGACCGCTCGCGAGCGAAGGGACGACGCGCCAGTACATCAAGTAAACCCGCAGCGGGAAAGAGCGAACGAAGACACAGCCGAAATGAGCAGGCTGTGTAGCAGGGGAGCGAGATGGCGCTGATCACCAACAACATCTACGAAGCGCGCTCAGCCTACTCCAGCCTGGAGTTGTTGGCGCAGGCCTCGCAACAAAACGTCGTGACGTTGCAGGCCACGGTCGACAATCTGACGGCGATCCATGCACAGCTTGTGGATTCGGTGCGCCTGCAGGGAGAATTCACCGCGTCGCAGATTTCGACGAATGGCCAGCTGACAGCGCAGCAGGCGACGGCAGTGAGTCCGGATATCTCTCTCGATAATTTCATTGCCGCCCTTGGTCTTTCCATCGCATTGGCGGAAGCGACGATGCCAGACCGCGCGATCAGTGGTGTACAAGCGTCTGTGCAGAGCTACCTGACGTTTCCTCCAGACCCTAACGGAGTGATGGTTCCGGGGCTGCGATTGTATCAGCCTGAGTTAGGAGAGCCAACGGCCTTGGCGACGACGTCGTTTGAGCTGGCGAAGACCGTTTCTGCAGGAGCTCCGGCGCCGCGAAGCCTCTACATCGTGTTGCAGGCGAAGCAGACGACCTTTGCGGATCCATTCTGGACGAAATTTACGTCGGGTAATCCGGCTACGCAGCCGGCTGTGTCGATTGTGGCTGAGGTGGGGACAGTTTTCTCGATGATCGGCAACTGGTCGTTTCCATATCTGCTGCAGGAGGCGTCGACGATCACGGGACTGGAAACGACGCTGGCCGGCTTGTTGACGGGTGTCACGCCGGCGAACGCTGTCGCGGCTTACACGGTGTCGGTGGAGGCGCTTACTTCCCTTATTCAGACGCTCGGCGCCCGATCTGTGCATGTGGCGGGCGACCTGTTTGCGCTGGCCGCAGCGCTCGATGCAACGACTAATCTCGCTTCGGCGTTGATTCCGTGAACAAACGGGGCCAGACTTCGGAAGACCCCAGGCCGTCAGCTACAACTCTGCGGCGGCGGGAATTTCAGGAGAGCCGTCGAGCAGAACGAGCAGAACCCGCCTCACCAAAACCAGCCCGGGCAAAAATCGAAGAGCCTGCGAAGAAGCCTCGCGAGCAGCAGCCACAGCCTGCGCGCTGGGCGCTGCTTCGCAAAGAAGCACAAGCAGCGAATCAGGCCGCCGAGACGCTGCGATCCCAGGCAACCGAAGGTCGCGCCGCTCAATTGAAGGTCGAGGCAAGCGTGGCTCGACGGGAGAGAGCTGCGCAACGCATCTCGGAGGAGCAGGCAATTCATGCAGCGGCTCTGCTACAACGCGAGATCGACCAGGAGCAGCTTCGCACTGGTGCCGAGTCGGAAAAGCAGCGCATGGAAAGGCAGCAAGAGGCAGAGGCGCGCCGGCAGCGCGAGGAAGAATTGCACGCGGCCATCCTGCGAAAGAAAGCGCAGAGACAGCAGGCCACAGCGACCAGGTTGGATGAAGAGGCGCTGATACTCCAGCGCAAGGCCGAACAAAGAGCTAAGGAAACACCGCGGCCTACTGAAATGGAACCGGCTCTTCGCGAGCCGGTGACACCGGAGGCGAAACCCGCGCGAGTTGAGCCCGAGTCGCCGGTTCCGGAAGAAAAGCGCTCCGCCAGAAGCGAAGTTGAACGGGAGCAGCGGGCCGCAGAGCAGGAAATCGCGGAGGCTGCGGCGGCGATGCGTCGGGACGAGCGGCGAGAGCTGAAGCGCCAAGCTGCAGTGCAGGCTCAGTTGGAGAGCCAGGTGCCAGCCGAGCGCGCGCGCGCCGGCGCAGAGAAGACAGCCTATACCGGCCGAGCGGCAGCCAAAACCTCCAGAGGAGGAGCGACAGAAGCCTGCGGTGCGCTTATCGGTGTCGCCGAGAGCAATCAGCGGCGGCAGTACGACGAGGGCCATCTCCGCCGCTCCGGCGGCGAGCGCAGTTGTGATGCCGACGGCCTCTGCGGATACGACGCCTCTCGTGTATACGCGCGGCAACTTCATCATCGATGAAAATGGAGACGCTTTAACGCTGCGCGGCGTTACCGTGCCGGGTCTGGATTCGGTGGCTCCGCAGGGCGGCCAGACAGTCGCCGATGCGCTTTCGCTAAATGCGAGCAATCTCGCTACGATAACCGATCAATGGGGGGCGAACCTGGTGCGGCTGCCGTTTGGGGCGGCCACGATCCTGAACGGCAACGGAAACCTCGCGGCGAGTGACTTGCTGGCGGGGCTGGATCTGACAATCGCTGCGATTACGGACGCGGGCGCGTATGTGTTGCTTGCGATTGAGGCCGCGGCCGGTGCCGGGCCGGCGGATGCGGATACGGTTCAGGTATGGCAAAGCCTGGCGGCGAGATATCAGGATGAACCGCGAGTCTTCTATGAGGTGTTTGCTTCGACGAGTCCCATCGCCGGGGATTTTACCACTGCATTTGAAACTGTAATTGCGACGATTAGACAGCTGGATCCGTCGTCGCTGATTTTTGTCCCGGGAAGTGCGAATGGGCTGGATGTGACCGGTGTGCCGATGCGCGATGCCGGCGGCGATCCTGTTACGAATCTGGTCTACACAATTTCGGTCTCGGTACAGAACGTGCCGGATCCGGATGTGCTCAGTGCGGTGTCAGCGGTTTATCCAGTGTTTGCTTCGGTTTGGTCGGATGATGGATCGGACCTGGGACGGCAGGCTTCGCGGATAGCTGACCTCTTCGAACGCTGCGCGATCGGATGGGCGGCGGCGAACTGGAACAGCGATCCACGGCTGGTCATGGATGCGGGAGGCGGCGATTTTACTCCGACGATCTGGGGCAACGTGGTGTTGCGCGCCATAAAGCTCACTACGCCGCCATTGCTTGAGCCTGCGGATGCACCTGCTTCTCTGGCGGTGGCACAGGCGGAAGGTCCGACACTGTCGCGGCTTTCGACTTCAGGCAATTTCATTCTTGACGAGTCCGGTCAGACGATCGTCCTGCGCGGCATAACGGTGGTGGGACTGGACACTGCAGCGCCTGCATCCGGGCAGACTTTGGCGGATGCTCTCTCGATTGACGAAAACAATCTTGCACTGATGACGGCGATCTGGGGGTTGAACCTGGTGCGGCTTCCCTTTCAAGCGCAGACCGTGCTGACAGGCAACGGCGCGGTTCCGGCGGGAAAGATTCTCGCAGGGCTGGATTCGGCAGTGACGCTGATTTCAGAGGCCGGAGCTTATGTGCTTCTGGCGCTGGAGGCAACACCGGGAGCAACACTGCCCGATGCTTCAACACAACAGGCGTGGCAGACGCTGGCGAAACGATACAAGGATGAGCCGGGGATTCTGTACGAGATTTACGCCTCGACAGAGGCGCTGGCTCCGGGATGGATGCAGACTGCGCTGAGCCTGATTGGAACGATTCGCTCACAGAATTCTGCGGCGATGATTTTTGTGAATACGGGGAACGGCGGAGAATTTACCGGGTTTCCGCTGCTGCTTCCGACTGGCGATCCAATTTTTAATTTGGTTTACACCGTGAATATTTCGCCGCAGAATTCGCCGGGGCCGGACGATGGGCCGCTGGCGAGCTTTGCAGACTCGTATCCGGTATTTGCGTCAACGTGGTCGGACGATGCGACGAATCCGAGCCGCGTGTCTCCTTATGTCGGCGATTTCTTCGCGCGACACAGCATCGGGTTTGCAGCAGCGAATTGGAATGCAGATCCGAGATTAGTGACAGACGCAGTCAATCACGACTTCACTTCGACATCCTGGGGAGTGATTGCGGGACGTGCGGCGACGCTGCCTGTGCGGCAGATGCTCGAGCGCTTCAGGAAATAATGTTGGCCCTGGTGAGATCGCGCAGGGCCGCCGCTTCCGGCATTTCCTAAAACTGTGAAACCGTTCTGACACAGTTACATTTTTACGATGTCGTGATCGCGTCGGTCGTAGATAGGTCCGTACGGGCTCTGGCGGCTGCGCGGAGCAATGTAGAAGTTGAGTCGTGGGTCATTGAACGGGTAGTTGTACGTTTCATGATCGCCGTCTCCACCCCATTTGCGGCGGTAGTATTCGCGATTGAGTCTGTGAGTGAGCGCGTTCTGGCGGCCAAGGACGCTATCCGACAGAACACTGTTACTGCCGGCATGGGTGACATTCGTGTCGGGACAGTTCTCCTCGTGCAGCCCGGAAAGAGCTGCCCGGCGCGCGTAGTCCTGGTCTTCGCAATAGGCGGGAAAGATATTCTCGTCGAAGCATCCAAGCTTCTCGATAGCGATGGGGTTGATGGCAAAGCAGGAGTATCCGACGCTGGGCTGGCGTTGATTGAGGCGCTGATGGAAGCCGGCGCAGCTCACGATGTATCGATCGCGGCAGGCTGCGGCTTTTTCGGCGAGCTTGCCGAGGTCGCCGGAAGCGAACGCGACATCGTCGTTGGCAATGATGACCACATCCGCGTGAGCGGCATAGGCGGCAAGCATGCCTTCGTTCCAGCTTCTCGAGACGCCGCGATTGACGCCGTATGGATAGTAGGTGACCAGCGGGCTTTGCGCCATGCGGATGCAGGACTGGGTGAGCTGCGGATATCGCGAGTGCAGAAAGAGATGACACTCGATGGTGTGGGGATCGGCGGCGCGAGCGGTCTCGAGCACGCTGGCGGGGCATGCGGTCGAGCTGTAGACGATCGTGACGACGGCGATTTTCATGGGGTCGAGTCGCCTCATGATAGACGGGTGAGGCTGGGACTCCAAAAATTCCTGCGGCGGATTTCCGAGATGGGGTTCTACGGCACTTTGGCAGTGCCTCCCAGGCGCCCCAGGTTGGCTTTTGCGGCGGCATGATCGGGAGCGATGCGCAGGGCGTGCTCGAAATCTTCGCGTGCGGAGGAGGAGTTGCCAGCACGCGCTTCGAGGACGCCGAGGTTGTTCCATCCATCGGCGTCGGAAGCGTTGAGGCGCAGAGCCTCTCGTTGCTCGGCGATGGCCTGACGCAAATCGCCGGTGGCTTCGATGACCTGCGAGAGCATGGCATGTACCTGCGGGTCATCGGGAGTAAGACGGAGCGCTTCCCGCAGTTGCCGGACTGCATCGGCGTAGCGGCCCGACTGCGCGTAGGCGAGCGCAAGTTGCTGGTGGACGATGGAATCATCGGGACTGCGCTGCTCCGCTTTTTCGAGGAGATCCACTGCCTGCGCAGGCTGGCCCTGACTCAGGGCGAGTTGGCCGAGTGCTTCGAGGGCCTCGAGATTCTGAGGATCGATGCGGAGCGCGGCCGCGAATTCGGATTGTGCCGCTTCCTGGTTCCCTTCTTTGAGCAGCGCCTGGGCCAGACCGCTGTGCGCGCTGGCGTCATTTGGGGATCGTTGCAATACTGCGCGGAATGACTGCTCCGCCGTGGACGGGTCGTTGTGGTCGAGCTGGCTCTTTGCGAGATTGAACAGTGCGTCGGTTAGAGTCGGGTCGGCGTCGGAGGCTTTCTTGAACGCCTGCTGCGCGTTTTGCCAATCCCCACTGTTTTCAAGTGCGACGCCGAGGCCGTTCCAGGCGCGCGCGTCTTTGGGATCGAGGTTGAGGACCTGCTGGTAGGTCTTCGCCGCGTCAGAGTACCTGGCTTCAACGGTCAACGCAGCGGCCAGATTGTACAGGGCGAGCGTATCGTTGGGAGCTTTGCGGAGGCGGTCCTGCATCCATGCGGTCTCGAGAAGCAGACGCGGGTCGGGCGAGTTGGGCGGGACGTTGACGGGCAGGACCTGAAGCCAGAGATGGCCCATTTCGTCGACGGATCGGTTGCCGGCGCGGACGCGGATGGGCGGATCGTTGGGATTGTGCACGTTCTCGCTGGAGTTGTCGTAGGTGTAGCGCATGTGAATGGTCGTTCCCCGGGGCAGGAAGACGGGCTTGCGATATCGGTAGACGGACTGGCGATCGATGTCCCAGTTGCGGATCCAGATGAGCCACCGCTTCTCGCCGTTGGGCAGGATCGCATAACCCTGCAGGTCCTTGCCGAGATAGTGGGCATGCGGATAGATGCCAAGGACATCCACGTCGACGGGAAGCTTGAGTTGGTCGTCAATGATGAAATCGGATTTGCCGGGCGGGATATCGAGCGCGGCGTCGTGCTCGAGTTGCAGCAGCATGGGCTGCTTCGTGGGAGGCTCGCTGGTGAAGTAGAGACCGATCTGTGCGGCGATGGTCTCGGGTTTTCCAGACGGCTTGAGATGCATGTTGAGGATGAGGTCGTTGCCGGGATCGAGACGCCAGGGCATGCCGGGGGCCTCCACGAGCGCGGGCGTGTCCGGTTTCCAAAACAGGAAGTGGCTGTCAGGGTCGAAGGTGTTTCCGGCGTCGACCATGAGTTCCATGCCGGGAACGCCGTCGCGCCATGTGTCGGGGTGCGCACGACGCCAGGAAGCGGTGCGATCGATCAGTACATTGGCGTGATGAACAACCTGGGGCGTTCCGGGGCGGATTTCCATCGCGCGGATGTAGTGGGTCTGGTCGAGAGGATATGGCAGGACGAAGTTGAGGAAGATGTCGGAGCCGGACGCGGGAAGAGTGGCCGGATGCTGAATGGTGAGGATAAGGTCAGGTTTGCCGAGAGTCCAGGTAGTGTCGTATTGCGGAATTGGAGGCGCTTCGGCGGCATCGCCGCGAGGCATGCCAGTGGACACCCACTTCTGGATGAGGGCGATCTCTTCGGAGCTGAGGCGGCGCTCGTCGGCGAAGTCTCCGTAACCGTGCTCGGGCAGCCAGGGAGGCATGAAGCGGCTTGCTGTCACCTGAGCGATCTGGGGTGCGCGGCGGCGGGCGTCTTCGTAGGTGAGGAGGCTGAACGGGCCGCCTCCGCCGGGATGATGGCAGGTGGTGCAGTTCTTATAGAGGATAGGCGCGATCTGACGGCTGAAAGTGACGGGCGCTTCCGATGCGCGAACGCATACGCGCAGACCGACGAAATAGAGGACGCAAACGCCGAGAGTGAGAGCAGCTATGCGGATTCGACTTCGGACCGAACTCATTGGCTGCGGATTTCCAGCGGAACAATCGAGCAGCCGACGGGCGGGCCGCCGGGCTTCGGAATCGTGTGCTTTGCCAGCACAGCGGAGATCGCATTTTCGAGTTCGTTATGCATGGCGCGCGGGCGCTCCTGTCCGAAGGAGATGTAACGATCGTCGATGCGGCCACGGTAAATCTCACGGAGGGTGCCGTTGCTGGGGACGAGTACAGCCGCCTCCGGCGTAACGGTCACGTGTGTCAAGTGGACGAGCGACTGGCTGGTATCGACGATGATGTGCGCGCTACCGGCAAACTGCGACTGGTGTTGGCGAATGACGGCAGCCGTGTCTTCAGGATTCGGATACACCCACCAGAACTCTACTCGGGAGGGTGCGAACTTCTGCTCAAGGCGTAACATTTCGGGCTCATAGCGGTTAGAGATCGGGCAGTCGGAGGCGGTAAAGAACAACACGATGGCCGGCGCGGTGGATTGAGCGAGCATAACCGGATGCCCATCGAGATCGACTCCGTAGGGAGCCGTTGCCGCGAAGGCCGAGCAACAAAGAATGAGCAGTGCGGCAAACTGACTGGCGGTGAAGCGCCAGACAGCGCTCCCCCGACCATTCCTCGGACATCGCATATCCCGATTATTGGACGGATGCAATCCAGGACGCAAAGGGCGGCAGCGTAATGCCAGTGAGACTCGTTGTGGACTGCAGCGATGCATCATCGGTCAGCAAGGTCTTTACGTTGGTTCCGGTCACACCGGTTCCCGCAAGGTTGAGCGAAATTGTTTGCGGCTGAGCGGTGAAGTTAAGTGCAACGACTACGGAGGGAGAGCCTGCAGACCCCTTGCGCACATACGACAGTACGTTCGGATTTGTGCGGTCAAGCATAGTGAGCGAGCCTTCGCGGAGCGCGGGATTGGTCGCGCGCATTTCGATGAGTTGCTTGTACCAGTTGAGCAGCGAATCCGGTACCGGAGTTTCCACCTGAACGTTCACGGTCTTGTAGTTGGGCGCAACGGGCAGCCAGGTTTCGTCTGCGGTGCTGAATCCGGCATTCTTCGAGGTATCCCACTGCATGGGAGTGCGCTCGCCATCGCGACCTTTTTCCTTTGGCCAACCGACAAGCCCGACAGGGTCTTTCACGTCTTCCTTGCGTTTGGGGGGAGTTGTCACCATACCGATTTCCTGACCGTAGTACATCATGGCGGTCGCGCGAGTGGTGAAGAGTATCGTGGCAATCACGCGTGCGATGGCCGCGTCATGCACACCGTCACCGTAGCGATCCCAGCTGCGGGGGTTGTCGTGGTTATCAAAGACGATGAGCGGCTGGTTGCCGTGGATCTTGGTCTCCACGTCTTCGATACGCTGGCGGAAGAGGCCGGCATCGAGCTTGTTGATGAACCCGATCTGCATATCCATTGGGAGATTCAACTCGTTGTGGCTCGCGCCGCCATACCACTTGTCGAGTTCCTGGATATTGGGAAGATAGGTTTCGCCGATGAGCACGCGGTCGCCGGGGTAGCTGGCCACAAGTTTGCGCAGGCTGCGCATGACGTCGTGAACTTCCGGAAGATTCTCGGTGTATGAGCCGTCGATATTGGGGTCTCCGAATGCGTTGACGCCTCCGGTTTCCTTCTCATCGCGGAACTCCGGATCTTCAAACAAAGTGGGAATCGCATCGAGACGGAAGCCGGCTACGCCGCGATCGAGCCAGAAGCGCACAGCATCGAACATGGCTTTTTCGACCTTGGGATTGCGCCAGTTGAGGTCCGGCTGCTGGGCATAGAACTTGTGGTAGTACCACTGCTTTGTGGTGGGATCGTATTTCCAGGCGGAGTGTCCAAAGGCGCTCTGCCAGTTGTTGGGCGGGATGCCGGGTCCCTTGCCATCGCGCCAGATGTACCAGTCGCGCTTGGGATTGTTGCGCGAGCTTTTGGATTCGATGAACCACGGATGCTTGTCCGAGGTGTGGTTCATGACCATATCCATGATGATGCGGATGTTTCTTTTCTTCGCTTCGGCGACAAGCTGGTCGAAGTCCGCGAGATTGCCGTATTGGGGGTCGACATTTTCGTAATCGGAGATGTCATACCCGAAGTCAACCTGGGGTGAAGGGTAGATCGGCGACAGCCAGATGGCGTTTATGCCGAGAGAGTGCAGGTAGTCGAGGCGCTCGGTGATGCCCTTCAGATCGCCGACGCCGTCACCGTTGGAGTCCTGGAAGCTGCGGGGATAGGCCTCATAGATCACGGCGTGCTTCCACCAGGGGTCAGAAGAGGTCTGTGCGAGGAGCGAGGGGCCAGCAAGCAGAGCGAGGACAAGCAGTGCAAATCCACGAAGAGAGGGAATGAGTTTTTTCAATGTCTCGTACTCCTTACTTCGAAACTGCTAACTATATCACTCTGGGCCGAGCGGGCGGCTCAATGGATATCTCTACCTTTGGAGAACAATGCGCCGCAGGATTTTCGAACGACAAGAGTGGCCTGCAGCAAAATGTCGCGGGTGGGCAGACCTGGACGTTCGATCCTGTCGAGCATCGCCGAGATGGCGATGGATCCGATGTCACCGCAGTTCTGGTGATGAGTCGTCAATGGCACCGGTAGCATGCTCGCGTATTTGACGTCATCAATGCCTACCATGCGAATGTCTTCAGGGATGCGCACTCCGGCTTCAAGAAGCCCGTGCATGAGGCGTGCCGCGGTCAGGTCGTTGGCGCACACGATGGCGTCGGGAGCGCAGTCATCGAGTAATGCGCGGACGAAGGCCTTGTCTTCGGGATCTCCAAAGCGAACGAGATTCTCATCGAGAGAAAGACCGGCACAGTGGAGAGCTTCGCGGTATCCGGCGATGCGTGCGTCTACTGTGGGCGCGGAGAGCGGCTTGGCAGCGAAAGCGATTCGCCTGGAGCCGAGCTGCAGAAGATGGCGGGTGATCTGGAAGCCGGCACGCCGGTTGTCAATGCCGACAAGGTCGTAGCGGGATCTTTCGGGATACGGGAGTATGCAGCGGTCAAGCAACACAACGGGGATTCCGGCGTGATCGAGAGCGCTCGCGATCCTGCGGTTGAATAGATCTTTATGCGGCGTGAACTCCAGGGGCGCGAAAAAGACTCCGGAAACCTTTTGCGCAATGTAGTGCTGACACAGCTGCTCAGCTTCCTCTTCCTGCTGCTTGGCCTCGCCCATCGCATGACCCCAGAGGAGAGAATGGGCGGCGGACAGCGGTGAACGCATCATGCCGTGACAGATAGGCTCAAAAATCTCGGTCCTTCCCAGATCGGGAATCAGAAGGCCGAAGACGCAACCGGCGGCCTGCTTCCGCGGCAAGACATAGGTTCCGGCGCCGGCGCGCCGGGAGACCAATCCAAGCCTCTGCAACTCATTGACCGCCTTGGCTATGGTAATGCGCGAAGCGAGGAAGGTTTTTCCCAGCTCAGCTTCGCTGGGCAGCCGGTCGCCGACATGGTAGATGCCGGACTGGATCGCGTTCAGGAGGCTGTCAAAAACCTGCCTGTGCTTTGGCAGCTCGGCTTCGGGCATATTTCGTGCCCCCATCCTGCGCGGCGACTCGGTTTGGCGAGAATCCCTCATCCCGTGACTTACCTGTAAATAGCTACTTGTCGGCGGTGAATGACCTGAAATGTATAGTCATAAATCGATTTTGTACAGACAACCTCATCGAAACTTCCTCCCGATGCGTTTCCAAAAACCGATCTATTAAGCAAGTCAGACTGTGCAGCCGCAGGATTAGGCCGCCGATGCCGGACAATGATAATCCCATTAAGCGATTGCGAATACACCTGTTAACCGACGAGGATTACCTGAATTTCAGGGATCAGGGCGAATAAAACGTTTGAGCGAAAGAGGGCGCACGAAATGCTATTTGTTCGCCATATCAAATCGGGTAACCGACCCCGCAAATCGGTTGACATCTCCTGATTTCACGCAGTAGTGTGCTGAGGGTGCAAATATCCGCCTTGCTTGCAGACGCCGCGCGGGCTGCGTCTGTGAGGAAGAAAAACTTGTAAACCAAAAAAAAGCGGTAAAACTTTGCGGGACCGAGGCGTGAACCAGCGCTCCGGTGAAGATTTAGGGGAGGCAATTTATATGCAATGGACGAAATGGGGCAGGATCGTCGCCATCGCTGCATGTGCGATTTTTCTTTCGACCTCTAGCTATGCACAAGCCGTCTACGGCACGATTTTTGGCTCGGTAGTAGACAATACAGGCGCCGCGATTCCGGGCGCGACCATCACCATCACAGATACGAATAAAGGAACGTCAGTCACCGCGACGGCAAATGAGGCGGGCGAGTTTACCGTCGGCCACCTTATCCCGGATACGTACGACGTCAGCGTCTCAAATGCCGGGTTCAAGACCTTCGAGTCGAAGGGCCTTATGGTTTACGCCGATCAGTCAATCAAGGTAGAAGCCAAGATGGAAGTCGGCGGCGCCACTCAAACTGTGGAAGTAAGCGCCACCACCGTCGAGCAGCTGAAGACAGACCGAGCCGATGTTTCGACAACATTTACCGCGAAGGAAGTGCAGGATCTTCCGATCGGCAATCGCAACTTCACGAACCTGCAACTTCTGTTGCCGGGCGCACAGCAGCTTGGCTGGACCCATGCTGCCGATGAAAATCCCCAGGGCAGCGCACAGATCCAGGTTGACGGCCAGGCGTTCGGCGGGGTTGCTTTCCAGCTGGACGGCACTGACAATCAGGATCCGATCCTCGGGATAATCGTTGTCAATCCGAACATGGACTCCCTTTCCGAGACGAAGATCACGACGCAGAACTTCGACGCTGAGTTCGGCAAGGCTGTGTCATCGATCGTAACTGCACAGACCAAGTCCGGGACAAACAGCTTCCACGGCAGTGCTTTCGATTATCGCGAAAGCAACGCAAACCAGGCGCGAGATCCCTACACTCAGAATCCGCCCGCGGGCACGAACAATACCAGCGGGCTCGTTCCGGGCGGCCTGAAGAACCAGTTTGGCGGATCAATCGGCGGGCCGATCCTTAAGGATAGGCTCTGGGGCTTTGGAGATGTCCAGTTTGTTCGTCAGAAGGTAGGGACCTCCGCTTCAATGACAGTTCCCTCTGCAATGCTGGTCAGCACCTGCTTGGGACAGTCGGTTGGTCCCAGCGGCATTCCCGGTTGCGACTTTTCTCAGTACCTTACGGCGCTGGGCCCAACGCTTGGCACGATCTATCAGGCCAATCGGAGACTGCCATATCCGGGCAATGTGATTCCGACTGCGCAGCTGTCGCAGCCGGCTCTGAATCTTTTCGCGCTGCTGCAACCCTACGCACCCAACAAGACGGGTAACTTCAATGGCCTGCAGAACAACTATGGGGCCAGCGGCACCGGTATATTCAACAGCGATGCAGTGGGATGAACGCGTCGACTGGCAAGTGATGCAGTCGATTCACGCTTTTGAACGCTTCAGCCGGTTCACGGATACATTGAGCGGCACAACAATCTTCGGTCCCGCCGGCGGCGCGGGATTCGGTATCAATAACTACGGCGGCGTTTCTCAGGGCGCGAATGACAGCCTTGCAACGGGCTTTGACTGGGCGGTCAAACCAACCCTAGCGATGGACTTCCGCGTCGGCTACTACCGCTACAACATCGGCGACAACAAGTACAACGAGGGAGTGCCGTTTATGACCAACCTCGGAATTCCCGGCCTGAATCTGAACGCGATCACCAGCGGTGCCGGTGGATTTAATGTTACCGAGGTAGGCGCCAGCGGAGGCCCCAACAATTCGCAAAGCACGGGATCTCAATATGGACAAGATCTCAACATTACGCGCTGCAACTGTCCGCTGATTGAAAAAGAAAGTCAATTGCAGTTTGTGAACAACTGGACCTGGATCAGGGGCAACCACTCAATTAAGGTCGGCGGAGACCTCCGCTTTGCGCGCAATCTGCGCGTGCCGAGCGATACAGATCGCACCGGTATCCTGAGCTTTGGTACCGGGCCGACGTCCAACGGCACGACCGGCGGTCTGGGACTTGCAACCCTCGTCCTAGGCCAGTCAACCCAATTTGGACGCTATGTCAGCAGTTCAACTGATGCGAAGGAGTTTCAGCGACGGCTTTTCTTTTACGGGCAAGACACGTGGCGCGTGACTCCGAAGCTAACAGCCAATCTGGGTGTTCGCTACGAGATCTATTCCCCTGAGTCAGTGAACGGACCAATGAATGGCGCCCTGATGCAGATGAACGATGACGCCACTACGGATGGCTACCTTCGCGTGGCAGAAGTCGGCGGCATTTCGAACAACATGAACTGGAGCAGGGCTACCAATGCATGGAATCCGAGGGTGGGACTCGCGTACCAGATCAATCCCAAGATGGTAATCCGTGCCGGTTACGGCCGCAGCTTCGATCTGGGTGTCTTCGGTTCGATCTTCGGGCACGTTGTGACCCAGAATCTGCCGGTTTTGGCCAGCCAGAACGTAGCAGCCACGGGTGGCCCGAGATCTTACGCATTCAACCTGTCGGACGGGCCGCCGCCATGTGACACGGCAACCGGTTGTGTACCCGTGGTTCCTTCCAGTGGACTTCTTCCAGCCCCCGGCTACGCGGTCAGTCCGAAAGCCAGACCGAACAACCTGAGGCTCCCAACCCTCGACGCCTGGAATGCGAGCCTGCAGCAGTCGCTTAATTCAACTACGTCCTTTACCATCGCCTACGTGGGGAACAAGGGTACCCATACCTTGAGCGCTGGAGACGGCAACAACACCAATCCAAACGAGGCGGGTATTTTCCTTCCGGCGCAATACAGCATCACCGGTAGCCCGCTGCATTATGTACCAACACAGCTACGAACTAATCCAACTGCCCCCGCCGATCCGGACGGAGGAACGGACAATACTACCTACTTACAGCGCTACTATGGCGGAAGCCTCGCGGCCTGCCAGGATCCCAACTACGGATACAACAATGGCACCGTGACGCGTCCCGCGTACTGTTCCGGCTGGTGCCTGCGGGTGGACGAACGGCATCAGCTATTACGGTGATGACCAGGACTCGCATTTCAACGCACTACAGGTGACGCTGGCCAAGCAGTTTTCAAAAGGCCTCTCGTTTACAGCAAACTACGCATGGCAGCAAGGAATAGATTTCAATAGCGGCTATGCAACGTGGAACAAGCGGACGGTGCGCGGACTGAACAACGATATCCGCAGGAACCAACTAATCGTTTACGGCGTTTACCAGTTGCCGTTCGGACGCAACCAGCAGTTCTATTCGAGTGCACCGGGGTGGGTGAATATGATCATCGGCGGATGGCAGGTCAGCCCGGTGCTCAACTGGTCGAGCGGCCTTCCGTTTACGATCAACTATGGTGAGTGTGGGTTGAGTTCAGGGCCCGGACCTTGCTACCCGAACGGCAAGGGCTCAACCCTGAAGACAAATCTGGGTAGTTACGATCCAATCGCTCACAGGCGCTTCCTTCTATCATGGAGCGACGACGCCGCTGGTTCAATACGTTAACGGCGGTCTGCAATACACCCCATTCTCCGGATTCAGCGCGGCAGGCGTTGATCAGATCGGAACCGCAGGCAGAAATAACGCCTTCGGACCGGGATTCTTCAATACGGATCTTTCGCTGCAAAAAAACTTCCCGATCCACGAGAGCATTGTGGCTCAGTTCCGTGTGGACGGCTTCAATGCGTTCAACCACATCAATCCAGGCTTCGGAGGCGGCGGCGCTGGCGGCTCAATCGATTCTGGCGACCAGTACGTTACGAATCAGGCGCCCGGCGCAGCAGCTCGTCTGCTGCAATTCTCACTCCGCGTAAACTTCTAGTGCGGGTTTACAGAACCAGAACGAGGGGAGCCCAGGCTCCCCTCAAATTTTTGGGAAGGGATCTTGAGATCTGTTCAAGTGGATCTACGAGGAGTGCTGCGACATCTCTTGACGCTGGCAATCGTCTGCGTTGCAATGATCGATGCCATTGCGCAGTCACGATGGCAAATCGGTCCGTTTGTCAGGCCGGCGGAGGGTAATCCGGTCATTGAGCCGCGGCCTGCATCGATCTTCAATGATCCAATCCTGGGAAAGCCGGTTCATTGGGAAGCTCTGCACACGTTCAATCCCGCGGCTGTTGTTCGCGGCGGCAGGATCTTCGTCCTATATCGTGCGGAGGATGATACCGGCAGCAACGAGATCGGCGGCCATACCTCTCGCCTGGGCCTGGCGGAGAGTGAGGACGGCATCCACTTCAAGCGCTCTCCTACTCCCGTCTTCTTCCCTGCCAATGATAGCCAGAAAGAAAGAGAGTGGCCGGGCGGCGTCGAGGATCCGCGGATCGTAGAGAGCGAAGACGGTTTCTATGTGCTCACTTATACGCAATGGAACCGAGTTACGTATTCAGTGGGAATTGCGACGTCAAAGGACCTGATCCACTGGAGGAAGTTCGGGCCAGCGTTCCTGGACGCGTCGAGTGGAAAGTATGCGGCTCTGAAGTACAAGTCGGCGGGAATTGTGACACGCCTGAAGGATGGACGGCTGGTTGCGGCACGTATCCACGGGCGGTACTGGATGTATTGGGGGGAAGGCACAATTCGTCTCGCGACATCACCGGACTTGATTCACTGGACCCCGGTGGAAGACTCTAACGGATCGCCACTGGTTGTGCTCGCCAAGCGAAGTGGACGATTTGACAGCGGCTTTCCGGAGGTGGGCCCGCCGCCGGTGCTTACCGACAAAGGAATTGTGGTGATTAACAACGGTAAGAATGATCCGGAGAATGGCGATCCCGCACTGGGTCCAAATGCTTATGCCGCCGGCCAGGCACTCTTTCAGGCGAATGATCCGTCGAAGTTGATAGCCCGCGCCGAGACGCCGTTCCTTAAGCCGGAGATGCCATTTGAGAAGACGGGACAGTACGCCGCGGGGACTACTTTCGCAGAGGGGCTGGTCGCATTCAAAGGGAAATGGTTCCTGTACTACGGTTGTGCCGATTCTCTGGTGGGAGTTGTCATCGCAAATTCGCAATAGCGCTGAACTGGATTGTTGCTGATCAACCTTGTTATTCGGGATGTCATGAAATTCTTAATGTCGCTGTTTTTCACTGCTCTCGCTGTGCCTTTCATGGTTGCGCAGCAGGCGGGATCGCCGGGCAGTCAGAGTTCTTCCAATACTGCAATTGATCTCGCCGCGATGAGGAGACTCATTGATCGCGGTCAACCGAAGGAGGCGCTGCTCCAACTGGATATGGCTGCGGCTCAGCATCCTCCGCCAGCGGGTATTGAGCGATTGAGGGGGATCGCTCTTTATGCTGAAGGTGATTTCTCCGAGGCTGATCAGGCGCTTGCAAAGGCACTCCAGGAGAACAGCAAGGATATTGAAGCTGCGGAGTTAAGGGGTCTAACCCTCTTTCGGATGGGCAAGCCGGCAGATGCGATTCCACTGCTTGAAGGTATTCACGAGTGGGCACCGGGTGCAAAAGTAGATCCGAGCTATGTGCTGGCTCTCTGTTACCTGGACACACGCCGCTACGATGATGCACGTCATGCTTTTGCGCGACAATTCGGCTTTGCGCCAGATTCAGCGCCTGCTTATCTGTTAACCGGGCGAATGCTGCTGCGTCACGAATTTCTACCAGTCGCACAGGAATATGCGAAAAAGGCCGCCGAACTGGATCCTAAGCTTCCACTATGCCGTCAGTTATTGGGAGAGATTGCTCTTGCAAGCCAAAACATCGATGAGGCAGTGGCGGATTTCGAAAAAGAGCGCGATCTGAATCCACTCTACGGCGGAATCTACGACAGGCTGGGGGATGCGTACACGCGGGCCGGCCAGTACCAGAAGGCGCTGCAGTCTTTGCAGCAGGCTGTTCTGTTGGAGCCGAACTCCACCGGTCCGTACATCCTTCTCGGAAAGGTAATGCTGAAGCAAGGGGATCCCGTCAGCGCTGCTATGTATTTGGAGCGCGCGGAAAAGATGGATCCGACCAACTATATGACACACGGCCTGCTGGGGCAGGCCTACCGGGCGATGGGCAGAACGGCTGAGGCCAGTCATGAGGCCGAGACCGCTGAGAAGTTGCAGTCGGCTGCCACTCCGAGGCTGGAGACTCCGCATTGATCTTGCGATGGCGCGGATGGCCTTCTCTTGCCGTGTTCGCGACGCTCTTCGCGCTGTTTACAGTGGGAACCGCTCGGCAATGGGTAATGGCGGCATCTGGTCCACAAATAATCTCGCTCAACGATCCGGACCGCGCCTGCGCAAATTGCCATAAAGATATCTACGACCGCTATCAAAGGACTCCGATGGCGCGCGGCAGTGGTGTGGCGACGGACGGGCTGATCGAAGGCGGCTTTACACATGCGGCCTCGGGCATTCGCTACCGGTTGTTCCTGCGCGATGGGCAGGCGTGGATGAGGTATGACCGGACGGTGCCGGGTACCGGGCCTCCGCTGGATGGCGAGCAGCTTCTAAGGTATTACGTCGGGTCGGGACGGCGAGGCAGGACCTATCTGTTCGAGCAGGACGGATGGTGGTTTGAGGCGCCGGTGAATTACTACTCCAAGAAGCAGCTTTGGGATATGGCGCCGAATTACGGATCGGCGCGGAGCATGCCGGACACGCTGCCTGTCGACTCCAATTGCCTGCATTGTCATGCGGGTGAGGTACAGACGGCACTCCCTGAGGCGCGGAACAAGTACGCGGATGCGCCATTTAAGGCTCGAGGTGTCACATGCGCAGCGTGTCATGGCGATGCTTCCCAGCATCTCGCGCAACAGGGGCGTGGGCCGATCGTGAACCCGGCGAAGCTGACAGCGACATTGCGCGATAGTGTGTGTCTGCAGTGCCATCTTGAAGGCGATGCGGCGATCTATCGGGCGGGCGAATCCCTGGCGGCCTATCGGCCGGGAGAGGATCTTGCACGGTTCGTCGTCTACTTCGTAGATGCGAGCCGAGCGGAAGGCGGCGGCAGGGCGACGAGCCAGTACGAGGCGCTGCTCCGGAGCGCGTGCAAGCGGGCGAGCGGCGATAAGCTGACGTGCACGACGTGCCACGATCCGCATAGCTCTCCGACTGCGGCGGAACGAGTGAGCTTCTACCGGAGCAAGTGCCTGGCCTGCCACACTGGCGAGAAGATGGCCACGGAGCATCATCCAGAGCAGCAGGATTGTGCGGTTTGCCATATGCCGACGCGGCAGACAACGGATGTCTCGCACGAGCAGCTAACCGATCACGATATCGAGCGCGTGCCTGGGAAAGCACGCGCTGGGCGGATAAGCGAGAACACGAAGCTTGTTCCGGTCGGCGGCGTGAGTGCGGACGATCGCGAGCTGGGTCTTGCTTATGCGCAGTTCGCGGAGCGGGGCGATCAGCAATCGGGTGAGAAGGCTTTGGCGCTACTAAGGAAAGCTGAAGCTGAAGGCGCAAACGATGCGGAGCTGCATGTGCGGCTGGGATTCTTGGAGCAAGTCTCGGGGCACCCGGATGAGGCGCAGCGGGAGTATCAGGCGGCGCTGGCGGAGAATCCCTACGAGAGCGCGGCGCTGGCGAACCTGGCGGTACTCGACGCCTCGCGCGGTAAGACAGAGGCAGCGATTGCGCTTCTGGGGAGAGTCGTCACGGCTGATCCAAGCCAGACGGCTGCGGGGCTGAATCTGGCGTTTCTCCAGTGCAAGCTGGGGGACAAGACGAAGGCTCTTGAGACGATCGAGCGGGCGCAACGCTTCAATCCCGATGATCCGGCGTTGCACGAGTTTCTGGACATGGGAAAGTACGCAGGCCAATCGTGCACACTTCGCTAGCGGGTTTCCGAGATTTGGGGCTCCGCGGGGTGTACCCCCTCCCCCCTTATGGCTTGTAACCGATTGATTCCACAAGAAGGGCCTGTAACCGTTTCATTCTAAGGTAGAAGACCGAGAGCGTTTCATTTTAAAAGATTTAGCCCCTAAAAACGAAAGGCCCGACTGTTATGAGCAGCCGGGCCTTTTCTCTCTCTATTTCTATTTTAGCTGGTTCGGGGAAATTGTCGGCCAGAGAAAGGCAGCCATTAGTCATTAGCCATTAGAGCTTGGTCGTGCCAGCGTTGGGGACTCACGCCGATGATGAGAAGCCAGAGCATGAGCGATCCTTCTCCGAGGAAGCCGAGGGCGACATTCACGGGACTCAGATGATGGGCCAGCGTCGGTGACAGAGCAGTCAGCCAAGCCAGGCCTCCGAGCGCCATCAGCAAGCCGAGGATCCGAGGGAGGAAGGTCGACCGGAGGACGAGGTAGCCGGTGACAAGACAATAGAGTCCGTGGAAGACGAGGGCGATGTTGATGTCTCCGAAGTGCCATTCGAGTGCCTCAAAGGTGAGACTCACGAGGTTGAAGGCTGCGGCGAGGAGAGCGAGATTGCGGCTCACCGGCTTGAATATCTGATAGAGGAGCAGGGTGACGGCGGCGAAGCAGAGGACGGGAACGAGCCCCGCGGCGTAGAGCATCCTGCCGTGGACGAAGGCTTCGGCGAGCACAGCAGTTAGAACGCTGAGGAGATAGAGCGCTCCGGCGAGGCGGGCTTTGGTGCGCGGCGACGCTTCCTGGATTTGCGCTGTCACGGAGACGGATACGCGGGCGAGAGCGGGAAGTTCCGGGATTTTGCGCCTGGATGGGCGTCACGGATCAGAAGCCGTTCGTCCCAGCTTCCCTGGCGATGGTGTAATACTGCGTGGGAGTCGGACGCTCCGCGTTCTACTGTGAAAGGTGAGGGGTGGTTTTACTCTCCATTGTTGACAGGCTTTGCAAGGAGTTCACTGATGGGTACTGCTGCTTCATCCGTGCCGGCTGCAAGGGCGAACCTTCTACGTCCCATTCTTGTGGGCGGCGCGCTGGCGGGCACGTTCGACCTCATCGCGGCGTTCATCACGTTTGGGATCGGCGTCCCTCGCGCGATTGCGGGAGGCTTGCTCGGCAGAGAGGCGTTTCACGGCGGAGCGGGCACATGGATTCTCGGTGTGGCGCTGCAGTACTTCATCGCGCTCTCGGCGGCAGCCATTTACTGCATGTCCAGCCGCAGACTCGAATTTCTGAAGAGTCACTGGCTGGTCTGCGGTCTCTTCTACGGGATTGCGGTGTTCCTGGTGATGAATCTCATTGTGCTGCCGCTTTGTGCGTTGCACGCCATGGGACCGTACAAGTATCACGGCCTGGTTCAGGGGATTCTGGTGCACATGCTCATCATCGGCCTGCCGATTTCATTGAGCCTGAACAGGTTGGCGAAGCGGTGATTCGAGCCGTCATTGATTTTGCTGGACTCGTGGCACTCTTCCTGAAAAGCTGAAGGCCCGGCTGCGAGCGGCGGCCGGGCCAACTTGTTTCTCTATTTCTATTGTAGCGAGTGGAGGCGAAATTCTCGGCCAACTATTTAGGGGTGGGCTTCGCTTCCCGGCAGAGCGGGTTACACCGGCTGGAGAATACTCCCACTCAAGCCAACAACGGACTTGAGTGGGGCACGCTTCCCTCAATTGCCGCGATACCTGGGGAGTCTAAAGAAGGGGTGCCGACTTGCCCGGAATAAATCGACATTTGCCGTTATATAAGGTTTGTCTTGACATGTGGACGTGCGAAGAGTAGACCCATCACCGAGCATAAAAGTCCCTTCCGCTCGCTCCAAACGCGTTAGATAGCAGCGCCCTCCGAACAGACGTAGCGCAATCAGTCGCTCAGCCCGCTCGCATATCTTTGCCCACCTTCGGAAGGTTAGCAGTCAATCAGAGTATCCGGGTCTTCGAGGAGGGCAGTGTGTCGAATCAATTCCGACCGTTCAACAGCTTTATGGATTTTGGCCTAGGCTACAACTCCGCGATCGATGATATTCGCGGGCTGGCAGTATCGGGTGGAACAATTAAGCCCGCCGGGGACGGTAAGGACGACGGCCAGACAGTCATCTTCCATGTTCACTCAGTCAGCTCAATGAGTGACGTAAAACAGTCCCTTGGTGTTTCTGTTGAAGCGGCAGCCGTATTTCTTGGTGGCGGCGGGTCAGCCAGTTTTGATTTTTCAGAAAGCTCCAGCCTGCACAGTTTCTCGGCCTATTTGCTCGTTTCGAGTTTTGTTACCAACGCATCCACTCATATGCTGGGTGAGCAACTCAGCGATCAAGGGAACAAACTCGTAGCTAACGGCCAAATGGACACCAGATTCGTTGAGGAGTTTGGAGACCTTTACATCAAAGGGATCGAATCAGGCGGAACTTTTTTTGCAACGATAGAAGTTCAGACAACCGACAGTACGGATCAAACAAAGGTCGCTGCCAGTCTAAGCGTCAACGCATTTGTCGGCGGCGGCGCTGAAAGTCTGAAATCGCATTTCAACTCCGATTCGATGCAATCGTTGTCTACTCATCACCTTGAGATAAATAGTCTGCAAGTGGGTGGTAAGGGAGCCTCCGCCAGACAATTTCTCACCGTCGACGAAATGCTGGCGGCAGCGACGAATTTCGCCGCTACTGTCGCGGGCAATCCCGTGTCGTATAGGGTTGAACTTCAGGATTACCAATCTCTCAACTTGCCCCCTCCGCCCAATGCCGCCGACCTGCAAAATGCCAAGGACGTGCTGGCGGACTGTGGCGCTCGCCGAGAGGCCTGGCTCCAATATCGCAATGATATTGCCTTTATTCTGGCAAATCCGACACAGTTCGACACTCCTCCGGTGGATTTAAGTGTGCTTGATCAAGAGAGTGCAACGGCACTCAATCAAATTAAGAAATCCGCGTCCACTTGTCTCAACGCTATCCAGAGTTGCGAATTTGTTGCTACATCCCTTGTTCCGGATCGTTCCAAGTTACCGACGCGAAAGGCCACACCGGGGATCGTGCTTGTGCCAAAATTTGAGGGACGATTATTAAGCGAAGTGAATGCTTTGGCGAAAGAGGCCGGAGTTGACTTTGACTTTCCGGAGCCAGATGGCCCAGATGATACATTTTCCACTGGCGACCCCAGGCCCCTCCAGTTTGGCGGTGCCCCCGAACACCCCGAAAATCACCCCCACTCGGATGACGAGATTATCATAATTCGCCAAAGACCATTGGGTGGCGTTTCTGTTCCATTCGGCACGGTTGTGGACCTAGCCGTCGATCTCGCGCCGGGTGTGGCACCGTAAAGTTCGCCCGTTGGCTTAAGTGGGTCGACGCGATCAGTCGGACAGCGCTCTGAGTACAACCATCATCATTAGGAGGCTTCATGTCATTTGCCGATGACTTCGCACAACTCTTACAGACAAGCGGCGCCTCGATCGACCCAGGTGCTGTTCCTCCCCCAGAGACCATACAGGCTGGACTAGATGGTCTGGAAGGCTGGCTGGGTTCACTCGACTCGACCACAAGCCAGGCTGTGGACGAAGTGACTGCGGAATTCCCCGTCAAATTCGGCCTCTCAAATCCGGAAGTGGGCATCGCACCAGGTCTTGATGGGATAATGGCCGCTTTCGACGCAATGCCTGCAAGCATTTCTGCTTCGACTATCTTGACAACCTGCAAAGACGCTCTTCAGAAGGCCATCGCCGCGAATCCAGCAGATCCAGCAGATCCAGGAAACTCATAGTAAAGCTCATTTCATTTAAGCAGCTCGTTTTGATTGGGGAACCTCATGGCAAATACCACACCCGAGTTTGATGCTTTCAAGCAATGCGTTAAAGTGCAAACCAATCTCGATTTAGAGGCCTGGGACGTTATGTTCTTCCAACCCCTCAAGGATCTGACCGCCTGGTGGAGCGCGCAATCGGATTCAACAAAGGGATGGACTGCTTTTCTGAGCGGAATCGCTGGAACTGCATTCACGCGATGGATTGCGCGAGTCGCGGGCATCGCCTCGACTGAGATAGCGGGCCTCTTCGCGGAAGCACTGGTTGCCGTTGCGGCCGGATTGGCTCTCGGAACCTTCTTCGATGTCGCGGGTCGGTGTATCGCACAACTAGTGGACTCGTAGCACTTCGCCCTTTTCGCCGTTTGCAGTGGGGGTGGCCGCGGGTAGACAGCATGGTTGACCCCTTCCTTCGGTGAGGTCGAGGTAGCGGTCGACTCCGGGGCGGCGAAGATTTCGACCCAAGGCCGAAGTGGAGGCGTAGGGTCGCTGCTGGAGTTATAGCTTGAGCCGCTGCTGACAGGCTTTCCGTAATTCGCTCCGAGTGAAGACGCTTCGTCCTGAACGTAGCGAAGGGTGGGAGGCAAGCATCGCCCGCCGCTCAACTAACTCAGATTGCACGTTTGTGAAAACGGCCCTGCTGCATGATTATCGAAAGGCGTTCGCCACCTGCTGCGAGGATCGAGATGTCCTCGAGCGGGTTTCCATCTACTACCAGGAT
The DNA here is from genome assembly GCA_963725225.1 of uncultured Acidobacteriaceae bacterium. Classification (GTDB taxonomy): domain Bacteria; phylum Acidobacteriota; class Terriglobia; order Terriglobales; family Acidobacteriaceae; genus Silvibacterium. The sequence goes on from CAVRXY010000013.1 coordinate 116,167, forward strand.
GTCCGCCACTGCCCCTTTGCAAATGCAGCCTAGTTCTCCGGTTTTTCCCAGTAATTCCGCATTGACGGCACAGGCCGAGCGGAGCACATCGATAGCCGGCAGCACCTTTGCACGCAATGTGAACTCGGTGCATTGCCGTACGTGAAGGCTGCCCAGGAGATCCGTACCAAATCCCATTTTCACTCCGGCGCGTCTCATGATCTCGAGGCCGGATAGCCCCGAATCGCTGACCCGCTTCAGCTTTTCCATGCTGACGGGAGGAAAGCCGAGCTGCTCTCCCTCTTCAAGCAGGCCAAAGAGGACCGCCATGGTGGGCACGGTGAATGAACCCTTCTCGGCGACATATTCGGCGGTGGGATGATCGATCATGGTGGCATGCTCGATCGATCTCACTCCGAGAGCTGCGGCGCGGCGGACGGCCTCCGTCGGATGGCAATGAGCGGCAACGTACGAGCCTGCGCGGACGGCTTCATCGACGGCGGCGCGGATTTCGTCGTCGGAGTACTGGCAGCGGTCAATCGGATCGGTGGGTGATGCGACTCCTCCTGACCCCATGATCTTGATGTGGGAAGCGCCGCGCCGGAGTTCCTCGCGCACGGCTTTGCGTACCGCGTCAGCGCCGTCGGCAACCACCGCCAACGGGTCGGCGTGATAGGAACAGCCGCAGTAGTGTGCGGCTTCGAGCGAATGGTCGCCGGGGCGGAAGTCGCCATGGCCGCCGGTCTGCGAGATAACACGACCGCCGTAAAACAGCCTCGGCACTCGATCGAGAAGGCCGTCCTTGATGGCTAAGGACAAGCCGATGTCGGCGCCGCCGACGTCGCGAAGGGTTGTGAATCCGCGGTCGAGGCTTGCATGAAGGAACTGGGCAGCGAAATGCGCCAGGTAGGACATGGGCGACTGCACGACCCGGCCGATGTTCAAGCCGGCCGCATAAACGTGGATATGGGCGTCGATCAGGCCTGGCATCAGGACGCGTCCGCCGCATTCGATGACCTCGTCATCGGCGCTCGCGGGGCGGTCGGAGATTTCGCTGATCAGGCCGTTTTCGACAACAACGTTTACGTTTGCTCGCAGCGTTTCGGATTCGCCATCGAAGATGCGGGCGGATCGAAAGACAGTCCTTTTCTTCATTTCTATTTGCCTCGTGCGAGCGCCGGAACAGCGGCAAGAAGGCTCGCTTTCACCGACGAAATGCTAGCACGATGCCGACAAAGAGAGGGCCCGGCTGCGAGTGGCGGCCGGGCCAACCTGTTCGTCTATACCGGTCATGCCGGTTCTTGTGGACGATGTAGAGATGCCCACGGAAGAAGAGCTGCCGCCGTCCCTTGCGCCGCTGGCGTATCGCAACGGGATCTCGGTTCGGCCTGACCCGGATTTCCATAATGACGCGGAACGTCTGCTGCGGGGCATCGAGTCGCTGCTGAAGTAACGGGGCAGTCTCCACATTCGAGAAAACAATGAAGCGGGTAGGCCGCTCAACCGGGCCTACCCGCAAGTTTTCACACAGCGAAGTCAGCGCACGCGATGAAAGACTTCATTGTTTGGCGGGTGGTGGCAGCTCCAGTTTCTCCCTGAGAGACACCGAAGTACCTTTTGACTTGCCATATGCGACGAAATCGCTGATGACGGTCGCGGCTCCCTCACAGACGTCATAGTTCGCGTGAACGTATTCGCGGTAGGTCGGCAGGTTCACCCGCTCGGGGTGATCGTTCAAAGCCGTAATCGTGGTTGCGAGGGCTTCGTCCATATCGCGCAAGAGCGGATTGACTCTGTCGATCGCGGCCTGTTGCCATTGTGAACCCTGCGGACGCAAATCGTTGAGTTGCTGCGTGGTTTTAGCTAAGGCATTCACACGATCCTGGATCAACCTGAGCTGAGCGGCGTGTGACTCCCATGCCATGGGGGACATCGTATATGACTGGAGTGTGTCTGCGTCCTGCGCCGCCTGCCATGCCTGAGTCCTGGCTTGCGAAAGCAGGGTTGATATTTCGTCTGAATCTTTTTGAGCCAGCGCCGATGTTGCGAAAACAAGGCAGAAAAGGGTAAAACCACCCAAGAGGCCCAATACTCGTTTAGCTTGCATAAGTCCTCCTTCGCGGGGGGAACTGATGACTTCCTCCTGCTACTTACGTAGTTACAAATATCCTCGGATAAGCTAATCGCGTCTGTGACGAGGGTCACATGGGTGACGTGTGACCCTTCCCCTCGGTGAGGTCGAGGTAGCGGTCGACGGCAGGGGCATCGAAGGTTTCGGTCTTGCCGGAGGGCCAGCGGACTTCGATGGAGTTGATCTTGGTTTCAGACCCGAGGCCGAAGTGGAGGCGGAGGTCGCTGCTGGAGCTATAGCTTGATCCGCTGCGGACTTCGTCGACCCAGATACGGTGTTCTCCGTGGAGAGTAACTCGGGCTCCGATGGCGTCGCGGTTGGAGCGCGTGCCGGTTAGTTTGAGTCCGAGCCAGTGGTTGTTGTTCTTAGCTACGTTGACTAACAACAAAGGTAAGTCGCTCAGGTTGTTTACTACTTCTTCGAGGCGGCCGTCGTTCCAGAGGTCGGCGATGGCGAGTCCGCGGCCGGACATGGGTGTCTGCAGGCCGGGGCCGGAGTCTTTGGAGAGGTCGCGGAATTTTCCGTTGCCCAGGTTGTAGTAGAGGAAGCGGCGCTCGCGGAAGGCGGCTCCGAGATGGGCGCTGTCAACTTCGGGATAGACGTGTCCGTTGGCGAGGAGCAGGTCGGGCCAGCCGTCGTTGTCGACGTCGGCGAACATGGCTCCCCAGCCGAGGGCGTCGGTGTTGATGCCGAGGCCGGCGGGGAAGGTGACGTCAGTGAAGGTGCCGTCGGAGTTGTTGTGGTAGAGGGTGGAGGTGTCGTCGGAGAAGTTGGTCTTGAAGAGGTCGAGGCGGCCGTCTCCGTCGTAGTCGGCGGCGGTTGAGCCCATGCCGGCCTGCTCGCGGCCATCTTCGTTGAAAGCGACGCCGACGTCGGCGGCGGTGTCGGTGAAGGTTCCGTTGCGGTTGTTGTGGTAGAGGATGGAGGGCGTGGAGTCGCAGGCGACGTAGATGTCGGGCCAGCCGTCGTTGTCGTAGTCGAGGGTGGTGACGGAGAAGCAGTAGTGTCCGGTGGTTTTCTGGAAGCCGCTGGATTTGCTGACGTCTTCGAATTTTCCGTTGCCGAGGTTGTGGTAGAGGATGTTGGTGGTGTAGTCGAGGCCGCGCGGGCCGCACATGACGGGCACGCCTTTCCAGACGCAGCTGGCGGCTTCTCCGGGCGGCGGGACTTTGGCGAGATCGAAGTGGACATAGTTGGCGACGGCGATGTCGAGCTTGCCGTCGCGGTCGTAGTCGACAAAGGCGCAGCCGGTGCCCCACTCCTTGCCGGTGCCGGCGACTCCGGCTTCGCGGGCTACTTCCTTAAACGTCCCGTTGCCTTCGTTGTGGTAGAGGCGGTTGAAGCCGTATCCGGTGACGTAGAGGTCGTCGTATCCGTCGTTGTCGTAGTCGCCGACGCAGGCGCCCTGTCCCCAGGCGGTCGCGGTGAGACCGGCCTTGGCGGTGACGTCGGTGAATGTGCCATCGTGATTGTTACGAAATAGGTGGCTGGTGGGCGGGGTTTCGCCGGGCGTGGTCCTGTCCTCCATCTCTTGCCCGTTTACGAGGAAGATGTCGGGCCAGCCGTCGCGGTCGTAGTCGATGATGGCGACTCCGCTGCCGGTGGCTTCGATGATGTAGCGCTTGTGGTCGACGCTGCCGTTAACGTTGCGGACGGAGATGCCGGCCTGAGAGGCGACGTCGATGAACCAGGCGGGCGGGGCGTGTTCTTTTGTAGGTGGGTACGGAGTGGCGGGGTCGATGGGATGTGGGCTGGGGGGAACGGCTTTTGGAGTCTGGGCGGGCGAGGTCAGGGCAACGAGCAGGGCGAGGATAAGCGAGAGGTTGCGCACGGGCTACTTCTGGTTTGACTCCTTCGGCATGAGCTGGTTGGCGATTTCTGTTGCAGGTGCTTCGGTGTCCGGAGTCTTTGGGTAGTTGAAATAGAGCTCGTTGCCGTCGGGGTCGTGAATGACCATGAGCTTGTATCCCCACCATCCTTCTTTCACATCGACTCCCTTGTGCTCAAGTTCGGAGCGGAGAGCGTGGAGCACATCGACGTCGAGCGAGATGAAGATGAGTCCGTGACCGACTTTGTCAGGCCATTGTGACGACAGGATAAGCGCGCTGCTCTGACGTTCGACCTGCGCCACAAACGCCTTCTCTTCGTCGTAGCGCCAGCTCAGCACGAATCCGAGTTGATTGACGTAGAAGTCGATGGAACGGGCGACGTCGGTAACGAATAAGACCGGGCGGGCAAACCAATCGCTCATAGGCTTAGTCGCGGCTCATCATTAACTGAAGCAAAGGCTGCGCAGCTGAGGACGATCTCAGTGCTGGCCGTTCGTCCACTCTTTTTACGCATGAACTAATTCGCCTTTCTTTTTTCCCGTCCTACGCATCGAGGTTTGCAGGGTCGAAATGCTTCTGTCTGCTTTCGCTGACGACACCTTGACTCTAGCGTCCAAATTAAGGCGGCCTGCAAATTGAATCAGCTTTGTAATGCTGAATTTGGAGATCTTGCCGCGCAGAAAATTGCTCACATCAGGCTGGTGCGCATTCAACACCTCGACCAGATAAGCCTGGCTGAATCCATGTTTTTCGATGTGCTGGATCAGCGCCTGCCAGATTTCTGCTTTGATTTTCGCTTCGAGCGCTTCGGCAGGAGAGAAACCCAGGTCGTCAAAAATGTCTCCTCTGGTGATGTGACCGGGCTTATTGTTGCGATTGGCGCTTTTCATCTTTCCGCTCCTTGAGAATCCGCTGCTTCACCTGTGAGAGGCGGCTTCTGGCTGTATTTAAGTCTTTCCGCTCGGTTTTGGCCGAGTTTTTCTCAAAACAATTCAGGACGTATATCAAGTCTCCGATACGGGCCAGGTAGATCATCCGATACCACGCCTTTTCGTCAGAATCCTTCAATTCAAAGACACCCGGACTGATGGATGGCATAGGGCGCACATTCAACTTCGCAGATCGTCCATATTGCATCTCGCGCAGAGAATTGCCGAAATCCCACTGAATCGGTTTGGGCCACGATTTCAGAATGTTCCATGAGTCGCCCTCCCAGGAAATGGAAGCTATTGCGGATTTTCTACTCGTTGACATTAGTCTATAGTCTTTTTCCTATAACTTGCAATTCAGACACCGCCACTCTGCCTATTCACTTCTTCCCTGCTTTTCCGCCGACGGTGCGGAAGGCGTCGGACTTGAGGATCTTGCCGCCTTCCTGGATGACGTAGAGGCGGTTGGCGTCGAGGTTCTTGAGGGAGTCGACCTGGCCGGATGGCCAGCGGATTTCGACGTCGGCGGTTTTAGCCTGGTCGAGGCCGAAGTGGATGCGGAGGTCGTTCTGCGAGAAGTAGCTGCCTCCAGAGCGGACTTCGTCGATCTGGATTAAAGGCTGTTCTGGCTTGGCCGCGGTTCCGGTGAGTGCGGTGACCTTGATGCGGGCGCCGATGCCGGTGCGGTTGGATTTCGTGCCGACGGTGCGGATCTTGATCCAGTTGCGATTGAGCGTTGAGTCGCAGCGGAGGAGTTGCGGCATGGCGTTGATGCAGTTCACCACCACATCGATAGTTCCGTTGTTGTCGTAGTCTCCGAAGGCGCAGCCGCGGCCGGGGACGGGGGTGGTCATGCCGGGGCCGGCCTGGTCGGTGACTTCTTCGAACTGGCCGTTGCGCAGGTTGCGGTAGAGGTATTTGCGCTCGGCGTAGGGCGCGTCGGTGTGCGAGCCGTCCACTTCGGGATAGACGTGGCCGTTCGAGATCATGATGTCGAGCCAGCCGTCGTTGTCCATGTCGAAGAAGCCGACGCCCCAGCCGAGATAGCGGGTGTTGATGCCGATGCCGGAGAGGTAGGTGCGGTCGTCGAAGTTGAGGCCGCCGAGGTTCTGGTAGAGGGATGCGGTGTCTCCGGCGAAGTTGGTCTTGACGATGTCGAGGAGGCCGTCGCGATTGAAATCTCCGATGGAGACGCCCATGCCGGCCTGGGGCTTGCCGTCGGGCGAGTAGGCGACGCCGGATTCGATCGCCACATCCTTGAATGTCCCGTTCTTCTGGTTCTGGTAGAGGGTGGCGGCGGTGGAGTCGTTGGCGACGTAGATGTCGGGCCAGCCGTCGTCATCGAAGTCGGCGACGCCGACGCTGAGTCCATAGGTGCCGACGGTGTCGAGGATGCCGGCTTTTTCGCTGACGTCGGTGAAGGTGCCGTCTCCATTGTTGTGATAGAGGATGTTTTTGCCGCCCTGCAGGCCGGGAGGTCCGCAGGCGACCTGGATGCCTTTGTACGCGCAGCCGGCGGCGGCGGGGTCGGGCGCGGTCTTGATGTCGAAGTCGATGTAGTTGGAGACAAAGAGGTCGAGGTGGCCGTCGCGGTCGTAGTCGAGGAAGGCGCAGCCGGAGTTCCAGCGGGTGGTGGGCTGGAGCAGGCCGGCGTTAGCGGTGACGTCGGTGAAGGTGCCGTCTCCGTTGTTGCGGTAGAGGGCGTTCTGGCCGTAGTAGGCGATGAAGAGGTCGTCCCAGCCATCGTTGTTGTAGTCGCCGACGCAGACGCCCTGTCCCCAGCCGGAGTGGGCGAGACCAGCTTTTATTGTCACGTCGGTGAAGGTGCCGTCGCGGTTGTTCTTGAAGAGATGGCAGGTGGGCGTCTGGCCTTTAGGGAAGCCTTCGAGGCGCGTGCCGTTGACGAGGAAGATGTCAATCCAGTCGTCGTGGTCGTAGTCGTAGAAGGCGACTCCGCAGCCGGTGGTTTCGAGAAGATATTTATTCTTGTGCTCGCCTCCGTAGATGGTGCGGGCGTTGAGGCCGGATTGTTTGGCGACGTCGATGAAGGTGACGCCTAGAGGAGTTCCCGCGACGGGCGATGGCAGGGCCTTGGGCGCAGGGCGCGCGGGGGCGTTGTATTCCGGGCGGGAGTTCTGGCCCATGGTGCCGGGTTGCGTTTGTTGTTGCGGCGGGATGGCGAGGGCGAGGACGTCTTCGAGGGAAAGCACTAATGCGGTTGCTGAGAGGGATCGAAGAAAGCCGCGGCGGGTGTGAAACAAACGAATCAGGCTCCGTGGGTAATGACTGAAGTATAGCGTCGGGGGTTAGCGCTAGCTACCAGGGTACTCGCTCCGACAGGCAAAACGATTTCACCGCAAAGAGCGAATGATGGGCGCGTAGCTCTTGCCGCGTTTTCAGTGGTTGCTGTCTGCGGTCTGGGTTACGGTTTAACGAAATATCGCGTGAAATGATTAGAACCTATCTCACAAATCGAATAGCCGGATTGCGTGTCTCGGCATAAATTCCGGTTTGCGGTAACAGACCTGGTACTCGGCTTTATAGGGCTCAGATTGTCAACGTGATAGCAGGCAGCGATCGGCGAGTGCCTCAGCCGTAGTATTGGAAGTTCTTCCAGAAGGCAGGCCAACCACCGCGCACGTCACGACAGATCCAGACATCGGACTGGTCGATGGCGTCGTTCACAATGCCATAGGGATGAGGCAGGTTAGCAGCCCAGGTGCAGGACGCGAACATGCGGCTGAGTTCGTCGCGTGTGAATCCGACGGCAATGATGGTCTGGGGCGGCGGGTTGCCGTAGCCCCGGAGCCAATTGGAGTTTATGCCGCTGATGGCCTCCGGCAGGCCGTAGGCGCGGCCATAAAGATTGACGGCGCCTGCCTCTCCTTCATCGAAAGCGAGGACGCCCAAGGCGGCTCGTTTGGATGCGGGCAGGGAGTCGCGCACGCGGGCGACGGTGGCGGCAAGCTCCGGCCAGCCTATCTCTATGTTGAAGCTGTTGTTGGCGCCGTCGGCGATGCGCCACCATGTTGAGTCGATCGGCGCGATTGGGACAACCAGGGCATAAGAGACAAGTCCCCCGATGGCGAGAAATATCCAAGTGGTTCGGATTGCGGCGGACCGCGAACGCGGACTGAGCGAGGTGAGTTGTAGTTCGGCCCAAACGGCACCAGCCGCCATGAGCATCGGGTAAGCGGGGCTGAGATAGTAGTCGCGGCCTCGGGCAGCAAGGAAGAGGACCAACGGGATGACATACATCCAGCCGACCATGCGGAAGCGCTTTCCGGCGGGCGTTGCGAAGAGAAACCAGAGGCCTGCCAGCCACAGAGGGACGGTAACAGGATTCGTGGTTCGCCAAAACTGGCCGGGAAGGAAGTAGTCGGTACTTCCCAAATGGAGGTCGCGGGTATGAATGCTCTGCATCCAGGCCAGGCCCACGAAATGGTGTTGGAACTGCCAGATGATTACAGGCAGAGCGATGACAGCCGCGACGCCGACGCCGCACCAGAACCATGGGCAGCGCAGGTAGCGGCGGTTCGGAGTCAGGAGCATCCCGCCGAGCAGCCCGGCGACAAAGAAGGCCATGGTGTATTTGGTGAGTATGCCGAGCCCGATAGCGGAGCCGATGCCAAGCCACCAGCGGGGATTTTGCGAGCGAAGCAGGCAGACAGTGCACCATGCAACGGCAACCCACCAGAGCAGGTCAAAAGTCATGTAAGAAAGAAAGGAGCCAGAGAAGATGACTGGCCCCTCAATGGCGGCTGCGACCGCAGCGACCAGCATCGCTCGGAGGCTCCCTCCGAAAGCGCGAGCCGTAAGGCCGGTGAGCACGATCAGGAAACCAACAGCAATTGCGGCACCGAGTCGGAACCCTGTGAGATTGGCACCGAAGATGTCCAACTCCGCTCGAGCGACCCAGGCAGTGAGGGGAGGATAGACGACGTAACACCAGTCCAGGTGGCGTGCGTTGGAGTAGGTAAGCAGTTCGTCACGGTGGAAACCGTATCGGCTGCTGGTGGCGATGTGCCCGAGGGTAAATGCGAGCCCAGTAAGCCATATGAGGGTGCCGTCGCTGGGGCGAAGCCTTGAAGTGACTGACGATTCTCGCATGGCGTCCTCGGAAAATTGGATGGAACCAGCTGGTTTCCCGGTTCACGTCCTTTAGTCCACCTTTCTCCCGGCATAAAGAGTGATGCACTACGCGATCATGGCCCAGATGCCCGGCAGTGCAGTCAGGATCATTGAGAAGATCAGTCCGGCTTTATAGCGAGAGATTCGCAGCGGCGCCATCGTTCCGGGCGCTTGCTGCGGGGGATGGCGAGGGCGAGGACGTCTTCGAGTGAGAGAACCAGGGCTGTGGCTGAGAGGGATCGAAGAAAGCCGCGGCGGGTGTGAAACAAAACGAATCAGGCTCCGTGGGGTGCGAGTTGAGTATAGCGTCGGGGGTGTGCACCTAGCCACTAGCCGCTTCGCCGACTCAATAAAGGAATGAATTCCCAGAAGGGTGAGCTCGACGACGGGCTGTAACGCATCGGAGTTGCTGGCGTTGAGGCCGATCCCGAGCGCGCGGGACTCCAAGTTCAGCGATCCCGAAGGGCGACAATCTCGGAACCGGGGACGCAACCTGTCGATCGAAAAATCGAGATTTGACCCTTCGTTCAAGGCTCGGGTTAATATCGGCATAAGCAAGGAAAAGAGTATGCCACGTCAGTCCCTAGTGTTTGAGGTTGTGATTGCATCGCCAAGCGACGTAGTTAGCGAGCGAAAGCTACTCACCGAAGTCGTTGAAGACTGGAATTCAGCAAATTCAAGAAGTGCAGCTGCCACCTTAGTTCCCCTTAGGTAGGAGCTGGACGTGACACCTAGCGTTGAGGGACGACCGCAAGAAACAATAAATAAGCAAATCATCAATTCTGCAGATATCCTTTTCGCGGTATTCAGAGCGAGAATAGGGAGCCCCACAGGCGACTCGGTCTCCGGAACCGTGGAAGAGATCGAAAATTGCCGGAAGAAAGGCAAGAAAGTCCTAATTTATTTTTCGGATGCGGACATCCCCCGAGCCCATGACCCCGAACAGTTAAGGCAGTTGAAAGCCTATCGCTCCCAGCTAGAGAAGGACACGTTGTACGACACGTTTGTGGATGGAGCCGACCTTCGGCGAAGAGCGACTCGACATTTAGCCTCCACCATGAATGCTCTGCTCGCTTCGAATGTGCCCGCCGCATCGATTGAAAAGGTGCCCTTGCAACTGTCCCCTGAAGGGAGAGAACTGCTGAACGAGGCAGCTCAGGATTCGCATCTTTCCATACTTGTATCCAGCACATTCGATGGAGATGATATCCAATCGCATGGTCGTAACTTCATTGAACGTGGTAATGCTAAGTCCGCTGCTATTTGGAAGGAAGCGTTACTGGAACTTGAATCTCAAAATATGATTCGTGCCCGCGGAAGTGCTCGATCAATTTTCGAAGTAACTGGTACCGGTTTAAGAGTTTTGGAGGAAGAAGAAAGACTTGGACCACTTGACGTTTCCCTTACGATTGAAGGGATACCACCTGACCAGTTGATCCGTGTTACAGCGACTAAGAAAGTGGCTGCAAAGCGCTTGGAATATATGACAAGCACCGAAGTGGCGGTGGCAGTAGAAACCGCGCACGGCGAAGGCAAAGAGATCTCCATCCCTCTAACCCAGGATTGTCTCACCAAACTGCTTAACGCTCCACGACACGACATGCAGGCATATGACTTGTCTGGTCCAGTGAAACTGGGGCTGACGCTTATTGAGTCGGGGAAAGCCCATAGGCTGGTGATGCCCGTGATGCTGGAGAACAAGCCTATCGGCAACACGTATTACCGTTGGGTAAGCGGGTATTTATCCCGAATGGACCTCAAATAAAACGCACCTACCGAAGCCCGTTCCAGACCATGCGGTGGAAGAGCTCGTCCACGGCCTCAGGCGGTTCTTTT
>CAVRXY010000014.1:0-100634 GCA_963725225.1 uncultured Acidobacteriaceae bacterium
CGGGAACAGGCGACGGCGTAGCCGGGACTTCCATCGCAGATCTACGCCGCCGCCCTGAAGCCGTTCGCCGCCGCGAACTCAATTCTTGTATTTCGTTGCCGCTTTTATCGTCGCCGGAGCTGCCAGCCTGGCCGGAGGCGGATTGCGGAACAGTCGCAGCAGCTTCTTCCTGACTTCCACTGCCGACGCGTCTGGCCAGTAGGCATTCTGCAACACAAACGTGAAGATCTGGTTGGTGCCCGTCAATGGTTGTGGAACTCCGTTTCCAGCCGCGCTCCCGTGGCACGACATACACGTAGTCGTCTGGAAATACGACTCAATTGCCGAGTTGGCATAAACATTCAGATTGATCGTGCTGCTCGCATCGTTGATCGGCGGAAAGATGTAACACGAGCTGTCACCCGGCGAGCAGGGATTCAGCGTATTCACCATCTGGTAGTACTGCCACACCGTCCCCTGAAGCTGCTTCAGCCATGTTTGATTCACGGCCTGGACATAGGACGGGATCAGGGTGACCTGGCAGATATTATTCGGCGCGTTTGACCCATTCCAAGGAATATTGCCTGACGCTGGGCTTGGCGCCACGTTGTATTGATTCGTGCACGCGCCGTTGGGCGTGTTGGCCGCCGCCAGAGTGGCAGGAGTGCCTGACGGAGGCATCGTGTTGTCCACCTGCTCAAAGCTCGCCCAGAACCATGTCGCGCCCGTCGACGGCGTAAGGCGCAGAATATGCAAGCCAATCAATCCGAACAGCACCGGACCCTGGCACGTTGTCCCGTCAGCCTGCATAAAGTAGCCCCACTGCGTGTAGTAGCGCGGAATGACAGCTTTATCCGCCACCGGATCGAGCACGCGCCAGGTCGCCTTCACTTCAAGCGCCCCATACTGCGCCCATGCCGGCAGATTCATCCCCTGGCCGTTCTTCGGAAACCCCACAAGCTGGCCGTTGGCTTTGTACGCATTCACCTGGTTCTGCCCCAGGTAGTAACCGTTGCCCTGGATGTACGCGTACTCCGACGGAGCCACAAAGATCTGCTCCAGCGTGTACCAGCCCTCCTGATCGATCAGCGGACCGGTGAATGCCTCGTTGGTATAGTTCTTCGGCAGCGTTGCCTGAGGAAAACTGGAATTGTCCACGTACAGTGGCTGAAAACCGGGCGCGACCGGATTGCCTCCGCCCAGCGCCTGGCAACTCCCTGCAACGGTGACCGGCTTGTTATACGACGATCCCGGATCAGCGCCATTGGCCAACATGATCGTGCTCACATCGCGAAACGTGTTCCAGACCGCGGGGACAAACGCCCCGTTGGCCGTCGCGCCAATGGAAGCGCTGGTGTCGGGTTGCCCCAACACCCCGCCTGAGTTTGGAGTCAGCGCCGGCCAGTCCAGCGCAACGAACGTCTGCCACCCGAAGTTCAGCCAGTCCGTCTGCGTGGGATTTGGCTGTTGCACATCCACCGGCACTACCCATGGTGTCGAACCAAGCGCGGTGTTCGTCTTGCTGGCAAGCGCTTGCGGACGGGAAGCCGTTTCGGAGGGCTGGCCTGCCTGCTTGTTGCAGGCAGTGATCGCGACTACAGAAAGAACAACGACCAGGGCAGGAACGCCTGATATCTTCATATAACTTCCTCTCTTTCTGGCAGACCGGGTATTTGGCAGACTGGATCGCGCTCACCCATAACTCTGAGCAAGCAGAAGCCAATCTCTAGTTAGCTCGCGCCCGCCCGCCGGCTAAGGCTGATACCCGCCCGCAATCCAGTTCTTGAAGAGAGTGATATTGTCCGCGCTCCACGGCCCTTCCGGCGCAGGCGGCATCAGCGGAGGCGTCGTCCCATCCAGGTGCCCCAGCACGTTCTGAGCATTCGCCGGCACAGACATGTAGCTGTACTCCGCGAGCATTACGCCAAAGCCAGCCATGTGCGGGATGTCCGTCGTCTTGCTGAACAACGGAAGAATGTCGGCAGAAAAAGAAACAGTGGCCATTGCTCCTCCAGAATGCGAGTTGCAAACGCCGGATCGAGGAAACAAAGTTAGCCCAGGCAATGACAACTTATCAACTGAGACAGCTGTTTCGAGCCGCCCGAACTATAACAGAAAACATTTGTAACTGTCAGAAATCTTTTCCCGCCTCACATCACGACGTCAGCAGATGCGTCGCCAGATCCAGCGTGCACGCATCCGTCAGCACCACCGACCCCGGACCGACAGGATCGCCTGACTTGTCGCACGGCGTCGTGTAGAACCGGCACACCAGCGTCGCATGCGTTGTGCTTGTGCCGGGCGTCAGTGTCACCGTGAGAAACCCGTAAGGCTGATTCTTATCGTCCGTCCCATCGGCGCAAGACTCAATCGTCACCGTCCCGTTCTTCGGAGCCGACAACCCCTTCGGCGGCGTCCCCTGCTTGAACAGATCAAACGGCGCCTTGGGAAAATTCTTGCTCGTCCCGCCCGCGCACTTCGTCGCCATCAGCTCGAGCTGCGTGTGCCCGCCGCACCCCACAATGAAGCACGGCACCTCCTGCGTCACATTACCCTTGCCGTCCCCATACGCCACCGTGATCCGCTGATATAGGTGCGCATGCGCCGAAAATATCGCGTCCGGAATCTGCCCGGCCTGCGCAAACGCCTCCTGCAGCACCATCCCGATCGGCACCGCGTGGGGATAGCTGTTGTCATTGCCGTACGTAGGATTGCCCCGCTCCTCAAAATCAATCGTCCCGTTGTACGGCGGATAATGCAGCGCCAGCAGAATCGCCTTCGCCGCCCCGCCCGCATTCTGCGCCTTGCACCAGCTCAGCTGCTCCACCAGCCACGCATACTGCGGCCCCTGCGTCGGATCGCTGTACGCCGTCGGATCGTCCAGCACTCCGCCATTCGACACATTCGCGTAGAGCCCGATAACCCACGCCAGCGGCGTATCCAGCCGCCAGTACGGATACGGCAGCGTCGACTCCGTCCGCGCCGGGTCCGCCGTGTTGTCCGGAGACACCGTGCCCGCCGTCCCGCACATGTTCTCGAGAAAATGCGCAATCTCCGTATCCGGAGCCGTCCCCGTATTCCCGTCATGATTTCCGGCGATGGCAAAAACCGGCAGCGGCCCGTTGCAGTCCTTGTAGGCCGCGTACTGCGCATAGAACTGCGTGTTCCACAGCGGCCCGGTCATCGCCGACCCGCTCTCCGTGTACGCAAGATCTCCCAGGTGATACAGAAACGACGGAGCCACCGCCGGACTCGCCGGCCCGCTGATCTGCGAAGCCATCCCGCCCGCCACCGCCAGCCCCGGCCCGGTCAGCTCCGGATCACCCGAACACCCCACCATGTGAAAGGTCATCGTGCCCGCAGACGACGGAGTGAACACAAAGTTCGTCGTCGCCGGAACAGGATTCGGAAGCGCCGTCCATACGCCCTTTTCAATGCACGCCCCGTTTGGATTGGTCTTCGAGAGTAAGGTATCTTGCGTCGCCATTCAGTCTTTCCTCCGGCCACGCGGAACTATACCACCTGCAGACGGGGAAATCGCTCCACGGAAATTGTCATCCCGACCGGAGCGTCCGCAGGACGCACAGCGGAGGGGCCTGCTTTTCATTCTCGATTTGCTTCGGCGCGTTTGCGGATCACACCGCGCCGTCCTCCGAAAACTCGCCTGTGCGCAATTGCGCTTTCAAGCCTTGTTGAATCTTAAAGCGTGCGACCTTTCAGGCTGTATCCTGCCTCCGATTGCGCCAGAGTACGGAAGCCGGACCGAATCACTTCGCCGGCGTTCTCGTAGCGTCCATTCTTGATACTGTTGTCGACAAATGGGTCAAGCTCGACTTTAGATGAACATCCCGAGTGGACGTGCCTTCCCTCGCAATCCAGCTTAGATCGTGATGACGATGGGGCATTGCCGGGCGCAGAGACCCGAGTAAGGCCAAAATTCGGATTTTAGGGTATTGATAAAATGCGGACTCCCACAATCGCGAGAGTGCAAGATCGAGCTTATTTGGTGACGGTCTAGAACTGCTGAAGTTAGTTGACAAAGGACACAACGCACCGCTGTACCTTCAGTTGGGCGAATGGATCGACAAGGTTGCGACCTTACAACAAAAGAATGACGAATTAGTGATAGAAAACACCACCCTCCGAGATCAACTACGTATCAAGGGCGCCATTGAAAGGATCGGCGGCCATACCTTTCTGCAGGGCGACGATGAAAAATGTGCCCTCAGCTTATCTTGAGGTTGATCTCAGAGTTGTTCACCTTCTTGCTCTCCATTCACAGAAGCCGCCATATCAAAAAGCAACTTGTCCGGCTTGCAAGACCACGATGCTTTACCCAAAACCTATGAAACGAGCAGAGATATCACAACAAACGTGAGACCGATACTTTCGACAAATGATCAACGCATCTTGCAGACGGGAGATATGGCTAGACGAAACAGCCGAACAATGCCACTATTAGTCGGATTTTTCACGAATCTTTATGGACATCAGATGCAAGGTCTTTGCTCTACTGGTCATTTTGCTACTGCCTTTGACTCCTGCTAGCGCTGAGAAGCAACGCGATTGGCAGACTGGAATTGTCAGGGACTCCAACCGCTCACGTTATTTCGCTGGGACGGTAGGAAGCACAGACACAAACGGCTCGATCAACGACAACGGTAACTATAGCGGCACCACGAGTTGGGGGAAACAGCCGTATATCGTGTTTACCAGAATTTCGAGATTGAAGGCGACCGGTATGTATACCTTGCACAGGAACGCCTTCATTGGCGGTGGTCGAAACCTGCAGACCTGACCGTAAACGGCAAAGTTAAGTATGCTGTCGAAAAGCGCAAGCTGTTTGTCATCGACGACGAGGGTAAGGAGCACGAAATGGAGATCGTCAAAAAGGTTCTTCGTAGCCCCGAGAGCACCGCGAAATAGCTAGGCAATCGAATCGGCCAAAGGTAGAAGCGCCGGCTTTAGCCCGGCGGATAAACACCGGTCCGAAGGACCGCACCTTGCTGCCGCAGGCTGGAGTGCAGCCGAAGGCGAAACGACAAAGAAGAAGACCCGCTCCCATTCCTCACGTTGTGAGGAACGGGAGCGGGCCGATACGTTGCGCGAAGCGCCTCCGAATTTCTGGCGCTTTCAAAAGTATCCCGATCACCTGCTCTTCAGATAATCCCCAATCGCTTTCTCCCACTCTGGACCCATCTTCGGATCCGTCCTGGCCATCTCCGCAATATCCGGATTGACCGAAGGCGACAGCGCCGTCCGCTCATACATCACGCGAACGCTGGTCGTCGCCGCATCCACCGGAGTCAGCTGCACATCGATCCGCGTCGCCAGCTTTCCATCGATCACGTAGGCATACGCCGCATGCCCCGCCTGCGCATCGAAGGCCGTATTCACCCAGGTCGCCGAATGATGGCCATGATGAATGTGAAACACCGCGCCCTCGACATCCTTCGCCGGCACCGGATACACAAACTGCGGATCCCAGTGTGGACCTGCCCACGGACGCTCACCCTCCGGCCCGAACAGCGGAAACGCCACCGCCATCGGAGCCTGCACCGTGAACGTGAACTCGCTCCGCGCATGCGCCAGCGGACCCTGCGCCATACCAAACCCTCCAAACCGGTGATGAAGCACGAATGCAATCGCCGCCAGAGCCACAAGAAATGCCAGGACCCACGCCAGCCGTCTCACTTCCGTCTCTCCAGTCTTCTCCGTCAGCCGATGGCTGGCCGTCGCATCCAGATCCAGCCCGTAAATCTTCTTCATCGCCGCCACCTGCGCCAGCGTCTCCGGCCCGAAAGCGCACTTGCCCTCGAGCGCATGCAGCACGATCCCCTCCAGCAGATCCCCCAGCGTCATATCGCAGTACTCCGCCAGAGCCTTCAGCACTTTCAGCAGACGCTTCTCAATCCGCACCCCCGTCTGCACCCGCTCGACGATAAATTTCTCCGCATTCTCATCCATACGTACCAATGTACATTGGTATTAATGCTGGGGCAACCGTGATTTTCGAGATTTGAACTTGTCAAGCCCCTCTGGCTTCGGATGCCCGTAACTGTTTCATCTCATTGGGCAAAGACCGCCCGAAACCTGGCCGGAAATTCCGCCTGAATTGATAAAATAAGAAGTAGGGAATCGGTGGTGGGATCCGGCGCAACCGATGCCGATAACTCGTTTCGAATCAATGATGTGACTCTATGTCATTTGCAATGAAACGGTTACGGGAAGTCTACATGACCACGCTCGCCGTAAACCTTTTGGAATGAATGAGTCTCGGTCTTCTCATTTAGAATGAATGGGTTACAAATTTCACCCTTTAAAATGAAACGGTTACAAGTCGGAGGGGGGAGGGGGGTAGGCTACCCGCTGCCCGGACCGGACAATCATCGCCGCCACGTAGGCCGCCCCGAATCCGTTGTCGATATTCACCACCGACACGTTCGGCGAGCACGAGTTGAGCATGCCCAGCAGCGCCGCGATCCCTCCAAAGGCCGCGCCATAGCCCACGCTCGTCGGCACCGCGATCACCGGAGCCGCAACCAGCCCGCCGACCACGCTCGGCAGCGCCCCTTCCATCCCGGCGCAGACGATCACCGCCCGCGCCCGCGCCAGCCGGTCGCCCTGGGACAGGATCCGATGCAGCCCGGCCACGCCCACGTCGACGATCCGCTCCACCTCGAGCCCGAGATACTCGGCCGTGACCGCCGCCTCCTCGGCCACCGGCAGGTCGCTCGTCCCGGCGCACACCACCGCCACCGGACCCAGCCCGGCCGAAGCACCCGTCTGCCGCAGCCCGATAATCCTCGCCTCGGCGTGGTACCGGGCCTCCGGGATCAGCTCCCGGACGGCATGGAACGCCTCCACCCCGGCCCGGGTAGCGATCACATCCCCCCCGGCCGCCGCCATCCGCGAAAAAATCTCCGCCACCTGCGCCGCAGTCTTCCCCGCCGAATAAATGACCTCAGGAAGTCCCAACCGCAGGCTGCGATGATGGTCGATCTTGGCGAAGCCCGCATCCTCAAAGGGCAGCTTGGACAGGCGGCCGAGCGCCTCCGCAGGCGTGGTCTCGCCCCGCTGAATCCTCTCCAGTATTTCCAGTATGGTTTCGCGGGTCATGCCCTTTACTGGATGCTCCGCAAAGGCCACGAGTGCAGCCTCCATCACCAGCTTCAGCGGAACGCCATGCTCTCGCGCCGCTCTCCGGCAATCCTCATATTCCGGCATCGCATTGCGCCGCTCGCCGCCCTGACTGCCCACCTTTACCCGGATCAGCCCGTAAGCCGTCTCCACGGTCACGAAGCTCCGGTCCAGGATCACGCGCTCGTCCGTCCTCCGCCGAATCCCCAGCGTCGTCGTCTCCCGGAAGAGCAGACCCTCGATCGCCGCCGCATCCTCAGGCTTGGTAAGCACCGTGAGCAGCGTTCCTAGACGCCCCTTCTTCATGGTCACCGCCGCCGCCATGGCATCCAGCGCCCCATTCTCCAGCGCCAGCTCCATCGCATGCGCCACCACCTGCGGACTGGCATCATCCACCGCGCACTCCAGCACGACGACCCGATCGGACTCGCCTGTCGCGCGCATCCGCGCTCTCGCCCACCGTCAGCCGCAGGACATTCGGGAATCCCTCCGGATTCGCCGTCCCTGCTCCATAGCCGATCGCCTCTGCCGCCATCAGCGGAGCCTCCCCGAACGTACATCCCAGCGCCCTGCAGCAGCGCCGCCCCGGTCGGAGTCGTCAGCTCCCGCTTCGGCCCCGCCGCATACGTCGGAATCCCCTTCAGCAGGTCCGCCGTCGCCGGCGCAGGCACGGGAAACCGCCCATGCGCACAATGGACATGGCCGCTCCCCACGTTCACCGCCGACGCATACCACCGATCCACCCCGAGCGAGCACAACCCGGTCGCCCCGCACACGATATCCACGATGGCATCCACCCCGCCGACCTCATGGAAGTGCACCTGCTCCACCGGCACCCCGTGAATCCGCCCCTCCGCCTCCGCCAGCACCCCGAATGCCCGGAGGGCCAAAGCCCTGGCATCCTCACGCAAGGGGGCACCCCCAATCAACTCCCGAATCTCCCCCCAGCTTCGGCCGTGCGATGTGCGCGTGACTGTGATCGTGCGAATGCTCATGGTCGTGACTGTGATCGTGATGATGCTGGTGAACTTGGGCAGAAATGGTCGGGTTGGTGATGTTCCGCGGCTTCAGCCAGTTCGTTACCGACCTGTACATCGATCTTCGTTGATCGGATACCGCTGCGATCGACCGAACGGACAGCCAGTTGCGCCTCGACATGAAGCGATTCTGCCGTTTGCCGCAAGAGTTCCATCGAGACGCCAACATCCACGAGCGCCCCCAGCAGCATATCCCCGCTAATGCCGGCGAAGCATTCCAGATATCCAATACGCATGGCTTATTATTTGGCAGCCCGTGTAAGAACATCGACGGGCAAAATCTCATTCATGGAGCCCGAACGGTACCCGTCGCAGTCCAGCGCGACGTAATTGAATCCGGCAGCGTGCACAGCGGCCGACATTTGTCGCAGTCGAGCCGTATCGAGCGCAAATGGAAGCTCATCTTCCGCGATTTCGATGCGTGCCACGCTGCCGTGATGTCGCACCCGGAAATTCCTCAGGCCGAGCAGGCGAGCGCATCTTCTGCCTCTTCGACCATCCGGAGTGCCTCCGGCGTTACGCGTCGTCCGTACTCGATGCGTGAGGAAAGACAGGCCGAAGCAGGCTTGTCCCATACCTCAAGCCCAGCCTGTTGCGCCAGGGCGCGAACGTCGGCCTTGGTCAGACCCGCGTCCGCCAGCGGAGCGGCAATGTGGTGCGCCGCGGCCGCGCGTTGTCCAGGACGAAAATCTTTCCCGTCATCCAGATTCAACCCGTAGGCAACTGCGGCGAATCCAAGTTCTAAGCGCTTCTGCTCGAGTACGGTAAACAGCTCGTCTTTGCAGTGGAAACAGCGGTTGGCATCATTCACTGCGTAGGCCTCGCTTTCCAATTCGGCAGTCTCTACTGTTCGCAAAGGAATGTCCTTCTGGCGGGCGAATTCGAGGGCATCGCGAAAGTGACTGCGAGCGAGCGATGGGGAATCGGCAATGATAGCGAGCGCCTGGTTGCCCAAAACACGATGCGCCGTGTACGCGAGAAAAGCCGAATCAACGCCGCCGGAATACGCCACTATGACGCTCCCCAGCCGCTCGGAGAATGTCTTCCAGCCTGTGCTGTTTCGTTTCGAGCTCTGCTGTTTCAGTTTGCGCCATGAAGGATCCGCTCTCGCTCTTTGATGATCGTAACTCGCCCGGAGCCGCAGAGGCCAATCACGTCGAGCATTGGCTCTGTTTTACATAAGAAGCTAAGGTATTAAAGATGGCTGTATTTGAGCTGCGATCCCCACTCACGGCCGAAGAGCGGCAACACAAACGAAAGCTGATCCTGCGGGATATGTTAGCGCTTCTGGGTCTGTTTGCGATTACCGCGGCGCTGGCGGTTGCAACTTACTTCCTGTTCAATTCGTTCTCCCGACGCAGACAAGCGCTGGCGCAGCGCTGGTTTGAGCGCGGCGAATCGGCGATATCGAACGGGCATCCTGAACAAGCCGTCGATGCATATCGCTCCGCGCTTGAATATGATCCGGGACAGCGAGAAACCGAGATCAAACTGGCGATGGCTCTTTCAGCCGCCGGCCGCAGCGAGGAGGCGATTTCATACTTCAATACGCTTCTGGAATCCGAGCCGGGCAACGGACTGATCAATCTTGAGTTGGCGAGACTCGCCGCAAGGCAGCGCAACGAGTCCCGCGCCGTCGAATACTATCAACGGGCGCTGGATGGACAGATGGCAAGGAGATGGATACGAGCGCCGTCGCTTGGTCCGACTGGAATTGGCTCGTTATCTGATCAGCCAGAAAGACTACGCAAGAGCGCACACGCAATTGCTTGTCGCCGCGGGCAACGCGCCTGACGATCCCGGGATCAAGCTGGAGATTGCCCGTTTGATGGAGCAGGCGCAAGATCCAGCCAACGCGCTCGAGATCTATCGGAATCTCGCCGAGCGAAAGCCGTGCCCGATAGAAGCCCTGGAGGGCGCAGGACGAGTAGCATTCGCCCTGGGGCGCTTCCAGCTGGCCCGCGCATATCTCGAAAAAGTCTTGAGCCATCCCGATTTCGTGTCCCAGCCGGAATCCGTTCAGTCGAGCACCCGCGAATTGCTTGCTGCAACCATCCAGGTATTGGATCTCTTCCCTGGAGCTGAATTGCCAGCCAGGGAACGGGCCATGCGCGTGTTGCATGCGGCAGAAGTCGCAAAAGGCCGTCTGCAGGCTTGCTCCATGAGTAGACCCACGCCTCCACCCTCGCTCGCCGATCTCGCAACGAAATGGCAGCAGGTTCCGGCCAAATTGAGTCCGCTGGCGCTGGCACGAGACCCACAGATGGAGCAAACGATGATGAATCTGGTCTTCGATACCGAGAAACAAACTGCGACAGCATGTGGATCTCCGGGCGGTGAGGATGCATTGCTGCTTAAGATTGCTCAATCCCCGGTGGGGGTAGAACATGCAGTGAAAGCCGATTCTTTAGTCGAGTCCAGCGAACAGATCGACCCCGTACATGGTTTCGAGATCCAGAAGATTGCGCCGACACGCGAAGAGCGCCTGTTTCTCGTGTTGTCGATATTTATAGGCGTTTTGTCGGGATTGCTCGTAGTTTCGTTCCGGGTTGCCATTGAATGGATCAGGATCCTGACTCTCGGTTCCGCGCCCCATCCCGGGACAATACCGGCTCCTTCTGGCGCCTGCTCTGGCAGGCCTCGGGGTGGCGCTGCTCGTTCAGTGGCTTTTTCCGGGAGCGATCGGTAGCGGGGTTAACCAGACCAAGGCGGCGCTCTACATCTACAACGGCTATATCTCCTTCAGAACTGTCATCGGCAAATTCCTCACCTCAGCGATTGCCATCGGATCAGGGCACTCACTCGGCCCCGAAGACCCGTCCCTCCAAATCGGCGCCGGCGTTGCGTCAATGGTTGCACGCCGATTGCGCCTGTCACGGCAGAGTCTGCGACTATTCGCGCCCATCGGAGCGGCGGCTGGCCTGGCCGCGGCCTTCAATGCTCCCATATCTGCAATTCTGTTTGTCATCGAGGAGGTCATCGGACGATGGAGCGCGGCCGTCCTGGGCTCCGTAGTGCTGTCTGCGATCTCCAGCGTCGTAGTTGCCCGGTGGTTCTGGGGCTCTGAGCCCATATTTCGAATCCCGCAGGTGACGTTGCGCGATCCACGTGAGCTGATTGCTTACGCAGTGCTCGGAGTCGCTGGCGGTCTGGTCGCGTTGATATTTTCGAAGGCTCTCGGCTATCTGCGCCCGCGACTCCGATCACTGGCGCGCTGGACCCACTTTTTTCAGCCGGGATTGGCCGGTCTGATGGTCGGAGCCATAGGATTTTTCGGTTTTCCCCAGGTCATGGGTCCGGGCTACGGTGTCATCGACCAGGCAATGCACGGCCAGTTCGCTTGGAAATTCCTAATTGCTCTGGCGCTGCTGAAGCTCTTGGCCACAACCCTGTCGTTTTCAAGCGGTACGCCTGGCGGCATGTTCGCACCCACGCTCTTCATCGGCGCCATGCTGGGCGCTGCCGTCGGCTCGTTTGAAAAGCATTACTTTCCTCACCTTACCGGCACCGTCGGAGCCTACGCTCTGACCGGCATGGGCGTACTCTTCGCAGGATTTCTTCGCGCGCCGCTCACATCGGTTTTCATGGTGCTTGAGGTCAGCGGTAACTACTCGATCGTTCTGCCCGTGATTCTGGCGAATACCATCGCCTATCTGCTTTCACGAAGCCTTCAGCCGTGCCAATTTTCGAGATCTTCACGCATCAGGATGGTCTCGACCTGCCTTCGATGGAGGAGCAGCGAGAGGAAAGCGTGCTTCACATTGAAGACGCTCTGCGCCCCCTCGACGTGCCTGTCGTGAGTGGAAGTGAACCCATCGAGGCGGTATCGGCGACAGATATCCTTCGACGACACGCCCGCGTTCCTGATTCAGCTCTGGGATGGCTCCTGGTATGCCATGAGCCAAGATGAGTTGACCGCCGCCGCCGCGACGATGACCGGGAGCACTCCGATTGAACGGGCCCTTAAGCCCGATCGCACGCCATTGTTGTTTCCCGATCTACCCCTGGACACGGCGCTGCGCTACTTCTCCAGGATGGCCATTGTTACCCGTCCTGAATCGAGCCAACAAAAACAAACTCGAAGGTGTAATAACCTTGGAAGACGTACTGAAGCGCTACCAGAATTCCTGACTGGGGGGTTGCCACTGAAGTAAGTTCTGACGCCCCGCTTTCAGGACTATTGCGCCGCATTACTGAGAGTTGTTCCGTTAAGATGATGCTGACTTTGTACCAAAGGCTCGTGCTGGGCTGTCTTCTCCTCATCGCGCTGGTAGCTGGCGTCAGCATGCTCGTCCGCACCTCATTTGTCCGGCTTGCGGCTCTCGATGCCTCGCAGCACACGGCCGATCAGGCGCTTGCCGCGTTGGCTGCGGTCCGCGCCTCCCTGGCAGGCGAAGAGCTGACAGCGGCGAATCTTCAGATCGCACCGACGCCGCAGCTGGCTGCACAGTTCGTGCAGCAGGCTGCCCAGACGCAGCAGCTCTTCACCACAGCCAGCAAGGCGTTGAGCAGCTTCGCACCGGGCGCTTCGCTCAACCGTCTCACCGATCAGCACTCGAAGATTGTTGAACGTTCTCGCCAGGCCATCGAGCCAACCTGCGCGTCAACTTGAACAGATAAGCAACGAACTGACCCTGGTATTCACCGCTCTGAAGGTTCAGCACGACTCGGTCGTAGCCAATCTTGAACATCAGCAGGCGCAACTCAGGGCAAGACTGATCAGTGCATGTGGCGCTAGCATCGCAGCCGCGATCGCAATTGCCGGGGTGATGACGTTCTTTGTGGTGGCACCAATCCGTCGCACCGCACGCGCCGTTCGTCGCATCGGTCAGGGCGATCTGCAGCAACGCATCGAATGGCGGCAAAAGGACGACCTGGGCACAATCGCCACCGAGTTGAACAGGATGACCGTTCGTCTTCGCGATCTGCGTGAGACCGAGTCCGGACGCCTGCAGATGGAGCACCAACTGAGCGATGCGGTCGTGCAGTCAATCTTCGAACCGGTGATCGTCACAGACGCGAAAGGCCATGTTTTGAAGCTCAATCAGGCGTCTATGGAGTTGTTAGGCGAGAAGTCGACAGACAGGATGGTCCTGACCAATACTCCGGGCGGAGAAAAAATTCTCAATGCAGTGCGCATGGCTGTGTCGATGCAGCGTGCCTCCGCCAGTGAAGGAGAAGCCGCACTGTTGCCCATGCGCATAGGTGAAGCGCAGCGCAGTTACCGTTTACGTACGACGCCGATGCGCGATGGTGACGGTAAGCTGCTCGGGGCTGTCACCGTGCTTGAGGATGTGACCGAACTGCAGGAAGTCGATCGCTTTAAGACACGATTCCTGTCCGTCGCTTCGCAGAAATTGCGCGATCCGCTGCAGCGACTGCGCCTCTCTCTCTATGCGCTGTCGCGCGGTCACGCCGGCGAGCTGAGGCCCCTCCAAAGAGAACTGGTCGGCACCGCGGAGGAGGAAGCAGAAGGTCTTAACGATCTGATGGCGGATCTCATCGAAGTGGGCGAACTGGAGACGGGACGCCGCGAATTGAAGATTGAGCGCCTTCGCCCCGCCGACATTTTGCGTGAAGCCATCTCGCGCCACGAAGAAGAAGCACGTGCCAGGAAAATCGAGCTTGAGCTCAACGCATTCGCCGATCTGGCCCATGTCAATGCGGACCGAAGAGCGCTGCGCAGTATCCTCGACAACCTCGTCGTGAACGCGCTGCGCTACACGCCAGAGGGGGGAACCATTGTTCTTCAGGCCAGAGAGATCAAGGACGGAGTCCAGTTCTTCGTCCGGGATAACGGGCGCGGTATCGAAGCCGAGCGCCTGCCCACCATCTTCGGACGATTTTCGGGCGGATCGGATCAAGGGACTGGGCTCGGTCTGGCTCTCGTTCGGCGACTCGTGGAATCCCTCGGCGGCCAGGTCTATGTCGAAAGCAAGCTCGGGAGTGGTACCACCTTCAGCTTTACCTTGCCTTTTGCCACCGTCGCGAGTACCCGGCATCCGGTTGAGGTGGGCTGACGGATGAGCCCCATGATCGAACTTGAGCAGCCTCCCGCTGAACCAGCCAAGTTACGGGTTTATATCGGTGCAGCACCGGGTGTGGGCAAGACCTATCGCATGCTCGAGCAGGCGCACCAGTTAAAGAAACAGGGTGTGGACCTCGTCATCGGGCTAGTGGAACCGCATGGCCGCGCGGAAACCGCTGCTCTAATTGGTGACCTCGAGATAATTCCTCAGAAGGAAATCGTCTATCGCTCAGTCACCCTGCGGGAGATGGACCTCGATGCGATTCTCGCCCGCAAACCCAATACCTGCGTCGTCGATGAGTTGGCACACACAAACGTGCCAGGCTCGCGCAATCGCAAGCGCTATGAGGATGTCCTCGAACTGCTTGATGCCGGAATCAACGTCATGACGGCGGTGAACATCCAGCACCTCGAGACACTCAACGACGCGGTCTCTCGTTCCGCCAGCACACAAATCCGGGAGACGGTTCCAGACAGCTTTCTCAAGCGCGCTGACGAAGTCGTCAACGTCGACCTCACCGTAGACGAACTACGCGCACGTCTTCGTGAGGGAAAGATCTATGCGTCGGAAAAAGTTGAGCAGGCACTCGCCAACTTCTTTCGCAAGGGCAATCTGAATATGCTCCGCGAACTGGCGCTGCGAACGACAGCTGAGCAGGTAGGCACTGCAGCTGCTGAATATCGCCGCACGCAGGGCCTGGAGCAGGCTCCCATTCCCGAGAAAGTTATGGTATGCCTTTCGTCGCGCCCCGGCACGGAGAGATTGCTGCGCACCGGGGCGCGCATCGCCGGTAGACTGGCAACAAACTGGTACGCCGTATACGTCGAAACTCCCGATGACGATAAGAGGCACGGCGACCCCGAAGCGTTCGCCCGACTGGAAGAGTACGAACGCATGGCTCGCGAACTGGGAGCAAGAGTTGTGACTCTCAAGGGAAAGAGCGTGGCCGAAACTCTCATCGATTTCGCGCAGCAGGAAAATATTTCCCACGTCGTCTTCGGTCAATCGGCGCGTTCACGCTTTGACATCCTGCTACGCGGCTCGATCATTAATCGTTTCCTGGCCGAGATGCGCGAGACCACGGTGCAGGTCGTTCCAATGAACCGTGAAAAGAAATAAGCTGAGTCTATTGCTTCTTCAGAACCGCGTTACGGTTCTCATCCGTGTTCACTGTTGCCTCGAACTTCTCCAGTTCAGGATATTGATCGGGCCGGTTCGGCGCAGCTTGCAAGGATTTCCTGCGTGGGTGCACTTAGACCGCCGCCCTGTGCCTCGTAAGCCTTAATCCCTGCCGTGAAACTGCGTGGAGGCAATAACGCATCTAATTCTTTCGGCGCGAACTTCATCCACCTTGTCACCCTAGTATTTATAGTTATGGATGTGTCCAATCACCGACGTCGTTCATTGGTCTCAGACGAATCGGGAAACGACGTTGATCTTCCATGGTAATGCCTAGCTCGAAGACTGGCCGTGGTGCCGCTCGCCGCCGATTCTGGTTGGCGATGTCGGGATTTGTGATGGCGCTTGCCCTGCTTCCCTTTTCCTTCAGGGTCGAACGTCGTCTCGAGACGGCTGTTCACATCAAGGGCGGAGAATCGGAAAAAGTTGACCAGGAACTGGCCCAGCGTTTCCAGTCCCCCTACGCCCGCCGCGTTGTTCTGGTGATCAGCGGTCTTCCTAATCCGGATTCGGCTGAGGCCGCAGATGCATTGAGCTTTTTAACCAGCTCACTGCGTAGTGTGCCGGGAGTGGCCGGTGCCATCTCTAGTCTCGATTGGCCAGATCCCATGTTCACTGGGAATAACGGCGGGGCCTTGATCATCGTCGGATTGGACCCGCACGATCAATCTGTCGAGGCGTTGGTCCCCGAACTGAGAGCAAAAGCAGACTCGATGGAACGTCAGCTGAGGTCGCAATATCCCAATATCAAACTGCAGCTCACGGGTGAAACTCCAATCAACTTCGATCTTCGTAAGGTGAGTGCAGATGACGTAAGGCATGCCGAGGAACGGGCGATGCCGGTAACCCTCTTGCTGCTGTTACTGGCTTTCGGCAGTCTTGTGGCCGCGCTGTTGCCCCTGGGAGTTGGAGTACTTTCAATCTCGATGGCGTTGGGTGCGTGCGCGCTACTCGCGCATTACCTCCATCTGTCGATTTTGGTGCAGAATCTGGCGACGATGCTCGGCCTTGGCCTGGGCATCGACTATGCATTGCTCATGGTGAGCCGGTTTCGCGAAGCATTGGCCGAGGGATGTGATCCCGGCTGTGCTGCCGATATTTGTGCCGACCAGGCTGGGAGGACTCTATTAGTCTCGGCCACAACAGTTGCCATCGGATTTTCAGCGCTGCTGACTGTGCCGATCAGCGAACTGCGCTCCATTGGGATAGCTGGCCTGCTGGTAACTGTTTTGAGTGTCATGCTGTGCACATTCATTCTGCCGTGGCTGCTCGGTCTGCTGGGGCACCGCATTAACGCCGCCAGAGTGCCTCTTCCGTTCAAAAGATTTAAAACGGGGGACAGCCTGTGCGCGGCGAGTGAGTGGTGGGCGCGGTGGGCCGGCATCGTAACCCGCCGCCCCTGGATGGCTCTGTTTGTCGCCGGGATTCCGCTACTGGTCCTTGCATTTCAGGCCCGAAAAATCTCTGTCGGGCTTCCTGATCATGACTCGCTCCCCGCCGCCGCCGATTCGGTGAAAGCCCTGCACACTCTCCAACACATGGGGCGCTCGGGCATTGTGCAGTCCCTTCGAGTGGTCCTGGAGTTGCCGCCGCAGTCACCGGCGCTCTCGTCGGCTGGCTGGCTTGCCGTCACTCGGCTGACCGAGCACTTCCAGAGCGATCCTAGGGCTGAAGAGGTTTTATCTCTCCCGACCCTCACGGGAATGGCTGACACCGCGGACGCTGTCAATGAGTCACCTGAGCCAATCCGCAAGAGTCTTCTGAGCAGCGATGGGCAGGCTACCTTGGTTGAGTTGCTGCCAAAAGCCAGTCTTACACCCAGCGAACTGATGCGATGGGTGCGAGAGGTGCGTTCCTCCGATGTTGCGGCGATAACCGGCGTCCCTGGCGCAGTGCTGCGCGTTGGCGGTATTCCTGCGCTGAATGCGGATTATGACTCTGTGGTGAAGGAACGCTTGCCGAAGGTGGTCGTTGGAGTCGTATTGGGGAGCTTGTTGGCGCTCCTGATCGGACTCCGTTCTTTATTTGCGGCTGTCAAAGCAGTTCTGCTCAATCTGCTCTCGGTTGGAGCCTCATTTGGTGCTTTAGTTCTTGTTTTTCAGCAAGGCCACGGCAGCAGACTGTTTGGTCTCGACGGACCAACCGGCCGCGTATTCCCGATCGTGCCGATTCTCGCGTTCGCTATCGTCTTCGGATTGAGCATGGACTATGAAGTCTTTTTGGTCGCCCGCGTGCTCGAAGAGCGGCGGCGCGGTCTATCCGAGAGATTCGCTGTGATCGAGGGCCTGGCGCGGACGGCCCGGCTCATCACCAGCGCGGCGGCAATCATGATCGCCGTCTTCATCGCATTCACCATCGGGAGCTTTCTGGTCGTCCAGATGCTTGGCTTCACGCTCGCGGTGGCAGTGTTCATTGACGCCACTGTGGTGCGGATGATTGTCGGGCCGGCGCTATTGCAGCTTGCCGGCGACTGGAACTGGTGGCCCTTTGGCTTATATGGAGCCCCGGTGACGTCTGAAAAGGAGCTTATCCCCTGAGGCCGAACACCGAGGGCGAACACCGTGGATCTCAGGTCACAGCACAGGGGTCAGCAATAGCTCATTATAGCGATTTGGTCACTTCTTTCCTGGAGTTGCCGGGCCGATAACAAAGTCCTTGAGCGCAAGCTTCGCCCTTCCCGTGCCACCTTCGATCACCAGCATCGAGGAGCCGGGCTTGCCCTGCAGTTTTGCCTCCACTTGTGACGCGGACCAGGCGCCATCGATCTGCCGCAGGGCATAGTAAATGAATTCCTTCTGCTGTCCCGTCCCGTGGAGTGTCTTTACCTCATGCACAGGGAACAAAATGCCGCGGTCGATCCATGATGTCACCGAATCATAGTGAGTCCGATCCTGAGGGCCGGGCGTGCTCTTAAGGACAAAGCAATCCCGTGCGCCATATTTCTCCGGTGCCAGAAGTTCCTGATTCTTCCAGAAGAATTGGCTCTCTACCATGTCTTCATACGAGAAGTCTGTTCCCATTAGGGGGTCGTTCCAATGTTCGAATGGCAACGGGCTAGCGGCCTTCTCGCCGGGAAGTAGCGCCTCGATGGTCAAGTGCCCATTCACGCTCATGTGCAGCAGAATGCTTGTTTTCTCCGATCCTGGTCCCGAGAACACAGATAGCAGGCGCAGACCGTCGGGAAACCAGTGAGCCTTGCCGATAAATTTGTAGCTCGTCCGCTTGCCGGCACCATCAACCTGTGTGATTCGACCGGTTACGCGGTAGTCCAGATTCTGAATACGCTGACGCGAGCCAGTCAGCACACTCTGGAGGTCGGGATTCGCCGCGAAGGCCCGCGATGAATGCACCAACGACAACACCACCAGCAAAGCGATAGCAGCTTGCATAGTCGCAAAAGCGCAATTCGTCCATCCGGCCCCGAGATACCGGCCAAACTTGCGGCTGCGAGAGATCGTTACCACACGGCGCATGAAGGTCATAGCTATGTATACAGCCAAAATCTGTCTGTATGATGCCCATCCGGGGCAATGGGTGGTGATTCTCGAGCTGTGATGATCCGGCAATTCCACTGGCTGGCGCCTTCGTTCGGAAGAATTCAGCCAGTTCTGCGCATCTTTGCATCCAGCGAAAGCAAACCCGGCCCGAGGCAGAGAATCGCAATTAGTCCGAGAAGCATGCAGAAGTCCGTCCGAGCTTCATGCATTGCCGCCCAGAAACCCTGCTTGAACAGCATAGGGATTTTGGTGGTCGCAATGGCTACGAGAATATCGATCAGCAGCGGTATCGCGCTGAGCCCAGTGAAAAGGCCCAGGATCAACAGCGCCCCGCACGCGACTTCGACGCCGCCGACAAAAGGCCCTGTGAACGCAGGCGCCGGAATCCCGATATGAGCGAAGCGGCCGCTGCCGAGCGTGGCGGGAAAGAGAAATTTCTGGATGCCCTCGGAGAGGAAGACCCATCCGACAAGAACGCGCAACAACAAAAGCCCGATGGACTGCTTTTTCATAACAACCAACTCTCGCTAACCGGACCTGATTTCGGGCGATCAGCCGATGTTCAAAGTATATCGACCGCCAGAAGTCTGCCTTGCAGATTGACTTCGCCTAATTTTTTTCTTACGGTGGATGGGAGCGCGAAGGGCGCATCCAGTCCGCGGAAAGGGCCGTGCCCACCTTCAATTTCACAATCTGAACGAATCTTCTTTCAGCCTGATTCATGCGGACTCCCAGGCAGCCTCGAAAGGAGCTTCGTATGTTTGACAGAGAGCTACCCGCCCGTCCCAACCTCGAACAATACAAAAAACAAGCCAAAGACCTGACCCGACATTGTGCGCTTGGCCACCCGGACGCCCTCGCGCGTGCCCAAAAACATCACCCTCGCTTGCACAACCTGGCAGAAAGCGATCCGGCCGTAAGGCAGATGAGCCTAGCCGACGCCCAACTGGTCATTGCCCGCGAACACGGCTTTGAGAGCTGGCCGAAATTCGCCAAACACATCGAGATGATCCTCATGATCGAGTCGGTGGAGTCGCTGGCTGATCCGGTCGCGGCCTTTATCGAAGTGGCATGCGTGCCCCGCCATTCCTGGCACGGGTCAGGAACCATCGACCATGCAGAATTGATTCTGGCGCGATATCCCGACGTGGCAAGAAGCAACATCCACACCGCGTCAATCCTTGCTGACGAAGCCGCGGTGCGGGGTTTCCTGGATCGAGATCCCTGCATCGCTGGTGACCATGCTGGTGCGCAAGGCCGACTGGCACGATGAGAAGGGGTTGCAGATGCTCCTCGAGCATGGTGCCAACCCCAACGCCGTCCCCGTATGGGGATACAGTCCACTGCAACACTCGATCAGACGCGACAACGGTATGGAACTGATTCGGCCATTGATCGACTTCGGGGCGGATCCGACGCTGAATAACTCGCGCGACGGCAGAACGGCCATCGTGATGGCGGCACACCGGGGGCGCGCCGATGCGTTGCGGTTCTTCGAAGATCGCGGCTTTGCACTGGGTCTCACAGGCGTCGATGGGCTCATCGCGGCGTGCGCATTGGGCGACAGGGGGGCCGCGACGGCGCTGGCATCACGGGAACCTCAGCTGCAGGCAGAATTAATCGCAAACGGCGGCACTTTACTATCGGAGTTTGCCGGGAATGCCAACGTCGAGGGAATGCGGTGCTTGCTCGATCTAGGAGTCGCGGTCGATGAGCCGTATCGCGACGGCGATCCCTACTTCGACATTGCAAAGAACAGCACCGCGCTGCATGTGGCAGCGTGGCGCGCCTGGCCCGCGGCGGTGATGGAACTGATCGCACACGGCGCGGCTGTAGACGCTCTCGACGGCAAGGGACGGACGCCATTGCAGCTAGCCATCAAGGCGTGCGTGGATTCGTACTGGAAGCGGCGTCGTTCACCGGAGTGGGTCGAGCCATTGCTCGCGGCTGGAGCGTCGGTGCAGGGAATCGAGATTCCGACAGGCTACGACGAGATCGATACCCTGCTACGACGCTACAGAGAATGACCATCGCGCGATTCCAGGGGCCTTGCTATTTGGCGAAACGGGCAAGCATTGGCCCCAGAATCGCCAGAAATAGCACGTAAGCTGCCGCGAGCGGTCCCAGTGCCGGCTCGATTCCGGCGCCGAGGCCGGCGATCACGATCGAGAACTCCCCTCGGGCGACGAGCGCGGCGCCGGCGCGAATGCTTCCGGAGCGGTCCACGCCTGCACGTTTCGCCCCCCAGTATCCGGTGAGCACCTTGGTAAGGGCGGTGATTACGCCAAGGCCGATAGCCAGGGGCACGGCCGGAGGCAGCGTCTTGGGGTCGATCTGGAGACCGAAGAAGAAAAAAAAGATTGCCGCGAACAGGTCCCGCAGCGGCGAGAGAAGCTTGTGAGACTGCTCGGCGGCAGGGCCGGAGAGCGCGATGCCAACGAGGAACGCGCCGATCTCAGCGGAGACCTGGAAGCGCGCGGCGATGCCGGCGACCAAGAGGACCAATCCGAATGTGGTCAGCAGAATAATTTCCTCTGATTGATGGGAAACGAACCTGCTGAGCTGACGTCCGAACTTAAGAGCCAGAAACAGTACGAGAATGACGACTGCTACGGCGATTGAAACGGATGTCACAACCCTTACCGGGCCGCCTCCAAGGAGCGACACGCCTACCAGCGGCAGATATACGGCCATGGCCAGGTCTTCGAGGATGAGAATTGACAGGACGGTCGGCGTCTCGGGATTATCCAGGCGCTTCAGTTCCGAGAGCACTTTGGCAATCACACCGGAAGAGGAAATATAGGTGATTCCGCCCAGAAGGACCGCCGCTACCGGCTTCCACTTGAGCACCAGTCCAGTCACAAGACCCGGCGTGAAGTTCAGCAGGAAGTCCGCTCCACCTGCCGGCAGACCGCCCCGCAGGTTGGACATCAGCTCCTCTCCATTGCTTTCAAGGCCAAGCATAAAGAGCAGCAGCAGCACACCGATCTCTGCGCCTGTCCCGATGAAGTGCTGGCTCAGAGGGAGCGGACGAATGCCGCCATTGCCGAAAGCCAGCCCCAGCAGAAGGTAAAGAGGGATAGCCGAGAAGCCCCAGCGGCTGGCGAGCCTCGCAAGCAGCGCGAGCACGATAACGGCAGCGCCGATCTCGGTGAAAAGTCCGGCTTCGTTGTGCGATTCAGCAAAGAAGAGGAAAGGAGTCATGCAGAATGGGGGAATTCTATCTCAACGACTTTTCAGCGCAATTGCCGAGGCCTGGTTGGGTCGCTGAAGTGCCCCTCGTGATCCTTGGCAATAAATTGCTGAAAGCACAGCCATTGGGTAGTGATGATTTTGTCGCCGAGTCGCCCCACCACCATCGGAGATCCTGCATCCCAACAGAAGGCCCCGAAAACATGAACTATGATAGTTACAAATTTAAAATTCCCCATTTTGCTTTTTGGTGTCTGCATTTTGCTGGGCGGATGTAAAGCAAATTCGGCGCAGGCGGTACAGCCTGTACAGGCAGATCCCAAGCCGGCTCCAGCCATCAAACTGGCTCCGCCTACACCGATCGCAGAGAAAAAAGAAGAGCTGGGAGCGCCAGCCTGGGACCCCCAGTGGGACGTGATCATAGAAAAATCGTTGCCCCCGGAGATGCTGGGACGAAAAGCAGCGCACGATGTGAGGGGCTATTGCCCCCGCTTCTCCGCAATGAGCGAGGCTGACAAGCGCGCTTTCTGGGCATACTTCTTTCAGGCGCTTGCTGGAGCCGAGGCAGGCCTCAAGCCGACGACGACAGTACGTCACACCGAGCCCGAAGTTGCGAAGGTCGACCCCGTAACCAAGCACACGGTGCGCCAGCAGGGATTGTTGCAGCTTGCCTACATGGACGCCGATCGCTACGGCTGCGATTTCGATTGGGATAAAGACAAGGGATTGCCGCTGAAAGACCCGGCAAGGACAATTCTGCAGCCGAAGAACAATCTGACCTGCGGTGTGAAGATTCTCGACAATCAGCTCTTCACCCTGAACCGGCCGCTGCTTTCCCACTACAGTTACTGGTCCACCTTGCAGCCGGGAACCGTGAGCTTCCGCGTCTTCGCAAAACAGATGACGAACGTGCCTGCGGCGTGCCGGCTCAATTCCGAGAAGAAAAACAGAAACCCGCGTCGCCGAAGCTGCGACCCGCTAGGCCAGCGCCTTGTGGGACCGCTTCTTCCCAGCGGCCCTGTGATTTAAGAATAAGTTCGATCACTTCGCGGGCTGCGCCTTTTCCACCGGGCGCCTGAGTAATGTAATGGCTGACCGCCTTCAGTTCGAAGGCCGCATTGGCAACGGCAACCGCCAGTCCTGAGCGCCGGGCAAGAGGCATGTCGGGCAGGTCGTCTCCAAGATACGCGACCTCGTCCTCGGTCACTCCCGCCTTCTCCATGCACTCCTCGTACGCCTTCATCTTCTTCGCCTGACCCAGGTAGACGAACTCGACTCCCAGTTCCTGTGCGCGGCGGGCGACGGCCGGGGATTTGCGACCGGTGATGAACCCTGTTTTGATGCCCATAGTGTGCGCGAGGCTGAGGCCTTGGCCGTCATGCGCGTCGAAGACTTTCATCTCGGCGATGTCTCCGTTCGGCAGCGACATAAGGCAGACGCCGCCGTCGGTGAGTGTGCCGTCGACATCCATCAGGAAAAGGCGAATCTTGCGCGCGCGGTCGGTTACGGTGAGCGAGGCGTTCTCTTGCATGGCTCGATTTTACCTGCGCGGAACCGCTTCAGAGATAATTGGCAACTTCGATCAGATTGCGGTCAGGATCGCGGATATATATGGAGCGGATTTTGCCCATGGCTCCGTTGCGTTCGATCGGACCGGCCTCAATGTGGACGCGAAGTTCGGTGACGTAGCGGATGACGTCATCGAGCGGAGTGCTGGTGATGAAACAGAGGTCGGCAGATCCAGGAGTTGGATGTGCAGCGTGGGGCTTGAACTCATGGCCGCGCTGGTGAAGCTTGATGGTCTGCGTGCCGAAGGTCAGCACTTTTCGCCCGTCCAGGGTGACCGGGTCCATGCCGAGCACTTCGGTGTAGAAATCTATGGCGGCGTCAATATTGGCTACGGTGAGTACGAGGTGGTCAAGCTGATCGAGGGTAAAGGCCATGTGAGTGGATGATACTCGCTGGCCTGAGGGTCCGTGTGAGTGGATGATACTCGCTGGCCTGAGGGTCCGTGTGAAGACGCCGCTGGCACAATTTCTCCTCGACAACGGAGCAGGCCTAGGGCGTAGTTTTAAACTGTGCCGCTGGTCCTATCAACTTTGCTGAAGCGGCATCTGAATCGTCAAACTTGTAGATCCATGCGCCCGAATCTCCCAGAGCATACCAGCCAGTATCTGGATTTGAACCGGGACTCGACAGAGAGACGACTGCACGGGCTCCCGCATCATGGAATTTCTGGAGCACACGCTGCCGTTCCGCGGGGGGCAGATTCCAGAAAACGAGACCATAATCTTTGTCCGCCTGCTCGTAGGGATGCCGGTCGAAATGAGTGCGATCCCACGGCTCGAGGTGCCACGGGATCGAGCCGAACTCGGCGACGATACGAATCCCGGAGATATAGGCCCACGTGCAAAGATAGTCAGGCATTCCATTTCCGATTAGAGCAACTTTGTCACCGCTCATAATGCGATTGGAACGCAGGGCATCCGCCACCTTCCATTGCGAATCGTTCCGAAAATCCACTCGATCGGCTGCGTCCTTGAACGTGTGCCCGGCGTTCATAGTGAGCTCGGCCGCAGTGCCGAGGGTATAAACGCAGACAAGGATCACAGCCAAAACTCTCGCCGACTTGAGCTTCCCGTCAAGCAAGGCCGCAAAGGGAAGAAGGCTGAGGATCATGAGGAAAGATCCCAGGTACCGGTCTTCTACGTGCACCAGGAGATAGGTGGCTGTGCTGAGAAAAGCGGGAAGGAAGAGAGGCCAGAGGCGAAACGTCACCCCTTGGAAGGAATGCCTCCAGTCAGCCCTCAGAATTATGACAAGAAGCGCAATGCCCAACGCGTAGAGAATTGGGTGCAGTAACACCACCCAGGCAAAAAAGTAAAGCGAGCGGCCAATTGCGAGGGCTTCGTCTCTGAAACTGAAAAAATGCCGGAAGCCCTGATACCAGTAAGCCATGTTGTTATATGGCGGATAAGTGCTGTGAAACGGTTCAGCGAAGGCGAATACCGGCAGGTCGGTTAGAAGCTTTTGCGTGGGATGGATGGGAGTGCCGAATTGTGGCGGCCCGCCCTGCCAGTTCGTCCAATGGGGCAGGTGATTTACATGAAATGCGTAATTCAGCGATCCCGACGCGCCGAGAGTGAATTGTCCATAAGACCACGATATAGCGGCTATGAATGGCAGAATAAGAGCGAGGCTGGCAGCGGTTGCCGTAAGAGGAATTCGCCACGACGTCTTTCTCACGAAATGGCTCAGGAAGAGCGTCAGAAGAAAGATAGCGGCGAAGGAAAGAAATACACCTTTTACCCAGTACCCCGCGCCCAGGACCGCGCCGAGCGCTATCGCGTGTACCACCGTTGGCCGTTTTAGTAGACGCAGCGTTTCCGCCGCAGCCAGAATAAAAAGGGTGCTGACCATCAGGTCTGGAGAGACGCGGGACACGCGGTCGAAGCACAGGCCGAAACTAAGGAAAATACCGCAGGATATCCACACCACGGACGGATTGTCTGCGAGCGCAAGAGACGGATCATAATAATCCGTTGCGCGACGAAGCAGGTATCGCCAGGCAGCGTAGGCGCAGAGAAAAATGATCCAGTTCAGCCAGAAAATCGCATACCACTCTCCAACCGCAGTGAGCGGGAAGATTGCGCGCGCCAGCGCCACCAGCATGGGATAGCCTGGGCTCCACATGGGATCGAAGATCCCCTTCCAGTCCAGGTTGGATACGCAGCGGCTCACATTCAGATACGAAAGCCAGTCACCCAGATACCGGGTGCGGCCATAGAGCCCCTCTAGCGCCCCAAGGACACCGATAACGAGCCAGGAGAGAGTCGTGCTTCGTACACGAGCAGTCAATGCAGGCATGTTTTGATACCGTTTCAGTCTTAACGGTGACGCGGCGGGGGAAGCACGTCGTTTTGGAGGAGGGGAAAGGTAAAAGAGCGAAGGGCCCGCTTACGGAGAAAGAATAGCACGGTTGCTGGCGAATTGCGTGCAATTCACATCCCCCCGATTGGGGCAAAGTTTGCCGAGGGTACGAAACCCTCCCGCGAGTAATTTAATTCTGTGTGATCTCGATGGGCATCTCCAGCGTACCCAGGCGGCTATTGTTCATGTCACTCACCCCGAGTCGCATGCGGAACCGGCCGGGCTTGAGGGCAAGCTTCTGCTGGAAGCGGATTCCGTCTTTGAGAATGGAGGCATAGGCTGCCGGATCAAGATCGAGCCGAATAACGCCCGAGGTCTGCGGCGGGTTGTCGGGTTGGGCCGCGACGCTCGTAGGCGAATCGTTGAGTGCGACGAGCAGCACGAGCAACTTGCCATGGCGATGGCCGTTGGCGTCCATGGTGAAATCCACACCGCTGGCATCGACGGTAGTCTCGACGAAGGTTTCGGGCTGTTGTGGGCCAGGCGGATCGACTTTGGCTTTGAGCAGCAGCAAAGTTGAGTCCGGCGCGCCGGGCTGAAGCGCTGCATTAAGTGCCTGCGCCGCATCCTCATTAGTGACCTGGTCGGGATTGGCGAAGTAGCCTCGGCGATAACTGATGGAATAGCTATGACCCGGCATCTCCACCTTGATCTTCCGAAACTTGCCATTCCAGTCGTGATCCTGTGGGCGGTAAGCAAGGGTGTAATAGTTGGAGCCGTCCTCGATGCTGCGGCGGAGCGCGCCGGACAAATCGTTCGAGCCGAATACCGCCTCTCCTCCGGTCTCGAAGGCGATATCGTTCATCGCCGTGCGCAATGCCGAGCGGTTGGTGAACTGCTGGGCCTGGGTGTCTCCCAGGGTGTGCTTGACGTTGCCCGAACCATATCCGTTGCTGGTGGTGCCGGAGCTTCCGCTCAGCGCCGCCATCGAGCCGCCCTGCACCTCGACACCTACGCCACCGACTTCCAGGCCGACCGCGCTGATGGGATAGACAGCGATCTGCGCGTCAGCAATCACCTTTGCCGTGTCAGAGACGGCGTTGGTATCAGCAGTGGGCATGTTGGGCAGATTCAGCGTGCTGTACTGCAGAGGGGCGGTGATGTTGTATTGCGCCTGCTGGGTGAGGCTGAAGGGAAAGCTTCCCGAAAGCCAAAAGAGGTTTTTGCGGCCGGGATAGCCGGCGGCCGCGTGCGAAATCTGGGCAAAAGCCATGAGGGTAATGCGCTGCCGCACCTCTGAGCTCTGCTCATTCTCGAAGCTCAATTCATTGGCGAGTGCCTGAATGGACTGCCCGGGATCACGCCCACCGAGCGCATCCTGCATCCTGCCGAGGTTATCGATGTCGCGCTGCTGTTCAGCGTCCGACTGATAGAGCCGCATATTCTTCGGATTGATCATCTTTGCTGCCGCGACGAGCAAATCGGAGCTGCCCGTGAAGCTCTGAAACATGTGCAGTTGATCGGAGAGGACGAAAAGCGCCACCTGCTGTCCGGGCGGAAGCGCCTTCAGAAAATCGAGCATCTGCTTTCGCGCATATTGCTGGTCCGCCGCTGCGGTATTCACGAGGTCAAAGAGGACGATATTGACCGATCCGATTGGCCCGCGGTCCGGCACGTTCGAGAAGACATTCTTCGCAACAGGCGCCGCGGCCGGACGCGGCGCGCCGATGTCATAACTATGGGCGACGAAGTAGTCGATCTGCTGCGGTTTGCCGTCTTCGAAGACCTTGAAGTCGTTCTGCGTGAGTCCCCGAACCAGATGGCCCGACGTATCATGGACGACGACATCGACATACACGATGCGGCTGGTGACGCGAATGGTGTTGTCTGAGGCGGGCGGCGTGGATTGCGCGATGGCCAGCGCGGGGCAGAGCAGAGCGGCGAGCAGCGGACGGAGCGGGATGAGCATGAGCCTCTTTGTACGCGGCAACGGGGCGGAGCGCGTCTCGCAGCATGCTACCTGAGACGGCAGACGGCAGGAAATGGCCTCCTGCGTCTTCGTTAAGGTGATCGCGAACTGGTGCGATCATCGCTTTGCGGCAATAGTCGCAGCGACCTCGATCGGCATGTCGAGAGTGCCGGTGCGATGGCTGGCAAGGTCGGTGACGCCGAGGCGAAGACGGTATTGGCCGGGGGCGAGCGTCAGTTCCTGATGCATCGGCATGCCTGAAGTGAAAAGTTTCCGGAATGTCTCGGGGTCGAGGTCAACGACGTAAGCGCCGGCGGTTTGAGGCAGTGGAGATCCAGCCTGCTTCTTGCCTTCGATGTAAGACCCTTCGGTGGGGATGGCGACCAGCGTGACCAGCAGGTGCGCGTGCCGGCGTCCTTTGGCGTCGACTGAAAAGGTCACATTGCCGGGGTCTATCACCGAATCGACGCGCACCGCGGCATGCTGCGCATCCGGGAGTTGCACCTTCGATTTGAGCAGCAGCATGGTGGATTCGGGCGTGTCCGGCTGAAAAAATTGAACAGGATAATGTTGACCGAAGTGTTCTGCTCGCCTCCAGGATCGACATTACTGAAACTTAGGGAGCCGTCTTTGTTGGTCGCTTGTGCTGGAGCGGGCAGCGCGTCATGCGTGTGATCCCGGAAGAAATCGATCTTCTGGGACTTGCCGTCTTCGAGAACGCGAAAGTCTTTTTCCGTAAGCCCGCGCACAACGCGGCCATAGCCGTCTCAAACGACGACATCCACATAGACGATGCGCGAGGTGATCTGGATGGTCGCAGGTGGCGAGGGTCTATCGGAGACGGTCTGAGCGACTGCGATTGCGGGAACGAGCAGAATCGCAAATATTCGTCCTGTTCCGTAGATAGATCCAAGCATGTAGCGGGCGCCCCCGGCCTGAAGACGCAATTAATCCTCAATTAGACCCATAGATACCTTGATTTTGGGAAGAAAGCCAGCATTTAGGAGCACGGATTATTGACAAACTAAACTAAACCGTTCAGTATAGTTCGTGGAGTAAAACGAGGCACAAATGATTCGCGTGCAGAATCTGGTGAAGACGTTTGGAGATTTCACCGCCGTCAAGGACATTTCCTTCGACGTGGCGCAGGGCGAAATCTTCGCATTTCTCGGCCCCAACGGAGCGGGCAAGACGACCACCATCAAGATGCTGACCACACTCCTGCGGCCATCCAGCGGAAAGATCGAGCTCGATGGCCTGGATCCAACCGTAAAGCAGAAAGAAGCCCGGCAGAGGTTCGGGATAGTGTTTCAGGACCCCAGTCTCGATCAGGAGCAGACCGCGTGGGAAAACATGGACCTGCACGGTGTGCTCTATCACGTGCCGCGCAAACTGCGCGCCGAGCGTACCGAGCGGCTCCTGAAGCTCTTCGAGTTGTGGGAGCAGGAAGGACAGCTATGTGAAGACTTTCTCCGGCGGCATGAAGCGCCGCCTGGAGATTGCGCGCGGGTTGCTGCACACGCCGCGGATCCTCTTTCTCGACGAGCCGACGCTGGGGCTGGATCCGCAGAGCCGCAACCAGCTCTGGTCGCACGTGAAGCACCTGAACGAGACAGAGAACACCACCGTGTTTCTCACCACCCACTACATGGACGAGGCGGACAAAGTCGCACATCGCATCGCGATCATGGATCACGGGAAGATTGTGGCGCAGGGAACGTCGGCGGAACTGAAGGACCAGACGGGCACGGAATCGCTGGAGGGAGCTTTTCTCGCTCTGACCGGATCGTCGCTGCGAGACGAAGGCGCCGATTCGAAGGCTGCTCTACGGCAGGTAGCGCAAATGTGGAGACGATAAATGGGCGCGATTTACATTCTCTGGTTGCGTGAACTGAAGCGGTATGTCCGGTCCCGCGTGCAGATTGTGGTGTCCCTGGGCCAGCCGTGCCTCTATTTGCTGGCTCTCGGCTTCGGGCTGGGGCCCGTTTTTCAAAAAGCCGGGCAGGGAAGCTATCTGCAGTTCATGGCTCCCGGCGTCATCGGAATGACAGTGCTCTTCAGCTCCGTATTCTCCGGTATCGCCATGCTGTGGGACCGCCAGTTCGGCTTCCTCAAGGAAACGCTGGTCGCGCCGGTGTCGCGTATGCAGATCATGATCGGGCGCACCCTGGGTGGAGCGACGGTAGCGGTGCTGCAGGGCACGCTGATCCTCGTCATCTGCCTGATCGCGGGGTTCCGGCCGCACAGCTGGCTGGCAATACCCGTGGCATTTCTCTTCGTGATCCTGATTGCAATTGTCTTTGCCGCCCTGGGAACGGCGATTGGCTCAGTCATCAAGGACATGCAGGGCTTCCAGCTGGTGATGAACTTCCTGGTGCTGCCCCTGTTCTTCCTATCGGGCGCTTTGTATCCCCTCGCAAATCTGCCCATCGTGCTGAGCATCATCACCAGGTTCGATCCGCTGACCTACGGGGTCGATGGACTGCGCGGGGCGCTCATCAATCACTGGCACTTCAGTCCGGCGTTCAATGCGTCAGTGCTCGGCCTGATCGCGCTGGCGTTCCTGAGCCTGGGCGCGTACCTGTTCTCGAAGATCGAGGTGTAGAAATTGAAGTCTAGCGAATTGAAGCTGAACGGATGGTAAGACCGAGAAGCGCAGAGGCGCACAGCAAGGTCCTGGAAGCTGCGGCGGAACTGTTCTCGGCCTCTGGCATTGACGCCACCAGCATGGACGCCATAGCGGACGCCTCCGGTGTAAGCAAGGCGACCATCTACAAGCATTGGCCCGACAAGGACAGCCTCGCTCTGGAAGTCATGGCCCATCTGTTCGGACTCGACGAGGAGCCGACGGTCTTCGACTCAGGAGATTTTCGTGCAGACCTGATTGCGCAGCTCCGCCATGAGCGAGCGCCCGAATGCAAGCCGCTGCGCGAGAGGATCATGCCGCACCTGATTGCCTATGCCTCGCGAAACCAGGTGTTTGGCGTTGCCTGGCGCAACCGTGCTATCGAGCCGGCGCGGGTGGCCTTAACTAACCTGATCAAGCGGGGAGAGAAGCGGGGCGTGCTGAAGCCGGACATTGATCCCGAGGTCGGTCTCGCACTGTTGCTTGGACCGATCATCTACGGGCGGTTCTTCCTCAATAAGAAGCTTGGCAGAAAATCCCCTGAGAATCTTGAGGTGTACACGGCGGATGCATTTCTGGCGGCGTACAGTAAGGCCGCGAGCAAGAAATAGCCGGCGAATCGCAATGCAAAATTAAAAGGGCATCCATTGCGGATGCCCTTTTGTGTTTAGATCCTGCTGCTGGACTACGGGAGGTAGTAGCGGAAGGAGGTTTCCCAGAGGTTCTGGATACCGTCCGCACCGTTGCCCGGATTGGTGGTGCCGCCGTTGCCCGACCAGACGTTGCGCACGAAATAGCTGTACTGCATGCCCTGGCGAAGGCGGCCCTTCGGTCCCCGGTAGAGGTCGTACCAGTATCCTGCGACGAACTCCGTTACGTCCTTGGTTTGGTTGCCGCAGTTAGCTGGATTCGACGGCGAGAAGCCCGCCCCGCCATTGACGGCTGCGCCACCCGGAATAGGTTCGGTGTGGCAGCCGCTCATGTTGGTAAGCGGCGAGCCATAGCCGACCTTGCCGAAGTAGTCGCGGAAGACGTAGTCGGCGCCGTAGTTGAAGTACAGCGTAAGCCGATGCGTCGGGCTGGCCTCCACGGTGCCGAGGGCAGAGAAGTTGTGCAGAGGAGCGAGCTGGCCGCTGGGACGCAGGGTCACATCGGCGATACCCGAGCTGCCGTAGCGGCCGGTACCTTGACCCCACATTCCCTTCAGGCCGACGGTCAGCTTCTTCTGGAGGAACGGATAGCGGCCGCTGGCGCCGATTGCGCCAACAACCGTGCTGTCGTTATAAGCGCCGGTCGAATTCCCTGTGAGAGAAGTCGAGCCCGACGGCGGAGCGGCGGACGCATTTGGATAGACGCGGTCGCGGAAGAAGCGCGCGATACCGAACAGTTCGTAGTGTCCTCCGAACTTCGGTTCCCAGGCCGCCTTGGCAATAATATCGGGCGCCAGGTTGAAGGAGTAGTTGGCGGTGGAGTTGTACAGGCCTCCGCCAGAGCCTGACTGACCGATCACCACGTTGAGCGGCAGGTTGCTTCCAGCCGGGTTCAGCATCTCGGGATTCTCGGCCGAAGCTCCTAGCCAGAAGGTGTTGTGGAAATTCTTGGTGACCCGGAAGCCATATTGCCGCGCCCACACAAACCCGGCCGCGTACTGCGGGTCGATGGTCGAGGGAAGAATTTCAGTGCCGTTGTCCAGGCCATGCGTGGTTTCGGTCGCCAGAGTCCACATCTGGCCGCCGGTAAATTGCCAGCCGTTGGTCAGAGCGGCCTGAGCCCACAACTGCCGCATGCGCATGACATAGCTGTTTGACTGGTTGTTATTAGAGGTGATGCCGGTTCCGAGCCAGTCCATCTCGTAGTAGCCGGTCATGGTCATGTTGTCCAGCTTGCCGACCGCCTTGAGGGCCAGGCGAGACTGACGGCCCGATCCGTTGAACTCGCTCAGCTTGGCTGCATTGGATTGTTCAAGGGGAATGCCCGTGAAAGGAGTATTGATGCCGCCCCCCGT
This sequence comes from uncultured Acidobacteriaceae bacterium, assembly GCA_963725225.1. GTDB lineage: Bacteria > Acidobacteriota > Terriglobia > Terriglobales > Acidobacteriaceae > Silvibacterium. The sequence goes on from CAVRXY010000014.1 coordinate 32,524, forward strand.
GGATGTGCTACGCCAGTCCGTCGCCGCTTCAATGAAGCTCCCGGTCGGCGACAACGTGATTCCCTTGAAGTGAATGACGTCTGGGTTTTCGAGCGCTTTCTTTGTTTGAGCCTGATTGTCCTGGATGGTGGTCACAATAGACTGATTGTTCGTCTTTAAATCGGCGACCGCTCCTTGCAGGCTGTTAACAGACTGAGTCGTGTCGGCAATCGCCGTCTGTTGGGCCTGCGCCGCCCGCTGCGCCTGTTCTGCCGCTGACTGGGCTGATGCTGCGGCCTGCTGCGCCTGCCGAAGCTGCGCATCACGGTCGGCAAGCTGCTGCCGCAGCGAATCAATCTGCCCACGCTGCGAATTCAGGTCGTTGCGCAGCTCTTCGATCTGGGATTCGACCGACGGCTTCTTCGCGGCAGCCGTCCTATGCGTCGTGGTCCTCTTCTTGGTCGTGCTCGCGCTGCCAGTCGAAGTCTGCGCATAGCTGGCCACTACAGCCGATGCAAGAACAAGACTCGCCAGCGCCTTCAAATTGGTATTCATTAGGCCTCTCATGTTATGAGTTACTGTTGCTTAACCGAAGACTGCAAACGCAGCCAGGTCAAGGAATTGCGGGACCCACTCACACATGCACGGAAATCCCGGCCATGTATGCTTCTCACGCTTTGGGGATGCGACGAAAGTTCGGGGACCGCGACACACGTTACCCGAACTTGATGGTCGCAGGGCTTTGTAAAAATCCCGCGAATTTTCGGTGAATAACCGGGAAAACTATGCGCGGCAGCCTGTGAAAAACGGCCCGCAATTATCGAAGAGTCAAATACCTGGCAAAGTTATTGCCGCTGCCTGCGATGGCCGAATCGTTGGATGGTAGACTTTTACGCGATCGCAAACGGACGCCTCGCATGTTGAACAAGACCTTCATCGCCAAGCTGCAAAAGAGCCCGAAGAAAGGCGGCTGGACCTACGTAGTTTGGCCGGACTCTGTCGAATTCTTTGGGACCCGCGGGTTGGTCAAGGTCAGCGGCAAAATTGATGGCCATCCGTTTCAAAGTTCATTTATGGCTTTGGGCAACGGCAGGCATAAACTCCCCGTCAAGACCGAGATCCGGCAGGCGATCGGGAAGCAGCCTGGCGAAATGGTGACCGTGTTGCTGGAAAAGCGAATTGACGGGAAGAAATGATGGTTGGCCAGCGATAAGAGACGGAGCTATCTGTTGCCCAGACCCTGAGCTGGCGTTTTCCCCGCACTGATCAGATTGGCCAGAATCCTGTAAGCTCCCGGCACCGCCTCGGGAAACTGCCGGTAAAGCGCATAGGCTACATATATATAGGTCCCCTTGCCGTACGGAGCTACGATGAGGCCGCCGTGCTGAGGTTCCTGTCCGGGGTCGTGCGTCTCGGTTGGAGCGGAGTAATGGCTATCCCAGGATTCTAGGAAGGAGTGACCGCGCTCCTCCACCCAGCCGTCAAAGTCGGCCGAAGTGATGCGGTTCGGCCACTGAAAAAGCGGATTATCGGTGAGCACCACCGGGTCGCTTTCGTCTACAACTCTCTCCGCGTGCCCGAGCAAGTATGGATAGGGCCCGTACCCGCGAAAGCCTCCGCTCTGGTACTGCACGATCAGATTTCCGCCCGCCTTCACATAATCAAGCAGCCGCTGGCTGTTAGCCGCCAGCTCGGGCCGGTTCGAATACGCGCGGATGCCGACGAGAATCACGTTATAGCGGCTCAGGTCCGCCGAGGCAATCTCGCCCGCGCTCAGCAGGTGCGGGTGGATGCCCAACTGCTCCAGCGCCTGCGGCACTTCATCGCCGGTGCCCATCACATATCCGACGTTCAGGTCCGGGAGCCACCTTCACATCCACTCCACGCGCCCGATAGGTGGCCGGCTGGTAGTAGTAGTAAGGCCGCAGACCGGGATAGCCCACCGTCTGAAAGCCCTCGCTAAAAACCTCGTTGCCGCTCTGCGCGGTGGCTTTGAGCGTGTAGTTCTCTGTGGCGAGAGACGTGGGATGAATCTTGAATGAAACGGGGACAGCCTCGTTGGCGCGCAAGTGGAACTGAAACGCCGGCGGGTCCGACGTCCAGCCAGCAGGCAGATCAAGATGAAGAGTGCCGTCGCTGGCTTCCTGCTGACTGTTCTTTACCGAAACCGTCAGCGGAAATGCCGTGGAGCCGAGCGGCACGATGCCAGCGGCCGAGGGCAGGTTCACCGAAATCTGCGGCACAACCGCCAGCGGCTGGTAGAGATCGCCGTATCCGTGCTCGCGGTGCACCGTTTGCACCACCTGTCCCAGGCGGATAGGAATCCCGTTGTAGTTGAACTCCGCCCATCCTGCCAATGGATACGGCGCGAGCGGCCGATTCAGCAGCTTCGGGTCGGATATGTCGTAATAAGGCTGCTCGGGAGTTGGCCGCGTGAAATAGGGTCGCGTGTAAGCCGCGTCATGAGGCACATCGACGCGATAGATGGCATCGCCCGCACTGCTCGACGTGACATCCATTCCCGGTGCGCCCAGGCGCGTGGTCTTCCACTGCTTTTCGCCCGAAGACTCGACCGCTGATGATTCCAGCCACGTCCGCGTGAGGCGCAGCTGCCCGCCCGCCGTCCAGGGTAATGCGCTGGTGACATGCAGACGCACATCGAACTCGGCGCCCGGAGAAACCGTGGTCGGCGTCTCTGCGGCGAAGATAGGCAGCGGGGCCGGCTTGTCTGCGGTGTGGGGGATGACGAGCGCGCTGACATGGAGTCCCAGGGACTCGGCCAGCGCCGTGTTGAACTGGGCAAGCTTGATCTGCAGCTCATGGACGACGTTCGCCTTGTCCTCCGCGCTGAGGGCGCTGGCATTGACGGCGTCGATCAGGTCTTTGGTTTTGCTGTATCCAATCGCCAGTTCGGGCGCGATCTTTTCCGGATTCGACGGCAGATATCCGAAGGTCGCCGTCATCACATGTTGATCGATGTCTTTGAGAGCGGCTGTAAGAAATGCGGTATCTCCGTGCGCGAGCGTGGCGATGCCGGGCAGGGAAGTATCGATGCCGTCGAAGAAGCCCGTCTCCGGCTCCTTGATCGGAACGTGCGAGCCATAACGGTGATATCCGACATTGAATGGCCCGCGCAGAGGAATATTCCCGCCGCCGTTCTGCGACTTCTGTTGACTCCAGCCCTCGCGGGACATCTGAATGTACGACCGGCCCAGGATCGGGTCGAAGGTGCCCTCGGCGATCTCGATGTCGGTCGACGGAACCGTGTTGGTCCACTGTTCGGTCACATAGTCATAGAACCGGACCGGAGACCACTTATTTGTCGCGTAGTCGTAGATGCCCTGACTGGTCGCCGCGAAGAAAGGAATGCGCGCGTAGACCTTGAATGGCGACCATGGCCGCAGGCCTTGCGCGATCTGGTCCGGGAAGACCGTCGGATCCCCGGCCAGCTTGAAGACCTCCTGCGCGGCTTCGCCTGAAACCTGATGGTGCCCGTGCCCGTCGGTGATGTTGCCGGTGAAAACGGAAGTGATGACCATCGGGCGGTACATACGCACGGCCCTGACAACGTCGTATAACACGCGATCGCGTCCCCACTGCTGGTGGGCTTCGTCGATGGTCTTCGAGAATCCGTAGTCGGCAACACGCGAGAAGAACTGCTCGGTGCCCGAATACTGGTCGGCGAGTAACAGTTCGTTGGTGCGGATAAGGCCGAGCGCGTCGTTCTCCTCGCTCGACATGGCGTTTTGTCCGCCCTCGCCGCGCGTGAGCGTGAGGATCGCAGTGCGCGCTCCGAACCCCGCGACTCCAGCGTGAGCATGCCGCCGTCTTCATCATCAGGATGCGCGACGATCATCATCAGGCTGGCCCAGGTGTGCAGCTTCTTGAGCGTCTGCGCGAGACCGTCAGCGCCGCGATCTTCTGGTAGCGGGTGCGCGTCAGACGATGCGGTGACGGCAGTTTGCCACGGCGTCACCTGCGCGAATACAGGCGCGGCGAACAGGCAGGTTAGAGCAAGCAGGGCGGCAGGGCGCAGGCGAATCAGGGCGGCGTCATGCATGTAGTGCTAGTTTACAATCCGCTGGCCTTTCCGGCGGAGAAAGAGCCCTCCTGAGATAGTCTTGTCTTCGAGCCATCTTTTCGAATTACCGCGACGACACGATTGACTGACTCCGCCCAGCCCGCGCCCTCGCTCGAACGCAAAGTCGGACTCGGCAGCGCCATCTCGCTGAACATGATGAACATGATCGGCGTGGGCCCGTTCATCACGCTTCCACTTGTGGTGGCAGCTATGGGCGGGGTTTTGGGCGGCTGGGGAGCGATCCTGGGCTGGGTGCTCGGTGCGCTGATCGCGATGTGCGACGGCCTGGTGTGGGCGGAGCTGGGTGCGGCAATGCCTGAGGCCGGTGGTTCCTACGCCTTCCTGCGTGAAATCTATGGTCGCGAAGGCGCCGGGCGGCTGATCTCGTTTCTCTATATCTGGCAACTCGGTTTTACCGCTCCCCTATCCATCGCTTCGGGCTGCATTGGCCTCGCGCAATATGCCGCATATCTGTGGCCCGTGCTGAACGCTCCAGTGTTGGATGGTCGAATCCGCATAGTGAGTCTTGTTGCGGCAGCCACATGCGTGACAGCCGTCGTGCTCTTGTACCGCAACGTTGGAACCATTGCGCGCATGGCTTGGGTAATGACGGCAGGCGTGCTATTCACTATTGGCGCGGTGATCGTCGCCGGCGCGTCCCACTTCCACCCCGCGCTCCTGTCGGCGCCGCAAGCCTCATTCTCGCTGAATTCGGGATTTTTCTATGGTCTGGGCACCGCCACTCTTCTGGCCACTTACGACTATTGGGGCTATTACACCGTCTGCTTCCTCGGCGGCGAGGTGAAGCAGCCAGAGCGAACCATCCCGCGCGCTGTGCTGTGGTCAATCGTAGTTGTGGCGATCCTGTACCTGAGCATGAACGTGAGTGTCGCGGGAGTAATTCCGATGGCAGAGATGACGCGCGCCACCACGGCAAAATTTGCAGTAGTAGCCGTTCTCATGGAACGCACCTTTGGGGGCGCGATGGCCAAAGTGCTGGCGCTGCTGGTGATGTGGACGGCCTTTGCCTCGGTGTTTTCGCTGCTTCTCGCCTACTCACGAGCGCCCTACGCCGCCGCAGCCGACGGGAACTATTTTCGCGCGTTTGCACGCCTGCATCCAAAGCACCGGTTTCCGAATGTGTCGTTGCTGGCATTGGGCGCCGTCGCGACGCTATTCTGCTTCTTCAATCTGTCGCAGGTGATAGCGGCCCTGGTCGCGATCCGCATTCTGCTTCAGTACGTGCTGCAGCAGGTAGGTGTGATAGTGCTGCGCGTGCGCCGGCCCGAGATGCCCAGACCGTTCCGCATGTGGCTCTATCCATTGCCACCGCTGCTGGCCCTGGGGGGCTTTCTGTTCATCCTTTTCTCGCGTCCGGACGCCTCCCGGGAAATGATCTATGCCGCTGTCGTGGCGCTAACAGGGAGCGGCCTCTATCTGCTTCGCGCTCTCCGCCGGAGTGAGTGGCCGTTTAGAGGTGCGCGTCATTTCTCGGACGGCAGGTGATCGCGATACTGGTCCCAGTGATTCAAGATGGCGTCGACGACCGGACGGCCTACTGAATATGCCGCCTCGAGCGCAGGCAGGTAGGCTCCGTACCTGCCGACTTTTTGCTCCGCCAGGCTCTCAGCAGCCGTGAGGCCACGCGGAGGCTGATCGTAGTTGCTCACCGTACGCAACACCAGAACCCGCTTCAGATCGACCTTGCCGGCGTGGGCAAGAAAGGTGAGCGACTGGAGCGTGCCAGTATCCTCCATTTCCGAGACGACAAAGTTGCCCTGGCCACCTGTGTAATAACGAACCCAGGCATTCGCCCACTCATCCATTTTCTTGCCGTGCCAGAAGGTTGACGCGGAAAGATCGTCACCCTTCGTCACAAACGGCGGGCGCAATGCAGTTGCCTGCTCAAAATGAGAGCGCTTCGCTCGCATGGTTTCGGTGTCAGTCAACGGTGCATTCTTCGTCAGCGTATAAGCCCAGTCCTCAAGCGACGGGTTTAGTTCGTAGACCTGTCCATCCGGAGGAGTGACAGGCTGCTCATAGGGCGTAAACTTGCGCAGGGGAACATAACCCGTTGGCCAACTCGGAGGGATCTCGCGTGCATCGATCTCATAACCAATGTCCCCATCGACAACCCAGTGTACCCACACAGCCGAGCCGAGTGAGACATCAGCCGGGTCGCCGCCCGCGATTCCCGCGACCAGCCAGTAAGCATGCGTGAGATCGAAGCGCGGGTCGAGGCCGAGCGCCATGATCGTCGCCGCGGCCTTCGCCGTGCCCACGCCGGTGAGCACAGCCAGCACGCCCTGATCGTTCATTCGCAGATGGTGGAAGCCTGCATCGAAGGGAAGCACGCGGTCGAGATGCGCTCGCTCCACCCAGTACTGATACTCGCCGGGCGTGTCGCCCGTGTCCTCTCCGGCTTCATACATCGCGACGACGACAACCTTGATAGGAGTAGGCGAGGAAGGCGCAACCGCACCCGGCGACTTGGTGGCGAGGCAAAGAAGCAAAGACAGCGTGGCCAGACGCATCCGCATGAACGTACCTGTGAAGTAAAAGTAGAGAGGCCAATTCAGACTACCTGACCGCCGCAGCATCATCTCCGAAAAACAAAATACCAGCTACCTGGCGAGGTAGCTGGCGAAAGGTGCAGGTGAAAGATCGCCGGCTAGAACTTGACGAGAATGGCACCGGTCACGCGGTTCTCGCTGTTTCTTAAATCAGGCGCCCATCCGGGAACAAATGATCCTGGAGCGCCGGTATTGCCGCCGGGCGGTGTCACTCCGCCCGGTCCGGAGAAGTAAGGCACGTCCGCGGCGCGGTGGTTGTACTCGATCCTCCATGTAATATACTGGCTGGGCATGTAGTCAATCGTGCTGGAAACATCCCACCCCTTGTACTTATCTCCCGGATTCTCAGTGAAGTAGGGTGTGCCCGAAGTTGCCGTTGCTCCATTAATCGGAGGAAGCAGCACGAGATAGCGGCCCGGGTTGTTGATTCTGCCGCCACCGATCGTCAGGGCGAAGAGATCGCGGTCAAACCAGAGGCGGTTGTAAGCCATGAATCCCAGGAAGCTCTGCTTGGGACCCTTCTTTGAATCGCCCGCGCAACTCACGCCGCCTCCATGTTCGCATCCCATGTCTCCGGTGAGCGAGAAGGCGGCCTTACTCAACATCCCAAGCGGGTTGTCGTAATACTTGTACTGAACGCTATCATCGGTGTGATAGCGAACGCGTCCCGGCGTATTGAGCGCATCTTCGCCCAGCGCATATTGATTGCCAAGTATGGAAAGGCGCCCGTTAGGCCGCCACAGGATTTGGCCGCCGATGCCGGGGCGATCGTTGAAGCGCCCATAGGATTGCCAGCCATTCACGAACCAGGGCTCAATCTTCAGCTTGTCAGTCGGGAAGAATTGCGCGCGCACACCGGTGAAGAACCACGGGGTGTTAGAAGAGACATAGGACGGTTGATATGCCCAGTTATCGAAGTTGTAGTAACTGAATAAACCGACATAGGACACGAAGATACCGGCATCCACATTGATGCCGTGCATCTTGTCGAAGTGATAGCCGCCGTAAGCTTCGGAGAGATAGCGATAAGCATTGTCGAGCTGCCACTGCCCACGGGAGTAGCTCGAATCGTTACGGGGCGTGGTGGTTGAGTACATGCCGAACTGCGTCATGAGGCGGGCGCGGACATTATCGTAGTGAAAATCCCCACCAACGCCCATCTGGGTGATCTGGACTTCATTGGCGCGGAAGATCTCGCTCGATCCGCTGATCGTGTCGTCCTGCGGATGGCGGAAGTCATACGTGTAGTCGACGTCAGCGCGGATCTCCGGGGTGAAGAATTTCGAATCGAACGGCACTTCTTTCGTCCGGGGATTGCCATTGAGCCAGGTGAAGTCGGCAAAAGCAAAGGGCTCGGTCTTCCCCTTCGGATCTCCGGAAGCAGGAAGATCCGGCGTAGTTGAGATAGCTTTTACGGCGGCCACCTGCGAAGTCACGGGAGAAGGACCGCTCTCGGCGGCGGCTTCTTCGCTCGCTTCTCCCGAGCGACCTGGTTGCGCCATTTGTGCGTGAGTCGCGACTTCCTGCTGATTACGGATCTGATTCTCGAGTTCTTCAATGCGTGCGCGCATCGCCTCCAGTTCCTTGAGCAGCGCAGCATTTCCCGGACTGATCGCAATATTTCCTTCTGAGGACTTCGTCGCCGTAGCAGCGTCGCTATCGGCCCTACTGGATTGAGCGAAACAAATGTTTTGAACAAGCACCCAGAGGGTAAAAAAGACGACTCCGGGCCGGCTGAGCGTGAATACGCGGCCTTCCGGGAGCAAAAACCTTTGCTGCATTGGTGCCTCCTGAGATTACCCAAAGCCTGCTCCAGTCATCGCGCAGATGATGCAGACGGATGGCTTTGGCAAACCCTTCAGTCTAGGAGGCTGGAAATAAGCACTGGTTAAGGGAGACGTAAGGAAATCGTAATGCATCGAGACGGAGTCAGGTGTAACCTAGCTTTCGGTTGGCTTGCCGACCTTCAGCTCACCTACCGCCCGATACGCCTGGTCGATGGCGCAGTCTGTGTAGGCGTAAGCGTCTGCGTCCGCATTTGCAATGGCAACGCGGCCGTAAGGCTGACGCGCAGTCACGCACGGGAGAGGGCCACCTTCAAGCCAGAACGGGTCCCAAAGTGAGTTGTACTGATAGGCATAGCCGTGCGGCCAGCGATTAACAGTGATCGCGGCAATGTCACGCGCGGGATCGAAGCCGCCTGCACCAACGCTTCGCGCCAGTTGTTCGCGGATGTTGCGTTCGAACGTTTCGAACGGAGTCTCGTAGAGATCTTGCCGCCCCGCACGATGTTGCTCGCGGCTTGGGAGACCCGGCGAGCAGGGATAGCGGTGCATCGTAAGCACGATCGGCTCTGAGGGCTTGGTCGTGCAATGATATTTACCAATGCTCACACGGTGATCGAGGCTGGCCTCGCTGAAGTAGCAACCCGGTGAGTAAATGCTGGCCGCTTGCAGCCCTCTCAAAGCTTTGCCAGTTCCTGATCGCAACATTGGTGTAAACGATCGGAACCTTCTCCGCGGAACGGAGCGCCTGTTTCTGCTCGGGCGGCAGCTCGTTTGTGAGATAAGGAATCACCGCATGCCAGCAGGCAAGGACGCAGTGCGCCGTTTTCACGGTGTAGAGCCGGCCGTCCTGCACATAGGAGATTTCGACTTCCTTCGCCGTGGCCATTTCGCCCAGATGCCGCACTCGCACTACCGTGCTGTTGAGGCGAATGCGCGTGGGATTGCCAGGCTGATCGAGCTGATCGTACCGGATCTGGGTGGTGACAATGTCGGAAGCAGAGCTGCCCGGCACGGCGTTCGGAACCAACGAGCGCACGAGCAGACGCGCAATCGATGAGTTCCCGTCGGGAAAGTGGAAGAAGTACGCCTCGGCCTCATCGTTGCGGATGGCATCGCGGCCCATGCCGGGCCCGGGTCCGGGTGATAGCTTAAGCCCATTGAAACCAGGCAAGCCAAGCCCCCATGCATCCTGCGCGGATACTGCGTCGATTCCCAGTCCATAGAGCGGCTGAGGATGCGCCTGCAGCAAAGCGACAACTTGCGGGTCGACCTTGACGATGTTCGCGAGATAGTCTGCGTAGCTGATGCGCGCAAGCTTTGCCTTCTTCTCATCAGAACTGAGGCCGGGGAAAAGATCTTCGTCCAGCGTGTAGATGCGCTTCACATCTGCTATCGCTTTTGCCGACAGCGGTGCCTGTGCGGCGAACTCCTGCCAGTTCTTTCCGTCAGGATCGGCGGTAGCGGAACCCCAGCGCGAGTACGGACTCGTAACGAGACTGTCCCTCCCGAACGTCTCGCGGTTGAAGAAAATCTTCTGCTTCAGACCGAGCGAGCGGTACAGCGCGTCATTGTTATCCGATGCGTACGAAGAGACATCGATGCCCAGTTCCTGAATCACGCGTTTGGCGACTGGGCTATAGGGAGCTGGGCTCTCGATCGAGTAAGTGCCCCCATAGCCGAGCAGAAAAGTTCCGTCGACATTGAACTCATTGCGCTTGGCGTGGCCGCCAAAGTCATCGTGGTTTTCGATAATGAGCACACGCGTTTGTTTGCCCGCGGCCTCACGGAAGAAGCGGGCCGACGAAAGCCCGCTGATACCGCCTCCAACCACGACCAGATCGTAAGTTTCTCCGGTGTCGATGGGCTTGCCGGCGTTTCTCCAGAAGCTGCCGTCGCGCAAGCTATGCGCGACCTCGTAAGAACCTTCGTGACTGCCGCGCATGCCATGAAGTGCGGGCGGATCATAGCCCGGCTTGTTCTGTGGTTCGGCTGTCTGAGCACTGGCGCTTTGCCCGAAGAGATTTGTTCGTCCGGCAATCGCCCCACCAACCGCCATCGCCGCGCCATTCATGAAATCGCGGCGGGAGATCATTCGATCCATGCCGAGTTCTTTGTCGGTGAATCCCATTCGAAACGCCTTCCCCTAAAATTCAGTGCAGCAGGTGATGAGCCGCAATTTCTCCGGTGCTCACGGCGCCTTCCATAAAGCCCTGCCAATCGCCCAGATGTTCTCCTGCAAAAAGCACCTTGCCGTGCGGTGCTTCGAGCAGGGGCCGTACGCGGAACCACTGGCCAGGGCGGTACATGGCATACGCACCGTGCACCCAGGGGTCATCCTGCCAGGGCTGGTCGAAGGTGTCGACGAGTGCGGCCGCGGCCTCGGGCGAGACGGCTTTGAGGTCGCGCATTAACTGCGCCTGGCGATCCGCCTTGGTCTGCGATGCAAGCACGTCGGCTTTGTCTCCAACAGAATAGGAGCAAAGAATGCCACGCGGACCAGGTTGCCCCTGCGTGCTGTGGAAGTATTGGTGAGAGGTTTCATCACTCATCAACGAGAAGTCTTCTGCAGGCCAGAATCGGCGATCAAACAGCATCTGCGATTTGATAATGCGACCATACTCCAGCTCATCGGCGGCGAGCGCTTTCGCCGGCGAAAGCGGCGGATCGAACTGGATCGAGTTCAGCACGGACGCGGGCGCGGTGAAGACGCAGGAGTCAGCCGTGAACGATTCGTCCGGTGTGGCGACGGTCACGCGTCCGTCGCGCTGCGTAATCGACTTGACCGGCGAGTTGAGATGTAACGCGCCGGGAGCGAGCCGCGCAGCAAGAGCATCAATGAGCACGCTGTTGCCGCCGCGAACGTGGAAGTCCATCTCATCGGTGCTGTTCGGATTGATGTAGTCGGTGTCGACATATTCATCGGCCGCGACATAGGCCGAGACCTGGCGAATCGATTCTCCGTAGTCCGTCGAGTCCATGATTTCGTGAATGCGCCGATCGTTGTCTGTCACACCGATCTTGCCCAGCCATGTCCACCAGTCGTACTCATCGAGGCGGCGCTTCTCCTGCTCAGTGGAGTGCTTGTACTTGTCCATGAAACGCTTCCACGCCGTCTGTGATTCGGTGGAGAAATTCCAGCTCCCCGGCGCGTGCAGCTGCTCATGTTGCAACAGCCAGACACGGAAAGCATGAGGTTCGAGCGCAACGTTGAGTTCTTTTGCGAGCGCGAGGATGCGCGGATGATCCTTGCCGATCCACTCGCCACCCATTTCGCAAACCAGTTCTGGAGCCTGAGAAAAGCGGTATGACCACGCCCGCCCGCCGGTGCGGTTACGGGCTTCAAGCACGGTGACATTCCACCCGGCGGCGCTGAGGCGATACGCAGCCGCAAGACCGGCGAAACCGGCACCAATAACAATGCAGGAGTGAGTCGGCTTGGCCGCTCTGACCTGCGAATACAGTGGCAGAGCGCAGGAGGCCAGCACCGCGTTGGCGATGAATGTGCGCCGCGTTATCGGAGTAGCCATTGTTTCTCGTGCCCCAGTCTGCGGCCCGTTAGGTGTTGGATTCATCTTGTCGCTCCGGCAATATCGACGACCTGACCGGACCTTGCGTCACCGCCGGTGATCAACCACTGCGAGATGAAAATTGCCGCGACCGAAAAAACAAAGATGAGAGTCGAGATAGCATTCATCTCTGGTGTCGCTCCGCGCCGCAGCCTCGACCAAATCTCAAGCGGAAGAGTGTTCTCGCGGCCAATCAGGAAGAAGGTCACCGCAATCTCGTCCATCGACAGTGTGAACACCAGCAGCGCTGTGCCCAGCAGCGATGTCCGCATGAGCGGAAGCACGATGCGCCAAAGCGTCTGCAGTCCGTTCGCGCCCAGGTCGGCGGAGGCCTCTTCGAATGAGCGGTCGAGCTTGGCGAAGCCGGCAAATATCTCGGTCGTCGCGACGGCTGTCAGAGCAGTGGCATGTCCCAGGATGACCGTTGTGAGACTCAGGTGGAATCCACCGCTGACAACAAGCAGAAGGAGAGATATCCCGGTGATGACGCCGGGAACGATCAGCGGAAGCAGGATGAAGCGTTGAAACGCTGCTTTGCCGGGAAAGGCGTAGCGGTCGAGCGCGTAAGCTGCAGGAAATCCAACGAGAATGGAGATGATAACTGCGGCCAGCGCGACGATAAGGCTGTTTTCAACCGCGCTCCACATGGCGGAGTCGGTGAAAAGGACGCGGTACCAGTCAAAGGTGAGATGCCGCGGCGGGAATCCGCCAACTCCATCACGATTGAAGGAGTAGACGATAAGAACCACGATAGGAAAGTAGAGAAACGCATAGGCGCAACAGACGAATGCGCTGAGGAGTACGGGCCTTCGCGCAAAATTCATGCGGGCGTCCTTCATGCGAACCTCTCGCGGCGCTCAATGCGTTGCGTTACAGAGAGAATTGCAATCACGATCACCAGGATGACGACGGCGACGGCTGCGCCCAGTGGCCAGTTGTAGTCAGCGCCGAAGAGGTTCGCAACGATATTGGCGATCATCACGCTGCTTGGGCCGCCGAGCAGCAGCGGTGCAAGGAAGTCTCCAAAACTGAGCAGCAGCGCAAAGGTTGCGCCCGAGACCACTCCCGGCAGCGAGAGCGGAAGAATGACACGAAGGAATGTCTGCCAGGGCCGCGCGCCGAGGTCGCTGGACGATTCCAACAACTCCCGCGGAATCTTTTCGAGTGAGGCGACGACCGGCAGCACCACAAACGGTACGTAGATATGTGTGAGGGTGACAATCACCGCGAACGGGCTGTAGAGAAGGAAGCTGAGCGGATGAGACGCGGCGTGCGACCAGAGCAGCAGGGTGTTAAGCACGCCTTCATTTCCGAAGATGACCTTCCACGCATACGCGCGCACAAGATAGCTGACCCACAGTGGAATAATCACCGCTTGATAAAGCAAAACGCGATGGCGGCCAGCGTGAAAGACCAGAAAGAACGCCAGCGGATAGCCAATCAGCAGCGATAGCAGGACGACCGAAAATGCTATGCGCAGCGAACGAAGAATGACGGTCAGGTAGAGCGGATTCGTGCAGAGATGCGCGTAGTTCGCCAGAGTGAAGTGATGCAGTATCTGCTGAAATTCGCTCAGACTCCAGAAGCTGTAGCAGAAGAGCAGGCAATAAGGCGCGAAGAGAAAGAGCGCGATCCACGCCAGGGGTGGAAGAGTGACAAGCATCGCACTTCGTCGCGACGATCGCATCTGCTAGTCCTTCCCGGTGCTCTCGAGTGGCACGCAATCCTCGGCCCGGAATGCGAAATTCATGATTCCGCCGCTGTGCAGCGGCCCGGTGATACGGGCTGTCAGCTCAACATCGTTCGCACATCGCAGACTGAAAAGCGTATTTGCGCCGTGAAATTGCTCGGCGACAACCTGCGCTCGAAACTGCACGAGGCCGTCGGCGGCGTCTGCCGAAGCTGGACCAATGGCCTCCGGGCGCAGTGAGAAAAGAGCCGGCCCGTCGGAGCACCGTACGGGCACCGTGAAAATTCCGCAGTCGGCCATGCCTCGCCGAACCGTACCTTGCAACAGGTTGCTCTTGCCGAGAAAGGTCGCGACGTAAACGGTACGCGGCCTGGCGTAAATTTCCCGCGGAGATCCGCACTGCTCGATTCGTCCGCGATGCAGGAGTACGACACGATCGGAGATAGCCAGAGCTTCGCTCTGGTCGTGGGTCACAAAGAGAAAAGTGATGCCAAGTTCCCGTTGAAGTTCCTTGAGTTCACCTTGCATCTCCACGCGCAGATTGGCGTCGAGCGCCGAAAGCGGCTCATCGAGCAGCAGAACCTTCGGCCGGTTGACCAGCGCGCGCGCCAGCGCCACGCGTTGCTTCTGCCCTCCGCTGATCTGCCGCGGATAATGCGCGGCGAACGCTTCCATCCGAACTTTAGCCAGCGCCGCCCCGACGCGGGATTTCGTCTCCGTTTTGGATTCTCCGCGCACGCGTAGACCGTACGCAACGTTGTCGAAGACGTTCATGTGCGGGAACAGCGCGTAGCTTTGGAAGACGGTGTGAACGGGGCGGCGATGCGGAGGTAGATTATCGAGGCGCTCCCCTTCGAGAAAGATCTGTCCCGATGTCGCCTGCTCGAATCCGGCAATGATACGCAGCAAGGTGGTCTTACCAGATCCGCTTTCGCCGAGCAGGGTCAGAAATTCGCCGCGATCAATGCTCAGTGAGATGGACTCCAGCACTCGCTGCGCACCGAAGCTCTTGCCGACATCTTCTATGCGCAGGAACGCCGGTTCAGCTCCCGCCGCTGCGGCGTCGCGCTCTACCGTAACGGGACGACTACTCAATGAGCCTCCCGGTATGCAGTGGAGCAGTTCATTGGCTGGCCTTCACTTCGTTCCATATTTCCGTGTACTTTGCGCGCCGCGGCACATCCTGCCAGAAGACAATCTGTTTCTGATAGTTGTCGATGTCGTCCAGATGCAGGCCATGCCGCTGATCGGCCGTCATTAGAACGGCAGCCTGAGGATTCGCCGGAATGTACCCCGTCACATCGCTGAGTTGTTTCTGCGTCTGCGCGGAGATCATGTAATTCAGCAGCGCGTAGGCAAGATCCTTATTCTCGCTCGATGACGTGATCATCAGGTGATCGATCCAGCCTGTCGTGCCTTCGGCTGGAATCTCTTCCTCGATCGGCAGGCCCGCCTTGCGAAGCTGATTCGTAACCAGCGGCCATCCCATTGCCGCGATCACTTCATGGTTCTGAAAGAGGTTCGTAAGCTCCCCGCCTGTGCTCCACAGCTTGCGGACATTCGGCTTCAGCGCGATCAGCTTGGCCTTTACCTCCTCAAGCTGTGCGTCGGTCAGGTTATAGATTGCTGTCGGATCCTGCTTCCCGAATCCGAGCACTTGCGCGGCCATATATACCGACGAAAGATCGTCCCACAGCGATAGCTTGTCCTTGTACTTCGGATCCCACAGTTCGGCCCAGGTCGCTGGCTTTTGCGGGAAGGCTGTTTTGTCGTAGAGAAGCGGATTCGGCCCCCAGGTCAGCGGAACCCCATACACCTTGCCGTCATTTTTCACCAGCGGCATGCTGGTCAGCTTGGAAGAAACCTGCGAGTAGTTCGGAATCTTCGACAGGTCAAGGGGCGCGGCCAGCCCCGAGCGCGACAGCATCGTCGCTACGTCGCTCGAAGGCGAGATGACATCATAGTTCGATGCGGCGCCGCCACGCAGCTTGGCGACAAGCTCGTCGCTCGATCCCATGTAGGCGGCAACTACCTTGCAGTGGCAGGTGGCCTCAAATCCCTGAATAAAGGAAGGGTCCGCATAACCCTCCCAGACCAGCAGGCTCAGCGTAGGCGTGGGCTTTCGGCAACTTGAAACAAAACACAGCGTGCTGAGTGCGAAAAAGAGAAAGAGCCTCCCGAGCCTGGTTCGCGGGGCATTCCTTCGAAGGTTCGAACAAGTACCGCTCCTCAATATCGCGGAGGCAACCTCATCGGGTCCCTCGTAAGGATGATTCACGGAAGACAATGCTGGCGCACAGTTTCGCTTGACACGAAGTGCGAAGTTTACTTATTTTTGCAAAATTACTACAAGGTTTTGCGCGTGGCAATGTCTTTCCTGAGAAACTGAAGTGAAGGCCGCAAATCAGCGGGACTCGAATTGCCTGGACGGGCGAAAACGGCTGAAACAAGGGGCGCGCCAGCAATGGCTTCTCATTCAAAGCAAGATGGCTGTCGAAGCGCATGCGACAACGTTGTTGCGTCCTTTTCGGACGCCTTTCGCAGAGTCTCCGGCCATCTGAAGACCCCGCGGCGCATCTTCCCGCAAATCTTGTCCAGACGCTTTCGCATCGCTGGCACATTCTGCCGGCAGCGCTGGTTCGCGCGTTATGCGAGAAGCGAGTCGCTCCTGTGCCCGCATGATCGAGTTTCAAGCCTGCAGGCGATCGGCCATCTGGTTGGCAATTTCAGGATGACGTCGCTTCTGCCTTGTTGACCTATTGAGCGCTCCGGGACCGTTCGCACTCGCCGGCGCAAAGGAGAACTCTGATGCATCCCCTTCTCGAAAAAGAACTCTCGACCTTTGAATCGCGCACCCCCTCTTCGCGCGCCGCACTCAAAAAGGCCGAACCTCGCCTGCCGCTCGGCGTAGCCAGCAACTTCCGCAGCTACGAACCGTGGCCGCTCTTCATCAAAGACGCCAAGGGCTCGCACATCCACGATCTCGACGGAAACGAGTACATCGACTTCAATCTCTGCTTCGGCGCGCTGATGGCGGGCCATTGTCATCCCGCCGTTGTGGCTGCAGTGCAGGAACGTCTCGAAATCGGCACGATGTACGGCATGCCTCACACCCTCGAATACGAACTCGCCGACGAGATCTGCCAGCGCTTCCCGGTCGATCAGGCGCGCTTTGGCAGCAGCGGCACTGAAGTCACGATGCATGCCATCCGGCTGGCGCGCGGATTCACCGGTCGCGACAAGATCATCAAGATGGAAGGCGCCTACCACGGCGTGCACGACTCCGTGATGGTCAGCATGAAGCCCAAGGCCGAGCTCTACGGCGATCCCGAAAGGCCCACGCAGGTGCCTGCTGGCGGTGGCGTTCCAGCCGACACGGTAAGGAACACGCTCGTTGCCCAGTTCAACGATCTCGACGCGGTGAAGCGGCTGTTCGCTGAAAATCCCGGCGAGATCGCCTGCATCATCGTCGAGCCGATCATGATGAACATCGGCATCTGCATGCCTGAGCCGGGATATCTCGAAGGGCTGCGCGAAATCTGCACGAAAGAAGGCGCATTGCTGATCTTCGACGAGGTCAAGACCGGCGCCAAGCTGGGCCGCGGCGGCGCTTGCGAGTACTTCAACATCAAGGCGGATATCGTCACGCTGGCCAAGTCGATCGGCGGCGGCTTTCCCCTCGCGGCCTTTGCCACGCGCAAGGAAGTGATGGACATGATCGCGCACCATAAGGTCTTCCATGCCGGCACCTACGCGACCAATCCGCTGGTGATGGCCGCCGGCCTCGCTACATTTCACCATGTGCTAACGCCCGAGGGTTACGCGCACATCGGCAAGATCAGCGATGCATTGGTCGAGGGCTATAAGCAGATCGTGAAGAAGAACAGCATCGAGGGCTACATTGAGAGTGCCGGTGCAAACGGAGCTCTGCTCTTCTACGCGAAGAAGATTCGCAACTATCGCGAATGGTTGACGGTAGACACCGACCTCTGGCGGCTCTACTGGTTCGGAATGGTGAACCGCGGCGTGATGCCGCAGCCCTACTGGTGGGACGAGCAGTGGACGATCTCCGTCGCACACTCGCTGGCCGACGTCGACCGCCATTTGTCCGCATTTGAAGAACTGGCGCCATCTATCGCAAAAGCGCAACAGGAGAGCTCGGCCCAGGTAGTCGGTTAATCCCAGGGGGAGGCAGCCGTTGGCAAAGGTCGTTCCGGGCGGTAATCACATTCCGGGCCTCAAGCGCGTGCTGGGCCGCGGAGACCTGATCCTGCTGTTCATTGTTGCGGTCGCAAACCTCAACATGGTGCCGCCCATCTCTGCCTCCGGACCCATCACCCTCTGGCTTTGGATCGCCGCCATGGTTTGTTACTTCTGGCCGCAAGGCGCCGCCGTCACCGAGCTCTCGCAGAAGTGGTCAGGCGAAGGCGGCATCTACCTTTGGGCCAAGCGCAGTTTCGGCGAGCAGCACGGTTTCTTCGCCGGATGGTGCTACTGGCTTTCGAACGTCTTCTACCTGCCCACGGTTGTCCTCTCCTGCGTCGGCGTAGGTTTGTACGTATTTCGGTCCGCGCATTCAAAAGCTGGCCGACAACCCCGTCTTCACTTCCAGCATGGCGATAGGGCTGCTGCTGTTCCTGCTGGCGCTCAATATTCGCGGGCTCTCATTCGGCAAATGGATCAACAATCTCGGCGGAGCTGGAACAGTCGGCGGAGCCGCTGTCGTTATTCTGCTGGCCGCGCTCACGCTGCATCATCACGGCAGCGCGCTACATCGCGCCGATCTGCATCCGCAGTTCCACGACTGGCGATTGTTCGCGGCATTCGGAACCATCTGTTACAGCCTCGTCGGCCTCGATCTCGCGTCCATCATGGGCGATGAGATCCGCGATCCGAAGCGCAATCTGCCCGTCGCCATATTCTGGGGTGGACTCATCGCCGGCCTCATCTACATCGGAACAACCACGGCGATGCTGATTGCTCTGCCCCACCAGGAGATCGGCATCCTCTCCGGCATCCTGCAGGCGATCAACGTAATGGCCACGCATAACGGCCTGCTCTTCGTCGTTGCGCCGCTGGCATTTCTCGAGTGCATCGCGATCCTGGGCACCGCTTCCGCGTGGTTCAGCGGTGCGGCCCGCTTGCCCTTCGTCGCCGGCATCGATCGCTATCTGCCTCCGGTTGTGGGCAAGATCCATCCTCGCTTCCGCACTCCCTACGTCAGCCTGATCATCTATGCTGCGCTGTCATCCCTGCTCACGCTCATGAGCTTTCTCGGCGTCTCGGTCGGCGAAGCTTACCTTACGCTGCTGGACCTCGCTGTGATTCTGCAGCTTCTGCCCACCTGCTATCTCTTCGGAGCGCTCATCAAACACACCTTGGACGGCCGCAGTGCCCTCAACGCGCCGAAGTTTTATCTGCTGGCCAACGGATTCGCCGGGATGCTTGCCGCCACGGTCGGCCTCACCGTCGCGTTCATCCCTTCACGCTCGGTGAACTCGATCTGGCTGTACGAGATTAAGCTGATCATCGGCTGCCTGCTGGTCTTTGGATCGGCATACCTTTTCTATCGCAACGCGCAGAAAACTGCTCCGAATGTTGATCCGGTGCCCGACGCGGCCGCAGCGCTCTCGCATTCTGGCGAGTAAAGAATTTGGAAGGACTGCAACATGAGTGTAACGCAAAGCAAACTGGAACCAATGCTGATCAACGGCGAACTGCAGGAAGGGAATTCGACCAATCGCATTCCCGTCTACGATCCCTCCACCGAAGAAGTCATTGCCGAGATTCCCGATGCGACTTCTGCCGATGTTGACGCCGCAATCGCAGCAGCGCGCACCGCCTTCGACCACGGCGGATGGCCGCAGACAACCGCCCAGGAGCGGGGACGCATTCTGTTTCGCATCGCGGAGAAGATTCGCGCCGAAGCGGCCTCGCTTGCCGAACTCGAATCGCGCAATTCCGGCAAGCCAATCGTCGAAGCGGAGTTCGACATCGCCGACGCCGCGACCTGCTTCGAATATTACGGCGGTCTGGCAACGAAGATTTCAGGCACCGTCAACCCTGTCCCAGACAATGCTCTCAGCCTGTCGCTGAAAGAGCCGGTCGGCGTCGCCGGACAGATCATCCCCTGGAACTACCCGCTGCTGATGGCAGCGTGGAAGCTGGCACCGGCCCTCGCCGCCGGCTGTACCTGCGTCCTCAAGCCCGCCGAGCAGACTCCGCTGACTGCGCTCAAGCTGGCCTCGTGGCTGGGCGAGTGCGGAGTGCCTCCCGGCGTAGTCAACATCGTCACCGGCCTCGGAGAAACCGCCGGCGCGCGCATCGTCGAGCATCCGCAGGTCGACAAGATAGCCTTCACCGGTTCGGCCGCAGTCGGCAAGATCATCATGAGGTCCGCAGCCGACACCTTGAAGCGAGTGACTCTGGAACTCGGCGGCAAGTCGCCCAACATCTTCTTTGCCGATGCCGACTTCGAAGCCGCCATCGACGGCGCGCTCTTCGGCGTCTTCATCAACCAGGGCGAAGTCTGCTCCGCAGGCAGCCGCGTTCTGGTTGAGCGCTCGATCTATCCGAAGTTCGTCGAAGCCATGACGGAAAAGGCGCGATCCATCAAGCTGGGCGCGCCGCTTGATCGCGCCACCAAGATGGGACCCGCTGGTGAGCCGCGAGCAATATGATCGCGTCCGCCACTACCAGTCGCTCGGCAAAAACGAGGCGAAGGTCGCCATTGGCGGCGGCACGCCGTCCGCATTCAGCCGCGGCTACTACGTTGAGCCAACGATTTTCTACGACGTCGACAACTCAGCACGGATCGCGCGCGAAGAGATTTTCGGTCCCGTCGCTGCCGTCATTCCGTTCGACGACGAGGCGGACGCGTTGAAGATCGCCAACGACACGCCCTTCGGCCTGGCCGCTGCCGTATGGTCGCGCGATATCTACCGCGCGCTGCGCATAGTCAAGGCGATTCGCGCCGGCATCGTCTGGGTGAATCACATGCAGCCCACATACGTCGAAGCTCCCTGGGGCGGCTATAAGCAGTCAGGATTTGGCCGCGAACTGGGCGTCCACGGATCGATGAGTATCTCGAAACCAAGCAGGTTCACATCAACCTTAACGAACAACCCATCGGCTGGTACTAGAGTTATGCCCACGATCAGACTCAAGACAGAAATTCCCGGCCCGGCGTCGCGCACCTTAACCGAGCGCCGGACTCACGCGGTTCCACGCGGTGTTTACGCCTCGGCGCCCGTTTTCATCCGGCACGCTGAAGGTGCGGCACTCGAAGATGTTGACGGCAATCGCTTCATCGATCTCGCTGGAGGCATCGGCACCATCAACGTAGGACATCGCAATCCACGCGTCGTCGCAGCCGTGCACCGACAACTCGACGCGTTTCTCCACCTCTGCTTCTCCGTCACCGGGTATGAACCGTACGTGGAACTGGCAGAGAAGCTGAATGAGCTCACGCCCGGCCATTTCGCCAAGAAAACGCTGCTCGTGAACAGCGGAGCGGAAGCGGTCGAGAATGCCGTGAAGATTGCGCGAGCTCATACTGGCCGTCCCGCCATCCTCTGCGTCGAGGACGCATTCCACGGCCGCACCATGCTTGGCATGTCGCTCACCAGCAAAACTCATCCTTACAAGCATGGCTTCGGGCCGTTCCTCTCCGACATCTATCGCATCCCCTACGGCCTGCCCGCTTCTGCGCGCATTGGCGAGCGTCTGTCAATGAGCCATGAGGACGTGGAGCAGCTTCTCGACCACGCCTTCCGTCGCGTCGTTGCCGCTGAATCGGTCGCCGCCGTTATCATCGAGCCGGTGCTCGGCGAAGGCGGCTTCGTCGTCCCGCCCGCAGGATTTCTGCCCGCGCTCGCCGATATCTGCCGCAGGCACGGCATCGTCTTCATCGCCGACGAAGTGCAGACCGGGTTTGGCCGTACCGGCGAACTCTTCGCGTGCACGCATTTCGGCATCGAGCCCGACCTCATCCTCACCGCAAAATCGCTTGGGGGAGGGTTGCCTCTTGCCGGAGTCACTGGCCGTGCAGAAATCATGGATGCGCCGATTCCCGGCGGCATCGGTGGAACTTTCGGCGGCAATCCGGCTTCTTGCGCGCGCCGCTCTAGCCGTCATCGAAGAGTTTGCCGACGGATCGCTGCTTGCGCGCGCCCGCTCGCTCGGTGAGCGTTTCCAACGGCGAGCCTATGCCTGGCAGAGGCAGCATCCGTTTATCGGCGACGTGCGCGGATTGGGAGCAATGCAGGCTATCGAGTTTGTCGACCGCGACCGTGCGCCCTGGGCTGCTCCGGCGAAAAAGCTGGCACAGCACTGCCTGCGCAGCGGAGTCTTGGTGCTCACCGCAGGCACATACGACAACGTCATCCGGCTCCTCATGCCCCTCGTCATCTCCGACGAGCAGTTCCACGAAGCGTTGGGAGTAATGGAACGCAATCTAAACGCCGTAGCGGCCGAACTCGGCGAAATGGCTGTCATCTCAAATTAACTCTCGCCTGGTCATACTTGCGTGGCCGATGACCGGCGCCTCGTCCATGGCCAGGTGATGGTGCGAGGCGAGGTGCTCGATCTGGCTGGGGTCTGCGGAGTCCCGCTCACTCTCAGCCGCGCAGGCTGGCGCAGCGAGCCGATCGGTAGCCTGAATAGTGCGGAAATAGAAGCGCTCGTGCAGGCGGCGAACTCAATCAGTGAATTTGCGTCGGAAGTCCTCGCTCGCCCGATTGCAAACTAGAACTTGCGCGAGTGCTCCTTCGCCCAGCGCTCAACGACCACCTTCTTCTCGGTGAAAAATTCGACCGAGTCGCGACCCTGCGCATGCATGATCCCGAAGAAGCTGTCCTTCCACCCGCTGAAAGGGAAGTAAGCCATGGGCGCAGCTACACCAATATTGATACCGATGTTGCCCGCCGGAGCCTCATACCGAAACCGCCGCGCCGCTGCACCGCTCGAAGTGAACAGCGAAGCCTGGTTTCCATAAGGACTTCGCTCGAGGAATGCCAGCGCCTCATCGAGGTCGTTGGCGTGCACCAGGCTCAGCACCGGACCGAAGATCTCCGTGTCCGTCAGTTCGCTGGTCGCAGGAACGGCATCCAGAATCGTCGGCTTCACAAAGCTGCCCTGCTCGTAGCCTGATATCTTCGCGCCGCGTCCGTCGAGCACCACCTTCGCGCCCTGCTCTTTGCCCCGCCCGATCAGCGACTCGACCCGCGCCTTGCTCTGTTGCGTAATTACCGGACCCATCTGCACGCCTTCATCGAGACCATTGCCCACGTGCAACTTCGCGGCCGACTCAGCGATTGCATCGCGGAACCGGCTCTGCGCCTCGCCGACCGTGACGGCCACAGATACCGCAAGACAGCGCTGTCCGGCGCATCCAAAGGCGCTATCGCTGATGATCTGGGTCGCCATGTCCATGTCCGCGTCGGGCAGTACGACGACGTGGTTTTTCGCGCCACCCTGGCACTGCGCGCGCTTGCCGTTCGCGCCCGCGCGGGCATAGACGGCGCGTGCAGCGGGCGTCGATCCCACAAAGCTGATCGCCCGTACCTTGGGATGATCGATCAGCGTTTCTGCCGCCGTGCGTCCGCCGTTTACCAGATTAAGAACGCCCTTCGGCAGTCCAGCCTTCTCAAAAAGCGGGATTACCCGCTGCATCGTTAGAGGCACGCGCTCCGAGGGCTTCAAAACGACCGTGTTTCCAGTAGCGATGGCGTAAGGCAGAAACCAGAAAGGAGTCATCCCGGGAAAGTTTGACGGCGTGATAATGGCGACCACGCCCAGCGGCTGCCGGATCATCATCTCGTCGATGCCGCGCGCCACGTCCTCGAGATTGTGCCCTTGCATCATCATCGGAATGCCGCAGGCGACCTCGACGTTTTCAATCGTTCGCCGCATCTCGGCCTTGGCCTCGGTGAAGGTCTTGCCATTCTCCTTAGTAATGGTTCGGCTCAGCTCGTCAATCTCCTCTTCGAGCAGGTGCTTCAGCTTGAAGAGCGGTTGAATACGATCCTCAGGAGGGGTCCTGCGCCACGCGGGAAAGGCCGCTGCCGCCGCTTCGACAGCCTTGTTCACTTCCTCTGCGCCCGCCAGCGGCACGCGTGCCAGCACCTCACCCGTTGCGGGATTAGGAACATCCAGCCACTCGCTGGCGGTGGACTCGACCCACTGTCCGTTGATGAAATGAGGCAATTGCGCGGAGGTTGCGACGGCTGTACTCATGGGTGAGCTCCTGGCTGATCGTGAAGAATGATGCAAACAAAGCCTACAGAAACCCTGTAATGCTAATCAACTTATTGCTCTCCGCGCTGCAGGCTGCTAAAAAGATACCTTTGAAGTTCTGTTGACTCGTTGCCTCATGCTGAAAAAGCCAAAGACCAGCAAACCCGCAGCCCGAAGCCATCTTTCCTTCCGCATCTCCGAAGTTTCGAAGATGCTCAGCGTCAGCTCCTCCACTCTGCGCCAGTGGGAAAATGCGGGATTAACGCACCCCAGGCGGACCAGGAGTGGCTACCGCACCTATACGCGCGATGAAATTGAGCGGCTGAAATCTATCCAGCATCTGCGATTCGAGAAAAACCTGAATGTAGATGCCATCCGCCATCTGATGAACAACGCGGTCGGATCCCGGAATGGCGCCAGCCGGCCCTCCAACGGCACAAGTATGGTGCCCATCGGGAACCGTCTCCGCAAGCTGCGCCGCGAGAGATCGATGACGCTCTCAGAGGCCGCAAAAGGGACGGATCTCTCCGTAAGCTTCCTTAGCTGCCTTGAGCGTGGACAGGCGCACGCTTCTGTTGCCGCATTGCAGCGGCTGGCGGTTTTCTACAACACCAACGTGCTTTCGTTCTTTGGAGGTGAACAGCAAGCCGGCAAGCTCGTCAGGCCGGCGCAGCGGATCGAGCTCTCGAGCGAGCCCGGCGTTCACCTCGAACTGCTCGCCTTCGGTTCCACAGCCATGGAGCCGCATCTCTTCCGCCTGGCTCCCGGAACATCAAGTGGCGGCTCTTATCACCACGAGGGCGAGGAGTTCATCTTCGTCGTCAGCGGCAGTTGCGACGTATGGCTGGACGAGGTCGAGCATTACCGGCTTCGCGCCGGAGACAGCCTCTACTTCTCAAGCTCGCAGACCCACCGCTGGAGCAATCCCTACAAACAACAGGCCGTGCTGCTGTGGATCAACACGCCGCCGACATTTTAGAGACAGAAGCCGTGCCCTGCCCCAGCGGCGCTGGCGCCGAAGGCGCTTGCCGCTGGGACCCGCAGTCCTACATTCTGAATCGAATCGCCAGCTGAATTTGCCGCGGATCGCGCGCCCGTGTAATTTCTCCGAACAGCCCGCCAGCGACAGGAGCGCCGTTCGGATTCGTGCTGTAGTCCAATTGCGCGTCCCCGAGTTGGCCGTCCGGGTTGAGAAACTGCGTGTGGTTGAAGACATTGAAGACCTGGAAGACGAACTGGATCGTGCCTCGGTCTCCAACCGGAGTCAGCTTCTGCACCGCCAGGTCTGTATCGTCGATTGGTGGTCCGCAGCAAATGCTTCGCGGAGCACTGCCGGCCGATCCCAGCGCCGGTACCGCGAATATTGAAGGATCGAAGTAGTAGCCGGTTACACCATTCAGCGGCGTCCGGGGATTGCGGTGCGCAAACGACTTCACCATGTCCGGCCGTCCCGGGTTTTCAAAGTCGGCGCTGCCCTGCAGTTCCTGGTCAAGGTTGGAGTCGAATCGAATCGGAAAGCCGGTCTGCACCGTGAAGATGCCCGATGCCTGCCAGCCGTCCAGAAGCACCCCGCGTGTTCCCGAATATTTGCGGACCGGCAGATCCCACACCCCGCTGAAGACGAAGCGATTGCGTGCATCGAACAGTGAGAGCGCGCGATCACGGGCGAAGTCCAGCGGATCGAGGCTCTGCTCAAAGCTCGAGGCGTCATCCATCGATTTGCTCCACGTATACGACCCGAGGAACTGCAAGCCCCTTGAAAAGCGCTTCTCGATCGATGCCTGAAGCGAGTTATAAGCAGAATTGGCTACGACATTCTGCGCGAAGATGCTCGAGAAGACCGGCACTCCATCCGGCGGGCAATCCGAGCCGGAAATTGGATCGCAATATGGCGACGAATATTTCCGCAGACCCACCATCGTGATCGGGCTTTGCACGACCGTGCCGCCCGGAATGAACGCCGTCGAACCATAAGGAAGATGCAGCCCCTGCGGAGCGATCGTCTCCCCGCCGGGAATCACATATTCGGAATCCTCGCCGTAGGGGCCGCAGTTATAGCTCGTGTCGTTGTTGTATGCAGAGGTCGCTGCAAGATCGAGACAGGTCTGCGGATTGCCATGGTTCAGGTCATAGGTTGCCAGCAGTCGATGTCCCTGCGATCCCACATATCCCAGCGTCATGACTACGTTTGTCGCCAGTTGCTGCTGAATCTGAATGTTGTATTGCTCGGTGTACTGTGTCCTTAGATTTGGCTCAAGCTCGCCGAACATCAGGATTGGCCGGAATGCAGACCAGTCCACCGGCTGGCCGGGCTTCGGCTCCAGGAAGCCATTGAATGCGTTCGGTGATACGGTGCCCGACTGGCTCACGAAGGGAGCCTCAAAGAGTGGTGCCGACAGGCTGTTGCTGCCGCCGAAAGGCGGCTCGCCCTGAAACTGCTCGAGCACCAGCTGCTCCATCGGGTTGTAGAAGATGCCGAAGCCGGACCGAACAACCAGCTTGCCATTAAAGGCCTGCGGACTCCACGCTATGCCGACACGCGGCGCAAACGCCTTATAGTAGGTCGCGGTCAGACCGGCAGGAATGCCCTTGTCTCCCGGCACCACCAGGCCAAGCGGAAAGACGGACTGGTTCGCACTGCCCGGTCCGCAGTCGGCAGTATCCGTGCCGAGTGAAGCCTGGCTGTCGGCAGACAGCTGGCATGGAAATACCGTATCCGCTTGTCCTGCGCGAAACGTCTGAACGCGGTGCGAAACATCGGCAAGCGGCTGGTTCAGCTCCCAACGCAGCCCATAGTTGATCGTCAGCGAGGGCGAAACCTTGAAGCTATCCTGCGCGAAGAGATAGACGGCCCAGGCGCGGATGTTCTCCGTTTGTGGCGATCCTTCGGAATAGCTGTCCGGCAGGCCCAGGAAGTAGTTGCCGAAAAGATTCGATGCGCCGAGGTCGTTCTCGCTGCCGCCGCTGTATCCGTAAAAGCCGTTAATGTTGTAGTAGAGCGTCTGGTCGAAGCGTTGGTTGCGGATGTCCGCGCCGAACTTCATCGAATGCCGTCCAACCGTCTTCGAGAAGTTGTCCATGAGGGAATAGGTGTTGCCCGTCTGCGGCAGTTCGCCCTCGCTGTCGTTGCCGATCGTGAACCCACCGCTGACGCTGATATAAGGAACGCCCTCGTGCCCCGCCCCCAGACCGGGCGTGATACCCAGCTTTGAATTGTTCGGGATCGGTGTCGCGTTGCCGAGGTTGTCGTACGAATAGAGCGGTGTATCGGTGTTTCCGTTGAAGCAGAAGGCAGCGGCTGCGCCCGTACACGAGGCCGTCACCGCATTCGTGCGCTGCGGGTGCAGAAACGTCTGCTGACCTTCGCGATAGTAAGTGATGCGAGCTTCATTCTGCGTCGTCGGGCTGATTGTCCAGGTATCGGCGATATTGATCTGCTGGTTCCGCGTGGCATTGTTGCTGCCGAATCCCGGCAGCAGATTCGGAATCTCCGCCTGGAATCGCGTAAACGGATTGGCCTCGAAATCGTCGTCGACGTAATAGAAGCCGGTAAGCGAATTCTTTTCGCTGAAGGTGTGATCGATGCGTACCGTTCCCTGGTTTGCGCGTGCATGCTCATTCGGCGCACCCTCAAACTCGTCTCCGGCAACATTCGGATACGGCACATAATTGTTAACGATGTTCGCCGCCACCGGATCGAAGCAGCTCGTGGGAATTACATTGTTAGGAAAGATCTCGCTCCATGGCATTGCATTTCCCTGCGCTACTGCGACCGGATCAGGCGGTGTCCCGCCGGCAGCGGTGATGTCCTGCGCGCAGCTGGAGCGGTTCTGAAAAATGGCCGCTGTCGTCGCATCGGTCAGGTTGCCGGAAAATGGTGCGGTGTCATCAAAACGCCATTACGCTCCATCTGCGTAGGAACGCGCACACGGTCTGAACTGATTCCTTTGCGGAGCTGCCGTCCTTCATAAGAGAGAAAGAAGAACGTCTTGTCTTTGCGAATCGGTCCGCCGACCGTTGCGCCGAATTGCAGCTGCGAATCGTCCGGCGTTGACAGGTCGAAGTAACCCTTCGAATCCATCGACTGGTTGCGGACATAGGTATAGATGCTGCCGTGAAAATCGTTCGTACCCGATTTGGTGACCACGTTAATCACTGCGCCCGAATTCCGTCCATACTCCGCGTCAAACGTATTCGTGATCACACGAAACTCATCGATTGCATCCGGAGACGGCTCGATACCCGGCGAGTTCACAAATAGATCATTACCGTCGCCGCCGTTCACGCTGAAGTTATTCGATCGACCGCGCCCGCCGTTGACGGAAACCGCACCCGCCTGATCGCTGCCATAGAAAAGGTCGGAGCCGCTTACGCCCGTCACGCCCGGCTGCAACTGCAGAAGCTGGTATGTATTGCGTTCGTTCAAAGGCAGATTTTCGACCGCGCGCGAGTTAACCACCGCGCCGAGCTGCGTGGACGTGGTATCGACAATCGGCGGCGCAGCCGTCACTTCCACGGACTGTGCGCTCGAGCCGACCGTGAGGCGAATGTCATACGTAACCGTGGCATTGAGTTGCACGGCGATTCCATCTGCGATGAACGATTGAAAGCCCGGCGCCTCCGCCTGCAGCCTGTACGTTCCAACCGGTACGGCGAGAAAAATGTAGTCGCCGCTCTTTGTGCTCATGGCTTTCTGCGCGACGCCCGAATCGGCGTTGGTCAGCGTCAGCGTTGCCCCCGCTACGAGAGCCCCGGTAGGATCGAGCACCCGGCCGAGAAGCCGGCCTGCGGTCCCTTGAGCGCGAACAAGAGGTGAAGGGCACAGCGGGACAAGCGAGATGAGAAGCGCCAGACTGGGTAAGAAAAGTGGGCTCCGACGACAGCGACCTGCGGAATACAGCATTCTCTACACCTCATGAGAGGAAAATAAAGACGAGCTTAGCGTGCGAACCGAATTCCGACGGATTGCGTTATCTGCAAAGGTGTGAAGGATTGCAGAGAGCGAGAACCTTACATATATTCAGCAAGATTAGTGAAATTTTGGTGACTGTCAAGGGAAACTTGACCAGTTCCATGCTGCCATGGTTGCGGGCCTGCAACGCATCACACGCAACTGCACAAGAGACGCTGCAGATTGTTGCAGAATCAAAAGTACCGGCGGAGCTATATCGCATGAGCGAAAACAACGTCAGCATTCAGGCCGCTTCAACGCGGGACGTATCCGAGGTGGTTCGCCTCTTCAATGCCTATCGCGACTTCTACCGCGAGGCTCCGGATGAAGCGCGTGCCCTCACCTTCATCCATGACCGCATTACGCTCGCTTGCGCGCAGCCCCCCGGCCAATTCTCCGTAGCGCAGTATTTTCTGGCGTGGATGCAGACTGCGCAGGGCCGCGGTGCTGTGGGCTTCATGCACCTGATGCCATCAACAAATACGCTCGCCATGCGGCCCATCTGGGTTCTCGAAGACCTGTACGTTGATCCCTCAGCCCGTAGAAAGGGAGTTGCGACCGCTTTTCTCCGCCATGCGGAGCAGTTCGCGCGCAGCACTGGCGCCGAGCGTCTGACCCTCGCCACCGCCCACGACAACGTGGCGGCCCAGGGTGTCTACCACAAGCTGGGATACGTCCGCGAAGAGCACTTTTGGATTTTTCATCGCCTGCTTCCTTAGAAGAACATGATTGCCGGTCCGCATCTAATTAGCAGGACAAAAAGTAGATTGAGAGAGAAGTCAATGTTGCAGCTTGACCGCAAAGACCTCATCGTTACTCACGCATGGATCGGCAACGGGCGTGTGCCGTCAACCGACGACTGGCACCTTCAGAGTCGACAGTCCCGCTGACGGATCGCTGATCGCAGAAGTCGCTGATTGTGGTGCCCCCGAAGCGCGTGCCGCAGCAGACGCGGCCTTTCGGGCCTTTGCCTGCTGGCGCAAACTTCTTGCCAGGGAGCGGGCAGCACATCTGCAGGCATGGCTCGCACTCGTCCGCAAGAATCAGGAAGACCTGGCCCGGCTCATTTCACTCGAGCAGGGCAAGCCGCTCGTCGAGAGCCGCGGCGAGGTGGCGTACGGTGCCGCCTACATCGAGTGGTTCGCCGAAGAAGCGAAGCGCACCTATGGAGACGTGATTCCCGAGACCGCCCCCGGCCGAAAAATCATCGTCACCAAGGAGCCTGTCGGCGTGGCAGCCGCAATCACTCCGTGGAATTTCCCCATCGCCATGCTGGCTCGCAAGATAGCGCCCGCGCTTGCTGCCGGCTGCACCATCGTCGCCAAGCCTGCGGAAGATACGCCGCTCTCTGCCCTTGCGCTGGCGCTGCTTGCGTCAGAAGCAGGAATACCGGCAGGGGTCATCAATGTCGTTCCCGCATCGCGCGCCCGAGCCGCATCCGTTGCCGATGCATGGCTCGAAGACGAGCGGGTGCGGAAGCTGTCTTTTACAGGATCAACCGCTGTAGGCAAGCATCTGGCGCAAGCCTCCGCGCCCACCCTCAAGCGGCTGTCTCTCGAACTCGGAGGAAATGCTCCCTTCATCGTTTTCGAAGACGCCGACCTCGATCAGGCAGTGAAGGGAATGATCGCCGCCAAGTTCCGCAACGCCGGACAGACCTGCATCTGCGCCAACCGTATCTACGTTGCCAACGCCATCTACGACGACTTCGCCGAACGCGCCGTTGAGGCTGTTTCGAAGCTGCGGGTGGGCTGCTGCCGGCGAAGGTGACGCGGAGATCGGCCCTCTCATCAATGCCAAGGCTCTCGAAAAAGTAGAACGCCACGTCGCGAATGCCATCGAACGTGGCGCCCGCGTGCTCGTTGGCGGCAAGCGGCACGCACTGGGAAGATATTTTTACGAGCCGACCGTACTCGCCGATGTCGACTCCACAATGAGCCTTTCCTGCGAAGAGACCTTCGGCCCGGTCGCGCCGCTCTTCCGCTTTCATACCGAGGAAGAAGCGATCACGGCGGCAAACAGTACGCCCTTTGGGCTCGCCTCTTATTTCTACTCGCGCGACATCGCCCGCGTGATGCGTGTCGCCGCTGCCCTGGAATCCGGAATGATCGGTATCAATGAAGCAGCCATCTCGACTGAAGTCGCGCCCTTCGGCGGAGTGAAGGATTCCGGCTATGGACGCGAAGGCTCATCCTACGGGATCGACGAATACCTGCAGACCAAGTATCTCTGCCTCGGGGGCCTGAGCTAGGCGCGATCAGGGCAGCTTGCAGCAGTCTTCCTTTTTCGGCGGCTCGTTGTTGCTCGCGTCGAGTGCGACCTTCCACGATCCGTCGGCTTGCTTCTTCCAGACAGTCATGTAGCGTCCGCTCGTCACCCCGGGCGTGCCGTCTTTCTGCTTGAAATGCCCTTCGTAGTGTCCCCACGTGAATCCCATATCGCCCGCAGGACTCATGCGCCCTCCGTCCGGCTTCCAGGTCAGCTGATAGTCGGCAGGCGACCATTTGGTGTCAGCGGCGATAGCGGCGCGGCCCACGACGGGAGCCTGCCCGTTTGACAACGTCACCGCATCATCGGCAAACCACTTCGCAAACGCAGCGCCTCCGCCCTTCGCCGTGTCGGCGGCGAACTTTGCCTCCAGATCAAACAGGAACGCGACGCCCGGTGAGTATGTCGGATTGGTCAGTGCGTCTGCGCTGGTAGTTGGTTTGCTCGGTTCGAGCGTCTGGCCGGAGACCGATTGCAGGAAAAAGAGCCCACCGGCGGCTAAGAGAAAAACTGCGCGAACCATTGCTGACCGATACCTCCAAAGCTAATCGGGCGAGTTCGTGAAGCATTATGCTATACCGTTTTCAATCCTGATTTCTGAAGATGCATACAAACGACGGGAAACGCGATTTGACTTTGTGGATAGCTGCTGGAGGTGTTCTCTATGCCGCGGGCGTCGCCGTTGCCATGCTCGCTCAACCGCGTACCGGTGCGGCCCTTCGCATCATCGCTCTCCTCATCTTCGCCATCGCGGCACTCCGCAAGCGCTCCCTCACCGGCTGGATCTTCCTCGGCATGCTCGCCGGTATCGAACTCGGCCTCGACGCCCCTCGTCTTGCCATCTCCATCAAGGTTCTCAGCGACATCTTTCTGCGGCTGATTAAGGTCATCGTCGCCCCGCTCATCTTCGGCACGCTCGTCACCGGCATTGCCAGCCACGGACAACTGCGCACGGTTGGCCGCCTCGGCCTCAAGTCCCTCATCTACTTTGAGGTGCTCACGACGATTGCCCTGGTCATCGGCCTCGTGGCCATCAACGTCTCAAAGGCCGGCGTTGGCCTCAACCCCTCCGCAGCGCCCACGGTCGCAGCTGAACACCGTAGTCAGCTCCTGATCAATCCTGAGCCTGAGCAGCCTGCTCTCTCCTGGCAGCAGTTCCTCGTCCGCATCTTTCCCGACAACATCGCCAGGGCAGTCGCCGATAACCAGATCCTGCAGGTCGCCGTCTTCGCCATCCTCTTCGGACTCGCACTCGGCCGGCTGAGCGAAGCCAAACGCGCTCCCATGGTGCGCCTCGCCGAGTCGCTCACCGAAACCATGTTCGCCTTCACCAATCTCGTGATGTACTTTGCGCCCATCGGAGTCGCCGCGGCCCTTGCATTTACAGTGGCGCATTCCGGGCTTGGAGTAATGCTCAACCTTGGCAAGCTGCTCCTGACTCTCTACATTGCGCTCATCGCCTTCGCGCTGCTTGGTATGCTGCCGGCTGCGCTGCTGGCACGCATCCCGGTCAGAGAGTTCCTGCGCGCCGTTGCCGAACCCGCGACCATCGCCTTCGCCACCAGCACCTCCGAGGCGGCGCTGCCGCGCGCCATCGAGTCGATGGAAGCCTTCGGCGTGCCGCGCAATATCGTCGCCTTCGTCATTCCCACCGGCTACAGCTTCAACCTTGCCGGATCGGCGCTTTATCTCGCGCTGGCGTCCTTATTCGTGGCCCAGGCGGCCGGCATTCACATGAGCCTCACCCAACAGCTCGTCATGCTCGGCACGCTCATGCTCACCAGCAAAGGTGTCGCTGGAGTCCCGCGCGCCGTGCTGGTCGTGCTGCTGGCCACGGCGTCAATCTTCGGCTTGCCCGAGGAGCCGATCTTCGTCCTGCTTGGCGTTGACGCCCTGATGGATATGGGCCGAACCACCATCAATGTCGTCGGCAACTGCCTTGCATCGGCTGTCGTCGCGCGTTGGGAAGGTGAGTTCCGGGCAGAGGCTGCGTCCCCTGAGGCGATCGCTGCGCTGACCGACTAACATCCTGTCGCCGCTTGGTATACTGTAATGACGAAGTTAGCCAGTTCCCGGCAGTAAGGCCCCGAATGCGGGGTCTTTTTTGATAGCGGGCAACTTGGTTGCGTCGGTAGGGTTTAAACTGACGGACGACTTCGTTTGATTCATGGGCAAACTACTCGACACCGTCCACTCTCCGGCAGACATCAAGAAGTTTTCGATCCCTCAGCTAGAAACTCTCGCGCAGGAGATTCGCGAACGGCTGATCCTCACCCTCTCGAAAACCGGGGGCCACCTTGGTCCAAATCTCGGCGTCGTCGAACTGACGCTCGCCATGCACTACGTCTTCGACACTCCGGCGGACCGGTTTGTGTTCGACGTCAGCCATCAGGCCTACATTCACAAGCTGCTTACCGGGCGCCGCGAGCGCTTCGAGACCATCCGCCAGCCCGGCGGACTGAACGGGTTCATGCTGCGCACCGAGAGCGAGCACGACTCCTACGGCGCCGGACACGCCGGCACCGCGCTTTCCGCCGCCTTGGGCATGGCCGTCGCGCGCGATCTCGCCGGTGGCAAGGAGCACATTGTCGCCCTCGCCGGAGACGCTGCCTTCACCAACGGCATTTCTTTCGAAGCGCTGAACAATATCGCCGACCAGACCAGGCGCCTGATTGTCGTGCTCAACGACAACGAGTGGTCCATTGACCGCAATGTCGGCGCGATCGCCAAGTATCTGCACAAGATCGTTACCAACGAACACGTGACCCACCTCCACGACAGCGCAGCGCGTCTCCTGGAGCGCTTCGGCGGCAAAACTGCGGTCAATGTCGTTCGCCGCGCAGAAGAAGCCGCCAAAGGCCTGCTCTGGCCGTCAGTATTTTTCGAAGAGTTCGGCCTCACCTACTACGGTCCGCTCGACGGCCACAACATCGGCCTCCTCGTCGAGACGTTCAAGTTCCTCAAGCAGCAGGACAAGCCCGTCCTCCTTCACGCAATCACTCAAAAGGGTCGCGGATTCCAGCCCGCCCTCGACAAGCAAAAGAAGTTTCACGGCCTGGGTCCCTATGATCCCGAAACAGGCGAGACCAAGCCCGTCGGTCAGCACACTTACTCCGAAGTCTTTGCCGAAACACTGGTGAAGCTGGCCAACGAGAACGACAAGCTGGTGGCCATCACCGGCGCTATGCCCAACGGCACCGCTCTCGATCTCTTCAAGCCGCACCATCCGAAGAAGTACTTCGACGTCGGCATCGCCGAGGAGCACGCCGTCATCTTCGCCGCCGGCATGGCCACGCAGGGCTACAAGCCCTTCTGCGCGATCTATTCCACGTTCCTGCAGCGGGCCTTCGATCCAATCGTGCACGACGTCTGTCTCCAGAACCTGCCCGTTGTTTTCTGCATGGACCGCGGTGGTTTGAGCGGCGACGACGGTGCAACGCATCACGGACTCTTCGACATCAGCTATCTGCGCGGCATTCCCAACATCATCCACATGGACCCCAAGGATGAGGATGAGCTCGCCGACATGCTCTACACCGCCATGCTTCACGATGGTCCCGCGGCGGTTCGCTATCCGCGCGGCATCGGTCCTGGGACCGCTGTGAAGGAACATCCGGTCGCCCTGCCCATCGGTAGAGCCGAGGTAATCCGCGACGGCGATGAGTTCGCCATATTCGGGCTCGGCGCGCTGTTGCCCATGGCGAGCGAACTGGCCGAGAAACTGGACCAGCAGGG
Source organism: uncultured Acidobacteriaceae bacterium (assembly GCA_963725225.1). Taxonomy (GTDB): domain Bacteria; phylum Acidobacteriota; class Terriglobia; order Terriglobales; family Acidobacteriaceae; genus Silvibacterium. The sequence goes on from CAVRXY010000014.1 coordinate 67,390, forward strand.
ACACTCCGCAGCAGTAATCAATCCGCGATTCGTGAAGCCCTTCGATCGCGAGCTACTCGCCTCCTACGCCAGGCATGTGACCGCGATCATTACATTTGAGGATCACGTACTCATGGGTGGTTTCGGCAGCGTGGTGCTTGAGGCGCTGAGCGAAATGGGCCTCAATACCCCGGTCATTCGCATCGGCTGGCCCGACCGTTTCATCGAGCATGGCAAGGTCGATCAGCTCCGCGCCCGCCACGGTATCAGTGTGGAAGCGGCGATGGAAAAGCTGGCGCCATATCTCAATGTCAAGCGCAAAGGCCTGCGACGGCTGGTCGCGCGCTGAAATTAAGGCGAGTCACAAGCGGACTCGCCTCGCCACGCGGATCAGTTCGGCATCAGCACCGTATCGACAACATGAATAACGCCATTGGACTGATACACATCGGCAATCGTCACCGTAGATGTGCCGCCCTTCTCATCCCTCAGCACGATCTTGCCGCCTTGAAGCATTGCCGTAATAGTCCCACCTTCAACCGTCTTGATCTCGGCCTTGCCTCCGCCATCCTTGATCATCTTCTTCAGGTCCTTCGAGGTCACTCTGCCGGGGACCACGTGGTAGGTGAGAATCTTCGTCAGCATCGCCTTGTTCTCTGGCTTCAGCAGCGTATCGACCGTTCCGGCAGGCAGTTTGGCAAATGCTTCGTTCGTCGGTGCAAACACCGTGAAGGGTCCGCTGCCTTCCAGCGTATCGACCAGTCCGGCTGCTTTCACCGCTGCCACCAACGTCGTGTGATCCTTCGAGTTCATGGCATTCTGAACGATGTTCTTCGTTGGATACATCTGGGCTCCGCCCACCATCGGATCTTTCTGTGCGTGCGCCGCTACTCCGGCAACACCAAGAACCGCTGCCAACATCCATGCGTAATACTTCCTCATGCGAATTCCTTTCCTGTGTAGCTCTGTACTTCCGGATGGAGTACGCGTGAGAAGATGCGAGTGGATGTGCGCTCCGGCTCTGGCTTTCCCAGGATTTCGAGGCGGTCTTTTATGGGAACGAAGAACACGGACGGGATGTTGATGTCTCCACAACATCGCTCCAGCAGGTATCCTGTAAACGGCTCCCACCGCTTGCCGAAGTGGAAAATGTCAAGGCGGGCGCGTGGAGAAACGCACCTGTGATGTCCACTCCGGCTCCCGTCAAGAATCGCGCACACGTCTCCGCCAGTGAGCGATGGATCGTAGCAATCGGTGTGTGGAAGCTGCTTGAGGCCGCCCTGTTCATCATCCTGGGCGTCGGCGCGCTCAAACTCCTCCACAAAGATCTGGTTGACGTCGTTACTCGCTTCATTATCGATCTGGGCCGCGACCCGGAAGGCCACTTCGCCAACCTGATTCTGGACAAGGTGGCGATGATCGATCCTCACCGCCTCAAGCAGATCAGCATCGCCATCTTTGCCGGAGCCGCCCTTCACATGCTTGAAGGTGTCGGACTGGTCCTGCGGAAGGTCTGGGCAGAATACGTCACACTGATCCTTACTGCGTCCTTCCTGCCTTGGGAGGTCATCGAGATCATTCGGCATGTCACTTGGATCAAGGTCGTCCTTCTGCTGGTCAACCTTGCAGTCGTCATCTATCTAGTCTTTTACGTCCAGAGTGTTCGCCGCAAAGCTGCTCAGCTGGAATCGTGAAGGTGCGCCTTAGAAAAGCGGCATGTATTATCGCCAAATTTTCGCTTTACCTTGAGTCCTGTGATCTGGCAAGCGTCTTCTGATCGCACTGAATCAGATTAGATAACACTGCATCTTGTGTTTTACGCTGGCGACCAGCCCCACCGGTTGATGTTTACGGCCCGCATTCACCAACCCCCTCTTCTTCCTATCAGTTAGCCCGAAAATGTACCGTTTTTCCACTTGGACGCGCCTCATTCCTGCGCTACGATTGTGGACGAAAGCGGTCAAAAAGGGTCCAAAAGGGAGTAGCGATCTTGCTTTTGGCTCGGCATCACCTCAAAGGAACGATACACCGGGAGATCCGGGAAACGGTGAGCAGTTTTGACCGAAATGGGAATCGATGTTCCGCGGAAATCACCCAACCCGAGTTGACGAGAAGGGCCGCCTCAAGCTGCCGGCCGACTTCAAGCGCGTGGTTGAGGAGAAGTACGGAGCGGGAACGCAGTTTTATATCACCAGCCGCGACGGTAACGACGCGGAGATTTATCCGATGCAGGAATGGGAAAAGTTCGAAGAGAAGCTGGCTGAAATTCCCAACTTTAATCCTGCCAAGAAGAAGCTGTTGAACTACGTGAACTACTACGGTCAGACGACCGAGATGGATGCACAGGGGCGGGTGCTGTTACCGCAGATCCTGCGCGAAAAGACAAATACGCTGGGCGATGTGCTCGTGTTCGGCATGCAGACGTTTTTGAAGGTCACCAACCGCGAGGCATTTGTTGCGAGCCTCGAGCCGATGACCGAAGCGGACGAGCGCGAGCTCGAGAATTTCAAGCTGTAACCACCCCTCAGGGGGAGCACATGGACGAGCGTGAGCGGCATGTGCCGGTTCTTTTACAACCAGCGATCCGATACCTGAATGTGCGCCGGGGCGGCACCTATGCAGACGCCACCCTGGGATTCGCAGGACATTCGAGCGCAATCGCGCGGGAGCTCGGTCCCGAAGGCAAACTGATCGCCTTCGACCGCGACCCCGAAGCGATGGCGCGGGCAAAGGCCAGGCTCGACGCGCTGCGCGAAGAGCTGGGGCCGGAAATGCCCGAAGTCGTCCTGCACGATGTGGAGTTCTCCGAAATGGCGGAGCTATTACCAGCAGGAAGCCTCGACGGTCTGCTCGCCGACTTCGGAGCCAGCTCCATGCACTTCGACGAGGCGCACAGAGGATTCAGTTTTCAGGCGGAAGGCCCCTTGGATATGAGGATGAATCCTCGCCGGGGTGTCACCGCCGCACAAGTGGTAAACCAGTTCGGCGAAAAAGAGCTCGCCGACCTGATTTACGAATTCGGAGAGGAAAGGAGGTCGCGGAGAATCGCCAGAGCCATTGTCAGGGCCCGGCCGATTACGACCACGGCACAACTGGCCAGAATCGTAGCGGCCGCGGCCCCGGCGATGAAATCCGACAGGATTCACCCGGCGACGCGGACCTTTCAGGCTCTTCGAATTTACGTAAATGCCGAGCTCGACGAGATAAGCGCCCTGCTGAAAGCGGCGCCCGCGCTGCTGAAGCCCGGAGGAAGGCTGGTAGTGATCAGCTTCCACTCTCTCGAGGACCGGCTGGCAAAAGATGCATTGCGCGCAGGCGCGCAGCAGGGAATTTATGAAGTCCTCACGCGGAAGCCGATAACCGCCGAAGCCGAGGAAACGGATCGCAATCCGCGAGCACGCAGCGCGAAGCTGCGGGCAGCGGAAAGAAAGGCAGGGTAGTGAGTAGCAGCAAGGGCATGGTTCTTGCCAATCCCTAATGGCTAATCCCTAATCCCTGAAGATATCGGGCCGGGGTCGTCCCACCGCACCAAATGGCGAAAGTAGTTCAAGACGACACTCGTAAGACTCCCTCCCAAAGATAGCGACCCAGGCCCGGTCGCAAGAGGGGGAAGAAAGAAGTTCGGGAAGAACCGAATTCGTAAGTTGTACCGCAGCACAAAGGCTAATGGCTAATCCCTAGTGGCTGATGGCTGCGTTTTCAGGAGACACCCATGGCGACACAGGCAATCGCAGCGCAGCCCGGTTTGGAAACAGGCCGCAGCAGCTATGACCGGATCATGGAGCGCAACATGGCGCTTCTGGCCGCGCAGCAGCGCGCGCGCCGCGGCCCTACGCCGGAGGTCTTCTTCGTCAAGCGCTTCGACAACTCGCGCCTCGTGAAGGCCGCCGATCCCCAGCGCGTCAGGGAAATGCGCATCTTCGCCTGCGCCATGGCCCTGCTCTTCGGACTCATCATGATGTATGGCTGGCAGCACTTGAGCTCCATCGAGTACGGCTACCGCATCGAGTCGGAAAAGCAGCAGGTCCAGCAGCTCGAGGAGCAGAACCGGCAGCTTCGCCTCACCGAAGCGCAGCTCGGCGATCCGGCCCGCATCGACCAGCTCGCTCGCCAGCTTGGTCTCACTGCTCCGCGTCCCGGACAGGTTGTTCGTCCCGACGTAACCGCTGACCCGAACGCGCCCGCGTTAGCTGAGGCCGCGGTCCCCGCGCCGCCTATTCGTTAGTTTCGGACCCCTTCGGGAGAGGAGCTCGCTGCGCAGTGAAGAGTCCTTCAATTTCTCCCCCGGTCTTCAATCCGCCATCGCCCGCTTCGGTTTCCAGGACCGGTATCGTCACGCCCATGAGCCGCATGCGCGTGCTCAACATCCTCGTCTTCTTCGCATTCTGGTCGGTTATTATCTGTGGCCGCCTCGTCTGGCTCCAGGTCTTCCGTCACCACGAGTTTGTCGAGCGAGCGGCCATGCAGCAGGAGCGCGGCTTCGAGGTCGCCCCGCGGCGCGGCGTCCTTTACGATCGCAACCTGCACGAATTGGCGATGACCATCCTCGTGGACTCGGTCTACGCCGTCCCGAAGGAAATCGGCGATGCCCGACCGCAGACCGCCGCCGCCCTTGCGAAAATCGTCCACACCGATCCGACCGACAGCTTCACTTCAGAGCAGCAGATCCTCGCCCGCCTGACTGCCTCCCGTAACTTCGCCTGGATCGCGCGCAAGCAGGACGCAGCAGTCATCGACAAGGTGAAAGCCCTCAACCTGAAGGGCATCTACATCCAGAAAGAATTCAAGCGCTTCTACCCGGACAATCAGATCGCCGCGCAGGTTCTCGGCTACGTCGGCATCGACGACAACGGCCTCGGAGGCCTGGAGCAGAACTACGATGAAGATCTGCACGGCACCCCCGGCCACATGCTGACCGCGCTCGACGCCCGGCGCCACGTCCTGGGCAGCGCCGAGCGCGAACCGTTGCCCGGCGAAAATCTCGTCCTCACCATCGACGAGAACATTCAGTTCATGGCTGAGAAAGCCCTGGACCTCAACATGGAACGGACGCACGCGGAATACGGCACGGTCGTGGTTCAGGATCCGCACACCGGGCAGATCCTCGCGCTTGCTGTCCGGCCTACATTCAATCCAAATGATTTCCGCCATGCCACGACGAATCTGCTGAAAGACCACGCGGTGAGCGATGTCTACGAGCCCGGCTCCACATTCAAGCCGGTGACCTATGCGGCAGCGCTGGAAGAAAAAGTCATCACTCCGGACAGCATGGTGGATTGCGGTGGCGGCGCGCTCAGCATCGCCGGCCACACGGTCCACGATGCTCCCGGCGAGCACTATGGATTGCTTCCGGCATGGAAGGCGCTTGCCGTTTCAAGCAACGTGTGCGCGATCCGTGTAGGGGAACGCGTGGGTCCCGAGCACCTCTACAAATACATTCGCGCATTTGGATTTGGTGAGCGCAGCGGCATTGAGCTTCCGGCCGAAACAAGAGGGCTGCTGGAGCCGCTGAAGCATTGGGGCCCGGCCTCCATGGGCGCCATTCCCATGGGCCAGGAAATCGCTGTTACGCCCGTGCAGATCGTCACCATGGTTTCAACCATCGCCAATGGCGGCGTCTATTTGCCTCCCCACATTCTCCTGGAGAGCACCGACTTTACCAAGGGCGATCCCAAGCTGAAGCCCGTGGCTTTCCATCCTGAGAACAGTTTGCCCGACCAGCTGCCGGAAGGCGCGAACCGAGTGATCTCGGAACTGACTGCGGCCCAGCTGCGAAAGATGATGCAGGATGTGGTGCTCATGGGCACTGCGCACGGGGCCGTTCATCTCAATGGATACAGCGCGGCAGGCAAGACCGGAACGGCGCAGAAGATCGATCCCCGCACCCACACGTATTCGAAGACCAACTTCGTCGCCTCGTTCGTTGGCTTCGCCCCCGTCAACAATCCCGCCATCACCATTGCCGTTGTGATGGATTCGCCCCAGCACAGCATGCACTTTGGAGCGCAGGCCAGCGCGCCCGTTTTCCAGGATCTGGCCCAGCAGATACTCGAATACCTGGGCGTGCCCCACGATGAGCCGATGCAGACTCCCGCAGCGATGGCGAAGGCTGAGCAGGCCGTGCCAGACGAAGCCCCGCCAGAGCACATCGACGATCTGGAATCACTCTTCGCCGAGGTAAACAATCTGCCCGCCGACGACCCTCTGCGTGCCAGTGCCCCAGCGGCGACCCGCCTGCCCGAATCGAAAGCGGCCGAGGAGCCGACCCATGGCCCCGACCGCAATCTCATCGCATCTCTGAATTCGCCGCCGGTACCAGCCGCGCCGCAGACAACCTCGAGTCCGTCCGAACCGCCGCAAGCTTCCCCGGATCCCCCGGAGCCCGCAGCCCAGCCCGTCCCGCCAACACGGCAGCCGGTCAGTCACGGCTCCGTCATTGTCGCGTCAGCGCAACGAGTCGCTGTCCCTTCCTTCGCAGGCGAGCCCGTACGTAAGGTCATTGAGCAGGCTGGCGGAGCCGGCCTGGGGGTTCAGGTCCTGGGCAGCGGCATTGCCCGCGGACAGGCGCCGGCCGCCGGCACCATGGTACCCGCCGGCACCGAAGTGGTTGTGCGCTTCGCGCGCTGATGGACTGATTCAAGCCGGTTGTCGGGCACTCTCAAATATGTCAGAGTTTTGGTATGGATAAGGATCAGGTCCTCTTCATCTTGCGGCAACATGCCCCGGAGCTGAAAGCAGCTGGCCTTGTTCACCTTCGTTTGTTCGGCTCGGTCGCACGCGGGGACGCGACTGCTCGCTCCGATGTCGATCTGATGGCCGATTTCGACAAGTCCAAGCGTCTGACCCTCGTTACTCTCGGCGGTCTGCAAAGCCGCCTCGAGGAACTGCTAGGAGTGAATGTCGATTTATCCTCTACAGACTGGATGAAGGAACCCGTTCGCAAGCGTGCGCTCGAAGAGGCTGTCGTTGCCTTTTAGAGGAGCGGGGACGCATTGGGCAGACATTCAGGAGAGCATCAGGCTGATCGAGTCTTTTCTCGTGGACCATGAGTTCGAAGCGTACCAGTCCCATCCGATGATGAGATCGGCCGTCGAGCGTCAAATGCAGATTATCTCGGAGGCTGCCATCAGGTTAGGCGCTGAGGCAGAAAAGCACTGTCCTGGCCTTGATTGGAAGGGCCTGCGCGGCATGGGAAACGTCTTGCGGCACGCCTACCATCGAATAGATGACAGAATTGTTTGGGATGCGGTGAAGGAAGATCTACCCATGCTTAAATCGTGCGTGGAACGAATTATGACCGCGCGACAGGCTGATCTGGGTCCGCAATGAATATCGATCAGGTTTTGCAGGGGGTCGCCTGCGTCCGGCGCTTCCGTGCAGTCGTTGACCTCACCGGCGTCGAGTACGACTCACGCCGCGTAGGTCCGGGATCGCTCTTCGTCGCCATGCATGGTGAAACCACCGACGGCAACCGGTACATTTCCAAAGCAATCGCCCAGGGTGCAACAGCCGTCGTCACCGACTCATCGTCAGTCTTCAACGAGCTCGCACTGCACCACCCAGAAATCGCCGCCGCCGAGGTCACGCACGGACGCAACGCCCTGGCCTTGATAGCCGCGAATTTCTTCCGCCATCCCGAACGTCAACTTGCCCTCAGCGGAGTAACCGGAACCAACGGCAAGACGACAACTGCATATTTGCTCGATGCAATGCTGAACCACGCCCGCCGCAAGACGGTCCTTATCGGCACGATCGAGTATCATGTCGCAGGCGCAGTTCGCCCATCGCCGCATACCACCCCAGAATCACGCGATTTGCTTGAGCTCTTTCGCGAAGGCGCCGATGCCGAAGCCACCGAAGCCGTGATGGAAGTGTCATCGCACGCTCTCGCGCAAGGGCGCGTCTATGCCGTCCCCTTCGACGTTGCTATCTTCACCAACCTCACCCGCGATCACCTCGACTTCCACGGCACCATGGAAGACTACTTCGCTGCGAAACGCCGGCTCTTCGATGGCAGCCTCTTGAAACCGCCCCGTGTTGCCGTACTGAACATCGAAGACGCTTACGGAGCCCAACTGGCCCCCACAGCTCGCGAAGCCAGGTCGGAAATCTTCTCTTATGGGCTCAGCACCGGTGAATTCCGCGCCGATAACATCGATATGGCCGCCAGCGGAATGCGATTTACCCTTCAGACTCCAGGCGGCTCGACGCCAGTCCGGACGCGCCTTACGGGAAAGGTCAATGTCTATAACCTGCTCGCGGCCTCTGCCGCCGCTTTTGCTCGCGGCCTTTCGATTGGCCAGATCAGCGCCGGCATCAGCTCTCTCTCCTGCGTGCCCGGACGTTTCCAGACCGTCGACGCTGGCCAGGATTTCACCGTCGTCGTCGATTACGCCCACACCGACGATGCTCTCCGCAATCTCACCGCTCTTGCCCGCGAATTTGTAACCGCGACCGGCGGAAAAGTCATCACCCTCTTTGGCTGTGGAGGAGACCGCGACAAAGCCAAGCGCCCTCTCATGGGCCGCGCTGCAGGAGAAGGCAGCGATTTCGTCGTCCTCACCTCAGACAACCCGCGCAGCGAGGATCCGCTGAACATTCTTTGTGACGCTCTGCCCGGCCTCGAAGCGACCGGAACAAAATACGTAACCGAAGTAGATCGAGCCTCCGCAATCCGGCTTGCACTCGAAGCCGCCCGCTCCGGCGACATCGTTCTGATCGCAGGCAAGGGCCATGAGAAGACGCAGACCCTGAAGAGCGGAACCATTCCCTTCGACGATGCCGAGGTTGCCGTAACTATCCTGCGCGAGCTGAATCAGGCCGGAGTAGGCGCATGAAACTCGACCTCCATCAGATCGCGCAATGGGCTGGCGCCGATCTCACCGGTCTCGATCATGCTCTGGTCCGCGTCGCAACCGGATACTCTATCGATTCGCGCACGCTTCTACCCTGCGAGCTCTTCATCGCCGTCAAGGGCGAGCGCTTCGACGGACACGACTTCGTCGCCTCAGCCTTTGAACGCGGAGCTATCGCCGCCATCGTTGCCCGAGATAAGCTGGCCACCCTCCCCGAAAAAGTGCGCAAACAGCCGCTGCTCGTCGTGGATGAGCCGCTGGCCGCTCTCCAGCAACTCGCAGAAGCAGTCCGAAAACACTGGGGCAAAAGGCTTATCGCCATCACCGGCTCGGCGGGCAAAACCACCACCAAAGAAGCCATCGCCAAAGTTCTGAGCGCCCGCTTCTCCGTGCTCAAATCGCAGGGCAATCTCAACAACGGATACGGCCTGCCTCTGCAACTGCTCAAGCTTGAGCCCGAACACGAAATTGCCGTCATCGAGATGGGCATGTCCAGCGCCGGAGAAATCGCCGCCCTCGCCCGCATCGCCATTCCCGACTGGGGAGTCGTCACCAATGTTGGCAGCGCCCACGCCGAATTCTTCGCCGACGGCATCGCCGGCATCGCCCGCGCTAAATATGAATTGATCGAAGCTTTGCCATTGCACGGCGTCGCGTTCCTGAATTGCGACGACGCTTACGTCTCCCAGTTCGGGCGCGACTTTCGCGGCAAGGCCATCTACTTCGGCCGCGGACCATGCGCCGATCCCAGGGCTGAATCGATCGAACCTCTCGGTGCCGAAGGCCAGCGTATCCGCATTCGCTCCGGCGAATCCCACGCGACACTGCATCTTCACCTGCTCGGCGAACACAACGTTTCGAATGCTCTGGCAGCCGTCGCTGTAGGCATGGAAGGCGGCATCCCGCTCGAGACCTGCTGCGCATCCCTCGCTGAATTGCTGCCGGAAGACAAGCGCGGCCAGATCCTGAGTATCCGCGGCGCAACAATTATCAATGACAGTTACAATTCCAACCCCGAGGCGTTGAAGGCGATGATTGCCACCCTGGCCGCGATGCCGCTCTCCGGCAATGGCCGCCGCATCCTCATCGCTGGAGAAATGCTCGAGCTCGGTCCCGAGTCCGCCGCCCTGCACGCCGCCTGCGGCAAGGCGGCAGCCGACGCGGGCATCGACATCGTCGCCGGAGTCCGGGGCCAAGCACAGAACATCGTCGACGCCGCCCGTCAGGGATCGCCCGAGGCCCTCTACTTCGAATCGCCCGAGCAGGCAGGGGAATGGTTGCGCGACAATCTATCGTCCGGCGATGTCGTCCTGCTCAAGGCCTCGCGCGGAGTAAAGCTGGAGCGAGCCCTCGATGCCCTCAAGATCAGTTAGCGGCAGATCGGCGGCGGCTGATATCCGAACTCGCGGTCGATAGCCTCAGCCACTGCCAGCACGGTTTCGTCTTCAAAAGGACGCCCCGCAACTTGCACCCCGATCGGCAGTCCTTCCGCCGACCTTCCTACCGGCACCACTGCTGCTGGCGCAGCGAACAGGTTGAACCACTGCGTATATCGCATCGCCTCTAGATAACCAACCGTCTGCCCCTCTACCGTCCATTCTCGCTCGCCATGCCTGAACGCCGGAACAGCGCACGCAGGACATAACAGCACCGGGAATTCGCTTCATCTCCGCCAGCATCTTGTGGCGGATCATGTCGGACTCTGCCCACGCCCGCAGCAGAGACTCTGCAGTCAGCGGCTTCTCTGACCGCGCGATCTCCAGAAATCCGCGAAATACAGGACTCAGGTGTTCTTCGCGCCCCTCGATGAGTTCGCGGTAAAACATCTCCCCGCATTGCACAAAAAAGATCCACCATAGCCGCCGTGCTTCTTCGAGCACCGTCGGCCTGAACCGCTGTACGCGGAAGCCCTGCCTTTCGAGGGATCGCGCGGCGTCGCGAACCGCCTCCCGCGACTCCGCTGTCACCGGCGTCAACCCATCGTCATCGAACCAGCCAATTGGAATCTGTTTCGCCTCTTCAAGCGATACCTGGCGCAATCCAACCGGCGCGCTCTCCGAATCAAGCGGGTCCTGCGCGCAGAGCGTCCGAAACAGCAGCGCAACGTCCGGAATCGTCCGCGCCATTGGACCGACCGCACCCAGAAAAGCAAATGGCCCGACGGACGGCGGCCGATGTCCCCGCGCCGGCACGCGCCCCGGCGTAGGCTTCAGCGCGGCGATTCCGCAGAAGTGCGCCGGCTCGCGCACCGATCCTCCGCTGTCGCTTCCCAGCCCGCATGCCGACAAGCCGGCCGCAATCGCCGCCGCTTCGCCGCCGCTCGATCCGCCCGACGTATGTTCCAGGTTCCACGGATTGCACGTGCGGCCATAGAGCGTGTTGTCTGTCTCGTACGCCATCAGCAGCTCAGGACAATTGGTCGTGCCCAGCACCGTCGCGCCAGCCGAACGCAGGCGGACCACCGCTTCAGCGTCCGCATGCGCCATGTGCCCGCGATTGAGCAGGCTGCCAATCTCGCAGCGATACCCCTTCACCTCGATGGACGACTTAACCGTCACCGGCAGCCCCGCCAGCGGGCCGGCCTGCGCTTCGCTCGCTGCTGTGCGAACCCGTTCAGCGTCGAACTCGACCAGCGCATTCAGCTGCGGATTCAGCCGCTCGATCTGCCGTATATGCTCCTCGGCAAGTTCCACCGCAGAAATCTTCCGCTGCTCAAGCAGCGAAAGCTGTTGTACCGCTGGCAGTAGCGTAACGCTCACGGCTTATCTGTGATCGGCGATGAAGTCACCGGCTGATAATCAAACTGGAACCGCTGCAGGCGCTCGCCAGACTCGAAGCGGTCATTCCAATCCAGCCGATATTTCAGCGCAGCGGCGCCATCCGGGTAATGCTCACTCGCCGGATACGGATAAGTGGTCATCTCGTGAAAGGGCATCTGCGCGACAGTGAACGGCATGGCTTCATAAAAGTCCATGTCCTTCACAAAGCCGTTTGCATAGAAGAAATAATCACGCTTCCAGTGCGCGGGCAGAGCAGGCAGTGCCGCCGCACTGAACTCCGCATCGATCTCCTCGCCGCTCCCGAAAATCACGTAGTGATTATCCGGCTTGCCCAGCAGCGGAGTCACATCGCCGTAGCGTGTGTAGCTTCCGCGCTGCCACTCGAACGGCCCCGTCGCGCTGATCTTGTCGTAGTGATAGGTCAAGTCGCCCGGCGTCTCCCCATCCACCTGCTGCGGATATCCGCGGAACGCAAGATGCGCCATACCCAGCGGCAGCTCTGTCTCCCGCGCCTCTCCGGAGACATCCGGCCCATTGTCCACCAGCGCCTGGTCCCAATAAATCTGCAGATTCGTCGTCATCCGGATCCGTCGCGCGCCCGGCGGCAGCTTGCCCGTCAGATCGACCACAATCGTGCGCGGCAGCCCCGCAGGAAAGCCCATGTCGTCGATGATTCGTTTCCAGCTTCCATCCGGCATCTGCACTTCCACGTACGGCGGAATCGGCTGGAGCCCCGCCTGCCACGCGGCGTACATCGAGCTCGCGCTGAAGTATTCGATAAAGCCATGCAGAAACAACCGCACAGGATTCTGCGGCGACCATTCGCCCAGATCGAGCGTAAGCGTATGCATATTGGCATAGCCCGCATAACTCAAATTCGTGAAGTCGCGAACGTATTTGTGATCGCGCGCCGCCAGCAGGCCAAGCACATCGCGACCCTTGTCATCCCATGCGCCCGCCAGCGTCCGCGTTGCCGGCGATGCGACCACCGTCTTGCCCGAAGCAAACGGCGGCTCGCTCAGGAAGCGCTCGTCTGGATAAACCTCGGTGCCCTCCGGATGATCCACCGCGACAAGCCGCACCTGGTCGACGTAGTTGATCTCTTCCATCGGCTCGCCGAATCTCAGGCTCAGGTACCCGTTGCGCGCCTTCAGTTGCGACCCGTCCACCTTGATCCATTCATCCGGATCAGCCTTGTTTGTCGCCGTCGGCGACACCCAGTGCCCAACTACTGCCGCGCCAATCACGTCAGACACGAACTGATACTTCGTGCCGTCCCACGCAAACAGCACCGGGCAGGAGCTGCCCCGCCGGTCGAGTTCGGTAATGGCAGCGGGCTTCGCTGCCGCCAGGTCGATCTCATCCTGCGGAACGCCCGTCGGCCACAGCATGCGCACCACGTCGGCGCGCTCTGCCTGCCCCAGCCCGGCGATAATCTCCGACGCGTTCTGACTCATATATCCCGAGCCGCCCGCGATCTCAAACTTCTGCCATTTGCCGTTCGAAAAAACCTCAACCTTCGTTCCAATGGCAGTCTTGTTATCCGCCAGCCCTGTAAACGCAAGCCGCATCGAGTGATTGCGATTTCCACCCACGTTATGCAGCACCACCGGAGGCTGATTCAGTTGCGTAACCACCAGATCCGCCGCGCCGTCGCCATCTACATCCACCGCAATCACCGAGCGCGGATTGGTCAGCTTCAGCTTGTCTGCTCCCACCGCTTTGCTCACATCCTCAAAGCCATCCGCGCCGCGATTGCGCAGCACGCGCAGCTCCGCTCCACTTCCCGTCTCGACAATCACGGCGAGATCAATCCAGCCATCATTGTCGATATCGATCGGCGTCACTCCCCACGCGGCCTTGGCGTCGTTCACCGGCAGCGGCACACGCTCAAAGCGCTTGCCGTCGACGTTGCGCCACAGGCTCACCCCGGGAGCACCCGCGTGCGTCACCGCAACATCCATCCATCCGTCTTTATTGAAGTCGAAGACCGAAACCCCGGCCGTAGATGCCAGATCGGGAGCCGCATACAGCGGAACCACCTTGAACTTTCCTTCGCGCGCATTTTCATAAACCGTCGGCGAGTTTCCGGATCCCGTCACCACAAGATCGACGGCACGATCATTGTTGATATCCGAGAGCGTTGCTCCGACGGTCGCGGCATCGCCCGCCAGTCCCGTGGGCCCAGTCCATTCCGTAAAGGTCGAGTTCCCGTTATTGCGCCACATCACGCTCGGCCCCGAGCCATTCACTGCAGTGCCGGTTACAAATAGATCGAGATCACCATCGTGGTCGAAATCCACAAAGGTCAACCCCGCAGGATGGTTCAACTGCGTAATGCCTACCGCCTTCGTCGTGTCCGCGAATTTCCCCTTGCCGAGATTGTGAAAGAGGATGACGCGATCGCTCATCGCCACAGCCAGATCGGGCAGCCCGTCGCTGTCGTAGTCGCCAACTGCGCACGCAAGCCCGTGACCGCTGGCAGCGAGCCCTGTCTGGGCCGCGGGAATCTCCTCAAACGACCCGTTACCCAGATTCCTGTAGGCGCGAATCGCCTGATCGCCTTCGCCCATCACCACCAGATCTTTGTGTCCCGGGCCGTCGATATCGATGACGCAAGCCCCTCCGCCCGCCTCTTTTTCAGAGATTGGCGCAGAACTGAAAGGACCCCCCGCGATTTTCTGTGCCACAAAACTGACCGGGATCATAGCCTCCACGCGAGCCTCCGGCGCCAGCATGTCCTGCACTGTCGCATAGCGTCCCTGCTCTCCGTACGCGGCGCTCAGCGGCGTCGAAATCTTGTGTTCCGTCAGTTCCTGGAATCGCTTCAGATACGCCCGCGCCTCATCCACCTTGCCCATCCGCTGCAGCGCCCTTGCCATTCCAAAATTCGCGGACGCGTGAACCGGATTCAGCTTCAGCGCAGCCTCGAACGACTCCTTGGCGTGCTCGTAGTCACCCAGATTCAGGTAGAACGTTCCCAGAAAATAGTGCGCATCGGCATCGTTGGGATCGAGCTTCACGGCGTGCTCCATATCCCCGATCGCCAGCTTCGGATCGCCCGCGCCAAGATGCAGAATCCCCAGGCTGTACCAGGTGCGCGGATTGTTCGGATCCATCGCCGCAGCCTGTTTCAAGGCTTCTTCCGCTTCCGGCAGCTTGCGCAGATACACCAGCGCAATCCCCTTGTTCATCACTGGAATCGCGCTCGACGGATCGGCCGTATGCGCCTCTTCGAACTTGGCGATTGCCTTCTCGGTTAGCTGCTGATTCATCAGCGCCACGCCGATGTCGTTCAGGCGCGCAGCTTCCACTGGATTAGGCTGAGGATCCGCAGCCCCCATCGCAGACGCCCGAACACTCGCGGCGACTGTCAAAGCAAAAACCAAAACTGCGCCGCGAATCAGCTTAAGAAGGGAAGAGCATCTATAGACTCTGCGGATTTGGATAAGCCTCGCTTTCGAGGCGGACAAATGCGCGTGGCATCGACCAGAAATATGTGACATTTTCGCTGATCATTATAGAAGACCAGCCGCCACCAATTCAGGACGCTAGAATCGTGGTGATGAAGCGCAAGATTGCCGTAGTCACCAGCTCCCGCGCCGATTACAGCCATCTCTATTGGCCGCTGCACGACCTGGCCGCGCATCCTGCAGTCGACCTCCAGCTCATCGCCATGGGCCCGCATCTCTCCCCGGCCTTCGGTTCGACCGTGCAGGAGATCGAACATGACGGCTTCCCCATCGCCGGGCGCGTCGAATGCCTTCTCAGCTCCGACACCGACATCGGAATGGCCAAGACCATCGGCGTCGCCGTGCTCGGCCTTGCCGACCTGCTCGGAAATCTGCGCCCCGACCTCCTCCTGCTCATCGCCGACCGCTACGAGATGCTCGCGCCCGCCTCCGTCGCCCTTGCCCTGCGTATCCCCATCGCCCACATCGAGGGTGGCGAGATCAGCGAGGGCGCCATCGACGACGCCGTTCGAAACGCGCTCACTAAAATGAGCCACATCCACTTCACCTCGACACACAACGCCCGCGCTCGCGTCATCGCCATGGGAGAAGAGCCCTGGCGTGTCCATCGCGCCGGCGCTCCCTCGCTCGATCACCTGCGCCGCAGCCCGCTGCTCACCCGCGATGAACTGCAGCAGACAGCTCGGCCGCGATCTGAGCCAGCCGACCATCCTCGTCGTCTATCACCCCGTAACCCTGCTCCGCGATACCACTGCCGAAGCCGACGCGCTCTTCGAGGCTCTGAGCCGCGTTCAAGGCCAGATTCTCTTCAGCTATCCCAATGCTGACGCAGGCAGCCATTACCTTGTCGAACGCGCCCACGCCTTCGCCGCGGCTCACGGCAACGCACACGTCTTCGTCAATCTCGGCGCCATCACGTATCTAAGTCTTCTCCGCCATGTCGGCGTGCTTGTGGGCAATTCCAGCAGCGGCATTATGGAGAGCGCCTCGCTCGCGCTCCCTACCGTCGACATCGGTATGCGCCAGCAGGGAAGAGAGCGGGCCCGCAACGTACTCAGTGCAATGCCCGACGCGGCCGCTATTCTCGAGAAGATCGTCGAAGCCCGCAGCCCGGCATTCCGCGCCTCCCTCGCCGGTCTTGAAAATCCTTACGGCGACAGTCACGCCTCTGAAAGAATCGTCGAGGTGCTCACAACCGTGCCCTTGACCGAGGAGCTTCTCATCAAGCGTGCGTTACCGCTGGCCGAGAATCAGGTAGTCCATACCGGATAGCGAGATGGGTCCGGCACAGAAGCCTTGCTCACCCTTTCAATGAAGTCATACGATCGAACTTCTCATCCCATCGAGTACGCTTGTAGTGAGATGTTTCTGAAAATTCGAGAAGGTGAGTTTGCCCATTGACGTTGCTACACGATGACCGGCTATTCCCCGCCGACCCGGATACGCGTGCCGTCGCCCGTCGGCTCTTTTCGAGCATCCGTGACCTGCCCATCGTCAGCCCGCACGGCCATACGCAGGCAGGATGGTTTGCCCGCAACCAGCCATTTCCCGATCCCGCAAAGCTTTTCGTCCAGCCCGACCACTACGTCTACCGCATGCTCTACAGCCAGGGCGTCTCGCTGGAAGACCTCGAGATCGGCGTGCCTGAGCTCAAGGATCCGCGTCGCGTCTGGCGCATCTTCGCCGAGCATTACTATCTTTTCCGCGGAACCCCAACCCGCCTCTGGCTCGACTACGCCTTTCAGGAGCTCTTCGGCCTGACCGATCGCCTCTCCCCGAAGACGGCCGACCACTACTACGACACCATCGCCGAAAAGCTCGCGACCCCCGAGTTCCTTCCGCGCGCCCTCTACGAGCGCTTCCGACTTGAAGTCCTCGCCACTACCGATTCGCCTCTCGATTCGCTCAGCGATCACCAGGCCGTCCGCGATTCCGGCTGGCCCGCGCGCATCATCCCCACCTTCCGGCCCGATCCGGTCGTCGATCCCGAATTCGCCGGTTTCCGCGAAAACATCGCCCGCCTCGGAGAAATGACCGGCGAAGACACCGCCACCTTTGCCGGATACCTCCGCGCCCTTGAAAGCACCCGCGCCCGCTTCAAGCAACTCGGCTGCACTGCGACCGATCACGGCCATCCCACCGCGCGCACGGCGAACCTCTCCAGCGAGGAAGCTGCGCGCCTTTTCGATCAGGTCCTCTCCGGCCGTGCCGACGCGCAGCAGCAGGAGCTCTTCCGCGCCCAGATGCTCACCGAAATGGCCGGTATGAGCGTCCGCGACGGCCTGGTCATGCAGATCCATCCCGGCAGCTCGCGCAACCACAACCGGCAAGTCTACGAGCGCTACGGCCGCGATATGGGCGCCGACATCCCCACCGCGACCGACTACGTTAACGCCCTGCGCCCGCTGCTCGACCGCTACGGCAACGAGCCCAGCTTCACCCTCATCCTCTTCACGCTCGACGAATCGACCTACAGCCGCGAGCTCGCGCCACTGGCCGGCCATTATCCCTGCCTGCGCCTCGGTCCGCCGTGGTGGTTCCACGACAGCCCCGAGGGCATGCAGCGCTTCCGCGAAAACGTGACCGAAACCGCAGGCTTCTACAACACCGTAGGCTTTAACGACGACACGCGCGCCTTCCTCTCCATCCCCGCCCGGCACGATGTCGCTCGCCGCATCGACTGCGCCTTCCTCGCCAAACTGGTCGTAGAGCATCGCCTCGATGAGGACGAAGCCTTCGAGCTCGCCCACGATTTGACTTACAACTTGGTTCGCAGCGCGTACAAATTATAGAGGCGGTCGAAAGTGAGCGAATGCGGGAAGAAAACGCGGACACCCGAATGAGCCAGATCGAAGATACAGCGGAGCAGGAATCGGGACTGAGTGACACTCGCATCGGCAGGGTCCGCTGGACCATCTGCGCCATGCTCTTTTTCGCCACCTCGATCAACTACATGGACCGCCAGGTCATCGCGCTGCTCAAGCCGACCCTCGCGCACACCATCGGCCTGACCGAAATCAATTACGGATACATCGTTGACGCCTTCCAGATCGCCTATGCCGTCGGCCTTCTGGTCGCCGGCCGCGTCGTCGACAAGATCGGCACCCGCATCGGCTACATCATCATCATGGGCATCTGGAGCCTCTCCGCGATGGGCCACGCCCTGGCCAGCACCGCCTTTGAATTCGGCATTGCGCGCTTCTTCCTCGGCCTCGGCGAATCCGGAAACTTTCCCGCCGCCATCAAGACCGTCGCCGAGTGGTTTCCGCAGAGCGAGCGCTCCCTGGCTACCGGCATCTTCAACTCCGGCACCAATGTAGGAGCCATTCTCGCGCCCCTCATCGTTCCCTGGATTACCATCCACTACGGATGGCGCGCCGCCTTTCTCGCCACCGGCGTATTCAGCATGATCTGGATTCTGTGGTGGTACAAAAACTACCGCAAGCCCTCCGATCACCCCACCCTCACCGGCACCGAGCTTCGCCACATCTACAAAGAGGCCGCTGTTCAGATGGGCCCGAGTGTGCCCTGGATGCGGCTGCTCGGATACCGCCAGACCTGGGCCTTCGCCATCGCCAAATTTCTCACCGATCCCATCTGGTGGTTCTATCTCTTCTGGCTGCCCTCGTACTTCAGCGCCAAATTCAATCTCAACTTGTCGCACCTTGGCTTGCCCCTTATCCTCATCTACAACATGTCCGCGGTCGGCAGCATCGGCGGAGGCTGGCTGCCCGCCCCCTTTCGCAAGTTGGGTCTCTCAGCTGTAGGAGCCCGTCTGACCGTTATGCTCGTGTGCGCCTGTTGTGTGGTGCCCATCTTCACGCTCGCGCACCTGCAATCGGAATGGGCCGCCATAGGCCTGCTCGGCCTGGCCGCCGCGGCTCACCAGGGCTGGTCGGCTAATCTGTTCACCACCGTTTCCGACATGTTCCCGCGCAGCGCTGTCGGCGCCGTCGTGGGCATCGGCGGAATGGCCGGCTCCGTCGGAGGCGCATTGCTCGCATTCTTCACCGGACACATCCTCGCCCGCACTCACAGCTATGCCATCCTCTTCATCCTCGCCTCGAGCGTCTATCTGCTGGCGCTGGCCGTTGTCCACCTGCTCGCGCCGCGTCTCAGAAAAGTAGAGTTCAGCGCATGAGCCTCTACGTCGCCAAAGGCGGCCCGGATATCGCCCTCACTGACGATGAGCTGAAGTCGCTGCTCTTCGAAGCGTTGGATAAATTGGAGAAACTCGGGCCGCGCCGCCGCGTGCTCGCCGTTCCTCCCGATCAGACGCGCATCCACTCGCGCGCCGGCGATCTCACCCGCTACGCGTGGCAATACTACGGCGAGCACCTTGAAGCCATCCTGCCCGCGCTGGGCACCCACGCCCCGATGTCTGCGCATCAGCTCACGCGCATGTACGGAGAGATCCCGCACGAGCTCTTCCGCGTGCACAACTGGCGCACCGATGTCGAAGCCCTCGGCGAGGTTCCCTGCGAATTCATCGAGAAAGTCTCCGAGGGCAAGCTGCATTACCCGTGGCCTGCGCAAACCAATCGCCTCATCTCACGCGGCGGCCATCGATCTTGTGCTCTCCATCGGCCAGGTCGTGCCCCATGAAGTGATCGGCATGGCCAACTACACCAAGAACATCCTGGTCGGCGCGGGAGGCCCTGACGGCATCAATCGCAGCCATTACCTCGGAGCCGTCTACGGCATGGAGCGCATCATGGGCCGCGCTGAAAATCCTGTCCGCGCCGTCCTCAACTACGCCTCCGACCGCTTTCTGGGCAATATCCCCATCGTCTACGTGCTCACCGTTGTTGGCCTCGCGGCTGACGGAGGCCTTGCCGTGCGCGGCATCTACATCGGCGACGACGCGGAGTGCTTCCATCTGGCCTCCGATCTCAGCCTCAAGGTCAATTTCGAGATGCTCGAAAAGCCCATCCACAAGGCCATCGTCTATCTCGATCACCACGAGTTCCACAGCACCTGGCTCGGCAACAAGGCTGTCTACCGCACGCGCATGGCGCTCGCCGACAACGCCGACCTCATCATCCTCGCGCCCGGCGTAAGAGAATTCGGCGAAGATCCGACCATCGACCGCCTCATCCGCAAGTACGGATACCGCGGCACGCCCGCCACGCTCGCCGCCGTCGATAACAACGCCGACCTCGCCGCCGACCTCAGCGCTGCCGCGCATCTGATCCACGCATCGTCCGAAGGCCGCTTCAACATCACCTGGTGCCCCGGCCATCTCACCCGCGAAGAAATCGAGGGCGTCGGCTTCGAGTACGGCGACCTCGCTTCCATGCTCACCCGCTACAATCCCGAAAAGCTTCAGTACGGCTACAACACCGTCGACGGCGAAGAAGTCTTCTTCATCGCCAATCCCGGCCTCGGTCTCTGGGCCTATCGCGGCAGGTTCCAATAACTCATGACACTTGGCAAATTTTCCATCGGCGTTGGCGATCGTTTCGCCCATCAGGCGAAAGCACAACTCGAAGCATGCATTCTCGCGCAAAAGGCAGGCGTCGAGGTAATCCCGGTCTGGAACAAATCCAACCGCGAGCACCTCATCATCGGCTCCGAGCCATCTGCCACGCGCGCTGCGGCCGATGCCGCCGTGAAGTCGCTTGGCTGGGCGAAACCGTACTTCTGCGACGCGGACCATATCAACCTCACCACCGTCGACCGCTTCCTCGCGCCCTGCGACTTCTTCACCATCGACGTCGCCGACTACATCGGCAAGCCCGCTGATCCCGCTTCGATCGACGACTTCGTAGGTCGCCACTCCGAGCTTGTCGGCGTCATCAATCTCGACGGTGTAGAGCAGGGCATCGAGATCTCACCCGGCCTGCTCCGCAACACCGCCGCGAAATTCCTCTTCGCTATCCAGGAGGCCGGCAAGATCTACCGCAAAATCGAAGCCGCGAAAGGGAAGGGAAACTTCATCCCCGAAGTCTCGATGGACGAGACCGACTCCGCGCAGACGCCCGCCGAACTGCTCATCATCCTTAGCGCCATCGCCGACGAAGGCATACCCATCCAGACCATCGCCCCGAAATTCAGCGGCCGCTTCAACAAGGGCGTCGACTACGTCGGCGACGTCGCGCAGTTCGCCCGCGAGATGGCCCTCGACATGGCCGCCATCCGCTACGCCGTCGCACATTACGGACTACCCGCGAACCTCAAACTCAGCGTGCACTCCGGCAGCGACAAGTTTTCCATCTATCCCGCCATCTACGCTTCAATGAACAAGTTCTCCACCGGCGTGCACCTCAAGACCGCCGGAACCACCTGGCTCGAGGAGATCACCGGGCTCGCCGAAGCCGGAGGCGACGGCCTCGCGCTGGCCAAGGAGATCTACGCCGAAGCCTTCGACCACCGTGCCGAGCTTGTGCGCGCCTTACGCCACCGTGATCGACATCGACCCTGCGAAACTCCCTTCACCAACCAGGGTCAGCGGCTGGTCCTCCGAGCAATACACCTCCGCCCTGCGCAACGATCCGAGCTCTCCCGCCTACAATCCCAGCTTCCGCCAGTTGCTCCACGTGGGCTTCAAGATCGCCGCGAAGATGGGTCGCCGTTACCTCGACCTTCTCGAAGCCAACGAAGCGGTGATCGCCAGGAACGTCACCGAAAACCTCTACGACCGCCACATCGCGCCGGTGTTTCTCGGCTTAAAAAAATAAAAAGGAATGCTATGAGCCCCTCGCCCCTCTGAGTCTCGAAGGCAAAGTAGCAGTCGTCGTCGGAGGCACCTCCGGAATCGGCCGCGCCATCTCACTCGGCCTGGCCGAAGCCGGTGCCGACGTCGTCGCCTCCGCCCGCCGCACCGAGCAGGTAGAAAGCACCGCCGCCGAGATCGAAGCGAAAGGCCGCCGCGCCCTGCGCATCACCTCCGACGTTTCCGATCGCGCCTCGCTGCAGAATCTCCTCGACGAAACACTCGACCACCTCGGCAAAGCCGACATCCTCGTCAACTGCGCGGGAAAGATCAAGCGCGCGCCGACCCTCGATTTCCCCGAAGATGAGTGGCAAAGCATTCTCGACACCAACCTCACCGGAACCCTCCGCGCCTGCCAGATCTTCGGCAAATACATGCTCGAGCGCGAGTACGGGCGCATCATCAACATCGCCTCGCTGAACTCCTTCGTGGCGCTCAGCCAGGTTGCAGCCTACGCTGCCAGCAAAGCCGCCGTGGCCTCGCTCACCCGCTCGCTTGCCGTCGAGTGGTCCAGCAAGGGTGTGCTCGTCAACGCCATCGCTCCCGGACTCTTCCGCACTGCCCTGAACGCCGACCTGCTCGACAACACTCCGCGCGGCAAAGAGCTGCTCATGCGCACCCCCATGGGCCGGTTTGGAAAAACCGAAGAAGTTGTCGGAGCCGCCATCTATCTCGCTTCCGACTCGGCTTCCTTCGTCACCGGACAGGTCCTCGTTGTCGACGGCGGCTTCCTCGCAAGCGGCGTCAACCAGTAGCAAACGTCCGCTCCTCTGTTTGTCGAGTCCGCAACAATTACGGGCCCTCCTCCGCGGACCGTTTTCCCGCAATATCAAAAAGACCCATCAGCTGTCCACCAAACCAGAACAATTTGTTCTTGCAATCGTGCAAATTCTGCCGGAAAATGAGTCACTCACCACTGAATCCAGTGGCTTTGACCCATTTTTAGATCTATTTCAGTAGACAAAGCACTCTGCCGCACCAGCGACGGCAGCCGACCTGCATCTTTTGGAGGAATTGTGACGAGACATAGTTGTTTACGGATAGCCGTAGTGTTTCTGCTGGTTGTCTGCGCGGCAACCGGCTTTTCCCAGAATGCCACCACCTCACTCCGCGGCGTAATCAAGGACTCAAGCGGCGCCGTCGTCCCAGGGGCAAAAATAACCCTTACCGACAACTCAAACGGCCGAATGCTTGTCTCCACTTCAAGTGCATCCGGCGATTACGCCTTCCAGCAGATCGAGCCTGCAACTTACCAGATCACGGTCGCTGCTGCCGGATTTAGCAACCAGACTAAATCCGCTGAGTTGCTCGTCAACCAGCCCGCGACGATCGACTTCACCGTGAGCGTCCAGGCCAGCCAGGAAATCGTCAACGTGAGCGCCGAGGCTCAGACGTTGAACACCTCTGACGCATCCCTCGGCAACTCCATGAACAACTCGCTCATCCAGGCGCTGCCCAGCGAAGGCCGCAGCGTTCCCGATCTGCTCTCCCTGCAGCCGGGCGTGCTGTATCTCGGTTCGGATTCCGGCAGACCGAGCAATATGTCACTTGCGAATGATCCCCGCAGCGGCGCGGTCAACGGCGGCCGCTCCGACCAGGGCAATATCATCGTCGACGGCATCGACGACAATGACCAGGTGAATGGCTACGCCTTCACCGGCGTGCTGCGAGAGACTCAGGATTCAGTCGAGGAGTTTCGCGTGACCACTGGGCTCGCCGGTGCCGATCAGGGTCGCTCGTCTGGTGCCCAGGTCAGCATGGTCACCAAATCGGGTACCAACAGGTTTCACGGCGCCGCCTACTGGTACAACCGCCCTACGCTCACTGTCGCCAATGACTGGTTCAACAAACAAGCGCAGTTGAGCAGCGGCGAGGCCAACCGCCCTCCCAAGCTCATTCGCAACACTTTCGGCGGCGCAGCAGGAGGACCAATCCTCAAAGACAAGCTCTTCTTTTTTGCGAACTACGAGGGACAGCGTCAGGCCGAAAATCAGATCGTCAGCAGGACCGCTCCGACCGCCAGCTATCAGCAGGGAATTATCTCCTATACGAGTGGCGGAAATAATGCTTCGATCACGCCCTCCCAGATTACGGCGCTCGATGCGGGTTGTCAGGTCTGCAACGGGATGAACGGTAGCCCATATACTAGTGGACCCGGTCCCAATCCCAATGTACTCGCATACCTTCAAATGTATCCGGCCGCTAACGGCACGGGGCTCGGCGACGGTGGCTACAATTTCGGATCGTACACTTTCTCTTCGCCAAATCCGGTAACGTTGAACACGTCCATCGTCAGGCTGGATTTCACGCCCAATCAAAAGCAGCGCCTATTTGTGCGCGGCAATTTGCAGAAAGACACCTTTGGAGCGGTCGAGCAGTTCCCCGGTCAGGGTCCTTCTTACGAGCAGATTGACAATACCAAAGGAATCGCCGCTGGCTACACCTACACCTTCACCTCGAACCTCGTCAACGACCTTCACTATGGCTATATTCGTCAGGGCTATGGCAGCAGCGGAGCAGGCAGCGGAATCTATACCGACTTCCGATTCCTCGATCCGCTGACAGCGGAGGACCGCAACACCATTTACAGCGTGCCGGTAAATAACATCGTCGACAACCTGAGCTGGAATAAAGGCAGACACACTCTTCAGTTCGGCGGCAACTGGCGGCTTATCCACCAGAACCGCTCAACGGATGCCAATTCTTTCGACAGCGCCACCTCTAACCCATATTGGCTGGGCGGCAGCCCTCCTGACCCGACCACCATTGGTGCCGCGCCGGTCGACGACGGGTTCCAGAACTCGTACGTGATTGCCTATGCCAACCTCGTGGGCACAATCCCCCAGATAGCCTCCCAGCAAAATTACGCTGTCTCCAGCGAGACGAGTGGAACCCTGCTTCCCGAAGGAGCATTCATTAACCGGAATTTCAAGGCCAACGAATTCGAATGGTATGTCCAGGATTCCTGGCGTGTGCTTCCCAATCTCACACTGACCTTCGGAATTCGCCAAAGCATCCTGCAAACTCCTTGGGAAACCCATGGCCAGCAGGTCGCTCCCACTATCGATACGCATACCTGGTATCAGCAGCGTGAAGCGGCTGCTCTGCAGGGACAGATTTTTGAGCAGGATCTGAACTTCGCCCCGAATGGACCGTTTTACGGCAAGCCAGGCTATTGGCCAAAGCAGAAGAACAATTTTGCTCCGCGCCTGTCTGTCGCTTATTCGCCTGACACCAAGACATCGATTCGCGTCGGATTCGGTATCTACTTTGACCACTATGGCGAATCGCTCGTTAACACGTTCTCACAACAAGGCTCTTTTGGCCTCAGCTCGTCCATCAACAATCCTGCAGGTTTCTACACCGCCGAGACCTCCCCTCGCTACATCAACCGTCGGACCCTCCCGCCCATCACAGTTCCGTCGGCACCCACCACAACCACCTTCCCCTACCTCTATCCTGAGGACAACTTCTCCATCCAATGGGGTCTCGACAGCAAAATAAAGACTCCCTACTCCGAATCGATGGACGTCTCGGTGCAACGTCAGCTTCCTGCCGGATTCACCATTGAAGCCAACTACGTAGGCCGCCTGGGCCGTCACCTTCTGCAAAGCCTCGACATCGCGGAACCGGTCGACTTCGTCGATTCGAACGGTGGAGGCGATTATTACCACGCTGGAAGCCAGCTATCTGCGCTGGTCGATCAGAATGGCGGAAACTACGGGCTCATCACAGACGGGAATGGAAATCCGACCGGGTCAACCAACCGCGTTCCGGCGATTCGATATTTCGAAGACATCTTCCCCTGGATGGCTAATTTTGACTACCCGGGAGAGAGCGCGACCCAGGCCATTTACAACAACGAGTGGGCACCCTACCGTTCTAATCTGGGTGCTACCTCCGCCCTCGCCGACCTTGACTTCTACGGCCCCCTTTTGGGCTTCTATCCGGCGCCCGCCGACTGGAAGCAACATTTCTATCAGAATCAGTTTGCCTCCCTGTATGCATTGTCTGCGATGGGTATGAGCTACTACAACGCCGGTCAGTTGGTCCTGCGACATCCCACCAGCTACGGCCTCAACCTTGACTTCAGTTACACCTTCTCTAATTCCATCGACATGGGCTCAGACGCCGAACGCGGAACCGAGTTCAACAATAACGGCGGTAACTTCAGCAACATTACAAACACCTGGAAGCCACAACTGAGTCGTGGCCACTCAGACTTCGACATACGTCACCTGATCACCGCCGACTGGGTTTATCAGTTGCCCGTCGGTCGGGGAAGGAAGTATTTGGGCTCGGCAAATGCCGTCACAGATGCCCTCATCGGTGGATGGCAATGGTCTGGCATCAACCGCTGGTCCAGCGGCCTGCCCTTCAGCCTTCTTGAGCCGGGCTGGACCACCGACTGGCAGATCGGAAGCTACGGTGTCGTGACCGGAAAGGTCAAGATGCAAAAGCACATCCTGAACGGCTCTCCGCAGGTCTTTGCCGACCCCGATGGCATCAATGCCGGAACCGCGACAGGTGGACCTGTCCGTCTGCCTTACCCAGGAGACGCTGGAGAGCGCAATAACTTTCGTGGTGACGGTATCTTCGGAATCGACTCAGGCTTGGCCAAGACTTGGAAGATCAAGGAGTACGGTGGTCTCCAATTCTCCTGGCAAGTTTTCAATATCACCAACAGCGTTCGCTTCAACAGCAACGGGCTCTATCTGGGTCAGGGACTCACTGGCGGAAACCTGGGTTCCTACAGTGCCATGCAGAATGCGCCGCGCCGTATGCAGTTCGGCCTCCGCTACGACTTCTAGCCTCCCAACAAACCAACGCCGGAGACCTTCGCGGGTCTCCGGCTTTTTCTTTACCCGGCCTTTCCGCGCGAACTCTCCAGCCGGCACTAAGATTAGGGCAGCATCACTCTCCTCCTTCGCATCCAAACCACCAGAGTTCTGACAGTTGCTGCGCAGAACTCCATTTGGTACCATCCGGTTTCCGGTCGTAAGTTCCAGCAGCCTTCCCGGCAATCTTAAGGAGAACAACAATGGCAGACGAAACTCAATCATCCAGCGGATTCAGTTGGTTCCTCGCCGGTCTCGGCATCGGCGCGCTGATCGGCGTTCTCTACGCCCCCAAGGCCGGCAAGGAGACCCGTGAAGATCTCGCCGCCAGCGCCCGTGAAGGCTCGGAGTATCTGCGCCAGCGCTCGCGCGAAGCTGCCGACCAGATCAATCAGATCGTCGATCGCAGCAAGGCGCAGGTCAGCGAGTACGTCGACCGCGGCAAGGAATACATCGACCGCAGCCGCGCCCAGTGGGACGACTTTGTCGCTCAGGGCCGCCAGTTCGTCAACGATCAGACTGAAAAGGTCTCCGCAGCTGTTGACGCCGGCAAAGAAGCCTATCGGCACACAGCGGCCACCAACGAAAATGAGCAGGCGCCGATTTAAGTCGGCGCACGCATCCTAAAGACGTTGGTGACGATGGCCCGGTCGCCATCGCGGAGCTGCCATGGCATCGCAACTACCACCGATTTACTACATCATCTTCACGGCAATTACTTCGCTCGGCGTGCTGATGCAGGCCGCTGTTCTGCTTGCTATGTATCTTGCCGTCAGGCGTCTTACGAACAGGCTGCACTCGATCACCGACGAGCTGCAGCCGCACATCCTGCCCACCGTAGCCGCCGCGCGCAATCTCGTGGAAGACATATCGCCCAAACTGAAGGTCGCCACCACGAACATCGTTGAAGCCAGCCACACGCTTCGCCGTCAGGCCGATCACGTAACCGCGACCCTCGACGACCTGCTCGAAAAAACTACAGCTCAGGCCAACCGCGTCGACGAAATCGTCACCGCCAGCATCGACTCGGCAAGCCACGCCACACAGGCCGTGCAGCATGCGTTTTCAGTGCCGGTCCGTCAGGCTTCGGCACTCGTTGCAGGACTGAAGGCAGGCTTCGAAGTATTGCGCGGGAAAAATAATACGCGGCGTCCGCCCGAAGACGAATACTGCGAGTAACCGCCTAGACGATCCAGCCCCCGCCGACCACTTCATCTCCGTCGAAGAAGACCGCAGCCTGACCGGGTGTTACCGCGCGCTGCGGTTCGTCGAACACAGCTTCGGCCTCGTCCGCGCCACTCATCCGCAGCGTTGCCCATGCCGGCTCATGCCTGTGCCGGATCTTCACCCGCACCCGCATTTCGCCCTTGAGCTTGGAGATTGAAATCCAGTTCAGCTCCCGCGCCCGCACCGTCTTCGACGTTGCCTCGTCGCCGCCGCCTACCGTAACGCGATGGTTCGCACTGTCGATCTGCAGCACATACAGCGGATTCGCCGACGACACCCCCAGCCCCTTGCGCTGGCCGATGGTGAAGTTGTGAATCCCTCCGTGGCGCCCGATTACCTCGCCGGATGTGCTCACCAGCTCACCCGCGGTGTCCGGAATCTCCTCGCCCTGCTCATCCAGATAAGCGTCAATGAACGCCTTGTAATCGCCGCCGGGAATGAAGCAGATCTCCTGCGAATCCGGCTTCGCTGCCAGCGTCAGCTTGTGCTGCGCGGCAATCTCGCGCACCTCGGGCTTGCGATAACCGCCCAGAGGAAACAGCGTCCGCGACAACTGCTCCTGCGTTAGCCCAAAGAGGAAATATGTCTGATCCTTCGTTAGATCCGCAGGCCGCTTCAGTATCCACCGGTTCCGCACCGGATCATACTCATTGCGCGCGTAATGTCCCGTGGCAATCCGGTCTGCGCCAATCTGCCGCGCCCGCACCAGCAACTGATCGAACTTCAGATGGTTGTTGCACAACGAGCAGGGAATTGGCGTCCGCCCGGCCAGGTACTCCGACACAAACGGCCGCACCACATCGCGCTCAAAGCGCTCCTGCTCATTCACCACGTAGTAAGGAATCCCCAGCGTTTCCGCCACGCGCCGCGCGTCGTATACATCATCAATCGAGCAGCACCGCCCCTGCACCTGCTCCGGCATGCCCTCATGCCCCGCCAACCGCCGCTGGTTCCAGAGCTGCAGCGTCAGGCCGACAAGCTCATAGCCCTCGTCCTTGAGCATCGCCGCCACCGTCGAGGAGTCCACACCCCCCGACATAGCGACCGCAACCGTATTGTTGTAACCGTAATTCACGCCAATAACCGATTATTATAGTTGCGCGCTGACGCAACTATCGCCCGGAGAAGACCTGCACCGACACTTAGTGTTATTTCGAATCAGTCAGCGCAGCGGCTTCCCGATCTCCCAGTGGTGCCCAAACGGATCGGCAATCCGTCCCACGCGCCAGTGGTAGGGCTGATCGGCCACAGGTGAGACGACGCTGGCTCCCGCCGCGACTGCCCGGTCAAACGCAGCATCTGGATCATCGACGATCATCACCATTCGAACCGTTCCGCCGCCCAGCGTCTCCGGACTGAAGTTCAGGTGCTCCGGTGATTCATCGGCCACCCAGAAGATTGCTCCGCCTGCAGATAGCTGAGCAACCACCCCTCCGTCCTCGCCATCGAGACGGAACAGCGTTTCAGCCCGAACGCCGCCGTATAGAAATCGACCGCCTTCGCGCCATTCCGCACCGAGAGCATCGGCTCGATCGCCGTCTTCTGAATCAGCCCGTCCACGTCAGCCTCAACCCAGCGTACCTGCGTTCACCGGTGCAAGCTCGCGAAGCCGGTTCACCGCAGCCGGAACAATCTCGAGCGCGGCATCCACATCCGCATCGGTATTCAGCTTCGTAAGGCTGAAGCGCAGGCTCGCGCGGGCGCGATTCGTCAGCAGTCCCATCGAGGTCAGCACGTGCGAAGGCTCCGACGCTCCCGACATGCATGCCGACCCGCCGGAAACCGCCAGGCCCTTGAGATCAAGAGCGATCACCAGCGCTTCGCCTTCAAGATAGTCAAACTGAAGATTCGTCGTATTGGGCACGCGCGGAACGCTCCCTGCATTCACCGCGCAGTGCTCAACCCGCGCCAGGACACCCTGCTCCAGCCGGTCGCGCAGTGCCGCCACACGGTCCATCGCGCCATTCTTCAGCGACTCGTACGCTAACTCCGACGCCCGGCCCAAGTCCTACGATGCCGGCCACATTCTCCGTCCCCGCGCGGCGCTGCCGCTCGTGCGATCCGCCAAAGAACAGCGGCTCAATATGCGTCCCCTTCCGGACGTACAAAACACCCGTCCCCTGCGGTGCGTGCATCTTGTGCCCCGAGATGCTCAGCAGATCGCAGCCAATCGCCGTTCACGTCGATATCGATCTTGCCCGCCGCCTGAACCGCGTCCGTGTGGAACCAGACATCCGCTTCCTGCGCGATGCGCCCGATCTCTTCTACCGGCTGGATCACGCCCGTCTCGTTGTTCGCCATCATCACGCTGATCAGCGCGGTATTCGGCCGCAGCGCCTTCCGCACCGCATCCGGATCCACACGCCCCTCGTGTGTGACCGGCAGAAATGTCACCTCAATACCGCGGCCGCACAGCCGTCCGGCTGCATGCAGTACGGCATGGTGCTCGATCGACGTAGTGATGACGTGATCGCCCGCCTTCACCATTCCGAACAGCGCCATGTTGTCGCTCTCGGTCCCGCCGCTGGTAAAGACAATCTCCGATTCGCGGCAATTCAGCAGCCGGGCCACGCTCTCTCGCGCATGCTCTACCGCGGCTCGCGCCTGCTGCCCATGCTGGTGAATCGACGAAGCGTTGCCGAACTTCTCTAGCAGCCACGGACGCATCGCGTCCAGCACCTCCGGCAACAGAGGTGTAGTGGCATTGGCGTCCATGTAGATTCGGCGCATGTCTTCATTTTACGCAACCGAGGAAAACCCGTGGAGAACTTCCGCGATAGTCCCCGTGCATCTCGCGGTTCGTCACAAATCGACGGCAAATAGACGCCAAATCGACGCGAGCCGCCTGTGGCTTCTGCTAGCCTGTTTCCGCACTACTTTAAGGGAGGATAAAAGGCGTGAAAACAATTCGTTTGCTGTTCCTCGGGATGCTTTGTTGTCTCATAACTCCCGCCGCGCTCACCTACGCACAGACTCCAGCCCAGGCAAAACCGGCCGACGTCTACGACCACCTCCTGACCATAATGGAGAAGCAAATCGTCGGCGCCGCCGACGCCATGCCCGCCGACAAGTACAGCTTTGCTCCCACCCAGGGCGATTTCAAAGGTGTCCGCACCTTCGGCGAACAGGTCAAACATCTCACCGAGGCCAACTACGGCTTCTTCGAAGGTTGGGGTGTTCCCAACGCCAAGAAAGATGCCGACATCGAGAAGCTGACCAGCAAGGATGACATCATGAAGGCGCTGCGCGACTCCTACACCTACGCGCATGCCGCCATTGCAACCATCACTGCCGCCAACGCCTTCGAGGAAATGGGAACCGGACAGCGCAAGTCCACCAAAGCCGGCCTGGCAACCTTCTGCATCGCCCACTCGATGGACCACTACGGACAGATGGTCGTCTACCTGCGGATGAACAGCATCATCCCGCCGGCAAGCCGCAAGCCATAAAAGAGAAAGGCGTCCGTTCAGGACGCCTTTTTGCATCTGCCTTCGCAGAATTCTATCGCGCGTTCAACGCCACATACTTCGTCGGATACTCCGGCCCGATGTACTCCGCGCGCGGCCGGATCAGCCGGTTGTCGTCGAGCTGCTCGATCACATGCGCGGCCCATCCCGCGATTCTGCTCACCGCAAAGATCGGCGTGAACAGATCGAGGTCGATGCCCAGCGTCGTGTAGGTGGAAGCCGAATAGAAATCCACGTTGGCGTTGAGCTTCTTCTCCGCCTTCACAAATTGCTCAATCGCGCGCGACATCTCAAACCACTTCGCCTTGTTTGCCGACCGCCCCAGGTCCTCCGACATCTTCCGCAGATGCGTCGCCCGCGGATCCTCGGTGTGATACACGCGATGCCCGAATCCTGAAACCTTCTTCTTCTTCGCCAGCATTCCCCGCACATACTCGACCGGGTCCGCGCCCTTCTTGTCGATCTCGAAGAGCATCCGCATCACCGCCTCATTCGCGCCGCCGTGCAGCGGACCCTTCAACGCGCCGATCGCCCCGGTAATCGCCGAATGCACATCCGCCAGCGTCGCCGCAATCACGCGCGCCGCAAAGGTCGACGCATTCAGCTCGTGATCGGCATGCAGAATCAGCGCCATATCGAATGCTTTGGTCGCCGTCTCCGACGGCTTCTCACCGGTCAGCATCCACAGAAAATTCCCGGCGTGCGAAAGTTTCGCATCCGGCGCGACCACATCCTTGCCTTTGCGAATCCGGTCGAATGCCGCCACCAGCATGGCAATCTGCGCCGTCAGATCAAACGATTTCCGCACATTCGAGTCATGATCGACCGCCTTCTCGTCGGGGTCGTAAAAGCTCAGCGCCGAGACCGCCGTGCGCAGTACCTCCATCGGAGTTGCGGTCTTCGGGAAAGAGCGCAGCATCTCCAGTATCTGCGGAGGCAAGCGCCGGGCCGCCGTAAGCTGCGCCGAAAACTCCTTCAGCTCGGCCTGCGTGGGCAGCTTCCCATGCCACAGCAGGTAGGTCGTCTCCTCAAAGTTCGAGTGCTCCGCCAGTTCGTGGATGTCGATCCCGCGGTAGGCCAGCACGCCTGCATCGCCATCGATCCAGCAGATGCCGGAGTTGGCTGCAACAATTCCTTCAAGCCCTTTCGCTGCTACCGCGGTTGCCATACGTCTGTCCCTTCCTCCACTCTGATTCCAAACCGTGCCACGACCGGCGTCCCCGCTTTGCCAACCTGTTGTCGCGTCCTACATTTTGTGATGCCACCGCGCAGGTCAGCGCAGCACCAGTTGCGCGCATCAGGCTGAAAGCATTTTCGGAAACAGTCTAATGCGAAACCACGACCGCAAAGTCAACGCGACCAACAGGGAGCGGTGACCTGGCGCAATCCCGACAAGGCACACAATTTCCGAAAATGCCTTAAACGGGTCAAAGATTGTTTATAACTTAGCGCGACAACCATTGTCATTCTGCCCGCGCAACTCCTTCTCAACAATGGACGGCCGAGGAGGCAAACCGGCCGCATCGAAATCCCGCAACATCCACGCTGAGCGGCTCACCCAGAATCATCTCCCGCAGCACCCTCGCCGTTCCCGGCGCCAGCAGAATCCCGTTGCGAAAATGCCCGGTCGCAACCCAGCAGTGCTCACCGCAGGCGTCAATCACCGGCAGCTCGTCCGCCGTAGCCGGCCGCAATCCGGCCCATGACTCGACGATCCGCGCTTGCCGCACCGCCGGCCATATTTCCGCGGCTTCATCGAGCAGCCGCAGCAACCGTGGCCTCGTCCACCCGCTTGTCGAAACCCGCGTCCTCGACCGTCGCTCCAATCACAATGCGCCCATCTGCCGCGAGGAACCAGGTAGATATCCGGCGTCCGCAGCACCACCTTCAGCCGTTCCGGACCTGCCTCCT
>CAVRXY010000015.1:0-178110 GCA_963725225.1 uncultured Acidobacteriaceae bacterium
ACGCTGGGCATTTCGCGCTGGAAGAAAAGACGGACGAGATTGCAGACCTGATCCTGCAGTTCATGGCCAAACATCCTGGATGAGGGCTGGGGTCGCGACCAACGCATAACGTGTCGCGTCATCAGCAGCGTCGAAACCAGGAACCAAATGCTGCCAACACGCTCAGGGAACAAAAGGCCTATCGATTTCCGTCCCCTTCAGTCCGCCGGAGAAGTTTCGCAATGTTAGGTAAACTGAAAGGTTTGCCCCCGAATCTGCGGCGATCGTGGCGACAGGTGCGGTCTTTTTCATGATCGTCTTCAACACGTCGATTATGAATTTATCTCTTTCTAGGGTCAAAGCCGTCTTTCATACCGACCTCACCGCTCTCAAGTGGCTCGTCGACGGATGTGCGCGGGTTTTGCCAGCCCGCTGCTGAACGCGGGAGCGCTGTCCGATCGCTACGGCGCCAAGCGCATATTCTCAGCAGGTTTGGTCGTATTTTGTGCCGCCTGGTGGGCGTGTGGTCTGGCACCAACATGGCAAGACTGCAGTGCGCCCGGGCGATCCCATCCTGCTGCGGTAACTACACAAAGCAGATCGAAGGAGGTCAGAACTTGGTTGGGGTGGTCGGAGCGCTCCCCCACGAGATGTCAGTCCCAGCAACTATGGCTGTGTCTGGACGGTGTAGGCTCGGTATGAGCTCGTTGATGTTTACGGGCCGGGAACGAGGAGTTACTCCGCTGAGATTGAACAAGGAAATGGGCTCTCCCCAATGGGAAACAATTTCATCCGCTAGTGAAGGGCCTTTTCCATCGACCGCAGCTTGTGTTGGCCTATACCCATGTCAACTGGCGATATCAGGACAAAGCGCGTTTCCAGAACTGTGGCGAATGGAAACGCGGTTTGGGGATTCAACAATAGTCGACAAATTGCTAGCTCTTAAAGGGATGCCGGGTTCGCTAAAGAACATCGACGACAATCAGCGTAATGTCATCCTCCTGGTTCGCTGCAACCGGTCGCCACCTCTGAAGTTCGACCAGCACTTGACGCGAGAATTCGGGGGCCGGCTGCAATCGATGATTGCGTAGAAGCCGTTCCAGTTGTCGGTCGCCAAAGGCTTCCCCCGTGGCGTTCTCAGTTTCGGTGATGCGTCGGTGTAGAGCACTAAACGATCGTATGGTTCGACCAGCACGCTGCACACAGGGTACTCAGAGTCAGGTCTGATTCCGAACAACAGTCCGTTACTTTCGATACGCTGCATTTCGTCCTTCGCATTCCGCCAGCACAGTAGCGGCGGATGTCCGGCCGCCGAGTAGAGCGCCTTGCGGCTTTTAGTATCGATCCAAAGATAAGCCGCCGAGGCAAATTGGCCCTGCGCCTCGCTCGACAAGATGCGATTCAAAGCGCCAAGCACCCGCGCCGGATCATGGGCAAAGATGGTTACGGACTGCATGGCCACTTTGATCATCGCAGAAATGAGTGCAGCCGGGACGCCATGCCCGGCGACGTCTGCCACAAGGATGCCCAGGTGGTTGTCGTCTGACTGGACGAATTGGTAGAAACACCCGCGACCGAAGTCCTGGGAAGGTAAGAAGCGGCAACACGAAGGTTCTCAGGTTCGGGAACTCTCGCCGGAAGAATGGAAGTCTGAATCTTCTTGGCGGTCTCCAATTCGGTCTCGATCGAAAGCAGACGGCGCTCGTTCGTAAATAGCATCTCCAGAGCGACGTATCCCAGCGAAAACAGGAGGGCGGCAAAGCCCAGCGAGGCCACCAATGGTAGAACGCGATAGTGCAACACGCTCGAGAAGTTGGTGTACATCACTTCCAGGGCAAAAATAATCGTAGCGGCGGTGAAAATGCGGTAATTGGGTATTACGAGGTACCTGGAAAACTTCGGAAGCAGCAAAGCGGCTAAGAGGACGACCATACTAATCACCGCAAGAAGGTTGTTGTAGAAAATCCACTTGTCGTCTGGGCCGACGAGAACGAACGTGCTAATACCGAGCAAAGCAATCGCCAGCCCCGCTAGGATTTCCAGCTGAATCAGAAATCTGAGCTTGCCCACAGTCAGTTCCCGCCAGGCGAACAAGGCAGAAACCAGAAGCAGGTACCTGACCACCGTACTCACGTAGGGCGCAGCAGATTTCAGCGCGTGCGGCAGAACCGCGGGAACGGCGGGCGTCTGGCCCAGCGTTTGGAGGCCGTACATCCCGCTCCAGATTCCCCACCATACGAGGATCCGCACACCCCTGCGCCAGCGAATCGCTGCGATCGCACAGGCGGTCGCTCCGATGGACAAAAAGATCGTTCCCAGGACGATATTCACCACCTGGGCGCGCAGCATTTCCAAGCCTGCATCTGGAGTGCTCATACCATTCCCTCAACGGGTCCGTTGCGTTGCTGTCTTGGTCTGAGTGGGATCAAAGTCCACCTTGGACAAGAAGTGCGAGAACGACCGTGGCGTCCTGCGACACGATCTTATTCTTTGAGGCAGTCTGTCGGCGCAGAATCTCAGCTGTTGCTAACAGCCCAAAGCACGTTCCCAAAATTGTTGCGGCTGGAAACGCGGTTTGGCGATAATGCGCCAATCGGGACAAAAACTGCGCCCGGAAGGGTTGCTCCGACAGACCTGCGGTTCGACGTATGACGATAAACGACACCGGTGTAGTAGTACACTCTGCGTCGAGGCTTATCGGGTATTTACGTAATCAACCAGCAGTTTCCCCTCAGCCAGAACACACGTGTCCCCCGCCCACACGGTCGCCCCGACGGTTGTGAAGTCCCAATAAAAGGGTGCGTCCACAATCCCGCCATGAACAACGTTGTTTCCCACACCAATTCCCAGAATACCCCGTGACGACGTGCTTACACTGGGATCCATTGACGTCGGCCGGACTGCCCGGTTCAATCCGAACGATATCTCTGTCAAAGTGTTCCATGAGCTGGCTTCCCCTCTGGAAACCAACCTCCACAGCTCCGCTATATGTGACTCTAATCGTGATTGAGGGTTGTCAGGAATCCGCAGCTTGCTTGACTCAAACGTGAAGATCGCCTCTTCCGCCGGTTCCACAACGAATCCAGGGCCGCTTCGGTTGATGCAGATCGTACCGGATGCGGCATTGGCCGCTGGGTGGAGTTCAAGGACTCCGAGAGAGATATTCCAAACGTTACCGACCGGAATTCGGCCCGGTGTGTAAGCATGCGTCTGAGGCGGAATGGATAGATCGATTAACAGCTCAAATTGCTTTCTTGTAGCGCTTTGAGTGATGATCCTGAGGTGGTCCGATTTGCGGATTGCCAAGGACAGTGACGCAGCCTCACGGTTGATCAATTCGATATCAGAGGTTGCTAAGGTCTCCAAGATCTCGCTAGTGAGGCCTGGGACGTGAAGTATTCGCCTACCTTCAGAGCCGGCACAACGCAGCACAGCTAACCGCGCCGCTACTGTGAGCAGATCGTCGTCCAGCAGACTAACCAGCGCCGAAGAGCGTGCGATAGCCGATCGCGTTCCCTCAGGAAGGTGTCCATCGTTTTCAGCTACACCAACCTGTTGAAGTTTTGGGAAATCAATGAAAGTAGTCATTAAATGATGAGGCTTTGATACCTCGAAGAGGGCCGACAAATACGGGTTAGCCGATTCATCATAAATAACCACGATCTCGTCGTCGGGTCTCAATCCCAGGTATTCCTCAAGCAGGATTGCTATCCCGTGTTTGTAGAGAGGTTGAAGATTGGGTTTTGTGGAAAGTGGCTTCCGGGGCTTCTTTGGTCCCTTGTTGCGCGCGCTACGAGACGTAATGTGACATTTTTGCAAAGAGATGGCCATTGGACCTTCGATGCTGGGGTCATCAGAAAAGAATCCGCAGAGGGATCTCTTCAGTTCCGTCTTGAAGCGACTCAATCGTTCAAATGCGCTGACGTCTTTTAGTCCCTCGATCATCGGCGGAGGCCATGGGGCAGCTTTCATCAAGAAGGAATGGAATGACCGGTATCTTACGCGCTTTAGCCCAATCAACCTCAATCCAAGTAATGCTCTTTTCGCCATCACCCCCGTCTTCAATACTGGGAACCCAGCCATATCTATGCGCGACCAGCACCACTAGAGCATCCGAGAGCTCAACTTGTTGCTTGCATTCTTCGACAGAGGGCCGCCCAGACACTATCCAATAGCGATGATCGTACTGGTATCCATCCCAGCTGGTGGACAATTCGAGATACTGCATCCGCGTGCGTCTTGAGGTCCTCGGCTGTGTAAGAGAGGAAGATTCTCATCGGATAAAGTGGCGAGCAAGATCGTCGCCCTTGCAACATGAAAGACTAGCAGAATTCGATTTGCCAGCTATAACCTAGCGTCCCGAATCAGAAATAGATTGAAGAATACAGTTAGGTGCGGCATAGTTGGATATGGCACTGGGCCGTCCCACCAAACCGCTCGACGTAAGCGCCGCGGAAAGGAAAAATTGACGCTGCTGGCGCGTCGGCCGAAGTCTTCGCAGGCCACAGCCATGCGCGCCCGCATAGTGCTGGGCTGTGATGACGGCCTGAGCAACAGCGCTGTGGCCAGGAAGCTGAATATCACCGGAGCCACTGTATGCAAATGGCGCGAGCGTTTTCGAGTCAACAGGCTGGAAGGGCTGCTCGATGAGCCGCGGCCGGGCGCTCCGCGCTCGATCAGCGATGCCGAGGTCGAGGCGGTGATCACGCAGACGCTGGAATCGATGCCCACCAACTGCACGCACTGGAGCACGCGGCTGATGGCGCAGAAGACTGGGCTGTCGCAGACTGCGATTGTGCGCATCTGGCGCGCCTTTGGACTCCAGCCGCACCGGGTGGAGAACTTCAAATTCTCCAAAGACCCGCAGTTTGTCGAGAAGGTCAGGGACATCGTCGGGTTTTATATGAATCCACCGGAGCACGCGATGGTGCTGTGCGTGGATGAAAAGAGCCAAGTACAGGCTCTGAACCGCACGCAGCCGATTCTGCCCCTGGCGCCAGGCGTGCCGGCCCGCCAGTCCCATGACTACGAACGGCATGGCGTCACTTCGCTGTTCGCCGCGCTGAATGTGGCCACCGGCGAGGCGCTCGGCAACTGCCATCGTCGCCATCGGCATCAGGAGTTCCTGAAGTTTCTGGCCCGGATCGATGCCGCCGTCCCCGCCGACATCGAGGTGCATCTCGTGATGGACAACTACGGCACGCACAAAGTCGACAAAGTGCGGAACTGGTTCGCACGCCATCCCCGCTATCATGTGCACTTCACTCCCACCAGCGGAAGCTGGCTGAACCTGGTCGAGCGACTCTTTGCCGAGATCACCGAGCGCTGTGTTCGCCGCGGCAGCCATACCGCCGTCCCTCAGCTGGAGAAGGCCATGCTGAACTATCTTCGAGAACGCAATCGCGCACCGAAACCTTTTGTGTGGACTGCTGACGCCGATCTCATCCTTGGCAAAATCCAGAGGCTTTGGAAACGAATCTCTGACTCAGGACACTAGGGGTTGCCGAGCAAAGCCGCAGCATGCTTCTCCTAGCCGCGCGGAGACCCGGAAGGCAAGTTGCGATTTCAATTTGCGCCAACAGGCCAACGCTGCGTTTCCAGAACCATCACACGCCAAAGAAACGTGGATCAGGCGCGAAATCGATCTCTTAAGTCTCGAATTCCGTGCGGGTGGTGACTATCTGGAAGTGGTGCCCAACTTGATCCGCGCTGAAATTCCTTTTGTCCAGAAAACAGGCCGTACCTTTTCGATTACGGTATTCGTAAGAGCCCCGAACAGGCCCGCAGGTGGGTGGCGGATGACGTGCGAAGCCGGCAGGAAGCAGGGAGGAGACTACCTCTCCTTTGAATCGCCGCAACAAAAAATGGGCCATTCCGTTGACTGGATCGCTCATCGTCGTTGTGAACGCAATTAGGGGAGTTTGCCCAGCTCTATTGAAATGTACACATCAATAGTGTATACAGTAACGTATTGAAGGCAAGACGAGTTCGTTCTGTGAAATGTACATTGCGTTAGTTGATTCTATAGGATGAATCGGGAGCGCACATGGGTTCGGAGAACAGCAATGACTATTGAAGAGAATCCTGGTCAGGGGAGATGGCTCTTGCTCCCTGAGTATGGCAGATTTGGCAATAATTCTCGATCGCTCTCCCGAGAGCCTCCGCATCGGCCTTCGTTCGTCGGGGGAATGGGTCAACCAAATCAATGCGGCTCGTCTGAGAGCTCGGCCGTAGGGTCTATTTTCGTACTTCGGAGATCGCAAACGTCCTGAATGCGCGGTGACGCCTAAGAGTGTCCTCTAACCTGACAAGCATTCGATCCATACTCTGGCCGGACGCACGGGAAGATCGACCTCTGGAACCGCGCCCGGCCGCCAGTGCAAGAGCGGCGCCGCTAAAAGGAAATGTGGCTCAAGGCGCCGAGCGCTGTCGCGCGAGGGCGGGAGTCCGAGGCGATTCTCTCCCTGATCGGAGTCAATCCATGGCGAGATCCGCCGTTGATGCGATGCGCTCGGGTTCATGGCGAAAATGCTCGTTCAAACGACTCTGCCTCACCGGGCGCAACCGGGGAAGCAATACACGCGTACCGATGGCGACGTGACGCTCTCGATTACGGATCTCGGGGGTGCTGGGCTCCCTTACGGCGCCTATCCAAGGCTGATTCTCATTTGGATGACAACCGAGGCTCTGCGGACCAGGGAACCGAAGGTTGGAGCTTGGACGTTCCCTGTCGAGGTTCATGGGGCAGCTCGGCTTGCAATGCACGGGCGGTCATTGGGGAACGATTCCGCGGTTTAGGGATCAGATGGAGCGGCTTTTTGGCGCGGCGATCTCGACGCGCTGGAGGAATGATAAACGGCGCAGAGCAACGTTGGAGGCTCCAATCTTCTACTCGCGGAGGAATTCGATCTCTGGTGGGCACCGCAAAAGCTACCGCGCACTCCACTTGGCGCAGTCGAGCGTCACGCTCTCTCAGAAGTTCTTCGATCAGCTCGTTGAGGCTCCTGTTCCGCTCGATCTCCGGGCAATTAGAGCCCTGAAGAGGTCGCCGTTGTCTCTGGATCTTTACGCGTGGGCGACGCGGCGCGTCAGCTATTTGAAAGGACCGTTGCGGATACCGTGGTGGGCATTTCAATTGAGTTTTGGTGCGGGATACGCCGACACGCCGCAAGGAAGGTCACGGTTTCGCGGAAATGCGATAGACGCGTTCCACAGGGTAAAGGCGGTCTATCCCAGCTAAAGATCGAACTACACTCGGACATAGTTCTGCTATCGCCGTCGTCGATCACATTCCCAAAATTCTCGGACGTAGCTGACGCAAACTCACTTTCTCCAACAGGTGGGAGGTCCTCGTGGGCCTTGCCAGAAGGCGGGCCGGATCGCGCGCGTTTTCCACTTTTCTGGCCGGCTGTTACAGGTTTGGATAAGGGAATGTTGGTACAGGTTTACTAGAGGGCGTAATATAACACATTTGATTTCAGCAAGATAATTGGAAATCCTACCCTGGTTATGCGTAACCGATACCCTATTTATGCGTGCGGGAACTCCTCCGATACCCCGGACATGCGTGAATGCATAGCCTCGATATGCGTGCAAAATCGGCTATTTCCAGAGCCGGATGAGGAAACTGGACCTCTTAATGTGTGGGGTTTGGCGACCAAAAGCTTTAGTTTTCAGTTGCCTAACTAAAGAAACATGCTGTATCCTTTCGTTACCGAAAAAGCAACGAAAGGTTCTCGTGTCCCAGTTGCCGGCCGAATCCCGCCTCGGCCACTACGTTTCCAAAGTTTTTGAAGACGAGACGGTTCGCGCCTTCGTCCCGCCGCCCTTACCCCCGGTTCCCCCCGTGCAACTCGACAGGTTGCAACTGCTTCTGGAACAGGCCAATCAGGCCGTCGGCCGGCTCGACGGGCTCGCG
Source organism: uncultured Acidobacteriaceae bacterium (assembly GCA_963725225.1). GTDB lineage: Bacteria > Acidobacteriota > Terriglobia > Terriglobales > Acidobacteriaceae > Silvibacterium. The sequence continues at coordinate 7,898 of CAVRXY010000015.1, forward strand.
TCCCTGCTTCCAGACCTCTCCCTTTTGCTGTACACCTACGTACGCAAGGAAGCCGTACTGTCGTCCCAAATCGAGGGAACTCAGTCCTCACTATCGGACCTGCTGCTCTTCGAAAACGAAGAGGTTCCCGGGGCGCCTATCGAAGACGTGCAGGAAGTCTCGAATTACGTCGCCGCCATGAATCACGGGCTGGAACGCCTACGTGCCGGATTCCCCCTGTCATTGCGACTGATCCGCGAGATCCATGAAATCCTCCTGTCGAAGGGCCGAGGAAGCGGAAAACAGCCAGGCGAGTTCAGACGAAGCCAGAATTGGATCGGCGGCAGTCGTCCTGGTAATGCGATGTTCGTACCGCCGCCTCCGGAACTTGTCCAGGAGTGCCTGGGGCAATTCGAGCTCTTCTTACATGAAACGCAGTCAGGACTTCCGCTGCTCATCAAAACCGGATTGATCCATGTTCAGTTTGAAACTATCCATCCATTTCTGGATGGCAACGGCAGGCTCGGGCGCCTCCTGATCACGTTTCTCCTCTGTGCCCAGGGTGCGCTCCGGATCCACACCCTGTTGCACCAGCCAGGATGCCACCGTGTGTCGCAAGGTGTGAAAGCTTGCATCCGGGATGCCGAGCCGCTTAAAGACCCGCTTGGTGTAGACGGAGAGATTCGCAGCGTCTACCCCGGCAAAGACTGGATCACCCGCCGCGCCGGGGTGCAAACTGCCAAGCACTTGTAGGGCAGCAACCGAGAGCGGCAGGACGCGCAAGGCTCCATTCTTGGTTTCGCGCAGATAGAGCCGCCGATGCTCCATGTCAACGTCCATCCAGCGGAGCGAGAGCATTTCCCCGCGCCGAACTCCGGTGCAAACAGCAAAGGCCATCGGCGCGCGCATCCATTCTGGAGCCGATTCGAGAGCGGCCCTTAATTCGCCGGGAGTCAAATAGCGCGTTTTGCCCGGCGGCAGTTTGGGAAGCCGCGCACCAGCCGCCGGATTCTGATGCAGTTCGCCCCATTCCACGGCCAGTTTGAGGCAATGCTTTAGCACGCTCATCTCTTTCGCTACGGTGCCCGGCTTCACCGTGTCCGCGCGTGTTTCGATGTAGTCAGCGATGGTCCGCTTTGTGATTGCCTTTGCCTGCTGCGGCAAGTGCGCCTGTAGCGTTGCCAGGATGCCGCCGAGCCGCTGATAGGTCGTGGGCCGTATGCGCGCCTTCTGGTGCCTCTTGTACCGCTCCAGGAGAGCCTCTGTGGTGATTTCGCTTGCGGGCCGGACGCCGAGCGTGCGAGCTCGTTCCTCTTGCGTGCGGATCAGCGAGAGGGCATCCGGGGAGCAAAGCAGAAGTTCGGGCATGACCGAATAGCGTAGCGAGTGGGCGAAGTGTGGAGCAGCGAAGCCGAACCTTTGATTTCCGTAATGCTTAAGAGTCATAGACACTTTCGAGAAATTACGGCAAGAGGTTAGCCGATGGAAGACGAATCCCGGCAGCGTATCCTAGGCTATCTTCGTGAGGAGGATGCAGACGCATATCTGTTCAGCGGGCCTTTAGCGCGGAGCACTGCCGACAAACTTGTCACATTGATCGACAACCGAAAAGAGCGGCGTCCCAACGCCTGCCTCCTGATCTCAACTTACGGCGGCGATCCAAACGCGGCCTATCGAATCGGGCGGATTCTGATGAACCGATATTCGAAGGGCTTCGTGCGATTCTTTATCGGCGGATACTGCAAGAGCGCCGGAACGTTGCTAGCCCTGAGTGCTGACGAACTTGTGTTCTCGTGTTTTGGGGAACTCGGTCCGCTGGATACTCAGATTGACCGCCCCAACGAAATCATAGGTGCTGATTCAGGGTTGGACATAGTGCAGGCGTTGGATCAGATTACTGCCTCAGCATTCGATTCGTTCGAGCAGCAGATGATGAATCTGATTAGACGCAGCGGGGGTGCCATCACAACGAAGGTCGCTGCGGAGTTGGCAACGGCGTTAACCGTGGGCACCATGAGCCCAATTTCAGCGCAGGTAGACCCTTTGCGCTTAGGGGTTGCACGCCGAGCTAATCAAATCGCCATGGCGTATGGTCAAAGACTTGCTAGCAAGAATGTAAAGTCGGGGACGATTGAGCGACTTGCAAATCACTATCCGGTACACGGGTTTGTAATCGATGAGGGTGAAGCAAGGGAACTGTTTCGGATTGTTCGATCCAGTCACGAGAACGAAAAGGTACTGTTTGAAGCCCTCGAAGGATTCTTGCGCATCCCAGATGAAGAGGGTTTTATCTCGGATCTCAGAACGGACTTGAACGACACCGAGGACACAAAACCGGAGGCTCCAAACCAGGAGGCCACCGCTCAGGCTAATATGGGAGATCGCCATGGAGAAGTTTCTACAAGCAACGACGGCCAGTTGGGCAGTGTTGAACACACGCGAACAGGCAACGCCGGTCCGAACGGATCGGTCTCTTGAAGACGGCATCAGAGAGGCCCGCGAACGCCAAAATGAGAGTGAAGAGCGCCGCAAAGAGGATGTCTCTAAGCGATTTGCTGAAGTCGCCAGAGGCTAGGTGAACCACGAGGGGCGTCTTGCCCCTCGACCTTTTTGCTGTTTTCGCCTTTTCGAAATCGTTTTTTCAGAATAGGGATTGACGCCTTTTCCTACTCAGGTTAAGTTATCCCTTGTCCCAGTCGGGACACTCCGTAACAGGTAACACCCTGGCAGTCGCCAGCGGGTCTAAGCCAGTCGGCCTCGACACGAAATCAAGCAATTCAAATTTCGTATCGAGGAAAATGACCGTGCCTATCACACAATTAGCAGACATTATTGAACCGCAGTATTTCAGCGATTATTTCACCGAAAACAGCATGACTAGCACCGCGCTGTTTCAATCAGGCGTGCTCATCGGCAACGCGCTGATGGAAGCCCAAATCACCAATGGTGGTCACCTGTTGAACATTCCATCGTGGGCCGATCTCGTGTCGCCTGCCGATCCTGGCGGAAGCGATCCGAACCTTTCTGACGATCAGACACACACATCAACGCCAAACAAGATTGCTGCTCGCAATCAAATTGTGCGCAAGAGCTACCTCAACAACTCCTGGGGAGCAGCAGCGTTCGCTGGCGAATTGGCAGGCAGTGACCAACAGCAAGATCGAAGTTAACAATAACAATCAACCTATCCACGTGCTCAAAGTGACCGATTTCGGAACTGATGAGGAATGGGCTGCTAAGTCAGCTGCTCAGCAAAGACGCTTGCTCATTGAGGCGCAGCAGCCGCTTGCTCCCCAGTTAGAAGCCCCTGTGAGCCCTTCACAGGAGCCGCTTGAGGCATTGGCATACCAAGGCGCTATCCTGGCTCCTGAGCCTATTCCTGCGGCCTCTGACGTGATCCAAGCGCCCTCTTACGTTCTACTCCCATCATGGAGCGGCGAAGCTCCTGTATGGCGTCCCAGGGCGTAAAGGAAAAGCTGAATGCTAAAGAAGGATCACTTGTACGTTGCGGCGACACTTCCGAATCACACCAAAGTCATCTGAGCAAAGGCTATGGTGTGAAGTGTTGAGACTTGCAATCTACGATGCGATACATAAGTTAGATAGACGTGCGATAGCATTCTTCACATATCCGAATGAAAGCTTCAGCAAACTTTGCGAAATGCTTGAATTGGAAGAATCGACTATTAGACGACGCATGACGCGAAAGATCGATTTAGCAAGACTACGGCAGTTGATTAGTTCTCACACTGCGAAGGCATAACGCCTACAGCGGTGGTAAGAGCAGAGGGACGCTAACCGGCGTCCCTTTTCCATTTTGTGCGAATTCCTGGCCAACATAAATGTAGTTCCCAAAATTTCCTTCCGGCACGTCTCGTCTTTTCCTATCAACAACTTTTTTTGTAAAAGTCGGTCTTGCCCTACTTCTGACCGATCTTCTCTGTTAAACGTGCCTGCGACCTGCATAATTACTGCTTCCTGTCATACCCTCCGTCATGTTTAATGTGTAACTTCAAGAGTTACATGGAAACGACGACATCTGAAAACCCATGATATGTTTCATTCACTACAGACGACGGGTTTGTAGTTATTCACAATCTAACATGGAGAAATCACGAGAGATGCGGAAACCAGCAAGAAACAATAGCTCCGGCGCGATCAACTTCATTACGAAGCCAAAGAGACATTTCATAGCAAACGTCTTAGCGAAGCACGAAGGAAAGACGCTGCAAGAGTTGCTTGAATGCGCGATTGACGAGTACTTGGACCCACAGCGAGTGCTTCAGCGAGACGAAGCGAGTCATAAAACCGAACCAAACAAACCTGTCGAAGACTCGCCGCTTTGGATGGAAGGGTTATGGGATGAAGACGAAGCCGTTCGTGTCTTCAGGCTCGCAGTATTCGATGCCCGTCTGATGACTCCATCGATGAAAGCTATTTGGTTAGAGTTTTCAACCGCAATGGCGAAGGAAGGCAAGAAGATCAATCAGCAGAATTTCGTTGAGTTCTGCAATGCGCTTGAGGAAGGTGATTGATGGAGCTTACACCGGAACAGATCGCAGCGATTCAAGCCGAGAACGACACATTGAAACGCACCGTTGCCGAGCTTACGGAGAAGAACAAGACCCGTAAGGCAAAGCTGGCTGAGGTCGAATCGACACTTGCAGATTCACAGAAGCATTTGACCGCAGCGAACGATCAGGTTCATCAGTTGACCATTGTTGCTCCGTTGAAACAGATGAGCGAGCAAATCAGCACGGCACCAGATTTGTGGCTTGAGCAATTTGCAAAGGGCATGAAATGTGAGTTGATCGATGGAAAACTCACCGTTGTGTCTGTCAGCGACGGCAAGCCTGTAAACGGCAAGGATGGCATGCCTGTTGAATTCGCACGTCAAGGTGCAGAACTCGCCTCGCGATTTGTGCAGTTCCAAATATCGGCAATCCCTATCTAGTGTCCTGAGTCAGAGATTCGTTTAGAAAGCCTCTGGATTTTGCCAAGGATGAGATCGGCGTCAGCGGTCCACACAAAAGGTTTCGGTGCGCGATTGCGTTCTCGAAGATAGTTCAGCATGGCCTTCTCCAGCTGAGGGACTGCGGTATGGCTGCCGCGGCGAACACAGCGCTCGGTGATCTCGGCAAAGAGTCGCTCGACCAGGTTCAGCCAGCTTCCGCTGGTGGGAGTGAAGTGCACATGATAGCGGGGATGGCGTGCGAACCAGTTCCGCACTTTGTCGACTTTGTGCGTGCCGTAGTTGTCCATCACGAGATGCACCTCGATGTCGGCGGGGACGGCGGCATCGATCCGGGCCAGAAACTTCAGGAACTCCTGATGCCGATGGCGACGATGGCAGTTGCCGAGCGCCTCGCCGGTGGCCACATTCAGCGCGGCGAACAGCGAAGTGACGCCATGCCGTTCGTAGTCATGGGACTGGCGGGCCGGCACGCCTGGCGCCAGGGGCAGAATCGGCTGCGTGCGGTTCAGAGCCTGTACTTGGCTCTTTTCATCCACGCACAGCACCATCGCGTGCTCCGGTGGATTCATATACAGCCCGACGATGTCCCTGACCTTCTCGACAAACTGCGGGTCTTTGGAGAATTTGAAGTTCTCCACCCGGTGCGGCTGGAGTCCAAAGGCGCGCCAGATGCGCACAATCGCAGTCTGCGACAGCCCAGTCTTCTGCGCCATCAGCCGCGTGCTCCAGTGCGTGCAGTTGGTGGGCATCGATTCCAGCGTCTGCGTGATCACCGCCTCGACCTCGGCATCGCTGATCGAGCGCGGAGCGCCCGGCCGCGGCTCATCGAGCAGCCCTTCCAGCCTGTTGACTCGAAAACGCTCGCGCCATTTGCATACAGTGGCTCCGGTGATATTCAGCTTCCTGGCCACAGCGCTGTTGCTCAGGCCGTCATCACAGCCCAGCACTATGCGGGCGCGCATGGCTGTGGCCTGCGAAGACTTCGGCCGACGCGCCAGCAGCGTCAATTTTTCCTTTTCCGCGGCGCTTACGTCGAGCGGTTTGGTGGGACGGCCCAGTGCCATATCCAACTATGCCGCACCTAACTGTATTCTTCAATCTATTTCTGATTCGGGACACTAGCCAGATATGCAATTTTCATGGCAAGAGTGCTCTTGCCAGAGCCAGGGCCGCCAGAAAGCATGATGATGGATGCTTCGGGGATCATCCTGTTGACCAAATAAGTGATCGGTGGAATGTCATATTCCTGAAGCGGCTTTATATTTTCGAGGAAATCGAAAAGAGAGCCCGCTTGCGCCTTTAGCTCCGCTTTGTACGCTTCGATCCATTGCGCGATTGAATCGCGTAGCCACTGCGGTACTTCGACTTCCGGCAACGGTGCATTTTGCGGTAAATCAGCCGTCTCAATTCCTTGTTTGACGCTGCGATTAATCTTGTCTACAGCATCACGATGTTCCGGCAGATCCAGATAACCCGTTTCCCTCATCACAGCGTAAAATGCACCGGCCACAACTTGAAAATCGATCCATCCCTCGCGGACATAAGCGCCCATCTTGTACAGACGCTCGTTGTACAGCGCGTCTCTATCTGAACCGGGCTTAGTCAGTGGCCGCATTTCGTCCAACATGCCATTCATTGCCTCAAGAGCATACGAACGCTGGCGCTCTGTGACTTTCTGAGGCGTTGCCGCCACTATGGGCAGCCCAGGGGTTGCCGATTCGTTTACAGGCCGCAAAAGGGCTGCCAGGGCGTCAGGCAATTGTGGAATCGTGTCCACTGAGCCCTGTACCAGTCGGTACGAGCGCCCATCGCTTAAGGTGCTGCCAGCAGAGATAACGTAGCCCTTGTCGTTGCGAATCTGAACGCCATCCGGCAGCTTGTCTTCCGAATTGCCGAATTTGACGTTTGACCGGAAGTAATAATGCAGCACATTGTTAGGTGTGGAAACGATGAAAGCACTCGATAGATCGATGCCGCGTTCAGTGCAAAGTTTATGGAACGCTTCGACACCCTGCTTGCCGTCTTTGTTGTCGCAGTCTATAACTACGATGTTTGACTTCGACGGCCAAATGCCGACAATTAGATGCTGTCGTTTCCAGTTCCACCATTCTCTAACCTGTACTTCGTCGTTCGATGCGTCATAGAAGCCATTCGGAACAAGCTCTCCGCATGGTTTCTTAGACACAGGGTCACAAGGAACAATATGAAAACCGTCTTTGATTAGAGACAGCGCTACTTCATTGTTCGAAGGTACATTCATCAGTGAATCACCGACTCTTTCGAAGGCGACAGCATCTGTTTGTAGTCGTCAATAGCTTTAATCCACTTCTGACGCCAGCTAAAGGCCGCTTCGCTATCTAGTCCGCCTCGGTCGTTCATTTCGGAAAGCAATAGGCGTGTTGCGCGATCATTGACCGTATCCGCAAACATCAGACCGCGACATGTTCTTACACCGAAGAAGTGCCATCCTGCATAAACTGGCGTGCTGAAATGCTGCGTTTCATCGCCAAAACAAAATACCCAGAGTTTAGGTCGCTTTTGATAGAGTTCGATAAGGTTTATCTTCATTGCCAAATCAAAGCCATTTTCGAACTCATTTGGCGCAGCTTCACGAATGAACATGCAAGAGTTTTTGTGTTTCAAGAAATGCTCAATATCGAGCTTGTATATGTTGCTACACTCCTCTGCGGCGCTCGATGGTTTGTATTCCCGCAAATGACCGCTGCGTGTAATTGTGTCTGCCGACCACCTAACAAATTCAGTCATGGCTGTCATATCACGCACCCTTCGTTGGCTTAGAGTTATTGACCACGTAGCACCAAAAGCTGACCACTACGCTAAACAGTGACAAGATTTCTGGAATCACGAGAAGCCTGCTCATTGATTTCCTCTCACTTGAGCCCAGAGCGGACGGGCTGTTTCGTTTCAGTCGCCGGTGTACGCTTCTGTGAAACGATGCCCGCTCCACCGGACGCTCGATTGACTATCGTGATCGCTCGAAATGTCTTCGCCTGGGGATGCTTCTCGTCAGTCAGCAGATCGATGAGCGCTTGCTGTACTTGCCGGAGAGTATTGCGAACGCGCAGATTTGACTCATAGCGCGTCGGTAGCCTTCGGGCGAGCCCGCTAGTACTTCTAAACGCTCCTGGCGGCTCCTGGCTCAATTCTGAGCGATTATAGAATCTCCCAATCGTTCGCCGTCATGTCCCGCCAGTCCAAATGGTCACTAGGGCGTGTTAACACTATTTCCATCTAAGTCAAGTAAGTTAGGGATAGATGGAAATCAGCGAAGACCAGTACGCGCGAATCAAGGACATCCTGCCGGTGCAGCGGGGCAATGTGAGTCTATCCAACCTCCAGTTTCTGAATGCTGTACTCTATGTGGCCGAGCACGGATGCAAATGGCGCGGGCTTCCAAAACGGTTCGGTAACTGGCACACCATCTACACGCGCATGAACCGTTGGTCCAAAAGCGGGGCCATGGATCGTATCTTCGAACAGCTACAACTGGAGCAGATCGTACGCATTCGCATCGAAGCCTTTAGTCTGGACTCGACCGCGGTGAAGGTCCACCCGGACGGCACCGGGGCGTTAAAAAAAACGGACCACAGGCCATCGGCAAGTCGCGCGGCGGATGGACCACCAAGATTCATCTGGTTGCCGCGAATGCTCGAACGGCCATAACCTTTGCTCTCTCACCAGGCCACGCGCACGATGCCCCTGAAGGCCGCGAACTACTCCGGGATCTGGGACCAATGCCTGCCGGACTGCCCCTGCTGATGGACCGCGCCTACGAAGGTAATGAGACTCGGCAACTGGTGCTCGAACTGGGCATGGTTCCTGTCGTTCCGCCGAAGTCCAACCGGGTTGATCCCTGGCGCTATGACCGGGCGCTCTATCGCAAACGGAACGAGATCGAACGCCTCTTCAGAAGGCTCAAAGGCTACCGTCGCATCTTCTCCCGCTTCGAGAAACTGGATTGCGTCTTCCTCGCCTTCCTTTGCTTCGCCCTCATCGTCGAAGCTCTCAGATAGTGTTAACACGCCCTAGATGCGGTTCTTGCTTCTCTTCCACGGCTCGAATACATTAGCGTCCGATTGTGAGCAAACATGACGCTTCCTTTGTCCCAACGCTTGCGCCGAACCTTCTTGCCGCTATTGAGCGCCGTATAGACTTCAGCGAATCCGATCATATCCAGTCACCTTTCAGAGTAAGTCGTGAACTACAGAAGCAAACTCTAGCACGGTAACCGCAGCAATCGAGTAGTTAATAAGTAACGGTTACCATTATAGGTGTGTTGCTGCGATGATATGTAGTCAATTGACGATATGTGACCCATTGATGGAGTTCATCGACATGATGAGTTAATGCGACGATTGATGCGATATAGCATCGATGGCCAAGGTAGACAATAGACCTAGAATGCCGGAGTCATTCCCGCCTGTTCGCCAGTTTCTAACTTTGATCTGCCAAAACACTCCTCTAGGAGTGTGTTTTTGACGGCAGATCAGAATTGGTCGATTTGCCCACGTGCCGTCTAACCTTCGGCAAATCGGCAAATCAAATGGAATCAATAGGGTAGAGATCGTGATTGGATAACACGCAGGAAACACCGGCAGATCAAATACTGTAACTGTGTCTGTGACGTTCGGCAAATCGGAATCAGGGAAAAGCTATCGCCTTCGACACAACGCTACGGTATAAAAAGGTTTAGCGGCAGCTTGACTATGCAGCATTGATCGATACAAAGATGGGGGGCCTAAATGCGTCAGATTGCCTTGCCAACCAAGAATGGTTTCGCTTCGGCGGTGAATCCGAACGATGGTGCATGAGCACGAACCGACTGTTGCTTATAGTCAGCGCATAGATGTGCATAATGACGGATTGTGATCGCCAATGTCTTATGCCCAAGCTGTTCCTTTAAGACTTCAAGCGGCATACGATTCTTCAGCGCGTGACTTGCGTATGTGTGGCGCAGGATGTGAAACGTTACGCCTTCAATATGGGCAGCTTCACATGCTGAAACCATCGGCCTGAATTGCTCTGACTTCTTCCACGCTTTGTCGTTTGAGCGAAGGAAGATTCGTTCGGTCGATTTCCGGCCATCAGTCAACGCGATAAACAATGCTATGCCTTCTGCGTTCAAATCGACGTAACGTGCCTCACCGTTCTTGCTCTTGGCAATGAATAGCTTTCCGTCCTGGGCGTTGAAGTGATCGACTTCTAAGCCCGTCAATTCGCCGTACCGGGCTCCCGTGAGGATTGCCCCTTTTACAAGGCGTTGGAAATCCGCATCACAGGCCGGTACAAAGGCTTTAATCTCATCGGCGGACAGAAACCTAACCTTCGGCTGGTCAGCGCCTTTGAAGGGCTTTACATCGCACCACGCGGCATCTGTGGCAACCGCTCGCTTCTCAGCCTTGGCGTAATTGAGAATCGCCTTCAGGACGTTCAGACATTTGTTGACGGTCGCTTTGCTCTTTGGTCGCTCGCTGAATTGCTGAGCCTTTCTAGCTTTGCTGCGCAGTCGTGGCGCTGCGTCGGCAAGATCATCGCGCCACTTCTTCACACGGCCATGCGTCAGCTTTGCAAGCTCGATATGGCCAAGAATGGGGAGTATATGAGCGCTGATCGTTGTGCGGTGGCGGTACTTCCGTCCTTGGGTAAGGGGCAATGATGTTGTCCAGGGCCATGTTTCGATAAAAAGCGATGAACGACGATTCAAGCAAAGAGTTTGATCGGGTCACTGATCTGGGCAAAGCGCGCAGTGACGAGTACACAGAGAGGCTGTTGGCGTTCGTCCAGGACATGGAGACTTCAAGCCCGGAGCCGTTCATACCATTGCTGGCCGACATCGCGTTAGTGCGGGCGCTCATCGTACATCTTGTGATTCGATACGGACCTGAAAGAGGACTTATCGAAGCTCGGGACGCGTTCAATACGACGTTTGACCAGATGAAGCCAATTCTCGAAAATACGGAGAAAGCGAAAGGGCCAACTCCCCAATAAGGATCAACTCCCCCTATGAAGCGCTTCTACTCTTTGATGACTCTGGGGCTTGCAGCTGCATGCCTGATGACGGCATGCAAGCGAACACCATCTCCTCCAACTGAGCAAGACGCCATCGCGGTCTGGAAAAATACCCAGACGAAACCTTATTTGGAGGAATTGATCAGCCTTACAAAAACCAACGGCCAGATGGAAGAGGTTAATGGCGTGCAAGTGTACACGCTGTACTACGAAGCAAAGGAGAAGAGCCTGGTGCAGCTCGGAAACCGACCTCCCGGGACAATCCAGACCTATCAGAGTAACTATCCGTTCCAATTGACTGAGAAGGGTTGGATGGGGCCGGACCAGAAAATTTACCCCGAGCACTAGAGTCCGGTCCGAACCTCCGCCAGTTTGACCGAAAACCGGGTCCGTCCTACACTCTCACCACCTGAGAGCGATCCAGGAGGACGGACCTGATGTATGCATCCCCAGGCGAAACCCTCGCTGCGCTGGAGCGCGTAGGCTATTTCACCGATCAGAAGACTGCCACCACCGTCTACCTGGCCGGAAAGCTCCATCGCCCCATCATGCTCGAAGGGCCCGCCGGCGCCGGCAAGACGGAATTGGCCGCGTCGGTCTCGCGTGCTTACGGCGTTCCGATCCTGCGATTGCAGTGCTACCAGGGTATCAACGAAGAAAAAGCCATCGGGCAATACGACAAGAGCCTGCAAGAGCTCTATGTGCTCTTGATGAGCAAGAGCGACCAAGCGCCCGATTGGGCCGAAATCAAGCGCGAGGTGACAAGCCGGGCGTATTTCATGGCCGGTCCATTGCTCGAAGCGATCGAACAGGACCAACGCTGTATCCTGCTCATCGATGAAATCGATAAAGTGGACTACGCCTTCGAAGCAATGCTCCTGGAACTGCTTTCCGCCTGGACCCTCTCCATCCCCAGGATGGGGACCGTTCAGGCAACGTCGATACCCTACGTTTTTCTGACCTCGAATCAAGAGCGACGTTTAGGCGACCCCCTTCGCCGGCGCAGCTTCTATCTCGTGGTTGAGCACCCAACCGCGGAACGGGAAGCAGCGATCGTGGCAAAGCGCACGCCCAGCGCGAGCGAAAAGACACACCGCTTCATTGCAGGGCTTGCGAAAAGCCTGCGCGCCTACACCATGGAAAAGCCGCCCTCGATTTCTGAGATGAATGACGTGGCCCTGGCTATGCAGCTCCTTGGAATCGATCAGATCAAGCCCGAACACAAGGACATCATGCTGCCCTTGATCGCAAAGACAGAAGGAGATCGAAAGCGCCTGTTGATGAAACAGGCTTTCGAGTCGATCGTGCGCATCGCCAGCCGGCATGCCTCTGAGATGTCTCCAGAGGAAGAGCCCGACTTAGACGCAATCCTCGCTGAGAAGGCGGAAGCATGAAAAGACTCTTCGCACTGCCACTTTTCGCGCTGACATTGGCGATTCCGGCCACGGCCGAGATGAGGCAGGAAGGAAATTCTGAGTTGAAGTATTACGCTGATGCCTACGCCGACCATTACGGCGTCCCACGGGCGCTTGTACATGCCATCATCGCCCAGGAATCGAACTGGAACCCGCGTGCGCTGTCGACCAAAGGCGCAGCAGGCCTGATGCAGCTCATGCCGGCGACGGCAGGAATGTACTTCGTCAGGGACCGCTTTTCCATAACGGAGAATCTCAGCGGGGGGATCCAATACCTTGCGGATCTCATGACAGAGTTTCGCGGGGAGATGCGACTGGCGGTAGCCGCATACTACTGCGGTTCACGGCGAATTGCTCGGCAAGGACTGTGCTACCGAAATCCCGATGTCGTGTCCTACGTCGAAGCGGTCCGCCGTCGATATGAGCTGGAGTTGCACGAGCAAGCAGACCGGGATATTCCAACGCCCGGGAGAGGACAGTGACATGCATTCAATCCGGACAATTGGTCTCATCAGCATTCTTGCGGGCGCAGTTCTGAGTCAAGCCCAGCAACTCACAACCGTCACGGAAACTGCCGCCGATGTGAAACCGGCAGTAACGGATTTACCGATCTCGGGAAATAACGTCACAGACCTTCACCTGCGTCCGCTGTTCACCACCACCATTCGCCTACCCGAAGCGGTGACGTCGGTCGCGGTCGGAGCTCCCACTCTGTTCGAGGTGGAGCATTCCGATCAGGAGCCTCGCCTCGTGTTTGTAAACGCTGGCCGTTCCGACCGAGAAGTCCAAAAGTTTTCGCAGGCGCTCTCCTTCTTCCTGCGGCAGAGGATAGTAGGCGATCGAACGCGTCACATTCATGGTGCCCTGGGAAAAATCGATGTCGCCCCACTTGAGCGCAAATAACTCACTTTGACGTAAGCCGGTTGAGGCTGCCACCAGAACTAAAGTTCGTTCTCGAAGGTCAAGATGATGCAAGAGAAGCTTGATTTCAGCCGGGGCGAGGACATTGGGAGCGGCCCGTATCCTGGCGCTCTGGCGAACGAGCTTGATGGGATTCCGATCAAACAACTCATGCCCCCAGGCGTGATTGAAGAGCACAGACATCAAGTTGCGGATTTTGGCGCAACTGCTTCTGGCTAACGGCAGGCTTCGCAGCCAGGATTCGACTTCGATCGTTCGCACCTCACCGAGTTCATAGTTTCCCCATCGCGGAATGATCCACTTTCGCAAATTGAACTCGTAATTCCGCCTCGTGGAATAGATTGTTGAGCTGAGTTCCATTCTCGGCCTTGGCCTTACCCCGTGTCTGGATGCGCACGTTGTCCTGGTAACGTCATTTGAAATCCGAATGCCATTTGTCCGAGATGCGGACTACACGGGCAGGTGGCCTTGAGTGCTCTTTGTTTGTGACTTCCAGGGTCAGATGTTTGATCAGTTACTCAAAGCCCACCGCTTCTGAGGAAACATGAGCTAAAGCTCGCGCAAGGGATTCTATGAAGCTCCGGTAGAGCAAATCTGCAAGACCGTCTGATCAGCTTCATTCCGCTCCATTCATTGCGACCGAGAAGAGCAGGGCACGACGCGCTTCATTGCCCAGTTCATCTCTGTCCCCATCCGAGCTAGTTATGGACTTGGCAACCTAACTCCAAGGCGCTCTGCAACGACTTCGGGTGCTTCCAGGGACTGAGAGACAGGGAACCCGTGTTCGCGCCATGCCTTAAGTCCACCTTCCAGCACCCATACTTTGTCAACGCCTATGCGTTTCAATGCCACCGCGACCCGCGCGCTTAAGGTGTCGCCTCCAGAAGAAGAATAGAGAATAATCTCGACATCATCCGGAACAGTGATATGTGGGGACTTTCGCAGGTGAGTGGGATCTACCCTGAAAGCGCCGGGAATAGCCTCGGGGCTTTCACCGTCCGTTTCTTCTTCGAACTCCAACAGGTCGAGCACTGCGACTTTCCTATTGGATTTCAGTTTGCGATCGAGCATCGGCGGGCTAATGCGGCGCAGCCGTAGCCGACGGATCATTCGCACCAGGACCAGTCCACGCCAGCCGAGATAGAGACCGATCGGAATCCCAATCGCGATAGCGAAGGCGGTCCCAAAATGTCTGACCCAGCGAATGGCAACCTCCAGTTCATTCGAGAAGAGGTAGCCCAGCCCTACATAGAAGCCTGACCAGAGGAAGGCTCCTAACGTATCGAGGGCAAGGAAACGGGCGAGCGACACTCCTTCCGCGCCAACAAGCGGCGGAAGGACGGCACCCAGTCCCGGAAAGAACTTGGCCACACATAATAAAGCGGGGCCAAAGCGGCTAAACCTTTCATGCGCATTCCTGGAGCATTTTCGCGGGTCGGCAGTCAAGCGGCAGAGCAGCCGCACAGATTGAGAACCCCACTTCCGGCCGAACCAGAACCATACCGAATCCGCTGCGAGGCAAGCCAAAATACCCAGAGAGACAACGATGCTCGTGCGCATTTCCCCACGTGCCGAAAGTGCACCTGCGGCCATCAGAAAAACGACCGACGGGATAGGCACGTAGAGTTGTTCGGCAAGAACCGCAAGCAGCACTACCGTATAGGTCAGTTGTGAGAACGCGGTCATGATTGTGTCACTTTGTCCAACTACCGGGCCTGTCGAATGAGCTGGCAGAAGCATATTCCTGGCGCGAGGAAGGTTCCGCGGGCGCCGATTGAACTCCATTTGAAATGTCCGCTATTCATCCGTCACCTGCGATTAACACCACTATCGACCGTGCACCAGCACGGTATGTTGTCCCCAGAACCAGTTTCTCCGTATTCCATTCGGAAATTTCATGCGGAGGATCCAGCGCAGTATCGATCCACCGCCGCCATTTCTCCGTACCCCTCAATATCGGAACTTCGAACTCAAGAGCTTCCCAATAAGCATTCAAGATGAGGTGCGCCAATATCCGTTCGCTCTTCAGGTCCCCGCCGATTGCGACGCTGTGCGAAAAAGAAGACCAATCCGGCTGATTGAGTTTCACGCCGTGCCAGGCAACCTTTTGTTCGCGGAGAGCCAGACTCAAACTCAGGCGGTGGCGTTCATGTTCCACGTCGCGCACCATACGGCGTTCAATTAGCAACTTCACAAACCGGAAGAGGTCGGCATGTTTGGACAGCAGATTCCAGTCGAACCAGCTCGTCTCATTATCCTGGCAGTAGGCATTATTATTGCCACGCTGACTACGTCGCACCTCGTCTCCCATAACAAACATGGGAACACCCGCAGCCAGTATGACTGCTGTGAAAAAGTTCTTCACCTGCCGGTTGCGGAGAGCCTCGATTTCGGGATCATCCGTCGGACCTTCGAAGCCGCAGTTCCAGCTCAGGTAATCGTCCCGTCCGTCGCGGTTGCCTTCGCCGTTTTCTTCGTTGTGCTTGTAGTTATAAGAGACGAGGTCGTTCAGAGTAAATCCATCGTGGCACGCAACGAAATTGATACTCTCCTCGACTTCGCGCTCCCTCCAACCATAAATGCTGGGGCTGCCAAGCAGACGATCCGCAACGCGCCCCACCGAATCATTCGCGCCCCGTAAGAAGTCGCGGACATCATCGCGAAATCGGTCGTTCCACTCCTTCCAACTGTCCCCCGGGAAGCTGCCGACCTGATAAAGTCCTGCCGCGTCCCAGGCCTCCGCGATCATCTTCGTACCGGCCAGTGCCGCGTCCGATTCGATGTCCCAAAGCACCGGAGGATTCGGCATGACTGCGCCGGACGAGTCGCGCGCAAGGATGGACGCAAGATCGAAGCGGAACCCATCCACATGCATCTCATTCACCCAGTAACGGAGGCCGTCCACAATCATGTGCCGTACGACTGGATGATTCGCATTCATTGTGTTTCCTGTACCGGTGAAGTTCGCGTAGTGCGAGCGGTCTTCAGACAGAACGTAGTAGGTGGGATTATCCAGTCCGCGGAAGCACTGCGTTGGCCCATCGTGTCCGCCTTCCGCCGTGTGATTGAAGACGACATCGAGAATCACTTCAATACCGGCCCGGTGCAGCGCCTTCACCATGTCCCGAAATTCATCCAGCGCTCCAAGCGGTTCCTGACGGGAGCTGTATCCCTGGTGCGGGGCAAAAAATGAAACCGGTGAATAGCCCCAGTAGTTCGTCAAGCCTGCAGGCGCATCCTGTGCATCGAACTGAAACACGGGAAGCAGCTCGACCGCAGTAATCCCCAGTTGCTGGAGGTAGGGGATCTTCTCGATAACTCCGGCGTACGTGCCACGCTTTGATTCCGGCAACCCAGAGCTGGGATGTACGGTAAAGCCGCGCACATGCATCTCATAGATGATGGTGCGTGACCACGGCCTCTGCAGGGGCATGTCTCCTTCCCAGTCATACGCGCGCACGTCCGTAACGACGCTCTTCAATGCCGTCGCGGTGTTGTCGCCTTTGAGACGCGCTACTTCACGGCTATAATTCTTCGGGACGGCAACGGCCCGGCCGTATGGGTCGAGCAATAGCTTTGATGGATCGAACCTTAGACCCCGATCTGGCTCGAACGGCCCGTGGGCTCGAAATCCGTAGATCTGGCCAACCTCCACGCCAGGTACGAATACGTGCCAATAGTGATAGGTACGGTTGGCGAATGGATCGATGGGGATGACACGATCGGGTCGAGGATCCTCGACCCGATCGAAAAACAGCAGTTCGATCCACTCCGCACTCCGGGAGAAGACTGAGAAGTTAGCGCCTCCACTGACCAGCGTGGCGCCAATGGGCAAGCTACGGCCAGTCGTGAGGGCTGGAAGCGGTTTTTCCCTTACCCCTACTCTGGCACTGGACATGGCTGTACGTTCCATATCTCCCCTGCGTATTCGGCGATGGTGCGATCGCTCGAAAACTTTCCGGAACTAGCTATATTCAAGATTGCTTTAGCGGCCCATTTCTCCGGCTTGGCGTATAGCGTCCCAACCGCCTCTTGCGCCTGGCAGTACGAAGTGAGATCCGCCAGGTGCATGTAGTGGTCGCCATTCGTCAAAAGAGTGTCGCGCAATGGGGCGAAAACTCCTGGTTCATTCTGGCTGAAATAGTCAGAGAGAATCAGATCCAGCGCCGCTCGGGTCTCCGGCTCATTCTCGTAATGCCAGAATGGGTTGTACCACCCGCGGCTGTTCTCGACTTGCTCGACAGTAAGGCCGAACATGAATAGATTGTCTTCACCGGCCTCCTCCGCCATCTCTATGTTTGCGCCGTCGCGAGTTCCGACTGTGAGTGCTCCGTTCATCATGAACTTCATATTGCTCGTTCCGCTCGCTTCATAGCCCGCCGTGGAGATCTGGTTCGAGACATCGCTCGCCGGAATCAACCGTTCTGCAAGCGAAACGTTGTACTCGGGCAGGAACACAATTTTGATTCTGCCGCGTACAGCGGGGTCGCCATCGATCGTTCCGGCGAGATTATTGATGAACTTGATGATCAACTTGGCCAGCCGATACGCGGGCGCAGCTTTACCCGCAAAGAAAAAGGTCCGCGGCACTACTTCGAGATTGGGATTCGCTCGGAGCCGGTTATAGACCACGACAATCCTCAACGCATTCAGCAGTTGCCGCTTGTATTCATGGATTCGCTTGATCTGGCAGTCGAATATCGAGTCAGGATCGACGTCCACTCCAGATGTGGACCTCAGCCAATTGGCAAACTGCACTTTGGCTTCGCGTTTGGACGCGAGAAATGCGTCACGAAAGCCGGCATGATCGGCGAGTGCTTTCAACCTGCTGAGTTGGTTCAGGTCTGTGATCCAACCGTCGCCAATGGCTTCCGAGATGGCACTGGCAAGCTTGGGATTCGCTTGGAGCAGCCATCGCCGTGGCGTGACTCCGTTCGTTTTGTTGCTGAAGCGTTCCGGGTACATCTCAGCCAGATCCCTGACTGTGGTCGTACGCAAAAGTTTCGAGTGCACTGCGGCGACGCCGTTGGTGCTGTGCGAGCCAACGATTGCCAGGTTGGCCATGCGGATTTTGCGTTGGCCGCCCTCTTCGACAAGACTCACGCGCACCACACGTCCGTCATCGCCGGAGAAGCGCAGGCGCACCTCATCAAGCAGACGGCGGTTGATCTCATAAATGATTTGCAAATGGCGCGGGATAAGTATTTCAAATAACTCTACGGGCCACTTCTCGAGCGCTTCAGGCAGCAAGGTGTGATTGGTATATGCAAGCGTCTTCCGAGTCAAATCCCACGCCTGGTCCCAACCCAGGTGGGCCTCGTCCAGCAAGATTCGCATCAGCTCGGGGACAGCCAACGAGGGATGCGTATCGTTAAGCTGGATCGCAGCCTTTTCCGGCAGCTCGTCCCAGTCGTTATTAAACCGCCGGAATCGACGTACAATGTCAGCGAGTGAACAGGCCACCAGGAAATATTCCTGGAAGAATCGCAGTCCTTGCCCTGCCATAGTTGAGTCGTCGGGATACAATACGCGGGTCAGGGACTCCGCCTCAAGCGTCTCTTCCACCGCTTCTGCAAAACCACCGGCCCCAAATTCCTCGAAATCGAAGTATTCCGGCGCCGCTGCGGCCCACAGCCGGAGGGTGTTGATCGTTTTTCCTCCGTACCCCACAACCGGTCGATCAAAGGGAATGCCGATCAGGCTTGATGGCTGACCACGTAGAACCTGAAAGCTGCCTACGACTAACTTAAACGTGCAACCTAGCTTCACTTCCACCATCTCGGTAGGGCGCGAGACCTCCCAGGGGTCGCCGCTGCGGATCCAATTGTCCGGATTCTCCTTTTGCCATCCATTCACGACGGTCTGTTTGAACATGCCGTATTCGTACCGCAGCCCATACCCCACAGCCGGCAATTCCATAGTGGCCATGGAATCCAGGAAACAAGCCGCGAGCCGCCCGAGGCCCCCGTTGCCGAGCCCGGCATCCGGCTCCTCTTCAATCACCTCCAGCCAGTCGAGTTCCTTCTCCTTTGCCGCGTATCGAACCAATGGACTGAGCAACAGGTTAGTTATGTTATTGTTCAGCGAACGGCCGATGAGAAACTCCATCGAGAGGTAATAAACGCGTTTGGGATTAACACTGTTATATGTGCTCTTCGTCAGCACCCAGCGTTGCGCGAGGACGTCTCGGATCGAATGTGCAAAAGCCTCAAAGCGTTCTCGCGATGTCGCGACACGCGGGTTGATAATGCGATCGAAGACCAGGTGCCGCTCGTAAAACGCATTTTCCGAGCCGGCAAAAGCGATCGGGCCGCACCCGTACTGTTTGAGAAGTTCTGAAACACGCCATTCCTCCGGCGTCCTTGGGGCCACTGGACTGATTCCGGGTGCGATCCCACCTTTTGTGCTCATAAGAATCTCTCCTTTCCAAACTCATTGAAGTTATTGCCTACCTATCCGAAAACCGTCGGTCTGCCTTGTCACAGCTGTCCTGCAGTTCGTGCCAGTTCAGCCTGAGCGACAGCCCGGCTCATCTCGGCGTCAAAGAGCTGTGCCTTGGCGTCGGCGAGTTGTGCCTGTGCCTCTTTGAGCGCGCTCAGATTCGCGGTTTTGGCTTCGACCTGATCGCCCCTGATGCGGACGATCTCGGCTCTCGCGGCAACGTTCCTGCGTGCTGCCTCCAGGCTGGTTTCGGAGCGGTGGATCTTGCGGACTTCTGACTCGAAATCCATACGCACTCTGTTCTCTGTAGCCTGGAGCTTTTGTTCAGCCTCCGCGACCTGTGACTTTCGCTCGCGGACCAGGCCAATTCGCTTACCGAACTCGGAGATTGTCCAGTCCATGCGTACCCCGGTCGCGCCCGAGCTTTGAGGCAGCAGCGGCGCTCCGTTCTGATAAACGTACTGTCCAAAAACGGAGATGCTGGGAATGTATTCCGACTTCGCCGCTTTCAGGTCCGCGTGCGCCTTCGTCAGTCCTTCACGCGCCGACAGCAACTCGGGATTGTGCCCCAGCGCCTGGCTCTCGGGATCGGCCGGCGCAGAGATGAGTACTCCGGTTGCCTGGGTCTCCTCAACCGGTTCGATCAGTTGGGTCTTCGTGCTTAGCGGAAGCCCAACAAGATCATTGAATGTGTTCTGCATGTCCGCGATGTCATCTTCAATCTGCCCGAGCTCGTTTCGCGCCTCTGCGATCTGCGCGTCGCTTTCCAGGACTTTCACCTGAAGCACGACGCCGCCTTCTACCGAGGTTCTTGCCTCTTGCAATTGCTGCTGGTTCGCCTCGATGCGGAGTTCATCCGCAATCTTGCGCTGCTGGGCGGATAGCAGTTGGTAGTAGACCTTCTTGACTTTCAACGAGACCTCGTTGCGCTCCCGGTCCAGGTTGCTGTGGGCCATGCGAGCCTCGGCCTCTGCCGATTTCACATCCGCGCGGATCTTGAAGAACATTTGCGTAACGGGCTGCTCCGCCGTGGTTGTCATTACGCCAAAGTTCTGCTCGCCGAGTTCAATCTTGACGTCACTGCTGGGGATTGGACCGGTAGTGGCATACGTCCCCATCGATCCCGCAGGGATGGTCATGTAATCAGTCTGCGAGGTGTGCAACGCATAGCTCTGGTTTGTGACTGTTGGAAAATAATCGGCCCGGGTCTTTGTAACACGAGCATCCGCCTCCTTCGCTTTCTGCTCCGCGATCCGGACGCTGGAATTGTTCTGCATCGCCATGGCGCGGGCTTCGTCCAGGGTGATCGTCCTTTCCTGTGCGCGAGCGGGAATCGGAAACAGGAGGAAAGCAAGCATGGCTCCCGTCACCGCGGCTGGCTTGACCAGGTCTTTGGCGGCTGTCGTGAGTTGCTCTTTCCTGTTCACCACGACAAACAGCACAGGAATCACGACCAGCGTAAAGAACATGGACACGAGCAATCCAAATGCGATCACGCTGGCCAGTGGAGACCACAGGCTCGAACGGGAGATGATCATCGGCGTCACACCTACGGCCGCAGCCATCGTGGTGAGAAAGATGGGACGGAGACGCCGCTCGCCAGCTTCCAGTGTTGCCTCCTCGAGCGGTACACCACTCTTCATCCGCTCATGGATGTAATCGACAAGGATGATCGAGTTGCGCACCACCAGACCTCCGAGGCTGATGACGCCGATAAAAGCCGTAAAGCCGAAGGGGTTGTGAGTAATGAAAAGCCCCAGCGCAGCGCCCGGAATCGCGAGCGGTATGGCCGCGATCACGATGAGCGTGTCCGAGAGCGTACGGAACTGGAACAGGAGGATCAGAAAGATCGCGATCAGGCTGATGAGCAAGGCATGCTTCATCTCCGCGAAGGTTTCGTTCTGGTTCTCATATTCGCCGCCATATTCAATGCGGTAACCGGCGGGCAGCGGGAGTTTTGCGATCTGCTTTTGCGCGACCGCAAGGACCTGGCTCGAAAGATAGCCATCGGCCGGAAATGCGCGCACAGTGAGAGTGCGAACTCCGTTGCGCCGCACGATCCTGCCCGGATGCCAGTCCGGCAGGAGCGACGCGACCGCACTCACCGGCACTCGCGCACCGGTTACGGAAGAGAGCACATAAGTATCGGAGACGTTCTGGAATGTCTGCCGTTGATCGGGGTCGAGGCGCAGGTCAACATCGATAGCGCGATCGCCTTCCCAGAACGTGGTCACGGTCTCACCATCGAAGTTCCCGGCCAGTTGCTGGGCAATGCTGGAGTTGGTAAATCCGAGACGGTTCGCGACCTCCTGGCGAAGATTCACATCGGCCAGCAGGTTATCTTCATGCCAATCCGTGTGAATGTAGCTCGCGCCGGGGGTGTGAGCGAGGATATCTTGGACCTTATCGCCGAATGAGCGGAGCGTCATAAGGTCGTCTCCCACGATGCGAACTTCGACGGGAGCTTCCATCTGGTCGCCCTGCTGCAGCTCCTTCACGAATACTTTGGCCTCGGGCGCTATCGCGGGAAGTTCGCCGCGCAGTTCCTTTACCAGCTTCGTGGTTCCCTTGATGCTGTGGGTGTTGACGAGAATCTGCGCATAGTTGGTTCGCAGTCGGCACAGGATTGACGTTGTAGTAGAACCGCGGCGAGCTCTGGCCGAAGAAGCTCGTGTAGCTGCGAACCTCCGGGTTCTGGCGCAGTGTGTCTTCGATGCGCCGCACCGCTGCGTCGGTCGCCTCAATGCGCGAGCCTTCCGGAAGCCAGACGTCCATGATGAACTGGTCCCGCTCGGCCAGCGGGAAGAATTGCTGGGGGACGCTGGTGAAGATGCCGATGCCGATGACGAGAATCACCCCAGCCGCAATCAGCACCTTCATGCGATGCTGCATTGCCCAGGTAATGAGCATGTTGTAGTAGCGCTGCATGTGGTCAAGCAGCGTCGGCTTCTTGTTGGCCGAGTCGGCGCTGTGATCGTGCAGGCCCTTGCGGATAAAGAATCCGGCTGTCATCGGCGTCAGCATCATTGCAACTACAAACGACACGCTCAGAGAGATTGCAACTGTCAGGGGCAATGCGCGAATAAATTCCCCGGTCGTGCCGCTGAGCAGCAGCAAAGGGAGGAAAGACGAGATGATGGTCAGCGTCGCCGTCAGCACCGGAACGGCCATCTCCGTTGCCGATCTCCAGGAAGCCTCTGCCGGCGGAATGCCGTGGTCGAGCAATTCCACATAGTTATCGGCGATGACAATCGCGTCATCGACAACCATGCCCAGAACAACAATGAGTGCGGCAATGGAAACCTGGTGCAGTTCGATGCCGGCGGCATTGAGCATCCCGAATGTCAAGGAAATCGTGACGGGAATCGCGACTGCTGCAACAAGAGCGACTCGCATGGGCAACAGGATCATCGTCACAAGCACTACAGAGATAATGGCGATCCCGAATTCGCGAAAGAAGTCGCTGATACGCTCCTTGACAACTCGCGGCTGGTCGGCGACGAACTCAAGCTGCACATCGGGAGGAAGCAGGGGCTTAACTTGCGCTAGCTTTTCATGCAGGTCCTTGCCAAACTGGACGATGTTGTTGCCCTCGTGCATCTCGACCGAGAGCAGGATCGTCGGTTCACCGCCAATCCGCGCATAATCGGTCGGGTCTTTGTAGACACGGTCGACGCTGGCGATGTCCCCCAGATACACGGGCTGTCCGGCCTGCGAAACATCAACCATGATGCGGCGGATCTGATCTTCGGTCTGGAACGCACTGCTGGCCTCGATCTTCACCTTGGATTCACCCGAAGGTACGCGGCCGGCATATTCGATCGTGTTTCTGCCTTGAAGGGCCTGCGATACATTCTGTGGGTTGACGCCGTACTGCGACAGCTTCTCCCGCGACGTGCTGATCTCGATACTTTCCTTCTGATCGCCGATGCGCTTGATCTTCGAGACCGCAGGGATGGTGCGAATCGCAGCTTCCACGCGCTTCGCGTAGTCAGTGAGATCGCGGTAGCCATAGGAATTGCCCTTTACCGCGATGAGCACGGCCACGGTGTCTCCGAAATCGGAGTCCACGATCGGGCCGCGGACGTTCGTCCGGCAATTCAGTCTGCTTCAGTTGCGCCATGTCGAGACGCAGCTTGGACCAGAACTCGTCGGAGTTTTTCACCGACTTGTTCAGCTCTACGTTGACGACAACCAGTCCGTTGCGCGTCGTGGAGTAAGTCTTTTCGCGGCGCACTTCGGCAAAGCGAAACAGGCGCTCTTCGATCTTGCGCGTAACCTGGTCTTCCACCTGCTCCGCGGTTGCGCCTGGAAACAGGGCGATGACAAGGCCGGTGCGAATGGTGATGTGGGGGTCTTCCCGGCGGGGCATGTTCAGGAATGCCACTACGCCGGCAACGAACAACATGCCGATCAGAATCAGAGTGACCTGGCGGTAGCGAAGCGAGAGGCGAACCGGGTTCATTGCGCGCCTCCAATGACCGTGACCGGAGAGCCCTCGTGCACATTCTGCTGGCCCGCAACTACGAGTTGATCGGAGGGCCGCAGACCGCTCCTGATCTCGACCTCTCCCTCGACCAGATCTCCCACCTCAACCCGGCGCCCGAATACCCGCTGCCGCGTGTTGTCGTAGACGTAAACGAGGGTAACCCCGCGCGAGTCGCGAACTACGGCGGCTGCCGGCACGGTGAGAACATTGATCATCGCCGCACTGTAGACCCGTGACTCGGTGATCATGCCGGAGCGCAGAACATGCTCGGGATTCGGAACCGCGATTTTCGTCGTGAAGGTGCGCGAGGTGGAATCCGCAGAAACTCCAACTGCTTCTACCTTGCCTTCGAAGCTCCGTCCATCCAGCGATGGGACGGTCACCACGGCGCGGGCTCCTTCCCGGACCTTGCCGATCTGAGCTTCGGGCACTCCCACCCGCACCTTCACCGGATCGAGATCGAGAACTGAAAACACCGGGTTGCCCACCTCGACGTAGTCACCCACATCGACTTTCTTCATGCCGATGAATCCGCTGATCGGCGCGCGAAGCTGGCTATCGCTTAAGCGCTTTCTGGCCTGGCTGAAGTCGGCTTCTGCCGCCTGCTGCCTGGCGATCTCAGCTTCTTTTTGCTCAGAGCGAGTGCCCTCACGCGCCATGTTGTAGCGCTGCTCGGCGTCAAGGTACGCCGCCTCGTACTTATGGAAGTCCAGCGCCGGCAGGCTCTGATGGTCGTAGAGGTACTTCTGTCGCTGGTATTCATCGCGGGCCCGCTCGAAGTCGACCCGCGCCTGCTCCAGTTCCTGTGCCCGTACGCCGTTCTTCGCCTGCAGGGCCGCGGCTCGCGCGGCAGCGGCTTGCCCCGACGCGGAGTCGTAGGCATTGCGATAGTCCGTTGCGTCAAGTTCAGCCAGGATCTGGCCCTTCTTCACAAACTGACCTTCTTCGACATACACACGCGCGACTCGACCTCCCACCTGAAACGCTGTCAGTGCCGTGAGATTGGCCTCCACGGAGCCGCTGGCGGCAACGGAGACGGGTTCCTGCAAATGGTTCGGCGTGCGCAGACGCACTGCAACCGGCTGGTCCGCTGCCAGTACAGCCTTATGGCCGCAGCCCGCGATAAAGCTGAGAGGGAGCGGAATGCTTGCAACCAGCAGGAATGTCTTCAGCGCCCCACGAAACACGAATTTCTGTGAAAAGTTCATAACTCGTCCTTTGGCGACTGCGGCGTCCAGAATGAAGATGAATCGCCGGTCGATCATTGATAGGAATGAACTGTCGTTCTTTGTTTTCTGAGCTGCTGAACAGCGACAGGTCATCCCTCGAAGTCAAATCGTCAGCTAACTGGCTTCAGCAAATTGCGGCCGGTCGCAGCGGCCGCAGCAACAGAGGCCAAGATAATTCACGCTCGCCAATCAGCGCAGTGACGGTGATCACCATGCAGCGGCTAACTGGCTCTTCAGCTCTGAGTCCAGGAGGCTCTCGCCTAGATTCTGATTGAATCTAATCTGGCCGTTCTTATCGGCTGACTTCGTCCGAATCTCGAAGGCAAACGTCGAGAGCTGTTGTTCGGAAAAGCCTGCGACACGCTCCCGCCCATGCTCGTCCGTTCCCTGCACGAAGACGTAGCCTGCTTCCGCTCGATAAACAAACCTATGGACCGTAATCGCTCCAATGGATGTGTGAAGAATGTAGAGTGCGTCGTCCGGCCTTTGGATCACAGATCGGACATCTCGATACACGTCCCAGAAGCGTGCGCCCATTGCTCCTCCTCGTTGAGTGGGACTCGCCGGCTGTGTCGGCGGACGGGTCCAGTTGGCGTAGCGCGAAGTTGTTCTTTCGCCCCTTACAGCTATTTACCGGGCTGAGGCGGATAGTTCTTGAAAAGCTTGGCCATCGCCTTTTGCAGGTTGTTGTAGTTTTTATTCGGATCTTTCTTGAGGTCGACGGTCTTGCTGGCATCTCCGCGCCAGATCAACTGCTTTCTTGCGGGGTCATACAGGCCCACCACCAGCGTCCCGATGGGAATGGTAGAAGTCTGGCCCTGAACCGAGCTGAAGCCGCCCCCCGAGAATGGACCTCCGCCCCAGAAGCCATTGGTTCCCGAGCCCCACAGGTTTATGCTCTTTTCCTCACGGACCTGGGCCTGGTAGCCCACCAGAAGGTCCCCACCCTTGTCCACCTTGGTGAGACCTTTCTCTGCGAGCTGTGCATCGACCGCCCGCTTAATGTCCTGGTCGAGCAACTGATCATCTGAGACAGTGCTGCCGCCATGGGTGGTGGGCCGATCGGCAAATTTGGCAATCCGCCCGGGACGTCGACCTTTGGGGGACTGCTCGGACCGCTTGTAAGATCGACCCATTGATAGGTCCGATAGGATTGAAAGTTAGCGCCACGGTCATAGTTGTAGTGAACATCCTGTCCATAGGCGCAAGCGATCACGAGCAGTAAAGCAGGTAAGACTATCTGCAGCTTGCTGAGTTTCATGGCAATTCCTTTCTGTTGTGCCCGCATTTCGGTTCCCGGGCCGGGATGTTGGCTTTGGTTCAGAAGCCCCGCTGGGCACGATCTTTCTTATTGGCCCTCTCCGCAACCTGTCCTGATTTAGAAACAGACATATGCAGATCCAATGTGCCCGGAGGGATTCTTTCGAACATCCGTCCTACTTAGACAAAAGCATTTTGAGGCCCATTTACTTCAGCGGCCGTCACTCGCCGAGCAGAAGCGGCACAACATCGGCAGCAGCCATCGATTCACTGCTTCTTTGGAGACGACACTGCAGGCGCCTCGGCCGGCGAAGCCGCCGGCAGTGGCGCGGGGCGGACATCTGCGAGATATTTCTTTCTTTGTTCCGGGGTCAGGGCATCTGACACTCGCGTTGTTTCTTCATCCTTAATCGCCAACATGCGGTGGACCTTTTCCTCGAGAGATAGAGAAGTATCCTTCGCGACGTCGTCCGCCTTCCGCGCCTGCTCTTCCAGGATTGCGTGAACGATCTTTGCTTCGTGCTCAGATAGGCCGTAACGCTTAGTCATCCTCTCGACTTCGGCTGAGATGTCTCTGGCGGGAAGCGCTTGTGACGGTTCGAGCCCTATCTGCGGCGGTGCAGGGAATTGCGCCTCTACGATTGGTGTGGCCACAAGTATGGCCGCGAAGATGGCGATCAGGCAACTGTGCCGGCTTTGCTCATCGTGATTCTCCTTTCCTTCTGGTTGGTCGCGCCTTGCTGTCGCGCGGTGTGCGATGGTCGCGAGCCGATCGCTCCCGCTACTGAGCCTGGAACTTATATGCAAGGAATGACGCATCGTTCATTTAATAAAAGAATGACACATCGTTCTATTCATGTCAATGCGATTCACTAAGAACGTCGGTTTGCCGGCTGCGGGACTGAGAGAACTGACTGGACGAGAAGTCAGTCTCTGCCTAGACTAAGAAATGACGTATCATTCGCATTATCAAGAGGTTGAACTCATATGGTGTACCGCAAGACCGAGGCAACTGAGGAACGCAAAGAAGCTCGCCGCCGTTTGATTCTCGACACCGCAGCCAGGCTTTTCGGGAAACATGGCTATCACGCCACCACGGTGCCGATGATCGTGGCCGAAGCCGAAGTGTCTACCGGCAGCTTCTACATGTACTTCCACAATAAGGAGGATCTCTTTAATGCGGCTCTTGAGGAACTTGGAGTCGCCATTGCGAAAGTGTTCGACGACGTAATGCAGACTCAACCCAATGCGCTGAAACGGATCCCGCAAGGAGCAGAGGCGTTGTTCATGTTTCTCGCGGAGAATCCCGAGCAAGCGCGTTTGCTGCTCGTCGAATCCTCAGGCTTGAGCAAGCGTCTCGACGCAACTCGTCGTGCAATCTTGTCGGGTCAGGAAGAAGAACTCCGAAAGATCTTTGAATCAGCTCCAACCCTGTTTTCCGTGCCCAACCCGGTCGTGGCGGCGCGCTGCATCGCTGGAGCCACCTTTGAAGCGGTCTATTGCTGGCTCGAAGAAGATCCAACGACCAGAATGCCAGCAGCGAAAGTGGCACGCGCAGTCGCGCGATTTAATACCCGGGCCGTGGAAAAAGTACCCCGCCTGTCCAAATAGCAGCGGAATGTGACATCGCGCATTCACTCGCCACTCATGTTCTTTGAGGCCGAGTTGGAGCCCGCCAACAGTAGGTGCATATCACTGCATCCAGGGTCGAACGATACCGAGTCTTTTCATTTGAAACTGGAGCGTTGAGCGCTTCATTCCGAGCCGCGCAGCAGCCCCCTGCGGACCAGCAACAACCCATTTTGTTTCTTTCAAAATTGATATGATGTGCTCGCGCTCGGCTTCCTTGAGGGTCCTGCCCCTTGTTTCTTTCTCATCGGGTATGCAATGAGAACCCAGAGCGGCCAGTGGTACGCGCAGCACCGGACCCGGCGAAAGGATCACAGAGCGCTCGATTACATTCTGCAACTCACGGATATTTCCGGGCCACGGGTAGCGAACCAGCGCTTCCATCGTTTCTGACGCGATCGCATCGATTGCTCGATTCATCCGTCGGGCACACTGCTGTGCAAAGTGCCTCACGAGCAAAGGAATGTCTTCGCGACGTTCGCGGAGGGCGGGCACGTGGATAGGAAAGATATTGAGCCGATAGAAAAGGTCGGCACGAAATGTACCTTCTTGAACGCAAGCCGCCAGATTCCGGTTGGTCGCGGCGATGAGCCGAGCGTCGGTCTTGATGGTCCGCGCACTTCCGAGGCGTTCGAATTCTCGTTCCTGCAGTACGCGCAGCAACTTGGGCTGAAGCTCCAGCGAAATCTCCCCGATCTCGTCCAGGAACGCGCGTGCCATGGTTCGCTAATTCAAACCGGCCGATCCGCTGCATAATCGCTCCCGTATACGCGCCCTTTTCGTGGCCGAAAAGTTCGCTCTCGAGCAGGCCTGTTGGTATCGCAGCACAATTCAGCTTCACGAATGGCTTCGAACTGCGCGGGCTACGCTCGTGAATGGCCCGTGCGATAAGTTCCTTTCCCGTACCAGTCTCGCCGTAGATCAGGACCGTCGAATCCGTGGGGGCAACGAGTTCAATGTTTCGCAGTACAGCCCGGATTCCAGAACTGCGCCCAACGATTTCCTCAAACCCCTGCTCGCTTCGAATCTCGTCTTCGCGATACAGCTTTTCTCTCGAAAGCTGCTCCTTCAGCTGCCTGACTTCTGCATAGGCAAAAACATTTTCAATTGCAATTGCGACCTGGTCGGCGATTTGTTTGAGGAAACCTATCTCTCGGGGGAGAATCTCACTCCGCCAATTGAGTTCCAGGACTCCCAATATCCGGCTGCGCCTGAGAAGTGGTATTAGATATCCCGTTCCTTCAGGAGTGAGCATCAGCCTCCGGGTCCGGAACGCTTCACCCGCGGCTTCGCCGCTGTTGTCACCTTGACGCACGGCTTGATCACCATCATTGCAGGTGTCAACCGTGAAGAGTCGCAGGGAGCTGTTTTCTTTATCAGGCAAATGAATGGCAATGAGATCGCACTGGGTCATACGCCGGATTGTTGCCGACGCGGTGCGAAGAAGCTGCCGAAGTTCCATGTCAGGTGCACACTGAGCCGCAAGATCCAGAAGGAGTTGCAACCTGTCCTTCTCCGCCTTGAGGTCTTCTTGCATGAATCTCGACTGTTCGACGTGTGAGGCGTGATCCACCGTTGGGCAGATGATGTTCGTTATGCTTTCTCCTGTGAAGCCTCCCTGGTCCGTAAAAGCAATAGCCGCGTGCGCCATGATTTCCTCCTCGCCTCGCATTCAATCCGTCTCCGATTGAGCTGAATTCAGAGCACTTTTCTGATGAACGAATTGTCCAACTATATTCCGTTTGCAAGCAGCCCCACTACGAGGCAAATCGCAAACTCTAGGGAGGGAAAGTAACAGCCTCCTTTAAGCCGGAATTTCGGTGGTTGATGAAGGACGATTTCAGGAGTTGGAGCTGATTTTGCGCGGTGAGGGTTCCACGCGCTTCCATCCGAACAGGCGGGCATCGATTGACCATAATCCCGGTCCTAGCATAGCTAGAGCACCGCCAATGGTGGCCAGCAAAAGAGCGACCCACCTGTCTCCAGGTACCGTGATGATTTGCCAGGTTTCGAGCAAAGCAACCAGCGATCCTACGATGGGCGTCCAGAGACCAGGGATTAGAAGAAGTCCCAATACAGCGAGAAATGCGGCCATTACCGTCGTGGTAATCGGTGGGTCGCTCCACACCACCGAACTCGCGCGCACAGCGAGGGCAGAGCCCAGAACGAGGCGCATAAGAAGCAAACCAATGCCAGGCCTGCCACTAGCGAATGTGGAATATAAGCGTCGCAAGAGCACTCTTCTGATCTTCACTAGTCTCCAGCATTTTGGGGGCGAATCAGAACCCCAAAGAGAGCGTTAAACGTCACTCTTTAGGGTTGTGCGTGCTCTTGCTCCCGGGGAGTCTCCGGGCAATTACAGTTCGATGATCCCTCTTTTTAACCCGATTACGGCAGCGTGAGTCCGGTCATGGGCCCCCAATTTGGAGAGAATGCATTTGACTCTACTCTTGACGGTTTCCTCCGTAATGGAGAGCTGGTCCGCAATTTGTTTGTTCGCATTGCCGGCTGCGATCAGCCGCAACACGCTGATTTCTGCCGGCGTCAATGTGTCATCCGTCGCATGCGTGGCGATTTCATATGAAACCTCCGGGGAAAGAGCCTTTTTCCCGGCAATGACCGAACGGATCGTCTCCAGCAGTTCCTTGTGTAACGTATTTTTGAGCAGATACGCCTGGGCGCCGGCTTTGAGCGCTCGGATAATCTGCACATCGCCGGCGTACGTTGTCAGCACGATAACTTTGGCTTCAGGAAATTCATTTCGAATAGCAATGAGTGCGTCAACGCCGTTCATCCCCGGCATTTGCAAGTCCATCAGCGTAACATCCGGGCGGTGCGTCCGGAATAACTGGATGGCCTCGCGGCCGTCCGACGCTTCTCCCACCAGAACCATGTCCGGCTGTATACTTACCAGACCGGCGATCCCCTGGCGCACAACTGGATGGTCGTCGACCGCGAGAATTCGAATGGGCGAGGCGCCGGCGTTCATGACTTTCTCCCGAATCAATCCTTCGCTATTCCGGCAAACTTTCGTGATAACCAGGAAGCTCTCCTGGCTGTCGAGTACGCCACGCTGGCAGGCACCGTCAGTTCTAATTCGGTTCCTACGTCGACTTCGCTCCACACCGTCAGCTTACCTCCGATCAATGTGGCGCGTTCCCGCATACCAGGCAAGCCATAGTGCCCCTTGCCTTGGCTCGAGAGAGCTGCCGGATCGATACCTTTCCCGTCGTCCCGCACACGCAATCGAAATTGCTCATCGTCATAGCGGATTTCAACCTCCACCTGCCGGGCCTGGGCGTGCTGAAACGCATTCCGGAGCGCCTCGCCAGCAATCTTGTAGATCTCGTCACGAAGGATGGGATGCAAATTTCGCGCCTCGCCCTCAACTGCCACACGAAATGCTGGTCGCTGGCCGGTTGAGTCGGTTGCGAGCTCTTCTCCAAGCGTGCTTATGGCCAGCGCGAGATCGTTGCTTTCAATTGTGGACTCACGTAATCCCTGCACAGCATCCCGGCCTTCGGTGATCGCTTCGGCCACCTCGTCAATGGTGCTGTCCAGCTTCTCTTGCGCTTCCATCGGGCGCTCCCGCAGCAACTGCGAAACAGTCTGAAGGCGTAGTAGCACACCATGAAAGCTCTGCAGCAGGGTGTCGTGAAGATCACGTGCAATTCGCGTACGCTCGCTGACCCGCGCCTCCAGTGTCATCTCAAACTGATGATGCATTTGCCGCAAACGCCATTGGTAGGCCGCCCACAGCAGAGCCAGGACGGAGATTGCGCAGAGGGCGCGAAACCAATTGGTCTGCCAGTACGCCGGGGCCACCGAAAAGTCGAGGAACGCGCCCTCTTCGTTCCACACTCCGCTGTTGTTCGAGGCTTTGACGCGGAATCGGTAATGGTTAGGAGAGAGATTCGAGTACTGAACTTGGCGTTCGTTGACCACCTCGCGCCAGTCGCTGTCCTGCCCTTCAAGCTTGTACTTGAAATGAACCTTCTCCGGCGCTACCAGGCTCAGAGCCGTGTAGTCAATCTGCAGATCGCGAGTACGCGGCGGCAGACGCAGATTGGCACCTGCCGCGCCCGGCAGGTTCTGCCAATAAATCTTGTGATCAGCGACGATTTGCTCGATGTGTACCGGCGGCGCGAGCTTGTTTAAGGCAAGGTGATGGGGGTCGACGACCTGGACGCCTTCTCCGCCCAGGAACCAGAGTTTGCCATCGGAGGATTTCGCGACCGAAGGACCAAAGTAAGCAGGTGGATTCGCGCGGAGCATGACGCCGTCCGCCGCATCCCAGAGCGTAGTTTGAATCCTGCGCTTCGGGTCGGCGATCCACGCGTCCAGTTCGCTCCGTGCCACTCGCACCAGCCCGCAGGCCGTGTACAGCCATAACGAACGATCGTCGTCCTCAATCGACCAGTGAATCCTGTCGCACGGCAAACCATTTTTCGTGGTGAGTGTAGCGATACGGCCGTCCTTAATCCGGCTAAGGCCGCCCCCTTCCGTTGCCGCCCACAACGTCCCTTCGCGATCGAGTCGAAGATCGGCGACCGGGCCGTTGCCCAGCCCGTCGGCGGCCGTATACGACGCCTGGACGTGACGATCTTTGAAATACAACACACCTCCGTCAGTCCAGAATGAAAGCCAAACTCCGCCCTGGTCAGAGACTATGTCCTTAGCTTGTTGTTGACGCCCCAGTGCTGACCACGGGAAATGTTCGACCAAATGTCCGTCCAGCAAGTGGGAGAGACCCCGATTTCCTGAAAGCCAGAGGTTGCCTGCCTTGTCTCCCGTGATGGAGTACACTTCTTGGCTCGGAACGGCATCAGCGGCGCCAAACCTGCCGTCCTTGAAATACGCAAGTCCGTGACCCGTGAACGCCCAGATGCGCCCGCGATCGTCCTGAAACAGAGACTGCACCAGTATTATCCGGCAGTCCATCCGCCTTTCGGAACATGGTGATCTGTCCATTGCTCCACCTCATCAAACCATCGTGAGTGCCTACCCAAATGCTCCCATCTGTGCCAGTGATCAGAGAACGACTAAAATCGCTGGACAGGCCTTGCTTCTCAGAAAGCGTAGTGACGGGGAACTCTCGAAACCGGTCGAGCCCTCGAGTGGTGCCGACCCAGACATTGCCTTCACGATCCTCGAAGAGACTGCAGATGAAATCGCTTGAGAGGCCGTCTGATTTCGTAAATACGTCTGTCCTGCCGTTGTGTATATGGATAAGCCCCCGCTCGTGGGTCCCGATCCAGAGACCACCATCGCGGTCCCGGAGCAGTTTATTCGAATCAACATCGCGGTCAGGGAGCAGCGCATTGGGATTGATTGCGCCGCGAATCGGGTAGCTTTCGAGTTTGTCGCCCACGACCTGCTTAAGTCCGGCACCACGGATGGCAATTAACACGAGTCCGTCGTCCGTCCTACTTAGGTCATCGACCCGCATTCCCGGCGTCGGATAGCGCCGTGGGGGACCGGGTTTCCATCGCCAGAGCCCGGACTCTGCACCGGCCCAGAGCGTGCCGGAACTGTCCTCACCCAAACTCCACACGAAGGTGCCGAAGGCACCGCTCCTCCAGGTAGCATTGCGCGTGGCCACTTCGGATTGCGCACAGCCGCCCTGTCGGAGTATCCGCTGTGCTGCCCAGTATGCCGGCCCACACCGTTCCCTCGCGGTCCTCGAGTAGTGATGTCACAAACTGTTTACCAATTTCCGGGTACTGCGTCAGCTTGCCGTCACTCCAGCTCACGAGGCCAGCAAACGTGCCAATCCAAAGCGTGCCGTCGCGCGTGACGAGCAGACTGTAAGGAGCGCCGGGGAGGTGCTGCCCCGCAGGTAGTTGCCAGGGGATACTGTGAATGCCATCAAAGCGAAACAAGCCGAATTCCGCCCCCAGCCAAAGATACCCATCGGGCGTTTGGGCCATCGCAAAGATGGCGCCCAGGGAGTAACCCGTCCCGGGCAGTCCACGCAGTGTGCCCGTACTGGCTGACCTCCAACGATGGATTGAGCGCCAAAACGGGAGGAGTCCTGAGCAGCAAGCTCAGCATGCTGATCGCGATGAGTGCCAGGCCAGCTTTCATTTACAAACCCGCACCAGTTTACGCGCCATCCTGCCCGTATTCACTTGTCTGGTGCCCGGAAAGGGACTTCACCCCCCACAGCCCTTGCGGGCCGCGGATTCTAAGTCCGTTTCTGGTCATTCTGCACAGGCTATAACGCGTCGCAATCTCCCGCATAAGTCGTTTACTTCCATGCGATACGACGTACGCTTTTGCTTGCAGCCAAATGCACAAAAGTTAAGACGAACAGTCATCAAAACAGATGTTCATCGGGCTTTTCGTGATCCTGAACGCATGAGGCTGTTAGACTCGCGTTTGGCAGGCTTGTTTCTTACGGCCCGGGTATTGAAGCGGGCAACCGCTCTTCCGACTTCTGTTACCGGCATACGGGTCTTTGGATCTTCTTCCAACCATGAGTAAATGGCTTCGAAGGTGGCTCCGGCAACGCATCGCGCTGCTATCGAAGTGTCTTCGACTGTAAAGAGAGACGGCGCCGACTCGAATATTTGCCTGAGCTCCTCTACCTGTCGCCGAGTAATCGAGCGCCTTGTCTTGTCGAGGCGCGGGCTCAAGCCAGACGATTCGACAAGCAAAATGCGGGCCTGTTCCGGATTTTGTGCGAAAAACAAGAACAAAGTCTCAGCCCCTTGCGCTATCCGCTTCAGCGGGTTTGGCTGCGACTGTTTCACTTCGTCCAACACGCGATCGGTCGCTCGGCCCAGTTCCTCAAGAGCAGCGTTGAACACACCTTCCTTATTACGGAAATACATGTAGAAGCTGCCGGTGGACACCTTAGCTTCTTCTACGATCTGCGGCACAGTTGTTGCATGGTAGCCATACTTTCCGAATAGATGGGTGGCTGCATCGAGAACCAAGCGGCGTCTCGCCTTTTTCCGCTCCTCCGTCGCCCGCGTTTTGCGGTAAACCATTTTCTTAAGGTCTCCTCTCTCGACAAGTATAGAATGACATGTCACTCTATACTTTGTCAAAATAGGAATGACATATCAGTCTATTCTTGAAATACAGACTTGGGCTCGCGCGCTTCGAGGATCACGCAAGCTCAAGCGCTGATAACTCAGAGCTCAAGGAGGAGCTGGGTTTGTGCCACTTCGTGATGCCGGGATAACGCAAAGTCATCAAATGCCAATCTTGATCCCGCTTGTCGGAGCGACGTGACGTAGGTCACAGCTTTATTGGCGCGGCGACTGTATGTTGATGGTCGACCTCAGGCTGCTGTCAATTCTGACAAAGGCTGTCGATGTCTCAAAACGATGAAGGAGTGTGACTTATGG
Source organism: uncultured Acidobacteriaceae bacterium (assembly GCA_963725225.1). GTDB lineage: Bacteria > Acidobacteriota > Terriglobia > Terriglobales > Acidobacteriaceae > Silvibacterium. The sequence continues at coordinate 43,624 of CAVRXY010000015.1, forward strand.
TTACCGCGCTAGCTACGGAAAGAGCGAACGATGCGTTAACAGCTTATGGGGTGGCCAGATCGACAGTGCCCGGCATGCCTCTCAACCCCGAGGAGTTGCGCAAGACAGATGCCTATTGGCGAGCCTGCACGTATTTGATGCTTGGCATGATCTACCTTCAGGACAATCCACTACTTAAGGAGCCACTTAAGCCTGAGCATATCAAGAACCGGTTGCTGGGGCATTGGGGCTCGAGTCCAGGCCTGGCTTTTACCTATATTCACTTGAACAGGCTTATCAAGAAATATGACCTGAACATGATCTTTCTTGTGGGGCCGGGTCACGGAGCCCCCGGTGTTCTCGCGCCTGTTTATCTGGAAGGAAGTTACTCGGAGATTTACACCGACAAGTGCGAAGACGAAGAAGGAATGCGCGAGTTCTTCAAGCAATTCTCTTTCCCGGGCGGTGTTGGAAGCCATTGCACACCCGAAACCCCGGGCTCAATCCACGAAGGTGGGGAACTGGGCTATGTCCTTTCGCACGCCTGCGGAGCCGCGTTTGACAATCCAGACCTGATCGTCGCCGCAGTGGTGGGCGACGGCGAGTCGGAGACCGGGCCACTGGCGACGTCCTGGCACATCAACAAATTCATCAATCCTATTCGGGACGGTGCCGTTCTGCCGATCCTCCATCTGAATGGCTACAAGATCAACAACCCGACCCTGCTTGCCCGTATCAGCCATCAGGAATTGGAGAGTCTATTCCGCGGCTACGGATGGACACCCTACTTCGTCGAAGGTTCAGATCACGAAACCATGCATCAGGCGATGGCGGCAACCACGCAGCACTGCATCGCAGAGATAAGAAAAGCCCAGCAGGCCGCTCGCGAGACCGGAACAGCCGAGCGTGTCCGATGGCCCATGATTGTGCTGCGTTCGCCGAAGGGCTGGACCGCTCCCCGGGAAGTGGATGGTCACCATCTGGAAGGATTCTGGCGAGCTCATCAGGTGCCGATGGCCGACGTCAAAGGAAATCCGCAACGGCTTCACGAGCTTGAGAGCTGGATGCGTTCGTACAAGCCGGAAGAGCTTTTCGATCATCGGGGAACGCTAATCGCTGAGCTGAGAGAACTCGCGCCTATCGGTACCCGGCGCATGGGCTCCAACCCTCATGCAAATGGCGGAAGTTTGAAGAGAGCCCTGCGGCTTCCCGATTTCAGGCAATACGCGTTTGCTTTTGAAAAGCCCGGAACAGTTGAAGCTGAGAACGCCCGGCCATTGGGAGCCCTGCTTCGCGATGTGATGAAGCTGAACATGAAGAACTTTCGCGTCTTCGGCCCCGACGAGAATACATCGAACAAACTCAATGATATCTACGAAGTCAGCAAGAAGTTCTGGATTGCTGAGTACTTCCCCGAGGACGCGGATGGTGGGGAACTGTCGCGCGACGGTCGCGTGATGGAAATGTTGAGCGAGCACACTGTGGAAGGCATGCTCGAAGGCTATCTGCTAACCGGGCGACACGGCTTCATCTCCTCATATGAGGCCTTTATCCACGTCATCGATTCGATGTTCAACCAGCACGCGAAGTGGCTGTCGATCTGCAATCATCTGTCGTGGCGAAAGAAGATCGCCTCGTTGAATATCTTCGTTACCTCCACGGTCTGGCGGCAGGATCACAATGGCTTCACGCATCAGGATCCGGGTTTCATTGATGTGGTGGTGAACAAGAGCTCCGCGGTCACACGCATCTACATGCCTCCCGACGTAAACTCGCTGCTCTCAGTGGCCAATCACTGCCTGAGAAGCGAGAACTATGTGAATGTGATTGTGTGCGACAAGCAGATGCATCTCCAATACATGGACATGGATGCAGCGATAACCCATTGCACGAAGGGTATCGGCATTTGGGATTGGGCATGCAACGACCAGGGAGGTGAGCCTGACCTGGTCATGGCATCGGCCGGCGATATCCCCACACAGGAAGCCCTCGCTGCGATTGTCTTGTTGAGGGAGGAGTTTCCCGACCTCAAGATTCGTTACGTCAATGTCGTCGATCTGTTCAAGATGCAGCCAAGCGCTGACCACCCTCACGGTTTGCCGGATGCCGACTTTGACTCTCTTTTCACTGTGGACAAGCCAATCATTTTCAACTTCCATGGATACCCGTGGCTCATCCACCGCCTGACCTACCGTCGAACGAATCACAAAAACCTGCACGTCCGCGGCTACAAGGAGCAAGGCAACATCAATACACCGCTCGAGCTTGCAATTGAAAACGAGATCGATCGCTTCAGTCTGGCGATGGATGCGATCAAGCGTGTTCCGAAACTGCAGAAAATCGGCGCTCACGCCAGAGAGAAATTCCAGAATGAGCAGATCGCTTGCAGGAACTACGCATTTAAACACGGCATCGACAAGCCTGATGCAGCCGGCTGGAGATGGCCTTACTAGCCGCGGCGAGTGGCGCTCGGGAATAGCCCACATGGAGAAAGGTTGACGCTATGGCAAAGACGGTAATGGAAGACGTGGCAGGCGCGAGGCAGGTCAGTGTAGAGCGACTCCTCAAGCAGTATGGGTGCGGCCCTATTCAGTTCATCGGAAATGACGGACTGTATGATCGGCATCTTCACTTCGATAATGTTCTGGATGAAGACACGATTGGCTCGCGTGAACGTTTTGAAGCTGCCGCGCGATCGATTCGTGATGTTCTTTCCCAGCGGTGGGTTTCCACCGAAACAACCTATGACCACCAGAATCCGAAACGCGCCTACTACCTCTCAATGGAATTTCTCCTTGGTCGCTCACTGGCCAATAACATCACCAACCTCCTTCTCGGTCCGCTTGTGTCAGCAATCGGCAGAGAGAAAAGCATTGATTATTTCTCCATACTGGAGCAAGAGCCTGACGCCGGCTTGGGGAATGGAGGGCTGGGACGGTTGGCTGCCTGTTTTCTCGACTCGATGGCCACCATGCAACTTCCTGCCATGGGCTACGGTCTGCGGTATGAATATGGCATCTTTCGGCAGGTTATTGCAGACGGCTGGCAGCAGGAGCAGCCTGACAACTGGCTGCGGCAGCCCGATCCCTGGGAGGTCGCTCGACCCCATGAAAAAGTGGAAATAAAGCTGAACTGTTCTTTCGAACTGCACAATGGAGCATTACGGGCAGTTCCCGGCATCCCATCAAGCTTGCACGGTATTCCTTTCGATCGTCCGGTTGTGGGGTATGGCGGAAAGAACATCAACACCTTGCGACTTTGGGCGGCAGCCAGCCCCGACTACTTCGACTTTCAGAGGTTCAGCAGCGGGGACTTTGTTGGCGCACTCACTGAGGCCTTGGCCGCTGAATCTGTTACGAGAGTTCTCTATCCGGACGACAGCACCAGCATGGGCAAGGCTCTGCGACTGGTGCAGCAATATTTTCTGGTAGCGTGTTCCCTCGCAGATCTGGTGCGGCGGTTCCGTCGCAGCAACTCCGACTGGAACACCCTTCCGGAGAAGGTTGCGATCCAGCTGAACGATACCCATCCAACGCTAGCCGTGCCGGAGTTAATGCGCATTCTGCTCGACGAGGCGCGGCTCGAATGGGACCAGGCATGGGACCTGACCCAACGCACACTGGCTTACACCAACCACACGCTGTTACCCGAGGCTCTGGAAAAGTGGCCGGTTGCATGGTTTGAGATGATGATGCCGCGTCACCTTGAGATCATCTATGAAATAAATCGCCGATTCCTCAATGCGATCCGACAGCGATTCCCTGGAGATGAAGGACGTGTTGGGCGTGTCAGTCTCATTGAAGAAGGTTCTCCGCGCAATGTCCGGATGGCCAACCTGGCAATCGTTGGATCGCACAGCACCAACGGCGTGGCCGCGATTCACTCTACGCTGCTCCGCACCAACACGGTCAGAGATATGGCCGAGATGTTTCCGGAGCGGTTCAATAACAAGACCAACGGAGTGACGCCGAGGCGCTGGTTGATGCTCGCGAATCCTGCACTCTCCGGTGTAATAACGGAAGCTATCGGCGACGGCTGGGTGACTGACCTGAGTCAGCTGCGTCGACTTGCGCCGCTCGCTGATGACAAGGCGTTTCGCGATGTGTTCCTGAGAGCGAAACATGATGCCAAAGCGAGCTTCGCCGATTGGCTGAGAGCGACTACAGGGCAGACGGTGGATCCCGACACGATTATTGATTGCCAGGTCAAGCGGATCCATGAATACAAGCGTCAGCTGTTGAATGCACTACGGATTGTTGTGCTGTACAACCGCATGCGCGCGAACCCGGATAACCCGGTTGTCCCGCGTACATTTCTCTTTGCGGGAAAGGCAGCACCGGCCTATCGCCTGGCGAAGCTCATCATCAAGTTCATTAATAATCTGGCCGGCACAATTGATGGCGATTCCGCAGTGCGGGGCCGGATCAAGGTGCTATTTCTGCCCGAGTATTGCGTTTCATTGGCGGAGCGACTGATTCCTGCTACGGATGTGTCAAATCAAATTTCGACGGCTGGCTATGAGGCAAGCGGCACCAGCAACATGAAATTCATGATGAATGGAGCACTGACAATCGGAACGCGAGACGGAGCCACAATCGAGATGGCGGAAGAGGCAGGCGAAGAGAATTTCTTCTTGTTCGGCTTGACGGCAGAAGAGGTGGCAAATAGCCGAGGCTGGTACAACCCGTGGTGGCACTACGAGAATGAAGCAGAGACGCGCACAGCATTGGATATGGTCTTCTCCGACTACTTCAGCCAGAACGAACCGGGTGTCTTCGAACCTTTGCGCGAAACTCTGCTGACGGGCGGGGACTACTATATGCATCTCGCGGACCTCAAGGCCTATCTCGACGCGGACCGGCAGTTGTGTGCCCTGTACTCCGATCCGAACGCCTGGGCCCGGAAGGCAATCCTGAATGTTGCAGGCTCCGGGAAGTTCTCCAGTGATCGTACGATCGCTGACTACGCTTCGGATATCTGGAAGGTAGAGCCATGCCCGAATTTGTGCGGAATGGAATGACGCACGATGCCTCTCGCAATCGTCGCACGCGCGCGCCAGCGGCGCGCTGCGACATCGATCAGTAAAAACTGCTCATCGGGAGCAAGGATCATCCCGCAGGATATTTTACGCTGACGGAAATCATCTTTAATTGCCGAGGTCGCATGCCGGGCTGGGCCTTGATCTGTTGTCGTTCTTTGGCAAGTTTCGCAGGAGCGTAGCCGAAGCTCAGGAACTCGGATATAGCCAGAGCGCCACACCAGGCAGTAAAGCTGCGGCAGATTTTGGTTGTCAAAGACGAGTGGCAGGCGCAAACTGTCACTTCTGCCAGTATGCTACCCCGTCGTGTCCGGCATACTCTCGCTGCGTTAAGCAGCCGCTTGGGGACTCTGTCCTGAATTGTCGAATTTATGGGTGTAAGGATCTCATTGGTCGCTTTCTCAGGTGTGCGTCAACAAGGAGTGTGTCAATGCGCGCAACGCGTGGATTTGAGATGTACGGGCCGTTCAGGGGCAATGGGAAGAAGCGCTTCATCGAGAACCTGCACCCGGGCAATTCGTTTTTGTACCTGGTCAAGCTCGGGACGCTTGCCCTCCTCGTGGTTGCCGGTTGCGAGAAGAAGGAAGCAGCGCCTCCGCCCGCTCCGCCCGAAGTCGCGGTAGCGGAGGTTGTCCAGAAGGACGTGCCCATTTTCAACGAATGGGTTGCGCAACTGAATGGCCCGATAAACGCCGATATTACGCCCAAGGTGCAGGGCTACCTGCTGAGGCAGGATTACCAGAACGGCTTTTTCGTGAAGAAGGGCCAGCTGCTGTTCGAGTTGGACCCGCGGCAATACCAGGCGCAGGTTGAAGAGGCCAAAGCGTCAGTGGCGGTCGCACAAGCGGAGCTTGCAAGGTACGTAAATGATGTCACCCGCGACACACCGCTGGCCGCGCAAAATGCAATTCCCCAAAAGCAGCTAGACAATGACATAGCCAGCCGAGACGCTTCGGCTGCCGCGGTCAAAGCGCAGCAGGCCAGTCTGGATAACGCGCAGCTGAACCTGGCCTGGACCAAGGTCTACTCCCCGATTGATGGCATCGCGGGGGTGTCGAACTCGCAGGTCGGCGACCTGGTGGGCACCACCACAAAGATGGCAACCGTGTCGCAGGTCAACCCGATCTGGGCCTACTTCAATGTCAGCGAAAGCCAGTTTCTCGGCGTTGCGACCCGAGTCCATGGAATCATCTCCGGAAAAAGCGAATCACTCGGACGGACGCCGGTTGAATTCATCCAGGCAAACGATGTCCCATATCCGCAAAAAGGGCGTTTGATCTATGTCAATCGGCAGGTCGGAACGTCGACCGGCACCATCCAAATCGCAGCCGAATTCGCCAATCCTGAAGCCATTCTCCGTCCGGGCGGCTACGGACGAGTGCGAATCCAGACGGGCAATAACGAGAATGCGCTTTTGGTTCCGCAGCCTGCCGTTCTCGAAGTCCAGTCGGACTACATGCTGGTTGTGCTGACGCCCGACAATAAGGCGCACTTCCGGCCGGTAAAGATGGGACCACGGGTCGGACCGGACTGGATTGTCACCGAAGGCGTGAAGCCGGGCGAGAAGGTGGTGGTTGAGGGAATCGAAAGACTGCAGATGGCAGCCGCTGCCATGCCGCAACTGGCGAAGGAAGGCATTCCGGTAAGCGCGAAACCTTACGCTCCGGCTGCGACAGGCGCACCGGCCGGCGGGGGAAACTGATCATGTCGAAGTTCTTCATCAATCGCCCCATCGTCGCGATGGTCATCTCGATTCTGATGGTGCTGGTCGGCGTGGTCTCGATTCTTAGCCTGCCAACGGCGCAGTTTCCTAATATTGCCGATCCGATGATCCAGGTCAAAGCCACCTATCCCGGTGCGGATGCTCAGACGATTGCAGAGTCCGTTGCGACACCGCTTGAGCAGCAGATGTCGGGCGTCAGCGGCATGAACTACATGTACTCGCTGAGCGCCAGTTCCGGCGGAGGCATGTCGCTATACATTGACTTTCAATTGGGCACAGACATCAACACCGACCAGATCCTGGCACAGATGCGGAGTGGTCAGGCCAATTCCCAACTCCCGTCGGAGGTGACCCAGCAAGGCGTGATCGTGCAGCCTGGTACGACGGCGCCTTTCATGCTGCTTGATCTTTACTCACCCTCCGGCGTGTACGACAACATCTTCCTGGCCAACTACGCGACCATCAATCTGCAGTATGCGCTGACCCGTATTGCCGGAGTCGGTCAGGTTCAGATATTCGGCGCCGGGCCCTACGCCATGCGTGTGTGGGTGAATCCCGACCGGCTGGCGAGCTTGGGCGTGACGGTAACGGACATCACCAACGCCGTCAAGGCGCAGAACAAGGTCAATCCCGCCGGACAGATTGGCGGTGAGCCCGTCCCGCGTGGTCAGCAGTTCACCTACAATGTGCGAGCTCCGGGACGTCTACCCACGGCCGAAGATTTTGGCGAGATCGTCGTTCGCGCTACCCCAGACGGCTCAATCCTTCGCCTCAAGGACGTTGCGCGTATCGAACTCGGATCCCAATACTATTCGTATCTTGCGCGGCTGGGAGTATCGGGAACAAATCAGCCGTCCCAGTCCGCAGCCTTGGTCGCGCTCTACCTCACGCCAGGCAGCAATGCGCTGCAGACTCGTGCCAATGTCCTGAAAATGATGCAGGAAGCGAAAGGGAGGTTCCCCCAGGGACTCGACTACATCGTTGCCATGGACACGACGCTGGCTGTCAGCGCGGGCATTCATGAAATCTACAAGACGCTGATTGAGGCTCTGATCCTGGTCATCATCGTCGTCTACATTTTTCTCCAGGGCTGGAGAGCCACGCTCATTCCACTGCTCGCGGTCCCTGTCTCTCTCATCGGGACCTTCATGGTTTTCCCTGCCCTTGGATTCTCGATCAACACGCTCTCCCTTTTCGGCCTTGTCCTCGCGATTGGACTGGTCGTCGATGATGCCATCGTGGTTGTGGAGGCAGTGGAACACCACATTGAACATGGGTTGTCGCCGCACGATGCAGCGATCAAGGCGATGGAGGAGGTTTCGGGGCCGGTCATTGCAATCGGACTCATTTTGGCTGCCGTTTTTATCCCCACGGCATTCGTCCCCGGCATCACCGGTCAGCTCTACAAGCAGTTCGCGGTCACGATCGCGATATCGGTGCTCTTTTCGGCATTCAACGCCCTCACTCTCAGTCCCGCACTTTCTGCCTTGATGCTGCGTCCGAGGAAGGAGGCGCGCGGACCGCTTGGCATGTTCTTCCGTGGCTTCAACAAGGCGTTCGGGCGTGCGACGGATGGCTATGTGAACTTGTGCAGGCACCTGATCCACAAGGCCATCTTAGCGTTTCTGCTGCTGGGAGCGCTGGTCTTCGGTGCCGGTTACTTCGGCAAAGGGATCCCGCAGAGCTTCCTCCCCGATGAGGACCAGGGATATCTTTACGGCGGCTTACAGCTGCCGAACGCATCGTCGCTGCAACGCACGTCGGAGGCTGCGCGCACAGTCGAGAAGATCATGATGGATACCCCCGGCGTTCAGTACGTCAGCACGGTGGTTGGGTACAGCCTGCTAAGCGGCGTCAACGCTACGTATAGTGCATTCTTCTTTATCTCGCTCAAGCCCTGGGACGAACGCAAGACTCCTGAAACCAGCTACGATGGGATTAAAGCCCACCTTCAACGAGCGCTCGCAAGGGATCCATCGGGACTTGCATTTTCGTTTCCGCCCCCGGCTATCCCCGGCGTTGGCACCTCGGGGGGTGCGACCTTCATTCTTGAAGACAGATCTGGCGGCAACATAGAGTTCCTCGCAAAAAATGCGCGAATCTTCTGGGAAGAAGCCCGCAAACGTCCGGAATTGTCCGGTGTCCTGACCACGGCGTTGCTTAGCGTCCCGCAGGTTGGAGTAAAGGTGGACAATGCCAAGGCGATGACGCAGCAGATACCGCTGAGCGACCTTTACCAGACAGTACAGACGTTCATGGGCGGTTCACTGATCAACTTCTTCAACCGCTTCGGCCTGCAATGGCAGGTTTATGTTCAGGCCGATGGCGATTTCCGCACACAGGCAGATAACCTTGGCAAGTTTTACGTGCGCAATACCAGCGGCGACATGGTGCCGCTCAGCACGTTGACAAGTACATATCCGCGCAGCGGTCCTGAGTTCATCATGCGCTACAACCTGTTCAACTGCGTGCAGATCAATGCCTCGGCTGCGCCCGGTTATAGTTCCGCCCAGGTGATGGCGGCGCTGGAGGATGTGTTCCATAAGACGATGCCCCATGAGATGGGTTTCGACTACATGGGCATGTCCTACCAGGAGCAGAAGGCTGCGCAGGGAGTTTCGCCCTCAGTCATTTTTGGTATGGCGTTCTTCGTCGTCTTCCTTATCATGGCCGCTCAATATGAAAGCTGGACGCTGCCTTTCAGCGTGCTGCTCGGCGTGCCTATCGCGGTCTTCGGGGCTTTCTTCGCGCTCTACTTCCGTCATCTGGAAAACAACGTGTATGCCCAGATCGGACTGGTCATGCTGATCGGTCTGTCGGCCAAGAATGCCATCCTCATCGTGGAGTTCGCCAAGCTTGAATACGACAAAGGGACGCCGCTCCTCGAGGCGTCATTGACCGGCGCCCGGCTGAGATTGCGCCCCATCCTGATGACGGCGTTCGCTTTTATCCTTGGCTGCGTGCCGTTATACGTGGCAACTGGTGCCGGCGCTATTTCCCGGCAGGTGCTGGGAACTGCGGTTATCGGGGGCATGCTTGCATCAACGATTATTGGAGTTTTCTTTGTGCCGGTTTCTTTCGATGTAGTGGAGAAATTCGGCGCCCTCTTCAGTAAGGAAAAAGAGAAGCCTCAAGCTCAACCAGCAGTCGGCGTTGGTCCGGAAGGAGGGCATGACTGATGCGAGCAAGAACGTTGGCGGTATCTCTTCTTCTGCTTTTACCCTGCGCGTGCAAAGTCGGCCCCAATTACCAGCGGCCGGTCGTATCGGTTCCGGATCAATATCGCGGCTCAGCGCCGCCTTTGACCGGGCAACAGCCGCCGCCCGCGCCGCCCGGTCAGGAATCGTTTGGAGATATGAAGTGGTGGGCCGTCCTGCAGGATGAAACTCTGCAGAGCCTGATGAAGGAAGCGCTGACGAACAACTACGACATACGCATCGCGGCTGCGCGAATCGCTGAAGCCAGCGCGAATGTCGGTATCACTCGTGCGAACCAGTTCCCTACTGTGGGCGGCTCGCGGCAGCATCCAGAATATCAGTCCACACCGCTTTTCACCGGCTCGCCCTGGGTGGATACCCTCGGACTGCAAATGAACTACATCGTCGATTTCTGGGGGCAATACCGCCGCGCAACCGAGGCGGCCCGCGCGAACCTCCTGGGTACACGTTATGCTCAGGATGTGGTCCGAACCACCCTCGTGTCACAGGTCGCGAGCGCCTACTTCCAGCTGCGGGCCTTCGATTCACAGCTCGAGGCTTCGAAGAAAACGCTAGAAGCCGACAAGGAGATCGTGAGGATCAACACCATCAAATTCAAAGGTGGGGAGAGCGCAATTACGGATGTTCTGCAGGCCGAGCTTTTGCAGCAACAGGCCGAGGCGGAGATCATCTTCCTGAATCAGGGGATCGAGCAATCAGAGAACCAGATCAGCATCCTGCTGGGTAGAAATCCCGGCCCGATTCTCCGTGGGCTCTCTCTCACCCAACAGCCTCACATGCCTGAGATACCCGCCGGACTGCCGTCGGCAATTCTCGAACGCCGGCCCGACGTCCGTCAGGCGGAACAAAACCTCGTTGCCTTCAACGCGAACGTCGGAGTTGCGAAGGCCGCCTTCTTCCCGCAAATCTCTTTGACCGGCGCCTTCGGCGCGTCCAGCACCGCCTTAACCAGTTTTCTGCAGGGACCAGCCACATTCTGGTCCGTTGGAGGCCAGTTGGCGCAACCCATCTTTGAGGGCGGCAGGATCAGGAGTGGATACCGTCTGGCCTGGGCGCAACGGGATGAGGCCGAGCTGCAGTATAAGCAAACTGTGCAGCAGGCTTTTGGGGACGTATCCAATGGCTTGGTGGGCTATTACCAATCCCGGCAGTACCGGATGAAGATTCAAGAGCAGACCGATACCTACAAGCAAACAGCCGATCTCGCCAATGTGCGTTTTCTGGGTGGATATACGGCCTTTCTTGAAGTTCTGGTGACTCAGCAGCAATATTTCACCTCAGAGATCAACCTGGATCAGGCTTGGCTGACAGAGATTCAGAATTATGTCCAGCTCTATCAGGCGCTCGGCGGCGGTTGGCAGCAGTAGGCCGCGGAAGGCGCGACGGCCGCACACGAATACCCTCGGCAACTCTGCTTGGTATGAGTTAGAGTTTTCCGAATGAAGAAAGGGATGCTCAGCGCCTGCCTTGGCGCAATCATTTGGCTCACTCCGGCCGGCTTTGTTCCCCTCGCAAGCGCCCAGCAGGAATCGACTGTCCCGCCAGCCAGTGCTACATCAGACAACAACCAGACTCCTCCCGGTGAAGAGGCCGTTGAATCCGGCCAGGTAGTCATCGACAGCAATCCGATCCTGAGAGTCTACGAGCCTATCGCTAACCTGACCCCCGAAGCTCGTGCGGAAGGGATCAAATCCCGCATCATCAAGTTCGCCCGAGACTCCCACGTCGCGCCGGAAGCCGTGCGGCTTCAACCGCGCGAGGCCTGGACCGAGATTCTGGCCGACCACATCGTGATCATGGCCGTTACCGACGCGGATGCGAGAGCCGCCGGCATGAACCGGGAGGCGCTGGCTCTTCAGGACGCAGAGAATATTCGGAAGGCCGTGAGGATGTACCGCGACGAGCACAGCTGGAGAATGCTGCTGCGGGCGATTATCAAGACTTGTCTTGCTACGCTTATCCTGATCGGTACGCTCTGGCTCGTCCGCCGCATCAGGTGGTTCTTCCGCCGTCGAATCGAGAAGCAAATCAATATAAGCGCCAGCGTGGAGAGTAAGTCCGCATGGCACGTTGCCGTAGATTATCTTGGCCCCTTTGCGCTGGCGGCGGGAACCTTCCTGCGATGGGTCCTTATCCTTGGCCTGCTGGAAACCTATCTGACCGTAACTCTCGGCTTTTACTCCTCCACTCGCGAAATCTCCCTCACGGCGACACGGTGGGTCCTCTCCCAGCTGGAAGTGTTGGCCAGCTCGGGATTGGATTACCTGCCGAGTCTGCTCGTCCTGGCCGTCATCCTCCTCCTCACCTACTACGTTACGCGGCTGATCAAGCTGATCTTCGGCCGGATTCGCAAGGGCGACGTCAAAATCCAGGGGTTCTATCCGGACTGGGCCGAGCCGACGGAAAAGTTGCTACGCATGCTGGTAGTCGTCCTGGCGCTCATAGTCGCCTTCCCCTATTTGCCCGGAGCCAAGAGCCCGGCATTCCAGGGGATCTCAATATTTGTGGGCGTGCTTACTGTCGCTGGGCTCTTCGTCGGCCGTGGCCAATGCTATCGCAGGCGTCATCCTGACCTACATGCGCTCGTTCCTCGTAGGCGACTGGATCCAGATCGGCGAGCACATGGGTGAAGTTGTCGAAAGAAATCTCCTGGTGACACGAATTCTCACGCCGAAGGCAGAGATCATCACCATACCTAACGCTACTGTGATGAGCGGATCCGTGAAGAACTACAGCACCGAAGCAAGAAAAGCAGGAGTCATCTTTTATACATCCGTCTCGATTGGCTTTGGTGCGCCCTGGAGAACCGTACATCAGCTACTTATTAACGCTGCTCTTGCCACAGAGCATGTGCTGAGCCAGCCTGCGCCGTTCGTCTTACAGCGATCGCTTGATGACTTCTACGTAACTTACGAGCTGAATGCCTATACGGATGCTCCGCGCGAAGTGCTGAATATATACTCCGACCTCCATCGAAATATTCAGGACAGGTTCAATGAAGCTGGAGTGGAAATTTGCTCTCCGCATTTCTCAGCGCTGCGTGATGGAAATCCGATCGCAATCCCCGAGCAATATGTCAAATCTGGCTACAAGGCGCCTGGATTTCGAGTGCACGTTACTGAGGCGGAAGACGACCACTCTTCGCGGACGCCTCGGGTCACCAGGCCCGGTGTCGACCGGTGAATCCTGGCAAGTCGATGAACAGGTTCCCCGTACTGTCTTTTCTAACAGTATTCATAAGCGAATCAACGTCATAACCTGTTCGCTGAATGATTTGAAGGACCACCGCAATGCGGATATTGTGAGGGCGATCGACAGAGTAAGAGAGGTGATCATCCATGGGCAATAAGGAAAATGGCAAGAATGGAAATAAGCTGAGCAACAAGGAGTATACGAAGGAACTGCGCCGGCTGCAGGCGGAACTCTGCAAGCTGCAGTACTGGGTCAAGTACAAAGGACTCAGGGTGATTGTCATCTTCGAGGGGCGCGATGCTGCCGGTAAAGGGCGGAACTATCCGGGCAATTACCGAACGTGTGAGCCCGCGCGTATTCCGCGTTGTAGCATTGCCAGCTCCCTCCGACCGCGAAAAATCGCAGATGTACATGCAACGATACATCCAACACTTCCCAGCCGCCGGCGAGATCGTGATCTTCGATCGCAGCTGGTACAACCGGGCTGGGGTCGAGTATGTGATGGGCTTCTGCACAAAGGAGCAGCACGACATTTTTCTCGATCGCTGTCCCCCGGATGAACAATACATTGCTCGATAACGGCATCATGCTCATCAAATATTGGCTGGAAGTGGGTCAGCCGATGAGCAGGAGCGAAGATTCAAGGCGAGAATTGACGATCCACTGCGGCAATGGAAGCTCAGCCCAATGGACACGGAGTCATTCCGTCGTTGGTATGAATATTCCGAATGCGCGGGACATCATGCTTAAGAAGACGGACAGTCAACCATTCACCGTGGCATATAATCCGCTCCGATGATAAAAAAAGAGCCCGGCTCAACTGCATTGCCCATTTCCTGAGCAAGATTCCTTATGGAAAGGTTCCGCACGAAAAGGTGAAACTGCCCCCGCGTGACAACCGCAAACGATATAACGACCAGGCCACGCTGAAGGGGAGGCACTTCATTCCTGAAGTCTACTGACGGCTTTGGGCATCAGGTGTAAGCCAGAGCCAGCCAGCCTCAGGAGGTCTCGGAACTTATAGTTCCGCCGGCGGTTCTAGTCGTGGCATCCCCCGTTATTTTTGACAGTAGTCGTGCCACAGCCGGATCACGTAAGTTCCTTGTGAGCACCAATCCGATCACCGCAGTCAAGACCGTATTGGCAGACAAGTTGTTTATTTCCAGCAGTTTGCTGTTGACGGGGAATGAATTGAACTAAGGGCTCTCCCTCGCTCTACTGGCGCCGGCCCCCCCGCCGCTGCGTCGCAAGCAAATTCTTGCCTTTGTGATCTGGAACACATACTTGCACCTTTCGAGAAGAAACAATTGAGTTTTCTTCGGAGGGGCGGGTACAAAATGTCATCAAATCGTCCACGCATTCTAATTGCAGACGACCACACGTTAGTGGCTGACCTATGCAGGCAGCTGCTTCAAACAGAATTCGAAGTCGTTGGCACCGTGAACAATGGGCGTGCTTTGGTTCGCGCGGCCGCAGAGCTCAAACCTGACGTGATCGTAGTCGACGTCGCAATGCCCATTCTCAATGGCTTGGATGCCGGTCAGCAAGTGAAGGAAAACTGCCCTGCCGTGAAGCTGGTGTTTCTCACCATGAACAGTGAGATTGAGTTGGCCGCCGAAGCATTCCGCCGCGGAGCCTCGGGCTACTTGTTAAAGACTTGCGCGGCTTCAGAGATGGTGACGGCCGTCCATGAAGTTCTGCGCGGCCGGACTTACATGTCCAAGACGCTCCGCAGAGACGACGTCAATTACCTTCGTCGGACAGAAACGAAGCTTGTGGAAGAGAATGAGCGGCTAACAGAGAGGCAGCGCGAAGTTCTGCAGTTGTTGGCCGAAGGCAAAGTAATGAAGGAAATTGCCGACATCTTGAACATGACGACAAGAACGGTTGCCTTTCACAAGTATCGAATGATGGAGGCTCTTGGAGCCAAGAGCAACGCGGAGCTCGTGCGCTACGCAGTCAGACACCATATTGTGACTGCCTAGAGTCGGGGCTGGAGACGGTTGAGTTTTGTCAATTTTCGGACTCGCGGGCGACGCCTGGGCTTTTGGCGAGATGGGGAGACTGCAGCCTAAACCAAGGTTCTGCCGTGAATTCATTGAAGAAGTGCGTTCCTGCAATCCCCGGGTTGTCGCCACTTACTCCGGGTTTCGGCTCCTTGCCCGATCTGCCTTGTGGTTGCCAGCAACCCTTCCCCTTCCAGGACTCGCTACCCTCTTCGATAGCTGAAACCTTCAGGTCACGCAGACTCGATGATGATGTTGGCGTATTGGGTCGTGTCTGCGGTGCGTATCAATCCGATCGCCTTCGGAACGCGCTTCTTGAATTCAACATGCGGCTCGTAGGTTATGTCGATATCAGGAAGTGCGCCGGCAAACATGCTTTGGGTCTCCACGCCATTTGCAGAGCGAAACTCCTCCGCCATAATTGCCGCACCGATCACGAAGTTCTGCCGGATCGCGCGCACCACATCCAACACGCACGGAATATCATCCACCAGCGAGATGTCGACCGTTTCAATCTCCGGCCAGAACGGGAAGCCTCGATCGGCGATCACCAGCGTATTTGTATGACGGACACGGCTCAGCAACGAGTTGATCGCAGGATTCAGGATTCCGCTTTTTAGCATGGATGCTCCATTCGGATTTGGTTTCGCAGAACTCTTGCTCCCACGAAGGAATAAAGCATGATGAACACGTAGCAGACCAATGGGCACCAGATAAGCGGCCGCGAGGCTTCTGACGGAAAGCAATCCCATCAATGGAGTAAGCACCGCACCTCCCACGATGGCCATAACCAGCAGGGAACCGCCCAGTTTCGTATCTTCTCCCAGCCCCCGAAGGCCCATGGCAAAGATCGTGGGAAACATCAGCGACATGAAGAAGCTGGTCAGAAAGATGCTCCACATCCCGATCCATCCGGGACGGGTAACACCGATTGCTACCAATACGACATTGGCTGCACTGTAAATACCCATGAGGCGGCCGGGGCTCACGAACCGCATCAGCCACGCGGATCCGAAGCGTCCGACGGCAAATGCGACAAGCGAGCCGGTCAGAAAGTATCCTGCTGTCTTCTCCGGTTCATGCACATAGTCCTGGACGTACTGAATGAAGTAGCTCCACGTGCCCACCTGTGCGCCCACGTACAGAAATTGGGCTGCAACGGAGAAAACAAAGAATGGACGGCGGAGCAGATGCAACAGCCTACCCTTGCCGGAGTCGGGGCCAGCTGTAGCCGAACTGCTCCGCGTTGACGGAAATGGAACTCGAGAAATAATTGCGGCGAGGGCGAATGCTAGAGCGCCGAGTGCGATGTACGGCTTGACTACGCGAAGTGTCTCGCCCTGGAGGTACGCGGCGTATTGGTGTGTAGCTTTAAGCGCGGTGGTCTGCGCCGAAGTAAGTTCCACCCCGGAAAAAATGAATGCCGTGCCAATGGCAACACCGGTGATCGAACCAATCGGATTAAAGGCCTGGGAAAAATTGAGGCGGCGCTCCGAGCTGTCTGGATCTCCGAGCTCAGCGATGAAAGGATTCGATGCCGTCTCGAGGAACGCCAGCCCACTGGCAATAACAAAGAGCGCGAAGAGAAAAAAACCGTATCGGTCGACGATGGCAGCGGGCCAGAAGAGAAACGTTCCTGTACCAAACAGAATGAGCCCGGTAACAATTCCCGTCTTGTATCCGGTTCGACGCATGAGCATAGCGGCGGGCATGGCGAGCGAAAAATAGCCGAGATAGAAGGCGGATTGCACGAGGCCAGCCTCAAACCGGGTAATCGCAAACGACTTCATAAACTGACGGATGAGCACGTCGTTCAGATTGTTCGGCACGCCCCAGAGAAAGAAGAGAATCGTAACAAGAGAGAAGGGCAACATCTGGCCCACGGGAAATAATGATGTCCCGGGCCTTTCGCTCGCGCTTTTCGAAGAGGTTGTGGCCGGAGTCAGCATTGCCAATGGGTCTCCATGGTTCGTGCTCAATCGACACGCACGATGATTTTGGTAAATTCGCGCGGATGATCGCTCCATCGGCGCAGCATCTCCGCGGCAGCTTCGAGCGGAACAACCTCAGTTATGTAATCGGCGACTGGAAACCGCTTCTGCTCGAGCATCTAGAATCACTTCGCGAAAATTGTCCGCGACCGCGTTGCGTGATCCCAGAATCTCCAGCTCCTTTTGAACAAAGAGGCGCGTTTCATAGGCCACGTCTTCCTTTGCGTAGCCGATGTACACCACTCTGCCGGAAAATGCGACCAGCTCCACGGCGGCACGAAAAGTCTCCGGCCGCCCGACAGCCTCGATGAGAACGTCCGGCCCGCATCCATCGGTGAGTTCCCGCAATCGTTTGTGCAGCGTTTCTGACGCCGTATTTATCAAGTGGACTGCGCCGGCTTTGCGAGCAATCTCAAGCTTGTCACCCTCTACGTCGATTGCGATGACGCGGGCGCCCCGAAAGCTTGCTCCAGCAATCGCACCGAGTCCCACCCCGCCACACCCGATCACTGCGACTGTGTCTCCGGCGGTCACTCTACCGCGCGCTGCAGCATGAAAGCCAATGCTCAGAGGTTCAACGATACAGAGTTCAGAGAGGCTCAGTTTTGCGGGGAAGACATCTTCAGCCGGCGCCTGGATAAACTCGGTGAGTCCTCCGTCTCGCATCACACCCATGGTCTGGCAAAACTGGCAGGCATTTGGCCGGCTTCTTCGGCATGACGGACAGCTTCCGCAGCGGGAGTAAGGAGAGACCGCCACACGCGTGCCCGCGGCCAGATCCGGCCGTAGCCCGTTAGCTTCAACGACCGTAGCGCCGATCTCGTGACCTAGAACACGAGGGTACGTAACCAGTGGATTCTTGCCGCGGAAGGAATTCAGATCGGTTCCGCATAATCCTACGTTCCTCACCTTGAGCAGTACCTGGTCAGGACTCCGCACTGGGTCGGGCACGATTTCGATGGCGGCTTCGCCCGGCTTCTTCAGGACCAGAGCTCTCATTGACCACCTGACTTAACTGGAATTGTGTTGTTTAGTCCGTAAACGCGGATAGCTGTTCCGCCGCAGAATTGTTCGCGTTCATGCTCGCTCAGCTGGGCCGCATACCGGCCGAGCAGGCTGAACCATCGCTGATATTCAACTGCCAGAAGGCACACCGGCCAATCAGATCCCATCATCAGTCGCGCTGCTCCAAAAGCGTCGAACACAGTGTCCAGATAAGGGCTGAAGATCGGTTTCCGTCCACGCACGCCAATCCGCTTCGGTAGTCATACCGGAAACCTTACAATAGACATTCTTTCTTCTTGCCAGATCGTATATGTTCTCGCGCCAGGGAGATAGGATCCGCTCGCAGATTTTCGGCTTGGCGATGTGGTCGAGCACAAAAATCTGATTGGGATGAGCATCAACGAACTTTATGGTCTGCGGAAGATGCCGCTCGTAAATCAGAATCTCGTAAACGAGGCCCGACGAAAGCATGGTCTTGATCCCGCGATTGAAATCGTCGCTCAGGATAAAGTCATCGTCTGCTTCAGATTGAATCACGTGGCGCAACCCCTTCAGCTTCGAGTACGCTGTCAACCCATCGAGGCACGCCCGAAAATCTTTACTGGCAATCGGGGCCCATCCCACTACCGCCTCGATGAATGGATGCGCTTCGGCGAGCGAAAGCAGGTCGTGTGTCTCGGCAAGGTCCTGCCGAGCCTGGACCGCAATTGTCCCGTCGATCGCAGCCGACGCCATCGCCTCCGACAGATCGCCGGGCGTGTAGTCGCGCCGCAATCTCGACATCGTGTCGTCGATCCAATCGTATTCGTCTGCTGTGTAGTGCCAGAGGTGATGATGTGCGTCGATTCGGCGAAGCATGGCTTGTGAGTGTTTACCTCCTCAAATGCGGAAGCCCGGATTGCGCATTCGTCCCCATTCTCAGTGAGTCTGAGGCTAGGCACGCCACACTTTGCCGTCTGGATAACTGAAGTCGTTGAGCGTCTCCGGATAGATCTCAATGCTGTACCCAGGCTTCTCCGGCAGAAAATAGTGCCCGTTTCTGATTTGCACCGGATCAACAAAATGCTCGTGGAGGTGATCGACAAACTCAATCACACGATCTTCCATCGAGCCGGAGACGCAAAGGTAGTCGAATGCAGAAAGATGCTGGACGTATTCACACAGGCCCACACCTCCGGCATGTGGGCATACGGGAACATTAAACTTTGCCGCCATGAGAATCACTGCCAGATTCTCATTCACCCCTCCTAAACGGCAGCTGTCTATCTGGCATACGTCTATGGCTCCTGCCTGCATCAGTTGCTTGAATATCACCCGGTTATGGCAATGCTCTCCCGTCGCGATGCGCACACCCGGAACCTCACGACGGATGCGGGCATGTCCGAGAATGTCGTCTGGACTTGTCGGCTCCTCCATCCACCACGGGTCCACCACCGCCAGTTCACGCGTGCGTACGATCGCTTCTTCGACGTCCCATTTTTGATTCGCGTCCATCATCAGCTTCCGTGATGGCCCGATTTTTTCCCTGACGAGGCGTGCCCGTCGTAAATCCTCCGTTGGAGCGCCACCCACCTTGAGCTTGAAATGCGTCCAGCCCTCTGCCAAAGCCTCGTCGCAAAGCCGTTCGACCTTCTCGTCGCTGAAGCCAAACCACCCGACTGACGTTGTGTAGGCGGGATATCCATCAGTCTTCAGGCGTTGCAGGCGTGAGTCTATTCCTGCGCGACGCTCGCTTAGGAGCGCGACCGCTTCCTCGCGAGTCAATGCATCGCTGATATAGCGGAAATCAATTGCCGACGCGATTTGTTCCGGCTCCATGGAGGCAAGGAGTTGCCAGACCGGCTTTTCCTGCGTGCGTGCGTATAGGTCCCACACGGCATTGATCAGGGCCGCCGTAGCAAGATGAATCACGCCCTTTTCCGGACCGAGCCACCGGAATTGGCTGTCGTCCGTGAGGCAGCGGCTGAACGCGGCGAAGTCGTCGGCGATCGATGCTATCGTCCGGCCAATGACGTAGCGCGATAAATAACGGACAGCCTGTACGCAAAGCTCCGTCCCTCGTCCAAGCGTGAACGTCAGGCCGTAGCCGTTGAGTCCCTGATCTGTTTCGAGAATGCAGTACGCAGCAGAGTAGTCAGGGTCCTTATTCACAGCATCTGAGCCGATTTGCTCGCGCGATGTTGGAAATCTCAGGTCAATGACACGCACATTTGTGATCTTCAAATCGCTCACTTATGGCTCCTCGATCGTGTAGCAGGTGTGCAGTGCAGCGTACCGCTCGGCGGGACAGGAGTGATCTAGTATCCCAGTCGTTTATTTACCACGTTCTCCAGCGGTTCGTCCTTCGCAAACCGGTCATACTGCCGCAGAAAGAACTCCATCGATCGATCTTTCCAGTCAGGCGTGTTGTCCGCGCAGTGCGGCGACAGCAGGACATTCTCCAGCCGATACAGCGGGTGCCCGGCAGGTAAAGGCTCGTGTTCAAATACATCCAGCCCCGCGCCCTTGATTCTCCCTGAAGTCAGCGCTTTCACCAGAGCCTCTTCATCAATCACCGGGCCGCGACCGACATTGATCACGACTGC
The DNA here is from genome assembly GCA_963725225.1 of uncultured Acidobacteriaceae bacterium. GTDB lineage: Bacteria > Acidobacteriota > Terriglobia > Terriglobales > Acidobacteriaceae > Silvibacterium. Next base: position 64,361 of record CAVRXY010000015.1, read on the forward strand.
GTTCGGCTTCATCGCCGCAAACTCGGGCTCACCGATCATATGCCGCGTTTCTTTAGTCAGAGGGGCCGCGACGACAACGTAATCGCAATGCGCCATCATCTTCCCAAGCTGTTCTGGCGAATAGTAACGCTCGATCAGTGGGTCATTCCCCGGGGGAGCATGTCGCTTCGTAGCCAGCACTAGCATCCCCATCGCATGTACGCTCGTGGCGACAGCACGTCCTATGTCGCCGTAGCCGACGATTCCCACAGTCTTACCGGCAACCACCTCCACATCGAAGGGCTCCCACCTTTCTGCCGACTGGTTGCGTATCATCCGCCGGAAATCTTTCGCGAAATACAAAATCGCGGCAAGCGCAAATTCGCCGAGCGATGCGCTGAAGACGCCCCGTCCGTTGGTCAATATCACGTCACTCTGCACAAGTTCTGGAAACAGGATGCTGTCCAACCCTGCCGACCGCGAGTGAACCCACCTCACATTCGGGCACATCGCGAAGACGGCTTCGAGTAGCTCTCTGGGCGCGGACCAATTCAGTATCGCGCTCGCCGTCGATGCTGCCCCCTGGAATGCGGTCGCCTGGCTTCCTGTTACATGAGGCACCTTCTCGAGCCGGGTGAGCTGGGGGTCGTTCTCTCGTGCCAATACAAGTACCGACTTCCCGTTATCCATATCACCTATCGTGCCATGTCCATGCCATCAGGGACCGATCGGTCATTGGAAATATCTGCGATGTTGAGTGACGGCCATCACTTCTCGCAAACCGGCGGCAAGCGATTATGGATCAACAGGAAATTAAGTCTGGTCAGGGGGGCATCATGGCCGCAGCTAATCAGATTGCACCGGACGTCGATCTAAAATTCAAAAAGATCGCAGTGCTTACGGATTTCTCCAGAAACTCCGACACTGCTTTGCAATACGCTGCGGCCTTCGCCCGCGATAGTGGCGCGTGTCTGACCTTGGCGCATGCCTACATTCCGCCGGCTTGCGCATGTACGGCACCGGAGATCGCGCTCGCCTACCAGGCCTTCGAGGCCTTTCGGGGTGGCCTGGAGAGTCGACTTTTGGGCCAGACCGAGGCCGAATACCTCCGCGACGTCAAGTGCACCATATTGCTCCGCGAGGGAGATGCTGCCGATTTGATGGAAGACCTGAGTGATGCAGATCTCATCGTTGTGGGAACTTCCGGTCACACCGGACTGGAGAGGGCAGCGCTGGGTTCGACTGCGGAAAAAATCTTTCGCTCCTCGCCGATTCCGGTGTTGACCATCGGACCACGCTGCCCGGCCAGCGATATCGGGAAAGGTGAGATGAATGCGGTTATTTACGCCACAGATTTGTCTCCAAATACCCCGGCGATTGGCCTGCCCTACGCGGTATCCGTTGCCAGGAAGTACGATGCTGAGTTGATTCTGCTTCACGTTGTAGCGAACCGAGGGGTTTCCTTTTCGTTTGAACGGACGATGGCGAGCGCAGAGCCTTTGGACAGAATGAAGGCACTGCTGCCCGAGAACATCGACCTGCGGCGCAGGCCGAGGTACGTCGTTGGCTTTGGAACTCCGGACGAAGTGATCCTCGCAGAGGCACGGAACCGCAAAGCCGGACTCATTGTGCTGGGCGCGCACAGAACCGGTTTGCTGGGTGCGCTGGCGCGGCGTTTTGAGGACGGCACAGCATACAGCGTGGCCGCTAATGCCCCGTGTCCTGTTCTAACGGTTCGCGAACCCTGACTCAGATCTGAGGCGGGTTCATTTCTACTGCCGTCCCCCGAGGCTCCGGCGCGTGTGTGGGCCTGATCAGGCTCATCTCGCCAGTCGTCATCCAGGCTTCGGTATCCGCCCATGCAAGCTACTGAAAGCTAAAGCCGCTCGAATCCCTTCATTAGCCGTCAATAACTTATTGCGCCCGATTTCTGTGGCTCGGCCAGCCCGATGAGTATTGGGCAATGTCAGCACTGTGGTAGATACTTGAATCGGCAATTGTTTGCGAAGGTGGGCGGACTATGGCGATCTCGGTTCCCTCAAGGGAAGCAATCCAGGCTGTGCCCGTGCCTGCCGAGAAGGTTCTCGATTTCTTGCCCGACGCCATTCTGGTGGCAAACAGTGCTGGCCTGATTTGTGAAGTGAATCCGCAGACGGAGCGCATCTTCGGCTATTCTCACGGCGAACTCATCGGCCAGAAAATAGAGTTGCTTCTTCCTGAACGTCTTCGCAATCTCCACATACAACACCGCGCCCGGTATCGTCAGGAGTCGCGCATGCGTCCGATGGGCGGCAATCTCGACCTCCGCGCGCGCCGGAAGGACGGGAGCGAGTTTCCGGTCGACATCCTGTTGAGCCCAATCAAGACGGAACAGGGGGAGTTTGTCCTTGCTGTCGTTCGCGACATTACCGAGCGCAAAAAGATTGAGCAGGCACTGCGCATCAGCGAAGAGCGCTTTCGGATGCTTGTCGACAGCGCTCGCGATTACGCTATCTTCATGCTGGATCCGGCAGGCAACGTAACCACCTGGAACCCCGGCGCCCAGCGAATCAAGGGTTACGCGCCAGAGGAGATACTCGGCCAGCACTTCTCGAGGTTTTACACCCAGGAGGACATCGACCGGGGCAAGCCGGAGCACGAGCTTGACGTGGCAAGAACCGAGGGAAGATGTGAGGACGAAGGCTGGAGGATCCGAAAAGACGGCTCGCGCTTCTGGGCGAATGTTGTCATTACTGCGCTCCGCGGCCTGGATGGCGAATTGATCGGCTTTTCCAAGGTGACGCGCGACTTTTCTAATCGCAAAACCGCCGAAGAAGCATTGCTCCTGGAACTCAGCAATGCCCTGCTTGCTGGCCTCGACATAGGCAAGATGTTTACCGCAATAGCCGCGGGTCTGCAGCATATCGTGCCGCATGATTACGCCATCATTGCTCTCTACGACGGCGATAGCGGCGACCTGCTTGCCCAGGAACTATTGCCCCGCGCAACTTCGGCTTTCTCAGGACAGGACGGCAATCCCAATCGAGGGAACACCCAGCGGCTGGGCATTTACCCATCAGCAGCCGTTATTCCTGAAAGACGTGCATCCTGACCGGTTCACGTCGGAAAGTCTCGCCCGCTATCGCCAGGCCGGAGTGAAATCCGGATGCTGGCTCCCGCTGCGCGGTCGTGAGAAGCGTCATTGGCACATCTGTTCATAGGCAGCAGAAGTGAATCCGCGTTCGAGTCGATCGATATCGAAATGCTCAATCAGATCGCCGGTCAGATCGCTATAACCATCGACAATGTGCAGGCATACCGGCAAATCTCGGATAACAGCCGCAAGCTGGCCGAGGAAAAGAAATATCTCGAAGAAGAGTTGCGCACCGAGTACGGCTTTGAGGAGATCGTCGGCGACAGCGCCAGTTTGAAGCGCGTGCTGAAGCAGGTGGAAACCGTAGCGCCGACCGATGCGACGGCCCTGATTCTCGGAGAAACCGGGACCGGCAAAGAGCTCGTTGCCAGAGCGATACATCAACTGAGCCGGCGCCGCGATCGCACCTTCGTCAAACTGAATTGCTCTGCTATTCCGCTCGGTCTCCTCGAGAGCGAATTGTTCGGCCATGAGAAGGGCGCTTTTACAGGAGCTATCGCCCAAAAGGTTGGTCGGCTGGAACTGGCGCATATGGGAACGCTCTTCCTCGATGAAATCGGTGATCTTCCTCTCGAACTGCAGCCGAAAATTCTGCGTGCTCTGCAGGAAAAGGAGATCGAACGCCTGGGAGGAAGAAAGACGATTCCGGTGGACGTTCGTCTCATCGCCGCTACGAATCGCGATCTGAGCAAGATGATGAAGGAAGGCCAGTTCCGCAGCGATCTTTATTACCGCTTAAATGTCTTTCCAATCAGAGTTCCACCGCTGCATCAGCGCCGTGGCGATATTCCGCTGCTCGTCAATTACTTTGTGGCCAAGCACGCCCGCCGTATGAACAAATCCATTACTGCGATTCCTCCCGAGGTCATGCACGCCCTGACAAAGTGGCAGTGGCCCGGCAATGTCAGAGAGTTGGAGAACTTCATTGAACGAGCGGTTATCCTCACGCAGGGTAACGCATTGCGGGCTCCGCTCGCCGAGCTCGATATGCCCGAAGAACCAGCGCCGATGGCCGACGCGACCCTTCAGGCGACGGAACGCGAGCACATTCTGCGCGTGCTTCGCGAGACGAAGGGCATGATTGGAGGACGGGGAGGGGCGGCGGAAAAGCTTGGGCTCAAGCGCACCACTCTGAACTCGAAGCTTAAGAAATTAGGCATCGAGCGGAAAGACTATGAATAGAAGAGAAGCTTCATCCCCTGACCGTAAGCACCGGACAAGCAGCCGCGCGAATCACTTCGAAAGCCATCCCAGCTTTCAGACTGGTGAACCAATGGGATGAGCGGTGGGTTCCAAGGACAACCAGGTCTGCTTTCACACGGCGCGCCAGCAGCAGAATTCCGTCCGCCGCATACCCGTGATCCACCACGCACTCCGGCTCGCACCACTGGCGTGCGGTTTCCGGAATCAGCGTCTGCAGGTCCGCCTGAAACTTCTCGGTCAACTCCTGTACATCGATGTGCCGGCCGCCATCTGAACGCGGAAGCACGTGGCAGAGGAACATGTGGGCGCCGTAACTTTGCGCGAAAGCCACGGCGTACTCGACCGCTCTTGTAGCCTCCGAGGAAAAGTCAGTCGCGCAGACGATCTGTTTGAAACTCTCTGCTGCGCCGACCGCCTTAACGTTCGGACCCGCCGTGAGCACCGGGCAGGCGGCATGGTGAATCAAATGTTCGGCCACAGAACCAAGCGCAAGCCGGGCGAGATTCCCATGTCCTCTCGTGCCGCTGATGATCAGATCCACTGCGTTTTCGGCTGCAACCTGCAAAATCTCCTTTGCTGCGTCGATCCTCTCTCTCAGGATCGCTTCTGCAGGCACTCCCGTTGCGGCCAGCTGAGCCTTCGCTTTTGCCAGGTTCTCTTCCCCCGACCGGCGGAACAGATCGATGCAGATTCCCGCGTCAGGCGTCTTGAACGCTGCGGCGAGGTCCACAACGTGGACCAGCTGCACTTTAGACCCAAAGCGCCGCGCCAGTGCGGTTACATAAGCTTCTGCCTTGTTTGCACCCGGAGAAAAATCGGTTGCGAAGAGGATGGTCCTAAGCGCGACTTCTGTTGTCCTTGTCGGAACTGTCATCGCGAATGCCTCTCTGAACAAAGAGAACCGCCAGCAGGATATTGTGTGCGAAGCGCGCGGAACTATGCTTGATTTCCGCGCGCGCCTCACCGATCGAATTCGCTGAAGGAAGAGCCGATGGCCATCGATTCAGCCGGCAGCTCACGCGCTCTTCGGCATTGGTGTTGACGGACTGATCGCCATATCGAGATGCCCGGGCTGACTTTCATCCGTCATCTCCCGCGAAGAAATGAAGAGAGTGAAGACCGGGCATCTCACCGATCTGATGACCTCATAGGCGGTCCCATATTTGTGCGATTTGCCCAACTCATCCGATCCATGAACCCCCATCACAACAAAGTCCGCCCACTTTTCCATAGAAACCGCTGCGATTACTTCAGCCGGATGGCCTTTGCGCGCAATGCATTCCGTCACAATGCTCGGGTCCTGCATTCCATCCACCATCTTCTTGAATTCCGCCTGGTACGCGGCAGGCAATGCCATCTCGGCGTCGCTTTCACCCACGTGCAGGAGACAAAGATGGCCGGCAAGATGCTTCGTCAGGCATTCCGTATAAGCCAGGGCCTTCTGTGAAGTCTCTGAAAAGTCCGTAGGAAACAGAACTGTGCGCGGGTGCGTTCCTTCAAAGGAATCCTGGCGTACGTACTTGCCCACGGTCAAAACAGGGCAGGGCATACCCCGCAGCAGCTTCTCAGCGACGGAGCCCAGCCTGTCTCCCGGTTTGCGATCCTTGCTTCGTGTTCCGATGATCAGGAGATCCGCATCGCGTTCCTTGATCAGATCCAGGATCGTCTCGCGAACGTTACCCCTCCGCACAATCATTGCGGAGCGCACGTTATCGAAGTGAAGTGCCGCTACCATCTTCTGCAGCTGGTCTTCAGCTGAATCGATTCGCTGCGAAAGAGAACCTTGCAGCTGTTCTGCTGCCTGAGCCGGCTCCTCGATAACGTGCACCAGGAGCACCTTCGCGGAAAAGCGCAGGGCCAGTTGCCTGGCATAGGTGCGAGCGCCGTAAGACGCGTCAGAAAAATCTGTCGCAACCATGATGGTCTTCATGTTGAATTCGCGATATTTGCTCATTGCCCAGTCTCCTTTCGATCTCCGGGTACTCAGCACTGGTCATCTCCGGGCTTCAGTGGACGTGTCTCCTGAGGGTAAACAGCGACTTTCAGCACGCCAGCCCGCTGATTGCCGAACAACTCGTAAGCGTCGGTGATTTCAGTCAGGGAAAAGCTGTGCGTTAACAATGGAGTCAAATCGACACGCTTGTGCGACACCAGCTCCATCAGGCGGCGCATCCGCTCTTTGCCGCCCGGGCAGAGCGTTGTCACCACCTTGTAGTCGCCAATTCCAGCGGCAAACGCATCCACCGGAATATTCAATGCGCACGAGTAGACGCCAAGGCTGGATAGCGTTCCCCCCGGACGAAGAGCGCGCAGCGCAGCCTCAAAAGTGCCCTGCGTGCCAAGAGCCTCAATGGCGACATCCACTCCGTGATCGGCGGTCATCTTCCGAATCTCTACCGGAACATCCACCTTCTTTGGGTCGAGCACAACGTCTGCCCCCATTCGCAAAGCCATCTGCGCCCGCACAGGATTCGACTCCGAGACGATGATCAGGCCCGCACCCTTGAGCCGGGCGCCAGCAGTGGCGCAAAGCCCGATTGGCCCCTGGGCAAACACAGCAACGGAATCGCCCAACTTCAACTCGGCGGTCTCCGCCGCGGAAAAGCCCGTAGATGCAATGTCCGCGAGCAGAATCACCTGCTCATCGCGCAGATCATCCGGAATCCTGGCCATATTGGCCTGAGCCGAGGGTACCCGTAGATACTCAGCTTGTGCACCGTGAATCGTGTTGCCGAATTTCCACCCTCCGATCGGCACGCCGCCGCATTGCGACGAACTGCCATTGAGACAGAACGAGCATTGCCCGCAAGGTGTAATTGCCCCCACCAGCACACGGTCACCGACGCTATAGCCGGAAACTCCGGGGCCCAGCTCATGAATAACGCCCACCGCTTCATGTCCGACTATCAATCCCGGCTGTACGGGGTACTCACCCTTCAGAATGTGCACGTCGGTCCCGCAGATCGTCGTCAGCGTGACCCGCAGCACGGCCTCTCCGTACCCGGCTCGAGGTATCGGCATGTTGTCGAGCGAAATTTGATTCGGTCCGTGAAAAACCAGAGCTTTCATGGTTCCAGTTCCATTAATTAGGTCCCGGTCTTCGGGAATCATCACCGCGGTTGTCATAGTTCATCCTTCGCGAAATTCACTCTATTCCAGGTTGGCTCTCCCAACAGTGATCCTCATCACACCTTGCTTGCGTGCCGATCTGGAGAGTTTCTCTGGTGACCTCCGAACTCAGGTCGAAGACGAACCCGTCGTTCGCCACTTCGCTGACGAAGTATCGTCTCTGACGAAATGTCGTCTCGTCACCTGGTCTAAAGGTCAGGCACAAGACGAACGACTGGTCCAGGGAAGAACCAACGCGCAATCAATGCCTTAGTCCCAGCCAGAGCCGCCCGTCCTGACTTTGGCCACCGCCGTGCCATCTATAGCGGCGAGGCCCAAAGTGCTCAGGATTTCGATACAAGACGGCGTAGACACAACAACACTCAAGTTCGAGGGGAAACTCGTCGGACTTTGGGTGAATGAATTGAACCGTGTGTGGCATGCCTTCGAGCCTTCCCTCGGAATGAAGAAGTTGTGCCTGGACATGCGCGGAATGACATTCGTTGATGAGAAGGGAACCAAAGCCCTGCGGAGAATTTTCCGCTCCACCGAGGCGGAAATTCTCGCCGACACGCCCTTAACGCGACATTTTGCCGCAGAGACGATGCGCAGGATGCCCCAGAACGACGGTAAGGAGATCTGAGATGCATTGTCACGGATTCGAGCGTAATTGCCAGACTTGCACGGTGAAGGAAGAGGGTTTTCTCTGCTACCTCGCGCCGGCGGCAGCAAAAGAGTTTGAAGCAATTAAGTCCTTTTTCACTTATCCCGCCGGTTCATTCTTGTTCTTCGAGAGAGAACCGGTGCGCGGAGTCTATCTGCTTTGCAGTGGCAAAGCCAAGCTCACGATGAGTTCCAGGGGAGGAAAGACCCTAATCCTGAGACTCGCAAGGGCGGGCGAAACGCTGGGTCTGATGGCCGCGATGTCAGCCAGTCCCTATGAGGCGACCGTGGAGGCTCTGGAGCCATGCCAGGTAGCATTTATTCGGCACGATGACTTCTCGCGCTTCATCGCAAAGTACCCGGAGGTCTACCAGGCAATGTTGCGCCAGTTAAGCGCGCAATATTACGGCACCTGCGAGCAGATGCGCACCATCGCCCTCTCCAGCTCCTCGCGGGAAAAGCTTGCTCGTCTCCTTCTCCATTGGTCGTACGAAGGCAGAGAAACCAAAGAAGGCACTCGGATCAGCGTTCCCCTGACGCATGAGCAGATTGCAGAATGTGTTGGGTCTACCCGGGAGACAGTCACCCGAACCCTGAGTGAGTTCAAAAACAGGCATCTCGTGATGCTCAAAGGCGCGACCATGGTAATTCCAGACCGTGCTGCATTGGCGGCAATCGGCGGAGACTAAAGGCTCAGTTCAACCGTCTTCTCGCTCATACCTCTTCACGGCAGCTCTTGCTCAGTTTCACTCACATTGCCGGGTGATCGATGGGCAGGCTGCCGTGATGGTGTTGCACATTAACCTTCTCTGCGATCCGCGCGACGCGATGCGAAATCCAGGCCAGGAAGAGTAGCGTCGTTCCCACGAAACAAAAGTAGACGCCGAGCGTTGTCGTTGCAGCAGGATCATCCAGTTGCCGCGCGAGCCCAGTCATCGTTCCCGAAAACACGATAGACAATGCACCGAACAAGTAAAATCCGCGCCGCTCCAGGGCGTGACGGTTGGCTCTCGATGAGAGAGTCAGTGCAAGCACGCCAAAGGCGACCGCGTGGATAGCCGCAAAGATAACCAGCCTCTGCATTGAGACTTGTGAGTAAATGCCTAGAAAGACTCCCGCCAATGCAAGAGCAAGGCCGGCAAGAAGATAAAAGGCAAGCCTGTGAAGATGCTTTATACCTTCGTTCCACGCGGCGAACCAATCCGCAATGCCTCCCAGGACGAGCGCTGCCGCCGCTAGCGTCACAGCAATCACAATATCGACTGCTTCGAAGATTTGATTCGTCATCGACGTCCGGAGATAGAAAAGAGCCAGCCCAAGGCAGAGTGCAAGAACGCCATGAACAATCAGAATCCGCTGCTGAAGTTTTATAGATTTCAACATGAGAACGTAACCTCCTTAAGCACATCCGTCGGCGAGGATTCCACCAACGACGGTACACAAAGAACCGGGCAACCGACCGCCGAGATCACCTGTAGCACGGTGCTGGTGTGAAAGTCCTCGTCTGTCAGCTCATTCACAGGAGATCCCAGAATGACCAGATCGGCATGGAACTTGCGCGCGTGTCCGCTGATCACGTCACCCGCTTCCCCTGGAGTGACAATGTGTTCCACCGGAACCGTATGGGACTCATTGAAGGGAGCGAGATAACGCAGCTGCTCAAGGTGCCCTTGGCAGATGCCAGTCTTCTCCGAAGCCGCCGCGTGCAGAACGATCAGCTCTTCGTCGGCGATACGTTGCGCATGGCTTAGAGCCGAAAGAGAGGCGTCGGAAAAATCGGTCGCCACAAGCACATGGCGCCACCGGCCCGCCCAATGAAGCTGCTCATCCGCGTCGGGTGGCACAGTGAGTACCGGGCACGCCGCCTTCGCCAATAGCCGTCTCGCAACCGTTCCCAGGGCCGCCCGGCCGATCCCTGTTTTTGCACGGGTACCCACCACTAGAAGATCGGCATTGTGATCGCGCATCGCCTGCAGGATTCTCTCGTAAACGACACCCGTTTCTACTACCGAGTGAATCGGAATTCCCTGCCGTCGAGTTTCCTCTTCAATCCTTTTTAGCTCGTCCCGGGCTGCCTGGTCTGCAGTAGCCGAATTCGGTGCCCCTTCGGGAAACGCGTAGCTGACAGGATCGATAACGTGAACCACAACGAGCACGGATTTGTGCATCAGAGCGATCGCCTGGGCGTAGCGAAGAGCGGTGGATCCGGCTTCGCTGAGATCCGTGGCAACCAGGATGGTATTAAATTGAAGTCGGTTTTCGTGTTTCATGGCTTTCTCCTGTCCAGGTTCCAGTCTTAACCAGAGAGGGTGTCTCCATCGGTGATTTGGATCACACATGGAGTGCCGAGGTCCAGCGATCACGCTGCTCCAGGTACCGTTAGCACGGGACATGATGCTTGCCAGATCGTCATGCTGATGGTGCCAACTGTGTCAGGGTATCCAGGAACGTGTTCGAGTCCAAAAACGATGAGATCAGCATGGATCGCCGTCGACTGTTCGACAATCCGTTGACCCCGTGGTCCGGAAAGCAATTTCCAGGTGACATCGACACCCGCCCGCTGCAGATCTGTTGCCAGGGCCTCTTCCGCGACTTCCATTTCTCGTGCTGAGCGAATATCGCGGACCTTGGCCTGGTTGTCGATCACATGAAGGATCTCGACTTTGGCCCCCGACTTCTTCGCCAAATTCATCACGAGCTGCTCTGCGGCTCCAGCTTTTTTCGGAAGTGACGACGCGTATAACAGCATTCCTATGGGCGGAATATCGCGCTCGTGGAGCACCGCACCCGGTCCGATCGTCATTACTGCACAAGGCATGGATCGAAGCATGTACTCAGCGGTCGATCCAAGCCGCGGACGATCGATCCCCTTCTGGCCGTACGCGCCTAGAATCAGGAGATCTGCTTTGTGCTCGACCGCCAGTTGCACGAGCACATCTGCCACCGCACCGGCGCGTGAGATCACTCGGTTGCGAATTGCCTGGGCGGTCAACCGTTGCCCGAGCAACTGCAGATCGTCGGTTAACTGGCGATGCGCTTCCTTCTGCGCGGAGCCGCTCTCCATGTCGGCGGCATAGTCGGCGCCGGATTGAACAGATACAACGTTGACGAACCCTCCGAGCATCCTTGCGAGGCTCACTGCATGACGAAGAGCCGTCTCTGAGGCCTCGGAAAAGTCATATGCAACCAGGATGTTTTGAAAGAGCAGTGCCGGCGCTTCCTTTGTGAAGCTTGCAACCGAAGATTGGCTCATAACGCCTCCTGCGCGCTCCGCTGGCCGGTCGATCCTTCAACAGAGCGTCAAGTTCAAATGAATGCGGATTTGTCACCGTTGAAGAGACAAACCGCATGAATAACTCTGTCATTTCGCGCTTCCGAGTCGCTGTGACGGAAATCACTGCTCCGTTTCGCTGCGTCTCTTAACCTCAATCAGTAGGCAGCGGTTCCGAAATGCCCGCGGGGTGTAACAATCTGCTGCGATGGAGGTGGGGCGAGTATGAGCACGATTACGAGTGATCACAAGGTGCACGAGGGCGTTGTTCCGCATCTGGAAACAAGTCCAATCCACATCAAGGGGATTCTGGCGGCCACTGACTTGTCGGGTCAGGCTACACTAGCGCTCAAATTTGGAGCCCGGCTGGCGAAGAAGCTCAACTGCAGATTCCACGCGCTTTATACGGTAATGCCGCAACTCTACGTCGCTGATACCGCTGTTCTCTCTGCCGAATTGCAAAAGATCGAGATCGAGCGGGGAGAAAAGCAGCTGCACCAGCATCTGGCCAGAATTCCCGAAGTCCGCACGATCCGGCATGAGGAAATTGCCTTGTGCGGTCCTGCCGCCGAAGCAATCGCGGCAACCATTGAAGCGAAGGGGATCGACCTGGTGGTCATGGGGTCCCACGGAAGAAGTGGATTCGGCAAAATTGCGCTTGGTTCGGTAGCCGAGGCCGTCATACGCAGCACCCACTGCCCGGCATTGGTGGTCGGTCCTCATTGCGCCAGACGGTTCGACGCCTTCAAGTCCATTGTGCTGGCGACGAATCTTCCCGCCGGTTCTCTGCGCGCGGCGCAATACGCTATGTCGCTAACGAAAGAAACAGGTGCAACTCTTACCGTAGTGCACATCGTTCCAAATCGCGTGAAGCAAATGGGCATTTCAGGTGTGAACGCCGAAGAGCGCGTTCTTGAAGAATTGCATCAACTGATGCCGAATGATCCCGAAATGAGGAAGCTCGTTCATTTCGAGGTGCTAGCGGGAGAACCGGCAGAACGGATCGTCTCTGTCGCGAAGCGTCGGAAGGCCAGTCTGATCGTCATGGGGGCCAAAGAACACTCAATGATCGCTGAACACGCACCTTGGGCAACGCTCTCGGCGGTGATTCGAGAATCCCACTGCCCTGTGCTTGCGGTCCAGCCGCATCTTGTGTAACAAGCGACTCCTGGCCGGGAGCAGATTCAAATCTGATTCGTCCGAATCACTTCCTTCGTTTCGAAGCGAGCGAGTTTGCTCCGCGGCGTATCTACTGTCCCAGCGCATCATCTTCCCCAGGCTGGCTGGAGTGTGATCGCAATCACTGTGCCACTCGCTCTCACAAGGCATCCTGAACCATAGAAAACTACCGGAGGCGAGGGTGCTGGGAATCTTCAAACTTGCCTACAAGCTGCTGGTTAATGATCGAGCCAAATTCAGCGCACTTCTTGTCGGCATCACGTTCGCTGTCTTTCTAATCATCATGATGACTTCCATCTTTGCGGGCGTGCTAAACCGCGCCTCCGCCACGGTCATCAACATTGGCGCAAGCATATGGGTAATGGATCCATCGGTGCAGACGGTGGCCAACACCATCGGTATTCCCGACTACACTCTCGACGCGGTGCGCAGCATACAAGGAGTCAAGTACGCAGTGCCTCTTTTCTCCGGCGGTGCTTTAGTCAAGCTCGAAGATGGCACTTATCAGTCCGTAAACGTAGTCGGCCTCGATGACACGAGTCTGTTCGGCAGGCCGCCAATGGAGCAAGGATCCATCGACGATATCTTTGCTGAGAATTCCTTCATCGTCGTGCACGATTCCGAGTTCGTCAAGCTGGGACATCCGCACATCGGAACAACCTTCGAGCTCAACGATCACAGGGGCGTAGTGGTTGGCATAGCAAAGGTTGCCGCCAGTAGCCTCTTTGGAATTCCCACTGTGTACACCACCTACGAGCGTGCGATTCAGTACATTCCCAATCCGCGTTTCACGATCTCTTACATTCTGGTCGAGCCCAAAAGCACGGAAGATATATCCCGCATACAGAAAGAAGTGACGGACCTGGGATATCTGGCGCTCACTAAGAAGCAGTTCGAACAGCGAATCTCTAACTTCTATAAGTACCAGACCGGCGTTGGTATGAATTTGCTCCTGATGACCATTATCAGTTTCATCGTAGGGTTATCAATCTCCGGGCAGACCTTCTATACCTTTATCCTCGAAAATCTGGACAAATTCGGTGCTTTGAAGGCGATCGGTGCCAAGAGTCGAGAGTTGGTCCTGATGATTCTCTTTCAGGCGTCGTTCACGGCGCTTACAGGATACGGGCTCGGCGTCGGCTTCTGCACGGTGGCAATCACCCTCGCAAAAGCGCGGCTGCCCGATTACGCCGCAATGATTACCTATCCGAACATCGGATCTGCCCTCCTGATGGTCGTCGTTATCGCCGGGATCTCGAGCTACGTGGGCGTACGGAAAGTTCTCCGCATCGAGCCTTTCGACATATTCAGGGGATGAGATGGCAGACACCGCGATCAAAGCCGATGGAGTCAGCAAGTGGTTTGGAGAGGGCGAAGCAAAGACCCAGGCACTGAGAGAAGTGTGCCTTGAAACCCGATTCGGCGAGATGGTCTATATTGTTGGCCCTTCCGGCAGCGGAAAGACAACCCTGTTGAGTGTTATATCAGGCATTCTCCGGCCCAATGCGGGAACAGTCCTCTGCGAGCAGACAAGTCTCTGGGAATTATCTGCGGATGAGTTGGCAGCCTTCCGGTTGGGCAAAATTGGCTTCGTCTTCCAGGACTACCATCTGTTTCCCCGACTCACGACCGCTGAAAACGTAGCCATTCCGCTCATCCTCAGGCGAACCAACTGGAACGAGGCGATGAAACAGGCCGTGAAATACCTTGACGTTGTCGGCCTTAAAAACCGCGCCCAGCTAGCTCCGGTAAAACTAAGCGGTGGCGAGCAGCAACGTGTAGCAATAGCCCGTGCAATCGTTAGCCAGCCCGACATCCTCATCATGGACGAACCGACGGCCTCTCTTGATGGCGACACCGGACGTGCCATAGTCAGCTTTGTTAAAGAACATTTCCTCAACCAGAGCCGTTGCATCCTGATTGTCACGCACGACAGCAGAATCTATGAATTTGCCACTCGTATCTTGCAGATGGAAGACGGCCGGCTCACACGCGAGATGGAGAAATCGGCATGAGAAACAAGGTGCTTTTTGCTCTTTCCATTGTTGGCATCCTTGCCGGCTGCTGGGCAGCATATTTCTCGACGATTATCCATGCGGCGCAGCCGCCCGTCTTTAATCCGGCTTCTAATCCGTACGTGTCTGGCATTTACGCCGAGGGCATTGTCGAAAGTGTGCAGTCGAGCGGACAAAACATCAACATCTACCCCGAAGTTGCAGGGACGGTAAAAGACATTTTCATCCGCGAGGGCCAATCAGTCACAAAAGGTGCACCTCTCCTCCAGATCGATCCATCCATCCAGGCAGCGACCGCCGAACAACAAAAGTCACAGGCAGAGGCAGCACACGCTCTGCTCGAAGAGTTGAAAGCGCAACCCCGCAAGGAAACGCTCGATATCAACTTTGCCCAGGTACAAGCTGCTCAGGCGAGCCTGAAGACTGCCCGCGACTCACTTGATAAGCAGCAGGCGGCTTACGCGATCAATCCCGGGTCTATTAGCAAGGATGCCCTTGATAGCGCCATTAATGCCGAGGCGGTGGCACAGACGAACCTGGTGGTGGCCGACAAGCAGTTCGAACTGACCAAAGCCGGAGCCTGGATCTACGATATTCACAATCAGGAAAAGCTGTACATCGCTCTTCAAAAGGCGTACGCGGCGTCGAGCGCGTTACTCGCAAAATACACTCTCCGCGCGTCGCAGGATGGAACGGTTCTTAGCATCAACTCCGTTGTCGGCGCTTATGTCTCCCCTCAGGGCGCCTACGATGCCTACACGCAGGGCTCTGATCCCGTGATAATTATCGGAGACAGCGACCCACATCTCAACGTCCGCTGCTACGTGGACGAGATTCTCGTCTCGCGTCTTCCATCTCCGACCAGGATCAAGGCACAGATGACTATTCGAGGAACGGACACTCACGTTCCCCTCACCTTCGACCGAATTCAACCCTTTGTTTCTCCCAAGATAGAACTCTCCAACCAGCGGCAGGAGCGCGTCGATGTACGGGTGCTCCCAGTCATTTTCCGGTTCGAGAAACCTCGAAACGTCAATCTCTATCCCGGTGAACTTGTGGATGTCTACATCAGCCAATGAGGGCGAGCCAGCTAAGGCCATCATGAAAACCGCTCGGATCAAGCACGCTGTCGATGGTCTCCTGGGCGTTTCTGTTCTTCTGCTGTTGACGCTGCCCGCCGGCTGCAACCTGGCGCCGAAGTACCAGCGACCACCGACACCGGCTGCTCCTGCTTACAAAGAGGCCATACCAACCGTCTGGAAGCCCGCCGCACCGAAGGACTCTGCGATCCGCGGAAATTGGTGGGAAATGTTCGGAGATCCACAGTTGAATTCGCTGGAAGATCAGATCGATGCGCGCAACCCGAGCATCGCAATTGCGGCTGCTGACTATGCGGCCGCGCTTGCTATAGTCAAACAAACGCGGGCACAGTATTTCCCCACCCTCACAACAACGCCGTCCATCACGTATTCGCGCCTTTCGGCTTCACCGTTTTCACAGACCGCCGGCGGATTCACTTACACCGACTACTCTTTTCCGCTGACTGCTTCATGGGAGCCGGACTTGTGGGGCCGGATAAGAAATAGCGTCCGCGCCAACACCTACGCAGCGCAGGCAAGCGCCGCTGACTTGGAAAATGTACGCCTGCTGGCCCATGCGAGTCTTGCCGCGGATTACTTCCAGCTTCGCGGTGTCGAACAGCAGAAGCGCATACTCGATGGCACCGTGGCCGCTTGGCACAACTATCTCGATCTCACCAGTGGCCGCTACCAGAGTGGTCTCGATACAGATGAGGCGCTCGCCGCCGCAGAATCGCAACTTAAAGCCGCCCAGGCACAGGATACAAATCTCGGCATTGCCCGGGCGCAGTATGAACATGCCATCGCTGTTCTCTTGGGTAGGTCCCCCTCTTCATTTTCCATCGCCCCTGGAACACAGACCGCGAAGGTCCCTGACATTCCGGCTGGACTTCCTGCCGATTTGTTGGAGCGTCGTCCGGACATCGCGGCAGCGGAAAGGGCGGTGGCCCAGGCGAACGCACAAATCGGCGTCGCCAGGGCAGCATATTTCCCGAACATTACTCTCAGCGCGACAGGCGGCATTGAGAGCCTTTCCTTCACCGACTGGTTCACGTGGCCGGCCCGCTTCTGGTCCATCGGACCAGCTGCCTCTGAAACCATCTTCGATGCCGGAGCGCGCAAAGCGACAGTGCAGCAAGCCTGGGCCCTCCACGATGCCAGTGTCGCCAACTACCGTCAGATCGTGCTCACATCCTTCCAGCAGGTGGAGGACAATCTTGCCGCGTTGCGCATCCTTTCAGAGAATCTCCAGCAGCAGGATGCAGCGGTCCAATCGGCAAAACGCTTTCTTAATCAGGCAACCACACGGAACGTCGCCGGGCTCGATCCTTTCCTCAACGTTCTTACCGCACAAGTTAACTTGTTGAATTACCAGCAAACCTATGTCAATTTTGAAACTCAGCAAATGCTCGCAAGTGTGCAGCTTATCGAGGGGCTGGGCGGGGGTTGGGATAGTTCCCAGATGCCAAGCCCGGCCCAGATAACCAAGGCGTCTGCAGGGCGCGACCAAAATGGAACTTCCACCTCAGGCAGCAATCCCTAACCGTTCGGAGAGTAACTGAGACAGATACATATGCGCTATCTCATCATAGTTCTTGCATTGGCCGGCATAGTCGTTTCAGGAATTACACTTGGCATACATTACTCCCCCGATCTCCCGGTGGCTAATTCGAAGTCCCACTGGAATTCAACTGCGGTGAATCACAGCTCCTACTCCGTCGTTGCCGGCGTTCCGGTTTCTGTATTAGGCATCATCGAATACGTGCTCCTCGGACTGCTGGCGTATTTTCGCCGCCGTGCACTCACAGTGGTCGCAGCTATGTTTGGGCTCGCATACGCAATCTACCTCACCAACATTCAGGCGCACATATTGAACCTCTGGTGTGTTTACTGCCTCTGCTCGCTTGTTTTTATGGTTCTTATTACGCTCCTGGCATTCGGGCAGCTCATCTTCAATAGGGATAACTAGCCGACTGAATGCCCGTCTCGCAAACCGCGCCGATCCGCAGCTTCAAACCTTCTGTGTATCGGGAAGACGCAGGGCCATTGCGATGACGGCTGCCACCAGAAAAGCGACCGACGTGATGCAGAGAGCATAACTCAGACCGGCGCGTTCTGATATGTGTCCAATCAGGTATGGAGCGGCGGCACTAAGTATGCGGCCCACGTTATAGACAAAGCCCATGGCTGAGCCGCGGAGGGCAGTAGGGAAGAGCTCGCTGGCAATAACGCTGAAGCCGCTGAAATAGCCGGTTCCAAAAAAACCGATCAATGGGCCAATGAAGAGTAGAGCATTCGCGCTGCGCACAAATGCGAATAACGGAACCATCAGGGCGGCTAAGAATAGATAACCGATATACGTGTATTTCCGGCTGAAACGGTCGGCAAGATAACCGAACACGATATAGCCGAGAAATGTGCCCGTCTGCATGACGATCGTCCACTCCGATGTCTGAACAATGCTGAGACCGCGGCCGCCCTCGGCGACAGGCATGGAAAGAAAGCGCGGCACCCACGTGAAGAGCCCCCACCAGGCAAAGAGCGTTGCAGCGTTCATCGTGGAGCAGATAAGCATGTCGCGACCGAATGTGCCGCGGAAGAGTTGCCCTAATCTGGGACGCGATCGCTGTTCGTGCTGCCATGCTTCAGGTTCGCGGATGCTGCGCCGCAACCAGAGCGTGATCAGAGCCGGCGCGACGCCCGCAAAGAAGACCGCGCGCCAGCCGAAGCGGGGCATTACCAGCCCAACCACAGCTGCGCCCAGAGCGTAACCAATCGCCCACGAGCTTTGCACCAGTGCCAGAGCTTTGCCGCGATGATGCTCAGGCCAGGTCTCCGCGACCAGCGCGGCGCCCGACGCCCACTCGCCACCCATGCCCAGTCCCAGCAGTACCCGAAAGAGCATCAGCTGCGTGGCCGTTTGAGCAAATCCGCACAACGCCGTGGCCAAGGAATAAACCAGCACGCTGACGGTGAGCGCCCGAACCCTTCCGTAGCAATCGGCAAACCAGCCAAAGCCCATGCCTCCGACCGCTGCGGCCACGAGTGTCGCCGACATCATCGCTCCGCTCAGCGCTGCAGAGAGATGCAGCGTCCGTTGCACTTCCCCTAGTACGAGCGCATACAGCATCACGTCCATGCTGTCGAGCATCCAGCCTAATGAGGCGGCAAGCAGGGCCCGCCTCTGATCGCCCGAAGCCTCAGCCAGCCAACCGTAGATTCGGTTCAAATCCTCTCCGTTTGTTTTAGAGTTTTAGAGCGGCCTTCGCGATGCTGCCGTGACACCACAATACGAGAGTGGGGCGATTTGCGCGTAGCAATTGAT
The DNA here is from genome assembly GCA_963725225.1 of uncultured Acidobacteriaceae bacterium. Classification (GTDB taxonomy): domain Bacteria; phylum Acidobacteriota; class Terriglobia; order Terriglobales; family Acidobacteriaceae; genus Silvibacterium. The sequence goes on from CAVRXY010000015.1 coordinate 83,316, forward strand.
ACCGGAGGCACCTTTACCGACTGTGTCTATCTTTCAGCGGGACAAATCAAGGTCGCGAAGATATTCTCCACGCCTGCGGACCCCTCCCGCGCGGTGCTTGATGTTCTTGGGCGGATTGGTGCTGGTAGAGATCTGAACGTGCGCCACGGCACTACTGTGGGAACGAATACCATGCTTGAGCGCAACGGAGCTCGGGTCGCCTTCGTAACCACAACAGGCTTCGAGGACACGATCGCGATTGGGCGTCAGGCTCGGAGCCGTCTCTACGATTGGTTCGCTCCTGCGCCGGTGTGCCTCGTGCCTCGTGAACTGCGTTTTGGCGTACCCGAGCGCGTCAGTGCCGAAGGCAAAATTCTCCGCTCCCCGACGGAAGCAGAATTGGAAACACTGGTAAGCGAGATCGGCGCCAGCAGAGCAGAAGCCGTAGCCATCTCGCTGCTGTTCTCATTCGCGAATCCTGAAACCGAGCGCCGCGTTGAGGCTGCGCTGCAATGCCTGGGGTTGCCTATCTCCACCTCGCACCGCATACTGCCTGAGTTCCGGGAGTATGAGCGCGCCTCGACGACAGTCGTAAATGCGTATCTCGCTCCCCGGATGCAGAGCTATCTTCTGCAGCTTGAGCAGCGCGTCGCTTCGGAGCACGCCGGCAGCCGGGTCGACGTGATGCAATCCTCTGGCGGCATCATTCCGGCGCGCGCGGCGGCCCGGGAACCAGTGCGGACCATACTGTCAGGCCCAGCGGGCGGAGTGATCGGTGCTTGCGAAGTGGCGCGTTGGGCAGGTTTTGATCGCATCATCGGCTTTGACATGGGAGGAACATCAACCGACGTCTTCCTCGCCGATTCGGCAACCGGCGGTGCCCAGCGCACACGCGAAACCCTCGTCGCGGGCGTGCCGGTGAGTATTCCGATGCTCGACATCCACACTGCTGGCGCCGGCGGCGGTTCGATTGCCCGCTTCGACTCAGGCGGAATGTTGCGCGTAGGTCCTGAGTCCGCAGGGGTTGAGCCGGGCCCGATCTGTTTTGGCCGCGGAAATCTGGCCACCGTCACCGACGCCAATCTTCTGCTCGGTCGCCTCGATCCGGGAACATTCCTGAACGGAGGTGTAAAGCTTGACCAGCCACGTGCTCAGCGCATGATGGATGAACAAAAGGGACCGCTTGCGACCGTCGAGGAATTTGCCGCCGGGGTTCTCAGCGTCGTCGAGACGCAAATGGAGAAAGCCATCCGCGTGATCTCCATCGAGCGTGGACACGATCCGCGGGAGTTCACGCTGGTGGCCTTCGGAGGCGGCGGTCCGCTGCATGCCTGCTCTCTCGCGCAGGCTTTGCGCATCCCCACCGTTCTAATTCCAGCGATGCCGGGTGCGCTGTCCGCCGTGGGCATTCTCCTTGCGGACACGGTCCGAGACTACTCGCGCACAGTGATGTTGCCCGCAAATGCACTCGATTCACTTGACGGCATCTTTGCCGACCTCGAATCGTATGCTGCAGAAGATTTTCGCGCCGAGGGCCTGGAAGGCATCGTTCACCGCACTCTGGACATCCGCTACCGAGGCCAGGCCTACGAACTCAACGTTCCCTATAGTAAGCAGCTACCCGAGTCAGCTCTGGCTGCCTTCCATCAACTCCATCAACAGCGCTATGGCATCTGTGACCTACACAAACCAGTCGAAATCGTAAACCTTCGCGTGCGCATCGTGGCAGCAGCCGAGCCATATTCGCCCCCATATCGAGCTCCCATACCCGGAGATGGTGCCGCCGCGCTTTACGGAGTACGGAACGTCGTCTTTGCCGGGCGGTTCGTGAAGTCGAACCTCTACCGGCGTGAGCGCCTCAGCCCTGGCGATCTTATCCACGGACCGGCGATGATCACCGAATATACTTCGGCCACTGTCCTGCCTCCCGCTTGCTCCGCCCAGGTGGATGGCTATGGAAACCTGGTAATCGCCGTTTCGGAGGAGCGAGTGTGAATCTGACTTCAGTGGACGCCGTCGAACTCGCTGTCTTTCACAGCGCCGTTCATTCTATCGCCGAGGAGATGGGCGCTACCCTGCGCCGCACCGCACTCTCGCCCAACATAAAAGAGCGCCGCGATTACTCCTGCGCAATCTTCGACGCGGAAGGAAGAGTCATCGCCATGGGCGACCACATGCCCGTGCATCTCGGCTCCATGCCGATGTCGGTGCAGGCGGCCGTTGCTGCGATCGCCCTCGCCCCCGGAGACATCGCCATTCTCAACGATCCCTACGCAGGTGGAACTCATCTCCCAGACATCACCATGGTCCTCCCGGTGTTTCTGCCCGGACACGATCAGCCGTCCTTCTATGTCTCGAATCGCGCTCACCACGCAGACGTTGGTGGCGCGTTTCCAGGATCGATGGGCCCCGCAAGCGAGATCTTCCAGGAGGGGATTCGAATCCCTCCCACGCGAATCGTGCGCGGCGGAAACGTGGACCGCGAAATCCTTGACCTGATTCTGCTGAACGTGCGCACACCGAAAGAGCGCGAAGGCGACCTGCAATCGCAGATTGGAGCGTGCCGCGTGGGCGAGCAGCGCATTATGCAACTCGTCTCGAAGTATGGCGAACAGAAGCTGCACTCATTAGTCGAGGAACTGCTCGACTACTCCGAGCGCCTCGTGCGCGCGGAGTTGCGGAAGATGCCAGCAGGCAACTTCACTGCTGAAGACTGGCTCGATGACGACGGCGTGACCGATGTCCCGCGCAAAATCGCCGTGCAGTTGCAATTCAACCCGCAGGAAGCATCGGTCAGCCGTGGACTTTGCCGCCTCCTCCGCTCAGGTCGCGGGCAGTGTTAACGCGGTTCGCGCAATCACGCTGTCGGCCTGCTTTTACATGCTGCGTTGCCTGCTCAGAGAGGACGCCCCCGCAACCGCCGGAATCCTGCGTCCGCTCACCTTGCATACCACCTCCGGCAGCATTGTCGATGCACTTCCTCCTGCTCCCGTCGCGGGAGGCAATGTCGAAACTTCGCAGCGCATAGTAGACGTCCTGCTGCGTGCGCTCGCAGTGGCGGTCCCCGCGCGAGTCCCCGCCGCCAGCGCCGGCACTATGAGCAACCTGACTATCGGCGGCGTCGACCCGCGCACCGGCGAGCCGTTCACCTACTATGAAACGACGGCGGGCGGCATGGGGGCGCGTCCCAGCATGGACGGCATCTCCGGTGTCCAGACCCACATGACCAACTCGCTCAATACTCCGATCGAAGCCCTCGAATACGCCTACCCATTGCGAGTTCGAAGGTACGGATACCGATACGGATCAGGTGGCTCAGGACAATTCCGAGGCGGCGACGGATTGATCCGTGAAGTCGAGGTACTTGCCGACGCGCAGGTGACGCTGCTTGCGGAGCGCAGGAAATTTCGGCCCTACGGATTGCAGGGTGCCGAAGAGGGCGTCCCTGGCTGCGCATGGATCGCGGCAGCCGAAGCATCTGAGCACCTCGAATTACCCGGAAAATGCAGCCGACACCTACGCAGTGGCGACACACTGCACATCGAAACGCCCGGCGGCGGCGGCTGGGGCAAGCCCTGAGAGCATTCGTGCTCGGACGGAAGATAGGATTATCCTTCCAGAAATTCTCGATGACCGTAACCATGTTCTTGCTGCCGCACAGGCATATGATGTTGCGATCCCGTCAGTCTTTGTGCCTCGCAGCCTAACAAACCTCTTCGCCGCCAACGAGGGTCGCTCCTCCACACGATATGCATGGGAGCGTCCTCCTGCTTTAAAGAACACCCAGATTCTCGCTAAATTCTCGTCGCCTCGACCGGTAACCCAGATTAGGTGGTTCAGCTTAGATATATCGGTGCGGAAAAACCTCGTGAACAAGTGCGGTAAATGCCGCGTCCGCCCGAATGGGATCAAGTCGCGGCTCGACCCTCAGCCAGAGGAGTTCCGCTTCTCGATCTTTGACGGCCTGGGTCAGAAGCGAAAGCGCGTCTCCCTTATTGCCGAGCGCAAGTGCCAGGAGTGCCTGTCGAAATCTGCTGATTCTCGCATCCGGAGACAGCAGAGTGAACGCATTTACGATCTTGTTCGCCTCATCCATCTCTCCGATGAGCGCTGATATCTCTGCGACGCCGGCCATCATCGGCAACTGAGCGCCGGAATCTGGCCGAACGCCTTCGATCAATTGGCGAGCCTTTTCCCGGTCTCCCAGATGTGCGGACATTAACGCCCGCAAGAACCGAACTTCAACTGGAAGCGGTCCGTACAAGGACCGTTCTATAAGCCCGTCTACTCCTTCGCTGTACCTCCGCGTAAGATGTTGGAATTTTGCCTGAGCTACCTTCTGCCGGTTGGAAAATGGATCGACGCGTTGCGCCACTTCGAGATGATGCAGTGCCTCATCAAAGCGCATCAGAGCGGCAAGAAACATCGCATATCGTCGTGAAGAGGAAACGTGCAGCCCAAGTTGATTGCCGTGTGCGAAGCTCTGTTCAGCCGCCGACCAGTCCCAGTCGAGAGCCTGAGCGCTACCGAGCCATGCATAAGAGTCGATCATCTCGGAATCTAACTCGATAGCTTTCAGTGCGGCGGCCCTTGCCCGCATAACCAGTTCTGAGGAGGAGTTGACGCCTCGTAAGGCAATCTCGGTGCTGCATTGTGAGATTCCGCAATAGGGTCGGGCGTATGCGGGAGCCACCTCGCTTGCTTCTTCAAATTTCAGAAGAGCTGATTGCAAATCCGATGCTGATCCTTCATCCAGCAATGTCTCCGCGTGCATAACGAGCGGATAAGCCGCGAACGTCAGAGCGCCTGGCGTAGCCTTGCGTTTGCGTATATAGGATATTTCCGGACGTGAGCGACTTACGAAAGCCGTCGCAATCTGCTCCTGCACCTGGAGCAGAGACCCAGACTCGGCTGCTGTTTCAAAACGGTGCGAGCTCAATTGGAAGCCATCGGAGCTCAACACCCGGGCTGTGATGCGCAGCCGGTTGTGCTCCTCTCTCACCGTGCCTTCAATAATGTTCAACACTCCCAACTTCTGCGACAGTGACGGAATGTCGTAGGGAGCAGCAATCAACTGTGTGACCGAGGCGCTCGAAACCACTCTGATCCCATCGGTCAGCGCCAGGTGATGTGTAATTTCGTCGGTGACACCCTGAGCACACAACGACGAGAGCCGGCGGTTTGAGAGATCTGCAAACGGCAAGACAGCAACCGGAACTCCGCTTCCCTTGATGAGCAAATTGCCGTTGCTTTGGCTGCTCGGAGGAGTTGCCCCTACCGCCTCGTTCCTGCGAAAAACCGGGATGTAGGTACCGGGACGAAAGTAGATAAAGACAGGATCCTCTCTGCCCTCCGACTCGTAGTATTCCTTGAGCTTGGCTCGAAGACGACGCGCTTCGGTGCGCACGATGGAATCCTGGCTGGGGTGATAAGGAGGCTTGCGGTCATACACTTCGGTGCCGATCACATATTCCTTCAGCGAATCCGCTTTGGCGGCAAGCACGCCATCAATCGTAAAGCGAAGAAAGCGGCCGAGCCGTTCTGACTGCGAAAACAGCGGGCTCTTCAGAATCCTGGAGAGCTCAGCGCGAACCTCTTGTTCGCTGCAGTTTTCATATGTAGGCCCATCGACCAAAGTCTGCTAATCCTCAAGCGTTGTTGCGCAAAGGTCAGAGTCGCTCTTCGGTCAAGGATTCTGCACCAGCCGCGTTTTGATCATAGCGCGTCGATCATCGGTTCACGCGGAAATCACCGTTAGATAACCGTTGCTCACTCCCGCGCGTGTAGCGAAGCTGTCATGCTCGGTGTCAAAGGATGCAAAGGACGCATCGTGGAAGAGCGCCGGAATGAAATTCGAGTCCTGGCTGTTGTTTCAGATGAGATGCAGGCAAAACTCTCTCGTCAGCTGGCGCCTCTGGATGTCAGAATCCTGCGCGTTGCCAAAGCCGGAGAGATAGCCCATCTCGTCGGTGACGGAGACATATTTAATGTCGCGATATTCCCGGTGACTCTGCCAAATACCGATTGGTGGGCGCTCTGGGGAGAACTGTGTCTTCTGAATCCACGCCCGGCAATCCTCGTCTATGCCCGCGCCGCCACATTCGAGTTGTGGACGAGCGTGCTGGACCTGGGAGGGCACGACGTGATCGTCGAGCCGTTTTCAGAACTTGAGATACGGGAGGCGGTCCTGCGCGCAGCGCGAAGTTTCAGAGACCGGCTCGCGAACGATTCAGACCAGTAGCGACACATCGCTCAATGCGGCGACAGATGAGTGAGGATCAATGTTCCGAAATATTGCGGTAGCGTATGACGAATCACCGGAGGCCAGGCGCGCCCTTGCTGCGGCGATTCACCTCGCAGCGGCACTCAATACAAGTCTTCAGACGATCACCTTCGCGGAAGAGCTTCCGGCCTACACGGCCTACGGAGTGGTCAGTGATCCTTCTAATCTTCGAACCCTCGCCGAAGATCGGGCGAAATTCTACGCGGCATTACAAAAGAAGGCCCAGGAAGTGGCGTCCGCTGAAGGCGTTCAGGTCGCTACTCACCTGGTGAATGGGGACAAGGTTGATGCCATCGTTCGCTGCGTTCACGAATACAAGATCGACCTTCTCGTCATTGGCCTTCACCATCGCTCTCTCCGTGTGTCCAGCCTCTGGAGCACGGTCTACTCGCTGGCTCAGGCCGTTCCCTGCAACATCCTCGGAATCCACTGATGTTTATTCTCAAGCGCGAAATGGGCTGACCGACCGTTCAGAGCAACGCATGAATGCTCCATGCATTTGTCGCCAGAGGACGTCGGCCATAGCAAGCCAAACAAAACACGTCACCTGTACATAGCCTTGGGAGTCAATGAGAACATGTCGAAGCGCACCGTCATCATCCCGATCGTCACCCTGGGTGTCGCCGGGGCCCTCCTGTTCACGATTCAAGGTTGCTGGATCTCATGGGACGGCGGAAGGGTGGACCAGCGAACCGACGATGCATACGTGCGAGCTGACATGACCCCGATGAGCACCCGCATCTCGGGGACCGTTCGAAAGATCAACGTGAACGACTTCGAGGCAGTAAAGCCCGGTGAGGTTCTGGTAGAACTCGACGACGACGACTATCGCGCAGTTCTGCAGGAGGCCCAGGCTGCTCTGGCGAGCGCGAAGGCGGAACTGGAGGACAACCAGGCGGCAAAACGAATTCAGGACGCAAAGATTCAGAGCGCAGAAGCCGGTGTGATTGAGGCGGTCACTGCTGTGAATGCAGCAAAAGCTGGCGTGGATGCCGTCAATGCAGACGCGGAGCGAACGCAATTAGAGTTGAAACGTCAGCAGGCGCTCTTGGCGGCAAAAGCTGCAACACACGAGCAACTGGAGCAGGCCGTTGCCAATGCCGACCGGTTTTCTGGAATGCTCGCCAGCCGCCAGGCCGATCTTGCACGCGCTCAAGCCGCACTCACGAGCAGCCAATCTATCCTCGAAGCGGAGAAACGGCAGCGCACGGCCCTTGACACCAGGGACAGCCTCTACCAGGCGCAAATTCAGGCGAAAGAAGCAGCCATCGTCGTCGCCAATGTGAACCTGGGCTATACGCGAATCGTGGCGCCTGCCGAGGGCGCGATTGGTGAACGGCATGTACAGGAAGGACAACTCGTCGCTCCGGGTCAGCAGGTCGTCGACCTGGTGAAGGGCGATGTTTGGATTCAAGCGAACTACAAGGAAACTCAGCTTACCAATATCCGCCAAGGCGACCCGGCCGACATAACGATTGACACCTTTCCAGGCGTCGTTCTTCACGGAAAAGTGGCTGAGATCTCTCCCGCCAGTGGATCGCAATTTGCCCTCCTGCCTCCCGATAATGCAACCGGTAACTTCACGAAAGTCGTTCAAAGAATTCCGGTGAAGATCGTGCTTGATCCCGGACATCCTCTGCGCGACAGGCTCCGCCCGGGCTTCTCCGCGGTAGTGACGATTCACGCTTCGGGTAAGAAAGAAAAGGCGGAGGCTTCCCGGTCGTGAGCGCTCCCCCAGTCAAATCAGGAGCAGCCATTACAACTCACCCTCTGCTTGGAGTGTTCGGTGTGCTGCTCGGCGCCATGATTGCCACGTGCACCGGGCGTCTCATCAGCCTTGGATTGGCAGATCTGCGCGGCGCCTTGCATCTGGGAGTCGACGAAGCGTCCTGGATAGGTACAGCATTCAACGCCGCCATGATGTTCATCGGGCCTTTTTCTGTCTACCTCGGCGGCCTGCTTGGTGCGCGGCGAGTTTTATTGGCGTGCGCCTCTCTTTTTACGTTGATCAGTTTGCTGCTTCCTTTTGCTCCCAGCCTTCCGATCATGCTCGCCCTCGTGGTGCTCGCGGGATTGACGGCTGGAACCTTTTATCCGCTCACCCTCTCATTCGTTCTCCGCAACCTGCCCATGCGCTATGTATTGCTCGGCATAGCGACGTATGCCCTGGACATCCTTGTTGCTACAAACTTTGCCACCTCGCTTGAAGGGTGGTATCTGGATCACTTGTCCTGGCATTGGATTTTCTGGAACGGCGCCGCACTCACACCAGTCATGATGGTTCTCATCTGTTTCGGGATTCCATGGCAGCCTCTGCCGCAACCCAAAGAAGGACAGCCAAAGCCGAACTGGAGAGGGTTCCTTTACGCCAGTCTCGGATTTGCACTCCTGTATATCGCACTCGACCAGGGCCAACGGCTGGATTGGTTGTACTCCGGCACGATTGTCGGATTGATCGCATCCGGAGTCTTTCTGCTGATCATGTCCGCAGTCCGGCATCTCATCGTGCCCAACCCGCTGATCAATTTCAAATTTCTTTTTCGGCGCAACACTCTCCTGCTTAGCGGAGTCTTGATCCTGTTTCGTTTTGCCATATTGGCAACCGTCATCATCATCCCGAGTTATCTGGCCTCAGTTCAGGGATATCGCCCACTTCAAACCGGCAAGGTCCTGTTCTGGGTCGCCATTCCGCAATGCGTGCTGGGACTCTTCGCGATGTATTTGGTCCAGTACATCGATCCGCGGCTCATCCTCACAACCGGTTTTGCACTCGTTGGAGTGGCATGTCTAATGAATGCCCACGTGTCATCCGTCTGGTCTGGTGACAACTTCTGGGCCTCCCAGATAGTGATGGCTATCGGTCTGGCTCTCTCATTCAATGCGCTGGTTGGGTCCATCATCCTGGAACTGCTTAATACTGGTGCGCTCAGCCGTCCAATCGATGTCCTTACCTTTGCCGGATACTTTCAGACAGTTCGGCTCTTCGGCGGCCAAATCGGCGCTGCCTTTATGCAGCACTTCATTCCCACCCGCGAGCAGTTTCATTCGAATATTCTCGGCCTCGGCGTTCAACTCGGTCAGGCGGCCACCAGGCAGCGGCTCTCGGCACTGACAGCAGGGATGAGCCCGCACTCTGCGGGCCTGGCGGCAGCTCGAGAAAAAGCAGCGACAATCCTGGGTCTGCAGGTCAGGCAACAAGCTTTCACCCTGGCAATCGCCGACAGTTTCATGCTGGTGGCTTCGTCCGCCGTCTGCTGCCTGATTATCGTCGCCTGCATGGCAAGCGTGCCCACGCAATATCGCCAGGTAGTCACGGCTGCGGCTAAACCCGCGTGAGTGAAAGCTGAGTCCCGAAGGATACTGATATGCACCTCAAGGCAACAAAGCACTCTCCAATCTGTGTTCTATTGCTGCTGTGCAGCATCTGGCTGAGCGGCTCTCTCGACATCACAGACGCGCAGGAAACATCCCCGATGCGTCTGACCTTGTCTCAGGCTATCGATCTTGCTCTCAAACAGAACAAAACCCTTGGCCTCGCGCGTCTTGCTGTTGCCGACAGCGAGCATAAAAGGGAAGTCGCTCGATCCGCATATTTTCCCCACATCAGGAACGAGTCCAGCGTGCTCCACATCACGGAGCTTGCCGGCGTAGAAGTTCCGGCGGGCGCGTTTGGTGCCCATCCATCCACAGGACCGATTCCCGGGGAGAACCTGTTCATCGATCAGGGCGCACTGACTGCCTATACGAGCGGTACGGGCCTGACGCAACCGCTGACACAGATGTTCAAGATCCACGAATCGAACCGTGCTGCCGAGGCTGATAGCAACACTGCAAAAATTCAGTCGGAACAGGCGGAGAATGAGATCACACTGAAAGTCCGACAGCTCTATTACGCCCTGCTGATTGCAGAGCTCAAACAACAAGCTGCGACAGAAGAGGTCAGTGCAAGCCAGGTCAAAGACCAGGAAGCTCAGGATGCAGTTAAGAATGGTCGCGCTCTCGATGTGGTCGCTCTTGAAAGCTACGCGGGACTGCTCGACGCCAGGCAAACCACGCTCGTGCAAACCCTGCAGATTCATTCTTTGGCCTTGACCCTCAATGACATGCTTGGACTCCCGCTCAATACGCGGCTTCAGCTCGATACGGACACTTCCGCGACACCTGTTTCCATACCTGGTCGCGAAGAATGCATAAAGATCGCCGAAGAGCACAGTCCCGAGATTCGATCCGCGGAGCAGGCAGTACAGAAAGCAAAAGCCAGCCTTGCAGCAGCAAAAGATGAATACATCCCCGATGTCACCGGCCTTGCCCGCTACAGCTACCAGAGCGGGGTGCCGTTTCTCGTCCATAACTTTGGAACCTTCGGATTCACCCTCAGTTACGATTTGTTCGACGGAGGTCGCAGAATTGCCGAAATCAAGGACTCGCGGACGCTCCTCTCGCAAGCCGAGCTGAATCTCGCCCGGGTAAAGGAGGACGTCACCGTGCAGGTAGAGAGCGCGTACGACAAAGTCACGCAACTACAGAGCATGGTGGCCGTCGCCGATCAGGCGCTGAAGGTCAGAGTGGAGGCCGCTCGTTTGTCAGATCGACAGTTCGAGCAAAATGCGGCGCTGGCTTCTCAGCGTGCAGAAGCTCATGCTAAGGCCCTCTCCGCGAAGGCCTCCTATACTGAGGCGACTCTGGACCTGTCGCTGGCGCAGGCTGATCTCAAACGAACCATAGGACAGCGCCCACAGTAGCGATTGCTTGGATCTCTATTCGCATGGCGGCAATGACGTGAAGCGTGCGGAGTAAGGGCAGAGCGCGATCGTTCGCTTCGCGATCCGAGTCCCAAAACCAGAAGGAGACATCTCATTTCGCCATGCCGGGAGTGACGTCGACGAATTCCACATCATCGAAGAAAAACTTGGGCAGAGCATCACTTGCGTTGCGCATGTAAAAGACAATGTCCGCCGCAATTGCACCCTCCGGAGCAGTGTAGGGAGCCGGCGCTGCGAAGTACTGAGGGTCATAGACTGTGAACCAATCGGAAACGGATCTGTCAACCAGGTTCGTCGTGTACTGATCGCCGACAGGCGTTCGCTTGCCGCGATTCGGGCTGGGTGCCGGGCAGACCCACTCGATGCGGCCGGCGAATGTGATAAAGCCACGAGGATGCCCCGGTACCTTCCGCTCAGACATGTAGTTCTCACTCCGGTACTGATAGCGCATACTGTATTGGTGGCCCGGGATCACCTTGACCCGCTGTCGGACCTGGACTTCGCCGAGACCCTTGCCGCCGTTAGCGGATTTCATGAAGGCCCCGTAGTCGGGATTGTTGTAGGCCTCGGCCGGAAATACAACCGGCGCAGATGCTCTGAGCAACAGCGACTGATGACCGCTGTAGGGAGCTTCCGCGCTCGCCTGCGCATCGTTTCCGTTAACCGCCTGGCTGATGAACCAACCTTTATCCACGTCTTGCGCCGACGTTACGAGAGGATCTTCAAAGCTCCAGTTGTGGAGAAGGTTCGGGCCAAGAGGCATTGCGATCTTGCCCCAATCGTTGGGCTGAAGCGTCGCTTCGGTAGCCAGATCATCAACAATCGCGGTGTCGTGGTTGTAAAAGTAAAGCCGCAGAGAGCGGCTCTCGCCTGTCTCGTCGGCGAAGATCACCCCCACATCGCCCCGCAATTCATCCGTTGTCTTGGGATCGATATTAAGGTCCTTAAGCGCTACCGATGCTTCGACAGTGTAGAGTTTGTGGACCGCATCGGGCTTAATCGCGACCTTAGCCGCATCGAGTCTTATGACCTGATCGATCCGCGCGGAAGCGAGGCTCACCGGCGATGCTGTCCCGGGCACCACCGGGCGATAAAGAACGGCGATCGGCTTGCCCTGAAATGTACTGAAGAGCAACCTCTCGTCGCCCGCAACGGCGGCGCGGCGGTGCGGATCGCCCTTCGGAACAGTCTGGAGCATGAGGTCGACGCAATCGCCACTAATGAAGAGATTGCGCCAGTCCGAGCCTCGGTTGCGCATCGGCGGATTGGGTTCCTTGACCTTATAGGCAAGGTAAAGATTGTTCCCATCCCGGCCGAGTGCGATGCTGGCGCTCTTGCCATTGCCGCCGTCGAGGGAAGCTCCATTATTGAGGTCCCAGTCGGACAGATCACCGTCGATCACCGGTGGCGTGTTCAGCCAGGTCACCGCCAGCACCGGCTTAGGTATCTCGATCGGTTTGGGAGTTGCGCGAACCATCGCGGCCAGCTGTGCTCCGTTGTCGGTAAGCTGGAAGGTTCCTTCGAAACGGCCACCCTGATTCAGGCCTTCGATCTGGAAAATGTGCTCAGCTTGATTTGCCCCGTTGATCACATAAGGCGTGCCATTCGGGCCCTGGTAGTAGTAAATTGCCGATTCACCACGGAGCGAAGCCGGACCCAGCATGGTCTTTTCGAGCAGCGTTCCGGCGTAAAGTCCATCGCTCGTGATCAGGAACGGTCGGTAGCTGCCATGGTAGAGCCACGTACCGAAGACATCGCCAAGCTTGGGAAAGTTGAAGTCATACTGCACACCATTGGCATAGACTTCCTTGCCTGAAAGTTGCTTTGGCTGCGTGATCGCCCAGAGCTTCTTTCCGTTGAGGTCGTAGGCGGCAATTGCGTCGGTGCTGTCGTTATATTGCCCCATTCCCTCGTAGTTGAAGGTAATGATGAGCTTGTTGTCGTCCGTGACATGCAGATTGTTGATCCCATGTTTCGGAGGTAGAGAGATGATCGGCTTGGCGTCCGCCATGTCGTATATCGGTGCGCCATCCTTCGTCCAACCCTTCACATCTAGGCGAAATATCGTCTCGTGACCGTGAAAGGCCCCGGCCGTGAAATAACTCCAGTCGGGGGAAATATCGGCGCCCCAATAAACCCCCAGCGAGGGCTGTGATCCCTGGCTTGGCTTGACCCAGTGCATTTCATCCGGCTGGACCAGGTTGTCGCCGTTCATATCGGTCCAGCTGTAGTTGTCACCCGCATGGCCGTGGAAACAATCGGGAAAGAAGCCCTCGTAAGGGTGATAAAGGAGGGCATCCCAGACAACGGCTGCGGTTCCGTCATTACCAAGTCCAGCAAACACATTGCCAAACGCAGCAACAGGTCGGTACACATCCCCTTTGCGTTGCAAAATGATGGTTTTTTTCTCGCGATCTATGACATATTCCTTGCCGGCATGGTAGAGAATCCGGCCTTGGCGCACAGCCAGATCATGGCCGCCTGGCGTAAATGGATCCTCGCCATTCTGCCGCCGATAATCGATGGCTAACGGGATATAAGTCTTCCTCCCGAAGTCCACTTTGAAGGTGGTTCCCTCCGCGTGCACAAGCGTCGGGTCCTTTGGATCCATCCAGAAAAGAGTTCCACCGCCGTAAGGCGTCGGCCCGATGTAGTCTTGCAGGAAAGACCCACTTCTGGCGTCCCACACGCTGATTCGCTTTGGCGATCCATCATCTTCCGCAACCCAGAGCTTGCCAGCGTCCGTCACGGCAATGCCGCGGGGCACCAGCATTCCATCAGGGTTCCATTTGCCAACCCAGGGGCGTCCGCCCTCCTTCCCAATGGCGCGAAGGAATCTTCCGTTGGAACTGAAGACCTTTACTTGAAACGAAGTCGCCCAATCGCTCACATAAATATTTCCGGCTTTGTCCGTTGTAACGCTGTCTGGCGCCACGAGATCGGATGTAATCACCGGCGTTACTGTCTTGCTGCGAACATCCACCTTCACAACTTGCTTGCCGCTGACTGCGAGGATTGTGTGATCGTCCATTGGCGCCAGTCCAATTGGGTTTTCAACGTGAATCTCCTCCCCATTTGGCTTGCCCGTAATCGGATCAATCACCAACAGCTTGTTGTCGTAATTCAACGAGACGTAGACTTTGCCGCCAACGGCGGCGAGACCTAAGGCGTTGGTCGACTCGCCTACGTCGGTGTAAAAATAACGTGGCTGGCCGCCGTAAACCGCCGGGGCAAACGCTCGTTTATTCCGGAGCACGTCCAGCCAGGCGTAGTCGTTTCTGTAAGGCCAGGTCGCTACAATCTGGTTCGGTTGCTTTAACGTGAATTGCGCCGGTTTGCCGGTACGCCTGTCGAAACACATCAGGACAGCTCTGCCGATGGCGTTCTTGCCCGTGTATGAGCGCGTATTATCCGTTAGTGCTGCACCAGAGTAGACCGCATAAAGGTAGTCACCGCTCAGCGCCAGACTCGTGGCGCGTCCATCTGTGGTCACTCGAATTCCCCACTGCCTCTGCCCGGTTTCATCGACCGCAATGATGGAATAGCCCAGTTCGTTACCCGGTGCAGCCAGGTAGACCCATTTGCCGTCAGTCACCGCAGCCTGGGGATCATACTCGTCGCTGAGCCAGTCGCCCTTATCATCGGGCGTAGGCCAGGGCGGGTTTCCCGGATTAACAACGCTCATCTTGTAATCCGTCGTTACGGGTGCGTGATAGACGCCCTTCAGCGTGTAGTTGCCGGGCGCGGCCGGATTGCCGTACTGGTCAAGGCCGTCCCATTCTTCTTTGTTTTGCCCCGCATACCGAAAGTCGCCCTGCGTCAACCATCTGACCAATTGTCCGTCTTTGTTATAAAGACCAAGCGTCAGCTCTCCATCGGCTGGCATTTTGTAAGGTACGGAAAGAACCGGGCGCTTCTGCGGTGTGGTTTTGGCTTGCGATGGCAGCGGGTTCGAAGGAATCGCCAAGTCCTGACGGCCGCGCTCAATCTGCATCGCCGCGGTATGGCCGGTGGTGAGCGCGAGGAGTGAAGAAAAGACAATGAGTCGAATGTTCAAGCGGACCTTCCACGTTGTTTTCCACATTTGAGAGGTTGCCTTTTCTTATTTTTCGCTTCGACGATAAACGAACCGTGTCGAGACGCCGGCGACGGAAAAGTTATTTCGATTATCTGCAATTTCTTTGAGCAACGGTTAGCCGCCTATGTCTTGTCCGCAGGATCAACATTACGGTCATCGTTCCAGGGCTCATCGTTCCAGGACGGACGAGCGGCTCGATGCTCACCCTCAGGGTACGGCATCAATCCGAGTATTGGCTCGAAGGCAGATCGCAGAATTTCGCGTTAATGACCGGTGCTGCGGTCGTTGCTGGCGCCGGGGTCAGTTAATTGTCTGCGATTGGTCGGGGCGGAGGGATTCGAACCCCCGACCCTCTGCTCCCAAAGCAGATGCGCTACCAGACTGCGCTACGCCCCGACTGTTGAAATTGTATCGTAGACCTTCCGTACACTGACCCCATTCGTCGTCTCAAGAGCGTCGTATGAACCACTGCGTTACCAGCACGATCAGAACCACTGGCACAGCGAAGATCGCGAACAGCACTAGGGCGATGCAGAGCAGGAAGGCGTAGTCCTTCCACGTGTGTTTGCGCGGCTGCTTCAGATGCCGCGTCATGAGCGCATAGTTGCGGCGATTTGCCTTCCAGGCAATGTCAAAAGCATCGCCTATGAGCGGAATCGAGCCCACCAGCACATCGATAGCGATGTTCACCACCATTCGAATCAATCCAACATAGGGAACGCCGCGAAACCATGCCGCGATGACGATAATGCATGAGGCCAAGCCGGCGAGAATGTCGCCGAGCCCCGGTATCAGGCCGATAATTCCGTCCAGCCCGAACCGTATCGACGTTCCGGGCAGACGAAACCAGTCGTCGAGAACATGAGAAAGCAGATCAAGGTTTTCGTCAGCAAACCAAGTGGTTGCGACCTTGGACCGGGAGCGAAATGACTGTTGCTCCGGTGGCAGAACTTCGGGTCTCGATGACTGTGCCATACATGCAATTAGTCTTAGGATGCACTTCTTCGACAGTCCTGCGACAGGTGCACTGGAATGCTAGCAAATGCTACAATTACAAAGCGTATGGCGGCTATAGTTCAGCGGCAGAACGCCTGACTGTGGCTCAGGATGTCGTGGGTTCGATCCCCACTAGCCGCCCCAGGAAACATCCCGCCCATTTTCAATAACTTATCAATTCGGCTATTTCCTCATGGGCCAATATGGGCCAACGTGGCATAATTTCCGATATGCCCTTGGCCCTCTATCGACGTCATCGTCAGGAGTGCAAAGGCGGTCATCCGCACAACTCACGCACATCGGAATACGACGAACGCAAGAAGGGCTGGAAACGGTGCGAATGCCCCATATTCGCGTCAGGAACGCTTCACAGAAAATTCAGGCGGCATAATACCGGCCAATGGGAATTCGAATCGGCGCGCGCCGTCGCAGCAGCCCTCGAGCGCGCCAGGTCATGGCGAGCCGCTGTCCAGGAAGCACCTCCCGCCGAAGAGCTTAGGACCGCTCGAATCACCATCGAGGATGCAACCGAGGCGTTCCTTGCAAAATGCAGGAACCGCAACATCGCTCCGAGCACGCTAGCGAAGTACCGCACGTTTACCAACCAGCTCGAGTCCTATTGCAACAAACGCGGGTACGTCCATATCGATCAGCTCAGTGTCACCGACATGGATCGCTTTTACGCTAGTTGGAAGGACGAAATCCGGGCTAAAGCCAAGAAGCTCGAGCGGCTCAAATCGTTCATCAAGTTCTGTGTCAAACGTGAATGGCTCGTCAAAGACCTAGCCGATGACCTGGAAGCGCCTGAAGGTTCTTCAATTACAGTTCCAAAATCCCCTTTCAGCGATGAGGAACTAGATCGCCTCAATGTCGCCTGCGATAAAATCGGACCGCAACTCAAGCAGGGACCAGGCTATCGAACATGGGGTGGTGAAGATGTGAAGGACTTTATCTATCTCTCCATCTACACAGGCCTGCGCATCTCAGACGTGGCAACCTTCGATATTACAAAGCGCCTCAAGGGTAATGACGTATTTTTGCGCATGCATAAGACGAGGCGGCCGCTATTCACTTGGATACCGGACTGGCTTGTGGAGCGGCTGCGCGCGCGACAGGAGGTTCATGGCGCGACAATCTTCGCCGCCGGCGTCACCCGCAACGCAAAACAGCTTTGCGATATCTGGCGGAACAAGCGACTAAGAAAGGTTTTTGAACTTGCTGGACCATGGGAAACACCCCCACATCCCCATAAATTCAGACACACGTTCGTTCGGATCCTCCTCGAGAAGGGCGTGCCGGTCCCCGACGTCGCCGAATTGATTGGGGATTCTGAGCAGATTCTTCGCAAGCATTACGCCGCTTGGATACCAGGTCGTCAACATCGCCTCTCCCGCATTCTGCAGGAAGCATTTGCGGATCGTTCCAAAGCCAAAGTGGTTTCAATCCGTTTAGGTTGAGCAATAATTTAGTTGAGGAATATTCTGCCTTAGGAGTGAGCGAGAGAGCTCTTTGTATGTCTATGGTACGAGTCATCACCAGATGCCAAGCGCGTGTGAATCCGCTCTGCAACCGAAGCAGGCACGCTATATGTGGTGTGGTACTTGCGTCTTCCCATTCTGATTTTCACCACGCCTGGTTCGTCTATCAGAATCTTTCTCAGGGTTTCGCGACCGATCCCCCAAAGGCCACACAACTCTGCAATCCGGTAATGGCGTTCGAAAGTTGTGCTTTGAGTGCTCAATCTCAGGTCTCGATTTCAGACGCAGCACGTACGTTCATCAGCTGAACGCCTCGTCGGCTCGGAATCGGACAATCGTCAGTCCCAACGGATTCACAGCGAGTTCGTTATTCTTCACGTTCTCGCGAAAGACATAAGTGACACTGGCGGTCCATCGCTCGCGCTTGATCTCGGAATGATCGGCAGGGTTCGTGAAGACCTTTTCAAATTCGATTCGCGCCGAATACGGCGACTGACGAAGATCGTCGAGAATGACGTTCTTGACCTCGACATCGACGTACGGGAGCGAGCTGTCCTTGATATAGGTCTGAATGACGTTGTCCTTGCGTTCCTGATCGATCACAGCGCGCTGCACGTCGCCATTCAGGAAGTAGAGAGAGTTCGTCTGATCGCGCTCAATGGTAAAGCGATTGCGGCTGAAATAGAGCTCTGCCCAGCGCGAGAGGTAATACTTGTTCTCCGCCTCCTGCGGCCGGTATTGGAAGTTGCGATAGTCAATCGCTTCCGCCCGGCCAACATCGTTGATGCGGACGATCATCGGGTGCATCTCTGCCAGGGCGCGCTGGCTTCGGTAGACCAGGCCGGCGAGCACGACGGAGATGCCGGCCAGGACCAGGATCGTCACCTTTAGATAGGTATTCATCACGATTGGATCGCCGTACTGCTCGAGATAGCGCTCGGCGGCGCGAGTGATCTCATAGGGTACATCATTGGTCGTGCTTTTCATGTTGGCCTCCTTCAACTAATAAGACCGCGTACGGCAAAGGCGGTGGCAACTCCGAAACCGGCGTCATGACCTCCGGTGTGACCGGAGAAAAGTGTGGCAGTCATGGCGGGAATCTTGAGCAAAATGAAGCCCGCGACAAAGCACAACATCAGCAGTCCCGGCATTAGGAAGATTAAGTTCTGGGGATTGTCCATATTCATAGCTCCGCTGGTGAAATAGGAGATGAGCAGATGACTCATCACGCTCATGGTTGCGGCGGCGACTACTTTGTAGAACTCAAAACCTAGAAAGGCCTTCAGCCACCCCCAGAAGAGAAAATCAGTCTTGCCGAACACCATCCACGGAATGAAGACCGGACCGAGCAGGCCTATGATGGTCGCTCCGATGGCGCCGTAGGCGATGATCACAGCGATCAGAGCGGTAAGTATGCTCAAGACGATCTGCACAGTGTAGGTGCAGAGAAGTGTGTACGGCTCAGTAAGTGACGGAGAAAGTGTTCCAGCTTTCGCTAAAGCCGTATGGATTGTTGTTTGTACTTCCTGAGTGGAATCGGTGCCGATGTAATCCACGAGGCTGCTGGTACCGCCACTGATAAAGCCTTTCAGCGAATAGCCGATCCCCGGAATCGAGCCGTCATAAAACCTGACGAAGCAGTATGCGAACGTAATCAGGAGAAAGAAGTTCAGGAACTTCGCGACGTTAAATCCAGGGCCGCCCTGCGCGGAGGCAAGCGCCTCCTGGACGCCGAACCACACGAGCATGATGGTGGCAAGCGCGATCACCATATGCAGTCCGAGCGAATCGACCGACGGCGCAACCGTTGCGGTGAGGTTGTCGCAACCGTTCTTGATGAGAATGAGGAAATCCATAACAGCCTCGCAATTGGATCAGTAGTGAAATGCCCATTGTGTTCCGGCAGTCGTTTGCTGCGGAGTGACAGAGTTGAAGCTCTGCTGATACCCGTTTCCAACAAGAAACAGGGACTTCAGATTGTCCTGCTGGACCTTTTGGCCGACCATCTGCTGCAATGCCTGCATCTGCAGCATCTGATTGGTCTCCTGCTGAGTGCGCAGTTCGATGAGAAGCGCCTGGTTGATCCGTTGCAATGTAGCCATCTCAGTGTGCTGCGCAGGATCAGCCGAATGTGTCGCCGCCTCGAGCTGGCTTATGTCCGCTTCCCGCTGGGCTGCATTCGCCCGGATCGTGCCGATCGTTTGCAGGCTGCTGGCGTTGGCAGAATCGGACAGATCGACCGTGGCCCCGTGCGCAGCAATGACCTGTTGTCCCTGAGCGCTCAGCGAACCATAGCCGATGATCTGCCCAATACGCGGAAGGCTGGCCGCCTGGTTTGCTCCCGCTGCTCCGTAGCCGGTCAAGGCAGCGTTGATCCATTGGGTCGAATTGCCATACGTATTTGCAGGCTGGGTGAGCAGCGTCCACTGCTGACGGCCGAGATTGGTAAACGATGTGTAAAGGGACTGGGGAAGATTCGCCATTTGCCGCGCAAGATTGTAGGCGGCAATCACCTTCTGCTCGGTTTGAACGGTGGTTGTGTAAAGCTGTTTGCCTGCTTGGATTTGTTGCACGGCATGAGCAGACTGCGTCGGATCATAGACGATGCCCGAGCCAAACTGGGCACGTGCGAGTGGAGCAATCGTCGCGAGGACAACAATCGCGAGAGCGGATGTAATTCTCATTATGTTCTCCTTTACAGCACTATTTGGAGCGCTCAGCCTGAAGCGCGCTTCCAGGCCTCGTAGCCTTCTTATTTTCATCAGTGCATTTTGGGCTGAGCGTTGGAGGAACTTTCAAGTACTCAGCCGAGCAGTCTTTTTTCATCTGCTGCCGAAAGGCGGTCGTACTCTTTCTGCAGTGCATCGATCTTGGCTTGGTGACTCTGGCACCCGATTGGAAACACTGTCATTAAAGCTGCAGCGAGACAAACAACTTTGATCTAAAGTGCATGCGTATCTCCTAAAACGTCTGAGGAATGGTGTGGTTTTCATACGCAGGCAAAAGCATGTCCTGCGTGAAGTAGACCTTTACGCGATGTCCCTCTCGAATCGTGATGTTTGGAGGGATCTGCATGAAGCGGTCCATGATGGTGGTCGCCGATTGGGAAACAGAAGACGCTGCGCCATTGGTGAAGACCTGGGATCCGGAGCCACCGTAGACGCCGCCGCCCTGCGTAATCTGCGCCGCGCCGGCAATCACGCCCAAGCGCAATGGATGTTCCGAAGATTTCAAGGTAATGGTTGTTGACTTTATCTTTTAGGCCTTCCTCTCCGATCTGATCGAGGCCATGAAACTGATCAAGATCGACCGAGTAGCCGTCGGGCATGATCATGCGGTGAAAGACAACGGCCAGACGGCGCTGCTGGCCGAATCCAACGGAACCGATCTTTCGAGCTTCTCCGAGCACGATGGTGCCGTCGGGGATAAGCACATGTTGGCGGTCATGCGAATAGACCGGATTTGAGACCAGCACCTTCACCGGACCCACCGCATCACCATCGAGCCGGTTCATAAGCACGGTATCCATGGTCAGGCCCTCATAGATCACGTACGGCTGGCCTACAGCAGAATCGATGTTCACCTCGGGATTGTGTTTGTCCGACGGTGAATCGACTGCCTGTGATTGCCGCTCGCCTGCCGCCCTCGGTGCGACCAGGCTGCTCGTCGCGGCCAAAGACGAGGTAGCCGAATTTTGACTTGCAGGTGGGTCGCCCCCGCCGGCAAGTGCTCCTTCTGTATCACGCGACTGAGCCGGCGGATTCTCCTGATGCACATAGGCGAGATTCGAGGCGAAGCGAGAGTTATAAGCCAGCTCGCGTTCTTTGGCTGCCAGTTGTTGGGCCTGCTGTTGCGCGGGGGTCAGCTGCGGTTGCGCCGGCATCTGCTGACCATAGGAAACCTGCGGACAGGGTTGACCGGGAACACACGGCATTGCTTGACCGGTCGGACTGTATGCGGCAGCCGCGGCCTGTTGCGCCGGTGTGGCCATTCCCAGTGCCGGGTCGGCATTGCTCGCGTTAGCCGCCTGTTGTTGCTCTTTGAGCCTTTCGGCGGCGAGCTGGTTCTTGAGATCCTGGACATTATTATCGGTATTGTCCTGAACCATGGGCTGTGGCGGTGCATCCTTGGCCGGTGCCGCTTTACCGTTTGCGCCTTTCCTTCCGACAGAGCTGAAGACGGCGGCCAGGATGACCAGCAATGCGGCGCCAAGATAGAGCAGCACCTTCAGATTCTTTTGCAGGACACCCTTCGGCTCCGTTGCGTTCCGGCGCAGCTCCGGGAAATCCTGCAATTCGGTGTTAGGAGGCGGCGTGGTGCTTGGACTCTGCATGACATTACCCCTTGCGCGAGAAATCCATGCGCTTTTTGCCAAGCTCGACGTAGCCGGAATCCATGACCTTGGGAATGATGTAGGTCCCTTCCCGGAGATCGTAGTTCACCAGATTGGGTTTGCCGTCCCTCATCTCATAGACGCTGAATTTCTCGGGAGCGGTGGTCTTGATGTAGGTGAACTTGTCGTCGTGATAGATCGACTGAATGTCGAACGGCGGCTCGTTAGCTTTGAAGGAATAATCAAACTTCAGCTGCAGCGGATACGCGCTCTTGTATTCGTCAACCGCCTGCTGGACGTGGGCTTCAAGGGCGGCGAGCTCCTGCTTCGACTGCTCGAGCTGCGCGGCAGGGATGAACTGCGACGGACCCGCGGATGCGACGATCGAGGAATGATCCGCCGGCTGAATCAGAACTTTGAGGTCCGGTGCGTCCGACGTATTCGAAACATCCTGAAGGGTGAAGGAATAGATGTTCCCTTTGTCGGTAATCAGATTCAGGTTGGAACTGATCCCTTCCTTGGCCGGATGGACAAAGCAGAAATTGCTGACCACATCAACGATCCAGAATTCTTTGTCGCCCGTGGCTGCCTCCATGATCTTCTCGGTCGGAGGCAGTTCGATCAGAGTCGTGTATTTGAGCTTGGCATGGATCGGCACGATGTCCTGCGAGTGGTACTGAACGGTACGGGCAGAGGCGGCCTGCCCGAAAGCAGCGGAACTCGAGATGGCGGCGAGAGTGACGACGAGCGGTAAACGATACATGCTTTCCTCCTATTTCACTGTTCCAGCCAGTGTCCGTGGCTGGAATGGATAATCCTGCGCGAGACGGCGCAGCCCATCGGCGATCCCGAAGCGCGCGAAATACTCGCGCTTCTTCAGGTTGTCGCGGGCATTGTTGGTCGCCATCCAGTGCGATACCGAGTCCACGTTGAGATGAACCTTCTTTGAGGACTGGGCCTTGCGGATGAGCATCTGTCCAGGGGGAACGAGGCCGGCGATCAGCTCCAATTCGGTGTCGTTCAGATGAAAGGCGTCCCTGTAGACATCGCGGTCCATATCGGGGTTCGCCAGGAAGATCTTCGTCGGGCAGCTTTCAGCGACGATCTCGAGCATCCCTGACTCCTGGAGCTCTTTGATCGATTGGGTGGCCAGGATCATCGCGGCATTGTGCTTGCGCCAGGTCTTCTGTGCCTGCACGATGTACTGCCGGATGGTCTCATTGCGGATGAAGAGCCAGGCTTCATCCATCAGGAAAACTTTGAAGGTGCCGAGCTTTCTGGGATCGGTGATCTCGTTGCTGGCCCGGTGCAGAACATAGAACAGCAACGGCTCCAGGACATCGGGCGCATCGCCCCAGCCCTGGAAGTTGAAAGTCTCGAATCGGCTGAAGGAGAGCGTGTCCTCGACGTTGTCGAAGACAAAGCCGTATTGGCCGGCTTTGGTCCAGCGGTGCAGCCGGTCCTTCAGCTCACCGATGATGCTGGCGAGATTCGAGACGGTCCGTTGCTCCGGCTCCAGCATGTACACGCGCTCGATCGCCTCCCACAGCCGCCGTTCTTCTTTGAAGTCCAGGCGGTAACGTTGCGAATTCCCCTCGATCAGCACACGGAACAGGCCGAAGAGAAATTGCAGGTTCTCCTTTGTCGGCTCCAGCGAAAACGGATTGATGGTGAAGTCACGCGACTCCTGGCCGACGTTGAGATACGTGCCGCCAAAGATATGCGTCAGCGATTCGAAGCTGCCGCCGATATCGAAGATGTATGTGAGCGGCGCATACTTCTGTGCATTTTGGAGGATGAAGGAGGCGAGATACGACTTGCCGGAGCCGGTGGCTCCCAGGATCAGGGTGTGAGCGACCTCGCCATTGTGAAGGTTCAGAAAGTACGGCGTGGCGTTGTCGGTTTCAAGCGCCGCGAGATATTCCGAGCCGAGGTGCGGGTTGGTCTTTTCGCCCGGCAGGATGGTGAAGAGAAACGAGAGGTCCGCGTAATTGCTGTTCAGCAGGTACAGCCGGCGAAGGTTCTGAGCATAATTCCCCGGCACCGTCGCGAAGTAAGCATTCAGCTGGTTGTAGGTTTCGGTGAACAGATTCCCGTCGAAATTCGTGAAGATGCCCGAGAACTCGCCAACCAGGCGATCGACGATCGATTTCTCACGCTCGTACAGAACAATCGTCAGCGAGAAATCGCCGAGTGATTGCCCGTCGCCCAGGGCGCGCAGGCAATCTCCAAGGTTCTCGATGTCGGCTTGTTTTGATTCATCGACAAGCACATCACGAGGATTGGTCTTCGTGACATCGTTTCCCAGCTGAGAGATGAAGCCCGTCTTCGAGATGTTGAAGTGCCGGCGGCGTTTGACGACTTCCTTCCGCGCCTTGGCCATCGACTAGAGGCACCCACTCCGTGACGACATGGAAATTGGCCGGGATCTTCAGCAGCGCGTCCAGAACCAGTGGACGTGTCTCAGCGATCGCTTCCTTCATCGTCAGCACGCGAACGAAATGATCGCCAACCCGGAGGTGGTCGCGTTCCGCTTCGATATTCGGAATTCACCACCTGGTAATCGAGGAACTGCGTCGATTTGGGCTTGCCGGCGATCCGCCAGTCATCGAAGTTCAGCAATCTGCGGAAGAACTGTAGCTGGCCGCTTTGATCGAGGATCTCCATCGGGACAAAGTCAGCAAGCTGGCGCACGAAGGCCTGCACTCGCTGGTGGAGCAAAGCACAATCTCTCTGGATTTGCGAGGCGAGCAGCACCTTCATGCTCTTGTTCGAGAACTGCGAGTGAAGCTCGGAAAGGCCGCCCGCCGGATCCGTGATGAGCCGTGCCACGCCGGCACCGATGCCGGTCTTTGATCGCATGCCTTCGAGCAGAACGCAGTAAAAGATCTCGACCGAGTACAGCTGATCGCGCTTCGCCTCAAAGAAATCGCGACGCTGCTCAACGGCGGTTTCGACGACTGGATCTGCATACGTTGCGAAGGGAATCTCAGGGCGATTGTGCTTGAAGAGGTACTGATAGACGTGGAACCCGGGGCCGAATGCCTTCAGCGCCGCTTCCAGCCGCTTGACTGCATATTCCTGCTCACTCGATATCGAGGGACTCATAATCGACGCCGCCGACACGAAGTACCACTCCGACGTCTCCGCTCTTGGTCAGAAACGTCGTCGCATCCCAAAAGCCGTACAGATTGATCTGCGCATTCAGCGATGCAGCTTCTTTCCACGGTTTCAGGACTCGGGCGATGTTCAGCATCAACGCACCTCGACCATCGGGACCTGCTGTTTCGCTGCGTCGTAGCGGGTCTTGTATCGTTCCGCCTTCGCCAGAATGCGAAGAAATGCCGGGTCGCTGTTGGTCACCCAATG
This sequence comes from uncultured Acidobacteriaceae bacterium, assembly GCA_963725225.1. Lineage (GTDB taxonomy): Bacteria > Acidobacteriota > Terriglobia > Terriglobales > Acidobacteriaceae > Silvibacterium. Next base: position 108,595 of record CAVRXY010000015.1, read on the forward strand.
CCCGAAGGCAAATCCGCCAACAAAGACAGCGATCCCGGCGAGGATGGAATTGAAGAGGTTGAAGGCGCCGACCGCACTCACGCAGACCAGGTAAAAGACCGTGCGTTCGACACCCAGGTAGGTGAGAGGCTTGTGCAGACTCTTGAATACTCGATTGCTTCGTTTGCGATTTGCCTTTGCGTCTGCCATCTTCGCCTCATTGGGGGAGAGAGTTGACGAACACGAAGCTCTGGCTAAACTCCCCAGAGCCAGGAAAGGACGTTGACTGCAAGCACCGCGATGCCCGTTCCTGCAGCCACGCCCGCGAGCGCTTTCTTGGCTCCGGGCTCACCGTGAGCAAAGCCGTAGCCGCCGATCACGATCGCGATCAGACTTGCGACTTTCGCGATCGTTCCCGTGAATAGGGTTTGCAAGGCCGTGAAGCCGGTGTCAAAGGGAGAGCCGGCAGCCTGGGCGTGCGCAGCGACCGGCAAGAGCAGGAGAAGCAGGAAGATCGCTTTCGAGTCTTGCAATGCTCGAAAGTGTTTCTGCCATGCGGGCGAAAGGTTCATGCGTGTACCTCCGTTGCTGTGAAATTGACCTCAGTAGAGCAGGTCATGCACCAGAGATTGGCGCGAAGTCGATTTCTTGTCCAAGGCTTTGTTTGCACGCCTTAATGCGTAAAACTCATCAATACGGCGTGCATCGTAACCGTGCGGAGTAAGACAACACGGTTCGGCTTGCGCGCTTGTGGAAAAAATTTAGCTCGCAATCGCCAGATTGGCTCCGCCAAGTTCGCGCGCGATGTCTGCGACCATCTTCTGCACGCGGTGGGAGACTCCTCGGCGATAGGTAATGGCCAGTAGGAGCTTTTCGAGACCCACGATCGGAGAGCATTGGAGATCCCGAGGAGCGTCACCGCAGACTCCGCCCGGCACAATCGCGATGCCGGCGCCGTCCTGAACGAGATTGAATGCCTCGGACGGAGATGTCGCTTCCGCCGCAACCTTCGGCTTGAACCCTGCAGCCGCGCACTGGGAAAAGAGCCATTCCTCAAGAACGGGATCTGTGCGATCTGAGCATGGCAGGATCAACGGGTGTGCTCTCAATTCGATGAGTCCAACTGCGCTGCAGATTCGCCTGGTACGCGCGAGGCCATACGGCGGAGAGATGCTCTGAACGCAACGGTATCGCTTCGAGGTAATGTTGGCCGGCTGGCCGGACCATTAAGCAAGCTTGGCAGGCGTCCGCGATCAGAGAGTCCGTCAACTCCTGAGAGGAAGCCCGGCGTAGTTCGAGGTACACGGAGGGGAACCTTGCGCTATGATTGGCGCGGATTTCATGTGGAATCGTCGGGGCTACGAAAGGTGAGTAGCCGATCACGAACGAGGATGCCTTACGTCCGGCTCGCAGGCGTGCCAATCTTTTCGATTTCTCGAATTCAGTAACAAACCTGGCCAGCATTTGTTCGAGGTCCATGATGAACTCGACTGCTTCCTCGGCAATGGCTACATAGTGATTGGTGCGGACGAAAATCTCGATTCCAAGTTCGTCCTCGACTTCTCTCACCTGCCGGCTAAGATTCGATGGGTCAACGTGCAGTCGTTCCGCCGCCTTCCCGAAGTGGCGCTCGCGCGCAACAGCGAGAACATATTCGAGTTTTCGGAGTGGGGGAGTACCAGCCATGAGTTCACCACCAGGATGAAATGGTCCTCACGCAGAAGATAGAGATCCCCGCACTGACGAAAGGCACGTGGAAAGGTCTCTTGCGGGGACAAATGCCGGTCAACTCGCCGAGAATTCACGAACGGCAAGCGCCCGGAATTAGCCCTCTACTTATAAAGGGTGTGGAAAACGCCAAAAATGGACATATGCCACAGCTTTTTCGCGGGACTCATTCATGAGCAACATGGCCCGTCGTTGTTAAGGCATCGATTTCGTTCTTGCGAATCGATTCTTGCCACGTGCCTGAAAGGGCGCCGGATTTCATGTGTGGCCAGATCAATCGGCCTTGTAAGACGATCAGGACCGGATGGCTGCAGGCGCCCCGAATGGGTACTATACTGCTCCAATCCCGATCTTATGTCAATATAGCGCTATACAAACACGTTTGCTATACAAACGTACCTCGAGGCCGTTGACCTTCCCGGCCTGAAACTGTACTTTCCGTTCTAATGACGGACTTCGACGAGATTTATCGTGAAGTGGGACGGAAGATCCGTCAAACGAGAGAGAACCAGCATCTGAGCCAGGATTCCCTGGCCCAGCGTCTCGGGATCAGCCGTACATCGATGGTCAATATCGAGGCTGGCCGGCAGCGCACTCCGCTGCACGTCCTCTGGCAGATCGCCGAACTGCTGGAAACCAAATTGACTTTGCTGATTCCCACGCCGGAAGAACTGCTTGCGCCGCAGAACCAGACCGTGCTCGATAGAGAAATGATGAAGCAGATCGAGGAAGTGGCCAACGGCGATCTGGCTACCATCAAAGCCTTGACAGGCTTTGTGACTAAGAAGCTTAGAGGGAACCTCAATACGCCGAGGGATGAGAGGAAGGCGCATGGCAAGACACAATCTCGAAGAAAGAGCTGAAAAGACGCTTCGCGATACGGAGGGCTATCGGGTGCCAGTTCCGATTCATCTTGTGGCCCAGCGCCTGAACCTGACCCTGGAGGCTGCCGCTCTTGGAGACAAAGTTTCAGGGATGCTTGTCGTCGAAGGAGAGCAGGGAGCAATCGGTTACAACTCGGCCCATGCCCGCGTCCGGCAGCGGTTCACGATTTCTCACGAAATCGCCCACTATCTCCTACACGCCAGAAGAAGCGGCAAGGCGCAATTGTTTATTGATAAGCAGGTAACGTATCGCCGCGACGATCAGTCGTCCGCCGGAGTGAACCGTGAAGAGATCGAAGCCAACCAGCTCGGTGCCGCGCTTTTGATGCCGCGTGGCTTGGTTCGGCAGGAGATCCGGGCGCAGGATTTGGATCTGGACGATAGCGAGGCGATTGATCTTCTGGCGAAGCGGTTCCAGGTGAGCACCGCGGCAATGTCCAATCGTCTCCAGAATTTAAAAATGCTCGCTTACGAAAATTAGAGACAACAGTCAGGTTCGCACTTTACTTGCTTCTTCACCTCCCAGCCAGCCGACAAATATATTTGCCCGATCCGCATTCTGGGACAGGCGGATTGATGTTGACCCAATACCGCAATCGGCAAGCGCCTCAGGCCGTGTGCGAATGGAGCGGCCAATCTTATGGTTTTGCGAGCGAAAGCTTCGGTGCTGATGCGCTAAGAGTCGCGAGCACTCAGTCAATCAATGGATACGAATGATCAGGGGCAACTCCAAGCAGTCTAAGGTTTGATCAAATGCATTAATGAACCCGACTGTATTGACACAACGTCTCCCTGCTGATGCCAAACTCTCTGGCCAATGCCGCCTTCTTTTCTCCGGCTTGAACCCTCTTGCGCAGTTCAGTAGCTCTTTCAGCGCTAAGAGACGGTTTGCGCCCCTTGTACACTCCTGCTTTCTTCGCCAGAGCAATTCCTTCCGCTGGCGTTCCCGGATTAGGGACCGCTCAGCGAATGCCCCCATGACAGAGAGCAGCAATTGCGACATCGCTGAGTCCTCCCCCATGAACGTAACGTGCTCCTTGACGAATTCGACCAGGACCCCCTTGCTGGTCAGCCCCAAGACAATTCGCGTCAGATCGTCCAGATTGCGGGCCAGCCTGTCCATCGAATACACCACTAGGCTGTCGCCTTCCCGAAGATAGTCCGAGGGCAGCCTGCAACTGTGGTCGTTTCGTGTCCTTTCCGCTGGCTTTGTCTGTAAACACCTTGTCTAGTTCCTGCCTATCTAGCTGGCGTTCGGTGTTCTGGTCGAGAGTAGATACGCGGATGTAGCCAACGCGTTTGCGTGTCGTCTTGCTGCTGGGGTCATGGCCTGCCGCTCCTGCGAAGTGTCAGGAATAACTCCAAGAGCGTGCCGCTACTATGTCAAGAAAAATCAATTATGAGCCTAATCTGACATAAAAAGTGTCAGATCAAAATGTCAGCTTGGACTATACCCCATTCTGACGACCCCAGTCGCCAAGCGCGCTACTGCAAGGGACCGACCCTAATGTTCCGCCGGATCGTAGCCGCAATCTGGATTCAGGGAGTACGCGAGTACTATCCAGGTACTCCGACCCTTTTAAGGAGCGAAGTAGCTGGAGAGGTCGAGGATGAGGTTTCCGGGGCCCGGTGAGTAGGCATCGATGGATCCGTTGTTGGTGGGCACGATGGCCATATTCGAGGTGATGGTTCCGTCGTAGGCGTTGAGGGTGGAGACTAGAGGCTGGCTTTCGCCCGCTGGCCAGAGAGTGAGATACGGGAAACCTCCGGTTGGCACCACCGTGGCGTTCAGCACGAAGGCCGCGGCCGTTGGGGGTGGGGCGCAGGGGCTTCCCTCGACGCTCACCGTCAACAGGCCCGGAAAGGGCGGGACGAGCTGGCGCGTGTCGATAACCCGGCAGGGCGTAACAGGGTAGAGCGACAAGCCTCCCGTACCCGGCGGGGCAAAGTAGCCATTCACATCGAGGATCACATCTGTGGTATCGGACACGAAGATGGACACGTCTCCGCTGGTGCCGGCCGGCACGATAGCGGCGTTGGCCGTGACCCCGCCAGTATACGAGTTCAGCGTTGACACCAGGGGTTGCGCCTGCCCCGTGGGCCAGGAGGTCAGGTAGCCCAGAGTATTGTGCGGCACGGCCGTGACATTGAGTGAATAGGCCTTGGCCGTGGACGGGATGCCACAATTGCTGGACTGTACCTGGAAGGCCCGGCTGGTGCCACCGGAGAGGGAAGGTCCGCCCAGTGGGCTGGTGGCGTTGCGGGTGTCGGCCACCCGGCAGGGAGTGACCGGATAGAACTCCAGCGCCGAATGAGTTCCTGCGGGCACAAAATAGCCGTTGACGTCCAGGATTACGTTTGTCTGATCACTGACGTAGACGCTGACGCCGCCGTTGGTCCCGGCGGGTACGATGGCGGCATTCGCCTTGACCCGGCCGTCATAGGAGTTCAGCGTGGAAACGGAGGGCTGCGCCTGCCCGCTCGGCCAAAGTGTCAGGTAGCCGAGCCCGGCATTCGGGACCACGGTCACATTAAGCGAATAGGCGACCGCGGTGGGCGGGACGCCGCAGTCGCTTTGTGGGATATCGAACTCGCGGCTGGTCTTGGCAGCCATCTGCGGACCGCCAAACTGGCCGGTGGGCTTGCGCGTATCCTCCACCCGGCAGGGGGCTAGAGGAATAAATTGCAAGGCAGTCGGTCCTGTCGTCGTGGCCGCGCCGTTCCCAATCAACTGAATCACCAGAGGCGGTCCCTGGGCGGGCGTGATTGTCACACTTGCGGTGCGCACTCCCAGGGAAGATGCCCCTGGCGCAAATGAGACCGCGATCTCACAATTGCTGCGTCCCGAGATAGTAAACCCTAGAGCGCCGCCGCAGTTATCCGCCTCCACAAAATCGCTGGCGTTCGCGCCGCCGAGTTTGATGCTGTTGATCTGAACCCGCGAGGGTGAAGCATACTGGGTCGGGCTGGAACTGCCCAGATCGACCAGGTAGACGACCTGCTGTGGGCTTGTGGTTCCCACCGCGTAGCTGCCAAATGAAACCGACGTCTGCGAGAGACCTAGCTGTTGAGCTACTGAAATGGCCGTGCCAGAGAGCGGAACTGTGTGCGGGCTGCCGGTTGCGTTATCAACGACCGACAACACTCCCGTAACAGTTCCGGGAGAGGTGGTGGCCAGCGGAGTGAACGCCACCGTTATGCTGCACGACCCTGGGGCGTATAGGCTCTGAGTGCAATTATTGCTCACGATGGTGAAGTTCGCGTTGTTTGTTGTCGCTGAGCTGAACGTCACAGGGGAGTTTCCAATGTTCGAGAAGGCTATGCTCGACTCGTTATTCAGGTCCGTTGTTCCCACCACCTCGACATTGAAGTTGACGCTCGAAGGTGTCACCTGAAGAATTCTCGTCGGTGCAACCGCCGTACCGGAAAAAGTCGCGGTGAATGTCGCCGTGCCTCCGCTGGCATAGGTCACTGGCAAGCTGATCGAGCCGGTCTTGGTGCCCACACTCAAGGGAATGAAGCTGATGTTTACGTTACAGTTGCCTCCGGGGTAGACGGTTCCCCCGGCGCAGCTGGAAAAGTATCCAGTGGGGTAGACGAAGTCCCCGCCTGACCCCGCGGTTCCCGTAAGGTCCTGGCCACTGATATTTCCCACCGTCAATGGAACGGTCCCTGTGTTCGTCAGCACAAAGTTAACCTGGTCCTGGTAGCTGGTGCTGGTTGCTGACACGACTTGCGGGGAAGAGAAGAAGTAGGCCTGCGGATAAAGATTGGCGGACGCCGTCGCCGCGACTCCGGTGCCGGATACCGTCGCTGTAAAGGTCGCGTGCGAGCTGTCTGCGTAGGTGACCGGGATGGTTACAGTCCCGGTCTTTGCCCCAAGCGATTGCGGCGCGAAGACGATACTCACCGGGCAGGAACCTCCCGGATTCACGCTAAATCCGCTGCATACGTATGCCGTATCAACAAAATCGGCGTTTGGCGACGAACCGGAAAATGAAACATTTGCTCCCGTAACTGTCCCCACGGTGAAGGGAAGGTTCCCGTTATTACTCAGCGTAAAGTTGGCAACTGTGCCGCTGGTGCCCACCGACTGATCTGGCAATACCGCCGCCTGCGGAGTCAGGCTGGCACCTTTTACAGCTGCAACAGCGTACCCCACCAGTTGCGTCACATAACTGTTGCCGCCGCTATCTTTGAAGGTCACACTGCCGGTCCGATACCCGGCAACAGAAGGCGTGAATGCGATATAGACGGTGCAATTGAATCCTGACTGAACCGTCACGCCCGCGCACTGCGGACCATTGTTTTCAATCGAGAAGTCGCTACTTCCCGCTGTAACTGCGACGCTCGCGATTGTGATGGGACCTGTTCCATTGTCGTACAGGCCAACTTCTCCGGTCTGGTTGCTTGCTGAACTCGAGCTGATCGGCTGAAGGCTGAAACCCAATGTTGTGGGCTGGCTGAAAGCGACTGGGGCCTGGGCCGTTCCAGTGCCCGTCAAGGTGATCGTCTGAGTCCCGGCGCTATCCACAAGTGTGAGTGTCGCGTTCTCTTGTGTCTGCATGCTGGGATTGAAGACAATCGTCAGGCTGCAGCTTGCGCCTGGAGGCATAGGCACCGGCGACGGGTTGCTCTGGGTAGGGATATAGTTATTGCCCTGGCAGTAGATTCCATATGGATTAACGCTGAAGTCGGCGCTCGGAGTAGGTGAAGTGCCGGTGATCACCGGGGGATTGGGAAAGGCTACCGGGGTATTTCCCGTGTTGTTTACGTAGATTACAACCTCATTGGAGGGGCCAGTGGTTGCGGTGCCCACTTTTACGCTGCCGAAGTTGACCGCGGCAGGGGTAATCTGCACCGCGCCTGCGCCGGCAATAGCGCTGCCCGAAAGGTTCACTGTTGCCGTTCCTGCCGTGCTACGGATTGACAGCGTTCCGGTTTCCGACCCGCTGGACTGTGTTGGGCTGAAGACAACCCCGATCAGGCAGGTAGTGCCTGGGGCGAGGACGCCTCCGCAAACCGCATTTGGCGCTCCGATTGAAAAGGCCGGCACTACGGCGAAATCGCCGCTCGCCGTAACTGTATTGATCGTGATGGGTGAGTTACCCGGATTCGTAACTACGATCTGCTGGCTAGCACTCGTGCTGCCCTTCGCCTGCGCAGGGAACGAGAGAGAAGACTGGCCGATGATGAGGGTCCCGGTCGCCTGAATTCCCGTGCCCGAGAGATTGAACACCAAAGGAGTGCCGGACTGTGAATCGGAGAACGTCAGGGTACCGGTGCGCGCGCCCGTCGCTGTTGGCGTGAATGCAATGGCAAGCGAGCATGATCCCACAGTTGCTCCCTCGCAATTGCTGGATCCGTCGTCGACGATATTGAAGTCGCCGGTTGTAACGGCGCGATCGATAACTACCTGGTTTTCACCGTTGTTGGAGACATAGAAGGTTTGGGGCGCACTGGGATCGCCTACGGGCTGCGGTGGAAAACTCATCGTCGACGGGCTGATGACCAGCGGCTGGGAAGAATAGAGACCAATTCCGCTGAGAGCCATCGTATGCGGGCTTCCTGCAGCACTGTCGGTAATCGAAACCGACCCCGTTTCCTGGCCCGCGATGGATGGCTGGAACCCGACGTAGATCACGCATGACGTCTGCGGAGCCAGGCTGAAAGGGGTAAGGTAACCAGCGATCGCACCTGTTTGCGATTGCGCGCCGCAGATGCTCGGTCCGTAATTGCCTGGAGAAGACACAAGCGAGAAATCACCCGACTGGCCCATGTTGGCCGCGGTGCTCGCCGTGATGGAATTGACCGTTACAGGCGTGTCTCCACTGTTAAAGACCGTAAACGACTGCCACGCGGGGCCTGTATTCTCCACAACGCTCCCAAAATTGAGCGAGCTCTCCGAGAGCGTAAGGGCGCCGGTTCCCGGCGCGCTGAGCACGCCTGTCCCGGTAAGAGCTACTTGATAGTAGCCACTGACATAGTAGGAGCCGATCTGCGTGTAGACTCCCGGCAGCCCGATATCTAAGTACGCGGAGCGTAATCCGATCTGGGTCGGCTGGAATTTGATACTGATGGTGCAGCTTGCGCCGCCTGCGAGCTGGGCTGGACAAGTGCTGCTGACAAGATAATCTGGCTCGCTTGGCGTCAGGACGCTGACTGGCTCGGCTTGAGTCCCCTCGTTGGTTATGGTCAGCGCCTGAGCGTTGCTCGTGGTATTCAGCACCTGGTCGGAAAACGCGAGCGCCAGTCCGGAAATACTTACGTTGGTTTGGTCTGTTGGAACACTCAGCGCTATTGTCGCCGGGCTGTTGGTTGAGTTCGACGAGACCGTAAGCGATCCGGCACGCGGTCCAGTCGCCGTTGGTGCGAAGCTCAACTGGAGCGTGCATGCAGATCCGCCCGGCATCACCGAAGGACATGTGTCGGTCTCCGAAAATTCCGAGGAGCTGAACACAAAGGGGCGCTGCAACTCAACGGCTGCGCTGCCCACGTTGCGCAATATCGCCGATTGCGTCAGCGTATTCAGGAAGGTCACCTCGTTGGGGGCCGCGACCAGGGCTCCAGCGTTTGCAGGGCCGATCTTGGCGAGAAAGCCATAACCTGGATTGTCTACGCTTGGAAGAGTGGCAGGGGCATCCGGACCGTAGATGTTGGACGCAAAATAAACATTGCCGGAGCTGTCAACGTCCACCGCGGGCGTCGCGCCGTAGTTTTGCGTTCCCGAGCCCAGTGCTCCAAGATAGGTCGAGTACGCGACGCTTTTTCCATCTGCCGCGAGATTCACCAGAAAGCCGCTCTGTGATCCGCCGTAAGGAGACGCGGGCGTCGCGTCAGGGAAAAATTGTTCCGCCTGAACGGGATTGACCACCGGAAAGTCGGCGGACGTTGTGAGCCCCGCGATATACGCGTTGCATCCGCTGACACACCCCGGCAAGAGAGCGATCGATATAGGCAGAACGCCCTGCACGGCCGTGGTCTCCGGACTGCCGAGAAAGGTTGAATACACAAGCTGTGAGCCGTCACTGCTCAATTTCGCCGCAAATCCCGACGGAGAAGTGGTTTGATAGGCGCCGGCGGTGACTGGAAAATCCGCCGCACCCACGCTACCGGTCACGTAAGCAGCGCCCGTGCCGTCTACCGCAATGCCGGTCGGACTTCCCGGCCCAAGAAAGGCGGAATATATCGGCGCGGTCCCCGTGGGATTCAGTTCTGTAACATAAGCCCCGTTTGTGTCGATGCCGGAGTAAGCGTAGGCACCGCTCGTGACCGGAAAATCCGCCGACGCGCTGGACGCGACGTACGCGTCCCCTTTGCTATCGACCGCAATCGCTGTTCCCGTCGATTGTGCCTGGCTGCCCGCGTCCCCGGTCAGCATAGTAGACCAGATGAGTGAGGCACTGCCGCTGAGCGAGGGATCGAATTCGGCGGCAAATCCACTGGTATTGTAGTTTCCGGAGGAGGCTTGGTACGCCCCCGATGTGGTCGGAAATGTCCCGCTGCCGCTGCCTGTAACGAATGCTTTTCCTTTCGGCCCAATTGCCATTCCCAGGATGCTCGCCCCGCCACTTCCGCCGAAATAGCTGGAGTAAAGCAGGGAGGATCCGTCGGCCTTAACGACGGTCAGAAATCCGCTTTGGCTCGCACCGGATGGCGGCGTGTTCTGAAAGGCGTTTGACGTGACAGGTATCCCGACACTTGTCGAGCCGGCCACGAAGATATTGCCGCTGCTGTCGACCGCTATCGATTGCGGGGAAGTCGACACGTTGATCGTACCCACGGAGACATTCAGAAGCAGATTTCCGTTCGAATCGTACTTGAGTATGGAATAACTTGATTTTGACCCGCCGACCGAGGCTGCGAGGTAAGTATTTCCCTTCGAGTCTGCAGTCATCGCCCTGACATCGGTGTCCGCGAAGTAGTAGGGCGGGTACGGGTAGCCTGCCGTGCCGGGGATATAAGTGCCATAGATAAGAACCGGATCTATAACAAGCGGTCGTTGCCTGTCGTACGCTCCCAGGCTGAAGGTCAGAGTAGCTGGCACCCCGGCTGACGCGTCTGCCTTGTGAAACTTGTAACTGACCCGCACCGGCTCACGCCGCACTCCTTCCCCGGCAAGCTGATAGGCCGACGGTTTCAAAAGCCGGAATACCGATCCGCTGATCGTGATCGAGACATCGCCGTCTTTATCCAGCCGCACATGGTCAGCACCCTCGAGAGCCAATTGGATCTTTCCAGGATCTCTATCGGGACCAAGGATGAAATCGTATTCCAACTGGCCGGCCTTTCCGTAAAAGGACAGATCGACTCCGGGGTAGATTCCCTGGTAATTGACACGCGCATAAGTCGAGACTGCGGTCGTCCAGCTTCTTGGATCACCAGTGGGGAGATAGCTGTGCTTGCTGGGCAGTTCCCCGCTGCCGGCGATGGCAGCGTCCTTGTTGGCTCCGACGAATGTCAAACCGAGCGTGGAATGATTTGCATTACAGGCTCTCTTGGGTTCCGAGCACGTCTGAAATTGCAGCGAAGCCCCAGCCGGCTCAAGACGGAGCAGGTAACCGTGCCCGTATGCGATGTAGTCTGCATTCGACCTCTCCCCACCGCTCTTGTCTTGGCCCTGATTCGGCTCAAAGCTCCAGGGATTCCGAGCAAACTCTTTGCCTCGCCCCATATCCCCCGAAGCCACCGTCGATGACACTGCACTTGGAGCACTCATGCTATTGGCTGGTTGCGCTGCGGTCGTCTGCGCACACAGCGTTGCATTCACCGCCCCTCCCAGCAGCAGCCAGACTGTGCAAAAAGACAGACAAAAAGTGCGCCGTACGGGTTGAACGAAACCAACTAACTGGGCAGAAATCTTCTTACAAAATGCAGGCCAGGCAGCAGTCACAGGTCGTCCTTTACAGTGGTTCCAACTTGGAAAGTGGGTTTCAGTTCGCGAAGGCTAAGCGTCGGAGGTGTCAAAAACCCACACGCTCCCTGGTTAACAGAGGTTTAATCCGCCTTCGATTTCATCGATCTTCTTTGGGGGGCGATCCTAACATAACAGATTCGACGGAACAGTTGCAGATTTACTAATTCTCCTTATGGAGCGAAGTAGCTGGAAAGATCGAGAATGAGGTTTCCGGTTCCGCTGGAGTAGGCGTCGATGTCTCCATTGCTGGTGGGCACGATGGCCATGTTGGAGGTGATGTCAGCGTCATAAGCATTGAGGGTTGAGACCAGCGGCTGGCTCTGACCGGCTGGCCACAGGCTGAGGTAGGGGAATCCTCCTGTGGGAACCACGGTGGCATTGAGCACGTAGGCGGCCGCCGTCGAGGGCGGCGCGCAGGTGCTGCCTTCGACGCTCACCGTCAGCGTGCCCGGGAAGGGCGGAACGAGCTGGCGCGTGTCGATTACCCGGCAGGGCGTGACGGCATACAGCGACAGCCCTCCGGTTTCGGGAGGCGCGAAGTAGCCGTTGACGTCAAGGATCACATCCAAATCGTCAGAGGCGTAGACGGAAATCTCACCGCTGGTACCCGCCTCCACGATGGCCGCATTCGCCGTCACCGTTCCCGTGTAAGCATTGAGCGTCGAGACCAGGGGCTGGCTCTGCCCTGTGGGCCAGATGCTCAGGTAGCCGAGCGTCTTGTGGGGCACGGCGGTGACGTTGAGTGAGTAGGCCTTCGCAGTCGAAGGAATGTTGCAGCTGCTGGACGGTACCGGGAAGCTGCGGCTGGATTTGGCTCCGAGGAATGGTCCGCCGAGCGGAGCGGTTGTGTTGCGCGTGTCGGCGACACGGCAGGGCGCGACCGGATAGAAGGCCAACGCGGAGGCACTGCTTCCCGCAGGAACGAAGTAGCCGTCGATGTCCAGAACAACGTTGGTCGCGTCGCTGGCATAGATGTTGACTCCGCCGCTGGTGCCGGCCGGAATGATGGCGGCGTTGGCCTTAACGCGTCCGTCATAGGAGTTGAGGGTAGAGACTAAAGGCTGCTCTTCTCCGCTCGGCCAGATAGTCAGATAGCCCAACCCGGCGTTCGGGACCACCGTCACATTGAGCGAATAGGCCAGCGCGTTTGAAGGAATGTCGCAGGCGCTCTGCGGGATGTTGAAGGTTCGCGTGCTGGCCGCGCTCAGTTGCGGACCGCCAAAGGGACCTGTCGCGTTGCGTGTATCAGCCACTCGGCACGGCGTGATCGGAATGAACTGAAGGGCGCCGGTCGCTGAAAGCCCTTGAACGTTGATGCCCACCGGATTGGAAACCGCTTGTGCCCAGTACGCGGAACCACCGTATGCCACAGTAAAGCTGTGCACTCCCGCTGAAAGCGGAGCAGTCGCGGTGTTCACCTGGAAGCTATAGCCGAGCGAAGCGACAGCACTCGCAATCGTTATCGGAGAAACTCCGGGAACTGGATTTCCATTGTCCAGCAAGGTTAGCTTACCGCTGTCCAAGCTGAGAAACGTTGCGCTTTGGTGAGTCAGATCCCCGTAAACAGAAAATGAAGTACCGGAGCTGACAGGCGATGTCGCGTTTGTAGACAGGCCAAGCGAGACCTGGCCCTGGACAGTGAACTTGATGGACGAGTTGGCAGCCGCCCAGTTGGCATCGCCCGAGTAGTAAACCCCGATGGGTTGCGTATCGGGCTGGATGGGCTGGCTCGCAGTATTTATTGTGAAGCTAACGTTAAACGGCGGATTTCCACTCAGGTCGACGGTTCCTGCTATGTACGAATTGACGCCTGTGGGCCCGATTTGGATATATAGCGTTCCAGTAGGGGGCGGAAGCCCCATCGCATTGGCTGTCATAGTGGCGGGGAAGGTGATGGGCACGCCGGAAAGAATGGTGGTTGGACCAGTGTAGAGATTGGAAAGGGTTACTACTGCCTTGTTAACAATAAGGTACCAAGAAGATGAGCAGGATTGGTCATTGGCATCGCCTGAATAAACGACCTTGATTGTATGAGTACCGGCGCTTGAGAACGAGGTAGAGTAACTGGCACTTCCATTTGTGAGTGAAATGGGCTGGCCCAATGTACTCGCTCCGTCATAGAACTGCACGGTTCCAGCTGGTGTGATACCTGCTGGATTGGAAACGGATACGGTGAATGTAACCGTCTGAAGTAGCGGAATTCCGTTAGCTGATTCGCTAGCCCTGATTGTCACAGGCAGTGGCGTTCGAAGAGCCAGATTGTTGGACGTGCTCGAAGTAAACGTCGAATCACCCAGATAGCTTGCTGCAACCTGCTGAGGGCCCGTGCCCGGCAACAACACGTCTGTAAGTGATGCGCTTGCCGAATATGCAGCACTCGTCACCGTAAAATAGCTCCATGAATTAGTGGAAGCGTCTAACAATGCCGCAACGATATCTGTCAGGCCAAACCCACGCAGATTGCCAGCGGCCGTCAGAACGGAAGCGTTGAAGTTAGCCATGCATTCAGGCAATGGCGATAGAGTTCCATCCCCGTTTCCCAGGTAAACGCACAACTGCTGCTTCGCGTCCGACAAGGCAACATCCATATAGCCGTCGCGATTGAAGTCGACTAACGTGATGCCCGGAGCGTCATCGGGACCATACGGGACGGTTATGGCGTTGGGCGCTGCGAAACCACCCTGACCATCGTTCGTAAAAATGCTCAATTGACCTGTACCGTCAGGGGGGAACGTGAACGCGACAATATCGGGGTTCCCGTCGCCATTCATATCTCCAATGGCTGGGTCTCCTGTAGGAGCGGGATCAAGAACTTGCCCTCCCAACGGACCGGTGCCAAGCCCGTCTTCGCTCACCACGCTCAAACCCAAGCTTCCGTTCATAACCACTAACCCCTGGGCCACCGCAGCATACGTGAATGGATTGACAATAGGGATCTCGTATCCATCGCCGAATGTTCCATCCCCAAGACCTTTATAGATAGTGAGATTGGGTTCAGTGGGGCTGCAGGTACACGTCACACTTGTGAACACACCGAGGTCGAGAATGCCGTCCCCATCGAAGTCCGAGACCGCGGTTAGGACAACATAACTGTAAAGATACCCGGGGGTTACTGAGACCGATTGCGGGGACCGAAACGTTCCATCACCATTCCCGAGTAACGTCACGATTGTGCTGTTCCCCGAGGACGCAATCAGATCCGGGTTTCCGTCCCCATTCAAATCTGCTATCTGGAAAGGTCCAACAACCACATTCGTCGTAATCGGTGGCTGGAAAGTGCCGTCTCCATTCCCTAAATAGACGTTGATCCCTGAGGCCGCCGCGGTCACGACATCACTGATTCCATCGTTATTCACATCGCCTAGGATTCCTCCTGCGGGCAATGGTGGTCCGATTACAAATTGGCCGGCGGTCGGCGACAGAGCGGCCGTCCCGAGGCTTGTTCCTGTCGTAGTGTCTGTGAATACTACATTTCCTGTGGGCGTGGTATCTGCTGAGCCCGAGATTGTTGCGTTAAGAGAGTAATTGCCGTTTGGAAAAGCTGAAGAGGTTAATGCTGCGATGCTGTAGGCGGGACCGGTTACGGTGAGTGTTTGCGCAGGAGAGGTGCTGGCCGCGGCGGACGTGGTGGCCGTGAATTTTGCTGTGAGCGAGTGTGTCGCAATCGAAAGAGATCGTGTTTTGAAGATGGCTGTTCCCGGTCTGAACCCCGCGCTACCGTTGGCGATCATCTGAGAGGTTCCCAGGATCAGATTGCCATCGTAGAAAGTTACGCTCCCTTTAAGGACCGGCCCGTTGGTATCAGCCACGCTCGCCGTGAGGGTTAACATCGTGCCCGAAACGACAGGGCTGGTTGGCGAAGCTGATAGTGTCGTAGTTGACGCGGTTTGTGCAAAAGTCGGGGCTGCGGCCAAAGCGGACGTCATCGCCAGGAAGAGAAAACGGAACCAACGCGGGCAGGCGTACATGACAAACCTCGGCAGGGCAAACGCAGATAAGCTTGAGGGGGTTGGCCCCGATTCTAGCACGCTTTCACTATCGAGTCCCCAGCGCCTTGCACTGCTCTGGTGAGGGATACTGGAGGTCAGGCGCAGTCAGGCGGAGGTCACATTTGCGACCGCTCCAGGCACAACCGACACTCTTTTGCGCAGGGAATTTATTGATGAAACGCCTCCTTCTCATGCTGTTCGTGCTTTCCCAAGTAGCCTTTGCGCAACAGATCAACCCGAATCAGGTGAACTGGGCCACCCCCATTACCTCGCCTGTCACTTTCGGCAACGCAGTAAATGCGCCCATGATCAATGCGGTGCAGATCGTTGGGTTGGGCTCAAATACTACGATTCAGGCAGCCATCACAGCAGCAGGCACGACAGGGGCGGTGATCATTCCTCCGACGTATGCGGGAGCGGACACTTTCACCAATTCGAACCGCATACCAATCGTCGACGAACGCCTGAAGGCCTTTAACCCTCGGGGATTCGTCAATTCTGCGGACTTCGGGACCAGGGCAGATTTTAATCAGGGCTATGGTGGCGCAATCATTGCCAGCTCGACCACCTTCACCAATTCAACGCCGATCTTCGCTGCGACGGACGTAGGAAAGACCGTTGCGATCAATGGAGCGGGTACCGCCGGCGGGCAACTCCTGACCACCATCAGCGGGTTCACTTCTGCTACACGAGTGACCTTAACCGCTTCGGCAAGCACAACGGTGGTGTCCGGAGGCTATTTCGCATTCGGGACAGATAACACTGCGGCATTCAATACGATGACGCAGGCATCAGCTCCTCTCGGCTCGTTTATTCAGTACATGCGAGTGCCGACCGGCAACTACCTGATTACGGGAACAATTTATGTACGGGCAGGCGAGGCCTTTGTTGGTGACGATCAGGGGCCGACTCAGCTTACCTCAGTGAATGTCGGGCCAACCTATTACATGATGAAGCTCGGTTCGAATAGTTCTGGATCCGCAGATCCGGTTGGCCCGCCGATTACTATCCGCGGAATCCAATTCATCTCCCCGGTAGGCACACAGGGTGCGATCGACCTGAACTATGCAGGCTGGAACATCTTCAACTGCTGGTTTAACAACAATAATGTAGCTATCAATCTGGAATCCGGAAGCACGACGGGGCTGGTTGCACAGAATACCTTCGATTTCAATCCTCAGATCGGCATCGTAATGAACGGCAATGCCGCGATCTCAGTCATCGGAAACGACTTTTTTCACACGACCGTAGGCGGCATTGACTTCTTCAGCACAACCGATGTGACAATCCTCGGCAACTATTTCGTGCAGATGGAGCCGGGCTTCAGTATCTATAGCGACCATGCGAGCACGACATCTTCGCGGATTTCGATTACGGGCAATAACTTCGTTGGCAGTCATGGAACGACCGGCTATGTGGCGGGAATTTCGGGAGCTGTCGATATCGCCTTCGGTCTGAATGGCTCGGCGGTCAAGAACAGCGTGATCAGCGGAAATACCTTCTTTCAGAGCCGTGCGCATTCAATTTCAATCAACGGCTCGTCTTCGAATGGGAATATAACCATCTCGAACAACATCTTCGACCATACGGGCCTCGATACGGTATTGAGCACCTTTACATTCCAGACCATCTACGATCCAGGCGGTAGTCCGCTGGTTATCTCGAATAACCAGTTCCTGAACAGCGGGTCTTATGCGTTCACGACAGGGGTTAACACAATCGCCACGGGCAATAGCTGTACAAACGCCTTTTACTTGAGCGGTGTTCCCTTAGGGCCATCACAGGGATGCTTCGACTTTGAAGGTTCGGGCAACAATCAGTTTCTGATCACGAACAACTGGACGCCCGATACTACCCATTATGCAGTTGATATTTCTGCTCCCTCGAGTACGACCGCTATTAGTGCTGGAAATCTTTCCGCAGATGCCGGCGGCGACGTCATCGCATCAAATGCGACTGTTTCTTCTTATAGCGAGCGCCTGACGGTTAGCGGATCGATCACTTCCAAACCAGCCAACTTCCCGACTGGCGTGATTATTCCTAGCCTCCATTCGCTGACTGGAACGCGCTATGTCTGCGTGGATAAGGACGGCAACCTGGTAAGCAGTGCCGATGCCTGTAATGGAACCTGACGACATTTAAAATTTGCCGAGCAAATTTCCTTATCACTTCCCTAGCATCTTTGCATAACACTGTTTAATCAACCGTTTTGGTGATTGAAGGGCCATGAACCCGTTGGTAGAAAGCAATGACTCTCAAGTAGACGAGTCTCTCTGGCAACGGCGGGTGTATCCCGAGCCGGTACTTTCGTGCGTTAGCATCCATTGAAGTCTGCCGCAGGAGTTTTTATCCGCACCTACATCGTCGAGCATCGTTCGATCTTCGAGAAGAATCCGGACTGTCGGCACGTGCTGCGGGCATCGCTCGACCCGTTTATCACTGCAGGCTGGCCGTCGGCCAGGATCGTTAGCCTATGGGATCGACGAAGTATTTTGGTAGAAACGTCTGCGCATTCTGAGGAGAAGCACCGCTGATGTTTGAGGCATGCCCAACGCCAATTCTGCCACTGGGCGCCTCTCAGGTGATCGCCAATGATGATAGTGCGGGTTCACACAAGGAGCAGCAATCCTCAAAACGCGATCACTTTCGATTGCGATCCACTCGCCAACTGCAGAACGCAATATTGGGCGGCTCATGGCGCGAAGTAGCTGGATATATCAAGGATGAGGTTTCCGGGGCCTTCGGAATAGGCATCGATGATCCCAACGCTGGTCGGCACAATGGCCAGATTGGAGGTGATAACTCCGTCGTCGGCGTTCAGGGTGGAGACCAAAGGTGCGTTTCCTCCAGCCGGCCAGAGAGTGAGAAACGGAAATGATCCGCTCGGCACGATTGTCGCATTGAGGACGTAGGCCCCGGCGGTCGACGGCGGGGCGCAGGAACTGCTTTGGACCTGGACGGGGATCGAGCCGGGAAATGGGGCTTGGCGTTGGCGCGTGTCGATGACGCGGCAAGGAGTGGCGGCATAGAGCGAGAGTCCGCCGATGTCGGGCGGTGCGAAGTAGCCGTCGATGTCCAGGATCACATCCGTGTCGTCCAAGGCGAAGACCGAGACGTCGCCGCTGGTGCCAGCGGGTACGATGGCGGCATTAGCTGTGACAGTTCCGGTGTAAGAATTCAGCGTGGAGACCAGGGGTTGGCTCTGCCCCGTGGGCCAGATGGTCAGGTAACCCAGTTTGTTGTGCGGCAACGCTGTAACGTTCAACGAATAGGCCTGCGCGTTTGACGGAATGCCGCAGCTGCCCGAGAGGATAGCGAAGGAGCGGCTGCTGCCTCCGGCAATGGATGGTCCGCCGAGCGCGCCATGTGCATTGCGTGTGTCGGCGATGCGGCATGGGCTGAGCGGATAGAAAGCGAGCGCCGAGGCGCTGCTGCCCGCTGGAACAAAGTAGCCATCGATGTCGAGGATGACATTCGTCGAATTGGTCACGTAGACGCTGACTCCGCCGTTGGTTCCGGCGGGAACGATCGCAGCGTTGGCTTTGACGCGTCCGTCATAAGAGTTGAGCGTCGATACCAACGGTTGGGCTTCTCCGGCGGGCCAAATGGAGAGGTAGCCCAGCGTGGTGTCTGGAACAACAGTGACGTTGAGCGAGTAGGCTGCGGCATTGGAAGGGATGCCGCAGGCGCTCTGCGGAATATTGAAGGTGCGCGTGCTGCCCGCACTTAGTTCCGAACCACCAAAGGGTCCTGTAGCGTGGCGCGTATCGGCGACGCGGCAGGGGGTGACCGGAACAAACTGAAGGGCCTGGGTGGTGCTGCTTCCCGTGGTGAAGCTGTCGATTGCGCCGTCCACGGCGCCGCCGCTGTTGGAACCGACGGCCATGAAGTAATAAGTCGTGCCGGGAGTGAGTCCCGTCAGGACACCCGAAAAACTAACATTGCTGGTTCCCGATCCGATGTCCTGCTTTGCGGTCGTGGCAGCTCCGGCCAGGTTGCTGCTGGTTCCGTATTCAAACCATACCTGCGTGTCAGAACCGTTGGGGTTAACCATTCCGCCGATCTCTGCCCCATTGTTCGTGACTGCCGTGGATCCGCTGGTCGTCACGGCTGGCGCGAACCCAAGAGGGTCGGTGGCAAAGCTGAGGATCGATCCCTTCACCGTCACCGAGCCGTTGGAAGCCACGAACCGAAAGTAATACGTTGTATTGGCGCTCAGACTGCTGAGCGTAGTGTTCACGAGGAGCGGACTACTTCCCGAACCGACATTCTGCTTTGCGGTGGAACTGGCCCCCGCAAGTGTGCTGCTAGTTCCATATTCGAACCATGCCTGGATGGCGTTTCGACCGGGAGTTGCCCATCCACTCACGTGGGCTCCAGTGGTGCTGAGGTTACCTGCAGCCTGCGTGATCACAACCGGCGCCAGTGGGGTGCTGTTAGAGATAAACGCCTCGACGTCCAGCGATCCAAGACCGGTGACTTCGTCGTATCCGTTCGTCACCAAATAGCCTGCTTGGCCGCCGGTTAACTGGGTGGGACTGGGGATGCTGTTATTACACATGCTGGGGGCATTCACGCTGCAGTTGACAACACCGCTGGAAGAAACGGTGACGTCGTGGAACGCAGCAGGCGTGCTCGCCGCCATTGCGTAAAGCTCTGGGTTGAGGTTGCCTTGCGGCCCTGACCATTGACTGTCGAATAGAGCTGCGATACCTGCCATGTCGGGCGCGGCGGCTGAGGTTCCGGAAAAAATCTCAAAAGAGAAGCTGCCATTTGGAGCGGAGACACAACTGCCTCCGCCGGCGGCGAAGCAGGAAAAGTAGCCGTCGTGACCTGAAGCAGAAAAAGAAATATCCGGCGTGTAGCGGCCTGTTCTAGCGGAGGGCACTCCCGTACCCGTTTGCCAACTTGGAGTGGCGATAAATTTACTTACCCCTCCGCCGGAAGCAGCAACCTGAGTCGCGGAGTTCGTGTTCAGAGGTTCGTTCCAGGCGCCTTCGGGAATATAGCTGAGTGCCGACGAATAGTTCTGACTGTTGGCCGAATTCCAATACACCAAAGGATTGCCTGTGTCGTTGAATTCGGTGCCTCCGACGCAAGTAGCATAACTGGAAGAGCAGATGTAATTCGGGCTATTGGGAGCGGGAGATGCTGGTGGCGCCTGGGAATGGTCATCGCACTCGGACGCGCCGGAATCTCCGGATGACACAAAAACAGAGATTCCTTCCGCCGCCGCCTGTTGAAACAGAGCGTCCCAAAAGGACACCCCGGAGGAGCCAGCCGACGACTCGCAGGCTCCGAAACTAATGGTCATCACCTGGGCGGGAACCGGCGTGGTTTGAATCAGATACTGCGCGCCGACCTCGATTCCTCCACTTGGGCCGGTAGCAATTACCAGCAGGACGTTTGCCTGGGGAGCGACACTGGCGGAGCGGAGTACATCCAGAGTGGCCTCACTCTGATCACCGAGTTGGCTTGCTACGGCAGCGCAGGCCGGAGAATTTAGAGGCGTACAGTTCGGCGGCGCAGTGAATGCCGCTCCTGGGTCCACCCCCCCGAAGGCTGTTGGAACGATCTCGGTGGGGTTGGGAAAGGTTGAGCCCGTCTTGTCGCGGAAGTTCTCGAAGTCCGCAAAGTCGGTTCGGGAGCGGCCAACAATTCCGATGGTTGTGCCGTATCCGTTCGGAGAGGTAGGCACATCGTAAATCGTCGCAAAATCCGCAGGTGTAATGAAGTGAGCGCTTCCGTCGGTCAGCTCAGGCAAAGTTGAAGTCATCGACGAAGCCTGGTGGAGCGGCCTATCTTCGATGGTGTAAAGACCTTGAATGGCCTTCACAACTGGAGCCAATGCCTGCGGAATCATAGGATCGGAGGAAACGGAACGCCGCTGCTTGCCGCTCACGTTGTAGTAGTGCAGCTCAGTTTGGAAGGCGCGATTGAGATCTCCGGCCGACCCGCTAAACCCAATGAAAATACGGCTGGGCGAGATCCAATCGACATGCAGGCCTTGAGATTCAATCCAAGCGGTGATCACTTGGATGTCGCTGTCAGACAGACCAAATTGGTCGCCAATTTCAGAAGAACTAAGCCAGTGGTGATAGAGAGGCGAGCCGGGATTCTGCTGACTTTTTAGAAGCTGCCCAAGGACCTGTTCCTGCTGTGGTGATCGCGTGAGAACGAGGGTCAGGTTGTCGATTCGGGTGCCGGGTGGCACGAGACCGACGGTGTTGGCGGGGCTTGCCCACTCCGGGAGGTGATGAGGGAGCGCTACGGTTCCGGAACCATCGACCGTCTGGAGAATACGATCGGCCACGGCCGAAGATCCAGTCTGGAGCGAAGACGATGCGGACGTCGCGAAAGCGGGCTGCTGAACCAGGACAGGGATCAAGACAAAGACTGCTGACAACATGGACAGAAAAGACGGCATCGTGGGCATTCTCTTGGCAGAGATTGATCTGTAGATCGATCTAGGGGGGCGGTAGGCAGAATATCACGTTGGCTATCTCAGGCTTAACGCCCTCCGCTGGTATGAGCCGCTCAGCCTTCTCGCAAATACTGTTAGGGGATGCGACCCGGCCGGCTTGCGTCTCCTCAACTGTTGTGTCATAAACCAACTATCCCTACCGGAATCGGTCCTTATCGATCGTCAAAGTTGGAATTTGAAGGGGAGCTCCCGGCAGCCGGGACGAAAGTCACGGCTCAACTGCCGAGCCCTCTCGTCGCTATTTCTATTGTGGCGGTTTTGGGGAAATTGTCGGTCATCTTTCATGGGGCGAAGTAGCATGCGAGGTCGAGGATGAGGTTTCCTGGTCCGCTAGAGTAGGCGTCGATGTCTCCATTGTTGGTGGGCACGATGGCCATGTTGGAAGTAATGTCTGCGTCGTAAGCATTGAGAGTTGAGACCAGCGGCTGGCTCTGGCCGGCTGGCCACAGGCTGAGGTAGGGGAACCCGGCACTGGGCACCACGGTGGCATTGAGCACGTAGGCTGCCGCAGTCGAAGGTGGAGCGCAGGAACTTCCTTCAACGCTCACCGTCAATGTGCCCGGGAAGGGCGGGACGAGCTGGCGCGTATCGATTACCCGGCAGGGCGTAACTGCGTAGAGCGAGAGCCCTCCAGCTCCGGGAGGCGCAAAGTATCCATTGATGTCCAGGATCACATCTGCGTCGTCCTGGACAAAGACAGAAACATCGCCGCCTGTACCAGCCTCAACGATGGCCGCATTTGCCGTGACCACTCCCGTAAGAGAATTCAGTGTGGAGACCACGGGCTGTGTCTGTCCGGTAGGCCATATGCTCAGGTAACCCAGCGGCGCGTGCGGCACCGCGGTAACGTTGAACGAGTAAGCTTCGGCAGTTGAGGGAATATTGCAGTTGCTGGACAGGATGGGAAAGGCGCGTGTCTGTCCTGCGCTCATCTCAGGTTCGCCGAGTGCGCCCGAAGGGTTGCGGGTGTCGGCAACCCGACAAGGAGTGAGCGGATAGAAGGCCAGGCCAGCAGAACTGCTTCCTGCGGGAACGAAGTAGCCGTCGATATCGAGGAGGAGGTCGGCTGTGTTGGTAACGTAAACGCACACTCCTCCGTCGGGTCCATCGGGCACGATGGCTGCGTTGGCTTTGACGCGTCCGTCAAACGAATTGAGGGTGGACACCAAGGGCTGCGCGACTGTGCACGGACTAGGATAGATTGTCAGGTAGCCGAGAGGTCCATGCGGAACCACAGTGACATTGAGCGAATAGGCAGCGGCATTTGCGGGAATCCCACACGTTTGCGGATTGAATTCGTGGCTTCCGGGGGTCAACGCCCCTCTCGTACGCGTATCCACAAAGCGGCAGGGGGTGACCGCGACAAACTGGAGAGGTATCGGTGTAATGGTAAGTGTGCCATCGATGAATTCGAAGGTGTAATTTGCCGCCGCGAGAGCACCCATGGTGATGACGATAGGATAGACGCCAACCGCCGAGCGCTGAACTGCTGTGGTCGTTTCGGAGGGCTTGCCGTTCACGATGGATGACGTGTCGCCGTTCACAAGGCCTTTGATGGTGAATGTGAGCGCTGGAATCGGCTGTCCATACGAAATGTTGATGTCGTTGGCGCTAATGGTGAGCAAGGCTTTGGTGGCGTTCAGTGAAAAGGAAGCAGCCCTGGTCACACCACCAGCCGTGGCCGTTGCTGTTAACGCATCTACACCGACTGCCATTGGGATGCTTGATGCTTCTCCATTTGCCCCTGTCGTTGCATTGCCGCCGTGTGGGAACCGTAGTCCAGCGCCGCCGAACTGCACCATCACCCCCACCACTGGGTCGCCATTCGCGTCCGTAACGCGCACAACGAGCGGATTCGGAAAGTTCGATCCATAGGGTGTCGTCTGCTCTGCTCCAGAAATGGGAACAATCGTAGCCGGTCCACCGGTCAACGGGTTGAAATGCTGCTCGGCGAATATGCCCCAGCCAGAAGCGGCCAGTCCAACCCGTTCGGCGATGTTTTGGAATGGGGTTTGAATGTAACTCAACGGCGTTAGGTCTCCAGTCGAAAGAGTAGCCGCCGGTATTCCCAGACCATCCCCGAATGGCGCTTTGCCTTGAGCTACTGAAACATCCTCAAGATAATCCTGCGCGCAATTCTGAAGACCCGCATTGGTTGAAAGCAGATTGACATAATGGCAAGTCTCGCTCATTTGTCCAGTAAATTCCCAGGCTATTCCGGTGTCGGGAGGTGCAGGCACCAAATCGAAACCTGAAAAAGAGGTCGCCGCCGCTGTGACCTGCTGCGTGAAGCTGTCGGAGCCTGACGGGTTCAATACATACTGGAGGGGGCGGCTCCAATCGATCTCACCGGAATAGCGCTTCGATCCAGCCATTGCCAACGAAGTGAAGGAATTGGAGTCAAGGAAATCGCACTTATTGATCACGTCGCCGTTGGGCTTGGCCGTGGATGTATCCGGGCACAAGCCAGGACCACTGACAATCGGGTTGACGGTACCTGCGAAGAAGCGGCCATCGGCATGATCGAACATCTGCATCACGAAGTCCCCAGCGATGTTCGCGCCGTTTGTCCATTGGGAAGCCGCCGAAGCGTTTCCAAGTCCGGATTCTATCTGTGATAGGAAGGCGAAGGCAGCGTAGATGTCTGCATTGTTTTCGGTAGATTTGCCGAGGTTCAAGGGCTTTGGAGGCGGCACTCCCTCGTCGGGGTAACCGTTGTAATAGCCGCCGTAGCCCGTCCCAGTTGCGTCGACCAAGTTGCCAGAAATCCAGTTTCCTATAGTAATTGCATCATTCAGATAAGTAAGATTTCCGGTCGCTTCGTAAGTAGCCAAGAGTGCCAGCATCGCCCACGCGTTGTTTCCTCCCGTCGCGCCGTCGAGGTCAAGGCAGTACCCCGTAGGCGATTGTTTATTGCAAGTGAAACCCGCCAATCGTACATCGCCGGCCTGTGGGGTTCCGGGCTGACCGAGCTGACCATTCAAGAGCCCCAGATCGCCGGCCTCATATGCGTTATGCAGACCTACAAATCCACCTTTTGTCGGTGGTATCGGGTCGCCATGATTATCGTGATGCAGGGAATAGTCGAAGCCATTTGCAAGGCTTTTCGCATCAGATAGATCTCCCGCTTTGATCAACGCCAGTATTGCTATCGACGATTCGTAGATTGTTGCAACGTTCCGGTTAACCTGGTCCCAAGGAAACACATTCTGATCCGACGCGACCGTAGGGAGGAGCGGCACGACACCGAAGGTCTGATTGCTCAGCGGAACGCTGTTTGCCTCCGGATCGCTTTTTTGCCTGTCTGGTACAGGAGTGAATTGAATGTTATCCAGAAGAATGGTCGCCGCCGTAGAAGGGCCCTTGGCCGTTACTGTGAAGATAATGGTCAGATCTTTTAAGTCCGGTGTGCAGGAAAGCGTGCTTCCATCCAGGGGAATTTTGACATGTGTATAGGTGGGTGAAGCGGGGAGGCTCATGAATGAGATTTGCGTACACGGACTGAGGCCAAACTGAAGGTGCGCGATACCGCTAGGCGAGCGGACGTCGAACTCTAAGGCAGTTGCGCCTGTGAGGTCGTATCCATTGCAAGTCACGCTGACTCCGCAGGCGCCTGCCGCGCTCAGCACACCCCAATCCAGTGGATCCTCAATATTTAAGCCAGCATAGTGGCTATCATCAGCCATAAAGGGAAAGCTGATCCGCATCACCGTCCCCCTGCTCGTGTTAAAGTGGGCCGTGTCCGCGGCCGGGTAGCATCCGATCGTACTATCCGCGGGGTCATCGACGCACGCTGTGTCGATGTTCACCTGGTATGGAAAGATTCCTCCGCCGGCGAATATCCCGGATGGGAACCCATGATTGAATCCCGAGTCAGCGTCTTTATAGACAAAGAAGGTGGAATGATTGGCCGCTGCACGTTGGGCGAGAAGCTGAGACGCACACTCTGTAATAGTCGGGCATGATGCTGTCCCGGCTCCGCTGCTGACAGCGATGGTTCCGGTACCGACGTCATTCCCGGCAAACCCGCCGTAGTGAAACGCCCCCCCCGACACCGTATAAGCGATCAGCGAAGTTGAACTAGTTTTCGCCCGGTTTCGAGTGTCGCCGTTCCGCGGGTGAACGGTGGCCTGCCAGGCCCGGGCGGTTCCAAAGGAAACGGCGAGTAACAACACAAGAAGGAGCGGACTTACGGCGAGCGCCGCTTTGTTCACGATGTCGCCAATTAAGTGCTTAGAAATCGCAATCCGACGCCCTGTGCGGTTGAATCGAGGGGTTTTCATGGCAGTTCCCATTCAACAGTTTGAAATTGATGCCGATCCAGCATTCGATTAGATCGTTCTCGATCAGATACGCGACGTCGGCTTTGAAACGGGGTCATGCTTGGAAAATGTCATCCTGAACAACTCGCCGCCGATGTGTAATCGGCATTCCGTCCAACGTGCGCGTGCCCACTACACGGCACCGTGTCACGGGAATGAACTGTAGGCCACTGTCCGGCGAAATATCTTGCGCACTAAGCGAGGAAACGGATTGACCGCTGACAGAAATTTGAGAGGTTTGGGCATAAATGGGGCCAAATCTTCACTGCAGTAATGCCATGACAATGAACCGCTTTCTCATCCCGCTTCCTCCGCTGGCTCAAATCCGAGAGTGGAAATCTTAGGCAAGAGGATGAACTAAGCAGTGAGTGCCCCCATGCCCTCAACCTTTTTGAGGTGCAGTTACCACAATAGAGTGGTAACTGCACGTTGAGTTCGACTTGCAGTGAACCTTTTCTTGGAGCCCCCTTTCCCTTATCTCTACGGCGCGAAATAGCCGTTGATATCCAAGATCACATCCGCGGCATCAGAGACATACACGGAAACTTGACCGCTGCTCCCGGCCTGCACAATGGCCGCGTTGGCCACCACGGTTCCTAATAAAGAGTTCAGCGTCGAAACAATGGGCTGCGAGGCTCCGGTAGGCCAGATGGTCAGGTAGCCCAGTGGGCCGTGCGGAATTGCCGTTACGTTCAGCGTGTAGGCCGCGGCCGTTGCCGGAATCCCGCAACTGCTGGACTGCACCGGGAAGTCGCGGCTGGATTGTTTGCCGATCGACGGTCCGCCCAGCGGGCCGATGGCGTTGCGGGTATCGACGACGCGGCACGGTATAACGGGATAGAACGCCAGCGCGGAAGATGCACCGGCCGCATCAGCTTGAATCTCGGCGTCGGTACGTTGGACATCCGAGATCTGTAGCTCATCGACGTAGCCCAAGGAAGAACCGCCCCAGTAATTCAGGTACGCGTATCGAGGACCGGCGGGTTGGTAGGGTTGTGTTGACGACGCAGTTAGCGCGCCGTTGATATAGAGCTTTGATCCGTACTGTGACCACGAGAATGCCACGTGGGACCACTGGCCGAGGGGAACGGCGGACGAAGAGGTCAGACCGTACATATCCTGAGGATTGTATGCCCAACCTCCAGTCGTCAGTTTGCCATCTGTCCCAACCTGGAAATGAAGAACATGACCCGCGGGAGGATAGCTTGTGGTGTTATACCAGTTGAAGTTGATGATACTGGCCCCATAGCTTTTCAGGTTGACCCAAGCCTCGATAGTACCGGCCTGTTGAAGCGATGCTGGTAGCTGATATTGAATGTAGGTTCCTGCAGTAAGGTTAACGGCCTTGTTCAACCCAGTCAGACTAGTAACATAGGCAGGGTCACCAAATGGCGTTCCTTGGGTAGTCCCGTCAAAATGGTCGAGGATGACAGTATTTGGATTCGACTCAGCAGGGGTAGCGCCAAAGGCCGCGCTAATCCCTATTCCTCCGATTCCAAACGTGGAAGACACCAGCCAAACAGCCGTAAGAAGCCTGACCTTGCGGACTGAAGCCCGAGAGGTTGTCTGGGCGATCAGGGGCCGCAAAGTGTACGTCATCGAACAGATGTTTTTCATTTCGATCTCCTAGATTCGGTTCGAGGGCACAGCTTTCCGCAGTCCCAATGGCAGCCGGCGGTGCCGAGGCCCAATTGAATTGACAACCGTCCGGGAGGTCAGCACGATGCCGACGTCGGACAGATTGATGTCCCCAACGGAGGCGCCTGAGGGATTGGGAAGATTTAATAGCGCCTTCGGATGTTGCAATGTCTGCAGTTGATGCGTCGCGGGAGCGTGCCGGGTTTGACACGCTTCATGAGCGACGCCATACCACCGATGTTTCAGCCTCAAGCTCAAGTACGAGCCCGCAGCTACACTGATCAGATACGCGACGTCGGCTTTGAAACGGGGTCATGCTTGGAAATGTCATGCTGAAACAACTGGTCGCTGATGTGCGTTCGGCATTCCGTCCAACGTGGGATATAATTGGGGGCTGTCGAGACAGGACTCGAATTGCAATGGGAAGCATCACTGGCGACGATGTCACACTTTTGCTGCGACGGATGTCTAGAGGTGATGATGCTGCTGCATCGGAGCTGATCCCTCTCGTATATGACGAATTGCGCCGTCTCGCAGGCGGATACATGAGGCGTGAGCGCAAAGACCATACCCTCCAGGCCACAGCCTTGGTCCACGAGGCTTACTTTAAGCTGACCGAGCAACGCTCCGTTGATTGGCAGGGGCGGGCTCATTTTTTTGGGATAGCGGCTCAAGTGATGCGCCGAATCCTTATTGACCACGCTCGCGGACACTTGCGCGCCAAACGCGGTGGCGGGGTGATTCACGTGCCTTTAGATGAAACTCTGAAATTCTCCCCTGAGCAATCTTTGGAATTAGTGAAGCTACACGAATCGCTAGAACGGCTGGCGTCGCTGGATCCGCGTCAGGGCAAGATTGTTGAATTACGTTTCTTCGGCGGTTTGACGGTCGAAGAAACGGCGCAGATGCTGAGCATATCGCCGAAGACAGTTAAGCGGGAGTGGAGCATGGCAAAAGCCTGGCTCCATGGAGACATCAAGACACGCGATGGAGATTTCGCCTGACAACTGGAAGGCAATCAAGGAACTGTTTGAGGAAGCCCTCGACGAGGAGCCAGCAAGGCGTTCGTCGCTCTTAGAGGAACGTTGCGAAGACCCGAACGTGCGCCTAGAGGTGCTGAGGCTGCTCGCTGAACACGAACAGGCCGGGGAGTTTCTTTCCAAACCACCCTTCCCTGGGGTAATCTCCAGCCCTGCGTTAGCGGCACTCCCTCGCGACTTAAACATAGGCGACTTACTGGCTGAAAGATTTCGGATTGTCCGATTTCTTGCCAGAGGTGGCATGGGTGTGGTGTACAAGGCAGAAGATATCCTCTTACACCGCTTTGTGGCTCTAAAATTTTTACCTCCGGAACTAGCTCAAGACCCCCAGTCATTAGTACGGTTTCATCGGGAAGCCGAAGCTGCGTCTGCCCTGAACCATCCCAACATCTGTGTCATTTACGACGTTGGACAGCACGGAAAGTACTCCTTCATCGCAATGGAGTACTTGGAAGGCGTGACACTTAAGCAGCAGATGGGTGGGAGACCATTGGACATTAACGTCTTGCTCGATATCGCGATTGAGATCACCGATGGACTCGATGCCGCTCACGCAAACGGCGTCATTCATCGGGACATTAAGCCGTCAAATATTTTTGTGACCACGCTTGGCCATCCTAAGATTCTCGATTTCGGGGTGGCCAAATTTGCTTCTGTATCCTACCCCCCAACGGTGGTTGCAAACACCTCAAGCAAGCCCATCACGCCGTATCGGGAAGATCTGACTATTCCCGGCGCGGCGATCGGAACGGCGTCATACATGTCTCCGGAACAAGTCCGCGGCACCGAACTGGACGCCCGCACGGACATCTTTTCATTTGGAGCCATGCTCTATGAGATGGCGACCGGGTTCGTTCCCTTTAGCGGTGAGACAACGATGGACGTACTGCAGTCCATTCTTCACAACGTGCCCGTGGCTCCAGTAATGCTGAATCCGCATGTGCCGTCAGAACTTGAAAAAACCCTAAAGAAAGCACTGGAGAAGAACCGGGAGCTACGCTACCAGCACGCTTCTGAGATCAAGAGCGATTTACAACGCCTCAAACTTGACGTGGAATCCGGCAGCGCCTTGTCTGCGCACCGTTCTCAGTGGTTTCCGAATACCCGCTCGGAAGGAGTGCGAATCTGGTTCCAGGCGTTGCTTCGGCCAACTTCTCCTCCGGGCCGAAGATTTTGGGCGCCGTTCCTTGTCGCCCTCATTCTTATCACGACTTCAGAGGTCTTATTTGAACACGTGATCGAGGAATCTCCAGGAGTGGCAAACGGCCCTTGGCTTGAGTCGCGTTTACCAATGGTTGGTAGATTCTGTGCGCAAACCGGATCAACGATACACTGCAGTCGTTGCGATCGATCCCAAGAAAGAGCCGCAGATTCCAGGTGTTTACGAAAGATGTAGTCAACGTAAGGTAATCGCCCAACTGATCAGCCGTGTACACACTGCATTGCCCGCGATAGTCGTCGTGGATAAGTATTTTAGCCCGACGTCATGTCCAGAAAGCGATGACGAGCTGCGAAAGGCAATCAGTGCTGTGACCCGCGACACAGTGGTGGTTGTTGGAAAACGAATCGATGAAGAAAACCCTGTGGCAACCAAGGCGGGAGATCGATACTTCCTAACGCCGTCCCTGAATCTTGCGGCGCAGAGTCCTCAGTTTCAGGAGGCCGTCGTCAACCTTGACCTCGACACTCGTAGGGTACCTCTTCGATGGGAGGCCTACGAAACCCAAGAGCAAGCAGAAAAGGTGACCGGCCCGCAGCAGTGGCAAGACACAATGGCCCTGAAAGTCTTGCAGGCGCATCCAGAAAAACTCCTTGAAAGCAATAGCCGTATATCGTCTTTCATCGAGCGCGACCAGAACCCATTCATTAGCTTCATTAAGGAGCGTAACTTTAAGCAAATCCTTGCGGGCCGCGTGGTTTCCTGTGGGTCGGGAACCGGTCGCTCCGAAGATTGCGCGTCAGAGCCCTTGCCGGAGGATCTGCGAATGCAAATGGCCGGCCACGTTGTCATCATCGGTGAGATCAATCATGACCTGGACGATCACCTCACGGTAGTAGGCCGAATGCCGGGACTCCTTGTGCAAGCAAACTACATCGAAGCGCTTCTCGATGATCGACTCTTCCGTCCGATACCGGGCCTCGATTACGCTCTCGGATTCTTATTTATGGCGGCTCTGGAGTTAATTCTCATCCTCTACCGGGGCAGAGTTTTGCAGTTGATTCTGATGCTTCTCCTGCTCGCGGCGTGTTCCATCGCCTTTCTGTTTTGCATGGTCAAGTTCCCAGCCTGGTACGTGGATCCTATTCCGCTCTGTCTCACCGCGGCTGCCACAAAGATCAGCTTCCGTGGGTACGGTTTTGCAAGTAAGCGATTTAAACGCCCGCCCCGCAAGGAGCTCGCTTAAGGGGGCCCATCATTTCGAAGTGCTGGCCTTGCCTACACAAGCGGGGGATCAGGGTACATCCAACTCGTAAATCCCTGCATTGGTGCCTGCATAAAGATGTAGCCCGTCCGGTGAGACCGAGATCCGGTTCACGTTCGTGTATGGGAGGTCGCCGTTAAGAGAGGTCCAGCTAGCGGCCCCGTCCTTGCTTCGGAACACGCCGCTTCCGGTCGCGGCATACAGGTATCCGGTAGCTGCGTTGTAAAACAATTGCCTGACGTCAGCATTCGTCAGGAACGTGCCAGGAATACGCGTCACGGAGCTGACCTGATCGCCGATATAGGCCACCTTAAACTTGTACACGCCGCGCGTTCCCTCCGTTTGGATATAGCCCGCCGTATACAGAACGGTGGGATCTGCCTGATCCAAAGCGACGGTGTAGAGGCGTCCTTGCGCGACCACCGATCCTTGCCCAACCACCGGGGAGATTTGCCACGTCGCGCCGGAGTTAACGGAATAGGCGATGTCGAGATTGGCCAACGGCGTACCCACGTATTGATTGGCATTCGTGAACACAATATTGGCCAGGTTTGGATGGTACGCGTATTCACCGGGATATATGTAAATCCAGTCCGGTTGCGTCCAGCTGGATCCACCGTCAACGGAATACAGGAATCCACCCTGATAATCCTGTAAAGACGAATTAACCAGGGAAGGGTCTATGGGATTAAACCCAAACGACCCAGGGAAAAAGCTATACCCTGGAATCTGCACGCTTACGCTGGCTTCGTAAAAGGTCGACCCACCGTTGTCGGTCACCAAAAGGTTTCCCACGCCTTGGGTGTGTAACGCTCCTGCATAGTCCTCGGTGCCGACGAGCAAACGGGATGGATTTGCGGGACTGCATGCGAGGGCTATTACCACCTGGCCATTCGTCGTCTGCGCAGCACCGATCTGAGACCAGGTGGCGCCACTATCCGCCGTCGCTATCGGAACTCCTCCCTCTGCTGCCGCATAGATGGTGTTTGGGGCGCCGCTGCAGACGTCCAATCCCGCGACTTGCACATTGAACACGCCATTGTTCTCCTGTTTCCAGGTTGTCCCCCCATCAGTGGACCTGTATATTCCGCTGTACTGCGATCCCACATAGAGAGTGGATTTGCCTGGATCCAACGCCACTGATAGCAGATAGGAGCCGCCATTGTTCGGGGCGAACACCTGTTTCCATACGCCGCCTCCGGTGGTTGTTTCATACAGTCCTTCGCTTGTGGTCGCATACACCGTGTTGGGATCGGCAGGCAGAATCTGCAACTGCCCGACATCGCTTGCTGTGCCGTCGGGCCGGCCAGCATCCGTCCAGGTGTTGCCACCGTCAGTGCTCATCAGAACAGTTCCTCGTCCAAAATTGTATTCATCGTTCGTCAGGTAGAGCACATTGGGGTTCGACGGGGCGATGTAGATCTGGCTCACTGCCCAGATATTAGAGGTATCGCTGATTGCGACCCACTGGTTGCCTCCATCAATCGTCTTAAAGAGCAGTCCACGCCACGTTGCTGTGTACGCCACTAGTTCGTTTGTTGGGCTCACCGCCATCGCGGTGACATTGTCGGGGCCGGCATAGAGACCATTCGAGCACTGCGTCCATGTGTTGCCACCATCTGTGGTGCACTGCACGGACGCCCCCATCGTCGAAACGTAAATCCTGTTGCTATTGGTTGGCGCGATTGCGATCTGCTCGACGGCATCTCCGGTCGGCAGATTCAACCCGAGCTTATTCCAATGGGCGCCTCCGTTGGTGGTCTTGTACAGGCCCAGGGTCGTCCACGCGTACAGCACACCGGGAGCATTCGGGTCCGCCACGACAGGACCAGAGACCGGAGCTGGAAGGTCGCCGGTGGCTCCTGACCATATAAGACCTTGATCGACCGTCTTCAGAATGCCCCCAGAATCTCCTGGAGTCCCACCCGGTTTGCCCACCTTTGCTAGAGATTGGATAACGGCATACGCTGCGTGCGCACCGTCAACGATCAAGGTAGGAATAAGGCCGCCGGTCATGGGGTACAGGGACTTCCAGCCCGTAACCGCGACCGAAATGATCACCTCGGTGGTTGCCGTGTTCGTACCACCTGCGGTGTCAGTCACCGTCAGCGATACTGTGTAGTTTCCCGCCGAGCTGTAGCTGTGCGTCGGGTTCACGCCTGTGCCGTTCGCGGTGCCGTCTCCGAAGTTCCAGCTGTAGTTCAGCGTCTGGCCGGGGGGGCCAGTCGACTTTGAGCCGTCGAAGGTAATCGCTTGACCAGGAGTTCCATTGTAGGGGCCGCCTGCGTTGGCAACTGGCGGGGGCGAGATGGTTGCTATGGTCAGGCCCACGCTCGATCCACCGCTGGAGTCGATCACCATCAGCGAGACGGTGTAGGTTCCCGCCGTACTGTAAGTATGCGTCGGACTCACGCCGGAACCAGTGGGCGTATAGTCGCCAAAGTTCCATGTGTAGGTCAGCGTCTGGCTTGTCGGCGCGGTCGACTTGGTCCCATCGAAGGTAATTGCCTGCCCAACGGTACCGGTATAAGGCCCACCGGGGTTGGCAAGCAACGAGGTGCTGACTGTTGGAGCGAAGTAGCTGGAGATGTCGAGGATGAGGTTAGTCGGGTCTTCGGGGAATGCATTGATGCTGCCATTTGTTGTAGGCACGATCGCCATGTTAGAGGTGATGGCTCGGTCAACTGCATTCAGAGTCGAGACGGGAGGTTGCGTCTCTCCTGTCTGCCACAAGGTGAGGTAACCCAGTATTCCGGAAGGCACGACCGTCGCATTCAGGACGTAGGCTTTCGCAGCCGAGGGAATGTTGCAATTGCTGGAGAGGATGGGGAAGGCGCGGGTGCTGCCTCCATCGAGGGACGGTCCGCCGAGTGGGCCTGAAGGGTTGCGGGTGTCGGCAACCCGGCAGGGCGTGACCGTGTAAAGCGAGAGTCCTCCAGCTCCGGGAGGCGCAAAGTATCCGTTGACGTCCAGGATCACATCTGTGTCGTCCTGGACAAAGACAGAAACCTCGCCGCTTGTGCCAGCCTCAACAATCGCTGCGTTCGCCGTGACGACTCCCGTAAGGGAATTTAGCGTTGAGACCGGAGGCTGGGGCTGCCCTGTGGGCCAGATGGTCAAGTACCCCAGCGGCGTATGTGGCACGGCGGTGACGTTGAGCGAATAGGCCTGGGCCGTCGACGGAATGTTGCAGTTGCTGGAGAGGATGGGGAAGGCACGACTGCTGCCACCAGGCATGAAGGGCCCGCCCAGCGGACCGTTGGGGTTGCGTGTGTCGGCGATGCGGCAGGGCGTGAGTGGATAGAAATCCAGGCCGGCAGTGCTGCTCCCTGCAGGAACGAAGTAGCCGTCGATGTCGAGGATGACGTTCGCCGGGTCTGTGACGAAAACGTCCACTCCGCCGTTGATGACGCCGGCGGGAACGATCGCGGCGTTGGCCTTGACCCGGCCATCGGAGTTGAGAGTGGAGACCAAAGGCTGGGCCTCTCCGCTGGGCCAGATGCTGAGGTAGCCGAGGCCGGTGTTCGGCACTACGGTGACATTGAGCGAGTAGGCCGCTGCTGTCGAAGGAATTCCACAAGCGCTCTGCGGGATGTCGAAGGTGCGGGTCGAACCAGCGGTCATTTCAGGACCACCGAAGGGGCCGTCGGGGTTGCGAGTGTCAGCAACACGGCAGGGAGTCACGGGAATGAATTGAAAAGAGTTGGATGTCTGCTGAGCAGCCGCCTGCCGTGGAAAGCCAATGAGAGCAACGGCCAGTAAAGCGCAGGCTGCCAGAGCCTTCGAATAGAGATGAAAGTCAGCCCGCTTCGATGTGCGTTCCGAAACGCCGCATCGATTCGAATCTGTGCGTCCTCTTCTCACTGGTGTCCTACGCCGTAAAGACGAGTTCTCGCGCATGGTAACTCCCGCGAATTAGGAGGGGGATTCCAATGGGTCCTATTCATCTCGTTGAAGTTGAGGCCGTTCCAACCATTCGGTTAGATCGTTCCCGATCTGATACGCGACGTCTACTTTGAAACGGGGTCATTGCCGCGAAAAAATTGTCATCCTGAAGCAACTGGCCGCCGATCTTTAATCGGATTTCGCCCGATCGGACCACCAGATAGGCACCGGCCCACAACTGCCAACATGAACGACCGAGAATTCACGCACAGTCCGCATTATCCCTTACTGAGATTGTTGCAAGATTCTGGTCTCAACCTTGAAGGGCCGACGCCAAGCTATCGAACCCGAATTAATCGAATGGCGCACCAGCCTCGCTGTCACGGGGGGATCGTCGGCGAAAGCCAATACGCGGGAAGGTGACACGATTGAGAAAGAGATGTCGTTAGCACATGATCTGTCCGGTTGAGTTAGCAAATGATCTGTCCGCTAAGCGGGCGGCGAGGATAGGCGACCATGCGGAGCATGGACGCGTATCCGAGAGCCGCCGTGGAGCGGGCGATGAAGGTACAGGAAGTGATTCTCCGGGCCATGGCGAAGAAGATCACGTGGTGGCAGGCGGCGGAGATTATCGGCATCAGCGACCGGTCGATGCGTCGCTGGCGGGAGCGGTACGAAGCGCACGGCTATGACGGTTTGATCGACCGGCGGCGGGGCAAGCCAAGTGGTCGACGGGTGCCGCTAGCTCAGGTGGAGCAGGTGCTGGGACTTTATCGGGAGAGGTATTTCGATCTGAACGTGCGCCATTTTCACGAGAAGCTGGTGGAGGAGCATGGGATCCATCTGAGCTACACGTGGGTGAAGCAGGCGCTGCAGGGCGCCGGGCTTGTGGCGAAGAACCGGAAGCGCGGCGTTCACCGCAAGCGGCGCCCGCGACGCCCCCTGCCAGGCATGCTGCTGCATCTGGACGGCAGCCGCCATCAGCTGGTTTCAGGACGAGCGCTGGTACGACCTGCTGGTGATGCTGGATGACGCGACCAGCGAGATTTATTACGCGCAGCTGGTCGAAGAGGAATCGACGGTGACGGTGATGGCCGCGCTGTGGGAAGTGATCGAGCGCCGGGGGTTGTTCTGTGCGCTGTACTCGGACCGGGGCAGCCATTTCTGGCTGACGCCCAAGGCCGGCGGCAAGGTGGATGTGCACCGGCTGACGCAGGTGGGCCGGGCGCTGCGCGATCTGGGCGTGCAGATGATTCCCGCTTACTCGCCGCAGGCGCGGGGCCGCTCGGAGCGCAGCTTCTCCACCTGGCAGGGACGACTGCCGCAGGAGCTGCGGCTGCGCGGCATCCGGACCGTGGAGGAGGCCAACCGCTTTCTGCACGACGAGTACATCACTGCGTTCAATCGCCGCTTCCAGGTCCCAGCCACGCAGCGCGGAACGGCGTTTATCGCCTGCCCCCGCCGCGATCTGGACCTGACCTTCTCGCTGCAATTCGAACGTTCGGTCAACCGCGACAACACGGTCAGTTTTCAGAACCTCGTGCTGCAGATCGAAGCGGTCAGTTGGCGTGGCACCCTCGCCGGCTGCAATGTGATGGTGCATCAACACCTCGATGGAACCCTCACCCTGACCTTTGGACCACACCGGCTCGGCCGCTACACGGCCGATGGACGGCTCGCATCAGCAATCACGACGGCAACCAAACGGAGGGTGGACAAGACGGCGGCTCCGCCGCCTTGGAAATCGCTCCGCGATTCCCACTTCTCCACCCTCCCGGCGGCTGCGCGAGATTAAATCGAAACCGGACAGATCACGTGCTACAAAAAGCGGACGTTTTCACTTGCTAACGACAGTGTCGTCAAGTTTTATTCTTTCCAATAGCCTAACTATTGCTTCGTCCAGCAGTATCGCGAAACGACTGAAACCTGCTATCTGCTGCTCTTGATCCCTAGGAGGATCAAAAACTCAGATCCTGCAAAATCAATGCTGGGCGACTCAATGCCGAGTCGGCGAGAACCAGACCGCCTTGCCGATCGAATTTCCACAATCGCCCCAGTTTGCTTCCGAAAAGATCAATCGTCCTGCAATGTCTGCTCCGCTTGAGCTCGGAGCTTGCAACCGTGGGGATTAAGGTTTCCGAGACCGATCCCGCATCAGAGCAAGCGCCAACATGCCTACATAGGAATCCCGCAGAGCATCCTGTTTGGCCTGCTCCGCCGCGCTGGAACTCCGGGCGCGCAATGACCGATGGGTCTCGGCCCGCCTCGACAGACTCCACCTGTGCTGATATTGCCATTAAGCAGCATGTTCTTAGAATCAATCGCAACTGTCGGCAATTGACGGTCTGTCTGCTCGAGCAACTATTAACCGAAGGTACTTAGATTCCGATCTGGGTCAGGCGATTCCGCGGTGTCACGACGATAGGAATTGATTCGGACGAAATCCGGTGACGCTGTGGGGACGATAGAACCGATAAATGGGTGCGAACGCTTCCTAACGGATGCAAGAATAAAACTTGCTGCGAGGCGCATAAATACTGGATCTCTGCGAAGTTTTCCGAGTCGGTGCAAAGTGTGCCAAAATGGCTGAGATGGCCCTCTCAAGGCGGATAGTCGGGAGATCCTTAAGTTACCTGCGCCGGGGTCTCAATCGTCCCGGTAGGGACGCTCATCACTGAGCGCCCCCGGACGGATCCGTACGTGCGCGTCTAAGGTCGTCCAGGTTGCGGGCTGACCTGTCCATCGAATGCACGATGAGACATTCGCCTTCCCGAAGATACTCGAGGACAGCCTGCAACTGTGGCCGTTTGGTGTCCTTCCCGCTCACTTTATCCGTAAACACCTTGTCCAAGTCCTGCCCGTCTAGCTGACGTCGGGGTCTGATCGAGGGCAGATACGCGGATGTAGCCAACGCGTTTTGCTTTGTCGTCTTGCTGCTGGGGTAATGACCCGCTGCTCCTGGAGAAGTGAGTTCGCGCGCGCCGACGTCTAAAGTCCAACAGATAGCGGCGATCGGCAATTTGTCGCAGTGGGCATTTTTGCTGACCTTTGCCGGAGTTGGGCTACGGACGCCGACGCTCTCAGAGTTATTCCTGATTGATCACAGTCGCAGGGCTGAGCCCCAAATCTTTGTTAATGGCCTGCTCCAATATGTTGAGTTCTTCATTGAGCCTGTCCTTCGCGTTGTCGAGCTGAGACTCGAAGCCATCGATATCGGCCTGTGTTCTGCGCCGTTCGGCATTGAGCGAGTCGAGGTTTCTAACGAAATAGTCCTTCATCGCCCCGGATTCGCGCGCCGTTGTCTCCAACTGCTCCGCCGAGTCCGTTGTCTTCTGGAGCTTCTCTCGGTAAGCCTGGTAGCTCAGCTCATTGTCCGCTAAAGCGGCCAGCGCATCCTGCAGGGCTTTTTGGTATGTTGCGACCGAAAGCATGGGCACGAAATTTTGGCCGCGGCCGAATATCTCGGATCTCGCGGCGACATTCCGCATCAGCATGGCGACGTGATTAAGGAGTTGAGCGGCGATCTCCTTCTGGCCGCTATTTGTGGAGAACACGCGGACAGTCATGAGCGCCTGTCCCAGGTAATCCAAATCGGCCTTCGTGTCTCTGTCGGAAACCAGAAACTGAGTTTTCTTGAGATCGCCTCGAAGGACCACATATACCCAAAGGTTCCGAGGAGTGCCAAATTGCACCTTGTTGTGGCGTTTTACGCATCAACATTGACGAAGAAAGCCTTGGACATATAGGGAAAACGCAGCCATCATCGCGTCATTGGAGGCATGATGGCGCTGCCCCTTTCATCACGCTCTACTCAAATTGGTATTCAGAAGCGCTTCCCGGTTATTGAATTCGAACCTCTCCTGGATGCGATCGAGGCGGCGGCCCTTCTGCGCATGCATCCCAAGACGCTCAAGAAGAAGGCGCGCCTTGGCGAGATCCCAGGGCGGCATGTCGGCAAGTACTGGCGCTTTCGCGTCTCGGATCTGAACGATTGGTTGTGGCGTCAGGAGCAGGGCGGCTATGGCGCGCGAGTCCTGTAAGTGCCAATGGTGCGCGCGCACTGCCGCCGTGCGTTCCAGGGAGGCCGGTCAGCGAATTGTCTCAGCTGACAGTTTTGGCGCGCCTCCTGTGCCGGACTCGGATGGGTGACTTTGGTCCGGAGGGCGTCTGCCGTTTCGCATCCCGCTCTCTGCTCGGTCACGGCTTCGGGGCAGAACCGGCGCCCGGCGGCAGCTCGCTCTTCTGCTTCGACTGACCACCCCACCAGGTCGAAAGCGGACCTGTCGGGGACCCCGGTGCACGTCGCCCTGTGGGTTACGGTTTCCGCTCGAAATCTTGTTCGCAAAGTGCAGCGAAAAGATTTCTCCGGAGCCTCCGTAAATGCAGAGCTTCGGCCTTGGGAGCCGGGCCCCTCGCTGGCTTCGCTCAAGTGTGACCCGAGCAAGATGCGGGAATTTCAACAAAACGGAGACAAGATCATGTACCAGAACAAAGTCAGCCTCATCGGATTCCTCGGCGGCGACGCGGAAGTTCGCAACGCCAATAACCGCAGCTTCACAACTCTCTCACTTGCAACCAAATCCTCCTATAAGGACAAAAATAGCGGCGAGTATGTCGCGCATACCGAATGGCATCGCTGCGTGGTCTTTGGCAAGCTCGCCGAGTTTGCCGCAACGCTGACCAAAGGCGCCCATGTCCAGATCGAAGGCGAGCTCCGCAGCCGCGAAATAGCGGCCAAGAATTCCGACTTCAAGCGGCGCATCTGGGAAATCCGCGTCGATTCCATCCTGAAGCTCGACCGGGCTGAGAAGGCTGGCCCGGAGGAGCAAGATACCGGGGAGGAACCGGCCGCTTAGGCCGGTCCTCCTCCGTCCCGGGGACTTCGCCATGAGTTTTGATTTAATCCTTCCGTTTCTTCGACCCATTGAGCCACTGTTGCTCGACGAGAGCGTCAGCGAGATCATGGGCAATCCTGACGCGACCTGGTGGTACGAGCGCGACGGGATAATCTTCGCGGAAGCGACGATACAGTTCGACTCCGGCCGCCTGCGTACGGGCCTCGAAGTGATTGCCAATCACCTGGGCAAGAGGCTCGACGAAGACAATCCCGTTCTCCACGCGCAGTTGCCCGATGGAAGCCGTTTGGCAGCCGTGATTCCACCCGTTGTTCGTCCGTGCCCAGCGTTGACCATCCGCAAGTTCACGAGCCGGCGATTTACGGTCGATGACCTGATCGCTCGCGGCACGATGACGGAAGCTCTCGCGCAGTTTCTTCAGGAACAAATCCGCTGCGGAAAGACTGTCCTCATCAGCGGCGGAACCGGCAGTGGAAAGACTACTTTGCTGAACATCATGGCCCAGGCAATTCCCGACGAAGAGCGCATCATTGTGATCGAAGATACGTCCGAGCTTCGCATCCAGAAGCCGAACGTTCTCGCGGTCGAATGCCAGACCGATACGTTCAAGGCTCGGATCACTTTCGACGATCTCTTGAAATCGGCTTTGCGCTGGCGTCCGGACCGGATCATCCTCGGCGAAGTCCGCGGAATCGAAGCTCGAACGCTGCTCGATTCTTTCAATACCGGCCATGCGGGATCACTGGCTACGATCCATGCCAATTCAGCCGAAAAGGCGCTTCATCGCTTTGCCAATCTGGTGATGCGAAGCCACACCCAGACCACATTCGTTGATACCGAAGCTGAGATCGGAGAGTCGGTCGATTTCGTCGTCCATATCGAGCGCCAACCCGGTGGCCGAGTCATCCGTGAAGTGCTGCGCATGATCGGCTATGACCGCGACACAAAACGGTTCCTCATCGAACCCGTATTCGAGGTGCAACATGCCGCAGCTTAAGAGTCCAATTCAGGTCGATCTGGCACACGAGTTCCTCACCCGGAGCTTCACTCCTGGCGAAACTCTTGCGGTCCTTCTACGAGGCGAATACCCGGTCAAGACACAGCAGCGAATCATCAGGTTTGAGTGTGCCGTTGCTCCGCGGTATCTGCGCTGGCTGGCATACGAAAATGCCCGAGGTGCGAACATCTATGTCGCTGCCAATCCCCTGCGTTTCGGCAGTCGGAAGCGCACCAAAGAGTCGATCGATGAGGTCCGCCACCTATATATAGATATCGACTCAGATGGTGAGGCTCGGTTGGCAGCAATTCGGGCCTCCGAAATGGTCCCAAATCCGTCGATGATCCTGTCCACATCTCCCAGCAAATATCAGGTCCTGTGGCAGGTCAGTGACTTCAGGTTTGCCGAGCAGGAACGTCTGCTCAAACTGCTCGCAATCGCCTTCGGCGGAGATCCCGCTTGCACTGACTGCAATCGGGTTCTCCGGCTGCCTGGTTTCCTGAATCACAAATACGATCCCGCCCACCTCGTCACTGCGGCATACCTGAGCGATTTCGTGTCGAAGCCCGAGGACTTTCACCTGGATGATTCGCTCATCGAATCGCGGCCAACTTGCCCGCGCACACCGGTGCACGACGCTCGCGATCAGAAAACGAATTCGGAGAATGACTGGGCATGGGTATTCCGTGAACTCGCCGCGGGAAAGGACGCTTTTAAGCTGACTCGCATTCTCGCGGAGCGGCGTTCCGACAAGCCCAACCCTATCTACTATGCCCAGCGCACTATCGATGTTGCTTCGGCCCGCCTGTGGCTGCTCGAAGGCATTTCCTTCTGTGACATCGTCACGATGCTCGAAGTCCGCCGGCGCTTCGAGATCCCGAGCACCCTGAATCTGGCTCGGGCGCATGAGATTGCCCGCACCGCGCAGCACATGATTTCCCGGCAGAAAATCGCCTGAATTCGTAACCCAAGGAGAACTGCTATGCCCCTACTTGAAGTCATCCAAAGCCGACAGATCAGTGCAGCTGTCCGCTTCGACGAAACCACCGCCACCCTGGTCGACCAGTATGCCGCCTTCATTCACGCCACCGCGGACGATGTCGTGAACAAGGCCCTCAACTACGTCTTCGCGAAGGATCGCGACTTCCAGGACTACCTCAAGAGCTCCGACGCACGGCACGTCATACGCACGCTTCGTGTGCGCAGAAGCGCTGTTCCTGCCGACATGAAGCCCAGGCCCATATCCAAGGCCATTGCAGGGGTGGAGTCGATAGAGTCAGCCAGGGCTGGAAAGCCATGATCATCCCTCAGAAGCAGTGGAGAGAAGAGTACCGTGCTTCGCACGGGCTATATCTCGACACTCCACCCCTCAAAGGGAGGCGTATGGCTACTTTGGTAGCCATATAGAGACTCTTTGAAAACGCGGCGTTTGCTGCTTCGCGGTAGCTAAATGGCTACCTGCTCAAAGTGAGAATCAATGAAACCTTCCATAGCAGTCGCAACCGACGTTCCGACCCGTTCTCTAAAAAGGATCAGTAGAGACAGGACCGTCAGCACCAAGCTCACTGAAACAGAGTTCGCCCAGGTCGAACAGCTGGCTGCCAATCGCGGTAAGTGGATCAGCGAATGGGTGCGGGATCTACTCCTCGATGTCGTGCGAGACAACGAGCCGCAACGGCAGAAAGCAACTTTCGCGGAATTGCAGGCTCTCCGACTGCTCCTCATCAACACGCTGGAACCTCTTCTGCGGGATGAAAAAATGACGTCCGACCAGTTCAAGGAGTTGCTGCGGTATGTGAAAGACAACAAACGCAAGGCGGCAGAGGAGATGCTTGCCAGCTACGCCATCGGGCCCATGGAGGAGTAACAATGCAGACACAATGGGGCCGCAAAGAAACCGTAATTTTCCCGCCACACTCGCCGTTATACAGCTACGGAGCGATCTTCCTCTCGGTGATGCTGACGGGGCTTTTCCTGTATCTTCACTTCGCAGTCGCGATGTCACCGCTCCAACGTTTTTACCTGCCGTATTACGTTCGCACAGCGGTCGCTGGGGCTGTCCACCGGACCGATAAATACGAGATGTTGATGGTCGCAGATGGCGCGAGGCGAAGCCGTGCCGTAAGAGAAAATGACGTCATTGCCGGGATCGACAGCACAGATGGGAGAGAAACCGATTCCGCTGCAGTTGTCCGATGCCGCGCGAGCGTCTGGTCTCGAATTTCTCTACCGCGGACCGAAAACGGAGTACCTCAATAAGCCTCTTTACAACTACTTTCAAAAGTTCGTGTACGACGGTGAGAGCGTGCTCAAAATCTTCAGACTGCCGCTGCTATTTGGCCTCGCCGCGCTGTTCCTTCAACTGCCCTTCTCCATCCGAAAAGACATCAAGCGTTATAAGGAAATGAAATACGGACGGCGCTTGAAAGGTCCTG
Source organism: uncultured Acidobacteriaceae bacterium (assembly GCA_963725225.1). Lineage (GTDB taxonomy): Bacteria > Acidobacteriota > Terriglobia > Terriglobales > Acidobacteriaceae > Silvibacterium. The sequence goes on from CAVRXY010000015.1 coordinate 152,172, forward strand.
TTCTGCTCTCTCCCAAGGAGTTTAATAAAGCGGTCCAAGGTGACGGAATCGGCTTCAAAACTTTGGAAACTCAAGCCATGATGCGCGTCCCATTAGGCGCCGAAGGACAGCACATTGAATTGATGGGCGACACCGGCGCCGGGAAAACAACCCTAATCATGCAGCTGCTTCGGCAGATCCAGTCTCGCGGCGAGTCGGCGATCATTTATGACCCTGCCTGCGAGTTCATCCAGAGGTTCTATGACAAGGACCGTGACAGACATTATTCTCAATCCTCTGGATGCGCGGTGCCCTTATTGGGGACCTTCTGAGGAGCTCCGTCGCCGCGCCGAAGCGAAGGCAATTGCCGCGTCTCTCTACCAGCCGACCACTGATCGTAAGGGGGAGTTTTTCGTCGAGACGCCACAGAAGATCTTCGCTCATCTGTTAACTTTCGGGCCAACGCCGCAGGAACTGGTGCACTGGATGGCGAACCCGGACGAGATCGACCGGCGGGTAGAAGGAACGGAAATGGCCAGCATGATTGCAAAGGGCGCACAGCAGCAACGCAACGGTGTCCTTGCGTCTCTGGGATTGATCGCCGATAGCCTGCGAATGCTCCCCCTAAGGAAAAAGCTGCCAGCACCTGGAGCGCGACGGAATGGTCGGAAAAACGGCAGGGATGGATCTTCATTACGTCCAAGCCGAGTGAACGCGAGGCGCTCCGGCCCCTGCATAGCTTATGGATCGACTTGCTCGTTTTGCGCCTCCTGAACGAGCCAAAAGAGAATCAGCGTCCCGGTCTGGTTTGTGCTGGACGAGCTGGCCAGCTTGCAGCGGCTCCCGCAGCTCCATACTGCCATCACGGAGAACCGGAAATCGCGGAACCCGCTCGTGCTTGGCTTCCAGGGAAAGGCGCAGCTGGAAGTGATCTACGGGCACATGGCGGAGGTCATGCTCTCGCAGCCTGCTACGAAGATCTTTCTGAAAACCACCGAGCCGAAGGCAGCCGAATGGGTGTCGAACGCCATCGGAAAAGTAGAGATCGAGCGGATGCGGGAGACTCACTACGACGGCACTCGATCCGGTAAGAACTTCTCGCTCGATCGTCAGGTCGAGCCCCTGGTACTCGACTCAGAAATCTCCGGCCTGGCCAATCAGCACGCCTTTCTCAAGCTCGGAAATCACGTTGCGCGGTTCTCGTTCGTTTACAGCGACATCCCGGCAACTACACCTGCGTTTGTCCCGCGGCCAATCGAGGACGACGACCTGGGATTTGACCCGAAAACACTCGAGAAGAGGCCAGTCAAGCCCGTGTCTCCCAGTGTTGAAGAGCAGACTGATGAGAAGTTGCAGCAGGAACGGTCGCGCAGACGACATTTTCGATGGGTAACTGACCATGCTTAACATCTCAAAGCCTCTCTCCGCCAGCCAGGCGCAGACCTATCACGCCAAAGAGTTTGCCTCGGCGGAGCAAAACTATTGGCAGCAGAATGGTGCGACGGTGGGCGAATGGCATGGCGAGCTCGCGAAAAGATTCGGTTTAGCCGGCGCTGTTTCTGCCGATGATTTCGCGCGACTCGCCCAGGGCCAACATCCAGTAACCGGTGATCAGCTTGTCAGCCACCGCGCCGTCCACGAATACCTAGGGACAGGATGGAAAAACCGTCATCAGCCCGTCGAACATCGGGCCGGATGGGACGCCACATTTTCCGCTTCTAAGTCCGTCTCACTGACCGCACTCGTTGGGAATGACGACCGGGTGCGGAAGGCTCACCGGGAGGCTGTGAACTTCGCCCTGTCAGAGCTTGAGCGGTACACGCAAGCGCGTATCGGCGGCAATCATCCCGCTGAGACCACCGGCAAGTTTGTAGCCGCGACGTTCGAGCATGACACGGCCCGTCCAGTGGACGGATACGCGGCGCCGCAGCTCCATACGCACGCCGTCATCTTCAATATGACCGAGCGAGATGACGGCACGATGCGTGCCTTGCAGCCCAGGAGTCTGTTTGAGAGTCAGCAATTTGCGACAGCTGTTTATCAGTCTTCTTCTGACGTTCCGACTGTCACAACTGGGATACGAATTCGAGACCGGGAGAAGCGGGGCGCCGGAAATCAAAGGCTACTCCCGCGAATATCTCGACGCGAGCAGTCCACGCAGCCAGCAGATTCGCGAATACATGGAGAAAAATGGCTACGAGGGACATGAAGCAGCTCAGATTGCTGCTCACTCGACGCGCGACAACAAGCAGATTCTTTCCCAGCAAGAAGTGTTGTCTGCACATCAGAAGTTGGCTGATCAGTACGGGAACCAGGCGGAGCAGGTTGTCTCAGCTGCAAAGGAACGCTCTCAGTCGCCAGAATTTCGTGAAGCTGTTTCGGAGAGAAACGCGAGAGCGCAGGAGGCGGTTAGCTATGCCAGAGACCGCAGCTTCGAGCGCGAGGCCGTTACCGATGAGCGCCTACTATTTCGAGATGCACTCCGAGGCGTGGCATGGGAGTCGTGACCTATCCCGAAATACGATCGGTTTTCGAAAACCGCGTTCATCAAAGCGAGTTCCAGCTTGTTTCGAACGATCGACATGACACAGCTCGACAGTTCACCACGAGCAAGACAATCGAAGCCGAGAAAGCCGTTATCGAGCACATGCTCTCCCGACAAGGTGTGAGCCCGCAGATTATGCCGATCCAGGAAGCGGTCCATCTCACGAATTCCCAGCCAAAACTGAACGATGCACAAAGAAAAGCGATCGAACAGGTTTTTACGTCCAGCGATCAGATACAGGGTATCCAGGGTGTCGCTGGATCCGGCAAAACCTCGGTGCTTGACGTCATCCGGCAAGGCGCAGAGGCTCACGGGTTTGCGGTCGAAGGTTTTGCTCCTACTTCACGAGCCGCCCAGCAGCTACGCGATTCCGGCATCTCCGCTGGCACGCTTCAGTGCTTTCTTGCCCAGGGTGGGAGGGAGACGTTCGCCGGCGACCCGAGCCGCCAACATCTCTACCCGCTGGATGAATCCTCGCTTGCTTCAACCAGGCAGATGCGCGATTTTGTCGAGCGTCTTGGGCCGCACGACAAAGTACTGCTTATCGGAGACACACGGCAGCATCTCGGTGTAGACGCAGGCAAGCCTTTCGAGCAATTGCAACAAGCTGGGATGCACACGGTTCAACTCGATCAGATTATCCGCCAGAAAGATCCGGAGCTACTGAAGGCCGTCGAGCATCTTTCCAGGCACGAAACCGCGGCCGGAATCGCGATTCTGCAGCAACACGGTAGCGTTACCCAGATCGCGGAGCCACAAGCGAGGTTCGAAGCAATTGCGAAGAGCTACGCGTTGCAGCCCGGAAACACCCTGATCGTGTCGCCGGACAATGCCTCTCGGCGAGAAATCAATGAAGCCGTCCGCCAAAAGTTGAAAACGCATGGCGTGGTCGATGCGATCGATCACCAATTCACGGTGCTCACTCCTCGGTCCGACATGACCGGAGCCGATCGCAGATGGGCGTCACGATACGAAGTGGGAGACATCTTGCGATACCAACGCGGAAGCAAAGAGTTGGGCCTAGAACGCGGTAGTTATGCTGAGGTGATCGCGGTCGACGCGAAAAGCAATTTGATCACGGTTCAGAGGGGCGCAGGAGGCATTGTCAGCTACGACCCAGCTAGGGTGCGAGGAATCGATGCCTATCGACGGGCGGAAAAGAGCTTCGCCATCGGGGATCGGCTACAAATGACGGCACCGTATCGTGACCTCGATCTTCCGAATCGTGCTTTGGGCACGGTGGAGCAGATTGCCGATAATCGGTTGACGTTAAGAATGGACAGCGGCAAAACCGTTACCTTCGATCCGCACGAGATGCGCCACTTTGACCACGGCTATGCCGTAACCTCGCACAGCTCTCAGGGACTGACGGCGGAGCGGGTCCTCGTCAATATGGATACGGAGATGCATTCCAATCTCATTAATGCGCGATTTGCCTATGTCTCGATATCGAGAGGATCCCACGCGGCGTATATCTTCACAGACAATGCCGCCGAATTGGGCGAGCGCCTGAGCCATGACGTATCTAAAACATCGGCGATGCACTTCGCGAACGCGGAAAACCCGAAAGAGACTTTGGCTCCGTATCAAAGCTTGACGCGGCAAGCGGAAATCGTACCAGAACTATCAATTTAGGCCGGCGAGCAGTCCGAAACCAGGTGCCTGCGTCCTTGCGGCGAGCACGAGTAAACACTAGCCACCCTGGCGTGGAAATAGTGCCACAGCTTGTGGCACTTTTGCCCTGGGGTCATGTGCGGGTACTCCTCGATCAGCTCAAGGATCGGGAGGCGCGCGAATGGTACCTCCGCACCGCCGTCGAATACGGCTGGAGCCGCAACGTCCTGGTGCTTCAGATCAAGAGCGGGCTTCGCGAGAGGGAAGGGAAGGCTATCACCAACTTTCGGCGGTCTCTGCCGCCGCCAGGCTCTGATCTGGCCGAACAGGTCTTGAAAGACCCCTACAACTTCGATTTTCTGACCGTCACCCGCGAGGCGCAGGAGCGGGAGATCGAACGCGGTCTCCTGATCCATCTTCGGGATTTGCTCTTGGAACTGGGCCGCGGCTTCGCCTTCGTCGGCAGCCAGCTTCCGCTCGAGGTGGGGGATGAGACCTTTTATATCGATCTGCTCTTTTATCACGTTCGCCTCCACTGTTACTTCGTCATCGAGCTCAAGACCGGAAAGTTCAAACCAGAATGTGCCGGTAAGCTCAACTTTTATCTCTCAGCGGTGGACGATCTTTTTCGAACCGGACCCGACGCGCCGACCATCGGGCTGCTGCTTTGCGAGAGCCATCGCAGTCCAATTGTGGAGTACACACTGCGCAGCATCGAGAAGCCGATCGGTGTCTCCACCTATCGGGTGACACGCGAGCTGCCCGAGCCGGTCCGGGAGGAGCTACCCAGCGTTGAGGATCTCCAGGAAGTCGTCAACAAGCTTCGTTCGGAGATGGAGACGTTGCGGAAGGAGCTGGCTGATGAGGAATAGTACGCTCCGTACCTCCGGAAGACACGGATTCATCCCCGCCAGTCAATTGTGCAACAGCCTGTTGCACAATTGGTTTTTGAACACTCATTCTCCTTTTGGAATGTTCAGTACCCAAGGGATGAAATACATCCGGGTGTTAGCATGACCACGTCCTTAGCGCTGATCCGTTCGGCGGAGGAATCGCAGATCAATCGCAATGCTGCCTTTCAGGAGCTGCGGGAGATGGTGCTGAACTCGGTCGCCTCCGAACATTCCAAACGCAACTACGCCAAAGCGCTGGACGAGGTCTTTACCCTGTGCGCGAATCGCTCACAGGGTCTCTCTCGTGCTCTCCTCATGGAATATCGTGCTGCCATGGTGGAGAAGAAACTGAGCGCGTCGACCGTGAACGTTCGCCTGTCCGCCGTGCGCAAGCTGATCGGCGAGGCGCAGCGCAACGGAATCATCGGTGCTGAAGAGGCGGCAAACCTCGCCGGCGTCCCCAACCTTCCCCAGAAGGGAACCAGGCTGGGGAACTGGCTGACTCGGGACCAGGCCAAGGAGCTGCTTACCATCCCCGACCGTTCCACGCTCAAAGGAAAGCGCGATTACGTGATCCTATCCTTATTAGTGGGCTGCGCTCTGCGCCGGCAGGAGCTGGCCAGCCTGGACGTAGACGGTATCCAGATGCGCGAGGGTCGCTGGGTCCTGCCCGATCTGCGCGGCAAGGGCGGTCGGGTTCGCACCGTGGCGGTTCCGCTCTGGGTCAAGCAGGGAATCAACGCCTGGATGATCGCGGCGAAGATCGAGGACGGCCGTCTCTTGCGTCCGCTGTCGAAGAGCGGGAAGGTGGTCGGCGACGAGCTGGGCGACTGGGCGATTTGGTCGGTTGTCGAGCAGTCTGCAAAGGAGATTGGGATCGAACACTTTGGCGCACACGATCTGCGCCGGACCTGCGCCAAGCTTTGCCGCAAGAACGGAGGAGACCTGGAGCAGATCAAATTTCTTCTCGGGCACAGCTCAATTCAAACCACAGAGCGCTACCTCGGCTCTGAACAGGAAATCGCCGTGGCCGTGAATGACAACTTAGGTTTGTGATGGAGAGTCACTGTGAAAATTTTAGGATGTGTGTGACAAGTATCGCCAATCACTTTATCATTGCAATACATTTTTGCAACTCGAATTGCTGGGCTTTGGACAGGTTTGAGAATCGTTGCAGAAACGTTCGTTTGCGCACGCCACCGACAGGTTTACTCTTTCTCGCTGAGTGCGTTGGCGATTTGCACTAACCCGCTAGCGCGGGAGGTTATGCTTCTGTGGCAGTTGGGTAGAGTTTTGGACACCCAAGGAGGTGTCCATGACACATCTACGCCAGCGCATGCAGGAGGATCTCCGGCTGCGCAACTTTTCCGAACGCACGATTCGCCGCTACACGGAGATCGTTGCCGAGTTTGCAAGGTACTTTCACAAGTCACCCGATCAACTTGGTCCCGAGCACGTTCGCACTTTCCTGCTGTATCTGCTCAACGAACGGAAGCTGGCCTGGGGGACGATTCAGGGCGCCCGGTCGGCGCTGAAGTTCCTTTATACGCGGACGCTCAAGCAGACCTGGTTCGATCAAGAGATCATCAAGCCGAAGGTGCGCCGCAAGCTGCCTACCGTCTGGAGCCGTGAGGAAGTCTGCGCCCTGCTCGATGCGCCGATGAACACCAAGCACCGTGCACTGCTGGCCCTGTACTACAGCGCAGGGCTTCGCTGTCAGGAAGCGCTGGATCTGAAGGTCCCCGATATCGACAGCAAGCGGATGATCATCCACATCCGCGAGGGCAAGGGCAAGTTCCCGCGCCAGGTGATGCTGTCGCCCAAGTTGCTGGAGTTGCTGCGCCTTTACTGGCGCTGGCGCAAGCCCACCGATTGGCTCTTTCCCGGGGAGGAGCCGGGTCAGCCTTTGAAGGCCAACACAGTGCGTGTGACCTGTCAGAAGCTGCGCGAACAACTGGGCATTTCTAAACCGCTCAGCCCGCATGTGCTGCGTCACTCCTTCGCTTCCCATCTGCTCGATGCGGGCACCGATCTGCGCAGCATCCAGCTTCTGCTCGGTCACCGCGACCTGGAGACTACCTCCCGCTACCTGCACGTTTCCGGAGCCCGCCTGCATGCCACGGCGAGTCCGCTCGACGATCTGCCTATTCGGAACGTCCACACTCAGGGAGGGAACAGAACCGCATGAGTGGACATCGGCTCGAAGTGGCCGATGTCTTCCACGCTCACGAAAACGAGTTCCTTCAGCGCTGGGGCCATGCTCTTTCGGACCAGCAGCGGAAGGTGCTGCGCGATATCGGCCTGTGCCGCACGGCCGCGCTGGGCACTCATCTCGAACGATGCGATCGCTGCAGCTATGAGACCGTCGCGTACGACTCATGCCGCAACCGGCACTGTCCCAAGTGTCAGTCTTCAGCACGCGATCGCTGGCTCCTCAAGTAGGCTGGAAGTCTGCTGCCGGTGTCCTACGCCCATGTGGTCTTCACCGTACCCGAACAACTGGCGCCGCTCGCATTGCGCAACCAGAGGCTCTTCTACACCCTGCTGTTTCGGGCAGCTTCCGAGACGCTGCTCAACATCGCGGCCGATCCACGCCGTCTCGGCGCACGCATCGGGGTGCTTACCGTGCTGCACACCTGGTCGCAGAACTTGAGGCAGAACCCTCACTCATGATGCCCGGCATTATCATCTCCTTCGTTTTCAGTAAACAAGGCGGGCTCACTTTCCGTACAACCCCCTTTGAGAACGAGCTTGCCTGTGCGGAGAAGCCTGTCGATTATGCTCCGCACTGGTTCATTGTTCAAATCAGCACGACGAATCTCCCAGGGAGCGCGAGGAGTGACCTGTTCACGCTTCAATAAGCCTGCCTCCACGAGCCGTTCGATTGTGCGGTGACTCACTCCACATATCCGTGCAGCTTCAGTCAGGCTGACTCTTTCAGGATTGGGTAGCGCTCGTCTTTGCCCGCTGATCGAATGATTGCGCCGCGCAGTGGCCACGCGGATTTGGTTCCACCGCTTGCTTTTGCCTGTCGAATATCCAAGGCGGTTCAACACGGAGGCTATCTGGTCATCGCCGTGGCGAACTGCCATCCGGCGGATGATCTCCAGTGCTTCCGTGGGGGTTGCAGTCTCAGTGGCTGATCGCGGTCTCTCCATCGTGAGTTGTGTATGCGTACCACCCTTCCAGTGAATTGTGAACTGAAGAGTCTTGATCTCCGCATCTGAACGCACGATGATCTCCTCCACGACTGTACGGAAGATCATCTTCTTGAGTGTCGGAGGGCAGAGATTGCTTTGCCAGACTTCGGTAAAGTTCTCGCCCATCGCTCGGATCTGCGTCTCCTCGTCGGCGGATAACGAATAACGCTTTCCGTTCAGGAAGGCTAGTCGCTGTTTGGTCCTCGCGATCTCCTCCAGCTTCTCGTTCCAACGACGCTCCAACTCGCCGGCCACAAGACGGTTCCTGGCATCCACAGCATCGTATTGCTCGAAGGCTTTCTTAGCCTCATACTCCAGTTGCTCAAGTTTGCTGGACAGGGCGATGCGCTGTGCAGCATCTCCGGTGCTTAACTCTTCAAGTGCGCGCAGGCTGGCTTCCACCCCGAGAGGGGAAATCACCTTGAGCAACTTCTGAGCCAACCGGCGATCCACCGATGCGCCGCCAAATCCCAGGCAGTATTGACCGCCATCGTCGTAATCTCCCCTGCAGAGATAACGCGCATGGGTGCCGCGACCTCCCCAATAACGCACGTGGAGCTTGCGGCCGCACTGGCCGCAACGAAGAAGTCCCACCAGAAGTCCCTGCCCGGCACGAATCGCGGCCATGGATTCATCCCCCTGCCAGTTTACGGAATTGCGCCGCGTCATTCGTTGATTCTCTTCATACGTGGCCCAGTCAATATAACCCTGATGATGGTCGGGGATGAAGACCCGACACTCTTCAGCTCGACGCAAGGCGCTCTGACGTTTCTCCAGCCTACCGTCCACAAACAACGTCGTGACCGGACGGCGGCCCCACACATAGGCGCCCGCATAGAAGGGGTTGATCAGAATATCGCGGACCAAGCTCTGAGTGGGAACCTTCCAGACCAACCGCGTCCCCCGGATCGGATTCACCGGTAGCTCTATATCGTGATCGCGGAACCACTGGAAGGTCTGGCGGATGCTCCACCGTTCTCGGAACTTCATAAATACAAGTCGAAGGGCTTCGCAGACTCGCTGATCGGGATCGAAGACCACCTTGCCTGTGAGATCCCGTGCGAAGCCGACGGGCAGTCGTTTGAATAACTCTCCACGGCGTGCTTTCGACTCCTGACCTGCCTGCATTCGCTGCCGAAGAACCTTCAGTTCGACGACGCTGAGTGTACCCTTGATTCCCAGCACTAACTGGTCATCAAGATAATTCAGGTCGTAGATCTGTTGCTCGTCGGCGATCAGAGTTCCAAAGAGCTGGCACACCTCCAGCAACCGACCCCAGTCCTTGTCCGTGCGGGACAGTCGCGAGACTTCCCGGCTGCCCACGATTCCCACCTCTCCAAGGGCCACCCAGCTGAGGACGCGCTCGAATCCTTCCCGGCGAGCCGAAGCCATCCCCGCACTGAAGCCGAGATCACTGTCGATGATCTCCACATCTCTCCAGCCCAGGTTACGAATCCTGTCGGCTACCTCATATTGAAGGCGCTGACTCTCCAGGTTGTAGCGCACCTGTTTCTCGCTCGATTGCCGTAAGTAAACGATGGCCTTGCGAGCCAGATGCTCCGGCTTGATCTTGGGACTGCAGAGAAGCTCTGTCATCCACCTTTCCTCCTTTCGCCTGAAATACCGCCACCAGAATGCGAGCCATCAGATCGACCAGATCGGCGCGCACTATCGCATCTATGGGCACGATTCGGGTTTCTTCCCGAACTATCATGCCCAATAGTTCCAGTTGCTCCACCATGACCTCCCTTGCACCCGTCAACAGCAGTTGGCAGAAGGTTATCGTGGTCGCGATTTTCACCGGCGTGTGGCGAAAGCAACGAAGTTAGAGAGAGAAGAGCTTCCTTGCTGAGGTGAACTTGCTCGCTGATCTTTATCCTGCTGCTCTCAGGCGACAGCATCCATACGGGAATCTTCAACCGTTTCCCGGTTTGGTCGATGACCGACACCGCGCCATCTCCCCGCTTCGGCTTACGAAGGATCTGAAGGCTGACACCGTGGAGCGGGTGGAACGGATAGAAGACCTGAACCTCAGCGTTTTCCGCGCTCAGGGTATTGTGGGCGTGGGTGTCATCATCCGCACTTGCACTGTCTCGTTCCCGCCGGCGGACTAGCGTTTGATAACTCCCGCTGGATAGCGACCAGACGGCACGGCTTCTTCCTTCCCGGTGCGCGTGCTCAGCCGCGTGTTCCGCGGCAAGCTGCTCGCCTTCCTCAAGCAGAGCTACCGGCGCAACGAACTATGCTTCCCCGGCAAGATCTCGATCTATCTGCCAGCCGCGCTCCTTCAACTCTCTGCTTGCCAACTTGCGACGAAGAGAGTGGGTGGTCTATTCCAAGCCCCCATTCGGAGGCCCTGAACATGTGCTGAAGTATCTGGCCCGCTACACGCACCGGGTGGCCATCTCCAACGGAAGACTCCTCAGCCTCGACAACGGACAGGTGCGCTTCCGCTGGCGGGACTCCCGGCATAACAACCGCAGCAGCATCATGACCCTCGATGCGGTGGAGTTCATCCGCCGCTTCCTGCTCCATGTCCTGCCAGCCGGTTTCGTCAAGATACGCCACCTCGGATTGCTCGCCAACCGCAACCGCCGTCAGGCACTGGCGCTCTGCCGATTCCATCTCAACGCCACCGCTGCCGACAGCACAGAGTTGCTCACCGAACAACAGCGCTCTGCGCTTAACCGCTCCTGCCCGCGGTGCAAGTGCGGCACCATGCACGTCATCGCACGCCACTTCACGGTTGAACTGGGCTGCCCCGACTCACCCCGGGTCTCCGCACACTTCGATTCATCCTGAGGGAAGATGATGCCAACCTGTATGCCAACCCGACTTCTCGCCACAACGGATTCTCACTCCGCTCACGTCGCCCCACGCCTCGAATCAGCTGCGCATAGCCTTGACCTTCGTTACAGCCATCCCCTGCGCACAGCCAGCGAACCACCCCGCGAACCCACTCTCCTCACCAACGTCCAATTTCGTGCCCCGTCGGCCCCTTCAACTCCCCGCAGGCGGCATTCAATCCCCATATATCCACCGCGCTAGCGGCTTACTGCAAATCGCCGTATCCACACCGCTCCGCACCGACTACCCCGTGCTCGCACAGTTCCGTGCACGGAGCGCTGTCGATACGGCACTATGGATTTACCGCTCGTCGAGGAAAGTCGTAGCGGCCGCTACTCTCAAAAGTTCTCGATCATCCAGACGTTGCTATCGGTTGTCCAGCCCGCCATCGCCAAATGCCGCCGGTCGGGAGACTGTATTCCCATGGTGCCCATGAAATTGAGTTTTTGATGCCATAGCGCACGGGCTTCTCCTCTAAGATCAACGCGAAGCAGGGTGGTATCTTGGGGCGTCTGGCTGGAAACAAACAGAGCGTTTCCGTCGGCAGACCAATCGACTTCGCCAAAGCTGTTCCATCCCCTTACTGCTAAATCGGTTGTCACCCCACTCTTTAGGGATAACAGCCGAATGCGCCCTTCGCGCGTCATGACGACTTGCGAGCCATCCGGGGAAAGGTCCCAAGGGATTGTCATGGAGGGCTCCACTTCCATGGTGGCAAGTGCATGCCCTCGGCCCTTGATGGGATCGACAGAAGTAAACGTAAGATGGCCTTGCTGTTGCTCGTCAAAGACACAGAGGTTGGCAGGGGCACGTGTGCAGTGGATGTCCGTCGTACCTAATGCAGTCAGAACCAATTGCGGGGGTCCACCAGATACAGGGACCCGCATGATTCGTACTGGAACCGAACCACCGGGAAGTCGCTCTTCAGGAAGAGCCAAGTACAAAATCCAGTGATCGTCAGGACTGAAACTGGAATAATACTTCGGTTCGGGTCCGAGAGGGAGCAATTCGGCGGTGTCGTCTTTGTTCAACGTCTGCTTGAAGATGTCCCAGCTTCCATCGCGGTCTGACCAAAACACTACGGCCCGGCTATCTGGCGTCCACCGCTCAGGCCACTCGAAATGTTCGTCGAACGTGAGGCGGCGTGTGTTAGTTAGATGTGTTCCCTTTGCATCCAACTCTCCAACATACACATGGGCCTTCGCGGTGAACCTAAGAAACTCCATCTGCTTTCCATCCGCCGTGACCGTGAACCCGGAGAAGGAGAACCCCGGCCAGTTTGTTAGTTGCCGGGGGTGGCCCGTGGGTTCGCCTGTTTGAGTGACCGTCCTCACTTCCCAAAGATTTGAGTCAGCGCCAGTATTCACCGATTGCCGCAGGGAGTAGACGATACGTCCATCCGGCAACCAACAAAACCCCTGCAATTTTGGGCTTGATAGAATCCGAGTGGGAGGGCCGCCTTTTAGACTCACACTCTCGATGGCGCTCACGTAGATTCCGGTACCCGCGAGTCCTTTCGAGTACGCGAGACGTTGCCCGTCCGGAGCCCAGGCCACTTCGTTAAAGTCTTCACCAGGTTGTGCGGCCATGATACGCCGCTGATCATCTCCATCCGCGGTGCTCAACCAAATCCCCTGTGCCGAGCCTGAATCGTAATCGCCTAGAAAGGCGATCTGAGAACCGTCAGGGGAAAAGGATGCATCGGCGGCACCTTCCCGCAGCTTACGTGCTGCCCCACCTAGTATGGATACGGCCCAAAGGCTGGGGGGCTCACCGGGGTGTCCAGCAGTAGTGACAAGAACCTTGCTTCCATCGGGAAACCACGAAAGGGCAGCACCCAAGGTCTCCGGAGCGCCTGAAAAGACGCTGGCGACTGCGAGTCCTGAAGGAAGAGGCAGCTGCTTCGTCTCGCCCGTGCTAATTAACTGCAGGTGAAAGCCATTTGCGTCGCTGTATGCCAGGAATTTGCCATCCGGCGAAATAGCAGCGGCTAGAACCGGGTTATCTGGAGAATTAGCGGTCAGTTGCCGCTGGACCAATTCCTTCTGCGATTGAGTCCGGTTAGAAAGCAACCACCAGAGGCCTGGCACCAGCAGAATCAGCGCAGTGCTGCTAATCAACACCCGCGGCCACCATCGCAACCCGGAGCCAACCGCAAGGATCGCGGCCTGCTTGCGCGAGAATTCTGAAGGCCTTCGCGGCCAGAACCTGCTTCCTGATCGTACGCTGCTTGTCCTAGCTGAGACGCTCCCGCTTGTCGACTGTGTGCTCAAGTGGCGCAAGTCAACCGCGATTTCTTTCGCAGTCTGGTATCGGTCCTCCGGGTCCTTGGCGAGACACTTGAGAATAATGTCATCCGCTTTTGCCGACAGCTTTTTGTTGATGCTGCTGGGCGGAGAAGCAGGACGATTCAGAATTTCATCAACCAGCTGCGCATGCAGCGATGAACTATACAGGCGCTGTCCCGTGGCAATCTCATAGAGCACGACCCCCAATGCGTAGATATCCGACCGAGTGTCGAGATTCTCACCACGCAATTGTTCCGGCGACATATACGGCAGTGTGCCTGTGATCGTGTGTGTTTCGGTCAAGGTGGTAGCTTCGGATTGATTGGCCTTAGCCACCAGCTTTGCCACGCCGAAATCGAGGACTTTCACCAGTCCCGATTGAGTAACGAAGATGTTGCCCGGCTTGATATCGCGATGAATTACTCCCTTGGAGTGTGCCGCGCCGAGCGCCTCGGCAATGGGCATTCCCAATTTCGCGACGAGCTCAGTGCCCACCGCTCGCCGGCCCGCCATATACATAGCGAGCGTCTGCCCATCGAGATATTCCATTACGATGAATTCCCGGCCTTCGTACGCGTCGATATCGTAGATCGTGCAAATATTCGGATGGTTCAGCGACGAAGCGGCGCGGGCCTCGCGGCGAAAGCGCTCTAACGCCACAGAATCCGCTGCCATGTGCTCAGGTAGAAATTTCAGTGCGACTAGGCGGCCAAGTCTAGTGTCCTCGGCCTTGTATACCACTCCCATGCCGCCGAAGCCGATTTCTTCAACAATGCAGTAATGTCCAACCGCAACGTCCTTCAAGTCAGGTCGCGGCGCTGCGGTTGTGGCGGAGGGAGCCTTAGTGATGTTCGCCTGGTCCGCAAATGCCGGCTTCTCGATGAAGCTCGCAGAGTCGCTATAATGAGCAAGCAGCGATTCCACCTCGCGGCGTAGTTCTGCATCACCAGCGCACGATTCTTCAATCACAGAGCTGCGCCGGTTTTCGTCAGCCTCGAGAGCTTTGTGAAAAATGCTTTCGACTTTTCCCCACCGCTCAGGTTTCATCGGATTTATTTTCGCTTAGGGCACGCATCAGCCACGCCTTGGCCAACCGCCAATCACGCGCCACGGTTTCAGGCGAAACTTTCAAAACTTCCGCAGTTTCCTCAACGTTGAGACCGCCAAAAAAACGCAACACTACGACCTGGCTTTTGCGCTCGTCCACCTTCGCCAACTGATTAAGAGCATCGTCTACAGCGACCAAATCAGCGGAGGGTTCTGGAGAGATTGCCAGACAATCGTCCAATGAAATCGCTTTTGCTCCATCGCCGCGTTTGTGGGATCGCCGGGCACGGGCCTGGTCAGTGAGAATGCGCCGCATTTGTCGCGCACACAGCGCGAAGAAATGCGCCCGGTCCTGCCAGTCGATCAGCTTCAGATCGGATAGACGCACATAAAGCTCATTGATCAGCTCCGTCGTCTGTAGCGTATGGCCGCTGCGTTCCCCTCCCATGCAACGCCTGGCGACCAGATGCAGCTCGCGATAAACCTGAGGAGTCAGCTTGTCCAGGGCACCTTCGTCGCCCCGGCGCCATGCCTGAAGCAGTTGGGTGATCTCGTGTCCGAGAGCGTCATCCATCCAGATCCTGGGCCGGAGAAGTGGCCAATTGCGTAAATATTACACCGCCCGGCAGTTTCAGGATCAGGCTCCCCAAAAAGTTTCTTTCCCATTACAGGTTTCAGCCGCGATTTTCGCTATATGGAGTGAAGGCAGACAGACAGGCGTGGTGAGAACGACGACCGCGCCCCAAGATCAAAGGAGAGACGGACATGAAATCGACATTCAAAAACAGGTACGCACGTTTTGTGGTCCTGCTCGCTGTGGGAGTTATCGCGGCGATAGGAGCCGCCCATGCAGATGGCTGGCGGGACGATGACGAATCAACTGGCCCAAATGACTGAACTGGAACAGCTTCACGCAACCTTTCACGCGGCAGTCAGCGTGCACGATCCAGTGAACGGCGATTCGCCTGCAGTCATCACTCAGCGAATCCGCGAGGCACTTTCCATCTGGGCTAAAGACGCCCAACTCACGGTTGTCAGCACTGCTGCCACGGCAGGAAATTATATCGGCAACGGCGATCCGGATGATCCCGCAAGTTGCCCTCCACCCTCCGGCGACACGTCAGCCACCGGTCAACAGGGCACCCTGTGCACATTCTTCAAGTATGTTTCCGGCGGGTTACAGGCGGCCAATAAGTTTGTGTCGCTCTCCCCGGCGTACAAAACGAAGTATGTCCCTGTAAAGGACGATGACGGCCAATGGAAATCATCGGTGTATTTCGAATGCCATTACTTCGACGTGTCATTGAATCCAGCCACCGGCCAGCCGTATTGGACAGCCAAAAGCCACGTAGACCTTGACGGCGAAGCCAAAAAAATCGACGGGCGGTGGTTATTGACGCGCGTCAGCTCATCCGCCGTTTCAGTTCCAGTACCGGCTTCGGTTCCGGTTCCGTGAAGCAAACCATCCGGTGCACGCGCTCGCCAGGGGCGCAGCGCGTGCATCCAACGTCGATGAATTTGGCTGCAAAGATCGGGGTTCTCGCCGTGTAAGCCATCCCTCGATTGGCGCCTTCAGGACAATGCGCTCATTAAACCGTGGCCAAGGCGGAAATATGGACTGAGAGACCACTCCGGTTCCTTGGCGTACGATTTTGGACGTTTGGTGTGGTGACCCCTACAAGCGCCTCGGTTTAGTATGGCGATTTTAGACTTAATACCTGTAATCAAAGGAGGGTATAGGTCGGTGCATGTTTGGTCACCGGCGCATTATGGTGTGCCAGATAATTAGCAAAAGACACCTATACGGAATCCGTCTTCCACCTCTGCGAAGAACAGGCTCAATTCCGAGCTGAGAAAGGCTCCGCAAACAAGCCGCTTAACTCGGCTTCCAAGTCGTCCCTATGCCGGCAGTACCAGGGATGTAGTGGATTAGTTCCTTAGGAGCCGACTTTTCGGTCACAAGAACATAATTTCAGGAATGGCAGTGACTCGGGCACAATCGTGAGAACGTGCCGCTAAATCGCCTGAAAAGACTCCCTTCTGCCCGTAGCCGAACGGGCCAGCTGGAAAGATCAGCCGACTTTCGAGAATAGGGAGTGACGGCGCGGTCTTGCAGGGTGATCGGCGCATCTGCTATCCATGCTCGATGTATGAACTCACAAAAGATGCTCTCAGAGAGATTGAGCGGATCCACTCAAACTGGATCGAGTACGAGGTCGCTGGAGACAATCGCAGCTTAATGGCGTTGTGCGCTGATGACATCGAATTGTGGCCGCCTGACGCGCAGCCTCTGCTTGGCCGTGCGGCGGTCTCGGCGCAGATGGCGCGTGAGAAGACGAAAATTCACTCCATTGAGATTACTGACCGTCGTATTCGAGGTTCAAACGAGATTGCTTACTTGACCGCAAGCTACCGAACTACGTTTTCGTCGGCTGAAGACTCAACCTACAGACAAGCCCTAGGAAGCCATCTGTGGATGCTGCGAAAGCGGACCGGTGCGTGGGTCGTTACGCTAGTGAGTTGGTCAGTGTGGGGCCGTGCAGACACTTCCGCGACAAGTCAGCCCCCACTATTGCCCAGCACTGGGGTCACATCGTGAAAAACGGGCAACTTCGCGTATGTGGCGGCCCAGAATTTCCCAGTTCATCCATGCACGGCAGACCAAGGCGATTCCGGACGTATTGTCGCCCATCCTGAAGTAATTACATCGTCGAGAAGCCAGGCTGCATAAGGAATGTAGCCTTCGACTTTAAATGGCGCCGAGTTTCGGAATTATTTGGGTTCTGGCTCACATTTGGTGAAGCGGCGTTCGCGGGTATAAACGTTGATGGATGAATCGAGGAACTCTGCTCCCAAACAGTTCTGAAGTGGAGCTGATCTGTCTCCAACCGAGAGCCGGCGCGATCCAGGTGGAGCTCCGCGCCTGCCAGCCCTCCTCTCTATGTCCAAGCTGCGGTAGCCGCTCCTCCCAGGTACATAGCCGGTACCGGCGGACGATCGGAGATCTCCCCTGGGAAGGGCTTCCGGTACGCATCCTGCTTCAGGCCCGCAAGTTTTTCTGTGTAGACGAGCGGTGTTCACGCCGCATCTTCACGGAACAACTGCCAGGAACGGTAGGCCGCTATGCGCGGCGA
This sequence comes from uncultured Acidobacteriaceae bacterium, assembly GCA_963725225.1. GTDB lineage: Bacteria > Acidobacteriota > Terriglobia > Terriglobales > Acidobacteriaceae > Silvibacterium. Next base: position 169,719 of record CAVRXY010000015.1, read on the forward strand.
AGCTGCCGCTCAAGTGAGGCCCTCAGCTCGATCACTTTGGCGCTCGGCGGGCGAGCAGGTGCACGACTGGCCCGCAAACTGGGCTTGATGGCCAGCAGACCCACGCTGCTCCGAGAGCTTTGCAAACGAGCGCGCCCATCTGCATCGGCCTCACCGCGAGTGCTCGGGATCGACGAGTGGGCGTGGAAGAAGGGCCATCGGTACGGAACCATCCTTTGCGATCTGGAGCAGGGTCGAGTAATCGATCTGTTACCGAACCGGAGCACGGAGACCGTAGCAGCCTGGCTACGTCAGCATCCGAGTGTGCAAGTAGTGAGCCGGGACCGGGCAAGTTCATTCGCAGATGCGATCGCGAAGGGTGCGCCCCGAGCAGTACAGGTTGCTGATCGCTGGCATCTACTGAACAATCTGTTCGAGACTCTGGTTAGGTCTCTCGAGCGTCATCGGCGCACGATGAACGACGTGGCCAAGCAAATCGTTCGCAAAGGCGCGGCTCCATCCGTTGCGGAACGACAAGAAGCGCCTTCTACACAGGCGTTACGACGAAAACTGCGGAATCGCGAGCACCGCCTATCGATCTATCAAGAGCTCATGAGCCTGATCGACGCCGGCATGAACCACTCCGAAGCTTCGCGACAGATGGGTCTCGGGTTGCGGACGGTGCAGCGCTGGCTTGGCTGCGGCGTCTTCAGGGTCGGCTTCAGCCTTGGTCTGCTCCGCTGTGGCGGCGGGCGTTTCGATGGCGGAAAGGATCAAGGCTGATGTGCGCTGAATCACTTCCAAGCTCTCGGCCAGAAGCGCAGCGTTGCCGTGGTACAGGTGGATGTAGTCGGCTGAGCTTTTTCCAGCGTCGAGGCCGATGGTCTGCGAGACGACAAAGGCGATTGCCTCGGCCTCGGTTTCACGAACGGTCTTGGTTGTGGCGGTCCTGCGTTCCGATTTATGTAAAAGTTCGTGGCTCGCCTCATGGACCAATGTGCCAAACTCTCCCGCTGCGGACTGTCCGGGAAGAATGGCGATTTTGCCTCCGTAGCTCATCCCCAAAGCGGGTGCGATGCTCTCCTTGAACTCAAGCTCGATGCCCTGCACGACGATGAAGTCGATCAGCCGTTCGCGGTACTCGCCTACTTCACCCTTTACACGCTCCTTCAATTCAGGAAGATCGGCTCCACTCGTTTGCTCCACATCGAATACATGGGCCGTTCTGAATCCGACCAACACAGGCTGATTCTGCTTGGTAATGTCCTTCTCGGCTTCGCTGTCCTTCTTCCTGCGAATGCCGATCATCGGAGCGAGGATGCGTATGCCCTTCTCGCCTTTGTTGATCCGGCGACCAAGTTGGTTCCATGCGTACATCCCGGCTACTCTGGTCGCCGAAGGCCGCTGTCTCGCGATTTCGAGAATATTGCCAAGAGAGTAGCTATGAAAGCGGCCCATTGCGGTGAGGTAGGCGGTGAGTCCTTCTGAGTGTCCAGCTTCCAACTGCTCGATGAGGAGCTTGACGTTGGCGGCGATTACTTCCTTAGCGGTCTGGGCCTTGGGGGTAGAGGGAAGGGAAGTGACGTTGATGGTTTCGTTTGTGGTGGCGTTGCTGCTCATGGGGTAGTTCCTCCGTTTTTGAATGGCCGTGCTGTGTTTGCTAACAAACACGCCTTGGCCCTGGCCCACGCCAGCGGAGGCGGCAAGTGCAAGAGGAGGGTTCCCTACCCTCGAAACGGAGTGGAGAGGGCGGAGCGAAGCGGAGGTCTGCACAAGCGAAGCGCGGAAGATTAGGGTGCCTCTTGCGCGCGCCAGAGGCGGAGCCTCTCAGGAAGGTTTGGTTTCCTTGCTGGGCGCGGAGCGCAGGAGATCGCACTTCGTTGTTGCTGTTGCAATGGGGCCGGCGTTGCGGGCAGGAACGAGGTCGTTTCGAAACTCAATTCAGGAGATGATGAGGGACGCCAACGCTCTCTCTGACGCTCTCAGGATTCGGCGTTCGGTCGCTGCGCTCGGTCAGGCCTGATGAAGAGCTTCCGCCAGTTTGGTTGCGCCGAGCACATTTGTGATGCGCTTGAGGTTGCATGCCATCGTCGCGAGGCCGATTTCGACCTTTGCACCGGACAACCCACGCATCAACACGCGGCACACATGATTGGCTGGCACAAAGTCGTCCAATACCATAGAGAACAGTGTTCCTTGGTTCGTCCCTCGCCTTGGATGTAGCCCATAAGAAGAGATGCCTCCGCGGAAACCCGGAAGATTAAAGATCCTCCGATGCACCTGGAGCGCTCGGCGTGTGTATCGGCGATTTGGCACTGTTCCAGAGTGCCAAATCGTGCATGTTTGCTGAATGTCGTCTGGCCGAAAATCACATGTGGTGAGTCTCGCAGTGGTTGGCACCAAGTGGGCATCGGATTCTCGATGAAATATTCGTGTCGATGAAATATTCGTTGACCAGCGGCGTTGCAATGGACTAACCTCATCTCATTAATCCCCCCAACAGTTGATCCTTCGAAAATATCTCCCAAAGGGGAGATGCAGGTTCTCTAAGCGTCGCGAAAAACTGTGTCTCATAGTGCCTGACCAAGCGAGGAGAACCATGGGTAGAGCGCTCAAAGCGATTTCCATGGTGCCAAAACCCAGATCCTTCCTGCTGGTTGGCATCTCGGTGTTTTGTTGCGTAGTTTCCGCAATATCTCAGACATCACAGGTCTATCAAGCATCGATTGGAGCGGGCGTCCACGCCATTTATGCTGTTAATTCTTCCGATAGTTGCAGTGTGCCGAGCTATGGGGCAGGCACATCTTACTTGATCTGGGGTACTTTGACTCTAAGGTCCGCTCTTCCGCTTCACAAGAATGCCGACGGGAGTTGGCGACCAGCAAGTGTTACGGAATTCGGGCCGACGAGCGATGGACTCGGCGCCGGCTATCAGCCTGGTGAAACTGGTGGCTCCTCTTATACGTCATCGATCTCTGCTCGTGGCAAAGTGCAAACCACGGAAATGGGGTCAGACTCCGGGAGCGGAAACTCAGAAAGTGTTGATTCCACAGAAACACTTGATCTAAACACAGGTAAGTACACATGGGACCGCACCATCACCGGAACCGAAACCGGAGCATGCGGGCCATACAGCTTCAGTGCAACTCAGCATAGGACCGCTACTTTGCCGGTGCAGCTTTCTCCGGCGAGCCCCGTCACCGCAACGCTGTCGCTTGTTAATCCAGCGTTAATCAATGGCGTCAGCTTTCCCTTACCAACTTCCGTGCTTCCTGCTGATGTTGCTAACGCTCCGGCTGCCTCCGGACTGGCAGCCGATGGAGCATCCGCGGTTGCCCTGCTCTTTCAGAGTTCTTCGGCGGACTCGGTTACGTTCTCCCTTTCGGCGCCCGGCGGAGCCACCAGCGGCATTGGATCGCTTACGCCGTACACGCCGGGTTACCTGAGTAATCCTGCTCTCGCGGTGTCGCTGCAAACGCAGCCACAGAGACCGATCAATAGCGATGAGTGCAATCCAACCACAGGTTCAAGTACCGGTAGTCCGCCGTGCATCTTTCTCGCCCTCTTGTGGGCGCCAGCTTCTATCAGTTTGAATACTACGGGTGGAGGAGTTCCAGCTCCCCTCACCCTGAACGTTCAAGCTCTCCAAAGCCCTGCAGTGGGACCGCCCGACGGCACCTTTTCCAATTCGATTCTGCTGATGCCTCCCCCTCTGGTGCTAGTGCACGGCATTTGGTCGTCCGCGCAGGCAGCTTGGTCTCCGTTCCTGTCGTGGGTGCCAACGAATTATCCTCACCAATTAATTTCAGCCGCAGATTATGAACGAACAAGCAGCCTTAGCTTTGACGATCCGGGCACACAGACGGCTCTGGCGACCCAAATCACGAGCGCTCTTGCCTCTGCCGCGGACAGCGGAGTAGCAGCGCAGAAGGTAGACGTGCTTGCGCACAGCATGGGAGGGCTGGTTACTCGATATCTCATGACCGACGGTCCGCCGTCATCGTTCAGCGGCTTTCTCCCGACAAACCCAATCCACAAGTTAGTTACAGTTGGTACCCCGCAAAACGGATCTCCATTCGCAATATTTCTCGAACATAACAAGGACAACACCCTAGCACTGGGATATTCCAACCCAGTCGTGCTGACATTGTGTGCAGCGACGCAGAAATGCACGTTGGGTTATTTTCTCGGCCGTCAGAATAAACCGATAGATTCCGGAGTCGAGTCCCTTGAAAACGGCCTACAACTCTATTCACAGTCGTACAACTCCGTCGTTGGAGAAGATACTTCCGTGTCGGGTGCAGAAATCGGGTTGAATTTCGCATTGGCTGCTTTCGCGCCTGGCAACACCGTTGACGGCATTAACGGGATACTCAACGATACAATCGTCCCGGCCGCGAACCAGGCCATTGGGGCCAGCGACTCAGCAGTGTTGGACGGTATCGTCCATACGACGATACCCTATATTTCTTCGGTTCCATCGATTGGTCTAAACGATGTAGGAGAAACAGCGAGTCCTGAAGTCTGGAACCAGGCGGTTTATTGGCTTCTCGGAGAGGGTACAGGCACAGCGCCGCACAGCAATTCGGTTCGTATGACTACTGAGAAGTTCGTCAAGGGAAAGGAAAGTACAGATGATTCCTCGTCCAGTGCACCTGCTCCGGTCCTCGATCTCACCGGGTACACGCAAGTTCCTGCGTCCAACCTAACTCTATCGCTAGATCCGTCGCTTCCGCTCACGATCGGGGCAGCAACGACCATTACTGCCACTTCTTCAACCAAAACGCTTTCAGAGATATTGCTGTTTCAAGCAGTTTCCGATCCGGCGGATGTACCTCTATATGCATCAACGCAGAGTCCGTTCAGTATCTCATTCATGCCGATTCGTCTCGGAACAGCGAACTTCACGGCATTCGCTGTTTTCACGGATCACACGTACGCCACATTTCCACTGAGCTATACTCTGCAGCCGTCAAGTAGCGCCGTAAGCTTACGGTTGACGCCGCCGGTGGGGAACCTTCCCATTGGCGTGACAACCGTGGTTCCTGCGCAGGCCGGCTTCTCGAACGGCCTCGTGAACGTAACGTCGCAAGCGACCTACGCAGCCAGACGCGGGGGAACCGGTGTATTTTCGGTGGGCCTAAATGGGTCGATTACGACCACAGGATATGGATATGACTGGCTGGATGTGAGCTACGGAGGCCAAACCGCATCAGCAATGATTGCTGTCGGTTCCTGTACGTTTACTCTTGGGCCAACGAATCAAATTGTCCCCCAATCCGGCGGAACCGCCACCGTTCAGGTCACGACTCAGGATGGGTGTTTGTGGACAGCGGATGCAGGGGGCGCGAGCTGGCTGACCCTCTCAGGCGCCAGCGGATCGGGGAGCGGCTCCATCTCAGTGAGTGCCGGAGCGAACAACACTGGCTCGCAGCAAACGGCGTTTATAACCGTTGCTGCAGAGGACGTGGCCATTATCCAGCCCGCGAGTGCATGTTCGTACACGTTGGGAAGAACGCAAATTCAATCGCCCGCCAGCGGTACGAGCGGATCGATTGCCGTTGCAACGTCCTGCCCAGTTATTGCAACATCATCGCAAACGTGGGTCGCAGCAACCGCTCTTTCGTCGTCCATAAATTACTTTATTGCACCAAACATGAGCGGGAGTGCTCGAAGCGCAACAATAACGATCGGAGATCAAGAAGTTAACGTCAACCAAGCCGGCGCTGTGAGGACAGCTCCCGCTGTCACGGTGACGCCTTCTTCCTCCGCCATTACGACTGCGCAGAGCCTGTCAGTGACAGTGACGGTAAAGGGTGGCAGTGGCAACCCCCCACCTACGGGTTCAATAGCGCTTACTTCCGGTAGCTACAGCTCACCAGCCGCGACCCTGAGCGGAGGGTCGGCCACCATCACCATCCCGGCTGGATCATTGGCCGTCGGGACCGACACCCTGATCGTCAGCTATGTCCCGGACTCCTCCAGCTCTTCTACCTATAGCAGCGCTTCCGGGACAACCTCGGTCATCGTCAGCGCTCCTGTGAGGACAGCTCCCGCTGTTACGGTGACGCCTTCTTCCTCTGCCATTACGACTGCGCAGAGCCTGTCAGTGACAGTGACGGTAAAGGGCGGCAGTGGCAACCCCACACCTACGGGTTCAATAGCGCTTACTTCCGGTAGCTACAGCTCACCAGCCGCGACCCTGAGCGGAGGGTCGGCCACCATCACCATCCCGGCTGGATCATTGGCCGTCGGGACCGACACCCTGATCGTCAGCTATGTCCCGGACTCCTCCAGCTCTTCTACCTATAGCAGCGCTTCCGGGACAACCTCGGTCATCGTCAGCGCTCCTGTGAGGACAGCTCCCGCTGTTACGGTGACGCCTTCTTCCTCCGCCATTACGACTGCGCAGAGCCTGTCAGTGACAGTGACGGTAAAGGGTGGCAGTGGCAACCCCACACCTACGGGTTCAATAGCGCTTACTTCCGGTAGCTACAGCTCACCAGCCGCGACCCTGAGCGGAGGGTCGGCCACCATCACCATCCCGGCTGGATCATTGGCCGTCGGGACCGACACCCTGATCGTCAGCTATGTCCCGGACTCCTCCAGCTCTTCTACCTATAGCAGCGCTTCCGGGACAACCTCGGTCATCGTCAGCGCTCCTGTGAGGACAGCTCCCGCTGTTACAGTGACGCCTTCTTCCTCCGCCATTACGACTGCGCAGAGCCTGTCAGTGACAGTGACGGTAAAGGGTGGCAGTGGCAACCCCCCACCTACGGGTTCAATAGCGCTTACTTCCGGTAGCTACAGCTCACCAGCCGCGACCCTGAGCGGAGGGTCGGCCACCATCACCATCCCGGCTGGATCATTGGCCGTCGGGACCGACACCCTGACCGTCAGCTACACGGCTGATGTAGCCAGCTCGTCGCTCTACAACAACGCATTGGGAACAGCTTCAGTAACTGTGACTACGGCGACGCAGCCCACTTATTCAATGTCCGCAACAGCAGTGACAGTAATGCCCGCCGCATCAGGCACCTCGACTGTCACGGTAAGCTCAACCAATGGCTATACCGGGACTGTGACTCTCACATGCTCAATCACCTCAAGCCCCGCTGGTGCAACTGACCTACCTACCTGCAGTGCCGCCCAGACAGTAACGCTCAGTTCCAGTGCAATGAGTGGAACAGCGAGCGTGAACGTGAATACGACGGCGGCCAGTAGCAGTTCCCTGAAGCGGCCCGGCATAGACAGAGAGAAGGGGTGGGGTGAAGCAGGCGGAGGGGCAATTCTTGCTATGGTTGTATTCTTAGGAATTCCGGCACGGCGGCGTAGGTGGCAATCGATGCTTAGCGTTCTGGTTTTGATGGCGATACTGGGCACCTTGGCAGCTTGCGGAGGGGGCGGCGCAGGCAGTGGTCCAACCCACCCGACCAACCTAGGGACCACCGCTGGAACGTACGCGATCACCGTGACAGGAACGGGCAACGATCCGGCCAGCACAACAAAGACAACCACTTTTACACTGACTGTAAACTGACCGGCAGAACTGCAGGTTGCACAGACTGACAACTTAGACCACGTTGACAGGGGCTTAATGCTTTGGGCACAAACAACGCCGCGGCGTTGCTACCTAGTTAAATTCCGAGCGCAGTGGGCCACCGGCCAACAGCCAAACCGGAGATTGAATCCTGAGTTGGGGCTAACAGCCCCGAGTCGCTTAGTGAGACGTTCTGTCAGCGCTTTCCTCCGAGTTCAGATTGCTGCGATGAAGAAGGCTTCGAAAGTCGTAAGCGAACGATACGATGACCCGCTTAGAAAGCTGCCTCCAAGAGCCGTACCGTCAGTAGACAATTCGGTGCACCTTTATTCGTTTCACCTGCCGCGCGGATTCCACTTTTATGCGAGTGATCTTCTTTGGGGAAACAGCAACCCTGGGGTCGAAGTGGAAAGCGTGACGGGTTACGTCAACGATCTCCTAACGGCACTCTTGGCGCGAGTCCAGCTCAATGGAGGCGACGTTTCGCAACTGAAAGAGGTGTTGGGGGACGAATTCGCAAAATACAAGGAAGCCCTAGACAAGCGGGTAGCTGCTGTCGTGCGTGCGAATCAAGAAGCGAAAGCGGCTCAAGAAGAGGAAGAAGCGAGACGGGCTGAGGAAGAAAGACGTCGAGAGGAGGCACGGCGCCAGCGAGAAGAGTTTGAGAGAGAGTATAGAGAGGCACACCCTGATTATCTTGAGCATTCAAAGTTATAAGTGTGAGTCGTGAGCGCACTCAGCGCGCAGCTATGCACCGCTTTCTCATCCGCGTGCTGAACGCAGGCCGCGTCTCAGGGTCGGCGTTGCGGGCAGGAACGAGACTGTTACGAAACTCTATGTTCGGACCCAGCTCATCGCTGGTGCGGGGAGACT
>CAVRXY010000016.1:0-238661 GCA_963725225.1 uncultured Acidobacteriaceae bacterium
ACCCGGCGGACGGGCGGCCCCATCAGGTCGGTGGGCCTGTCCACGGCCAGCTCCCGGTCGTCACGTCCGACGAGAACCAGGGTGTTCTCCGCCAGAGGCATGGCCGTCCCGGCCTGTACGATTCCCGCCGCCTCCAGCCGGGCCAACTGCGCTGGATCGGCAGCGAGGAACAGGTCGGCCGGCACCATCCAGGATTTGTTCCGCCAGCTCGTCCAAGGCGCCGAAGACGGTTCGCACGGGAACGTCGGGACGCCCCTCGGCGCCGTCGGTCAGCAGCCGCCCCAACACGTCCTCCAGGCTAATGGCGGCCGCCACGCGGACGCACCCCGCCACCGGAGCGAGGGGCAGTTGCGGCCGCAGCCGGGAGGCGGTGCGGTGCAGCCGTTCTTGCAAATCGCGGAAGGCGGCGACGGCCAGGCGACCGTGCGGGGTCAGCCGGGCGCCGCCGCCGTGGCGGCCCCCGGTCGCGGCCTCGACCAGCGGCTCACCGGCGGCCTGGTTGACCTCTTGCACCATGACCCAGGCGTGCCGGTAGGAGACGCCCACCTGCCGCGCCACCCGCGCTGATGCTGCACCAGCGGTCGATGCCCTCCAGCAGCTCCAGGCGTCCGGGGTCGAGGACGGCGCGGCTGGCACGTTCCAGCCAAACGCGGACCCCGACCGCCCAATCGGCCATCCAGGAAAGATCGTCGATCGTCATTGCTGCTCCCAGCCGCCGTCGCCGGCGGGTTGGCCCCGGATCATTCGTTCTCATCCGCTTCGACGTGGAACTGATGGAGCATCCGATGCAGGACCGGAGCGAGGAGAATACCCGTCGCCACGATCAGCACCAGACCGCTGAACAGGGCGTAGAAGCCCGCGAAAACCTTCCCGCCGGGCGTCTGCAGCGATGTCAGAGGCCCCATGCCCGACAGGATCATCGAGGCGTTGGCAAAGGCGTCGATCCACCCCATTCCTTCAAAGCTGGCATACCCGATCATCCCTCCCACGAGGGACGCCGCCGATGAGCAGGCAAGCGATCCCGAAATGACCGCCCAGGCGGAGGACGAATTGCTTCCGCGGCAACAGGGGTTGGTTCTTGGATTCGTACCGGAGCCAATGGCGTCTGGCCACGAGAAGCACCTTTCGCCGCGGTGAAGAAGTGGGAGAACGGCCGGCCCTCTCGGTTACTCCTTCACGAGTTCGTACATGCCCCCTCCGGCTTTCTTGAGCTTGCCCTGTTTGACCAGCTCGGCCCACACCTCCAGCGGGAACTGATTCGGCGGCATGATGGCGACGATGCCCGCTCCCCGGCCGCTGCTCAACGGCCCTCCAGCGATGCTGGACTCGGCGTCGAGACACGTCAGCTTCAAGGCCTTCTTGAACGCCTTCAACGCGGCCTTGAGGTCCTGCGGGGTCGGCGTGGCGTCTGGCATGGCCGTCTCCTTGTTCGAGGAAGTCGTGCCGCCGCCGTTTCGGCGTTGCTGGCGCAGACGCGAGCCGGGAGAAAACCTAGGCGGGGACAAAATTGCCGTGGAAACCGGCCGGCACGCCGCGGGGCGGTTTCAACACCGCGGCGGGTTCGCCCGCGACGTCCTGGGCGTTGAGGATCAGGAGTTCGCTGGCGTCGGTCGCCGCGCGATAGACCAGGGCGATGACGTAGCCGTCGCCTTCCGGTGCGGAGGCCGAACGCGGCACAAAAACCGGCTCGCCCGCCGTATCGCCCGGGTCGAGCATCCGCTGGGCGCGCTGGCCGGTCTTGAGGTCGATGTGGACGATGGCGTTGTACAACAGCGGGTCCTTGCTGCCGATGCTCGCCATATACCAGCCGTGGCAATAGGGCAGGCCGGCAAGGCGTTCATCGAAGCGCGGCATCTCCGAATTGAGATCGTCGAGCTGTTCGCGTTTCGCCCGGTTGGCTTGTCGGCAAGGTCGATCGTCCAGCGCGTCAGCTTGCCTTCGGCGGCGGGCCGGGCGATCCGTCGGCGTTGGGGAAGACCGGCGGCGCTCGGAAACTCCATCAGCTCGCAATGGATTTTCTCGCCGTCTTCCCAGGCGTTCATCGCGTGCAAGACGAAGCTAGGCTCGATTTCAAACCAGCGGATCGAATCGACCTGAGCGTTGCGTTTCATCACGCCGATGAAGCCGCCTTTGGTCGGCTCCCAGGCCACGGCGGCAGGCCCTTCGTCCGCGCTGGAGATCGCCGGTGAGAGGCAGGACCGGGAACATCACGTAGTTCCGGGTCACGATGAAGTCGTGGATCACCGACGCATAGGGTGCGGCGAAACGATCGCGGCGAGTCACCTTTCCGGTCTTGTCCGTGACGCCGTAGTCGATCAGATGGGAAAACCGCTGGGGACCGGCGAAATAGCCGAACCAGACCATCTCGCCGGTCTCCGGGTCCATCTTCGGGTGCGCGGTGAACTTGCCGCCCGTGTTCATGAACCCGCCGGCGCTCGAGGCCTTGCGGATCAAGCTCGAACGGCTCGCTCTGCTCCTGCAGGGCCATCAGCTTGCCGGCATGGTGGACGATGTTGGTGTTTGCAGTGCTCCGGGGGACGTCGGCGACGGAAGGATCGCTCGGGGCGCCCGGGAAGCCGAACAGCGGACGCCCTGCCTTGTTCTCCGCCAGCCATCTCGGCGTGCGAACCCAGCGGTTGCGGTAGTGGGCGCGGCCCCCCTCATGGTTCGGCTCGAGGAAGAAGCCGTGGATCATGCCGTCGCCGAAGATGCACAGGTACGCGCCTTGCGGGTCGAACTGCGGATTGGGTCCGTTGCGGTAATAGGCGCCGGCCAGCGCGTCCGGGATGCGGCCCACGACCTTCATCTCGAAGTCGTCCTCGCTGCGCACTGGTCAAGCACGCCAGAAAGATGAGGGTGGATGGTCTGGGTATCGGCCACGGTGCCCTCCGAGATCCTTATAGTGCAGATTATGGCGCAACTTGGAACCGCGCTGTGCACCTCACGGCAAGGTTACACCTATGCGCTCGATCGCGTGGCAGGTTAGCCGGGGGGCCGTCCGTGACGAACGAGCGGGGCGAAGGATGCGGCGCCACAGACCGAGCGGCGCCTCACCCACAGATTAGCGGAGAGGAGCCGAGCGGAATAGCGTCAAAATGTCCAAGGTTCGCATTTTGCCCCGGAAAGAAGGGCAACAAGGGCGCGAAGGCGGGCGGCAAGCATCACCACAAAAAGAGCAAAAAGGCGTAAGCCGCCGTCCAGGTCGGCGCGATCATCACCCCCCCGAAGGCCCGCAGCCGCCTGAGCGTCCGGGGGCCTTGCCTTTGCCCGACACCGTCATTAACCGAGAGCCGGCGGCCTCGGGTTCGGATTCGCCGGCGGCGGGTTGGGCGGCGGCGCCGGCGGGTTCGCCGGCGGCGGGCTGGGCGGCGGGTTGATCGGCGGGCGCGGCGGCGGCGGACTGGTGCGGTCGGCGGGGGCGGCGGGTTGGATGGGATCGCCGGCGGCGTCGGGTTGGGCGGGTTCGCCGTCGGCGGCAGCGGCGGCTTGGGTTGTTGCGCCGCGAGCAGCGTCCCGCTCGCTGCATGGGAATTGCGAGTCCCGCTGTTCACGGAGTTGGCGGGGCTTGATCCGGGCAAGCCGAGCAGACAGCCGCCGACCAGCAGCAGCCCAATTTTGCAATGCGTCATGGTATGCCTTTCTTATCTGGGGGAGGCGCGCGGTGCTTTCGCGACACCGAAAAGCTCACACGTTTTATCATCGTTGCACTTACCGTTCCAAAGGACGCCGTGGATCCTTTCGCCTCGTTCCCCGAATCGAGCGGCCAGGCCATGCCGTGCTCGTAAGAGCGGGCCGGTTTCGCTCCCCATCCGATTCCGTCCGCATCCGATAAGATATGCCATACTAGCATCACAGGACGATCCGCCGGCCCAAGGACCTCCCCTGGCGACTCTGAGCTGGCGATGAATGGAACCCCGATGGACGCGCATCTGTCGTGCCCCCGTGGCCACCGTTGGCCGCTTCCCGACGCCCGGCGCCGGCGCGCTCCTCCCTTCTCGTTTGTCCCGTGTGCGGTCCCGTCGCCGCGGCCCGTCTGAGCGAACACCATGCTCCCGGCCCGGACGCACGGGACTCCTTGCCGGGCGACCAGCCGACCGTCCGTCTGGCGCCTTTTCCCGCGGCTGCTGCGACGTGCCGCAGGTGGCCGGCTACGAGATCCTCGGCGAGCTGGGCCGCGGCGGCATGGGCGTCGTCTACAAGGCCCGCCAGCTCGAGCTCAACCGCCTCGTGGCCCTGAAGATGATCCTGGCCGGCGCCCACGCCGGCGCCGGCGAACTGCGCCCGCTTCCGCGCCGAGGCCGAGGCGGTCGCCCGGCTGCAGCACCCCAACATCGTGCAGATCTACGAGGTCGGCGAGCACGACGGCCTGCCGTTCTTCTCGCTGGAGTTCGTCGACGGCGGCAGCCTGGCCCAGAAGCTCGACGGCACGCCGCTGCCGCCGCGCGCAGGCCGCCGGCCTGGTCGAGACGCTGGCCCGGGCCATGCACGCCGCCCACCAGCAGCGGCATCATCCACCGCGACCTCAAGCCGGCCAACGTCCTGCTGACGCGCCGACGGGCACGCCCAAGATCACCGACTTCGGCCTGGCCAAGAAGCTGGACGACGCGCGGCCAGACGCAGACGCGGCGCCATCATGGGCACGCCGAGCTACATGGCCCCCGAGCAGGCCGGCGGCAAGACGCAGGACGTCGGCCCCGCCGCCGACGTGTACGCGCTGGGCGCGATCCTCTACGAGCTGCTGACCGGCCGGCCGCCGTTCCAGGCGGCGACGCCGCTGGACACCTGCTGCAGGTGCGTCAGCGACGAGCCGGTGCCGCCGCGGCAGCTCGCAGCCGAAGGTGCCGCGCGATCTGGAGACCATCTGTCTGAAGTGTCTGCAAAAGGAGCCGCGCCGGCGCTACGCCGCGCGCCGACGGCGCTGGCCGACGACCTGCGACCGCTTCCTCGACGGCGAGCCGATCCAGGCGCGGCCGGCGGCGGCGGCGGAGCGGCTGGTCAAGTGGGTGCGGCGGCGTCCGGCGGCGGCGGCCGTCCTCGGCGTGAGTCTGCTGGCCCTGCTGCTGCTGATGGCCGGCGGCGCCTGGCACACCCTTCAGCTGCGCGACGCCCTGGCCGCCGCCGACCGCGCCCGCATCGACGCCCAGACCGAGCGCGACGCCTCGCTGCGGGCCAGGAACCTCGCCGAGGAGCGGGAGCGGCTCGTCCGGCAGTACGTCTACGCCGTTCAGGTTCGCCAGGCGCAGCAGCTTTGGTATCACGCGGACCTGACCCCGATGGCGCGAGCTGCTGGCGCCCTACGCGGCGCCTGGCGATTCCGATCCGCGCGAGTTCACGTGGCGCTGCCGTGGCGCCTCTGTCACAGCGACCGCCGCACGCTGGAGGGCCACACGTCCGACGTCTATTTCGTGGCCTACTCGCCCGAGGGCGCCCGGCTCGTCTCGGCGGGGCGGGACGGCGCCCTTCACCTGTGGGACCCCGCGACAGGCCGTGACCTGCACACTCTCGACGGCCACAACGAGGAGGTGAATTCGGCGGCGTTCTCGCCAGACGGCGCCGCCCTGGCCTCCGTCGGCGACGACGGACGGATCGTCCTGTGGGACGTGGCAACGGGTTCGGAGCAGCGCCGCTTGCAGGACTCCGGCGATCCCATCCAGACCGTGGCCTGGTCGCCAGGGGGTCGCCTGATCGCCACGGCGGGCCGCGATCGGCTGATTCATCTGTGGGACGTGGATACCGGACTCCAGTTGGCCCCGCTGACCGGCCACGCCGATCAGGTGGAATCGCTGGCGTTCAACAACGACGGCCGCGCCCTTGCGTCGGCGGGACGCGACGGCGGCGTGCTGGTGTGGGACATGGATCGGATGGCGCCGTCCCGCAAGCTCGACACGGACGCGAGCGCGGTTCAAACCGTGGCGTGGTCGCGCGACGGCCGGCGACTGGCCGCGGCCTGCGGCGACGGGATGGTGCGGCTCTGGGACGCGGACACGTGGACGGCGCGCCCGGCGCTCTAACTGCGCACCTGGGCGAAGCCCAGGGCGTCGCGTTTTCCCCCGACGGCAAGGTGCTGGCCACCTGCGGCAATGACCATCTGGTGCGACTGTTCGACCTCGAGAAAGCGCGCCGCGAAGCGTCTTGCGGGGGCACGGCGACCGGGTCTGGTCCGTGGCGTTCGTGCCCGACGGCAAGACGCTGGCCTCGGCGGGGCGCGACCGGGTGGTGAAGCTGTGGGACCCGGAGCAGCGGCAAGATTCGCAGCTTCTGCCGACCGACGGTGCGGCGTCGGAACGGTCGCCGTCAGCCCGCGCGGTGACGTTCTGGCGCTGGGACTGGCGGACGGGAGCATCCGCCTGCGGCCGGTCCACGCCGACGGGCCGACGAACGTGCTGCCGCCGCAGGGCGAGTCTCCGGTCGTCGCGCTCGCCGATTCCGCCGACGGCCGGAGACTGGTGCGCAGACCGGCGACGGCGCCGTGGTCGTTTGGGACATGACGGAGTGCCGACCTCGATTGCTGCGTTCCAAAACCGCCGTGACGTTCGCCACAATTTCCTTTTCCGCCGACGGCGGCGTTCTGGCGTGCCAGGCCCCGGACGGATCGGTGCAGCTATGGGACGCTGTCACGGGAGATGCGCTGCCTTCGCCCGTGGCGCCCGGCAAGGCGTGTACCTGCCTGGCGTTTTCGCCGACGGGAAGCCTGCTCGCCGTGGCGCTGAAGGAGGAGTACGCGGTGATCCTGTACGACTGGCGGACGAGGAAGCAGCAACGGCCGCTGGGGAGCCACCGGGCGGCCGTCACCTGCCTGACGTTCGCCGACGACGGGAAGACCCTGGCGACGGGCAGCGAGGACCAGACGGCGAAGCTGTGGGACGTGCAGACCGGACGGGAAAAAGCCGGCCTGCTCGGCCACACCGACGCCCTCCGTGCGATCGCGATCGCCCCCGACGGCAAGACGATCGCCACGGGTGGCGCCGATCGCCGGGTGGTGCTGTGGGACGCGGTGACGGGTCAGGAGCTGGCCTTCCTGCCGGGCCATTTGGGTCGCGTTTCCGCTGTCGCTTTCACGCCGGACGGCGACGCCTTGATTACGGCAGCCAATGGGCAAGAGGCCGATGAGGTACGCCTGTGGTCGGCGTCTTGCCCGGTACACGAATGCGATGGCGTTAAGGGGCGGTAGTTCTTTCGGCGAGCGGCGCATACTTCGCCACGATCGCTTTCGCCGTGCGCAGCCCATCCACCGCGGCGCTGACGATGCCGCCGGCGTAGCCCGCCCCTTCGCCCACCGGGTACAGCCCTTCCAGCCCCGGCGTCTCCCGCGTCGCCTCGTCTCGCGGAATCCGCACGGGGCGCGCTGCCGTGCGCCTCCGGTCCCACCAGCGTGGCCTCGGGCAGGAACCGCCCCCTCCATGCTGGTCCAGGATCGGCAGGCCGTGCCGCGGGATTCCGAAGGGGCTGGAGAAGCGCGTGTCGGCCTTCAGCGTGACGGCGACGGCGGATGGCGTGATCCGGTCGATGAAAGTAGAGGAGACGGACGGGATTACGAATGCGTTCGTGTTCGCCGATGAGAAGCCGGATGCGGCGGCTCCTGATGCGGAGTTTGTGTTTGCGGCACCGGCGGGCGTGAAGGTGGTCGAGGGCCTGCCGCCGGTGTGAGGACTGAACGTCCAGGGATCGGCGGTCCAGGCGAAGGCGCCTTCGGGGCCGTATCAAGACCAATGAAGACGTTGATTGCCCGATATGATTTGGCCATGGTGAGTTCGAGACTCCGCTCTTCCCTTCTCTTACCGCTTTTTTGCCTCTTTCTTTTTGCCGTTGGGACTGGTGCGCAGGACGTGACATCGGGGCCGTGGGTGATGCAGTCGAGCGGGACCAAGGCGGGGCTGCGCGGGATTCATGCTGTGGGCGGCGGCGTGGCGTGGGCAAGCGGGACGAGCGGGACGGTTCTGCGGACGGAGGACAGCGGCTACATGTGGCAGAGCTGTGGGATGCCTCCGGGGGCGGAGAAGCTGGATTTTCGCGGGATCTGGGCATGGGACGCGAATACGGCGATTGTGATGTCGTCGGGGCCGGGGGACTTGTCGCGTCTATACAAGACGACTGATGGGTGTTCCCACTGGACGCTGCTGTATACAAATCCGGACAAGGACGGGTTCTGGGACGCGGTGGTGTTCAGCGACAGTAAGAACGGGTTTGTGCTTGGCGATCCGGTGAATGGGCGCTTTGTTCTGCTGCGGACCGGGAACGGCGGGACCACGTGGAAGGCGATCGAGACGGTCAGCCTGGATGCGGGCGGGCAGAAGCGGGGCGCGTTCGCTGCGAGCAACTCGGCGCTGGTGCTGACTGGGCCCGTGATGGGTCCGGTGTGGGCTCCGTGGTTCGGGACAGGCGGCCCTGGAGGTGCACTGGTGTATTCGGGCGGGATCGACTGCACGATGGGTCTCGCGCACAGCAACCCGGAGGAGTGCCTGAAGCGCTGGAGCTTCGACCACGGCGGGGTGCCGCTGGCGGGTGAAAGCGCGTCGGCGGGGGTGTTCTCGCTCGCGTCTCGCGACAGCCAGCACTGGGTTGCGGTGGGCGGCGACTACCAGAAGCCGGCGAATCTATCGGTACGGCGGCATGGACGGCAGATGGTGGGAGGACATGGACGGCAGCGGCGAAGGCTCCGCATGGATACCGGTCGGCGGTGGCGTGGGATTCGGATGCGAAGGCGTGGATTGCTGTCGGGACCAACGGGTCGGATGTGAGCTATGACGATGGGAAGACGTGGTCTCCGCTGGACCTGCATCGGGAGGGGGGAAGTGGAATGCTCTGAGTCTTCCGTGGGTGGTAGGCCCGGAGGGAAGGATTGCGAAGCTGGGGGCGTTGAAACGATGATTCGAGAGCAAGAAGATTGGCCTTGTTGCGCACCGGGAGGAAGTTGCTGCCCTGATCGAAGAGGGTTTCGCTGCGGCGAGGGAAGACCGGAAGGCGAACAGGGGCTAAAGCCCGGATCTTCTCGACTCCTTGCGGCACGGCTGAAGCCGTGCCCTGATACGAGGCTCAGATTCACGTCCGAAAATCCCGGGAAATGGGGCATCCAATTCGCAGTTGAGAAAAAGCAGGTCCTTCGACTGCGCGCGCCACGGCGCGCTTCGCTCAGGATGACATCTCCACGTGGCTCGGAAACGCCGGTTTCGAATCGGGACTCGGGATGAACGGTTTGGCCCGCTGGTGCGTCTATCCGCTGCGGGAAACTGGTACCCTGAAGTAACGTCCGATGGCGGAATTTGTTATCAAACTGGCCGACGAACGCGGCCGTGTGCAGCAGCAGGTGCATTCGGCTGCAACCGCCGAGGAGCTGCGCCACCGCTTCTCGCAGGCGGGATATTACGTCTATTCGGTCAAGCCGCGAGGGCTGGCCGGGAGCCGCAAGAAGGCCAAGCTTGAGACGTTCATCATCTTCAATCAACAATTCCTGACGCTGATCCGGGCCGGGCTGCCGATCCTGGGATCGCTGGAGATGCTGGCGAAAGGCCAGAAGAATCCGACGTTTGCGGGGCAATTGCAGAATGTGGCGGCGCGGGTGCGGACGGGGGAGTCGATCTCGTCGGCGTTTGAGGCGCAGGGCGGCTTTCCGGTGATTTATACGACGACGCTGCTGGCGGGCGAGCGAAGCGGCAATCTCGAGGAGGTCCTGAAGCGGTTTCTGGATTTTCAGCGGGTTTCGCTGACCTTTACCAAGAAGCTGAAGGCTTCGCTGATCTATCCGGGGCTGCTGATCACGCTGGTTTTCGGGCTGTTTATCTTTCTCATTACGTTTGTCGTGCCACGCTTTGCCACGCTTTACGACCAGCTGGGGACGAAGCTGCCCGGCCTGACGCTGGCGCTGCTGGCGCTGGGGCAGGGGGCGCAGCATTATGTGCTGTATGTGCTGCCGGTGCTGGCGCTGATCGCGTTCCTGATCTACCGCTGGAGCAGGACGGACAAGGGCGCGGACAGAATTGACGGCATCCGCATCAAGCTGCCGATTTTCGGGATGATCTGGCTCAAGTATCAGGTGGCGCTATTTTCGCGGACGCTCTCGACGCTGCTTTCGGGCGGGTTGCCGCTGGTGCCGTCGCTGGAGACGGCGGCGCGGTCGATTGCCAGCAAGCGGATTGCGAAGGCGGTGTTTTCGTCGGTCGGCAGCGTGCGCGAGGGCAAGGGGTTGTCGCAGAGCCTGGCGGGGACGAAGGTGTTTCCACCGCTGTCGGTGGAGATGATCGAGGTGGGCGAGTCGACGGGCGCGCTGCCGGGGATGCTGAACTCGGTCGCGGAGTTTTACGAAGAGGATGTGCAGACGGCGCTGACGGCGGCGCTGGCGTTGATTGAGCCGGCAATTCTGATTGTGATGGGCGTGGTGGTGGTGATTATTCTGATTGCGCTGTATCTGCCCATCTTTTCGCTGGGGAACGCGAATAATTTTCAGCGTTAAAGATTTTCAAAGGAAAGCTTTATGGCACAGGCACCGGTACTGGCACAACCGATTGAGTTAAACGAGGCGGAGCGGGCGCAGACGCTGGCGCAGCGCTATCGCTGCGAGTTCGTCGACCTGAAGCACTTCCGGATTCAGCATGAGCTGATGAAGCGGGTGCCGGTAGACATGATGTTCCGCTACAATTTTGTGCCGCTGGAGCAGATTGACGACCGGCTGGTGATCGCGGTGAGCGATCCGAGCCGGCTGATGGTGCTGGACGAGATATCGGGGCTGCTGGGGCAGCGCATTACGACGCGCGTGGCCACGCTGACGCAGATCACCGATCTGCTGAAGAAGACGGAGCAGTCGCAGCGCGTGCTGGATGAAGCGTCGGAGGGAATGACCTTCGATGTGGTCTCGGCGCACGACGATCCCGATGAGACGATCTCGATCGAAAAGCTGACGTCGGAAGAGGACATCAGCCCGATTATTCGCCTGGTGGACACGACGATCTTTACGGCGCTCGAGCGGCGCGCGTCGGATATTCATATCGAGACGAATGACGATTCGCTGGTGGTGAAGTACCGCATTGACGGCGTGCTGCAGCTGGCGATGGCGGCAATTGCGCGCGAGCATCACTCGACGATCCTGTCGCGCATCAAGGTCATGAGCGAGCTCGATATCGCCGAGCGGCGCGTGCCTCAGGACGGTCGATTCCGGGTGCGGTACAAGGGCCGGCTGATCGATTTCCGCGTGTCGATCATGCCCACGGTTCACGGCGAAAATGCCGTGCTGCGCGTGCTCGACAAGGAGTCGATGAGCGAGAAGTTCCGCAAGCTGACGCTGGACGTTGTCGGGTTCCACGAGGACGATCTGCGGCGCTTCCGGCGCTATATTCGCGAGCCGTACGGCATGGTGCTGGTGACGGGGCCGACGGGGTCGGGAAAGACGACTACGCTGTATGCCGCGCTGAACGAGATCAAGAGCGACGAAGACAAGATCATCACGATTGAAGATCCGGTGGAGTACCAGATTCGCGGGATCACGCAGATTCCCGTGAATGAGAAGAAGGGCCTGACCTTTGCGCGCGGACTGAGGTCGATTCTGCGCCATGATCCGGACAAGATTCTGGTCGGTGAGATCCGCGACCAGGAGACGGCGCAGATCGCCATCAACGCCGCGCTGACCGGGCACCTGGTGTTCACGACGGTGCACGCGAATAACGTAGTCGACGTGCTGGGACGCTTTCTGAATATGGGCGTTGAGGCGTACAACTTTGTGTCGGCGCTGAACTGTATCCTTGCGCAACGGCTGGTGAGAACGATCTGCGAATATTGCGCGCGCCCGATCCAGCATGATGATGAGACGCTGTCGCTGAGCGGGTTCGATCCGGCGGAGTGGCGGGATTTTGAGTTCCGTGAAGGCGCAGGTTGTATCGAGTGCGGCGGAACGGGATACCGGGGACGGACGGCGATCCATGAGCTGCTCGACCTGACCGACCCTATTCGCGAAATTATTCTTGAGAAGAAGCCCAGCTCGGAAGTGCGCAAGCTGGCGCAGCAGGAAGGCATGCAGTTCCTGCGCGAGTCGGCGATTGACAGGGTGCGGCGCGGCTTGACCACGCTGAAAGAGATCAACAAGGTTACGTTTATCGAGGCGTCGCGGTGAGGCAGAGGAACAGGGCTCAGGGAACAGGGCTCAAAGAACAGGGCTCAGGGAACAGGGCTCAGGGATATTGAAGAAAGAATCGTAAAAACGTGGCTATTTCTTTTCGGATACTTTCGCCCAACACCAACCAGCGCCCGAAGCTGGCGTGCGAGATTACGCCTGAAGGCGTGATTGCGGCCCGGCAGCAAGGTGATGCGCAGGCGGTCATGAGCTTTGCGCCACTGGCGGCGGGGGTGGTGAAGCCCGGGCTGAGTGAGGCGAACTTTGCCGATCCGGCGATGGTTGCGCTGGCTTTGCAGAAGGCTGTTGACGAGGTTTCTTCGCGGGAGAAGCAACTGACGCTGGTGGTTCCGGATGCAGCGGTGCGAGTGCTGATGCTGGAGTTCGATACGCTGCCGGCGAAGGCGCAGGAGGCGCTGCCGATTGTGCGCTTCAGGCTGCGCAAGCTGATGCCGTTTGAAGTGGACGATGCGGCGGTGAGCTATCAGGTGATGGGGCGGGCACAGGAACATGGCCAGACGCATGTGCTGGTGACGGTGATGCCGGCGGCGGTGCGATGCGAATATGAGGGCGCGGTGCGCGCGGCCGGATATGAGCCGGGCGTAGTGATGCCGTCGACGCTGGCTTCACTGGCGGCGCTGACGAGCAATGACGCGCGGCGCTGGTGGTGAATCGCAACGGGTTCACCCTGACGACGGCGATTGCCGCGGGCGACGAGCTGCTGCTTCACCGGACACAGGAGCTGCCGGCGGACGAGGGGCAGCGTCAGGAGGAGCTGGTGCAGAGCGTGTCGGTGGCGAGGGCTTATTTTGAGGACACGCTGAAGGCGTTGCCGGAAGTTGTCTACTACGTCGGGCCGGGCGGAGCGCAGGAGTTTGCGCAGGTGCTGGAGGACGGAGCCAAGGACGAAGCGGAGGATGGAGTGAGAGTGCGCGACCTGGTGGCTGGTCCGGCCATGGGGGCGAGCGGGACGATGCCAAGAGGACTGGCGGCAGGCGTGACAGGAGCGCTGGCAAGCTGATGAAGATTACGATCAATCTCGCCAGCCAGCCGTATGTCGATGTGCGGCAGGTGTTGAAGCAGCTGAGGATCCTGATGGGGATTCTTGTGCTGCTGGCGATACCGCTGTGGCTGCTGCTGCGCGGAGAGCAGCATAAGGCGCAGGACGCCACGGCCCGGGTGGAAGCGGTCGAGAACCATGTGACCAAGCTGGAACGGCAGCAGCAAAGCTACCAGGTGCTGATGCGGCAGCCGCAGAATGCGGCCGTGCTGACTCAGTCGGATTTCCTCAATTCCCTCTTCCGGCGCAAGGCGTTCTCCTGGACGGCGACGATGACCGACCTCGAGACTGTTCTGCCGGCAGGAGTGCAGGTGTTGAGCATCGATCCGGAGGTCGCGAAGGACGGCGGGGTGACGATAAGGCTGCGAGTGAGCGGGGCTCGCGACAAGGCGGTCGACCTGGTGCGCAACCTCGAGAAGTCGCGGCACTTTGGTTCTCCGCGGCTGGCGGGCGAGGCGCTGGCTTCGGCGACCGCAAATGGGCCGAATGCGGCACTGCAGCCGATCAACGCAGCGATTGACGTGAACTTCGACATACTGGCCGACTACCGGCCTCTGAGTGAGACGGAAGAACAGGCGAGCAACGCGGAGTCTGCCGCCGGGAAGAAACCGGATGAGACGGCAGCTGGCAAAACGAAGAGTGTGAGCCCGAAGGCGCATACGGCTGCGCCGAAGAAGCGAGGTGCGCAGTGAATAATCTCCGCCGCTTCTTTACGGTACTGAATCTGCACATCGCGGGCGCTGTCGCGCTAGCCGGCCTGGTATTTTTTCTCGGGGTGAAGGTGATGCTGGCGTTTCATGCCGCGGGACAGCTCAACTCCGAGGATTACCAGCGGGCGCAAATCAGGTCGGCGCAGTTGCAGTCGCAGATGGCGCATCTCGAGGGACTGCCGCAGAAGGTGGACCAGGCGCGCGAGGATGCGGATAAGTTTTTCGAGAAGCGCATCGCGCCGAATTATTCGACGATTGCCGAGGAGCTGGGCACGGACTACGTGAAGAACCAGGTGCGGCTGACGCGCGCGCAATACACGCCCAAGCCGGCGATCGACGGGCTGACAGAGCTTCGCATCGACGCCAACCTGAGCGGCGACTACACGGCGCTCATGCACTTTATCAACGATCTCGAGCGGGACAAGAATCACGTCTTTTTCATCATCGACGGGCTGACGTTTACCGGGCAGCAGGGCGGACTGGTGAATCTGCGGCTGCGGATGACGACGTATCTGCGGACCAATCCGGGCGAGCTGCCTCCGGCGAATGAGGGCACCGAACCGGCCACGGCGGAGAACGTCAGCGAGGAGGGTGCGCGCTGATGGCGTTGAAGATTGGAACGGAAGACAAGAAGAAGGTTGCGATCGCTGCCGGATTGGGCGTGGCGGTGCTCGGGCTGGTGATCTACAACGTCATCATCCCCATGTTCAGCGGCGGCTCGACGCCGGCTCCGGTGGCAGCGCCCACGGTGGCGACGGCTCCGGTTACTGCTCCTACCCCTGCACCAAATGCTGAGGCGCGGCCCAGGGAGAGGGTGTTTCCAGCGAACGGCGGGCACGAGGCGGCGAAGATTTCGGGATCGATGGCCAATCTTGATCCGACACTGCATCCCGAAGTGATGGCGCAGGCGGAATCGCTGGTGTATTCGGGCAAGGGGAGAAATATCTTCTCGATGTTCTCGGTGCCGGTGATCGAGGAAGCGAAGGCTCCGATCCGGCCGCAGCGGGTTGTTCCGGTGGTCACAGGGCCGCCGCCTCCGCCGCCGATTGACCTGAAGTTTTTTGGGTACGAGTCGCAGGATCAGAAGAAGAAGGTGTTTCTGCTGCATGGAGCCGATGTGTTTATCGCGTCGGAGGGGGATGTGGTCGATCACCACTACAGAGTGGTGAAGATTGCGCCGCTCTCGGTGCAGGTAGAAGATATTCCATATAACAACACGCAGACGCTGCCGCTGATTCAGAATTGAGACGGGCTTCGATGTTTTCTTCACCACAGGACGCAAGGCGCAGTCGCGCGGCTGGGGGCACGCGATCCGAAGATGGATTCATTCTCCTTGCCGTGCTGTTCCTGGTGGCGCTTATCCTGATCACGCTGGCGGTGGCGGCTCCAAAATTGCGCAGTCGATCCAGCGGGACAGGGAGCTGGAGCTGATGCACCGGGGCGAGCAGTACAAGCGCGCGGTCAGAGCTCTACTACCGGAAGTTCGGGGCATATCCTTCGACGATCGACCAGCTGGTGAATACGAACCAGATACGGTTCCTGCGCAAGCGGTATACCGATCCCATGACGGGAAAGGATGACTGGAAGATCATCCACCAGGGCGAGCAGCATGTGAAGATTATGGGGCTGTTTGGGCAACCGATCGCCAGTAGTGGGGGCCCGGCGGCGGCGGGAACGAGTATCGCCGGGATCGGCCAGAGCGGATTCGGAAACGGCACGGCAGGGGCGGCATCGGGAACGAGCGCGCCCAGCAGCGGTGTGACGGGCACATCGGGCTCGACCATTGGATCGACGGGGGGATCTACAACCGGGTCTACAACTGGGGGCTCGACGGACGGAAGCGCGTTCGGGCAGAGCGGCCTGGGGAGCACGTCGGGAACGTCCACGACGGGGACGTCGGGGTTCGGCTCAACTGGATTGGGCAGCGGGACGGGTGGAAATACCAACCCCACGTTTGGCGGCGGCCCGATTGTCGGGGTCAAGATTCCGGATACCAAGGCTTCGATCAAGGAATACAAGCTGCAGAAGCATTACAACGAGTGGGAATTCGTCTACGACCCGCTGGAGGAGCAGCTGCAGGGCGGCGGGGCGATGTTTGGCGGGGCCGGTGCGAATTTGAACGGGGTTGGCAATGGCACGACCAATCCCACGAGCCCGACAAGCGGCTTCGGTGGGACGGGATTTGGTTCTCCAACTTCAGGAACAGGCACCTCGGGAACCGGCGGCGACGAATCCGAGCCCGACTCCGACGCCGCAGCAATAAAAAAGGCCCTGCCGGAGCAGGGCCCGAGTTGCGGAACATTGGGTCTGAAGCTTAGACGGTGAAGACCCTTAAACGCTGAACGAAGAGCCGCAGCCGCAGGTGCTTTTTGTATTCGGGTTCTCAAATTTGAAGCCGGCGGCTTCGAGCGTCTCGACGTAGTCGACGACGCACCCGTTCAGATACATCAGCGAAGTGGCGTCGACAAAAACCTTAAGTCCGTCGAAATTGAAAACCTTGTCCATCATGCCGGCCTGGTTCTCGAACGACATCGAGTACTGGAAGCCGGAGCAGCCTCCGCCGACAACACCGATGCGAAGACCTGCCGGCAGCGGGTCCTGCGTCGCCATGATTTCGCGGACCTTCTCAGCGGCAGTGGCGGAGAGGGTGAGAGGCGCGGTCTTGATCTGTGGGGTCTGGACTGTGTCCGGCGTGGCAACGGTAGTGGCCATGAATGATCTCCTGAATCCTGAGGAAACTCGTAATTTAGTGTATCGCCGGTCAGAGCGGGATACAACACTTCATTCACTTAGATGATGCTGGCTCGGGTTCGGACTCAGCAAAGGTTCACCCGAGGGCTAGTCGGCGACGATTTTTCCGGATACACGGGCGTATTCGGCTTCGGAGACAACTCCTTTGGCGACCAGATCATGCGGGGCACTGTACGGGCGGTTGTCGACGATGCGCTGGGCGCGGGTGCTGGAGATGCCGGGCAGGCTCTCGAGCTGGGCGGTGCTGGCGGTATTGATGTCGATGACGCCGGCTGACGGCTTCCCGTCGGTGTGCATGCCTTCCTTCACGCCGGCGGCGATGTCATCGACCTTGCGCTCGGCGTTGGCGGCGGCGACTTTGGCGTCGGCAGCGGCCTGCTGAGCCCCGGACTTGACCTGCTCGGTGGTTTTGGCGGCGTTGTCCTTGAGCTGCTGGTCAGACTGGGGGGTGCCGTTGGTATTGCATCCGGCGAGCCAGGCGACACCGGCAGTGATGGCAAGCGCGGTGAGGCCGTTCACCCACAATTTCTTGCAGGATTGCTTCCAAAGTTCTGTAGTACCAGTCATTTGCGTCTCCGTGCGGCGCGGCCTTGCAACGCGGCCAGTCGCGTTTTCTTTCGTCTGCATTCAGATGGAATGTCTGCGGAGGCGGGGGGTTGCCAAATAAGTTTCGCAATGCGAAAAGTTGCCTGTTCAGCGCACCAAAGACGGGACTATTATGCTCCGCAGCGGCCCCGCCTACCCCCCGAGCCCGGGAAACCGGACCCGCTCGGTATCTGGAGCCGGCTCAAATTCGAGTCCCGAGGTGCTCAATGAGCCCCATGATTATTTTGTGGATCGTCTGGGCCGGAGTTCTGGCGATCCTTTTGATACTTCTCGCGTATCGCGGCACTCTCACCCGTTATGAAGAAGACCAGCTGTTTCTCGACGACGCAGGCAACCACATGAAACAGGAGCAGACGGAGATCGTTGCCAAGTGCAACAAGATTCAACCGTGGGTACGCATTGCGACCGGCGCAACCTGCGTTCTTTCGGCCTGCATTCTTGGCATATATGTGTGGGACGCGGTTCGTCACATCATGATGTAGGTTGAAGCTTAGCCCCAAGCGGACCGGAGTGGCGGAAGCTCTCCGGTTTCTGCGTCTTTACGGCATTTTCGGAAATCCTCCACCTTTTCGGATCAAGCCGGGTCACCGCTCCCTGTTGGTCGCGTTGACTTTGCGATAGTGGCTTCGAATCAGAGCGTTCCCGAAAATGCTTGCGGCACGCTAGTGGACGCCGTCGATCGCACCCTTGGCAACGATTTCGAGTTCGACCGTCTTGTCGACGCGAAAGATGAAGTTGCTCGGGTCCTTGATGCCCCAGTCGACATAGGGAATAGAAAAATGCGTGGTAGCCGCGGCGTCGTGTCCATTGACGTCGACCTTTGCCTCCATGCGCAGGGGATGGTCTTTCCCGTGGATGGTAAATGTGCCGTCGATGGTTACATTCTGCGCCGAGCCGGGCTTGACGGCTCCCGTGACTTTCTCGGGATGGAAGATGGCCTGAGGATATTTATCGCTTTCGAGGATCTCCTTTTGCATGCGGCTGTCGCGGGAGTGGTTGCCGCTTTCGCCGGTGGCGAGATCGACAGCGATTTCGCCCTGAGCCGCGCCGGTAGCGGGATCGAAGGTGATGAGGCCGCCCTTGAGCTTGAAGGTTCCATGGACGGTATGCATGTTGCCGTTGAGGATCCAGTGGATTTCTGTACTGGACGGATCGAGATGCAGAGTGACGCTCTGCGGCGCGGGCTGTGCGCGAAGCAGTGGGGCGAGCGCAAAGAGCAGGGCGGCGACACAAACAGCGGAATGCCGGGGCAGGAGAGATTTCACGTGGGTTCTCCGGGTTGTGGGGTTATGCCGGCGAAGGCAGGAGCATGCGGCAGCCGAGCCGGGGCGCGTGGTGCAGGAGGAATCGATGCAGAGAGTCTTCTCCCATGTGGACGCGAAGCAGCTTTTCAAAGAGAAGCGGCTCGCGGGCTAAGACGCGCAGGACTTTGCCGCGAAGAGCCGGCCAGCGATCCATGAGCAACAGGCTGCGCGCCATGGACTGTGGGATGCGCAGAGTCTTCGCGTGGCCGGCGGCGTAGGCGTCGAGGGATCCGCTTTCGATGGAGGCGGCGAGCAGGAGAGCCTGGCGGAAGGCCATGGCGAGGCCTTCTCCGGTGATCGCGTCGGCGGAGCCGGAGGCATCGCCGAGGAGCGCGATATTTTCACGGACAACGCGATGCAGGGTGCGGGTGGTGGTGATGGAGCCGCGCTCGCGGGAGGTGATTTCGGCGTCCCGCAGCTTTTCCCGCAGCGCGGGGATGCTGTCGATTACCTGCGCGGTGCGGACCATCCCCGGAAAACGGGTGACCACGGCTACGCAGATTTCGTCTGCGCCGACGGGCGTGACATACGCCTGGCCGAGAGGTCCCCAGTGGACCTCGACACAAGGATTACTGAAATCGAAGGCCGAGGGTTTAACGCGGTAGTGCATGCGGAAGCCGAAGCGGCGGGTGTGCAGCGTTCCGCGGCTGAGGCCAGCCCAGGCGCGCACCCGAGAGGACTGACCGTCAGCGCCGATGAGATATCGATACGTGAGGCGTTCGCCGGCGATTGTGGCGGACTGGTCCCGATTGAGGACGACGGGCGTTCCCCAGCGCAGACGGACGCCGATGTCGCGGGCACGGTCGACGAGGAGGCTGTGGAGCACGACGCGGCGAAGGCCCATTCCTTCTCCGGAGGAGAAGTTAGCCGTCACCGTCGAGCGCGTCATCGCAGAAACGGATGCCGTGGAAGGCGGCTCCGTGGGCGCAGTTGAGGTCGACGCCCAGTTGCGCGAGTTGGCGGCGCGAATCGGGCATGATGCCCTCGCCGCAGGCCTTGTCGATAGGGGGCACGAGAGCGTCGGCCAGAAGCACATCGACACCACTCTGCCGGAGTGCGATGGCTGCTGCCAGTCCTGCGGGTCCCCCGCCTAATACCAGTACATCGGATGCCAGCGCCATCATTCTCCTGATTGGACGTTGCAAAAAGCATTCCTAAGGGCGAAAGCACGATTCATTGCTATGGTTTAATGCGCGCTTAAGCCCTGCCCTTCCAAATAACCTCCGAGAGAGCAGCATTGAGCTTCTTTTCCTTACATCGCTATCGCCCTACCATTCCAGCAGCAGCATCTCCGCACAAAAGCCGGGGCCCATAGCTGCAAGGACGCTGCGGGTGCCGGGTTTCGGACGCTGGTGTTTCATGATTTCGTCGAGGACGACGAGGACGGAAGCCGAAGAAAGATTGCCTACGCGGCGCAGCGCCTCCCACGAAACAGCGAGAGCCTCCTTCTCGACCCCCAGAGCCTCGGCTGAGGCGTCGAGGACCTTGGGGCCTCCGGTGTGCATGATCCAGGTACCGATATCAAGACGGGTGAGGCCTTGCCCGGCGAGGAAATTGTCTACGTCGCGGCCCAGATTTTCGCGGACCACCTTGGGGACGTCGGGAGAAAGGACTATGCCGAAGCCCTTCTCGGAGATGTCCCAGCCCATGACGTATTCGGTGTCGGGATAGAAAACCTGATGACTGGCGACGATGCGCGGGCCAGGAAGGGGCACCTTGTCTCCGGCGACCAGGACGGCGGCAGCACCATCGCCGAAGAGTCCTGAGGAGATAAGGTTGGCGGCGGACATGTCGCCGCGCTGCCAGGTGAGACTGCAGAGCTCTACGGAGAGAAGCACGGCAACCTGGTCGGGGTAGGCGCGTACATAGTCGGCGGCACGGGCAAGGCCGGCGGCTCCGGCGACGCAGCCGAGGCCGAATATGGGATTGCGCTTGATGTTAGGGCGAAAGCTTCATGCGATTGACCAGGCGAGCGTCGATCGAGGGGCTGCACACTCCGGTAACGGATACGAAAAACAGGGCCGCGAGCTGTTCGCGCGCGATGCCGGTTTGCTTGAGCAGGCACTCGATGGCCTGTTGGCCGAGCTGTTCCGCGGTTTCGATCCAGACATTGTTGGTCTTACCCCATGTGTCGAGTGAGTTGTACTCTTCGAGCGGCCGCGAGAAGTAACGCCCCTCGACTCCGGTACGCGAATGGAGACGGTCAAGGACCGCTCCGTTGTCGGGCCCGTTACCCCAATAGGCCTTAAGTGCTTCAACCACCTCCTGCTGGCTGAAGTAGTACGGGGGAAATGCTGTGGTCGTTGCTGCAATGCGCATGCTCTCTCTGGCTCCAATGAGAATAGTAGTTTGAGTATGCCCAACCGTCACGAAGAAGTCACGATAACGTCACTCTTCGGCTCGGAAAGCGGGATCGCGGATGCGCGGTCGGCGAGGGCGGCGGAAGTGGGAGATTCGGGGTCGGAAGGCGGACCCGATGTCGGAAACTCAACGCCGATCTCGACCCCTCCCGGGTCGAGATTACGGACCCAGGCGCGGCCGCCGTGGGCCAGAGCCACAGCCCTGACAAAGGCGAGGCCGAGTCCATGACCCTCCGATTGGTCGCCCTTGGCGAAGCGCTGGAAGACGTGATCCAGCAGATCGGGCGGGAAGCCGGGACCGTCGTCTCGGACCCGGATCTGCGCGCGTCCATCGGCTTCGGTAAGCATGATGAGGATCTTCGCGCCGTCGCCGGCGTAGCGGAGCTCATTTTCTAGCAGATTGGACAGCAGGCGTACAAAAAATCGCTGATCGACCATTGCCTGAACCGGCTGGTCTGCGATGGTGGTCAGGGTCTGGCGGCGCTCGCTGAAGGCTGGGGCGTAGAGTTCCGCGACGCGGTAGATGATGTCGGCGAGATCAGAAGGCTCGCGGCGAAGACGGAGCGCGCCGGCCTCGGCTTCGGCGACGTCAAGCGAGGTAGTCACGATTTCGGAGAGGCGATCGAGGCTGTCAACGGCCCGGGCGACGAGCTCGCGGGAGAGGTTGGTGTCGTCGGTGGAGAGCGCCGCTTCGAGGCTGCCGCGGACAGAGGTGATGGGGCTCTTCATATCGTGGGCGACGGAATCGGCGAGAGTGCGGAGCTGGTTCACCGACGCGGAGACGCGATCGAGCATGGTGTTGAAGGTCCGGGTAAGGCGGGCGATCTCGTCGTTGGGCTTGTCGGCTGCGGCTACGCGGCTGCTGAGATCGCCGGTTCCAATGCCGGCGGCGGCGGTGGTAATGGCGTCGACGCGCTTGAGCGTACCACGCATGATGAGCACAGAGATGAGAAAGCCAAATCCTACCATGCACATCCATCCGAGGAAGAACCAGAGCAGCAGACGGAAGAGCATGATGCGCGCGGCGGAGTCCTGCAGGCCGAGGTAAATCCGGCCCATGCCGGGGCCGACATTGGCGGCCACTACCCGAAAGGGCATGCGCCGTCCGGGCACCGTCACCGACACGGCGGACCGCTCAGGAATTTGCACATTGCGGAGGCTGGCAACGATGACGTCCTTGCCTGACGGACCGACCCATAGCGGCGGCTGTCCGCCTTCGCCATTTTCGTAAAAGAAAACCGTATTTGCAGCGTCATTGTCGTGGCTGTCGAAGGCGAACTCCTGCGTGGCCAGTTCGGCGACTTCTCCCACGATGCGTCCGTAAACCGCGTCTTTCGGCGTGGTGAGCGCGACTTGCCTCAGGGTTTCGCTTTCGCCGATGAGCCAGGAATCGCTACGCTCGCGGATGGTACGCGCGACCAGGGCGTACATCATGAGAAAGACCAGGGCGCTGCCGGCGGCAAAGACAATCGTACTGCGCATTGCCAGACGCCATGCAGCTGTGCGGTACAGGGAGCCGCTGATTCTGCGCCTAATCCTTGAGAACATAGCCCACACCCCGCATGGTTCGTATCAGAGGACGGTCGGCGTCGCGGTCGACCTTGTTGCGCAGCCTGTGTATGTGGACGTCCACGATGTTGGTGGAGGTGTCGAAGCGCATCTTCCAGACGTGGTCGAGGACCATGCTGCGGGTGACGACGCGGCCGGCATTGCGGCAGAGGTACTCGAGGAGGGCAAACTCCTGCTGGGTGAGCTGCAGTTCGGCGCCGCCGCGGTGGGCTTCGCGCCGGATGAGATCGAGCTCGAGGTCTGCGACGCGAAGGCGGGTGGCTTCCGGCTGGTTAGGCGTGCTGCGCCGGAGAAGCGCACGCAGGCGGGCAACGACTTCTGCGACAGCGAAGGGCTTGGTGAGGTAGTCATCGCCTCCGCGCTCGAGGCCAAGAACGCGCTCGTCGACGGAACGGCGCGCGGAGAGGATGAGCACGGGTGCACCGACTCCCTGGGAACGCAGGCGATGGATCAGGTCAAGGCCATCCATGTCGGGCAGCGTGAGGTCGATGACCATCGCGTCGTGCACGCCTTCGACCGCCTGACGCTCCGCTTCGCCGCCGGACGCACACGCGTCGACCCGGAACCCAGCCTCGGTGAGGGCGCGGGTAAGAAATTCACGAATTGTCCGATCGTCCTCGACTACAAGCAGCCGCAAAGCGAACCTGGTTCCCCTTTTCTATACCCTGATGGCGCGGCCAGCAAGTTCCAACGCATCCTGCCAAAAGCGTTTGGATGAGTGTACGACTTCGAGCACAGAGGTGAGGGCGCGCGTGAATGCTTCGAGACTTTCATCGGACACATTCAAAGGGGGCGCGGCTTTCAGCACCATGAAATTATTTCCGCAGATCTGGGTGAGGATGCCGTGATCGCGATAGAGGCGCATGACGATGATCTGCCCGAACATGGCCGGATGGATGCGGTGAAAAGCCTCGTAAGAGAGGCGCAGCTTCAGCGATCGCGGCGCACGGAAGACGATTCCGGAGAACTGGCCGATTCCGCGGACCCGATCGACCATTTCATACTGCGCGACAGCTTCGCTCAGGCGGGCGCGGAACTCCGCACCCTGGATGAAGGCGCGCTCGGCAAGGCCCTCGGAGTCCAGAACCTCAAGGGTGGCGAGGCCGGCGCGCATGGCGAGGCCATTCTCGCTGTAGGTGGAGGTGTGTACGATGGCGCGGCCCAAGGAGTGATAGACGCTCTCGTAGATCGGATCGGTCATGAGCACGGCGCCAACTGGAACGAGGCCGCCGCTGAGCGCCTTGGCCAGGATGACCATGTCGGGGTCGAGGCCGTAGTGATGGCCGGCAAGAAAGCGTCCAGTGCGGCCGAGTCCGGTCTGGACCTCATCGAGAACGTAGAGGGTGCCGTACTTTTTGCAGAGCTCCTGGGCGCGCTGGAGGTACCCGTCGGGCGGCAGCACGATGCCGCCTTCGCCCTGGATGGGCTCGAGGATCAAGGCTGCAAATTTGCGGGTGGCGAGGTGTTTTTCGAGAGCGGCGAGGTCGCCGAAGTCGACGAACTCGACGCCGGGGAGCAGCGGGCCGAAACCGGAGGACCAGAAGCCGTGGTCCATGAGAGCGAGCGCTCCGCAGGTAAGGCCGTGAAACGCGGCGCGGGCGGCGAGCAGTCCGGTGCGGTCGGTTGCGGCACGCGCGAACTTGATGGCGGTCTCGACTCCTTCGCTGCCGGACGTGGAGAAATAGACCTTGGACAGGCGGCCGCCGGCGCGGGCGCAGAGCTTTTCAGCGAGTTCGCCGGCAGTGGCGGCTACGTGGCTCTGCAACATGGCGGGCCCGCTGCGGTCGAGCTCTGCGTGGAGCGCATCGATGACCTGCTGATTGTTGTGGCCGAGATTGTGAACGCAGTATCCGGACAGGAAATCGAGGATGGTGCGGCCGTCGGCGGTGCGAAGAGCTTCTCCGCGGCACTCGACGTAGTCAGCATTCATTTCGAGCAGCTTGAGCAGGCGCACCCACTGGGGATTGACGTGCAGCGAATAGGCGATCTGGCCGGGCGTGCTGTGCGCGACAGCGCTCTCACTGCTCATGCTTAGGGTGTCCTGACTTTAAGGATATGCTTGAAGGTTTGCCTCTACATTGCTGCACAATTACGAACCCGTCATCGCTTGCTATATGCCGATTTCGCGACGGGGACGCGTGGTTGCGACTGCAATGAGCGAACGTACCCTTGACGGATGGGGCGTGCTGGTCTGAATCTAGGAGTACAGGCGGTGGAGTTCGCCTCTCCGGAGCGATCCGGTTCAACCGCTGCGCCGTCGACGCAGCCGATGACTCCTGACGAGTTTCTCTCGTTGGGGAGTCATGCCTCTCGATCGAAACTCACAAATTCAGCCTGACCGGCGGGCGCATTCGTGTGTCCACGCGGCGGACGAGGAGCTGGCATGATGAAGTATTTGTGGGTGGGTCTGGGCGGAGCATTGGGATCGATTGCACGGTACGTGGTGGGCCTGGTGGTCTATGAGCGGATGGGAACGCGATTTCCTTACGGGACGTTCGTGATCAACGTCTCGGGATGCTTCATCATCGGGCTGGTGCTCACCATGCTTGATGAACGATTGGGACTTTCTCCGGCGTGGCGCGAGGCGATTCCGATTGGCTTCGTCGGTGCATTCACCACCTTTTCGACCTTCGAATACGAGACGCTGCGGGCCGTGCAGCATGGGCAGGGGGCGACGGCGCTGACCTATGTCGCGGGCAGCGTGGCGCTCGGCTTTGCGGCCGTATGGGCAGGCGCAATGGTGGGGAAGATCCTGGCCTAGCCGATGCTCGTAATAAATTTTCAGAAAGGCGAGGAGACGGGGTATCTCCGATGATAAGGGTCCGGGATGATCACCCCTGTTTTGTTAGGGATGCCGGATTTTCCGGCCGAGTGTGTCATCCTATTAGAGGAAAGCTTCGTCAAATTCTATGTATCCGGTCTGGTTACCGGAACATCTCTTCGTAGAGTGCACGAGATAGGGGTTTCAAGAGGCACCAAAGATACAGCAACGCGGGCGGGTGGCATCCACCGTCCCAGCCACTGATTGGCCGAGTGACGCAGCGACTACCTGATGACCATTGGTAGCACCGCCCGCCGCGACGTTACAGCCGATCTCGATAAGCAACAGGCCGGTTTAAGGCACTGGAAAGAGTCCAGGATGCCTGGATGCTGCCTGGAGGCAGCAGGTGAATTTTTTTTGGCGGTGCACATCGCGCTCGCGAGCGGGAAACGGCCGTCAGGATCAGTAAGGGAGCCGCCGGCCCATTGGACGCACTGCAGATGAAGTCAGAGTCACGACGTAGAGGAGCAATCGGAATGCGACTTCCCATTTTTTGGGAGCACATGCCTGAGCGAAAGCTGTCTTTTATCGTTCTTATGGTTTTTATTTTTTTCGCGGGGTCCGCGATGTCCCAACAGCTCGTGGCACCTCAGCCACAGGCGGGAAGCATCGTCGGTACGGTCACCGACTACACGAACTACGTTGTTCCCGACGCCACAGTTGTTCTCGAAGGTCCCAACGGGAGCGATAAGCGGTCTGTCGCAGCAAACGACAACGGGTTCTTTTCATTCGACAATGTCAAACCCGGTGTACCCTATCACATCAAAATCAGCGCCAAGGGATTTGCAGACTGGGTCTCGCCGGCGATAACCATAGCTCCAAGCCAGTATATGGAGCTGACTGGCATTAGCATGACGCTGGCGGTGGCGGTCACGACGGTTACAGCATCCGTCAGCCAGGTGGAGATTGCCACACAGCAGGTCGAAATAGCAGAGAAGCAGCGCGTCCTGGGCTTCATCCCCAACTTTTATGTGGTTTACGACCAGCATCCCGTCCCGCTGACGCCGAAGCTCAAGTTCAGACTTGCTCTTCGCACCTCGATCGACCCGGTTACCATTCTAGGTGCGGCCTTTGTTGCCGCTATCGACCAGGCGGCCGATACTCCCGACTACGGCCAGGGCTGGAAGGCCTACGGGCAGCGGTTCGGAGCAAACTACGCGAATGGGTTGACGGATATCTTCATCGGCGGGGCTATCCTGCCCTCGCTGCTGCACCAGGACCCGCGGTACTACTACAAGGGCACCGGAACAAAGAAGTCGCGCCTGCTCTATGCGCTCTCCGATCCGCTGCGAACAAAAGGCGACAACGGGAAGTGGCAGCCGAACTACTCCGGGCTGGGCGGTTACCTGGCTTCGGGGGCTATTTCGAACCTCTACTATCCGGAATCGAATCGCGGCGTGGGGCGGGTGTTCAGCGGGTTTGGAATTGATGTCGCCGCGGACATGGCGAACGGCGTGATCCAGGAGTTCCTCCTGCGCAAGCTGACGCCCTCGGCGAAAAAGCACCAGTAGCTAGAGTGCCGCCGAGACGGCCCCCTCAACTTCGGCGGCCTTCTCGGCGGCTTCGACGGTCTGGGCGATAAGCGTGGCGATGGTCATGGGGCCGACTCCGCCGGGAACGGGCGTGTAGGCAGATGCGCGCTCGATGACGGGAGCGATCTCGATGTCTCCCACGCCGCCGGGATGGTAGCCGGCATCGACAACCACGGCGCCGTCGCGAATCCAATCGGCTTTGATGAACTCCGGCTTGCCGACTGCGCCAACGAGGATTTCGGCCCGGCTTACTACGTCGGCGAGATTTTTCGTGCGCGAGTGGCAGATGGTTACCGTGGCATTCGCGTTGAGCAACATCATGGCCATGGGTTTGCCGAGGATGGGGCTGCGGCCGACGACGACGGCCTCCTTGCCGGACGGGTCAATGCCATAGCGCTTGAGCAGGCGCATGATGCCGGCGGGCGTGGCTGATCCGTAAGCGGCCTCGCCCATGGCCATGCGGCCGAAGCCGTGGCTGGTTACGCCATCGACGTCTTTCTCGATGGCAATGCGGTCGAAGCAGGCGCGCTCATCGATCTGATGGGGCACCGGGTGCTGCAGCAGGATGCCGTGGACGCGCGGGTTGGCATTGAGTTCGTCGATGGTGGAGAGGAGCTGCCGAGTGGTGGTCTCTTCGGGAAGCGTGATGCTGAGCGATTCCATGCCTACACGGCGGCAGGCATTGCCCTTCATGCGGACGTAAGTTGCGGATGCGGGGTCTGATCCGACCAGAATGGTTGCGAGAATCGGAGGGTCGGAACTGGTCTTTTCTTTCAGGCTTTGAACCCTGGAAAAAAGCTCAGTCTCTAACTCTTTTGCGTATGCTTTGCCGTCCAGTACTAGTGCAGCCATAGAGTTCCAGTTTAACGGAATTAGAGGCGGCAGGTCGGCCAGCCGGCAGGTCAGCAAGTCCGCAAAAAGCAACAGTCCAACATCGGATGGTTCGCTGACTCGCCGCCCTATTCTGCTTCAGCGGCGACCAGCTGGTGGCGGACGTCGGCGCCGCGGATCCAGAAAATGACGTCGGTAGCGATGTTGCTGGCGTGGTCGGCGATGCGCTCGAGATTGCGGCAGACGATGATGCCCTGGAGGGCCTGACGCGCGACCGTCGGGCGGTCCTGGATCACCTTGGTGAGTTCCATTTGAGCGACGCGATTCATGCGGTCGATCTCATCGTCCATCTCGCGAACAGCTTCCGCCAACTGGGCATCGCCTTCGAGCAGGGCCTGAAGCGAGCTGCGAATCATTCTGCCGGCATACTCGCCCATACCGCCAATGTCGACGGGCAGATCGACGCGGTCTTCACCGATCAGGTCCAGGCATCCGTAAATAATGCTCATGGCCTGGTCGCCTATGCGCTCCAGATCACCGTTGATTTTGATGACGGTGAGGATGAATCGGAGATCCACGGCCATGGGCTGCTCTTTGGCGAGGAGATCAAAGGCCATCTCGTCGACGACGCGGTGCGCGGTGTTGATGGCGGTTTCATTGTCACGGACATACTGACAGAGCCGGTCATTACCGGAGATGTAGGCATCGACAGCGGAGGCTACGGCCTGCTGCGCCAGCGCAGCCATGGCAAGCAGCTTGTCTTTGAGCTCTGCGAGCTGCTGATGGAAGTGAATGCGCGGCAAGATATCCCCCAATTTGCATTGTGCACTATGCAAGGTGACAAAACTGAGAATTTTTCGCTGCCAGGCTTACCGAAGTGACACGATTTTCCGATCTGGATCCACTCTGGCGCGAGCGCTACGCGAGGCGTTGTTCGGCCTGCTGAGCGGCTTCATAAATCTGATCGAAGGAGTCGACAGCATAGAGCACCTTCTGCATCTCGGAGACGAGGAATTGCTGGTTGAGCACCTCGTCGAGATTGAAATCGCGTATCTCGGGGCCACCCTGTATCACGTAATTCGACTCGCCGTGGGAGGAGATCAATCCGCTGCCGTAGAGCTTGATCTGGCCGTTCTGACGGATGACGCCGAACTCGACGGTGAACCAGAAGAGGCGACCCATGCGCTCGAGCTTGTCCTTCGCCGTGCCGCGGGCGCTGTCGGTGAGGCGGGCGCAGACCTTGCCGTAATGCTGCAGGAAATCGGCGAAGACGGGGTGGGCGTGCATGGGCACGTGTCCGAAGACGTCGTGGAAGATGTCGGGCTCGGGGGTGTATTCGAGCGAGTCGCGGCTGCGCAGCCAGGTGGTAGTGGGAAACTGGCGCGCGGCGAGCATCTCGAAGAAGGCGTCGGGAGGCAGGAAACCGCTGACCGGAGTGGCGTTCCAGCCGGTGCGTGGACCGAGGCGCTTGTTGACCTCGGCGAGATTGGGGATGGTGTCTTCGCGCAGGCCGATCTGTTCGAAGCCGTCGAGATACTCCTGGCAGGCGTGCTCGCGGAGCTGAGGCATGCGCCGGCGCACGAGTTCAGCCCAGACAGCGTGCTGCTCGGGTGTGTAAGCCGCCCAGTCCTGCTGGATGAGGTAGGATTCGGCGACAGTGAGCGAAGCGGCCTGAGGGTTCATGAAAAATTCGACTCCGGCAAAACATTTTAGAGTTGCACCCGGGAAGCAGGAGTGTCAAATGAAGCCGCCAACCGGGATTTCAGGTCACCAATGGTGACGCACAAGCGCACGCACCCGGCGATCCGCATCCTATAGAGTCTATGTCCACAGCGTTCATGCACAGGCCATGCTTCCTTGTTGTCGATCGCGAGTATTCTTCGAGTATTTCAACCCGCAAGCTGGTGATTGAAACTGCAAAATTCAATGTGCTTACCGCGTACAGCGCTCATGAGGCGGTCGAGATCCTGCAGCGATTTCCGGCTGTGGACGGAATTGTCGTCGATTCCGACACGCGAGAGATGCCGTGTGCGGAGTTTATCCGAGCGGTCAAGAAAGTCGCTCCGACGGTTCCAGTGATAGACGTCTGTGCACCGCTTATCGGAATCTGCCCAGGCGCGGATTATCATCTTGAGACTTATGATCCGGCCAAACTGCTGGAACTGTTGGAGAGCCTGCGGCCGGAGGCGGCCGCCGCCATCGAAAAGCGCGACGAGCAACTGAAGGCAAACGAGATGCGTTCCCCGGCCTAGGTGCGAGCCGTCCAGCGGCTGCATCGATCACGCGGCTGGGTCATCTATTCAGATGAGCCGCTGCTATGACTTCCTCTCGACTTTCCCGGACACCTCTCTCGGTGCTTGACCTGGCGCACGTGCGGCAGGGGGGCGATGCTGCTGAAGCTTTTCGCAACATGCTTGATCTGGCTCAGCATGTGGAACGCTGGGGATACGAGCGCTTCTGGCTGGCCGAGCACCACAACATTTCAGGCGTGGCCTCGTCGGCGACGGCGGTGCTGATCGGCCACGTTGCGGGCGGAACGAAGACAATCCGCGTGGGATCGGGCGGGATCATGCTGCCGAACCACGCTCCGCTGGTAATTGCCGAGCAATTTGGCACGCTGGAGGCGCTGTATCCGGGGCGGATCGATCTGGGGCTGGGGCGCGCGCCGGGCGGGGATTACGCGGCGGCACGGGCGCTGCGCAAGGATTTGAAGGCACAGGGGGACGACTTCCCTGCCCTGCTCGAGGAACTGCGAGGATATCTTGCGCCGCGGAGGCCGGGGCAGGCGGTGACGGCGTATCCGGGAGCGGGATCGAATGTGCCGATCTGGCTGCTGGGGTCTAGCGGCTTCAGCGCGGCGCTGGCGGCAGAATCAGGGCTGCCCTTCGCGTTTGCGTCGCACTTTCAGCCGGACAATCTGATGGCGGCGCTGGAGCTTTACCGGCAGAGATTCCGGCCTTCGGAGATTCTGGACCGGCCGTATGCGATGGCGGGGATTCCAGTGATTGCGGCGGAGACGGATGAGGAGGCGCGGTGGCTGGCGACGACGCCACAGCAGGCGTTTCTAAAGCTGATCCGGAATGAGCCGGGGCCGCTGGCGCCACCGGTCGAGAAGCTGGACTGGAATCCGTTCGAGGAGGCTGCGGTGGCATCGCGGTTCCGCGCCGCTGTCGTGGGCAGTGCTGAAACGGTGCGGCGAGGGCTGAATTTATTCCTGGAAGAGACGCAAGTGGACGAGCTGATGATTGCGACCACAGTCTACGATCACGCGGCCCGGCTGCGGTCGTACGAAATGGTCGCGGAGATTGCGGGGAAAGGCGTCGAGCAGAAGACGTTTGCATCCTTGGGTAGATGACAGCGATGAAACCCATTCATCCGCAAACGCGCATCGGACATGTCCATCTCAAGGTCGCCGACCTAGATCGGGCGCTGCACTTTTATCACGGCGTGCTCGGATTCACGGTCACCCAGCGCATGGGCAATTCGGCCGCCTTCCTCGCGGCGGGCGGGTATCACCATCACATCGGCCTGAATACCTGGGAGAGCCTTGGCGGCCAAGCGCCGGCGCCGGGGACGACCGGTCTTTATCATCTTGCGATTCTCTATCCGACGCGGGCGGAACTGGCGGATGCCCTGCACCGATTGATTGAGGCGCGGATTCCGCTTGAGGGCGCAGCCGACCACGGAGTCAGCCACGCGCTTTATTTGCGCGATCCTGACGATAACGGAGTTGAGCTTTACTGGGACCTTCAACCCGAGCAGTGGCCACGCACGGCTGAGGGTAACCTGGCGATGGTGACGCGGCCACTCGATCTGCATGCGCTGCTCAGGGAACGGGACGCTCCAGAGGCGGGCGTTGGGCCGCGCGACCTCGCGTAATTTGCCGCCGCCAACCGACTTTTAACATTCGGATTCGGAGCGGGGTGAACATCCACAAAGGTACCTACGTCTACAACCTATGGGTATTGGCCAAGTCTTTTGAGAAAGGTATATGGTAATGAGTCGCCGTGCGTCCGGAAGCGATTTTTGGCCACCCCGGCGATGATGCGCATCGAACACATTGGAGTTGTTAAGTATGTCGACCCTGCTTCATCCGGAAGTTGTAACTGAAAAAGATTTTCTCCCCCTCAACGGCACGGATTACGTGGAGTTTTACGTTGGCAACGCGCGCCAGGCGTCGTACTTTTACCGGCTGGCGTTTGGCATGAGCCTGGTGGCTTACGCCGGTCCTGAGACCGGGCTGCGTGACCGGGCGTCGTATGTTCTACAACAGGGCAAGGTTCGATTTGTGCTGACTACGCCGCTGCGGCCCGACGGCGAAATTGCTCACCATGTGCATCGCCACGGTGACGGCGTACGCGATGTGGCGCTGTGGGTGGATGACGCCCGGCAGGCGTGGAAAGAGACGACCAAGCGCGGCGCGCGGAGCGTCCACGAACCTTATGAATTAAGGGACGAGTACGGCACAGTCAAGCTGGCGGCGATCGCTACCTACGGCGACACCATTCACACCTTTGTCGATCGCTCGAATTACAACGGGCCATTTTTGCCGGGCTATCGCCACGAGAAACATGACACGCTGGCGCGGCCTGTGGGGCTGCTCCACGTAGACCACATGGTGGGCAATGTGGGCTGGAACGAGATGAACCGCTGGGTGGATTTCTACTCGGACGTGATGGGCTTCTCGCTCTATCAGCACTTCGACGACAAGGACATCTCGACGGAGTACTCGGCGCTGATGTCGAAGGTGATGGCGAACGGCAACGGGCGGGTGAAGTTCCCGATTAATGAGCCGGCGGAGGGACGCAGGAAGTCGCAGATCGAGGAGTATCTGGAGTTCTACCACGGGCCGGGCGTGCAGCATATCGCGCTGGCGACCAATGACATTCTGTCTACGGTCTCGAAGCTGCAGGAGCAGGGCGTGGGATTCCTGAAGGTTCCCCATAGCTACTACTCGGAGCTCGAGGCGCGCGTGGGCAGGATCGATGAGCCCGTTCATGAACTGGAGAAGCTGGGCATCCTCGTCGATAGGGACGATGAGGGCTACATGCTGCAGATCTTCACCCGTCCTGTGGAGGACCGGCCGACGTTGTTCTACGAGATCATCCAGCGCAAGGGCAGCCGGAGCTTCGGCAAGGGTAACTTCAAGGCGCTGTTTGAGGCGATTGAGCGAGAGCAGGGCGAACGCGGCAATCTTTAAGTGCTGGCCGCACGGGCGGAAGCGCCTTCGGCGCGCTGCTTAGTCTTCGTCTGGCGGGGGTGTGGTGGTAACGATCCTCCGCCGCGCGACGTGAAGACTCTGGTGGGAGGTCATGAGCGCCTTCCAGCGCATGCGGCGGCGGTAGATGGCGAAGAGCCGCCACGCGGCAATGCCAACGATGATTCCTGTGACGATAAACAGGCAGACTACCAGGCGTAGGTGCATTGGGGGATGCCTCGGTTACGAGTGTAAGAGATTTTGCCGATCGTTCAGTCTGCGACCATCAGTTCGCCGGGAAGAATGGGACGCGTTCGCGGCAGATGACCGAGGGCGGCTGCCAACCCCATGCCGGCGAGCACGCCGCAATAGATGGCGAGCTTAACGATGTCGGTGGTGTGGTTGCGGGGCAGCGTCTTCCAGAGGATGAGCAGGACGGTCTGCGCGGCAGTGACGGCCCAGACGGTTCCGTAGAAGTAGCGGCGCTCCCAGCCTTCTCCCTGCGTGGAGCGGCGGACGCGCGGGAGGACGCCGAAGACTCCGAGGGCGAGGATGACGAGCAGCAGCGGCGAATATCCGCGGGCGTAGATCTGCTTCATGTACCAGGTGCGGGTAGCGACGGCGATGGCGAGTCCGGCGAGATTGAGCAGAGCGAAGTTGAGCAGGGCATTCCAGGCGAAGGTGTAACAGATGCGGCGGTAGAGCGGGTTGGGGCGGTCCTCGGTGAAGCGCAGGATGTAGGGCGCGGGCTCAGCGCCGGGAAGCTGTCCGTAGAGAGCGGCGAGGCCGGTGAGCACGAGGACGGCTCCGAGCCAGATGAGGTTACCAACGCTGCCGCCCTTCGCGAACAGGTCAAAAGTCAGGGGGC
Source organism: uncultured Acidobacteriaceae bacterium (assembly GCA_963725225.1). Classification (GTDB taxonomy): domain Bacteria; phylum Acidobacteriota; class Terriglobia; order Terriglobales; family Acidobacteriaceae; genus Silvibacterium. The sequence goes on from CAVRXY010000016.1 coordinate 33,707, forward strand.
CGGGAGCGAGGAAGAAGACCCATATCCAGATGGGCCAGTGCGCGACGCGGTACCAGAGTTTGTTGCGGGTACGCATTCGGCGCGCGTCGGCGTATTCCACTTTCACGGAGTAGGGCATGGTCGTTCTGTAGCTATGTTACGGGCTTAGTTCGTCACTGTGGACGCGATGGCTTCGCGGCTGACCGGCTCGAACTCCAACTCGACCTTGTCGTCTGCCACGCGAACGCGCACGTCTTCGAGTGAATTTACGATCCAGTCGGCGGCGGCGAGGCTTTCCAGCGAGTGAGAAAAGAGGGTGGCAAGCACTTTACAGCCCGCAGCATGGCCGGCTTTGGCTCCGGAGGCTGAGTCTTCGATGACGAGGCAATCGCCGGGGGCGAGGCCGAGAAGCTCGGCACCGCGGCGATAGGGTTCAGGATCGGGCTTTCCCTTCTCGACCATGTCGGCGGTGATCATGCGAGCGGGGACGGGGATGCCTCCGTAGGCCATGCGGGCGCGGGCGAGGCGGTCGGTCGCGGAGGTCACGACGGTCCAGTACTTCTCCGGCAGGGATTCGAGGATGGGCCTGACGCCGTGGAGGATTTCGAGACCGTCTTTGTCTTCAATCTCCATTTCCTCAAGCCACCTGAGTTCCTGCTCGTCGTTGAGGTCGGGGCGGAGGATGCGGACGGTCTCAATGGCGCGGCGGCCGTGAGCGGTGCGAATGGCGAACGCGGGATCGATGCCCCGGGACTGTGCCCAGGTCTTCCAGCTGCGCTCGACCGAGCCGAGGGAGCTGACGAGGACTCCGTCCATGTCGAAGAGGATGCCGCGGACGCGAAGGATCATAGATGAGAGATGTCTCGACTGATGGGTTGGCTGCAGCCTTAATTCGGGATGCAGCCGTGTGGAACGCCTTAGAGCTTCGCGAAGAAGGCCTTCATACGGTCGATGCCTTCTTCGACATCGGCGTGGGTGACGGCGTAGGCGAGCCGCAGGTGCTGCCTGGTGCCGAAGGCTTCGCCGGGAACGGTGACGACGTGCGCCTCGTTGAGCAGGCGTGAAGCAAGCTCGATGGTGGTCTGTGCTCCGGGCTTGCCGAGATAGGCACTCACGTTGGGATAGACGTAGAAGGCTCCCTCGGGCCTGGTGCAGGTAATGCCGGGGATCTCCGCAAGGCGGCCAAGGATGCGATCACGAAGAGCGAGATAGTCGGCGCGCATCTCGCAGACGCATTCCTGTGAGCCGTTGAGCGCGGCGACGGCGGCCTTCTGGACGAAGTGCGCTGTCGAGGAAGTCGACTGACTCTGCAGCTTGCTCATAGCGGCAATGATGGGCTTCGGGCCAAGTGCGAAGCCGGCGCGCCAGCCGGTCATGGCGTAGGTCTTGGACAGCGAGCCCGCCACGATGAGGTGCTCCTTGGCTTCGGTGAAGGATCCGCCGCTGACCAAGGCTCCGGTGAATTGCAGGTAGACGTAGCACTCGTCGAGGATGAGATAGATGCCGCGCTCGTGAGCAAGGCGCACGATGCGCTCCAGATCAGCAGGGGCGACGACAGAGCCGGCGGGGTTGGAAGGCGAATTGAGGACGATGGCCTTGGTGCGCGGCGTGATGGCCTTCTCGATGGCGTCGGCCGTGATGTGGAAGTTCTCGGCCTCGTCGGTTTCGAGGTAGACGACCTTGCCGCCGCCGTACTGGATGATGTCCTTGTAGGAAACCCAGTAGGGGACGGGCAGGATGACCTCGTCGCCGTGATCGACGAGCACCTGGATGGCATTGAAGAGCGCGAGCTTGCCGCCGGTGGTGAAGACTGCCTCGTCGGGCGCGTAGTCGGAGCCGAAGTCGCAGGCGTGGCGCTCGACGATGGCCTTGCGCACCTCGGGAATTCCGGAGACGACGGTGTAGCGGGTGAAGTTCTCGTTGATGGCCTCGATGGCTGCGTCTTTGATGTGGCGCGGCGTGGCGAAGTGAGGCTCGCCGGCTCCGAAGTCGACCAGCTTGGCGCCCTGGGCGCGCAGTCTGGCGGCTTCCGCGGTGACGGCCATGGTGGCCGAGACTTCGATGCGCCCGATTCGATCGGCGAAAACTTTGGTGGCAGTGGCTGCTGTCGTCATGGTGACTCTATTTTTTCAGATTTTCGCGGGGTGGTGGGGGGAGAAATGAGATTTCGGCTCGGTTCGTAGCTCTTGGGAACCCGCTGCTTGAGGCGATCGATGACCAGCTTCGGCACGAGGCCTTCGACCGATCCGCCGAGCACGAAGACCTCTTTCACGAGCCGCGAGCTGACGAAGGAGTACTTGGCGTCGGGCATGAGGAAGATGGTTTCGAGCTCAGGGGCGAGGCGGCGGTTCATCAGGGCCATCTGGAATTCGTATTCGTAGTCGCTGATGGCGCGGATGCCGCGCATGACGGCCTGCGCGTGCTGCTCGCGGGCGAAGTCGACGAGCAGGCCGTCAAAGGTTGCGATAGAGACGTTGCCGAGGGGCGCCACGCCTTCGGTGAGCATTTCGACGCGCTCTTCGACGGTGAAGAGCGGGTTCTTCGAGGAATTGCGCAGGATGGCGACGACGAGGTGGTCGAAGATTTTCGCGCCGCGCGCAATCAGGTCGAGGTGACCGTTGGTCACGGGATCGAAGCTGCCGGGATAGATAGCTTTTACAGTGCTCACGCCATTGGAGATTGTAGTCGGGATGGGCAAGGCGCACAAAGTAGCGGGAAAGACAAACGGCAGACCTGAGAGCCTGCCGTCCGAGTTCGATTCGCGTTTCCTACTGCCGTCGTGCTGCCGGCCGCACTGCTTCCTGCGCGGCGGCGGAGCCGTTGACCGGGACTGCCGGGACCTCGGGAGTGGCGCTGGGGGTTACGATGCCGAGCTTCTGGCGGAGCTGGGTGTCGATTTTGGTGAAGACATCCCGGTTGTCCTTGAGGAAGCCGCGGACGTTTTCGCGTCCCTGGCCGATGCGCTCTCCGGCGTAGCTGTACCATGCGCCGGACTTCTCGACGATGTTGTTGGCCACGGCGAGATCGAGCACGTCGCCTTCGCGCGAGATGCCCTCGCCGTAGAGGATGTCGAACTCGGCTTCGCGGAAGGGCGCGGCAACCTTGTTCTTGACGATCTTGACCTTGGTGCGCGAGCCGACGACGGTATCGCCCTCTTTGACGGCAGCGATGCGGCGGATATCGACGCGGACCGAGGAGTAGAACTTGAGGGCGCGGCCGCCGGTGGTGGTTTCGGGATTGCCGAACATGACACCGATTTTTTCGCGGATCTGATTAATGAAAATCAGGCAAGTGCGCGATTTCGAGACCGTGCCGGTGAGCTTACGCAGGGCCTGCGACATGAGGCGAGCCTGCAGGCCCATGTGCGAATCGCCCATTTCGCCGTCGAGCTCGGCTTTGGGAACGAGCGCGGCGACCGAGTCGACAACCAGTACGTCGATTGCGCCCGAGCGGACGAGTGCCTCAGTGATTTCAAGCGCCTGCTCGCCGTAATCGGGCTGCGAGACGAGCAGGTTATCGACATCCACGCCAAGTTTTTTGGCGTAGGCGGGGTCGAGCGCGTGCTCGGCATCGACAAAGGCGGCCATGCCGCCTGCCTTCTGCGCCTCGGCGATGATCTGCAGGGTGATGGTGGTTTTGCCCGAGGATTCCGGCCCGAAGATTTCGATGACACGGCCGCGGGGCACCCCACCGACGCCGAGCGCAGCGTCGAAGGAGATGGAGCCGGTGGAGATGGTGGCGATGGGCACCACGTCCTTGCTGCCGAGGCGCATGATGGAGCCCTTGCCAAACTGCTTTTCAATCTGCGAAAGCGCCAGATCAACGGCGCGGGAACGGTCATCAGCCACGTGTGTTTCTCCAGTCTTCAGAGCATGTTGCGTGTTTCAGATTGGTACAAATCCGGGGTTTGGGTTGAATACTAGCACCGAAATCGCCGGGGCGAAGAAAAACCAAAAACCATAGTAACGTTGACAGCCGGAGAAAGTCCAGCTAGCGGCATTCTAGCGGCGGCGGCTGTGAAGAAGGCGGTACGGAATTTTTCGTGCGTTACTTCTTTGAGAACCTGTTTGGCCATCGTCGGCGACCGTGGCGCACAGCATAAACCCAGACGATCTCTTCAATGGTATCGACGCCATAGGCGAGAATAAATGGCGATTGAGGAACAACCATCTCTCGCGTACCAGCGACCCGACCCGGCTTGCCAGCAAACGGGTGAACGGCAAGCATCTCGGTCAGGTCCAGGATATTTTCTGCAATGCGCAGAGCGGCGGAGATGTTCTCTTCCGCGATGTAGTCGAAGACCTGTTCCCAATTCGTGGCTGCAGTCTCGGTCCATCGGACCTTCATGCGATGCGGTTTCTCTTCTTCAGTTGTGCTAGCCGCTTACGCATCTCGGCGGACTCAACGAAGCGGCCTTCCTGCGCATCTTTCATGCCTGCAGCGACGAGTCTGTGGTGATATTCGTTCAAATCGAGCCATGCGTCCACAGCTTCGTTCAACAGAAAAGTGCGATCCCGCTTCGTTTCGGACGCAATGGCGTCAAGGGCATCGACTTTATCGGTGTCCATGCGGAAGCTGACGGTCTTTTGCGCATTCATGCCTAAAATAATAGGGAATATTACCAAATAATACAAAGTTGCCTTTGGTTCGCTACCGCTTCAGCAAATCCACAGGTTCATTGATGTCAGTCACGCGGAAGTGTTGCGCGAGCGACGGGTGCTGTTTGCGGACGGCTTCGTACATTTCCCAGGCGATGCGGCGGTAGGAGAAGTGCCCCTGGGGTTGGGAGCGGATCTCGGAGATATAGACGGCTTCGGCGAAGTCCATTTTGAAGAGAGCGCGGGTGCGGGTGCCGAGCGGGAGCAGGTAGTCGGCTGACGTGGCGATATTCGGGGGCAACGCTCGTGCGCCAGCTTCGCACAGGCCGCATGGGCATCGAGCATTGCAGACTCGTAGCGACGCCTGCAGGCCCGCTTCAGCGAGACCTTCAGGGATGTCGTATCCGTGGGCAGTGGTGTAGCCCTGCAGTACCTGGATGCAGCGGCGATGGCGGTGCATGTCGCGGAAGCCGCCGATGTCCATGAGGATGTCGAACTTCAGGGCCTTGCCGGAGGCGAATTCGCGCAGCAGCTCGTCGTGTTTGCCGCGGTGACGCGTGCCGAGAGCGATGATCTCGCCAACGCGTGCTTCGCTGAGTGCGGCGACGTGGCGGCGAATCTGGCGGTAGGGGTAGTGGCAGGCTGGGTAGAGCAGCGTGGTGGCGAGTTCGACTTCGAGGGATTCGTCGTGATCAATGAGATCAACGGACGGGGCGGGGTCGATCGGTTCGTTTGCGAGCAGTTCAGCAGCGGCCTGGCGAAGCTCGCGGCGAGTGGCGATTTCGTATTCGTTCGGCGCGGCGTATTTGACCAGCGTGGGAGCGGTGCGGACCTCACGGGTGAGCAGAGCGGCGGCGCGCTCGCCGAGAGCGGGATCGAGCGCGGCGATTTCCTGCTGCAACTTCGCGAGTTCGTCGCCGTGGACATTCCATGCGGCTCCAGTGGCCGCGGCGCGCAACTTTTCGCCGAGCTGGCGGATTTCGGCGTAGGGGCTGGAGAGCAGGCGGGAGACCTGGGTTTCGAGGGTGCGGGCGTTGACGATCTGGCCGAGCGAGGTATTGGTAGCCAGCGGCAGCAGGTAGCGGGCGACGTCGAAGGCGCGGGCGCGGAGGGTGCGCTCGTAGCTCTCGGGCTTCATCTCGGCGGGCCGGGGAACGCTGCTCTTGAGTGATTCGAGCATGCCTTCGGCAACTTCGTGATAGGCGGCGAAGAGAGCTTCGATGTTTTCGCGGAAGAAAGTGGCTGCCTGTTGATTTGCGCCGAAGTCGGGCATGTACCAGCCGCTCTTGCGGAAGTTCTGGTAGCGGGTGGAGCGCTCCTGGCCGTCCCATCGCTGCTCGTCGACGAGTACAATCGCGGCGAGCAGCGAGAGGCGCTCGATGGCGAAAGCGAGGTGCGCGAGATCGGCGATGGAACGATGTCCGTACTGGAAATAGAATGTGTTGAGAAATTGTTCGGCGCGCTGGCTGCTGATCTCTTTCAGAGAGTCCCTCATCGATAGCGCAGAGCGCGAATATTTGGCCATGGCGTAGGCCAGGACTTCAGGATCGGCGCCATGCACTGCGAAGACTTCGGTCTTGTTTTGAGACTGCTCGGCGGATGCGGCTGAGGGCACAACAGGGGCGGCGGTTTCAATTTCTGCCATGGGCAACAGGATACGGTATCGGACAGAAGCTAATATCGTGCAAGAACGTTTGTTCCTGAGGAAAATGTCGTCAGGAACCATGGCTTACAGCAACCCGCTTTTGCTACCGGATTCTGAAAAAGGCGTGAACGACTTCCCCAATCTCGATCAGGGTCTGCAGCTTGAATCACTTGAATGCCGTCCCTTGGTCATGCACTCCACTCAACCTCCTCAGGAGGACTCGAGAGAGATCCTGTCGGCCACCAGCCACCGGCCATGGCCACTACCCAATGCGCAGTGGACCATGACGCAGCGGTGGAACGATCTGCTCTTCGCGCACTGGCCGGTGGCTCCGGCGCAGATTGCGCCGCTGCTTCCGGCCAACCTGGTGGTGGATACCTTTGACGGCGCGGCGTGGGTGGGCATCGTTCCCTTCTGGATGGATCAGATCCGGATGCACCGATGGCCGGAGATTCCGGGGGTCAACCGCTTCCCGGAGCTGAATCTGCGCACCTACGTGCGTGAGTCGCATTCGAACCTGGGCGGCGTGTATTTTTTCTCGCTGGACGCGGGGAATCCGCTGGCGGTCGCCGCGGCACGATTGTTCTTCAAGTTGCCGTACTACTGGTCCAAGATGCGGATCGATCATTGCGACAACCGGGAGTTCTGCTATTCGAGCCAGCGCCGGTTCGCGAAAAAGCAGGCGAAGGTTTCGGGCGCGGTACCGCAGCCTGGGGCAGGCCTCGGACAAGCAGGGGCTGGAGCAGTTTCTGACCGAGCGATACGCGCTCTATACGGCCGATCCGGGCGGCGCGCTGTTCAAGGGGAACATTCATCATCTGCCATGGCCGCTGGAGAGAGCGGAGGCGGAGTTCGAGGTGAACGAGCTGCCGGCAGCGCATGGGATTCAATTGCCGGATACTCCTCCGCTGCTGCATTACAGCCGGGAGCTGGTGGTGTATATCTGGGCGCTTGAGCCGCTGCCGATCCCGAAGCTGAAGACGGCGGCTAATCCGGTGCCGGTGGCGAAGCCGTTGTAAGACAGGGCATCAGGGATCAGGCGCATTCAGGCAGCTGATTGCTACCTACCCTATTCCCTACACCCTGCCTTTAGTACACTCGCGGCGTGGCAACGCTTTACAACCAGATTGCCAATCAGAATCGCGAGCGGCTGGCGGCGCTGAGTGACGGAGTGTTCGCCGTCGGCATGACGCTGCTGGTGCTCGACCTGCGCGTCCCGGCGATGGAGGCGATTCACTCCGAGAGCGATCTGTGGCACGCGCTACTCAAGTTGAGCCCGCGGCTACTTATGTACTTCATGAGCTTTCTTACGCTGGGGATCTTCTGGAACGGTCAGCAGACGCAGCTCAACCATTTCGAGCGGGTCAATCGCGACCTTAGCTGGATTCATCTTGCGTTTCTGGTTTTCATTACTTTGCTGCCGTTCTCGACGCAGTTGCTGGCGGAGTTCATCCGCTATCGCGCGGCACTGGTGGTTTACTGGTTCAATATTCTGGTCCCGGGCGTGATCCTTTACATAAGCTGGAGCTATGCAGGCTGGCAGGGACTTATCCGGGAAGACACGCCACTCGATATTCGAAGGGCCATCTGCAACCGTGTGGTCATCGCGCAATCGCTTTACGCCTTCGGCGCGTTGCTGTGCGTCATCAACACTTACTGGAGCATCGGGTTCATCCTGCTGGTTCAGTTGAATTATGCGATTGCTCCGCGGTTGAGAAACAGGGGTCAGGGGTCAGGGTAGTGGCGCTGACTCATCGCTTCCCACCCTTTCGCAAAGGATGCGAAAGGACGGGGCACCCCCGTTCGTGCCTAGTTTGGAGAACAGCAGGTCCTTCGACTTCGCGCGCAAGCACGCTTCGCTCAGGATGACATCGTTATTTGGTATCGGACATCGCTGTTCGTGATGTACTGAGCCCCTGATCTCTGTGCCCTGTTCCCTGCCCTTCTATAATCGACAACGGAGAAATCGTTACTCATGTCGTCTCTCGAAGGAAGAACTGCACTTGTTACCGGCGCTTCGCAGGGTATTGGCCGCGCCTGTGCGATCGAACTGGCAAAGGCGGGAGCCAAGGTCGCATTGGCTGCTCGCAATGAACAAAAGCTCGCCGAGGTTGCAGCGGAGATTGCTGCCGCTGGCGGAACTGCGCATGCATTCGCCATCGACATCGCCAGCGAAGACTCGATCAAGGCTGGAGCCAAGGCGGCGCTGGCGCATTTCGGCAGCATCGAGATTCTGGTGAACAATGCCGGCATCACCAAGGATGGATTGATGCTGCGCATGAAGCGGGCGGACTGGGATGCGGTGCTGTCGACGAATCTCACCGGGACATTTCTACTGACGCAGGCGGTGGTGAGCTCGATGCTGAAGGCGCGATGGGGACGGATCATCAACATCTCAAGCGTGGTGGGCGAGACCGGACAGGCGGGACAGGCGAACTACGCCGCAAGCAAAGCGGGGCTGATCGGGCTGACGAAGTCGCTGGCCAGGGAGCTTGCGTCGCGCGGCATAACGGCCAATGCGGTCGCTCCGGGATATATCGAGACGGCGATGACGGCAGTGCTCGAGGAGAAGCAGCGCGAGCATATGCTCACGCAGATTCCGCTGGCGCGGCCAGGAACCGAGCAGGACGTTGCGCATGCGGTACGCTTTCTTGCCTCGGAGGAAGCGGCTTACATCACCGGACACGTACTGGACGTGAACGGCGGCATGTACATGGGCTGAGCCGCTTTACTGTGCGGCGGGTAATGGCCCTGCGATCGGCTTTTCGTGGTGCGGAGGCAGTTCGCACATCGCGCCGGTTGCGCGTTGCTTGGCGAGCTCGGCATTGAGCTCCGCGCCAATGAGAATGGCAAGCCCCGTGATGTAGAACCAGAGCATGAGCCCGATGATCGCGCCCATCGACCCGTAGGTGACGTTGTAATTCGAAATATGGCCGAGGTAATAGTTGAGGACCGACGAGCCAAGGAGCCAGATGGTGATGGCGAAGAGGGCTCCGGGAAAGGTGGAGAGGAAACTGTGGCGGCAGTTCGGGCCAAGATAGTAGACGAATTCGAGGCCGGTGACGAAGGTGATGAAGATAAAGATCAGGCGAAAATGCGGCCAGAAGTGTTCGATCGGGGGCGGGATCGGGAATACCTCGGTGAGGAAGTTGCCGAAGTGCGGGCCAACGATCAGCAGCAGCACGGAAAGCGATACCAGGCCGCCGCTGGTAAAGGCCAGCAACAGCGCCCTGAGGCGGTCGCGCCACCAGGGGCGTCCGGTCTCGACATCGTAGGCGATGTTAAGCGATTCGATCAGCGCAGAGAATCCTCCCGAAGCCGTCCAGACATAGCCAAGGATGCCGAAAGAGAGCAGCTTGCCGCGATTGGGAGTTAAGATGTCGGCCACGATTCTTTCGACGAAAGTCATCGAATCGGGCGGCACGATGCCCGCCATGAGATTGAGCAGCTGCTGGAAGACATCGGGCACGGGAAGGAACTGGAGCAGCGAAGAGAAGATGACCAGCAGCGGCACCATCGAAAAAAGGAAGTAGAAGGCCAGAGCCGCGGCGACGGTGAAGGCGCGCGTCCGCCACAATTCGCGGTACACGGTGCGAACGAGGCGCCATGCTCCACTCCCCCAGCGGTGCAATCGTCCAGTGTGGCGTGCCGCTTTCAGGGCGATCCCGCTCATGGTCCCTGCAGTTTCCTGTAACTGCATTTTGCCGTCTTTCCTCTACCTAAGAGATGCTGCATACTCCGGGACGACGCCTCCGTTAATGAAATGTTCCTATCCAGTCGGAAATGAGCTGAATAACCTCGGGTGAAACGTGCGCCGGCTGAAAGTATTCCTGCCCGGTTGAATCTCCGGCGACAGGCATCATGAGGTGGTTGAGGCCTTCGATCTGCTTATTTTCACCTCCCGGAGCGGTATTTGCCCTGGCGAGCGCCTGAAAATCTCCCTCGCTGACCTGTATGTCTTTTGTACCGCGTAATACGAGGGCGGGAAGATGGAGCTTCGCCAGCTCGGCGGATGGATCCTGGCTGATCCACGACCTCCAGTAGGTTTCCGGAAGCCTGAGCGGCGGGGTGCCTACCATCTCGTCCGCCGGAGTGGTGGAATCGTTAATAGTCTGAAATATCCCCTGCCACTGCTTCTGGATGGCATCGAGCTGGCCCTGGTCCGCTCCCTGGCGTTTTGCCTGGGCAAGTAACTGCCTCTGGAGGGTCTCTTCGATTCCGAGCGCGCCTCCGGCGAGGAAGATGATGCCGCGGACCGATCCCGGCACCTGCTGCAGCCGGTCGGCAGCGATGACCGGAGCCATGGTTCCGCCTAGGCTGTGCCCGAGGAGGAAGACGCGCCTGGGGTCGATCTCGGGCTGCGCCGATGCGAAGGCCAGAGCGGCGACGGCGTCGAAGGTCACCTCGTGGTCAAGGTCGGGATGGGGACGGAAGGTCTCGGGCGCGAAGTGGGTCCGCTTTTCGTAGCGGAGGGTGGCGATACCGTCGGCGGCGAGACCCCAGGCGAGGTCGCGGAAGGGCTTGTTCGGGCCGATGGTTTCGTCTGCGTCGTGCGGGCCCGAACCCTGCACGAGGACGACGACGGGCACCCGGGCTTTGAGATTTTTGGGCAGCGCAAGGACTGCGGGGATCTTGAGGCCATCGCTGGTGAATGAAACACTGCGCTCCTCGACGGCGTCGGCACCGGGGACAGATTGCGAGGGGACCGCGTCGTCTTCCTGCTTCAGGACAAAGCCGATGCGGCGGTAGGCAAGGGACTGGATGGGGACGTCGAACTCCATCAGGTTATTGTCGGTATCAGCCCAGATCTCGCCTTCGGTGCCGGAGATCTTGAGGTGCCAGTGCTTCAGGTGAATGGACGTGCCGTTGAGCGTGCCCTCGCCGAGTTCACTGGCTGTCAGTTCCATCGGCACCTGAATGCCTTTGCCCTGAGCAAGAAGAGCCCAGTATTTGTGATTGGGCTGCGGCCGGGCGGTTTCCATGTAGATGAGGCCCTGGACGCCGCTGGGATCGAAGTTGTTGAAGACGACGGTGCCGGGATGCAGGTCGAAGATCGAGGACACGGGTTTGCCTGCAGCGGTGCCTTCGAAGGTTAGCCTGGAGGTATGCGGATCGGCGGCGACGAAGACGGTCTGACTTTCGCCGTTTACGCTGACATGAAGTGTGTCGGATCGGAGCTCGTAGTCGGGACCGAGGTCGGCATCTCTCTCGCCTATGATCGACTTGTTCTCGACGGTGAAGGAGTAGTGGGCCTTCACACGGAAGCCGTTTTTCGCAGGCGTGAACTGGTAGTCGGCCTTACCGATTTGTTTGCCGCCGATGTCGAGTTGGAATCGGGCCGAAGCGGTTTGTGCCATTGCGTACGCGCAGACTCCTGTCAGAAACAACGACCAGACGATGCGGCGAGCCGCCACTTGCGCGCTTTTTATCCTTAACGCCACAGAGTGTACGGTCTTTCCTGCCTGAGAGTGTACGTGGATTCCCCACGGATTATTATGAGCGCGAACATCACACGGAGATAACGATGAATGAGCTGCAACGAACGCTGATCAGCAATGGAGTGGGCGCGCCGCCGGCGCATGTTCTGGAAGGCATCGATGATGCGATGGCGCACCGGCGATATTCGGGTGTGCCTCACTCGATTTACGAGGAGATATGGCATCTGGCTTTCTGGCAGGACCTTTCGCTCGATTGGATAGCGGGCAGGTCGACGCCTTATCCGGAACATGCGTCGGCAGGATTTCCAGTGTCGACAGCGGAGCAATGGTCGACGGTGCGGGAGCGGTTTCTACGAGGGGCGGAACAAGCTGCGGCGATCGCCGGCGACGCGACGCAGCTCGAAGCCTCGGTCGTGTGCCTGTCGCGAGAGCCGGACCCGCCACGCACGATGACGGTGCGCGAGCAGATCGAGGGCGTGGCGGCGCACAACGCCTACCATTTGGGCCGGGTGGTGCTGCTGCGTCAGCTTTTTGGGGCGTGGCCGCCGCCATCGGGTGGAGATACCTGGTGAGGAATTGCACAGTGTGGCAAAGGCTGACGGATTTGTAGTGAAGATGAACCAAAGGAGTGACACCGAAGAGATTTCGCGCAAGTTGCTGTTAAATTACGCGCGATCTCGCACATACTGCTAAGAAAGTCCTTGCGCGGGGGAGCATCAGCATGTTAACTATGCAGCCAATACTCCACGAAACCCACCTGAACTCACGAGGGGGAAGTGTAGTTGAAGGCAAGTTTATGAAAATTGGAACGACGATCCGGGGGTTTCGCCTGCAAAAGGGTTTATCTCAAGGCGATATCGAAAAGCGCACCGGACTTTTACGCTGCTATCTGTCTCGGGTTGAGAACGGCCACACCGTTCCATCTCTTGATACCCTGTCCAAGATTGCGCATGCGCTGGACCTTCCGCTGGCACAGTTTTTTGCGGAGGATTCACTTGGCCGGGAACTCAACACGCAGAAGCTTTCAGACGATGAGCTTCGCTTCCTAACCCAGATTCGCCGCTATTCCACGAACCTGAACGACAGCGACCGCAAGTTGCTGCTGGCCATGGTGAAGAAGTTCGCGGCAACGGCTGTCCGGTAACCCTTCTTTCCCCCACTTTACGGCGTTCCCCCGCCGACTCATCTCCTGACAAGCGCCAGACATCCGGGGCGCGCGCCCACTCGTCTGCAGTTAATCTCTGCTGGAGAACGGCTGCGCGGTCGCGAGGCTACCCGTGCCAGAAGGAATTTACGCCGAAAGCCAGCAGGGTCAACGCGAATGCCATACCCAGAACCGCCAGCCAGCGACGCCGGATGAAGGTTGTCCGGGGCGCGCCGATGCGCGGGACGAGCGGGACACCTAGCGCCAGGCCGCTGAGAAATCCCCCGAGGTGGGCCATGTTGTCGATCTGCACCGGGCTCGGGCCAAAGGCGGTGTAGAGGCCGATGGCGAAGTTGAGCAGTGCGAACTGAATCACGCTCCAGCGGAGGCGCTTGAGCTCGGGCTGCGGGATCGGAAGCAGCGGCGACTTGAGCAGCACAATGAGAACGCCGGCGAGCCCGAAGACGGCACCGGAGGCGCCCGCTCCGACGATTGACGGGTGACCTGCAACCCCGGGATTTTTGGCTATGCTCAGGAGGTTTCCGGCAAAGCCGGTGAGGATGTAGGCGGAGAAGACTCCCATCGGCCCCATAAGAGGCTCGGCGAGCAGGCCGAGGTTCCACAAACACCACATGTTGGTGGCGATGTGGATGATGCCGACATGGACGAACATGGCGGTGATGAGCCTCCACCACTCTCCGTACTGAAGCACCAGTGTGCCGTTATTTGCGCCCCAGAAAAGCAGCTGCCGGACGGTGGGCGAAATGAATGAGACGCCAGTCAGCACCATGCCGACATAGACCAGGCAGTTGATGGCCAGGAGCGTGTAAGTTGCCGGAGCGCTCGCCCAGGTGACTCGCTTCTGCGGCCGGGAGGCGGGAGGCGGCTGGGTCTGATATTGACCGGGAGGCGGATACCAGCCGCTTTCTGCGCTGTCATCCGGCGGCAGAATCTCGGGACGGACGCCGCCGGAGCGGAAACCGGCTGCTCCGGTTCCATCCTCACGATGTGCGGCGTTTTCCTGCCAGCTTCGGTCCATGTCTCTTCTAACCTATCGTCACTGTGACCTGCTGACAAATAGGAGCGGATGTGACAACGCGGCGCGCCGCGCCCATACAATTTTCTTTCGACTCCCCTATATCAGGACCTACATGACTTCCAGCAATGTTTCTGAGCGGCACCAAGAAGGTGCAGCGAGCCCTCTTGAGCGTCACAGATAAATCCGGCCTGGTTGCTTTTGCAAAGCAGCTTGCCGAGCACGGTGTTGAGCTCGTCTCGACGGGAGGCACGGCGCGGGCTCTGCGCGAGGCGGGGCTCGACGGTCCGCGATATCTCTGAGCTGACGGGCTTTCCGGAGATGCTCGATGGGCGGGTGAAGACGCTGCACCCCAAGGTACACGGCGGGATTCTTCATATTCGCGACAAAGCCGACCATCGCAAGGCGGTCGAAGAGCATGGGATCGAGCCGATCGACATGGTGGTGGTGAATCTCTACGCCTTTGAGCAGACGGCGGGCAAGCCGGGTGCAACTTTTGCCGAAGTGATCGAGAACATCGATATCGGCGGACCCTCGATGGTCCGGTCAGCGGCGAAGAACTTCGAGGACGTAGCCATTGTGACCTCGGCGGCGGATTACGAAGCATTGGCCGGGGAGCTGGCGGCGAATGGTGGCGCTCTTTCTCGCGAGACGCGCTGGCGGCTGGCGAAAAAGGCCTTTGCGGTAACGGCGGCTTACGACACGGCGATTGCGAATACGCTGGAGCGGATCGCGACTGCAGACGAGGCGGAGTCGCCGGTGAAGTTTGCTGATCCGGCGAAGTCTGACCTGCCCTCGACTCTGCGCATTTCGTATCCACTGGCAATGCCGCTGCGGTATGGCGAGAATCCCCACCAGCGGGCGGCGCTTTATTCCGACGGCTCGGGAGCGGGAATTGCGGGCGCGAAGCAGCTGCAGGGCAAAGAGCTGAGCTTCAATAATCTGGTCGATCTCGATGCGTGCTGGGAGCTGGCCCAGGAGTTCGACTCGGGCACACCGGGCGTGGCGATTATCAAGCACACCAACCCCTGTGGCGCGGCGACCGGGGCAACGGTTCTCGAGGCTTATCAGAAGGCGCTGGCGGCCGATCCGATTTCGGCCTTTGGAGGGGTAATCGGGATCAACCGCGAAGTGGATGGGGCGGCGGCGGAAGAGATCGCCAAGCTGTTTGTGGAAGCCATTGCCGCTCCGAGCTTTTCCGAGGCGGCGCGCGCCCGCTTTGCGGCGAAGAAGAACCTTCGGCTGGTGGAGGTGCGCAATGCCGATTCGGCATTCGTACTCAAGCAGGTTTCGGGCGGGCTGCTGCTGCAGGATGCCGACCGCGGCCGTATCACGGCAAGCGAGTTGGAGATGGTGACGGCGCGCAAGCCCACCGAAGACGAACTGGCGGCGCTGCTGTTCGCGTGGCGGGTATGCAAGCACGTCAAGTCGAACGCGATTGTCTATGCGCGGAACGGGCAGATGCTCAGCGCGGGGGCGGGGCAGACGAGCCGCGTGGACGCGGCAAAATTCGGAGCGATGAAGGCAGTGCTGCCGCTCGATGGCTGCGTGGCTGCGTCGGATGCTTTCTTTCCCTTCCCTGACGGCCTGGAGGTGGTTGTAGGAGCGGGGGCGACGGCGGTTATCCAGCCGGGAGGGTCGGTCAAGGACCCGGAAGTGATCGCCGCGGCCGACCGGCTGGGAGTGGCAATGGTCTTCACCCGGATGCGGCATTTCCGCCACTAGGCAGCTTTGTGTGGCATCAAAGGTTGAGAGGACTGTAGCCAGAATCGGGTTACAATCGTCTTATTATTTGCACGGACGTGAAGCTACGGAAAAGCGTCCGCAGTTCGTCCTATTGAAGTTATCGAGTCAAGTCGAGCCGGGGCATCTGCGAGGTCCGGGCATAGGGGATTCCCACCGATCATGAGCAGCTTGCCTAACCTGTGCACCACCTCCCGCCCTCGAACCTCCTGCCAGATCGGCGCCAGCATGTTGGCGTTTGCTGTTTTTGCCTGCGCGTTAACGGCACAGGCGCAGAGCACCAAGCCGGCGCCACCGGCCGCGACCGCACCGGACACCGCGAGCACTTCGGCCGAACCGGATCGTGCGGGCGCCTACTACCACTACATGCTGGCGCACGAATACGAGGACATGGCCAATACCTATGGCCGGCCTGAGTATGCAACGCGGGCGATCGAAGAATATAAGCTGGCGCTCAACGCGGATCCGACCTCGAAGTATCTCAATAATGGGCTGGCAGAGCTTTACTTTCGCACCGGGCATGTGCGCGATGCGATTATGGCGGCGCAGGAGCAGATCAAGAAGGATCCAAACAACCTGGATGCCCACAAATTGCTCGGCAATATCTATCTGCGCTCGCTGGGCGACGGGCAGCAGAACGGCGCGTCGGAGGATGTGCTGAAGCTGGCGATCGCCGAATACACGAAGATTGTCGCGCTTGAGCCGAACAACGTTCAGAACCGCCTGCTGCTGGGGCAGCTGTACTCGTTCTCGCATGATTCGGTTCATGCGGAAGAGCAGTTCGCGGAGGCGGAAAAGATCGATCCCGGTTCGGAGGAAACGGCTCTTAACCTGGCCCGTTTGTATACGGAACAGGGCGACCCCACGCGGGCGATTAAGGTTCTGAGCAGCCTGCCCGAAGATGACAAGACCGGCAAGACGGAGTTTGTGCTCGGGGCGAGCTATGACCGACTGAAGGATACCCATCACGCCATTGAGGCTTATAAGAAAGCGCTGGAACTCGAGCCAGACAATCTGGACACGGAACGCGCTCTGGCGCGGGCTTTGCTGAGCGACAACCAGTTGACGGCGGCGCTAGCAGCCTACCAGGACATTGCCGCCGGCGACCCGACGGATCCCGATGCTTATCTGCACATATCGGAGATTCAGCGGCGCCAGGGCAATTATGAGGAAGCGCTGACAACGCTAAAGAAGGCGAAGGCGCTGGTGTCGGATTCCCTGGAAATCAATTTCAACGAAGGGCTGATTGACGACGCGCTCGGCCGCTATGACGACGCGGTGCAGATCTTCGAGAAGATGGTCACGGATTCGGAGCACAGCTCGGGCCAGTACTCTGAATCGGAAAAGAGCAACCGTGCGCTATTCCTGGAGCGGCTGGCGATTCTGTATCGCGAGCAGAACAAGATCGACCAGGCGATTGCCACCTATCAGAAGATGGCCGAACTGGGCGGTGAATATGTCAGCCATGCGTACGAGTCGGAGGTAGATACCTTCCGCGACGCCCACGCCTATGACAAGGCCACGCAGGTGGCGCGCGAGGCTACGGAGAAGCTGCCCAAGGATCGCGGCATCAAGCTGATGTATGCCCTGCAGCTTACCGACAACGGTCATGCGGACGAAGGCATTGCCATCGCGAAGTCGATGCTGAACAAGACCCCGGCTGACCTTGAGGTTTACCGCCAGCTTGCGAACATTTACACGCGGCTGCGGCGCTGGCAGGATGCATCGAACGCGATCGACCAGGCGGAGCAGCTCTCGTCAAAGAACGACGATAAGTTCTTTATCGCCTTCCTGCGCGGAACGCTCTACGAGCGGCAGAAACTCTACGATCAGGCAGAAACGGAGTTTCGCAAGGCGCTGGCTCTTGATCCCAACAACAGCATGACGCTCAATTACCTGGGTTACATGCTGGCGGATCACGGGATGAAGCTCGAAGAGGCTCTGACCATGATCAAGAAGGCAGTCGAGCTTGATCCGCAGAATTATGCGTATCTCGATTCGCTGGGGTGGGCCTACTTCAAGCTTGGCCAGTACGGACTGGCGGAAACCGACCTGCGCAAGGCGGTGGAGCGCAACTCGACAGACGCCACGGTTCACGATCACCTGGGCGAGGTCTACGAGAAGACAGGCCGCCTGAAGCTGGCGGCAGCACAGTGGGAAGCGTCTCTGAATGAATACTCCCACACCATCGCCGCCGACATGGACCCGGGCGATCAGGGCCGCGTCCAGAAGAAGCTCGACAGCGTCAGAGTTCGCATCGCGCGCGAAGGGCCGGTAATTCAGACCGAGAAGCCTTGATCCAGTCCCTTGACCCGGTCTTTGATCCACGAAGAGCTGATCCGCAAAGCATCGTTGCGCCTGCCCGCCGGGTGCGCTGTTCCTGACGACGGAGTGCTTGTCGAACGGGCACATCCTGAAGCGCCCCATCCGTACCGGCATCCTTTTGAGCGCGACCGCGCGCGGATTATTCACGCGCGGGCCTTTCGCCGCCTCGCCGGCAAGACACAGGTGTTTACACACCGCTACTCCGATCACTTTCGGAGCCGGCTGACGCACACGATGGAGGTAGCGCAGATAGCGCGAACCGCCGCAGCAGCGCTGGGCTTGAATGAGGCGCTGGCGGAATCGCTGGCGCTGGTTCACGATATTGGGCATCCGCCGTTCGGGCATGCGGGCGAGCGGGCTCTGGATGATGCCCTGCGCGAGCATGGCCTGCGGTTCGATCACAATCTGCATGCGCTGCGCATTGTCGAACACTTCGAGATCCGGTACGCGGAGTTTCGCGGGCTCAACCTGACGTTGGGAGTGCGGGAGGGAATCATCAAGCACTCACGCGACTATTCGCTCGCAGAGCATCCGGAGCTGGCGGGGTATTTTCTCGATCAGCGGCCGCCGCTCGAAGCGCAACTGATCGACCTGGTGGATGAGATCGCTTACATTACGGCAGATCTCGATGATGGATTCGAGGCGGAGATCCTGTCACTTGAAGAGACGCGCGCGGGCGTTCGACTGTTTGAGGATTTTTATACTCCGATGCGCGCGAAGTATCCGGACGCGGCGGAGAAGCTGGTCTTTAATGAGGCCCTCAAGCGCGTGCTGAATGCATTGGTAGGCGACCTGATTGCCGAGACGCGACGCCGCGTTGAGCAGGCAGGAGCGACAACTCTGGACGACATTCGGCGGACTCCCGAGCGGCTGGCGGCTTTCTCGCCGGAAATGGAAGATCTGCGGCTCGAAGCGAAGCGATACCTCTACGCGCGTCTCTATAACGCGCCAGAGATCACACGGGATCACGAGGAGGCAGCGCAGGTGATCGCGACGCTTTTTCGAACATGGGTCGAGAAGCCGGGACTGCTTCCGCCCAGTCACGCGGCGCAGATTGAACGAGAGGGCGCGCCGCGCGTGGTGGCGGATTACATTGCGGGTATGACCGACCAGTACATCCTCAGTCACTATCAGGCGCTGAGAGTCGTCTGACTCGCGGGGGCCTGGCAGCCGGGTTGTCCTGAACAACTTCCGCAATTTCCACCTCCGGCGGTTTGCTCTTAAAGGCGAAGCTCCGTACCATAGATTTATGTCGTCCATGGCTGCGTTCCACGCGGTTTGCGGCATTTTCGGATTTACTGTGTGCCGTGGAAATCGTTCCGGATACACCCATTTCGAAAATGCTAGAACGCGTATATCGGACGCACGAAAAACTATTCCGGACGAGCAGATTTGGAAGGCAACACGTTGAGTTCAACAGAGACGATCGAGACTACCCAACAACCCGAAGAGCACACTCACGAAGGCCACGATCACGCGCACGACCACGAAGGCCATCAGCACGGTCCTACGCTGAACCCAGAACTGATTCGCGAGGTGGAGATCGAAGTGCCAGCCGATGAGGTGGCGCGTAACTTCCGCTCCGTAGTCAAGCGCTATCAGAAGCAGGCGCGGATTCCGGGCTTCCGCGCCGGCAAGGTGCCGGAATCGCTGATCCGCAGCCGGTTTGCCGATGGCATCCGCCAGGATGTGGTGGAGGCGATTCTGCCGCAGCACTTCCGCACGGCGATTGAGCAGCAGAACGTAAAGCCGATTTCGCAGCCGCAGGTTACCGACCTGAACCTTGAAGATGGGCAGCCGCTGAAATTCAAGGCGGTCTTCGAGGTGTTGCCGGAGTTTTCCGTTGAGGGCTATGAGCAGATCAAGGTCGCGAAGCCCGACACGGCGCTGACCGAAGAGGAGTTCAATGCCGAGCTCGACCGGGTGCGCGATTCACGCGCCACGATGGAGCCGGTGACCGAGGATCGCCCGCTGGCGATTGGAGACTGGGCGCAGATCAGCTTTCGCGGCGACGTGAAGCACGAGGCGGCGGAAGGCGCGGAGCAGCCCGCCGCACAGCCGGAGAGTCATCCGATTGAGGGTCAGGATGTGGTGGTCGAGGTCGGCGGGAAGAATACGCTGCCCGCTTTCAATGACGCGCTGGTCGGTTCGAAGCCAGGGCAGGAGCTTAAGTTTGAGGTGAGTTATCCCGAGGACTTTGGCGAGAAGCGTCTTGCGGGAAAGAGCGTCGCCTATGACGTCGAGGTGAAGTCGATCAAGAAAAAGGTCGAGCCCGAGCTGAGCGATGAGTTCGCCAAGGAGCTTGGCGACTACGAGGGCATCGAGGACTTCAAGAACAAACTGCGCGAGCACCTTGCCAGCGACAAGGAGCGGCGGATGCAGGCGGAAACACGCGACAAGCTCATCGATGCACTGGTCGCGCACTATCAATTCCCTGTTCCCGAGTCGCTCGTTCAGAATCAGATTGATGTGCGGCTGGATCGCGGGCTGCGCGCACTCGCGGCGCAGGGTATGCGCACCGAAGACATGCGCAAGCTCGACTTTGCCCGCTTGCGTGAGGGGCAGCATCCGGCGGCGGCAGCAGAGGTGAAGGCGAGCCTGATTCTCGACAAGATTGCGGCGGCCGAGAACGTGGAAGTGACCGATGAAGATGTGGAGCGGGAGTTGCAGATTGTCTCTCTGCAGACGCGAGAGCCGCTTGAAACGTTGCGCGCGCGTTTGACGAACGAAGGTGCCCTGTCTAGAATTCGTGAACAACTGCGAAGAGAAAAGACGGGAAGTATCCTCTACGAGCGGCTTGCTTGAGAGGGAGTGTCCTGGCCGGTTGAGCTCGAATTTCCGGCTGTAACTTGACCTTGGATGAAGCGATCAGGCTTCGAGGATTGAGAGTTAGAGAAGAATGGCACTCGTACCCATGGTGGTTGAGCAGACGAGTCGCGGCGAACGCGCTTACGACATTTACTCACGTCTGCTTCGGGACAACATCATCTTTCTGGGAACGCCGATTGACGATCAGATCGCGAACCTGGTGATTGCGCAGATGCTCTTTCTTTCCGGTGAAGACCCGGAGAAGGATATTCAGCTTTACATCAACTCCCCGGGCGGCTCGATTACCGCGGGACTGGCGATTTACGACACGATGCAGTTCATCAAGAACGACTGTGTGACCTATTGCATCGGCCAGGCGGCCAGCATGGGAGCGTTTCTGCTCATGTCGGGGACGAAAGGCAAGCGCTTTGCGCTGCCCAACTCGCGAATACTGATCCACCAGCCATCGATGGGTGGTCTTTCGGGGCAGGCGACCGATATTGATATTCACGCGCGCGAGATTCTGCGCATTCGTGAGATCACGAATAATTTGATGTCGAAGCACACCGGGACAGTCTCTGGAACGAATTGAACGCGACGTAGAGCGCGACTTCATCATGAACGCCCCGCAATCAAAGGAATATGGCATTATCGATGAAATTATCGACCGTCCCCGCACGTGATCCGCGGTTGATCTATTGAGGCAACGCGAAGGAGCAACTGGATGAAAACGCGCACGGGATCGGACGACACGCTACGGTGCTCGTTCTGCCACAAGTCGCAGGACGCCGTGGCCAAGCTCATATCATCTCCCAGCGACTACCCCCGCGCTTACATCTGCGACGAATGCGTCGCGGTCTGCAATTCCATTCTGGAGGATGACCGCGGCGAGACGCCGCCGGGGGCGGCGCCGGCTCACCTGCCCAAGCCGCTTGAGGTAAAGGCTTTCCTCGATGAGTACGTCATCGGCCAGGAGCAGACAAAGAAGAAGCTGGCGGTCGCAGTCTACAACCATTACAAGCGCATCCAGATGAATCGGACGCGCGGCAACGATGTGGAGCTGTCGAAGTCGAACATCCTGCTCGTGGGCCCCACGGGCAGCGGCAAGACACTGCTTGCGCATACGCTGGCCAAGATGCTCGACGTTCCCTTCGCTATCGTGGACGCGACCACGCTGACCGAGGCGGGCTACGTAGGCGAGGACGTCGAGAACATCATCCTGAAGCTGCTGCAGGCCGCTGACGGCGATGTGGCGCGCGCGCAGACAGGCATTATCTACATCGACGAGATCGACAAGATCGGACGCAAGGACGAGAATCCTTCGATTACCCGGGATGTTTCCGGCGAAGGCGTGCAGCAGGCGCTGCTGAAGATCCTGGAAGGCACGGTGGCCAATGTTCCGCCGCAGGGCGGACGCAAGCATCCGCACCAGGAGTTCACTCCGGTCGATACGACGAACATTCTTTTCATCTGCGGCGGGGCTTTTGTTGGCCTCGAGCGGGTAATTGGCAGGCGCGTGGGCAAGAAGGCGCTGGGATTCAAGGCGATCGCCGAGAAGGATCAGGGAGAGCCGGGTGCGCCCTATGCGGCGCAGCGGGACTCCGAGCTTCTCCGCAAGGCCGAGCCGCAGGATCTGATCAAGTTCGGGCTGATACCGGAATTCGTTGGCCGGCTGCCGGTGATGGGCGTGCTCGACGAACTGGACGAGGCGGCGCTGATCGAGATTCTGACCAAGCCTCGCAATGCGATCCTGAAGCAGTATCAGCGGCTGTTCGAGTACGAGAATGTGAAAGTCGCCTTCAGCGAAGATGCTACGCGCGCTGTCGCGCAGGAGGCTTTGCAGCGCAAGGTGGGAGCGCGCGGTTTGCGCATGATCCTCGAAGAGCTGATGCTCGACCTGATGTATCACCTGCCCAGCAACAAGAAGATCAAGGAGCTGGAAATCAGCGCGGAGATGGTGAGAAACCGCGACCTGTCCGTGATGCTGCTCGACAAGGCGGGCTGACAAGACGCGTCTTCGCGGTGCGAACGAAATGCGAAGGCGAGCCAGCAGGCTCGCCTTTGTGTTTTCACACAATGCTCATTCACGTGTGCATAGGACGGCAACAAATAACCGAACTTCGCCCGTTATGAGTCTGAATGGGTTAAAGTTCATCTAAAGAGTGACGAAGGGGGTTCTGTGACCCAATCCAGAGAGAGCCGCGATAAAAACGAGCTGCGCAAGCTCCCCATGATGCCCATTCGGGACATGGTGATCTTTCCGCACATGATGACGCCCTTCGTAGTGGGGCGCGAGTCGAGTGTCCGAGCTCTTGAAGAGGCGCTCAACGGCGATCGCAAAATATTTCTGGCTACGCAGCACGATGCGCGCGTGGACGAGCCGCAGGCCGAGGACATCTTCCCTGTAGGCACGATCGGCAATATCGTGCAGAGCGTGAAGATGCCGGACGGCAACATCAAAGTCCTGGTTGAGGGCCTGGAGAGGGCGCGCGCCGTCGAGATGAACGATTCCGATGGCTTTTTTGTTGCGACCGTCAGCACGGTAAAGACGGAGTTCGAGATAACTCCGCAGACCGAGCAGCTGGTGCAGCGCGTGACTTCCCTCTTTGAGCAGTATGTGAAGCTGCAGCAGTCGCTGAACTACGAGACGATGATCGCCGCGGTTCGGACCGACGAGCCGGCGAAGCTTGCCGATACCATCGCCGCAAATCTGCAGATCGAGATAGCCGAGAAGCAGATGATACTCGACGTCTTCGATCCCACGGAACGGCTGGGGATGATCGCGGATGTTCTCGACGTGGAGATCGAGAAGCTCAACATGGACCGCAGCGTGCAGTCGCGCGTGAAGCGGCAGATGGAGCGCGCGCAAAAAGAGTATTACCTGAACGAGAAGATCAAGGCGATTCAGAAGGAGCTCGGGCGGGGCGAGAAAAGCGAATTCGACGAGCTGAAGCGCAAGATCGAGGCAGCAGGCATGCCCAAGGACGTCTTCGATAAGGCGATCCAGGAGCTGAAGAAGCTCGAAGCCATGCCGCCGATGTCGGCTGAGTCGACCGTGTCACGCAACTATCTCGATTGGCTGCTGGCGGTGCCGTGGAAGAAGAAGTCGAAGGAGACGCGCAGCATCGATCACGCAGAGAAGGTTCTCAATGCGGATCACTACGGCCTGGAAAAGATCAAGGAGCGCATTCTCGAGTTTCTGGCGGTGCGCCAGCTGGTGAAGAATCCCAAGGGCTCGATTCTCTGCTTCGTTGGACCTCCAGGCGTGGGCAAAACTTCGCTGGGCATGTCGATCGCGAAGGCTACCGGCCGGAAATTTGTGCGCATGTCGCTGGGCGGCGTGCGCGATGAGGCTGAGATCCGCGGGCATCGCCGGACCTATATCGGCGCGCTGCCGGGGCAGATCATCCAGTCGATGAAGAAAGCGGGCACGCGGAATCCGGTCTTCATGCTGGATGAGGTCGACAAGATGGCCTCCGATTTCCGCGGCGATCCGGCATCGGCGCTGCTTGAAGTGCTCGATCCGGAGCAGAACGCGAGCTTCCAGGATCATTATCTCGACGTCGAGTACGACCTCTCGCAGGTGCTGTTCGTGGCTACGGCGAACGTGCTGCACACGATTCCGCCGGCCCTGCAGGACCGCATGGAGATCCTGCGGCTGCACGGTTACACCGAGACAGAGAAACTTGAGATCGCGAAGCAGTATCTGATCCGGAAACAGCGCGAAAATACCGGGCTCACGGAGAAGAACGTCATTTTCAGCGATGACGCGCTGACGGAGATGATTCGCAGCTACACACGTGAGGCGGGCGTCCGCAATCTTGAACGCGAGATCGGCAACGTCTGCCGCAAGGTCGCACGGCGCGTGGTGAAGAGCGGGCCAAAGCACAAGGAAGCGATCACCGCAGCGAATCTTCCAGATTTTCTGGGCGTGCCGAAGTTCCGCGATTCGCTGGTGCATGAGAAAAACGAAATCGGCCTGGTCAACGGGCTTGCGTGGACCGAGGTTGGCGGGAGCATCCTGCAGACCGAGGTGCAGATTCTTGACGGTAAGGGCAAGCTCACCACTACCGGCCAACTCGGCGATGTGATGCAGGAGTCGGCGCAGGCGGCGCTGTCGTATGTGCGCAGCCGGTCGCACCATCTGGGCCTTCCGCGCGATTTCTATCGCAATATCGACATCCATATCCACGTGCCCGAAGGGGCGATTCCAAAGGATGGTCCCTCGGCTGGCATTACGCTGGCGGTTGCGGTGGCGAGCGCCCTGGTCAAGATTCCGGTGCGCCGGGACATCGCTATGACGGGCGAAATTACCCTCCGCGGCAAGGTGCTGGCGATCGGTGGGCTCAAGGAGAAGCTGCTCGCGGCGCATCGCGCGGGCATCTTCGAGGCGATTCTGCCGGCCGATAACCAGAAGGATCTTGCCGATTTGCCGGAGAATCTGAAGAGCGCGATGAAGCTGCACTTTGTCGATTCGATGGACGAGGTTCTGAAGCTGGCTCTTGAGGCTCCGCTGCCGGAACTGAAGGAAGAGACACCGGAAGTGCTGGCTGCGGTGGTGCCGCCTGCAATCGGGCCGGAACAAAGGCCGCACCAGTAAAGGTTCGGGTACGAAGCCGCGGCGTCGATCTGGCGTCGCGGCTTTTGTTTTTTGCAAATCACGCAGACCTGAAGCGTTCGCGGAGCCGGCGGGTTTCCTCAGTGATCAGTGAAGCAGGCCGAAGACGGCCACGCCGGTGGTGGTTCCTACAAATACCTTGCCGTTGGCGACGACGGGGGTGATGAATTTGTTGTCGGTGAAGCTGTCCCGGCCGCCCGCAGCCTGATTGCTGTTATAGAGTTCATTGCCAAGGTTCGTCGCGTCGTAAGCGTGGAGGACACCGCTGCCATGATTGAGTTTTCGACCGCCCACACGATTCCGTTCGTCGTGCCGTTGCGCGCTTACGCTGGGCGTTGTCCCGGGATAGGAAAACGTCGTTGGAGACTGACTCGTAGGGCGTTGTTTGCAATTGGGCATTCACTACGTTGAACGCCTTCATAACATCGCCTTGACCGCCGTAGTAGACGGTTCCGTTGAACCATGCGGGCATGCCCCATTCGCCGTTTGCGAGTGCTCCGGACAATTGCTGATAAATATTGTTGCTGACCGAGTTGAACTTGCCCATGTTATTTCGATCGGCGACATAGATGGAGCGATCCTTGCCGGCGCCGACTGCAAGCTGATATGTGTGACCGTTGGCATCGGTCTGATCGGGCAGCAGGAGCACGCCACCCGATCCGAGGTCGGTATCGTCGTTTGACTCGGTGACCGTGGTGGATGTGTTGAAGTAGTCCGCCACAGCGAGCTTGCCATTGGCGGTGGAGACTTTCATAAAGGCGTTTCCATAGTCGCCGTGGATGGGGAAGCCGTTGGCGTCGAGCGCGGAGTCGAAGCCGCCGTTGGCGTCGAGGAAGTAAATATTGCCGCTATTGTCCCCGGCCAGACCGGCGCCGCTCATCCAGATAGAACCTCCGCCTTCGTTGAATGGCTTCGCGATATCTGCGGCATTCGGGGTGAGGTTGAGCACCGCGGTCTGCTGCAGGGTCTGTTCGCTGTAAGCCATCAGCCAGCCGGTATAGGGAGCCTGGTCGCAATGTGAGGTCCAACCCATGTAGATGGTGCCGTTCAAGAGCAGCAGGCCAACGCGTTCGGCGTATTTCTCGGCATGGAAAATCTGCGAGCCGCTTTCCGAGGCAAAGCCGGTGCCCGGATAGGTCGCTTGGATCTCGGTCGGGCCGCCGCTCAGCTCGGCGCCTGTGGTCAGGTCGAGAGCGTGAAGCCGGTGATGGTAGTTGCCGCTCGAGTCTTTGGTCATGCCCACGACGAAGATTGCGCCATGAGGGCCGTAAGTGCGGTCGATGACCGGGGTCGCGGTGATTCCGATCTCCGGCGAAATCTGTCCGCAATTGTGGTCATCACTTGTGGTCTCGTTAGCGCCGAGGACTGAGATCTTCCAAAGCTGAGCGCCGGTATCGGCGTCGAAGGCATAGACGCTGTCGTGTTCAGACGCTACGTAGAGTACATTATGGGTCTGACCGCTGATCGTCATGCCGGAGAGATAGAGCGGCGCCGCATCGACCTTGCCATCGGTTGCGTAGAGACCAACCTTGCCGAAGCTGGTCGAGTTTACATTGGAAGGCGTCAGCGTCGTCTCACTGGCATTCAGACCGTCGCGGGCGTTGTCGTAGTGATAGGTGGTGACGTCGATTCCTGCCGCAGCAGCGGCGTTAACAGTCAGCTTCAGCGTAGCTGTGTGAGTAAGAGTGCCCGAGGTGCCTGTGAGCGTGATGGTCGCCGTTCCGGCGGCGGCATTGGAGGCAGCGGTGAATGTCAGGCTCTGGGCGGTTCCGGGAGTCAGTGTCGGTGCTGATGGACTCGAGGTTACGCCCGTGGGCAATCCGGACACGGACAGGTTCACGCTGCCTGTGAAGCCATTAAGCGCATTTGCTGTTACAGAAGCCGGTTGTCCTGCGCCTCCGGCGGTCAATGTGAGGCTCGCCGGATTGACGGTCAGTGAGAAGTCCGGGGCCGGGGCAGCAGCCGCGATCGTCAGGGAGATGGTGGCGGTGTGGGTCAGGGTTCCGGATGTGCCGGTCAGCGTTATGGTCGCAGTGCCCGCCTTGGCAGAGGTCGAGGCCGACAGGGTCAGGCTCTGAGCCACGCCGGGAGTGAGCGTAAGCGTGGACGGGCTGGCGGTCACGCCAGAGGGCAACCCGCTCACAGACACAATCACGTTGGCTGTAAATCCGTTCAGCGCATTCGCGGTTACAGAAGCTGACTTGCCGGCCGCACCGGCGGTCACGCTGAGAGTTGGCGGCGCAACGGTGAGCGAGAAATCCGGCGACGATGCTGCGGCTGTAATTGTCAGGGCAAGGTTACCGAGTGGGTCAGGGTTCCGGATGTACCCGTCAGTGTTATGGTCGCAGTTCCAGCTTTGGCGGAGGTCGAAGCTGACAGGGTCAGGCTCTGAGCCACGCCGGGAGTGAGCGTAAGCGTGGACGGGCTGGCCGTCACGCCAGAGGGCAACCCGCTCACAGACACAATCACTTTGCCTGTAAATCCATTCAGCGCATTCGCGGTTACAGAAGCTGACTTCCCGGTTGCACCGGCAGTCAGGCTGAGGTTGGCGGGCAAGACGCTGAGTGAGAAGTCGGGCGACGGTGCTGTGGCTGTAATTGTCAGGGCAATGGTTGCGGAGTGGGTCAGGATTCCGGATGTGCCGGTCAGCGTGATCGTCGCGGTGCGGGGTGCCGCACTCGCCGCTGCGGTGAGTGTCAGGATTTGAGCCACGCCCGGCGTAAGCGTCAGAGTCGATGGGGTGGCCGTTACCCCGGCGGGCAATCCGCTCAGGGACACGCTCACGTTGGAGGTGAAGCCATTCAGCGCATTGGCTGTTACAGAAACTGATTTCCCGGCCGCGCCGGCGGTCAGACTGAGAGTTGTCGGGGCGGCGGTGAGCGAGAAATCAGGTCCAGGAGCGGCGGCACTGATGGTCAGCGCAACAGTGGCCGTATGAGTCAGGGCGCCGGATGTGCCGGTCAGCGTGATTGTGTCCATGCTCGCGACGGCTGAGGCGCCTGCGGTGAGTGTGAGGTTTTGAGCCACGCCCGGCGTAAGGGTCAGAGTCGATGGGCTGGCAGTCACTCCGGCGGGTAATCCGCTCAGGGACACGGAAACCGATCCGGTGAATCCATTGAGTGCGGTCGCTGTCACAGAAACTGACTTCCCGGTTGCGCCGGCAGTCAGGCTCAGGCTCGTCGGAGCAACGGTGAGCGAGAAATCAGAAGCCGGTGCTGCGGAGGTGACTGTCAGCGCGATGGGGGCGGTATGAGTCAGACTGCCGGATGTTCCGGTCACGGTGACGGGGGTCATCCCGCCTGCGGCGGATACAGACGCGGTGAGAGTAAGGTTCTGGGGTGCACCAGGTGTCAATGTCAGCGTCGAAGGAGTGGCCGTCACGCCAGAGGGCAAGCCAGCCAGAGACACACTTACGTTTCCTGTGAACCCGTTTATCGCATTTGCTGTTACCGCAACCGTCTGACCAGAGGCTCCTGCCGTCAGGTCGACGCTTGCGGGCGTCACGGTCAATGAGAAATCGGGCGCTGCCGCTGCCGTGACCGTCAGTGCCACTGTAGCCGTGTGGCTATCAGTTCCGGATGTGCCGGTAAGCGTGATCGTCGCCGTCCCGGTTACGGCGGAGGATCCCGCGGTGAGCGTGAGCGTCTGGGCTGCGCCGGGCGTCAGGGTTAAGGTTGATGGACTCGCGGTCACGCCGGCGGGAAGTCCGGCAAGAGAGACACTCACGCTGCCTGTAAACCCATTGAGCGCGGTCGCTGTTACAGAAATGGCTTGCCCGGTGGCACCCGCAGTCAGGCTGAGAGTCGATGGCGAGGCAGTGAGGCTGAAGTCCGCATTGCTGGGGGGATTTGAAATCAGGCTGTTGCCCATGTGGGTCCCGCAGCCGGCAAGCAATGAAACTCCCGCACCCAGCACCGCACCCAGAAATACTGGAATTATGCGCATGACAGGTCTGACGGGGTCCCGTGAGTTTCGACGTTTCTAAAAATAAACCAGCTCCCATCATAGATGGGACAGGCCCGCTTTGCCCTTCAACCTCGTCGTGAAGACAGGTGCAACAATTTGTATCTTCAGATGTGATTGAGTGCCTGGTCCAGATCGGCGAGCAGGTCGTCCACCTCTTCAATACCAACCGAGATGCGGACGAGCCCGTCGGTGATGCCCAGCTTCGCCCGGGCTTCTGCGCCGATAGCAGCATGAGTCATGGTCGCCGGATGGGAGATCAGTGTCTCGACTCCGCCAAGGGACTCGCCCAGCGTGCAGACCTTGACCTGGCGAAGCATGGCGTTGGCGTTTTCAAGCGAACCGGTTTCGAAAGAGATGAGAGCTCCGAAGCCGGACATCTGACGCTTTGCGAGCTCGTGCTGCGGATGAGAGGTGAGGCCGGGATAGTGGACCTTGCTGATTTTCGGGTGCTTCGACAGATACTCCGCGATCTTGCGGCCGCTCGAGTCATGCTGGCGCATGCGGACGGCGAGGGTTTTTACTCCGCGCAGAACCAGCCAGCATTCGAAGGGCGAAAGAATGCCGCCGGTGCACTTCTGCACGAAGGCGAAGTTCTCCTTGTGCTCCGGTTTCGTGCCGACCAGGACTCCACCCAGACCATCGCTGTGGCCATTGAGGAACTTGGTCGTCGAGTGCATGACGATATCCGCGCCGAGTTCAATGGGGCGCTGGAAATACGGCGACATGAAGGTGTTGTCGACGGCCAGTTCCACTCCGCGCTCATGGCACACGTCGGCGACGGCGCGAATGTCGGTCAGCGTCATGATGGGATTCGTCGGCGTCTCGATGTGGACCAGCTTTGTCGATGGCCGGATGGCGCGGCGGACATTCTCAGGGTCGGAGGTGTCGACGTAGCTGAACTCGATGCCGTAGCGGGTGACGATCTGGTTGAAGAGGCGCGGCGTTCCTCCGTAGACGTTCTCTCCGCAAATGACGTGGTCGCCGCTGCGAAACATGGTGATCATGGCCATGATGGCGGCCATGCCGCTCGAGAAAACGTGGGCGCTGGCGCCGCCTTCAAGAGAGGCGAGATTCGTCTCGAGCGCGTCGCGCGTAGGGTTCGACACGCGAGAGTATTCGTAACCCTTATGGCTACCGATCTCCTCCTGTGCATAAGTCGAGGAGAGATAGATGGGCACGTTGACTGCGCCGGTCAGCGGGTCGGGATGCTGTCCATCGTGGATGGCGCGGGTGGCGAAGCCGTGGGAGTGGCTGGTTGAATCCGTCAAGCTGGACCTCACTTGTGAAGTTGGCGGGGGAGCCGCTTAGTCTTCGTTGAAGATGTTCTTGGAAAGATAGCGCTCGGCTGAATCGGGAATGATCGTCGCCACGCGCTTGCCGGGACCAAGGCGTTCAGCTACAGCCAGAGCGGCATGAACGATGGCGCCGGAACTTGATCCGGCGAGCAGTCCTTCTTCGGCCGCGAGGCGCTTAACCATGGCGAAGGCCGGTTCGTCTGGTACCATGACGATTTCGTCGGCCACCGAGCGGTCGAAGGTTCCGGGCACAAACGAGGCCCCGATCCCCTCCACCTTGTGCGGGCCGGGCTCGCCGCCCTGAAGGACGGAGCCCTGGGTTTCGACCGCGACGGTGAGGATGTCCGGATTCTGTTCCTTCAGGAACTGAGCAATCCCGGAGAAGGTTCCGCCTGTACCTACGCCGGCCACGAAGGCGTCGATGCGGCCGTCCATCTGTTCCCAGATCTCGACGGCGGTGGTGTCGTGGTGGAAGCGGGGATTGGCCTGATTATCGAACTGGAGGGCGGCAAAGGCGTTGGGATCGTTCCCGGCCAGGGCCTGCGCCTGGCGGATGGCTCCCTTCATGCCTTCTGCCTCCGGGGTGCGCACGACGGTGGCTCCGAAACCACGCATCAGGATGCACTTCTCCTCGGCGAAGCCTTCGGGGACAAAGAGCACCACTCGATAGCCGCGGTTCACGCCGACAAGGGCCAGCCCCACACCTGTATTGCCGGCGGTCGCCTCGACGATCGTAGAGCCGGGCTTGAGTATGCCCCGCTGCTCGGCGTCGAGGATCATTCCCAGGGCGGCGCGGTCTTTGACGCTGCCTCCGGGATTCAGGAACTCAAGCTTGGCGTAGACGGCGGCCCAGCCTGGCCGGGCGACTCTGCGGAGCCGCAGCATCGGGGTCTGTCCGATCAATTCGGTAATGTCTTCGGCGACCCGCAGGGCCATGCCAGTCTGCTGAACGGCGCTTGATCCACTCATAACAAAACTCCTTAGTGTAGCAGGCGGATGGCGCGTTTCGCGGGTTACTTCCGGCATCCCGAGCCCTGTTTTTGCTTGGGTTTCCCATGATGGTCCTGTAATCTCTTGCTAACACGCTCTAACTACGAAGAGATCTCTCGCGGAGATATCCGCTCGAGGAATTACT
This sequence comes from uncultured Acidobacteriaceae bacterium, assembly GCA_963725225.1. Lineage (GTDB taxonomy): Bacteria > Acidobacteriota > Terriglobia > Terriglobales > Acidobacteriaceae > Silvibacterium. The sequence continues at coordinate 65,437 of CAVRXY010000016.1, forward strand.
TTGCCGATAACCCCATCCATATCCGCGGGCAAAAGCAAGGCAGTCTCCATGCTGGTGCTGGCGACGATTGGGGTTTCCATCTGCGTGTGGACCGCGGGATGGCTGCTTTATGGCTCGGCGCGGCGGCTCAACGAATCACGTGACTGGCTGGAACACTCACAGTCTGTTATCTCCGACCTGCAGCAGGAGACACAGAGACTCGACCGGATCGAGCCCAATCTGCAGCTTTATCTGCTGACTCACGATGAAAGCAACCTTCGCAATGCGCAGTCCAGCGTAGTTACTTTCTACTCGAGCGCGCTGCATCTGCAGCAGGTGGTGAGCGATAACCCGGCGCAGGTGGCTCGTGCCCAGGTGCTGGAAAAGCAGGCTGCCGACCTGGTGAAAACCTTCGACGTATTCGGCACGGACTCGAAATTTCCAAGCCAACAGTTGCTCGCTGCCCGAGAAACTCTGAGCCTGATGCAGGCAAGAGAGCGCGAACTGCTCGCGCTCCGCACGGAGACGGCAAAGCTCAATGCCTCGCGCAGTCTGCTGATCAGCGTAAGCTTCACCGTGCTTGCGCTGGTGGTGGTGCTGGTTCTGTTCGGGTTACTGCTGCGCGATGCGCTGCATCGCCGCAAATACGAACAACGCCTGTCGGAGACGAATGATAAGCTCGCCGGGACAATTCGCGCGCTGGAGCGCCAGGCGCGGGAATCGGACCTGCTGACCGGGGCCCGGGATGAATTGCAGCTTTGCATGAACGCCGACCAGGCGCAGCATTCGGCCGTGCGCTATCTCGCGCAGCTGCTTCCGGGAACAACCGGCGGCATTTGCTTTATCAACGAATCAAGGCAAATGGTCGAGGTGGAAGCCACGTGGAACGGGTCAACCCTGCTCATGGATGGCTTTGCGCCCGATGCCTGTTGCGGGCTGCGCTCGGGACGGATGCGCTGGCGCCGGGCGGGCCAGTCTGAAGTTCACTGCACGCATTTCGCCGGCAAGCCGCCGGAAAACTACATCTGCCTGCCGCTGGCGGCGCACGGAGAGACGCTGGGAATGGTCTACGTGGAATGCGGCTCGTCGGGAATCGCGGCGATGGTCGACGCCAACCTGAGGGCTCTGCAACAGATGGTCGAGCTGGCTTCGATCCGCATCGCCGGTCTCAACCTGCGCACCATCCTGGAGCACCAGTCGATTCGCGACAGCCTGACCAACCTGTTCAACCGGCGGTTCATGGAGATTGCTCTCGATCGTGAGCTGCGGCGAGCAGTGCGCCACCAGAAGCCTCTTGCCGTGCTGATGCTCGATATCGACCACTTCAAGCAGCTCAACGACACCTACGGCCACGAGGCCGGCGATGTGGTACTGAGGGAGGTCGCCGGGGTGATGCGCCAGGCGGTCCGCAGCGAGGACACGGTGTGCCGCTATGGCGGCGAGGAGTTCGTTGCGATCCTGCCCGAGCTGGGAACCGAGGACGCCCTGATTCGGGCTGAATCCATCCGGCATATGGTCAGCGAGCTGCGCATCTATCACCGCGGCGAGGCGCTGCGGGAAGTGACGATCTCTATCGGGGTCGCCGTGTACCCTAACAATGGCGACTCGCTGGATCACCTGTTAAGTCTTTCAGATCGTGCTCTTTACGAAGCCAAGCACTTAGGCCGCAACCGCGTGGTGCTGGCCGAGCACTCCGCAGCGCTTCCGCCGACGCAGACGCATCATCCCCATGTAGTCGCCTATTAATCAGCTTACTGGGCCTGGGCCGATTTCGATTCCGGCGCCACCGGTTTGGGGTAGTAGCCGCTTCTCGTTCTGACGAAGAGCTTGCCGTGGCCCTGGGCGTGGGCCTCCACCTTCACGACGCGATATCCGCCCTGCGAGGGCGGCTTGGTCGAGTGGTAGCCGATGGTGTACTGATTGCGTATGTCGCGGGCTACTTCGGCGGCGATCGTGTCGACGTCCGCCAGCGACTTGGGAAAGAACGGGATGCCGCCGGTTTCATCCGACAGGAGTTTCAGGGCGCGCTTGGCACGCCGCGATTCACGGCCCCCTTCGTCCCCGAACAGCAGGCCGATCGAGTAGACTACGGGCCCCTGCAGATCCTGCACCCGGCGAATGGTCTGCTCGAGGTTGAAGGTAGAGGCGTTGTCCTCGCCGTCGGTAATGATCAGCAGTGCCTGTTTGGGGCGCTTGGCGTTCTTCGCAAGCTGGTCGGCGGAGGCAACCACAGCGTCATAGAGCGCCGTGCCACCCTTCGAATCGATGTGGGCGAGGCCATCACGAAGCTTGCCGATGTCGGAGGTAAAGTCCTGGTCGATGAAAGCTTCGTCGGAGAAGTTGACGATGAACGCTTCGTCGTCGCGGTTCGAGGCCTTGACCAGGTCCAGTGCGGCTGTATTAACGGCGGCGCGCTTGTCCCGCATCGACCCCGAATTATCGATGATGATGCCCATCGATACAGGGATGTCCTGGTGCTGGAAGGACGCGATGGTCTGAGGGACGCCGTCTTCAAATATCTTGAAGTCGTCCTTCTTGAGGTCGGTCACCAGATGGCCGCCTTCGTCGAGTACCGTGACGTTGAGAACCACCTCATCCACGTTGCGCTTCAGGGTGAAACCGCCGTGCGGTCCGCGCTCCAGCGTCTGGGCTCCGCGATTGGGCGAGCCGGGGTGGTCCGGGCTGACCGGCTCATTGTCCTCGGCGTCGGGCGAGAGGACAGGGTCGCGGTCCACGTTCAGAGGAGGCTGGGTTTCGGGCTTCTGGGCAGGGGCTGTCTGCGTCTGCGTGGGAGGCAGGGGCGCTTCGCCGGCAAGAGCCCGGGCGGCGGCGGATTTTGGCGTAGCAACCGGCGGCCCGGACGCATTCTGCGCCGCGAGGGAGAGGGGGGCCGCGAAAAGGAGGCCCAGTATAAAGACTTCTGCTAAGAAATGACGATTACTGCAAGGGCGCATAGTATCCGGTACGGGCATGGACTGTGAGCTGTGGCAGCCCTGCCGGAGGCACCAGCCTCACCTTCAATTTACGCCACTTCCCGTCATGCTTGTCGTTGTCCGGCTTGTAACCGATCACGTATTCGTTGCGCAGTTCAGCGCTGATTTTGGTGGCAATGTCGCCCATCTCCGCGACATCGTCGACGCGGAAGAGGCGCCCGCCTGTCTCATCGCTGATGTCGTTCAGCAGGAGCGGGCCTAACCGCTCCTCGGTGGTGGCTGCATAGGGATCGAAGATTCCGATGGAATAAATTTGCACACCCGACTCGCGTACCACTGCCCGCACTTCGCCTTCGGTGTAGCGGCTGCGGTTGTCACCGCCGTCCGAAACTACGAGCAGCGCCTTGCGCTCATATTTCGCCTGCTTCATCTTGTTGAGGCCGTAGTAGATTGCGTCGAGCAGGGCGGTGCGGTGCTCGGCCTTCACGATGGCCAATCGGGCCTCAATCTGGTCGACCGATGAGGTGAAGTCCTCGATCAATTCAGGACGGTCATTGAATCCGATAACGAAGAACTCGTCCTGGGGGTTGGAGGTCTTCATGAACTCGAGGATGGAATCACGGGCACGAATCACTTTGTTGCTCATGCTGCCGCTGAGGTCGAAGATCACACCGATGGATACGGGCGCGTCATCGGTCGAAAACGACTTGATCGTTTCAAGGTGGTTGTTCTCGTAGATGAAGAAATTTTCCTTTTCCAGCCCGGTCACCAGCCGGTCCATGGGATCAGTGACGGTCAGCGGCACCAGCACCAGGTTCACGTTGACGCGGATCTTCTCTCCGGCTCGGGTGGATTTCAATGCCGTCGGGCCTTCGAGGGGCGCCGGCTCCTTACTTGGCTCAGGCGGAGGCGGCTGCACATGAACAGTGCTGAGCGGGTCCTCCTGCGCGCCGGCGGTAGCCGGAATCAGGACAGAGGCCAACATAAAGAGAGTGGATGCGGCGAACAGCGTTAAGACAAATCGGTGGCGGCGTCTGCGAGCCAGAGAACTGACGCTGGAGGATATGGGGGCCGGGCTCTGAGTAGCCATCATTGCTCTTGGTTCCACGTTCCTGCGTCGAGCTCTCTCACAAATCAGAACATCAACAACGGACAGTGCTGCAATCGTTGCGGCTGCTGGTGACTTGCATCCTAGCACGCTGCGAAAGTCCTTGCGTCCGCTTCTTTCGTGCTGTCACAACGGTTGTATCAACATGGGAATACGTTCCGCAGCCGGGCCGGTTCCCTCCTCGCTCGCGCAACTCGAATCGCGTTGCTGATTTACAATCGGGCAGGATTCTTTGGCAATCATCACCGGACTCACGTGGAGTCCGGCGTGTACGACCCATCGCATTGCATGGCCCGTGTCTACCCATTTCGTGCCCTTCGCTACAACCCATCGCTGGTCCGGCTGGAAGACGTATTAACCCAGCCGTACGACAAGATCACACCAGCGATGCAGGAAGCCTACTATCAGCGCAGTCCGTATAACCTGGTGCGGATCATCCTGGGACTGCCTGAACTCTTTGATTCGGCCTCCGACGGCGACGTCTATACGCGGGCGGCGCGCGATTTTGCGTCATGGCGCCGAAGCAGCCGTCCTGACGCAGGAGAACGAGCCCTGCGTCTTCGCCTATTCGCAGCGCTTTACCGTCCCCGGATCGGCTGGTTCAACTCTGGAGCGCCGCGGATTTATCGCTCTCGGCGAACTGTACGACTATGCCCAGAAAGTCGTTTTCCGTCACGAACAGACTTTATCCAAACCCAAGAGCGACCGGCTGAACCTGCTGCGCGCCACCCGCGCCCACTTCGGCCAGATCTTCATGCTGTATTCCGATCCCGGACTGAGCGCCGAACGCCTGCTCTTCGACTCAACGGCAGCGCCGGATATCGAGGTGACCGACGAGTATGAGGTTCTGCATCGCGTCTGGCGGGTGAGCGACCCGAACACGATCAAGATGCTCACGGCAGCCCTCGAAGACAAGAAGCTCATCATCGCGGACGGCCACCACAGATATGAGACGGCCCTCAACTATTCTCGTGAGCGGGCTCCGGCGGGTGTTTCGTCGACCGCGAGGCGCAATTCCTACATGATGCCCGAGCCGCCGTATCCGGAAGCGGCAGTCATGATGACCTTTGTCAACATGGATTCCGAAGGGCTGGTGATCCTGCCGACGCATCGTGTGGTGCATAGCTTGAAAGGCTTTGTTCCCTCGGAGTTCCTGACGCGCGCCCGAGACTATTTTGAGATTGAACCGCTATCTGCGGGCGATCCTGAAGCGGACGATCCTGAAGCAATCATGGCTCGCCTGGCTGCGATCAAGGACCGGACAGCGTTTGTTGCCGTTACAAGCGGCGGAAGCCATCTGATGTTGGCTAAATCCGAAGCTGTTGCCGGCGCTCTGAAGGATGTCTCCGAACGGCAGCGCCAGCTCGATGTCGTGCAGCTTCATGGGCTGGTCCTTGAACGGCTTCTGGGAATAACGGCGGAAGCCATCCGCGAGCAGAGCAACGTGCGGTATGTGCGCGACGCGGCTGAGGCCATGGAGCAGGTCGCGGAGGGGGAAGCAAACGCCGCATTCCTGATGAATCCGGTCACCCTCGACCAGCTGCGGGAGGTCGCATTTGCGGGCGAGGTAATGCCGCAGAAGTCGACTGACTTCTTCCCTAAACTTCTCAGTGGCCTGGCAATCTATGCGTTGGACTGAGGCTGCGCGGTGCAGCTTATTGAGTCTCGCGATGGTGCCATTGCTTTTGCCGGCTGCCGGCAATGCCCAGCAGACGCAGCCGGCTGTTCCGGTGCCGCCTGCTCCGCCTGTGCCCTCGGTTCCCGCGCCGGTGAATCCCAATGTGGCGCCACGGTTCCTGGTGGTCGTGGATGCCGCTCATGGCGGCAATGACACCGGAGCCCGCATTTCCGACCATCTGCTGGAGAAGGACATCACGCTGAGTCTGGCAATGCGGCTGCGCTCCATGCTCTCGGCTCATGGGATCGGAGTCGTCACCACCCGCGACTCAGACATCAATCCCTCCCCAACCAATCGCGCCGAAACGGCTAACCACACGCCCGCGGCAGCGTGCATCCTTATTCACGCCACGGCTACCGGAAGCGGGGTGCACCTCTACACCTCGTCGCTCGCGCCAGCTCCGATTACACGATTCCTGCCGTGGCAGACGGCACAATCGGCATACGTCACGCAGAGTTTGAAGCTTTCGTCGGAGATCGATTCGGCGCTGGCGCATGCGGAGATCCCGGTGAGCCTTGGCCGCACCTTTCTGCAGCCCATGGATAGCCTGACCTGTCCGGCGGTCGCGGTGGAAGTGGCTCCGCTGGCGGCAGGAGCAACAACGAAGGCCACGGCACTCACGGACACTGCTTACCAGCGGTCGATTCTCGATGCTCTGACCGCCGCCATTGACGAGTGGCGCACCGACTGGAGGCAGCAGCCGTGATCTCCAAGGCACAGCGCATCCTCTTCTTCTCCATGCTGCTGGCGGCGGTTGTGATGGCTGCTGTCCTGATCCGGCTGCGCGAGCGCGCGGAGGACCGGCTGCATGGCGTGCAGGGTCCGACTGCGGCTGTCGAACCTGCTGGAGTCCCGGCGACCCCGGTAACGCTGCTCATCCCCAATGACGCCGACAACTCGCTTGCCGAGAGCCAGCGGAGCTTACCACTGCCCCAGGATGACGGTGCACGTGCGCGGGTTCTGCTGGAGACGCTGCTGGAGACATTTCATGACCCGAAGTCCACTCACCCGCTTGGGGGTGCGGGAACTGGTAAGAGCCGGAAAGGCCCATGCTCCCGACATCGACGACGTCTTTCTGATGCCGGTGCCCCAGGCCGCCGGACAACGAAACGCTGGAAAGATGGCCGTGGTTAACTTCAGCGCCGCCTTCGCCCAGTCGCATCCCTCCGGGATTGAACCTGAGACGCTGACTTTGCTGGCGGTCATCGGGACTCTCCACGCCAACCTCCCGGCGATTACGCAGGTTCGTTTTCTCGTCGACGGCCGCCAGCAGGAGACACTTGCCGGGCACGCGGACCTCACGCGCACTTATCTGGCTGCGGAAACAGTCCCTGCGGAGGGTCAGTAATTGAACATCGGCGTCTTCGATTCCGGATTCGGAGGCCTTACAGTCCTGCGGGCTCTGCTCGAACGGCTGCCGGGTGCGGACTATATCTATCTCGGAGATACAGCACGTCTGCCTTACGGGGCCAAGTCGCAGGCTACAGTCGCGCGCTACGCTGTCTCCAGCGCTCATTTTCTGGTGGAAGAGCAGCAGGCGGATTACCTGGTGATCGCATGCAACACCGCCTCGGCCCTGGCTCTCGACGCGATCCGGGCAGCCGTTCCAGTGCCGGTGCTGGGGGTGATCGAAACCGGGGCGAATGCCGCCGCGGCCTCCACGCGGACGGGCGACGTGCTGGTGATGGCCACTGCAGCCACGGTCGAGAGCCACGCCTACTCTGCCGCATGCAGAGAGCGCGGCCTGCGCGTTATCGAAAAAGCCGCTCCGCTGCTGGTGCCGCTGGTAGAGGAAGGCTGGGTCGAGCATCCGGTCACTGAAGACGTGCTGCGTATCTATCTCTCCGAGCTGCTCGAGGAGTCGAAACACGCGGGATTCGAGCCAGATACGCTGGTGCTCGGGTGCACCCACTACCCTCTGCTCCGCGCGAACTTCGAGCGGGCGCTGCCGCCCTCGATCCGTGTGATTGATTCCGCAGAAGCAACGGCCACACAAGTTACAGCGGCACTCTGCCTGCCGGAGAATCCGTGCCATCCGGATGGCGAACCGCACCGTCGCCGCTTCTACGCGACAGACTCGGTTACGAAATTCCGCAATCTGGGCTCGCGGTTTCTGGGGCAGTCAATTGAGCAGGTTGAGTTGATCGATCTGGGCGGATGAGCCTGGAGAAAAACCGGCCCGTCAGGCGCTGTTTGAGTCGTGCGGCTCCAATATCTCATCACCGGCTATCCCCTGACCGGCGCATTCAATCGCATTCCGCCCAGCGTTCTTGGCCCGGTAAAGGGCGTGATCGGCGGCGTCGATCAAGCCATCGAGCTTCGAGTCCATTTCAGGCGTCTGAGTGGCGCAGCCGATGCTCACCGTGACAACCCGGTGCTGATTTCCCTCGTGGGGCATGTCCAACTCCTGAACTGCGGAACGTATCCGCTCGGCGACCTGCATCGCGCCGGCCGGGGGAGTGTTGGGCAAGACCACCGCGAACTCCTCGCCGCCATAGCGCGCGACCAGGTCTGAGGGCCGGGCGACCATTTCGAGAATCACCTTGGCGAGGCGGCGGAGACAATCGTCGCCGGCGAGGTGTCCGTAGAGGTCGTTGTATGCCTTGAAATGATCCACGTCGATCAGCAGCAGGGAGATGTCAGACACGGTGCGGATCGCCAGCCGCCACTCGTGTTCCAGTACCTGATCGAGCCGGCGCCGGTTGGCGATCTCGGTGAGGCCGTCGAGGCTGGCCAGGCTTTCGACTAACCGAAAGGCCTTTTCAAGATCTTCTTCGGCAGCCTTGCGCCCGGAGATATCACGCACCACGTTCACGAAACCAAAGGGCGTACCCGTGGTCGGATCGTGGTAAAGGCGCAGGTTGGATTCCATCCACAGGTAGCTGCCGTCTTTCTTGCGGCAGCGATACTGCAGGATTTTTCCGGTTGTTCCGGTGCCGCTGTCGGCAAGCAGGTTCTTCCACTCGCCGAGATCGTCCGGGTGAACGAGATCGCGGTAGCTGCCACCCAGCAACTCTTCGGGCGACCAGCCCAGAAGTTCGGCGGCAGCCGGTGAAACGTAACGGCGCGCGCCTTCCAGATCAGTAAGCACGATCACGTCACGGGAGGTCTCGGCAAGCAGGCGAAAATACGCTTCACTGGTCTGCAGACTCTTCTGAAGGCGCCGGCTCTCGGCCATAACGACTTCAAGCAGATAGACGGACAGCATCGAAACAGCGATGAAGAACTGAACGGCGATAATGCGCTGTTCCTGTGACCGCCCGTGGATGAGCATTGTCGGCCCATGTCCGCCGGTGGTGAAGATATCCGCCAATCACCGAGACCACGAGCAGCCCCAGCGACGATCCCGCCAGGCCCATACGGAGCCCCATCAGGATCAGGCAGGGGAGAATCATGAATAGAAGCGGGACGTCTGTTCTCCAAAAAACATAGAACGTGACCGCACAAAGGAGAACGAGAGGACCTACCAGCCTGGGCAATAACTGCTTCGAGAAGTACTTGCCCTCAACCAGCGACAGGCAAAGAGGAGTGACGGTCGAGATGCCAAGCGCATCGGCTGTAAACCACAGGCGGAAGGTGTGCGCCATCTGATTGGAGTGAAAGCGCTGCAGAGTGAGCGACGCGAGAAAGGCCGCGATCGCCGGGGCCAGAATTACTCCGTATGCAAGAAAGAAGACCAGTTGCCGCTTGCGGGTCAGATCCGGAGCGGGGACAAGCACCGGGTAGAGAAGGAATGCTGCAACCAGAACTTCGACCATGTTGCAGCCGGCCAGGTAGATCGAGATGGGCGCGGGATTCGCGAGACTAAGATTGATGCCGACATCAACCAGATATCCAACAACGACGTACGCGGGCCATTGTCTGCGAGAGGTCAGGAGCAATATTCCTAGAAGGAGCCCGTTCGACGGCCACAATATCGTGATGCCGCCGGAACGCATATTCAGCAGAAGGGCGCAGTAGGAAAGCACGCCAAGCAAGAGGCCAATGCCTGCGAGCCGCAATATCGGGGGAAAGCGGCCCGTGCCCCCCAGTTGAGTGTCGCTTGACGTCATTTGCTTCCCAAGTCAAGACTAGCGAGCAAACCACGTACAAACAAGCACATAGTTCACACAAATGTAACTATCGTGATGAGCGAGGCTGCTCAGCGAAGCCAGGCCAGCAGCACAACTCCGACCGCCAGCACGGCCACCGGTATCCAGAACTGTACATCGGTCAAAATCGCTTTGAGCAACAGATTACCTCCGAGATTCTGCCGCAGTTCATCCGGCCGCAAGTCACCCTTGCAAGTCACCCTTGAGTGCAGGCTCCACTTTACCGGAAGGCAGCATGAGAAACGATGGGTAATCGTTGCCATTTTCCGGAGCGAGGTTTAGTTTTCAAACAGGTGGACCTCACAGAAGTCTCCAGAGCCGCGGAGGGTTAATTCATGAACACTACGTTGAATCCGGTTGAGGTTGCGCAGGCAGCGCAGATCGAAGAGCAGTGGGACGAATTTGTGAGCGGACGCTACAAGGAAGGCAAGAGCGAGGCTGAGTTTCGCAATTACGACGCCAAGGTCGTGCCGACGGTCGCCGAGTTCTACAAGCTTAACCACGAAAACCAGACCCTCGACTTCGTGCTCGCCAAGGAAGCCGAGTATTTCGCACTGAACAAGGGCGAAAGGTCGATCTGGGAGGCGGCGGACTTTCTGAACACGCTGGTCGACGACAGCGATCCCGATACCGACCTGACGCAGATCGAGCATCTGTTGCAAACCTCTGAAGCAGTGCGCCGGGACTGCCACCCGCGATGGATGGTGGCGGCCGCGTTCGCGCACGATCTGGGCAAGGTTCTGTGCCTGTATGGAGAGCCGCAGTGGGCGGTGGTGGGCGACACCTTCCCGGTGGGGTGCGCTTACTCGGACAAGATCGTTTTTCCGGAATATTTCGCCAACAACCCGGATATGAAGGTGCCGGAGTATCAGACGCTCTACGGCATCTACGAGCCGAATTGCGGCCTCGATAAAGTCCATATGTCGTGGGGACACGACGCTTACATCGCGCATGTGATGAAACCTTATCTGCCGGAAGAGGCGATCTACATGCTTCGTTACCACTCCTTCTACGCAGCGCACCAGCATTGTGCCTACAGGCACCTGATGACCGCGCGCGACGAGGAAATGTTCCAGAAGTGGGTGCTGAAGTTCAATCCCTACGATCTGTATTCGAAGGGACTGGCGCGTCCTGACGTCGCGGCGATCAAGCCTTACTACGACGATCTCTTCGCGGAGTTCTTCCCGGCGAAGATCGCCTGGTGAGCGCGCGTTTTCGCTAAAAAAATCTTGTTCGCTTCCACAAGGTCCAGCCGCCTGCAAGGAGCAGGATGGCGAGAATCAGGCACAACCCTGCGGCCCAGTTCATGTTCATGGCCAGTGGAGGCATCGTAGCGCCGGTGGCAAGCCACGCGAACAGAGCAATCGCAATAGCAACGATCAGATAGTCCCACCAGCGTTTTCTGGAGGCGGCCCGGCTCTCGTGTTCCACGCCCGCCTGCGCCATCAGGGCGCGGTGGTAGTCCAGGTTGTAGCGATTGCATTCGCGCAGCAGCGCCTGGCTTGTCGAGTGGTGCTCCTCGGCAGATGCTGCCGCGGTGCTGATGGCCAGCGCACCAAGGATCATCACGGCTGATCCTGCAACAATTACAAGCTGATGCGAGCGATCAAGCCCGGCTAGTTCGCCGAATACGAGTGCGCCCCAGGCCATTCCCCAAAGCTGGTTTGTATTGGAGAGCGGGATGCCCCGGCCGATGCCGATATACTTCGTGGCGTATTGCTGGAAGAGATCGCCGATGACCCAGCAGAATCCTCCCAGGAAGAGCCAGAAGACAAAGTGCCGCGCGGCTGAAATCTGGACAGCGACGGAGTGGAGGCCACCGGCAAGCCCCACAGAGAGTGCAAGCATGGTTCCCAGTTCGCCGACGGTGAAGATGGTGACAAACGACAGAGGGTTCATGCCGCTTAGGTACGCTTTGCGGTATGGGACATACATGGTGCCCCACAGCAGGCCGGCACCCAGGGCAGCGGCGATGCCGGCTGCGGCATGCGTCGAGGATGCGTTCGCCGAGCGGATGGTGCTGAGCCCGAGCATGGTCGCACCGCCCACAATCGCCAGGGAACCGACGACCACTTTTATCCAGTTCCCTGCCGAGGCGCCCCGCAATTCATTGAACAGCAGGATTCCCCAGAGGAGGCCGACGAGACAGTTGGCATTCCACAGAGGAAAGGCAATGGTGAGCCCGACATCGCGAATGGCAAAAACAGTCAGCGTATTGGCGACAGCCCAAAGAGCGCCCGCGACTATCGCCCACACGATCAGATGAGGCTTGGCGCGCAGATCTTCGAAAACGTATGCGGTTCCGCGCAGTAACGTCGGAAACGTCCACCGTGCCACGAAGACTCCGGCGACCATGCAGAGAGAAATGGTGTACGGAGAGAGGCCGGCTGTCACCAGCTTGGTTGGAGCCTCGGCCGCGCCCAGCCAGGCTCCCGCAGCAATGCCGCACAGCACCCCGAGGCCGTGCATGGACGGTAGAGGTATCGCGGACTTTGGTTTGTCGGAAATTTCGGCGGGTCCCGGAATAGGCGTTGGAAGCACCTGAGGATTCTTCATCGATTCAGGAAGCCACATTAAGCAACATGGAGGCTGGAGTCAACATAGCGCCTTGCACTGACGCGCCCGATATCGACGAAAATTTGACGAGCGCGCAATCGGCGACTGGTATGATTTTAACTGACTGGTTAATTAATGACGAGCAGAACCATACCCATACGTCACGACCGCGCCGATCAGACGCGCAAGAACATCCTTCGCGCTGCGATTCGCGAATTCAGCGTGCATGGCTTCGCGGGAGCGCGCACCGATGCCATCGCCGAGTCAGCAAAGGTTAACAAGGCGCTGCTCTACTACTACTTCAAGAGCAAGCAGGGGCTTTATACCGCGGCATTCGAAGAAATCGCCAGCGCGGTCGTCGAGCGCACGCTTGCCGCGCTTGATCCCGGGCACAGCGCGGGAGAACGCTTGCTGCGCGCCGCGCTGAGCCATTTCGACCGGATTCTGACCCAGCACGAATTTCAGAGCCTGCTGCAGCAGGAGATGGTGCGCCTGCGGCGCGGGGAGAGCGGAGCAGTCCCCCTGCTGGTAAAGAAGGTCTTCAAGCCGCTGCTGGCGAAGCTCCAGGAGACGGTTGAAGAGGGGATCAAGACCGGAGAGTTGTGTGACCTGGATTGGCTGCAGGTTGTGTATTCCATGCTGGGCGCAAACGTCTTTTATTTTTTGAGCGCGCCGATGATGCAGATTGCCTTGCCGTTTGATCCTTTCGACAAGGCGGTCCTCGAAAAGAGACGTTCGGCAGCCGTGCGGTTTCTGGGGAGTGCCTTGTTTGTTGACCGCGCTCACGGCGCGAAGCTGGCGAAGCGCGTGCTGGCGGAATCGCCCATGCCGCAAATCAAGAAAGATCAAGTGTGGAGAAAGTGCGTATGAATGCACGCAATCGCGTGTTTATTTTGCTTGGAATACTCGCGCTCATCGGACTCGGCGTGGTATATCTTTTCGACGCAGCACTCGGAGGATCTGCAACTCATTGGCACGGTAGATGCCAATGAAGTCATCGTCAGCTCGCGCATCCCGGGCCGCATACAGACGCTTACTGTCGACGAAGGCGACGACGTGAAAGCCGGACAGCTGATTGCCATAATTCAGAGTGACGATCTGGCGGCAGCACGCAACGCCGCAGCCGCGACGGCCAACAGCCAGCAATACATGCTGCAGCAGGCCAGCGACACCGAGCGCCAGATGCGCGGCAGCACATCCAGCCAGGTAACTAATGCCGAAGCACAATTGAGTGCGGCAAAAGCCGCTCTCGTGCAGGCTCAGGCTCAATATGAGCACCAGGAGGCCGATACATCGCGAACGGTCGTGCTGGCGAAGCAGGGAGTGATGAGCGCTCAGGCGCGGGATGAAGCTGTGACATCACTCAACGCAGCGAAGGCTGCGGTAGACACAGCTCAAGGAAACGTAAGCGCTGCGGAAGCGTCGCTCAAGGTGGCGAAGGCGAACACCATTCAGGCGCAGGCGCAGGCCAAGGCCGTCGATGCCACGCGCAGTCAAATGCATAATGCTGACGCGCTGCTGAACCAGGCGCAGGTGCAACTGGATTATTCGCGCATCGTGTCGCCTATCTCGGGCAAAGTAAACGTCAGGGCGGCGCGGCAGGGCGAAGTGGTTGCCGCTGGAACCCCGATCATCACCATCACCGATCTGACTCAGACCTGGGTCTACGCGCCACTGCCTGAGACTGAAGCCGATTCTGTGCAGTTGGGCGACAGTCTGCGGGTAGTCATGCCGAGCGGCGCGACAATTCAGGGCAAGGTCATCGCGAAATCGGCGGAGGCCGACTTTGCCACGCAGCGCGACGTGAGCCGCCGCAAGCGTGACATCAAGACCATCAAGCTGAAGCTGCTGATCGACAATCCCGGGATGAAGTACGTACCGGGCATGATCGCGGAAGTCTATATCCCGAAGGACAAGCTGGTGAAGCCATGAACGCCGCCTTGCCGGCTTCGGCGATCGCCGTCGAGAACATTGTAAAGCGCTACGGCGACTTCGAGGCGGTGAAGCGGCGTAACCTTCGATGTGCGCGGACGGAGAGATATTCGGCCTGCTCGGACCGAATGGCGCGGGCAAGAGCACGCTCATCCGCATGATGACAACGCTCATTCCTGTTACCAGCGGCAAAGCGATCGTTGCCGGACATGATGTTTCGAAAGAGCCCGATGCGGTCAGACAGGTGATCGGCGTTATTCCCCAGGCGCTCACCAGCGATATCGACCTGACGGTTGAGGAGAATCTTTCCATTTACGCGAAGCTTTACGGGATTTCAAAAGCACAGCGCAAACGCAACATAGACGAATTGCTTGAGGCCGTAGATCTGACCAAGTGGCGAGGCGCGCAGACCAAGACTCTCTCAGGCGGAATGCGCAGGCGGCTGGAGATTGCGCGCGGGCTGGTTCACAATCCACGAATCTTCTTTCTGGATGAGCCGACGACTGGGCTCGATCCGGTGTCGCGCGTGGCGGTGTGGGAGATGCTCGACCGGCTCAAGACTACCCACCACCTCACGATGCTGATCACCACGCACTACATGGAAGAGGCCGACCACCTGTGTGACCGCATCGCCATCGTCGATCACGGAAAGCTGGTTGCGCTCGATACTCCGATGGCTCTCAAGGCAAGCGTGCCGGGAACCAATGTGGTTGAGGCCCAGTTTACGCACGAATCCGATCAGTGGCCTGAACTGTTGAAGAAGCTGGCGGGCGTGACCGACGTTGAGTCGCATGGCGGCGGAATGTACCGGCTGCTCACTTCGAATGGATCGCTCACGACAACCCAGCTCGTCGAGCTCGCGGTAAGCAGGGATGAAGTTATCAAATCGCTGAGCGTGCAGACGACGACGCTCGACGACGTGTTTGTTCACTACACGGGGCGTCAGCTCCGCGACGAACAGGTCAAGGCGGCGGGATTCATAATGCCGCCGCGGCCAGGGATGCAGCCATGAATCGAATGATGGCGATTGTAGAACGCGAGATGCGGAAGTTCTTCCGCTCGCCGGCGCTGATGATGGTCTCCATGACGCTTCCGCTGGTGCAGCTGATTGTTCTCGGCAATGCTTTCGGCGGCAAGATTCGCGGGGCGCGGATGGCAGTTGTCGATTACGACGGCGGTTCGCAGGCATTGAAGATCCACGAGGCTTTTGATTCGATCGCGGTGAACATTCGCACCTTTACAACGGTCCCCTACAAAGACGAGGAACAGGCGCGCGAGGACGTACGCACAGGTAAGATCGACGGCGCTGTGATCATTCCGGCGCAATACTCGCGGCGCGTGCTTGCCGGCGACTCGCCAGCGATCGGCCTGGTCGTTGACAACTCCGACCAGACGATGAGCGGCGCTCTGGAATCCGAAATGCAGTCGCTGGTCGATGCATTGAATGCTCCGATCATCCAGCCCAAGGTGGTTCAGAATATCGCGCTCGAGATTGTCGAACTCTATCCGTACGTCGAGTACATGAAGTATCTCCTTTCAGGCTCGATCACGCTGGCGATGTATGTAGCCGTCATGATCGGCGGCGGCATGCTGTATATCGACGACAAGGCGCGCGGCGTGCATGAAGGCTACCTTGTGACTCCGATTACGCGGCTTGAGCTGGTGCTGGGATTGAACTTTGCAGGCACGATCAAGGCTGTGCTGTCGGGAGTGTGCCTGACGGTGATCGGCTCTCTGATGGCGGGGCTCGGCGCTATCTTTAACCCGGTGTCCGCTCTGCTCCTCATGCTGCTGATCCTGTCGACCTCGATTGCGTTCAACGGAATGATGTTCCTCATGATGGTGCGCGTCGAAGACCCGCTGGTACCGCGCGCGATGTTCGGAGTTCTGAATACCCTCCTCTTTTTTCCCAGCGGGGCGATCTCTCCGATTACAGGGTTCCCCACATGGCTGAAGGCGATTGCGGTCGTCGATCCTTTCACGTATGCCGTCCACGGCTTTAAGGCAGTGCTGATTAAGGATGGCGGTTTTACGGCGATCCGACTGGATCTGCTGTTTCTCTTCGGGTTCGGGATAGCGACGCTGCTGGTTGCAACTCCGCTGTTCAAGCGGACGTTGTAGCGGCGAGCCCGGTACAGAAGGTCGTGACACTGCTATCCTCTTTGTTTGGAGGAAGGACGTTCCATGCTCAACCTTGAAGGTCGCGTCGCAGCCGTCTTCGGCCTGGCGAACAAACGCAGTATCGCCTGGGGCATTGCTCAGAAGCTTCAGCAGGCCGGATGCCGGCTGGCCATCAGCTATCAGAATGAACGCATGAAGTCCGAAGCGCATGAGCTGATCGCCGATCTGCCGGGCGCAGAAGCTTTCCAGTGCGATGTCTCAAACGATGAAGAAATACATCACGTATTCGCGCAGATCAAGGAGCGCTACGGCAAGCTCGACGTGCTGGTCCACTCCATCGGCTTCGCTCCGGCTGAGGAGCTGAAGAACGACTTCATCCAGACGACACGCGACGGCTTTCGCGTCGCGCACGATGTGAGCGTGTACTCGCTGATTGCGCTCAGCCGCAGCGCCGCTCCGCTCATGACCGACGGCGGCAGCATTATTACGCTTACCTACTACGGAGCGGAAAAGGTCGTTCCGCACTACAACGTGATGGGTGTAGCCAAGGCTGCGCTTGAGGCGACGGTGCGGTATCTGGCGGCCGATCTCGGCAAACAGAATATCCGCGTGAACGCGATCTCCGCCGGCCCCATCAAGACGCTGGCTGCCCGCGGTATTGGCGGACTGAGCGATATGCTGAAGGCCCATGCTGACCGGGCTCCGCTGCACCGGAACACCGAGCAACTGGAAGTTGGCAGCACGGCCGCGTTTCTGGCTTCAGAGCTGTCGTCGGGGGTCACCGGCGAAGTGATTTACGTCGATTCCGGCTACAACATCATGGGGTTCTGAGGTCCCAGTTCGCGGGGAACTTTCTGCGCGATCCTCCCGTAGCTTTGTGGAGTAGGTTTCGCAACGATGATCAAATTCCTGCTGTGGTGCGTGCTTCTGTTCCTGTGCTGGCCGCTGGCTCTGCTGGCCGTAGTGCTTTATCCGATCGTGTGGTTGCTTCTGCTGCCCTTCCGGCTGGTGGGGATTGCCGTCGGTGGCGCACTGGACCTGGTCGCGGCCATCATCTTTCTTCCCGGCCGCCTGCTGCGCGCGATCTGAGTGAGAGCGTCGCCCGGTCACAAATAGCTCAATTCCCTTCCCGCCAGCCTCATCCTGATGCACACTAAGAAGCAGGAGGGCGAATGCTGGAAGAGCTTCCAACGGGCAGGGGCGTTTCGTCTATTTTCGCCAGCTGGACCTCGATAGCGGCGCACGGCGTTCTCCTTCTGTTGCTGATTCTTGCCGCACACCACGCCTGGCAGGTGAGGCCCGTGAGCACGCGAGGCGGCCAGCATGCGACAGTTCTCTACTGGGAGGGCTCGGTTGGCACGGGTGTGGCGCGGACGCATCAGCACGGCGCAGAGAAGGTGATGCCGGCAAAGATGATTCCTCGGAACAGCCCGGTGACCCCGCCGCATGACAGGCAGCCTGACCCGGATGCGCAGGAAGCTTCCAATACGGCTGCCGCGAGTCCTGCGGGCAGCTCGACCTCACAATCGCAGAGCAACGGGACGGGCAACGGCGATCAGGACGCGACGCCGGCGTTTCCGGTCTACTCGCCCAGTCCGCATATCGAGCGGTCGCTTCTGCCGAAGGCGGACGAAAACGTCGTGGTCGATGTGAATGTGAGCGCGCTCGGAGAGGTGCTCGATGAAAAGCTGATCCACGGTCTCGGGACCAGCGTCGACCAGACGATCCTCGACACAGTGAGGAGCTGGAAGTTTCATCCTGCAACGGTGGATGGAAGCCCTGTGTCATCGGTCGCGGAGCTGGTCTTCCCTCTCGGCCAGAAGTGGCGCGGTTGATACGGAACCCGCGCCAATCGGTGATGCGCCCCCGGGTTAAGTTCGTCCTCGTGTGAAGAGTCGAATAATCAGGGTGAGAATTACCGCGCCAAGCACCGCGACCAGGATCGTATAGATCATTCCTCCCGATCCGGCGAAGCCCAGCGCGCGCATAATGAATCCGCCAATCACGGCGCCCACTATGCCGACAACAATATCCATGAGCGCGCCATAGCCGCCCCCGCTCATGAGCTTGCCGGTAAGCCAGCCTGCGATCAGGCCGACAATAATCCACCACAGAATTGCCATAGAGCCTCCGGATGATGCGGCAACACGGTTCCATGCCCGCGCCACGGTCGTCAAGCCTGAAATTTGTTGCACTTGCGGCTTATGAGGACCGGAGGTGACGAACTGTAACTTATGCGCTCATGTGGAAATCAAATAGGAAGCGTGAGGGGAATTGTGGGACTGAGAACGAAGCAATACTGGATTGCGAAGTCGCTGGTGTTGGCCGTATCCGCGGCTGTCGCAATCGCCGTGGGCTTTAGATTCACGACAAATGCCAGGGCCGCGGGCCCGGATGCGAGAAAGCCGGTGCTGGTCGAGTTATTCACCTCGGAGGGTTGTTCGAGCTGTCCTCCGGCGGATGCACTCCTTCAGGCGATCGATCGCGAACAGAATATTCCCGGCGCTCAGGTAATCGTGTTGAGCGAGCACGTCGACTACTGGGATCACGATGGCTGGCGCGACCCCTTCTCGTCTGCAGAAATGACGGCGCGGCAGGAGGCCTATGTCGCCCGCTTCTCGCAGGAGAGTGCCTACACGCCCGAGGCTGTCGTCGATGGTTCTCAGGGCCTTACCGGCAGCGATCGCCGCGGCCTGGTCAGCGCCGTTGAAGACGCGCTGCAGCGACCCAAGACGGAAATCGGGATTATGAACGCTACAGTGAGCGGCAACGCGGTTGCGGCCAACGTTACGGTTGCGGCTCTTCCGCGCGCCGATCTCTACGCTGTGCTGGCCGATGACCACGATGAGTCCAGCGTGGCGCGGGGGGAAAATTCAGGGCGTCATCTCACTCACGTGGCGGTGGCACGGGTGATCGAGAAGGTTGGCTCACTCAATGATGGATTCAGCAGACAGATCCGCGTGAGTCTTCCTGATCGCTCGCAGGCGCAGAAGGTGCGGCTGGTAATCTTTGCGCAGGAGCGGGGGACAGGTCGCATTCTCGGTGTTACCCAAGTCGTCCTGCGACCTGCCGGGGAACGGACTCAGCAGCAGATACAGTCTTCCTGACCGCAATAAGAACAACAAGTGGTGCGAGGGGTATGCGCGAAGCGCGATTCGCCCTCCGCGAAGGACCCGCCGGCGATAGAGGGAATGACAAGAACTTCATCGCCATCCTTGAAGGCATACTTCTCGTTGCCGAGGAAGCGGATGTCTTCCTCGTTGACATAGAAGTTGATGAAGCGGCGCACCTGTCCCTGCTCGTCGCGAAGATGCGTCTTTAAGGCGGGAAAGCTGGTTTCGATGTCGGTGATCAGCTCGGGCAGATTGCCCGCGTGGGACTGGATCTCCCGCGCCCCATTGGTATGCTTCTGAAACGCGTTGGGCAGTAAAACTCTAACGGACACTGATACCTCCGGACACGAGCTCTCGCTCTTCATTTTGTTCCTCCAGATAAGTTTCGAAATCGGACAGACGGGGACGAACAGGAGCTTCCTGCTCGTAGGCGCCCGCCAGCACGTCGGTGGTCTTGAGACCGTTGCCGGTGATGCAGGTGACGGTAAGCTCGTCGGGACGGATGCGCCCGTGCGCGTAGAGGCGCGCAGTGACTGCAGTGGTGACGCCGCCGGCGGTCTCGGTAAAGATGCCTTCGGTCTCGGCCAGTTCCTGGATCGCGGAGACGATCTCGACGTCCGAGACATCTTCGGCCCAGCCACCGCTCTCGCGGATGCAGCGCGTTGCATAGACGCCATCAGCCGGATTCCCGATCGCTAACGATCGGGCAATCGTAGACGGGCGCTGCGGTTCGATGTGGTCGGCGCCGGTTTTGACTGCCGTTGCAATAGGCGAGCAGCCGGTGGCCTGCGCGCCAAAGAAGCGGACTTCCTTGTCTTCGACCAGGCCGAGCGCGATGAGTTCCTTGAAGGCCTTGCGGATTTTGGTGATGAGTGAGCCGCCTGCCATGGGGACGACGACGTTGTCGGGCAGCCGCCAGCCGAGTTGCTCGGCGATCTCGAAGCCTACGGTCTTCGAGCCCTCAGCGTAGTAGGGGCGCAGGTTCACATTGACGAATCCCCAGTGGTAGCGGTCGGCGATCTGCGAGCAGAGGCGGTTGACGTGGTCGTAATTGCCGTCGACACGGACCAGCTTCGCTCCGTAGACCTGGGTGTTGAGAATCTTGGCCGGCTCGAGGTCGGCAGGCACGAGGATGTAGCTCTTGAAGCCGAGGCGCGCTGCCTGTGCGGCAACTGCGTTGGCGAGATTGCCGGTGGACGAGCAACCTACCGTGTCGAAGCCGAAGATCTGCGCGTTGGCCAGCGCGACCGACACCACGCGATCCTTGAAGCTCAGCGTGGGCAGGCACACGGCGTCGTTTTTGATGTAGAGATTGCTGGCCCCGTTTCCCATTCCGATTCGCTCAGCCAGCCGAGGAGCGCGAAGCAGGGGCGTCCAACCTGCGGGAGTGGCCGGAACGTAGTCGTCGGGCACCGGCAGCAGCGCCTGGTAGCGCCACATGCTGCTGGGGCCCTGCGCAATGGCTTCGCGGGTAAAGGTGTTGCGGGCAGCCTCGAGATCGCACTGGACCTCAAGGGGAGAGAAGCATTCGTCGCAGATGGAAAGCGGCGCGTTGTCATACCGCTTGCCACATTCCCGACATCGCAATTCATAGGCGTACGCCATGAGACCCTCGTTTCCTGAAAACCAACTTCAGGAGCAGCGTCGGGACCCAGCGGGGATTTCCCCTATGGGTACAAATGCACGGGCACGCGTGACGAACTCTGCCAAAACTTCTGGTACTGCAGTACTACTGGGATTCAGCGAAGTGCGATACAGCCTGCACCCCGAATCTCATGTTCCCCGCCGCCGTCTCCAAGTTTGGATACGACATCAGGAGAGAGTTGACACCGTTGTCTCAGATTGCCTGAGCCGGTTGTCGTGGCGTCACAGGGCCCGTCCCTCAGCCACTCTTCATGAAATTCAGGCTCGCTCCTAAGAGCAAACTTGAATACTCATTAGATATCACAAGGCGGGTGGGGTTGCAAGAGGTGTTAGACAACAGGCATCACCGCCGCTTCAGCGCTTCCAGTTCATCGAGCGTGCGCGGCCAGTCCGCTCCCAGCAGCCGCGACAGGCTGCGGTCAGCGAGCACCTTTCCTCCGGTCTGGCACTTGGCGCAGTAATTGGTCTCGTTGTCGGCGTAGCGGATGCGCTGGATCTTTTCTCCGCAGCGCGGGCATGGCTGGCCGTAGCGTCCGTGTACCGCCATGTCTTTGCGGAAGGCCGTGACTTTCTCCGGGAATCCCGCCTTCGCTTCTTCGCGTAGTCGGTCGATCCAAAGCTGCAGCGTGTCTCGCGTGGCTATGAAAAGCCTCTCCCACTCATCCTGCTTCAAATTGTGCGTCAGTGTGATTGGAGAAAGCTGCGCAGCATGCAGAATCTCGTCGGAATATGCATTGCCGATGCCGCTTACGATGCGTGGATCGGTCAGGGCACGCTTGAGGGTACGGTTCTCGGCCATGAGGGCTGCCTTGAATGCGTCAAGGTCGTTGGCGAAGACGTCAATGCCGCCCGGATCGACCGAGTGCAAACCCTCCTCGCCGCTGAAGACATGCAGAGATGCGCGGCGCTTGGTGCCGGCTTCCGTCAATACTAAAGAACCGTTGGGGAAATCGAACGCGGCCAGATTATTTCGCCCGGCCAGCTTTGCGCCCGGAGCTTTCCAGTGCAGGCGTCCAGCGATCATCAGGTGCAGCACCAGCCAGAGATCGTTGTCGAGGCCGATGGCGATGCGCTTGCCGACACGCCGCAGTTCGCGCACGACGTGACCTTCGGCGCTCGAGACCGGAGGCTGCGCCGTGCGCAGCAGAAACGCGCTGGCGATCCGCACCTGCTGAAGCGGCTGACCGACGATGCGCGGCTCAAGCGCGCTGACATACGCGGATATGTCGGGCAGTTCAGGCATCGGCTATCAGCTTAGCGGCAAAACCAGAGAATGCACGCCCTGATTAGTTTTGCTCAAGGTCGCCGCTTCCTGGTGGTCGCGTCGACTTGAATGCCGTGACTTCGACGTACAGCATCTCTGGTTTAGCTAATCGAACAGTTCGGGCTGAGCCGCCGACTCCTCCGGTTCCCGGAAGTTGTGCAGGCCGACCCCCACGAGGCGGAACTTCTGCTGCGAACCCAGATCTACCCGCTCCAGAAGCGACAGCGCAATGCCGGTCAGCTCTTCGCAGGAAGACGGTGGGCGCACCGGCGTAAGGCTGCGAGTAAGGATGTCGAACTCCCTGGTCTTGAGTTTCAGGACCACTGTTCGGGCAATGCGCGACTCCTTACGCGATGCCGTCCATACTCTCTCGGCGAGACGCCGGATCATGGGCTCGGTCTCGCCAAGCGGCACGTCTTGCGGAAAGGTGTCTTCGGCAGAAACGGATTTTGTCGGCCTGTCGGGAACGACCGGATTGTGATCGATGCCGCGAGCCAGTTCATGCAGCCGAATACCGTAGCGTCCAAAGTGGCTTTCGAGTACCGGCGGTTCCACACCGCGAAGGTCGCCGACAGTCCTGATCCCTATCTCGTGTAGCCGCTTCTCCGTCACCTTGCCCACGCCGGGAATGCGTCCTACCGGGAGCGGCGTAAGAAATGTCTCCACCTCTTCAGGCTGAATCACGAAGAGCCCGTCCGGCTTGCGCCAGTCGGAAGCAATCTTGGCGAGAAACTTGTTCGGAGCCACTCCTGCCGAAGCGGTCAGCTGGAGCTCTTCGCGAATCTGTTCCCGAATGGCGCGCGCGATGCGGGTAGCCGTGGGCAGATCGCTCTTGTTTTCCGTCACATCGAGGTAAGCCTCGTCAAGCGACAGAGGCTCAATCAGATCGGTATGGCGCTTGAAAATCTCGCGTACACTGCGCGAAACCGCACGGTAGCGCACGAAATCAGGCGGAATGAATACCGCTTCCGGACAGAGCCGCTCAGCGCGCAGAGCAGGCATCGCCGACCGAACTCCGAAGGCCCTGGCTTCGTAGGAAGCAGCGCAGACAACCGACCGGTTTCCGCGCCACGCGACCACCACCGGCTTACCCCGAAGGCTGGGGTCGTCGCGCTGCTCCACGGAAGCATAGAATGCGTCCATATCGATGTGAATGATCTTGCGGACGCCCATCGGCATCATCTTATGCTTCCATCCTCAGACCAACGAGGGGGCGGTAACGCCGCGGACAGAGAGTGTCCTCGAAACGGCGCGATCATTCACATGCAGGGGGGGAAGTCAGTTGAGCCCGGGAAATGACCTTCCGAAGAGCGGTGAGGCTGCTCGTAACTTCGCGGATTTGTCTTCTCCGGGCAGCGAAAACCCGTATCTCCGGATTTTCAAGTCGAACGTCTTTGTTCGCGATCATGACCGCAGCCTGAAATTCTATGTCGAGCAGCTGGGATTCAGCGTGCTCGCCGACGCGCGTTTTGAGTTTGGCCGCTGGGTGGCGATTGCTCCGCCCGACGGCAGCACTATTCTTGCCCTGACCGCTCCCGCGCGGGGCTCGGAAAACTACAAGCTGATCGGACGAAACACTCACATCGGCTTCATTGCGGAAGATATCAACACTACGTACGAGATGTGGCGTAGCCGCGGAGTGCGCTTTGAGGGTCCTCCCCAGTCGCAGCTGTGGGGCGGCACATTTGCCCGCTTTATGGATGTCGACGGAAATTCGTTCGAGCTGATTGCCTCCGACGAGATGAGCCGCGAGATCGAGGCTCAGCGCCGGGCAGCAGCCGACAAGCAGGAGGCCGAACGGCGCGCCGCTCAGGAACTGGAGATCGCAAAACAGGTACAGGCAAGGCTTTTCCCGCAGGCGCTTCCGCCATTGAGAACCCTCGACTATGCCGGCGTCTGCATTCAGGCCCGTCACGTAGGCGGTGATTACTACGACTTTCTCGCTCTGGGTCCGGAGCGGCTGGGCCTGTTGATTGGCGATATTTCCGGCAAAGGAATCGCGGCTGCACTGCTGATGGCAAATCTTCAGGCAAACCTGCGCAGCCAGTTTGGCCTCGCCCGCGATGAGCCGCAGATCTTTTTGCAGTCGGTGAACCAGTTGTTTTACGAGAACACGGTGGACAGCGCGTATGCCACGGTCTTCTTTGCCGAGTATGACGGACTTGCGCGGCGGCTGCGCTATACGAATTGCGGACATCTCTCCGGCCTTTTGCTGCGCCGTGACGGCACTCTGGAGCGACTGCACTCGACCGGGACAGTTCTTGGTCTCTTCAAGGAGTGGGAGAGCCCCACCGTGGAATGCGAGCTGGCCTCCGGTGACACGCTGGCGCTTTACACCGACGGCGTGACCGAGTCTTTCAATGCGGGCGGAGAAGAGTTCGGCGAAGAACGTCTGGCCGACGCGCTGAAGCGGCACAGGGAACAGCCCGCGCGTTGCATAGTTTCTTCGGTTGTCGCGGACGTTCAGCGTTTCAGCAGCACCGAGGAGCAGCACGACGACATCACGCTCATTGCGGCCCGCTGCAAGGATTGAGCCTGTTGAAATCAGCTTTTGCGCGGCATAAAGCCGGCACGCGTGGCAGATTGAAACTGGGGCCCTGCCGACAGAGGCAGCTTGCAACGTCCGGCTGGACACCATTCCGTGCTTCCGTATAATCGCGAAGCAGCACACCGTTAAGGACCTTTGCATGGAGGCAGTCGCAGCGGCCTCAGGCCATCAGGAGCGGCTCAGGCTGGTCTTTGCCACCAGCGACGAAGCAGCGCTCCTCGACATCGGGCAGGAGCTGGCGCCGGCCTTCTTCGTCAGCCTGGCCACAGATTCGTCTGCCCTTTTACAAAGTCTGCAGGAGCATGCACCGGAGATCGTCGTCATCGACCTTGACACGATCTTCCCTGGAGAAGCAGACGTCTTTGTCCGCGTGGCATCGGTGCGAGAGGCTGCCGCCGACAATCTGCTGGTCGTCATCTCCCGCACCCCTCTGCGCAACGCGCGCCAGCGCACCAGGAAAGCCGGCGGCGATGAGTTTCTGCTCGCTCCCATCGATTTCAGCGAGCTGCGCGAGTATCTGCTCGAAGCCGGAGAGCGGCGCCAGCGCGATATGGAAGCGCGGGCATTCCGCGACGAGGTTACGCGCAGAAACTCCTTTTGCGGACTGATCGGCGGCAGTGAGCCCATGCAGCGCGTCTACGAAGCGCTTCGCCGCGTGGCGCCCAGCAATACCACCGTGATGCTGCGCGGCGAAAGCGGCACCGGCAAAGAGCTCGCCGCCCGCGCGGTCGTCTCGCTGAGCCCACGCCGCGACCGGCCGTTCATCAGTGTCAACTGCGCCGCCCTGCCCGAAGCGCTCATGGAGTCCGAGCTCTTCGGCCATGAGAAGGGTTCCTTTACCGGCGCGCATGCCAGTCGTCCCGGCCAGGTCGAGCTGGCCGATACCGGAACGCTCTTCCTCGACGAAATCGGCTCGCTCGGCCTCGCGCTCCAGAGCAAGCTGCTGCGCGTCCTGCAGGACCGTTCCGTGCATCGCATCGGCGCCAAGAGCCCGCGCACCGTCGACTTCCGCCTCATCACCGCAACCAACGACAACCTCGAGCAGATGGTCAAAGCCGGCCAGTTTCGCGAGGACCTCTACTACCGAATCTGCGTCATTCCCATTTCTCTGCCGCCTCTGCGCGAGCGCGACGGGGATGTGCCGCTGCTGCTCGATCACTACATGCGCATGTACTGCATCGCCGGCGATGTGCCGGTGAAGCGCTTTTCTCCCGACGCGATGCAGATGCTCGAGAGCAGCAGCTGGCCCGGCAATGTTCGCGAACTTGAGAACCTGACCCAGCGACTAGCTCTCATGGTTGACGGCGAAGTGATTGATGTGGAGCACCTGCCCCAAAGGCTGGTCATCGAAAGCGCCGCCAGTCAGGATAAGATCCTCATCCCTCCGGAGGGCGTTGATCTCGACGAAGAGATGAGGCGCATCGAGCTAGCTTATCTGCAGGCAGCCATTCGCCGCGCCGGCAGTAAGCGAGGAGCGGCCGGCGTGCTTGGCATTCCCATCGAGAAAGTGAAGTATCTCTGCCGCAAGCATGGCATTTGAAGGCCCGCCTGGGCTGCCTCGCCGAGGGTTAAATTTTAACCCAGGAAGGGGGTTAATTTTTAAACCCTAAGGGTCTCGTCCCCGTCCGATTCAGGCCAGCAGTGGCCCGAAAAACCGGTTTTGAGCACAAATTTGCTCATTTTCGCGGTTTCTCGAGTTTGGCATTCAAATCGCAATAGGGATACGCGTGAGCGGACTGGAACAATCCAGGAAGCTATCAAACGACCTTAAGGAGAACACTCAGTGGCAATCCAGAAGAAATCGCTGATCAGCAACCTGAAGTCCAGCAAAGTTAAGTCCACGAAGCCCGTCGACGGCGCCACGCGGCTCTCGAACTCAGCCCTTTCCAACGTAGCTCTGTCCAAGACCACAATCTTGTCTGTGAGGATGCCAGGTCTTTCCAAGACGCCAGTTCTGTCCAAGTCTCCAGTTCTTTCCAAGTCTCCGTTCTCTCCAAAGACTCCGGTTCTCTCCAAGACTCCAGTTCTCTCTAAGAAGTTCTCCCAAGACGCCGTCTCTCGAAAAAGATGGTGTAACGCCTGAGCCGCTGGCAACGAGCGGACTCGTCCATGCCCATCAATCAGTAAAAGGAAGAGCTACGGCTCTTCCTTTCTGTTTTTGCCGAGCTACCAGAGCTTGCGGTCCACGAAATCGCGGATCTCGCGTGCGGCAATTCCTGCGAGACTGGTGCGACGCACCACGATTCTCGCTGTTCCAGTCATTCCGGCCCGCAGCGAGCCGTCATTTTCGAGCAGGACATCGGCGAGATAGTCGCCCGTGCTCGTCTCTCCCTGAATCTGCTTAATAGTTTCTACCGCTGCCGGCACATGGCCCGAGGCCATCTCGATGCGCTCAACCGATGAGTGTCGCGGCGCGAAAGTTCCATCCACCAGCAGACTCACGCGCGCCCGCGGCTGCACATGCCCGACTGCAAATTCCGGAACATAGAGCAGCGCTCGCATGATTTGCGTGTCGACCACATCGGTTATGGTCACCCCTGCATCCAGATAGCTGTCCGTCAGGTCCTTCAGCCGCGTTGCCGTGACCACACCATCGATCGGCGCACGAGCCACCAGTTGTTGTGTCTCCTCGCCGGCGATTGCGGAGTTCTTTTCCGCCTTGGCGTGCTCCTGCTCGGCGGCGCCCACGTCGCCATGCGTGAGCAACTCCTGGATGCGCGCTCCTGCAGTAAGGGCCACTTCTTTGCCTGAGGCCGCGCGAGCCGAATCAAGAGTCGCATTCGTCATCGTCAGCAACGGATCGCCGGCCTGGACATGCTGGCCTTCCTCAGCCAACACCGCGGTAACGCGCCCCGGCACCATGGCACGCACCACCGCCTGGCGCGCGGGTTCCAGCAGGAACCGCACCGTGATCGTCTCGCGCCAGAGCGGAAGAAACACAAGCATCAGAAAAATAGCCACGCCACCCACGATCCGAGGCAGGGACAGCCAGGCACGGACACGGTCACGTTTGTCGAGATACACAGTCCTCACAAACCTCAAGAGTATTTTGATCCGAGAGCGGAAAATAAGTAGCGCCAACGCCAGCACGGGAATGAACGCCCACTGCGGGGTAAATCGGGAAAGGACGTTGTTACTGAATCGCAGGACCGTGAACAAAAGCATGTAGCTGTAAAGCCCGGAGAGAATCGCATACGTTAAATAGCCCGATCGCCGTCGCCTCGGTACGAATTCCATCTCGACGGGAAGGCGGAAGATATGCCTCCGAACCAGCCCCGAGAGATATGCTGTCGATCTCTCCTTGATGTCGGAGAAGCCGATGATCTCGGAGAACGCGTAGTACCCATCCAGCTTGATCAGCGGGTTCATATTGACCACCACAACCGCGACTCCGGTGATCAGCATGATTTTGTATGCCAGATCGTGCGCGCCGCTTCCTGGGGGCGTGCCCCACCAGAGGATGGTTGCCACCGCGCAAAAGATCATCTCCGCTCCGATGCCGGCGAGGATGATGAGGAATCGCTGCCAGCGTCCGGCATAGACGAACGCCTCGCTCACATCCACAAAGAAGGCCGGAGTCAGGTAGATGAGGTGGAAGCCCATCGCGTGGACCTGTCCGCCATAGTGCTTGCAGGTCAGCCCGTGTGCCGACTCGTGAAAGAACGCGAGGATTAGAAACAGCAACCAGAACTCAGCCAGATCGCCCGCAGTCTTTTGCGTAAAGTTATAGAACAACAGCGAGTCCTGCGCTATCTGTCCCCAGTTTGCGGCGAACACATAGATCATGAACCCGAACAGAACGAGGCACACAACGCCAAACCATCGCGAATAAAGCCACTTCAGCCGGGGATAAATCCGATTGAAATATCGATCCGGATCCCAAGCTGAAAACTGCATGTGCGCCACATCGCCCCACTTCGATTTCTTGTGTGCGTGCTGATGACGGCCTTCCTCGAGTTTCTGTTGCAGTGCGATATTTTTTTCGAGGGGCGTTCTGTACCAGAAGTCGACCGCGTCCAGACCGCTGGTAAACTCGCGCAGGTCGTCGGGATCGAAGCGCGTCCCGTAGAGTTCCGCATGCAGCGCTGCCACGTCCTCCCA
The DNA here is from genome assembly GCA_963725225.1 of uncultured Acidobacteriaceae bacterium. Classification (GTDB taxonomy): domain Bacteria; phylum Acidobacteriota; class Terriglobia; order Terriglobales; family Acidobacteriaceae; genus Silvibacterium. The sequence continues at coordinate 94,505 of CAVRXY010000016.1, forward strand.
CGATCGGGTGCCGTCAAACAGCTCGATGATTTTCCACTGTTCCGGCGGGAAGCGGAAAAAGCTGTCGCGGCCGCGAATCATCGCCACGATCACGGGCTTCCCATCATCGCTGTTCTCCTGCCAGATAAGCCCGGGGTCGACCTTCGGATAACTGACTCGCGCTTTCCGAGCCGGCAGATCCGGCAGTGCCGCATTGAGCGCCTCGGCAAGGTTCATGGTCTGCGGGGTACTCGGATGGTCGCCACCATTCCCGGCAGCAGGCCCGGCATCTTACGGCTCAGCACCGCGGTGACTTCAATCGTTCCGCTGCCGGGATCGACAACCGGGCTCAGGTGCGTTACCGCCGCCAGGGCCGTCACTTGAAAATCGGGCGTGGCGGATACCGTTACCAGAGATCCTCTCCGCAGCGCAGCACCCTCCCGCGCGGGCAGGGTGAAGCGGACTTCAAGCGGCGAATTGCCGGTCACCTGGAAGAGCCGATCACCGATGTGAAGATATTGCCCCTTTCGCACATATCTCTGCGACACCTCGCCATCGAAGGGCGCGACGATCCGGGTCTTTTCCATCTCCATATCGAGAGATCGGAGGGCAGCCTGCGCGCTCTCCATTTCTCCGCGCTGCCGCTCCACTTCATATTGCGTGGCGGTCAGATCGTATCTCGCATGATCGAGCGCTTCCTGCGTATTGATCCCATCTTTTCGCAGTTCCTCTGCGCGGCGCAGGTCCGCCTTGCGCACCTCCACTTCAGCTTCCCAGTTCTTCAGGTCGGCCTCGAGGCTCTTGGCCTTGTACTCCGCCGCGCTGCGGTCGTCGGCAAGCTCGCGATCGTCAAGTCGCGCGAGCAGCTGACCGCTTCGAACACCCATGTCCACGTCGGCATCGAGCGAAGCGATCACGCCCGACCGCTGCGCAACCACATCCAGTTGCTGCTCCATCGTCACCGGCCCGGTCACCACCAGGTCATCTGGCGCGGCTACTGGCGCAGGATGATTGACTGTCTCAGCGACCGGCCGCGCAGCCGCGGAGGCTGCAACCACCGTGGCGCTTTCGCCCGGCTGCCTGCTGGAAGCACAACCGGCGACAGCAGCCGCAAAGTAGCAAACCGCAATTACTGCAAACAGCCGGCTCATCGCTTTTTCACCATCCCAACCACGCCCACAATTTCGCCCACGCCCACACCGCTATGTCGCGGAAGATCACATACCCCAGCGGCCGCAACCCGGTTCGCACCTTGCCGAACCCCTGCATGCCCGGCCGCAGACTTCCGTCGGAATTCGGAACCGTGACCCTCGCGTAAAACACGCGGTCATCGCCAACCACCCCAGCCGCAGGGCTCACTACACTGACTGTGCCGCGGTACGTGCGCGTCGGAAAGGACTCGAGCTTGATGCTCGCCGGGTCGCCGGCGCGCAGCAGGGTCACGTCCCGCTCCGGCACTGCGACGTCGACGACCGAGCGGTCAGTCCTCACAATATCGATCATCGGATCTCCGGCAGTGACTTTGCGTCCCATCAGGTTCTCAACGTGCGGCGTAGTGACGACGCCGCTGATGGCGGCCCGAATCGTCGTCCGTCCCACTTGCTCCGCCAGGCGTCTCATCTCGCCGCGAAGATATTCGCCTTCCAGCTGCCGTTGGCCAGCCAGCGGCGCGTCGTTGTTCACCAGCGCCTGTGCTGTCTGCGCCATCGCGGTGTTGTACCGGGCCGCCACGCTGGCCGCTGCTGCACGCTGTTCCCAATCGGCCATTTGCAGCAGCGGCGTGCCCGGGGCAACCTTCTCACCTTCCTGCACCAGCACCTTTTGAACGACCCCGTCTTCTTCAGCGTGCACCGATTGCGTCTGCCCCGCGGCCACTTGCGCGGTTCCAGAAACGCGCATGGGAACAGGAACCGTAACCAGCGCCAGCAGCATCGCCGTCGCCCCGGTAATAATCAACGCCCTGCGCCGCCGGTCGATGGCCAGGAAGCGACGCTTCTTTTCCATCAGCGGCTCCAGAATCCCGATGAACGGCACCTCTTTGTACAGCGAGGCGTTGCGCAGCGCCAGCGTCGCTTGGCTCGACAGCAGCTTGATGACCTCGATATGCAGTTCCGTCAGGAAGTCCGGGTCGGCGCTGTCAAACGACAGCATGCCCAGCCGGCCCTGATCGTCCGCCAGCGGAATTGCATAGAATCCGCGATAGCCGGTCTCTTCGAAGTATCTTCGGAACTTTTCGCTGGCTTCCGGCCGCGGATCGCTGATCTCGTCCTCGTGCATCGAGACGTGGATTTCTGTGTCGAGACCGGCAGCCCAGCGCAGCACCTCCCGCAGTCGGTGCGCCGAGGGTTCCGACGTATCCAGTTTGGTCACGCCGGAGATCGCTTTGATCGTCAGCCGATTCCGCTCCTCCAGTGCAATCGCCGCCCGATCGTAGGGAATCACAAGCTGCGGTTGATTGACGACGGCCTGCAGGACCCGCTCCTGATTTAACGTCGAGCTGATTTCCTGACCTACGCTGACCAGCGTTTGCAGGATTTCGATCTTTCGTTCGGCCTGCAGCAGCGAGGCATTGTGCAGTGCCTGCGCCGCGGAGGACGCCACCTGAGTCAGAACGAACAAGTCATCCTCGGTGAATGGCGGATCCTCCTCGAAACGGATCGCCTCGATCACCCCAACCAAGTTTTCCCCGTCGAGCACCGGTGTGGCCATCAGGGAGCCCACGGCCACTTCCTGTGATTGTGCATTTCGTATCGCCAGCGCCGCATCGCCCATCTGTAGCAGCACTGCCTCACCGCTCTCGCCGGCGTCGCCCGCGATGCCGCCACCGGCCGACTGTCGATCCCCCCTCTGCGCAACCGGATCGGCCCCGGCCTGCTGCATCAGCAGCAAGTCGTGCTGATCTACCATCCACAGGTTCACCGCCTGCGCTCGAATCAGATCGAAGACCTTCTCGCAGATAACGGGCAGCAGGGTTTCCATCTCTAGACTCGCGCTGAAGACCTTTTCGATGTCATAGAGCTGCGTTAGCCGCATGACGGAAGCCAGCTGCGCATCGCGCTCCGCTGCATAGACTGCGCCTCCAGCCACCGCGAGTGCGGCAATCCGCGCAAGCTCTGCGATGCCCTCCAGAGCGGAGGGTCCCGGCAATTCCCCAAAGCTCACAATCTCGATACAGCCCAGGAGCCGCTCGTCCAGCAGCAGCGGAATACACGTAAGCCCGGTCACGCTCTGTCGTACGTCGAGATGCGCATACTCTTCCCGCGAAAGATCGTCCGCAAGAAATTGCAGAATCGCCCGCTCCCGAGCTGCGGCGCCCAGAGCCCCCGAGTCCACAGGAATCGGAACACCGTCGACCGCTATATCGCCGGCGGTCGCCTTCGCGGTCCAAAGCGAGGCTTCAGCATCTTCAACGACGAAGACGGCAACGGCTACGTCCCCCAGCGCATCGACGATGCTCTGCGCGACAATGCGAGCGCGAGGGCCAATCTCCAGTTCCGCAAGAAGCGCCGCCGCAATCTCCGCTACAGGAACCGCTACCGCGGGATCTGACAACCGCGAGACCTCCATCGATCAATGCTGGGGGGAATGGCTAGTATGGTATCCTGCCGCTGCTCGAAGGGGTTAGCAATTTCTGATCCTGCTGCTTGCACGCGGAGGTTCGCCGGAATCTACAGACGGATTCCATAGCTTGCCGCGGCCGACGAGGGTAGATTGCTGATGCAGACGGCCGGTTGTTCCAGTCGTTTCGAAAGGAGATCTGTTGAGGCCGCTCGAAGTCAGCTATTTGAAGTATGGTCAGGTCGGATTAGTCACAGTACAGGGAGGGCTTGTACTCGGACCACCTGTCGAATCTCTCCGAAAGACCTTGGACAATCTCACCGCTCACGGAGAGACACAACTCGTCCTTAATCTCGCCGGCATCGATCGCCTCGATTCCAGCGGCATAGGCCTCCTCGTCAAAGCTCTTCAGTCCTGCAAAGGTGCCGGAGGAAACGTTAAGCTGACGAACCTGCCAAAGGTCGTTACACAAACCCTGAGCATGTGCTGCCTACTGCCTTTGTTCGATGTCTACGATCAGGACCAGGACGCAATCGCTTCTTTTGGATAACGTCCGGCATTTACTTTGAGCCAAGATCGTCTTTCTGAAAGATTCGAGTTGGCTCCGCAATCCCGCGTAACGGTCGTATTACCGGCAAACCGAAAGCAATTCACCGGGCCGAAAAACCGGCGTCTCGGACAAGTGATTCTGGCTAACAAAGAGTGACGACCCGGTGAGTCGATTAGCGCTAAACCCCGTTGGCAACAACCAAACTTCAAACGGAGCTTGTCCTGTCTATCTAAAGGCCCGGGCGCAGGATCCCATTCACTTCCTATGAGCAGAAACGAGGTGACGGAGCATTTGCCGGGGACGATCAAGCGCGAAAGTCATAAATAAGCACTGAGCTTAGAGGAATAGTTGCCCTCACAGTTGTTGACGCAAGAGTAATTGAATCAAGCTGCAGTGCCAGCGTAATGCATCACTCCCTCGGAACGTGGCCTGATCGCAATCAGAAAGCAGGCCATGGTCTGCGCGAAACGGCAGACATGTCCGATCTCCTTCGGCCTGGCGACGCTGTTCTTCCTTAATGAGCTCGATCACAATTTGGATCAAATCGGCATCGCCCTCGAGGTGCGCTGCCTCAAAGAAGCTTTCTTCGTCGGCCTCCCGCTGGGTCGAACGGAGGTGGGCAAACCAGATGCGGCGCGCAAAGCGGCGGACCATGGCTGCCAGATCGTTATCGGCACGCACTCCAAGCGCCCCGTGCAGAAGGTAATCCCGTTGGCATCATCCGCATGGCGCAAGGTTTCGCAACGATTCGATGTACGGATCTCTCTCATGTCCAGCCTCGCGCAGTTTGACACGCTCGCTCACGACCAGGCTTTCAACGACCGTCCACTCCAGGCCCGCAGCTCGCACCACGTCCTGGCGCCTCTTAATCGCCTCTACCGGCCACGTTTCGCCAACGGAAACCTCGTGCAATGCGGTAACGACTGCTTCGGCGCCAGCCTGCCTCGCATCCGAAAGCGTTACTCTGTCGGTCGGACCAAACCATCTCCAGGTCTGTTGCATAATTCACTCCGGAAAATCGATCTGCGAGGTTAATTTCCTTCCACCAGTAAGGGCACAGCTCCCAGCAGAGCGGCACGTTCGCCAAGCTCTGCGGCACGCACAACCGGCGTACCCCATGCGGCCCACGCATGCTTGTTCAACATGGTCCTGGACAAAAGGCACGATCACATCCGCACGACGCATGACTCCTCCTCCCATGATCACAACCTCAGGATCGTAGGCATGGATCAATGCAACGGCATTGGCGGCCCATACCTCCAGGCAACGTTGCCGTATCTCAAGTGCGACCTGATCACCATGATCGGCGGCATCGAAGAGCACACGGAAATTAAGCTCCGGCTCTCGGGCAAGAGGGCTGGCTGAAAACGCTGGATGCTGCTGAATGATGGCCGGAAGAGCCCAACCGGAGGCTTCGGCTTCAGCACACCCTACGTTTCCGCATGTGCAGCGCCTCCCGCGGAAATCGACAGGCAAATGGCCGCCAAGGCAGCCCGCTTGCGCATGAGCGCCGCGCAGCAGACGGCCCTGGATCATCGCGGCTCCTCCAATGCCTGTGCCCAGTGTCATCATTACTACATCGCTTACGTTTTGAGCGCTTCCGGCAAACTGCTCTCCAAGAAGCGCGAGGCGCGCGTCATTTTCCATACGTAGCGGTAAGCCTAAAGTCTCTCTGCTCCATGCGGCCAGATCCAGATCTTTCGCATCTTCATACTTCTTAAGAGTGGAGAGGATGTGGCTGGTTCGAACATCGATGATGCCCGGAAAACCGACGGCAAGACCGGAGCATGCAGCCAGAGGCTCGCCTGCTTCATCCAGAAGCTGCCGCAAGATCTGCACGATAAGCGGCAGGATCGAAGCAATACCCTTCGCGCTCTCCGTTTCGAGTGAAGTGCTGGCGAGGATGCGTTGATCACGCACAACCGCGCAGCCGATATGTGTTCCGCCCATGTCAAGCGATAAGGCAAGCATCAGAGGTGTCCTATCTGGTCTATCCGCATTAAGAAAAGTGTCGGCTCATGCCGGCAAGAATAAAAACAGCAATTACCAGCAAAGCAACTCCGCTCCACTGGATCCCGACGGGCAAACGGCCGGTGTTCTTCCATTCGCCGGTTACCATGCCCAGCAGGCTTGCGGTAATCACGATGAGCGACATGAAGAGTGGCCATCCAAGGACTGGTCCCCAGGTGCCGAGTTTCGCCGCAGAAACACCATACAAAAGGGTACTGCCCAGCCAGAGCACGGCCATCACGAATGCCAGCCCCCAATGGCCCGGGCCGCCACGCGCAAATTTTTGGCTGGTGCGGTTTTTTCGTAAGAGCCATAAACAATACATGAGATTTGGAATCGATCCCGCCAGCATGAGCGGCATCCAGACGGCGTTCGCGGCATTTAGCTCTGTCGCCCCGAAGTGTCTCGCCGCTTCTGTAAGCCGACCTCCGAAAGCCAGGCCCAGATTTATGAATGAGGCCCCGAAGCCGCAGAGAATAGCGAGAGCGATGCCGAACGCAGAGCTCTTGTGGGCTTGAGAGTTTTGGCTGAGCGCGTTCTCACGCATGCGTCCGGCGATTGCGCAGACGAGCACCCCGGCTATCACCATGGCAACGCCAACGAGCACGCCGCGTCCCGCTGAGGTCTGCAGGCGCTCAGGGTGGAGGTGGATCAGCGGTATGAGCGTACCAACAGCGGCCGAGGTTCCCAGTACAAGCGAGAAGGTAAGCGCAATGCCGATCGCGTCGACAGCCAGGCCGAAGAAAACCTGTGCCACACCCCATCCCACCCCGAAGAGAATAACGGCCAGTAGAACGCCAGGAGCCCCCGACGAATAGATATCTCCGAGATGAGGCACCGTCGCGATGGTAATCGCCGGCGGCAAAATCAGGAGGGCCCAAATGGTCCACGCCAGCCAGGTATTTTCCCACGCCCAACGGGAGGTGTACTTCATCGGGAGAGTGAAGCTGGCGTTCATTATGCTGGCCAGCACGAGAATCGTTAATCCCACGGCGGCATTGCTCATTCCGTGTTCTGCCTCTCTGTCAGAAATTGCAAGATTTCATCGGCGGCAATGACGACGCATTCAGTCTTGTCATGATTGGTCAGAGTCACGCCTTGCTCTGAGATTCCAATTGCTTCCACCGCTCGCAGGCCGCGCGGAACTCGAGCCGCACAAATCGCATAGCGGGCATAGCCCTTAGCTCCGCTAGAAAGGCCGCGTGAGACAGGGGAATTGAACAACGTGCCCATCGCATGAATTGCTTCACGACCAAGCGGCATAGGAGTCGTCCCGAACTCCATCCCCCTGACCCGGGTGTTTCCATTCCAGGGCGATGAGCTGCGCGCGGCATTTTCTTCCCAAATCGCGATCCACGGAAATTCTTCTCTGCGGAAGCAATACACCAGCGCAAGACCTGTTTGTGGATTCAGCGCGGCAAGATAAGACACAGTCGATGTTTCAGCAACATGAGCCGCCCCCAGGAATCCCTTGCCTTCGTGCTGGAATGGCAGCCGCAGGTCAGTCGTTCCGCCACCGATCGTCGGAGCAATTGGCCATGCAAAGTCCACATTATCCGGCAAGATTTGACTGCCTTCATACCCATGCGGCCATGTCCTGCAACGGTCGACAGAGGCGCTGAGAAAGCTATCCTCCGCCGAGAGCAAGGGAGGTCCCAGGCTCACATGCTGAACCCAGTGCACTTCGCGAGCGTCGGGACCGGTGTTCTTCAGGCACTCCTCCACGTAGAGAACGCTTTGCCTCTTCCCTACTCGGAACGTTCTCGAGAACTCTAATTGCGAAACCGGCAATGTGACGTGCATTTTGCAGCCATCGTCCGAAGGCGCCAGTTGCCACATCCTCACCGATGCCTCTCCGTGCAACGGGATACCGCGGACAGCGTCCTCCGGCGATGGGAGGCCAAAGGTATCAAGGCAAAGGGTATGCCCCGTGTATCCGGCGAGAAACGGTCCTACCGGTATTCCTCCGTACAGCTTTCCGAGCCGCGGAAATTCGACAGAATCGGGGTCCGCCGTTACCCACGGAGATTCCCACAAAAGATTGGGAGATAGTCCATCCGGATCCGTGATGCGAAGGTCCGCAATATGGCCGCCGCCAGCGAGCACCGTCACCTGGAGGCTGCTGTTGTTCAGCGTCAGGGCGTTGCGGTTCTTCCACCGGATAAATTCAGCCCGCATGATCAGAGCGCCTGCTGACCCGTGCAAGTGTTCCGCCTCATCGCTTGCCCACCGATCCGGTTCCGTCTTCCTGAAAGCCCACTCCACCTGCAGGCACAAGCATGCCACCATCGACGGTGAGCGCCGCGCCTGTGACGAACGATGCCCAATCGCTGGCCAGAAACGCAATCGCACGAGCGATCTCAATCGGCTGGCCGATCCTTCCCAGCGGATGCGCGCGCCGGCAGCCTGCTAGCACTGCTTCAGGGTCAGGGGCAAGACCAGCAGCCCAGCGTAGCATCGGCGTATCGATCGCGCCGGGCAACACACAGTTGGCTCGGATATTGCGGCCGGCAAAATCGAGTGCAACCGACCGAGTGAAACCGAGCAGTGCGTGCTTTGCAGTCACATACGCAGCAGAATTTGCAATCGCGGCCACGCTCTGGACAGATCCAACAATTACGATCGAGCCTTCCTTTGCATCAATCATGTATGGCAAGGAAGAGCGCACCGTATAAAGGCAGCCATCGACATGAATGCGCAGGGTTTCATGCCAGGTATCCACGTCGCTCGAAAGAGCATCGCCATAACGCTGGATCCCGGCGCAATGCACCGCTACATGAAGCGCTCCGTGCTGCTTTGCTGCCGCGTCAATCGCGTTCTGCACACTCTCGAGCCTGGCTACATCACATGCGTGGAAGCTAACAGCATGGCCCGAGCCATTCAGGCGCTCCATCAAGGCACGGCCATGGACCTCATCCCGATCGAGGATCGCCACACGAGCGCCGAGTTCGGAAAGCAGTTCCACTGTGGCGGCACCGATACCCATCGCGCCGCCCGTCACGACTGCCACTTTTCCCGCAAAACTGATTCCCATGGTCACTCCGCCTTTGTCTCATGCACGGGCTGCGTCTCAAAGCGGAGTGTAACAACCCCATACGCCGGAATTGTGAGATGGATACCGTCAGCAGCTACGGGCAGTTCCTTCGATTTTTCCTCCAGAACATTGCACAACCACACGCGATTGATTCTGAGATAGCTGCTGTTAACCGCAACATTCTCTGCTCGTCCCGCAGATTCTTCCAGCCGCAGAATGCTTCCGTCTCCGTCCTCTGCGGGTTTCCAGGTTGTCGCCACTACTGACTCAGCGGAAAGATGAAGAAAACTCGCGGACGCACCGTGCAACGCATGCGGAGTTGGACTCGGCCCTACTTGATCGAACTCGAGAGGCGTCATCGCCTCCCATCCAAGCCGCGTCAATTGCTGTGCGTCAAATCCTTTTGTGCTCACAATTCTGTAGCGGAAGACATAGTCTCCGCCTTGCGAGGACGCATAGTTGGTGTCCCAGTAGTTCGACATGATCCAGGAAAAAATGGCGCCGCTCCGCGGATGGAAATCAGACGGCCACTCCCCGCGAACGATGTCTCCGAAGGTGACGATGGGCGCATCCAGCGGAATCACCGCCGCAGTGTCGCCATCGCTGGTCATCGCCGCCCAGTGATTTACGGCATACCACTCACGGCTGCCGCCTATGAGCTCGTCGCGCGCCGGATTGATCCAGCCGTTCTGTGATTCGTAGCCGAATTCCGGATGATCTCCCGCAAATGGAAACGCGAAATATGCCGCCTCCTTACGCAGTGTTGCCGTTTTCCGAAGGCCGTAAGTCAGCTCAATACCCTTTTCAGCCGCAGGCAAAGTAATTTCGAGTTGAATATCGGGCGTATTCGGTGCACTCGAAGTCAGGACGGCCGTCAGCCCATGTGCGTCTCTGGTGATGCTGACCAGCTTTCCGTGCGAAGCCTCTGTCGCATCCAGCTTCGGCAGATGCTGCGCCGCGCCATAGCGATACAGGCTATTCCAGGGCATGTCATCAGCGCCTTGAACGTAAATGTAGGAACCAAAAGCAAACGAGCTGTTGCCGTCTACGATCTCTCTTTGAAGCTGCTTATCGTAGATGCTGCGAAGGGCCCCGTGTTCAGTGTCCAGGGTGATCCGGTAGTAGGCATTCTCGAGCACGTTGCCTGTCGACACCGGAAGCGAATCGCGCGGGCCCGCGCTCGAAGTAGTCACCGAAACAATCATGAATGTGCGGTATCCTATTGCCGGGAGATTCTCAGCCCAAAATCGCACGCGGTTCGTCGGGGCGCCAAAGCCGGGGAGTGGTGTACCAGCCTCGCCATGCAGGATTACCTGCCGCACTGGTTGTCTGGTCGCGGGCTCCACAATCATCTGCCCATCCGGTAAATCTGTATCGACCCATCCGCTGCGGTTCCAGCTCAGCGAATTGAAGACCAGAATGGAGTCGTGGTCCACATTGATCACAGATTCGAGCTGCGCCCAGCTCTGCTCCACAGTCTTGGCGATGTCGTTGCTTGCGATCACACTTTCCAGGTCCTTCTGCTCCAGCTGGCGCACGGTTTCATCACCCTCCGGTTGCGTCGTGGCGCCTGCGGCAGTCCAGGTGTGCTCGTTAAACAGGAGCATGTTTTCCCATGCTTCACGCATGCGCGCCGCATCCGGCCGTAGCTCCGGATCAAGCAGAGCGGGGAGCACGCTCATCTTTTCGGCAGTCAGGATGCGTTGCTGGCTTCTGCGAAATATCGCTGCATGCCTTGCGTCGGACGTCAGTCCATCCTCCCAGTAAGGCCCGAAATCTCCCCGGTATACCTTTAGCTGATCCCCGAACTGTTTTTCCAGTGACGCCATCGCATCCTCAAATGTAGTGAAGACCATCTTTGGATACGCGTACTCACCTGCCCATTCTTGCGGCAGGCTCACCTGCGCGCGGCTGAGCGGAGTATTTTCAAGCTGGCTCCCATAGATGATTACCGAGTTCGCCGTATAGTCCGGCCGCGTGTAGGCCTGCAGAAAGACCGGAGTCGCGTCTTCGACGGCCGGCAAGGTTGGCGGCGTCCCATACATCGAGGACAACTGCAGATAGGCCCGCGAATACCACATCATGACCCGTCCACCATCGGGTCCTTCCCAGTAAAACGGGGATTTCTCGTTCCAGCGGCCAAGCAGCACAGCCGGAGCGCGCCACGAATTGCTGCCCGCTGCCAGATATTTCACGCCTGCATCATGCAACACCGATGCGTAGGACCAGCTGTAGGACGGCACGTCCGTGATGTTGGCCGCGCCAATCGGCAGGCTGTACTTTCCGGCGAGATCATGGCTCCAGTAAAGCGAATGAATCAAGTCTTCCAGCGAAGCAGTACCGGTAAGCTCATTGGCAAACTGTGCAGGAATGACGATCTGCCCGGCGCGAACTGCTGCGAGGAATTGCTCCTTGCGGTCCTTTGAGCGGCTTTCAAGGTATTGCTGAGCGACCCAACTGCCATCCAGATTCCAGCGGAAATCCGGTTTCTTCTTCAGGAGATCGAGCACTCCATCGACACTCTGCGATTGCAACTCCGCAACCTTGGGAGCGTAATCGGTAAAGCCTATGTCAAGGTGCTCATGCGGAACTATGTCCAGGGTCCACTTCTTCGCAGCTTCGATCTTCTGCTGGAATGAATGGCCAGCGACAATGAGCGTGGCCTGTGCTTCTCCCTGCCATTCGGGTACGGCGAAACGCAAATGCGCCTCGCCGAACTCCCCTGTAAGAGCGAGAGGCTGAGTAAGCCGTGTGCCATTGACGGTAAGAACCGCGTCTCCACGCGGTACTGCTCCCGCATGGAAGTCCGGGTAGACGTCGACCATCTCCTGCAACCCTGCCGACGATGTCTTGTAAAAGATGGTTGGAACAATCGAGGTGTGAATCGAGCCCGATACATAGTGCGCACGTTCATCACAACTAAAGGCGAGCGCGTCGTAGGCGATGCCGCTTTGCCCGGGTGCAATATTCCCCATCGACTTTTGTGGCGTCGCCGGTGCATCGATCGCCGTCAGCACGAGAGTATTCGTTCCTCGCTTCAACCATTGCGTGGGAATATCGATCGTCTTTTCATCGTGTGACGTCTGAGGCACGAATGTGCCTTCCCAGTCTCCGGCGCCATAATCGAGGTGGGGATGGAAGTAAAAGATTCCCTGGTGCCCATTCACACTAAGCTGAAGCGCGGACAGGCGCGGCGTCTCATACAGCATGGCGATGCGAAGCTGATAGAGTCCCTTGGGCTCATCCGGTAGCGTAAAGTTGATCGAAAACGGATGCACGCGTCCGCCCGCAATAGCATTGGCAGATCCTGGCTGAAAACGGGGCCAGTCCGAATCGCTGCTTTTGCCAATCGTGTAGATCACATCGGATCGAGGGTCGCCGTAGTCAATACCTTGGCTGCGAAATTCCTGCGAGGAATCATCAAACTTCCCGATTTGCCAAAGGACATGCTGCTGCGAAAACGCGGGTGCAACGAGCCCGAACATCATCAGGAGCGCGGCAATGCGGTAACGACCGATCACCGATTCCATACACCGGTCCAGAGCGCCTGTTCATTGTCGAATGCAAGCCCCTCCGGATGATCGAGGCCGTTGACAAATGTGGTAAAAGCCTCTTTGGGAAGCAGCGGCTTGTCTGCGGGCTGGAAAGTTGTCATTTCGCTAATCATTGCCGGATTCGTCGTGATCTTACAATCGCATTATATGATCATAATTGGCTTTTATAATCATATATTGTGATACTTACGCTTGACATTCTGTATACAGTATGCCAAACTTGGCAAACTATAAATGGAGCTACCTCTTTTCCTGCCAGGGCAGCGAACAATGGAGGGGGAATGACCGATTGGAGTACTGACGATGAACTCTTTACTCTTGCAGAACGCGAATTGTTCACCTGTGTCGTCGGCGACATCATGGACACGCTCCATCTCTATCACCAGTTTCTTCCGCCACAAATCCGGCCAATTACGAACGACATCATCGTGATAGGACGCGCCATGCCTGTCCTCTGCGGAGACGTTTTTGAGCAGTCATCGCAGGACTCGGCGAATAAGGTTATGGCGCAGCCCTTCGGCCTGATGCTGGAAGCTCTGGACGACCTGCGGAAAAACGAGATCTATATCTGCACCGGCTCTTCTCCGCGAAACGCCAACTGGGGAGAAATGATGGCGACGCGCGCCAGCCTGCTTGGAGCAAGAGGCGCGGTTCTCGACGGATATTATCGGGATACAAAGGGACTAATGAGAATGGGGTTCCCAACCTTTGGCTACGGTTCCTACGGCCAGGACTCAGCCCCCCGCTATAAAGTGCACGATTTCCGGGTGCCGATTGAGATAGGGACGGTGCGGATTCATCCCGGCGATATCATCTTTGGCGACATCGACGGAGTATGCGTCGTTCCTCAGGAAGCATCACAGGAGATTTTCAGCAAAGCCCTCGAAAAAGCCCGCAGCGAGAAGCTCGTCAAGAAGGCCCTTGAAGGTGGGGTAACCGCCGTCGCCGCTTATCGCGAACACGGAATCATGTAAAGAGCTTCCATATATCTCAAGACTCGCGTACCGAAATTCTGACTTGCTTTCCAGGCGCACAAACTGCGCAGCTGGTTTTCATGGTCGAGGGGGTAAATCTTATGGCCAGCATTGATCTGTCGCAAAAAACCATCCTCATTACAGGTTCCCTAGGAGCGATTGCCGAACATATCGTCCGCAGGCTCAGTGAAGCCGGGGCCTTTCTTGTTCTCACCGATGCAAAGCCGGCTTCAGAGGCTCTTTCTATCATCGAAGGCTGGAATATTCCCGTATCCAGGTACCTCTACCGCGAGTTAGACGTGACAAATTCATCTGCTGTAGAGGCAGTCAGTGGGTGAGATGCTGAGCCGCTTCGCGAATCTGGACACGGTCCTGGGCCATGCCGGAGGCTGCGGACTCCATCCATTCGTCGAAACCTCGGAAGCCGGCTTCGATCGCATCTTCCGGTTCAATTATTTTTCGCAGACGTATCTGGCGCGCGCTGTAATTACGCACTGGCTGCGTAATAAGACCGCCGGCCACCTCATATTCACTTCATCCTATGTGGCCCAGATTCCTCACACCCGGATACCAGCCTACGCGACTGCCAAGGCTGCGCTGGAGCATCTTACCCGCTGCCTTGCGCTCGAACACGCGCCCGCAGGCATAAGGGTCAATGCGATTGCTCCCGGAAACGTTGCCGCAGGCAGCTCGCTGAAAGTCTTTGAAGAGGACAAGGAGTATCGGGAGTTTGTCCTTCGCGTCGCCCCCATGGGCAAACGCAACTCACCCGAAGCGATTGCGGATGCCTTTGCATTCCTCTGCTCAGAAATGGCAGAGGAAATCACAGGCCAGATACTTCGAGTGGACTACGGCGTTAGCATTCCCAAAATTGGCTGATACAAATATGAAACTTGGACTTGGCTTATATCGCCACATGTTGACCCCCGAGTACTACGCCTTCGCGGCGCAGGCGGGATGCACTCACGTGGTAGCTCATCTTGTCGACTATTTCAAAGGCGGTGTTTCTAACCCGTCAAACAACCAACCCACAGGCGGAAGAGATGGCGCGTGGGGAGTTGCAGGCGACCCGCAACATCTCTGGACGCTGAAAGAACTCTCCGACCTGAAAGCTGAAATGCAGGCTTCGGGATTGCATCTGGAAGCCATCGAGAACATCGATCCTGCGCACTGGCACGACATTCTGCTCGATGGCCCAAAGCGAGCCGCACACATCGAGAATGTGAAGACGATCATCCGCCGGATGGGAGAAGCGGGGATACCGATTCTTGGCTACAACTTCAGTCTCGCGGGCGTGTGCGGGCGCATCCGTGGGCCGTTTGCGCGGGGTGGTGCTATTTCTGTCGGTCTCGATGGCCCGGTCGACACGCCGATTCCAAATGGCATGGTCTGGAACATGATCTACGATCGAGCATGCGCCGACAGGCACCATTCCGACTATTTCGCACGAAGAGCTATGGTCACGATTTGGGCGGTTTCTCGATGAGGTTCTCCCCGTCGCGGAAGAGGCCGGGGTAACGCTCGCCGCTCATCCCGATGATCCTCCTCTGCCGACGATGCGACAGCAGCCTCGGCTGGTCTATCAGCACTATATGTATCAGCAACTGATCGATATTAACCCCAGTCCCAGGAACGGTCTGGAGTTCTGTCTTGGAACACTTGCCGAAATGAGCGACGGCGACCTCTACAGCGCTGTTGATCAATACAGCCGGCAGCACCGCATTGCCTATGTTCATTTCCGTAATGTTCACGGCAAGGTTCCTCATTATCGGGAGGCGTTTATTGACGATGGCGACATCGATATGCTGCGAATCCTGTCTATCCTCGACCGCAACGGATTCGACGGCGTGCTCATCCCCGATCACACTCCGCAAATGAGCTGCGCTGCTCCCTGGCATGCAGGCATGGCGCACACCCTGGGATTCATGCGCGCGGCGCTTATGAGCCTCAAGAGAGAATCTCGCGCCAGCAATTCGGATGTGCTCCAGTGAATATTGGCGCGGGAATCGCGATAGCCGCGATCGCCGGAGTCATGAACGGCCTCTTTCCTTTGCCCATGAAAGCCAACAAGGCGTGGGCCTGGGAGAATAACTGGCTGCCGTTCAGCGTCCTGTCCCTCTTGCTCTTCCCCGCAGTCATCACGTGGTATAGCGTGCCTCAGCTTTCTGTGGCGATTCAGCATGTGACTCTTGTCGACGTCATCGCCACGATGATTTGTGGCGCGCTCGTTTACACCGGGTCGCTTCTCTTTGGTATCTCCGTCGTCTATGCCGGACTTACCCTGAGCTTTGCGCTGCTGGTCGGATCGATGAATGTCATCGGCATCCTGGTCCCGCGGCTGTTGCTCAACCGTTCCCTCCTTGGTTCAGGATCTGACTGGCTGGTGCTTGCCGGCGTGGCCCTCTCCACAGTTTCTGTCGTCCTGGGATTTCTGGCCAGTAAGTGGAAAGGCAGGGACAAAGAAGGTATTGCGCAGGCACCGCCACAACGCATACTGGGATCTATCCTGGCAATGCTCGGAGGAATGCTTTCGGGATTACTGCCCGTTGCCGTGGCGATGTCGTGGTCACATCGTCTTTTCAGCTCGGCGATCAGCTATGGCCGCGCATCTCCCGTTGGAGCATCGAATGCCGTTCTCTCCCTGATTCTCATTGGGGGAGCCATCCCAAATTGCAGCTACTGTCTATATCTGCTATGGAAAAAGCGCACCGGCGGCAATTACCTGACACACAATCGCTACTGGGTGACCATTCTCGCGATGGCAATCCTGTACTCAGCAAGCGTAGCTCTGTGGGGTGTCGCGATTTCTCCGTCCTTGCTCGGCGCCTTAGGCTCTTCCGTGGGCTGGGCGTTATTTGTCGGGATGATTGTCCTGAGTTCAACGGCTGCGGGACTCTTTTCAGGTGAATGGAAGAACGCCGCTCCACGCGCGTTCACTGCGCTCGCCGGAGGAATCGTGTGCCTGCTGACGTCGATGGTTTTGATATGTGTAGGCAACTATATTGGATAGTCACACTTAGCTAACAGACTTACTCCTGATAGTTGCTGTGAGTAATCCTGACTTATAGCCTGATTACAAAGCGAAACTTCATATCACTTCCGTACCACTGCGGAAAGGCCGTGCCCCAAAGGTTGTTGTACAGATTTACGTGCACTCCTTCACGCATGTCAGGCTGTTGGTTGTTGAAGTTCAGCAGCGATCTCTGGCCGGGAGCTACGAGCGGTGCATCCAATGTCTCCAGCGTGAAACTTCCCTTTCCGTCGCGATAGCTGACATCTTTCGTCACGGCGTGGAGATGCCGGTTGCCGTTTTCGATCACGTCTAACGGCGATATAGGTTGATTCACCTTTTCAAATTGCCATCCATTGCCGTCGGGCGCGTCTGGTGAAAAGGAAAACCACATCGCCTCAGCAAGGCGATTCGGCCGCTTGCCGAAGCACTGCAGGGTGACGTACACGCTACGTTCATTGGCGGGAAAAAGGTACTCCACCACCATTTGCTCTGGCCAGCTGACAAAGTCCTTCAGGGTCGGATCAGGCTGCGGCATCTTCAGGTCCGCAATAATGCGGTGTCCCTTGGCGTCCTCGCCACCTGAACAATGCTGCAAAGCAGGTTGCCAAGTTCGGCTCTCCACTGGGAACTTGTCCATTCCGGGCTTGCCGAAGTCGTTGTAGGCGAAACTTTGCGTGTTGTATTGAGCGTTGAAGCGCGCAAAATCCGCGCTCGTAAAGGTCTGGTAGCTGAACAGCGCAAGCGGATGCTCCGGCGATGCCCACTCCCGGCCGGTTTTCCGGTCTCTCAGCTTCACGATCGCTCCATGAGACGGATCAAGCGAGACGACAAAGTTTGGCGTCTCGAAATTCGCCACAGACCCAAGCTCGCGCAGAGATTTTTTCTCGGGAAAAGTCGGCTCGAGAAACTCCAACCGCGAGCGCGCCTCCTGTTGCAATCCAGGGGGAAGTGTCAACACGGCAATGTCCACATTTCGACGCTTGGCCGTCCACTCATCATCCATCTTTTGAAACTCAGGCTTTTCAAGCCTTGCTGTGCGAACTTGTTCGGGGGTGTAGATGCCTGGATTTTTCAAGTACTGGCCCGTAGAAAGACCCCAGTTATGTTCGGGCATCAGGATCAACCGGGACGTAAATGCCATGTCCACGGCATCTCCTGCGTGGAGGCGCCCGTCAGCCAGCCACTCCCCCCGCAAACGGCATAGCTCGCGATATCGCGCCACCTTGCCCGGATCGCTTGCCGGGCCGTAGATCCAGGTGTCCCCTATCTCCTGCGTCACCACCGGCAGGCTCCCGCGTACGCCTCGCAGTGCCTCAGCAATCGTGCTCAGATTTGTGGCAACAATCCGCGCGCCCGGAAATCGGTTGCGTAACGTTGTGTAGTAGGCTTTCACTTGCTGCGCGGTATGAGGACCAGAGTTGTCGATCGCCACCCTTATCGAAACCGCCACGTCTGTTCCCGGAATGGCTACCGTACCGCCATAGTCGAGCGGATGGTAGAGCACCATCAATTGTTCTCCAGTCGGATTGCGCCAGTTGAATAAGTGGCAATGCGGTTCAAGGGGCTCGGCATTTTCCGCTGTTGCACCAACGGCTCCGTTCGCAGGAAGAAAGGGCACGTCGGGAGCCCGGCATCCGGGGTTGTCACCGATATCCAGAAATTCGATGCCCGCGTCGACAAGAGGCGAGATCAACCCGCGAGTATGGCCCGGCACATCGGTGAACTTTCCTGCGATTGTCTTCTTACCGAATCGTTGATCAAGAGCGGCAGAAATCTTCAATGCCGATGCAATCAGAGATCGGTCCAGCATTTCCGACTGCCAGGTAAACGGCATCGCGTGCCAGGCAATATCCCCGGAGAGGATCGCATTTTCCATTCGCCTGCGGTCCGTGGATGAAGCCTGTTCCAGGTACTGATAAATCATCCACGCTGCAATCGTCCAAACGTAGCGCTCTTCTCCCTGTGAGTTACGAAGGGTCTCGGCCAGATCGATGGCGCGAGGAAGATACTGGTCAAAATACGTGAGAAGCACATTTCGTTCTGTGTCCGTAAAACCGACATCGAGATGACACTTCGAGACAACATAGACAGTTTTAATCGTCTGGTCTGGTTGAGTACCCACGGCGCCTGCGTAGGCTGCAAGCGGGCTGATGGAAGCCATGGTCATACCCTTCAGAAACTCGCGCCGATCCATACGCCACTCCTTTTGCATACTGTATACATTTCTATTAAACACGAACCTATTTACGCCAAACGTAAGCGCTTCTCTCGTTCTCTTAACCTGTCGCTCTACGGGACGACAGCCTGCGTATGTGCCAGGCTGGAGTAGCGCTCCGGATTCGTATAACGATGGCGCAAGTGCTTCATAATCGCGGCCTCCGGGCTCATGTTTGACTTGCCCAGAATCACATCCAGAAGATCGCGATGATGACGTAACGGCCAATGAAGCGCGCTATGGGCCGTCATATAAGCAAGTGCCTGATGCGAGAAAAGAACCGTCACCAGGGAATTCAGAGTTTTCTCAAGGTACGGATTCCCCGTTGTGGACCAGACCATCCGGTGAAACTCGAGATCCAGTTTCGATGCATCGAAGTCCGACTCGGTGTTGGTGCTCTCCATCTTCTCCACGAGTGACTCCAGACGTTTCTCAAAGCTGGGAGTCAGATTCGCACGGCACAGTTTAATGGCCTCGGCCTCAAGCACAATCCGCAGGCTGTTGATTCTCTGAACGTCCTCCTCGCTCAGCATGACAACAAACATGCCGCGGCGGGGATGATTCATCACCAGGCCCTGCTCCTGCAACTGAAGCAAGGCCTCACGCACAGGAATTCTGCTCACTCCGAATTGCTGGGCAAGATGGGTCTCATTGAGTCTCTCGCCGGGCTTGAAAACTGCGGTCAGAATTGCATTGCGGATCCGCTCGACAACATGGGTCTTTAGTGTGGCCCGGGGAAGTTCAGAAAGCTGCGGTGTGGGTGCCATTTCGTAGCAGGATTCTTTCAATCGATCCGAATAAACGCCTACAGTATACAGTGTGTCGCCGCAAATCTCGATCACTTTAGTGATGCCTGATCCCATAACACCAACCATTCCCCGGTCAGTCCAACGCAGACGTTTATGGACCTCCGGACAGCACTTCCTTGATCCTCCGGTCGCTCAGTTCTGTCACCGTATCCGTGGTCTGCGTCTGTAGTTGCTGATAGAGCCCTTGGGCTTCCTGCCGCTTACCCACTGAGAAATAGGCTCGAGCCAGGTTATAAGTGGCGCTCCTCATCGTTGGATCGATCTTGTGGGCTATTTCCAGATCTGCAACTGCTCTCTGCGGATTCCCTTCCGCCAGGAGCAGCTTCCCGCGCAGCGTTCGGGCAGGTACAGAGTTGCCGTCGATCCGGATGGCCTTATCCAATTCGGCGATCGCCGCATCAGTCTTCGTTGGCTCTAGCTTCAGCAGGCATTCGGCCAGCAGATAGTACAAATCCGAACTGGTGACCCCGGCCTGGAGTGCGCTTCTGAGGTCGGCCGCCGCGGCTGCGTAGTTGTTCAACTTGTAATCGGTCAGCGCCAGAAAGAAGCGGGGATCGGCCTTCTCCGGTGAAATTTTCACAGCGCTCTCAAAGTCGCTGCGCGCGTCGTTCAACTGACCCAGCAAAGTATCCGTTGCGCCGCGAACGATAAGTGGCTCCGCATTATGCGGAAAGACAGTCACACACTCTGTTGCGACCTTCTTAGCCTCTGCAAACTGGCCGGCATCGGTCAACAGCGTTATCAGGTTTAGATAAGAGAACAAATCTTGCGGATGCTCCTGAAGCTGCGCACGGAGAATCAGATAAGCATTCTGATATTGACCGAGCTTCGCATACGATACGGCGAGAAGGTTGGCACAGTCAGGATTCAGCTCATGCTTTTCCTGTTCAGCCTTAAGAGTCTTGATGGCCGACGGATAATCCCCGAGTTCGAATTCCGCTAGCGCGACTGCATAGGCATGAGTCAACGGGTCCGGTACATCTGCATCGACCCGGGCAAAGAACTTCAGCGCAGTCTTGAAGTCATGCGCCTTGCCGTAAGACCAGGCGATATTAAAGGTCTCGATCTGGGAGAGATTCGGGCATTGTCCTACCTTTTGCAGCAGAAGCCTCCCCTCTGACTCCTGATGTTGCTTCAACAGACCGTCGACACGGCGCAGAGCATCCCGCACATCGCAAGCGTTCCCCATTTCTTGCCCGCTTCCCTGCGCTCTCGCCCGAGTGACAGAACCAGCGAAGAAGAGCAGCATGAGCGCCAAGACCGAGCCGGAACATCATCCTGCATCGGCACGTCCTCACGCAGCACATCTTTGTTCTAGGTCGCATGGAACTGAGTCTTAGCGACAATTCCCTTGCCTTCCTGCACCGTAATCAGCTGATCGGCGTCGATCGCTTTCAGGTGCTCAATCTGGCCGCTGGGCCAGAAGATATCCAAATCGACCCGCTGCGACGCGCCCAGTCCGAAATGAAGCCGGGGATCATTCGCAGAAAGATAACTCGACTGGCTCGCCAGGCTTTGAGCATTGCTCTTCCCGTCATAGTGGGCGACAACCCGCGCTCCGATAGCGCTTCGATTCGATTTCGTGCCGATCAGCTTCACCTTGATCCAGTGATGCTTGCCCTTCATATCGTTCCGCAGCAGCGAAGGCGGTTCATTCATATTCACGATAAGGATGTCGAGATCGCCATCGTTATCGAAATCTCCAAAGGCACAGCCTCGACTGGAGTGAGGAGTCATCACTCCGGGCCCCGCCTGCTGACCGATCTCCTCGAATGTGCCGTCACCCAGGTTTCTGAACAACAGCCTTCGGCTCTTGTTTGGATACTGCGGAAGCTTCTTCTCTATCTCGGGATAGACGCTCCCGGTCACGAGAAAAATGTCGGGATATCCATCGTTATCCAGATCCACCATGCCCGTTCCCCAACTCGTGTAACGCGACTCTACCCCGATGCGGCTGGTCCGCGTCGCATCCTGGAAATTTGCGTGCCCATCATTTCGATATAGATCGCTGGTATCGTCCGAAAAGTTGGTCTTGAAGAGATCGAGGTGCCCATCCAGGTTGAAGTCTCCCACACCTACTCCCATCCCGGCTTGCTCCGCGCCGTCGTCGCTCAGCGCAACTCCGCGAAACAGCCCTTCTTCCCGGAACGTTCCGTCGTGATTGTTCATATATAGGAGGCTTGGAGTGGAGTCGCAGGCAACGTAGATGTCCTGCCAACCATCTTCATCGAAATCCGCCGCGACGACTGTCATCCCATAGGCCCGAGGCGGCCCGTCGATCTTGGCCTGTTTGGTTACATCCGTAAACGTTCCGTCGCCATTGTTCCGATAGAGCACATGCGCTCCTGGAAAAGCCTGGGGTCAGGCCCCGCGGCCCGCAGTTCACAGGATTGCCTTTCCAATTGCAGTTCAGATCGCTCGCGGGGGTCGGCGCAGTTTTCAGGTCATACTGAATATAGGTGGAGAGGAACAGATCCAGGTTCCCGTCGCGATCATAGTCGACGAATGTACAACCCGCACCCCAACTCGGAGGGGTCGTCGTCAGCGCCAGCCCCGCCCGCTGCGTTACATCGGTGAAAGTTCCATCGCCGTTGTTGCGATAGAGTTTGTTCTGACCGTAGTACGTACAGAACAGATCCTCAAAGCCATCGTTGTTGTAATCGCCGACACAGACTCCCATAGCCCACCCGGTCGAGAGCAAGCCGGCTTTCTCTGTGACATCCGTAAAGGTTCCGTCGCGATTGTTCTTGTAGAGACGGTTGCTGGCATTCGCCGGAGTTCCGTTCAACCGCATTCCCGACAGCACAAAGAGATCCATCCAGCCATCGTTGTCATAGTCGATGAAGGCACAGCCGCAGCCGTCCGCTTCGAGGATGTACTCCTTATGATCGACGCCCCCATAAATGGTTGGAAATGTAAGGCCCGCACGCGCGGCCACATCCACGAAAGAAGCATCGAAAGGGCGGCCCGATGGTGCGGGAAGATCGCCCTGCTTCAGGCCCCTTGAGGCGACCTGCCCAAACAGCTGCATGCCCCATGCACTACCGCACAGATAGAGAAAGCTGCGACGAGAAAAACTCATTCGTGAAGGAGAATACCTCCAACGGCTCGCCGGAACTGCTGCAGGGAGAACAGAGAATACCTCAGGGCCAGTTATGCGGCGGTGACGCCGCCTCCTTCAAGTATCTTTTATACGCCGTCCGATATTCTTCGCGCACAACATCACTGAGCCTTGCACATGTCCGCCCCGATGATTCGAACCGAGGCGATTTCATGAGGATGGATCGTGAAGCTGAATGTGTTGTCTCCGGAAAGCGAAAGCTTCTCCCCGTCCTTCTCCACGGCATTGGTCTGCAATGCCTGCTCCAGATGCAGAAGCGGAACGCGAACGGTCACCGTACGCTGCTGACCTCCAAGATCCAGGAAGCGAAGAATCGTGCCATTACCGTCTTCGGCAGCCTTCCAGGTCTCAAAGAGCAGATCAGGATCATCCACACTCAGGAAGCTGTCCGCCTTCGGGTCCAGAATGCAGGCTGCCCCGGACACGCCGATCATTTTATCTGCGATCTCGCTTGCCTGGTTGTTGCTGGTCCCTGACTCCTGCGCCGCCGAGAGTGCCTTATCCTGCGTGGTCACGATATTCGCCTCGAGCGGAGTGATCTCCTCCCAGCCCAGCCGGCTCAATTCGGGCGCGTCGGTCGCGGTCGAACTCGTAAGAATGTAGTGGAATTTGAAGTGTCCTCCCTGCCCGGCCCGGTAGTTCGTGTCCCAATAGTTGTTCATGATGTAAGAGAAGACGGTACCGTCGCGCTTCTCGAACTTCTCCGGCCACTCGCCGCGGTTAATATCGCCAAAGGTTGCCAGTGCCGCATCGAGCGGCAGCAAACCCACGGAGACCCCGCCTTCATTCAGCGCAATCCAATGCTGCACGGAGAGCCACTCGTGCCCGGCGCCCGGATACATATCTTTTGCCGGGTTGACGACGCCGTTTTGCACTTCGTATTGAATTTCCGGCTGCTTCATCGCGAACGGGAAAGCGAAATACACGCCTTCCTTCGTGTCGACGTCCTTCTTCTCAACATCCTCGACAAGTTCTATCTTCTTCGTCTGATCAAAGAGTCGAATCTCGCTGGTGATGGAGGGAGTATTGACGTCGCTGCTCCTCATGCGCGCGACCGACGCATAAGGAGTGCGAGAAACCGAAACCACGCTGCCTCCTTCCGACGGGTGAACATCGAGCGCAGGCTTCGGATACACGTGGCTGTATTGCAGAACCGTGTTCGGTGCCTTGTCCCCTCCGGTCACGTATAAGTACTGGCCGAATCGATATGGACTGTTCTGGTTCACCAGCTCGCGATTCAGCTGCTTGTCATAGATGCTCTTGATCGCGCCGGCCGATGGATCGAGCGTCACACGATAGTAGGTGTTCTCCAGCGTTAAGTCCTGCTGAGTCGCGGGAGCCGGAGATGGAGCTGTCGACGGCCGCATCTCGTAGACCTTGTATCCAACCGGCGGGATATCCGTTGCCATGAACTGAGCATGATAAAAACTCGGGCCCTTATATAGGGTTTCGACGGGAACCGTTTGCCCCGTAGATAGATCGACGAGGTCAGAATTCTTCGTAATGTCGATCGAGACCAGGCCGCTGCGTTTCCAGTTAAGGCTGTTAAAGACGACAACCTTATTTGCACCTACTGGTATAGCGCCGGTCAGGCTTGCCATACTGTTACGCGTAATGAAATCGGCGATGGCCTGGGCGCTGACAGCGTATTGATCCTTGACCTTCAGCTGCTTGATCGCTTCCATGCTGGTCGGATCAGAAATGCTGTTGTACGAATCCCATGTGTGTTCATCCATAAGGATCATGTTTGTCCACATACGGTCCAGATCAGCCATGTCCGGCCGCAACAGAGGATTCACGATCGAGGTGAGCGTGGCGAATTTCTCCGCCGTCGGAGCGCGTCCTTCATTCCAGCGCTCAATCCCCGCATAATAGGCGTCCGACGCGATTCCATCTTCCCAATAAGGGCCACCGTCTCCGCGAATCGTTGGGATATCGTTGCCGAATTGTTGCTGAATCGATCGAAGGGCATCGTAAAAGCCCGAGTATTCCAAGTGTGGATATGCGTAGGCTTCATTCCACTTCTTAACAAGCTGTGCCTGTTGCGGGAACAAGTCGGTATTTTCCACCTGCGTGCCATACATCATCGTTTCATCCGCATGATATCCGGGCCCCTCGTACATCTGTAAAAAGAGCGGCAGGGTATCGCGCCCTGCCGCCATTACGGGAGGCAACCCAAAAAGCATCTGCATCTGCTGATAAATCCGTGAATACCAGAGGAGCACCTTGCTTCCGTCGGGCCCCTCCCACCACATCGGCGAATTCTCATTCAAGCGGCCCTGCAGCAACACCGGAGCACGGTAGTTATTGCTGCCGCCTGCGAGATAGTTGATTCCTGCAGCTGCCAACACAGAGGCATAGGACCATGAATACGAGGGCACATCTGTGATATTGGCGTAGTTGAATGGCGTTCCATGCACGCGGCTGAAGTTGGCACTGGGATAAAGAGAGCGGATCAGGGTCTCAGCCGTCGGAAATCCGGTCAGCAGGTTTGCATACTGCGCGGGAACATACAGCTTTTTGTCCTCAACGGCTTTCACCGCACGAGCCCGTTGCGCGGGCGTGTGTGTCTTCAGAAACTGCTCCAGATCCCATTCGCCATCCAGGCTATATCGGAAATCCGGGTTCTGATCGATCATCCCCAGAGCTTCATCGATATCCCGGCTCTGAATCGCGGCAACCTTAGCCTGGTAGTCCGAATAACCGACGTCCACGTGAATGTGCGGCACGACGAAGATCGTCCACTTCTTTTGCGGGCTGATTTGTTGCCGGCTTTGTTGCGAATGACCCTCGTTCTTCCAGCTAAGCTGCGCATTCGTATTCTTCGGAAACTCAGAGACCAGAAACGCCAGCTTCTCTTCTCCGAAATCGCGCCTGCCCTGAATCGCCTGGTGATAGGCTTTGCCATCCACAGTCAGATCCACTGCGGTGCCCGCATCAAATGGCTTTGCCGATCGAAGGAAGACCTCGACCACCTCTTTGATGTTGCCGCCGTCCTGGTGAAAGAAAACCGTAGGCACGATCAGAGCAGCGAAAGCATCGCGGTCACTTGGACCGGTTACGTGATCGACCTCAATCGCGTCGTATGTCAAGCTCGCCTCGGGAACGGCCTCATTGGCCTCTTCGACGGCCTGAAACGTTATCGTGTTTTCGCCTGACTTCAGATAGCTTGCGGGAAGCTCAAATGCGCTCTCGGCATATGACGAAGCAGGATAGAAAGAATCGCCCTGATCACCGTTGCTGTAATCCAGCTTCGGATGGAGATAAAGCATTCCGTGTCGCCCATTCACATCCACGCGCAGAGCGGGCACGCTCGCCGTCTCAATCAACACCGCTACACGCATCCGATACGTACCTTTCGGTGCGCTGTCGAGCGAGAAGTGAATCGCCCGCGGCTCTGAGGCGATATTAGTCTTTGCCGCTCCGGCCGAAGACTCGAGCACCACGGGTTGCGACGCATACCAATCCTTTGCCGGGTCGCTCTGGCCAACGATGAAGTTCACTGGCCGCTTCGGGCTGCTGGAGGAAAACTCAAACGATGAGCGATCAAAGCTTCCCAGCCTGAAGACGACCTGGCCCTGGCTCTGGCTCTCCTGACCGGTATTCCCGTAGGCAGGTCCACCCAGGAGTAAGGACAAACCACACAAAGCAATTCCCGCAGCAGATTTTCTGTTCAACACAAGCACGGATCTCCATTACCGGTTTTCATAAAACAGATTCAATGCAGAACGATGGGCCGCCCGCACAGGACGGCCCACCGGAAGTTAAAACAACAGTTTGAGCGCAAACTGTATCTGGCGACCGGGAGCTGCGGAGGTCAATATTTTTCCGAAGGTCCCATCTGTGAAGGTGTCGTCAGGGTTGGACAGATGCGCATGGTTAAAGATGTTGAAGAACTCCGACCGGAACTGTAGATTCAAACGTTCGTAAATCGGGAAGTTCTTCGACAGGTTCACATCGAAGTTGTCATACCGGGGACCGACGAGATCATTTCTATGCTCGTTCCCGAAGGTGTACACCGCCGGTTGAGCAAACGCAGCCTTATTGACCCAATCCGTCCGCGTCTGCTGAAATCCCTGGCCCGCATAAGGATTCATGCTTGTTCTTTCCGCACGCTGCCCGGGAGATCCCGTGTTGGCGATATCGCCACCGGCAAACACGTTAAAGGGAGCGCCAGAATTGAACGTGACGATCGAGCCCAACATCCAACCGCCGGCTACGCCTTGCACGATCCGATTTGGGTCACTCAGGTAGGCCTTGCCGCGACCAAAAGGCAACTGATAAACCTCGGTCAGAACAATCATGTTTGTCTTGTTATAGTCGGAAGGCCCCCAATCCATGTGCAGGTTATAGAAGTTCGGCTCCGAATTGGTATAAGGATCCGACTGCCAGTCCATAGACTTCGACCACGTGTAAGAAGCCTGAAAAAACAACCCGTTCGTTAAAGACTTCTGGAACTGCGCCTGAAGGGCATTGTAGGCGGAGGGCATCTCATTCCAGGAGAAGGAAAACGGACCGCCATATTGCGGGAAGGGTTCGCGATCCAGCACTGGCCCAGGCCCCGGATATAGAGCGGTGTTCGCCTCGGGTACGATGTACTGATGCCGGCCGAGCGATCCGACATAATCCAACTTGAACGAAGTTGACGCCGACAGTTGCTGCTGGACACCGACGTTGTACTCCATCACATAAGGAATCTTGTTGTCCGGATTGGCGCCGTAACTGGCATATGGAGCCAACCCTCCCAATAGCGATGAGGCAGGCGGAAGATTATCCAGATAAGTAGTCGGAACTCCTAGATCAAGACTGGTGAGATTGGCCGCAACACCGCTTGGCCACGACAGTCGGATGTTTTGATTCTCCTGAATGAGTGTGTTGTTATGGTCGTCCAGTATTGCGAACGCACTGTGTAAGACGGTGCGATCAGTGAGCTGATAAACAGCACCCAGGCGCGGTTCCCAGCCGTTGTATTGAGGATTGAAGTACCCGCTCGGACCGGTAGCCGCGGGAACGCTTGGCGGCACAGGTCCCGTAACAATGAACTTCCCATTCAGGACGTTCAGACCGGAAACAATCTTGTGATAATTCGGTGGACTGACATAATCCCAGCGAATTCCGGCAGTCACAACCAACTTCTTATTAACCTGCCATTGGTCCTGCGCGTACCAGCCCCACCAATTCACGGTCTGATCTGCGCCGGTATTCCCTAGCCATGGAGTGTAGCTGTCCAGCGTTCCCAGCAGGAAGCTCGCCGCCCCGTATCCCGTTGGCCCATTCGTGCCCCCCTGAGATGTGGCGTTTTGCGTGAAGTTCGCACCTGCGATCCAGCCGTCATCATAGCTGCGCAGGTGGTAATACATGCCTCCCACGCCCAGTGTGTGATTGGCCACTACCTTCGACAGATCGACGTGATAGTCCATTGCCTCCATCGGGCCCAGCGGAACCGCGAACTGGTTCGTTCCCGTAAAGCCGTTCGCTATGCTGAGCGCCGGAGCCAGCTGAATTCCGTCATGGACCGGATAGGCCTCCGTAGTGTTTACCGACTGCGCGAATGCCGTTCCCGCGGGCTCATCCGAATCGTTGTAATTGATGTAAGAATATCCATACCGGAAGTTCAGGATCGTCATGGGATTGAAAACATGGGTGTATCCGACAACAGCCTGTTGCGCGTAATTCAAGAGGAAGTGTGAATAGGTCGGGAGGCTTTCAGGCGTGGTCAAAGTCTGCTTCGATCGATTGAATCGCGCGAAGAGAGTATCGTTCTGCGTGAATTGGTGATCGAGCCGGCCTCCAAATACATCGCTGGCCGTATTGTTCGCCCCCGAAAATTGATAGTTGGGAAACACGTTATTCGCGACGTTCAGGTTCGGCGTCGGATAATACTTCTGAAGATAGAGCAGGGTCGCCGGATTGATTCTGTCAGTGGGAATTGTGTTATTCGCGAAGGGATTGCGCAGGTATTGGCCCGGATTGCTGGGATCGGGCACGCTCGTCAGCGGATCGTAGATTTCATTCGCGTACTCCGGCCGTCCCAGACTGTCTGTTCCCACCTGGCTGCCAACTACAGAAGAGAAATCTCCGTTGATCATGTCGGGAGTGAGGACACTCGCGAGATAAGTCGTCGATTGGGCAGAACGAAAGCCTTCCCAGTACAGTGAGAACCAGGTGTTATTTCTCCCGTTAATCAGCTTAGGGATCAAGACCGGTCCGCCGAAAAACACACCATACTGATTCTGCCGGTAAGGCAACCTTGCGGTATCCGGATAACTCTGCGCATCGAGCGCATCGTTGCGGAGAAATTCCCAGAGCGCTCCGTGAAACGTGTTGGTGCCAGCACGCGTGACGACGTTGATGTTCGCGCCGCTGCTGATGGCGAACTGTGCGTCGGTGATATGCGCCTGAACGTTAAATTCCTGGATGGCGTCAGGAGGAGGAGCGATGACCCAGGTATTCGTATAGATCTGGTTGTTCAGAATGCCGTCCATCGTGAAGTTGTTCTGCTCGCCGCGCTGTCCGTTGATTGAAGGGCTGATGCCTCCAGCCCCGAGCGCCACGACAAAGCCGGTCTGCTGACCGTTTTCGACCGGAGACGCGCCCGGCGACAGCAATGCGAGCTGCGTGAACTCTCGTCCGTTCAGCGGCAGATCTACGGTTTCCTCGTGATTCACAACATTGCTGAGGGTCGCAGACGTTGTATTCAGCATCGGAGGCGCGGCTGTCACATTCACAGTTTGTGCAGCGGAGGCCAGCCCCAGCTTGAAGTCGAGCGTAAGGCTCTGGTTAACTTCCAGCCGCACGTTGTTCTGATTTTGCTGGCTGAAACCCGCCTTCGTTATTGTGATGTCGTAGACTCCGGGTGCCAGCTGGGGCACAATGTATTGCCCCTCTGATCCGCTCACCGTCGATCTCTTTATTCCAGTCTCCTGGTTGGCGATCACAATTTGAGCGTCGGGAACCACTGCCCCGGATGGATCTGTCACTGCGCCGGTGATGAGTCCATTCGTTGTCTGCGCCGGCGCGCAGAGCACAAACGAGCAGCTCATCAAAATCAGTAAAAGAATTCTCTTCATTTCCTGCCTCCAAACTATGAGTTGCCACGCGCGAGCAGTATTCTCAAGGTCGATTTGCATACTGTATACAACGGTTAAAGGGATTCTTACTTTGTCCGCTTTCCCTTAATTCCTTCAAAAACACAGACACGCACATTGGCCGAGATCAATACCGAACGAATACTACTCCCATTAAAGATTGTTTGTCTATATTTCGATCATTTTTTGTGATTGATAAATCACCAGCGACTGAAATATCTTAAGTTCGGCTCTGCAGTGGGCCACCACTAATCGCCCGTGTTTTTGATCGCGCCGTCAACAATTTGATTGCAACATCCTTTGGTATGCTCCCTTCATGGCGAACAAGACAGATAATCTGGTCGCAAGGCAGGAATTCATTCTTCGTAATCTTCAGGAGACCGGCAACGTCTCGATCGATGATCTCCGTGCCGCATTGGGGGCTTCGATTGCGACCATCCGGCGCGACCTTGAGGACCTCGAGAATCGCTCACTGCTCAAGCGCGTTCGCGGAGGCGCTGTACCGATAGGTCCGCTCTTCTACGAACCCTTTCGCCACGACGCCTCATTCCAGGACAAAATCACCAGCTTCGCCGAAGAAAAACGCCGCATCGCACGCGTCGCTGCCGGATTCGTTCAGTCCGGACAAACCATTGCGTTGAGCGGCGGCACAACGACCACCGAGGTGGTTCGCAGCCTCAAGGTGCTCAGCGATATTTCCATCATCACCAACACCGTCAACATCGCCATGGAACTCAGCAACCGCAAAGATATCGAGGTCATCGTCACTGGCGGCATCCTGCGCGGGAACTGGTTCACCCTGATAGGCCCGCTTGCAAATGCCGCAACCGAGATGCTCTTTGCCGACATCATGTTTATCGGAGTCGACGGAATCGACGCACAGCAAGGTTTGACCTGCACCAACCCCGCGGAGGCCGAGGTGCTGCGCAAACTGGCCCGTCATTCAAAGAAGAAGATCGTGGTTGCCGATCGCAGCAAACTCGGCACAGTCAGCAAATGGCTTTTATGCGAAACGCGTGAAATCGACGCTCTGATCACCGACCAGGGCGCAACCGCGGAAGCAATTGCACCCTTCGAGAAACTCGGAATCTCGGTGACTCTGGCCTGAAGCTATCGTTGATCGCCGTGGCGCAGATAGGCTCGAATCGTGGCCGATGGCTCGTTTGACTTACCCAGTGGCCGAATGGTGTACGCCCCAACGCAGGCCGGAACAATAAATGTCTCCGCATAGTGAATCTCGACAGGGGAAAATTCACCGGTGGGACTCTCTACACTGACGGCCGCCCCCTCCACAAGATTCAGCACGTGCAGATTGCCTTGTGTGTTGTGTGTCACCGCCTTCGTAAACCATGTGCGACGCGTCTCCAGAAATTGCGAGCGATGGAGACCTGTCCGTTCCTCGCGCCACCCATCGCCGGTTGCAACTTCTTCTGTCTGGTTCAGCAGTTCCCTTTTCACCCACTCCATGTCGCGGCTCCACTGGATATTAGCCAGGCCGTGCTCGAGATGGATCGGACGTGGCCTGCCATCCAATCCGAGACGGCCCCAATCCCAAAGTTTGAACGTGAAGATGTAGGGCGTAGCGCTGATCTCAAGTACCAGATTGTCGCGGCCTGAACAGTGAATCGTCCCTGCCGGGATCGAGAAATGATCGTGTTTGCGGGTCGGCCAGAGATTCACATAGCGTTCGGCGGGAAAAGGAGGTCCGCCTGCCTGGGCATCTTCCAGGTCCTTACGCATCTGCTCGGGGCTCGCTCCTGTGCGAACCCCAAGGTAGACCTGAGAATCGCCGCTTTGATCGAGAATGTAGTAGCTCTCGTCCTGGGTATACGAAATTCCGAAATGCTCTCGGATATACTCTCGCAGCGGATGCACCTGCAGCGAGAGATTGGAACCGCCAACCGTGTCCAGCAGATCAAAGCGGATGGGAAATTCCGCACCAAAGTGCTTGTAAATCGCCTCTCCCAGCAGAGCGACAGGCTGCTCATGTACCAGCACGATGGCAGGAAGCTGAAATCGCCGCGATCCGAACGCGAGCGCGACGCCATTTTCCTCTGGAACACAGTCGAAGCACCAGGCATAGTTTGGAACATCCTGCGGAAGATCGAATGTCCGCATCATCCAGCAGCCACCCCAGGGCCCTGGATCGAAAAACGGCACCACTCGAAAGGGCTGCCTGACTACCGCTGCGACAGCCTCGCGGAGGACATCGCCTCGCACCATGCGAGGGATTTCTTGGTCGTCCAGGTCAAGAAAGTAGTCAATCCTGTCATAGAGAGAGTGACGAATTTCATCGGCAACCCTCCACTCGAGGAAGTAGGCGTTCTTGTACAGTAGTTGCGCTGTATCCTCATAGTTCTCGAGGCCGAGGTTGCAGATGCGTTTGTTGCGTTGCCGCTTTTGCAGTTCCCATCGCGTTACATTTGCGTGGACCAGCAGATCCGGTTTCGCGAGAACGTGCTGGGTGCCGGCCCCAACGACAAACGTGACCGAACTACTCTGCTCAATTCTTGTTCTCAAGACCGCCGTGCGTCGTTCGTCAAAATAGCTCGCAATAGACCAGGGCTCCATCCTCCCGAACACAGGATCCATTGTGAGCGCATTCTGAAATTGCTCTCTCAGCGCCGCTGCATCAAGATATGCGTCCTCGGCATTCAAAATCGTGCACTGCGGGAATGCAGCAGCGATCCTTTTCCGCAGGGCGTCCAGCATCACTCCCGGATAGCATTCAATTGCAACCGTATATTTCCCACGCGGAAGACACTCTTTAACGCAGCCCGCGACCTCATTCCAGCCTTCGAGGCAGGCCCCTTCGCCATGACCTTCTATTCTGACCACCGGATTCAGATCGTAGTTGTGAAATCCCGTCATAGCCCGCCCCTTGTCTCCGAGTCCTCAGCGCCGCATCCGGGGGGCTCCGGAAATTGCAAAAAAATGGCCCGGCGATAATGCAGGGAATCCGCTACTGGAACATTCATCACCTAACCCCCAACCCAGACACAACATTGAATTTCAGCATTCTCGCAACATTCTCTCGTTTCCAACTCATCAGAATTTCAAGACCTAGATAATGATCATTAATGATGATCATACAATAAGTAATAGATCACATAATATGATCTATTGATCATCACGTGGAGGATGTGATTCTCCACGCCCATGACGGCGCAGCGTCTTTGGCGACGGCTCACCTGTGGCTCTGGTTGGCGGAACTCGGCCGATGGCCTTACTGGCCCCCCATGATCCTGCAGTTCGGCATTCGGTCCTGCTGCGGTTGCGGGAGGAATCAGCAAGCACACAGGCTGGCACACGTTTCGGCATACCTTTCGACGCTGCTCAAAGCGACCAGCGTGAACATTAAGGTCATGCAGGAGCTGCTGCGCTATGCCAACAGGGTGCGGAACGGAGTGTCCTGTCGAGGCAATTATAGAAACCGAACCTGCGAGTGTTCGGTAGCAGTCAGCATCTGGCTACTGTCATTGAAGTTGCCACATGGGCACGGGTTAGATTTGGAGCAGCAAGGCGTTCGTCAGACCGAACAATATGCGAGGAGGAATAACATCCGTTTTGATTCTTCTTGACAACAGATATGATTAGGACATATAATTGAGGAGTAGCAGATATTCCACATCGCGGAGTTCCGTCATGTCTCAGACCACATCCGGCAGCAACCAGCCAGGTACGCCGTTCAAACACACAGTCCCGTTCACCTCTGCTGTCAACGCCGCTCTTCTTCGGGCGGCGGCGGCAGAACGCATGGAACCCACGGAGATCATCCAGCGGGCGACGATCAACAGCCTGATCAAACACGGTTTCATCGAAAAAGGAGAGGCAGATCGGATCAAGCTTTACTGGGCGTTGGTGGACCGAGCAGTCCGAGCGGCTCAGGACATCTGCCGGGCTGGCCGTTTCAAGAGCTCAATCACCCTGGATGCTATCCGGGACTGTATGGAGGACCCGGCGAAGCTCGATGGTCAGCCCTACAGTTGGACCGAAGGGTACAGGGCATACGTCAAGGACGACATTTACAAGAACGGCAACCCTGAGAAGGGCCCGATCAACCGCGAAATCGGTTTCCGCATTCGTGCCGGGATCGGTGGGCTGGTGGAGAAGGGCAGCGACGGGAAGCCGAAGATAGCGAAGGTACTCGGCGAGATCATCCAGAGTTACACGCCGATGGCAGACTTCGATCAGGTCGCTTTCAAACCGCAGGCGTCCCCTGCATCCAAAGCAAGCTTCCCGCAGTCGGAGAGGAGCCAAGCTAGCTGCGCGGGTTGATGGATACTCGCGACGAGAAACGGTTCGGTGACTGTTAGCACCGAACCGTGAATGCAAGTTACGAATAGCTCGCGGTGTACTTCCGCGAGCTATGGGACTCTGGCGAGCAGACTCGGGGGATGGCGAACATTCGTATTTCGAAATGCGGTACTACGCGGGACTCAGGGAAACTCACTGGGCGCTATGCGCTTACTCCGCGCCCAAGCATCACGACGGCAGGAATCCGGGCGTTTGCCTACGGCGTGATCAGGTTCCTATCCGGGAAGACGACATTCCGCTTGAGGAACGCCTGAGGCGAATGATCGATCCGGAACTGGCGGAACTC
Organism: uncultured Acidobacteriaceae bacterium; assembly: GCA_963725225.1. GTDB lineage: Bacteria > Acidobacteriota > Terriglobia > Terriglobales > Acidobacteriaceae > Silvibacterium. Next base: position 129,013 of record CAVRXY010000016.1, read on the forward strand.
TGCCATGCCCGGGCAGATGTCCTCCTCCCGGTCCAAGAGTTCCGGCAGCGTGAAGGCGGCCACGTGGACCCAATCCGGGACCGGCAGGGAGTAGCGGTCGGAGAGGTACTCGGCGACCCTGGCGAGCAGTGCGCGGCGGGGCGGGCCAGAGGAGAGCGGTGGCGGCACAGCGAAGAACCCGGGCTGCTTGTACCGGAAAGAACTCGTGAAGGAATTCCGACCATGCAAACTCGTAGTCCGTGCGCTCAGCGAGTTCGGCAAGCTGGCGTAGTTGGCGGGTCGCCCGCTCCCGGCCAAGCCGGGCGGGGGCGTGGTGCGGCCCGCCGTCTTGTCCATGGTCTCCCACGCGGTCCGATCCATGTCATCTCGCCACGTCATCGGGCACTTCCTCCTGTCATCGTTGTGGGGCTGTCCACCGGCATTTCGCAAAGTTCATGGCCAGCGAGGAAACGTCCCTTTTCGCGCCGCGACCGGCCAGAATAGAGTATGCCGATGTTCACCAACGACCCGCGTGAATTCGCCCAGTTCGAACTGGGCCGCCTGGGCTACGACCTGGAGACCGGCACCGAGGTCAGCCCCTCGACGGCGACGCCGACGACCTCCTGCTCCTCACGCTCGGCGACGACATCGATGAGGGCACCTTCAACGGCCTGGTCTGGGCTGTGAAGAACCGTGACATGATCACTCATGCGCGGTCTCCTCTGTATCTGAGCGACACGGTTGGGTCTCACCGAGTCGGAGTATGGGACTGCACCGCACGGATTTTTCCCTCGTTCTCCAAACCTACCTCTGAGGATGTGGGTAAGAAGACCAAACCACATGTCATCACGCACCAAGGAACTCTTTCTGCTCCTCCTCGTTGCCGTAATTGTCGCCGCCGTCATGCTCTGGTTGGCTCGCCATCGTGACGAAGCTGCGCTCTCGGCGCTCATGTTCGTGGCACCTGCATGATGCCCAGACATTGTGCTCGTCGCCGAAGGCCAAACACCAACCTTCTCCAAAAATGATTACCTACGCGGGTAGCTGGTGTCGTAGGCGGATCGGACCCACGTCAGGGCCGTGGACAGGCTTGATCCCCAAGGCTCCCGTAGCGTTTCGTGTACTCCGGGTGGATGGGAATGGTGCTCGGCATCCCCGCCGGTGCCAGGGGCGGCCCTCACCATGTCCCCGTGCATACGTAAAAAGCCCCTCCGCCATTACCAGGTGAAGGGACCTGACGATTTCCGCAGGTTTCTTGGCGCGATATTCCTGGTGACCGGCCTGCCGTCGGTATTAGCCAGTAGATGCGTCCGCCACACCAACCCGGAAAGCTGGCCTGCGAGCAGCACTACACGACTTCCAAAGTCTCGAAGGCGGTCCACACCATAGTCCTGCAGTGGCGGTTAACGTTGGGTCGCTCAACCGGTGCGGAGAAACCGAACGGAGGATTTCTCGGTGAGGGATAAGGGACTAGGAGCTGATAGCCGAGACGTCCCCGAGCGCTGTGCGCAGCGCTCCTTCCCGTACGAGCCCTTTGTCGACGCCGACGTGGCCGCCCAGTTCCTCATGGTGAAGCGCAAGACCATTTTGGACTGGGCGCGTGCAGGCGCGATTTCGGCCCATCCGTTCGGACGGGGCAAGCGAGTCGTCTGGCGCTTCCGCATTTCGGAACTGGCTGGCGGTGACCGTACTTCTCAGGGCACAATGAACTCGGCAGTCCCGAGGTAGCCAGACTGGAGAAAGTATGGCTAAAGCTCAGGGCAATGGCTGGTTCAGAACCAGACAACAAAGCAAAGGTGAGGTCGTATACTTCTGCCGCTACTCGGTCGATCCAGCAACCGGGGATCGCACGGAGAAACTCCACAAGCTCGGACCGGTATCGCTGTTCCCGGACGCGGCAAGCAGGTGGAAAGAGGTGGGAAGGCTCGGACTCACTTCGATCATTGACAATCCCGTATCCGACATGACGTTCGGCGATCTCGTCACGCGGTATATCAATTCTGGTGCGATCGAGTGGAAGACCTTATCGAAGAAGAAGGCCACCGGCACGATCGATGTCCTTCGCCACAATCTGGAAGACTACTGCGTTCTACGTTGGGGAAGTAGGCCGGTATCTACGATTGAGCCGAAGTTGGTGGAGGAATGGCTCCTCCACCTGCATCGCGAGAAGAATCTTGCATGGCCAACCATCAACAAGGTGAAGCAAGCGATGCAGGGCGTCTTCAAATACGGGAGGAAGGAAAACCTCCTTCCTCCCGACTTCGACCCCTTCAAGGACATCGACTGCGAAGCCTCTTCGGACTACGAGGCAATCACTTGCACGCCTGAACAGACGCTCCGGATTCTCCGCGAACTGGAAGAGCCGGAATTTATCCTCACCCTGCTCATCGCCGCCACCGGTCTGAGCATCAGCGAAGCGCTCGGCCTGCAGTGGGCGGACGTCGAATACCACCGCAATCGGATTGTTGTTCGGCGTAGCTGGGTGGAGGAGATCGGCAAGTGCAAAAACGTGCACCGCAAGTCGCCGGTTGCTATGCACCTGGCGCTTGCAGCGCACCTCAAGGAGTGGCAGGAGCAGACGCCCTACGCCGGTCCCGGTGACTGGGTGTTTGCCTCAACCAAACTAAAGGGCGTGAAGCCTCGTTGCGGCAGCATTGCAAGCCAGACGTACCTGTATCCCGCAGCAGCGAAGGCCGGGATCTTCGATTCCGTCGAAGAGCGGAACGAAGCCGGAAAAGTCCTCCGGCTTCGCTATGTCGATCTCAGCGGGAATCCGATCAAGCGCTGGGGGTGGCACAACCTGCGCCATAGCCTCGCAACTTGGTTGGTTTCCGAAGGTGTCGATGTGAAGACCGTTTCCTCGATGCTCCGCCACAGTAGCGTCCGCACTACGCTGAACATCTACAGCCACGCTGTAGATTCCAACAAACTGGCCGCACAGGGACAGTTCCTGGAGTCGTTGCAGCTAGGTGGATTGACCCAATAGCGGAACGAAAAGCGAATGGACAATGGGTTTGGGACGATTGCGCATGTTGTCCCATCTCCTCAAACACGAATCTAAGTTATTGATGGCGTGTGCTTTTTTTCTATGGAGATTTCTATGGAGAAATGGTAGGCACGAGGAGACTCGAACTCCTGACCTCTACCGTGTCAAGGTAGCGCTCTAACCAACTGAGCTACGCGCCTGCGCGGGATAATCGACTTACACATCATATCAAGTTTTGCGGCCGATATCCCGGCTTGTCCACCAGTCATGATCGAGCACCCGGCGCTCCCCAGTCACCCGGCGCTCCCCAGTACGGGTATGGCGTATGGTCCTTGGGTCTTGTAATATCAGGCTTTTGTACGCCGCTGGGAAACAGCGCCGCGTGGGTCCGTCATCCTCACTTTTCGTTTTCAAGCCCATGAACCAGCTTCGCGCAGCCCCGAATCAACTCACGCTCTTGCGCCTGTGCATCGTTCCGTTCTTGGTACTGGCCGTTCTCGACGGTCACTTTCGCACGGCGTTTGCGCTCTTCGTGCTCGCCGGCGTCACCGACGGTCTCGACGGTCTGCTCGCCCGATGGCTGCAGCAGCGGACCGTCCTTGGGCAGTACCTCGACCCCGTAGCGGACAAGCTTCTGCTCAGTACCCTGTTCCTGGTGCTGCATCATGAAGGGCTGATTTCCCGTCGGGTGACCGTTCTGGTCTTCGGTCGCGACCTGGGAATCGTCATGGTCGCGGCCATTCTTTACGCCAGCGTGGGCATGCGCGACTTCAAGCCGAGCATCTTCGGCAAGGCAAACACCCTGGCACAAATTGTTGCCTTGCTGGCCGTGCTGCTGGGCCAGTTCTATGCGCCTGCCCCGGTCCTTGCCGTCCGGCACTTTGCCTTGCTCGCTACCATCGGCTTCACCGTGATCTCAGGCTTCCACTACGCGTGGCAGATCACGCGCCGCCTCAGCTTCTCTGGCACGCCAGCCAACGGTTGAAGGCGCTCAGAACGCCGGCGCAGAGATCAGGTTTCTTCCTCGAGCTCCTGAGTTTCTTCGATCTCCATATCGCGAAATTCGTTCGAGTCGAAGACTTCGCCACATTCCTGGCACTCGACGTACTCGACGTCCTCTTCGCGCGCTACCACGCGCACTTTGGGATGTTTGCAGGGGGCGCTCATTGATGGTTTTCTGGCCGCAGTAATCTGGTGGTATCGGCAAGATTGTATCCGGGCCGGGCCTCCTGTCAATTTGAATCTGCGAATTCGTGTTTTTGGACTCCCGTTACTGGAATGCGCTCTGAAAATGGACCCGGACCATCCATTTATTTGAATTCGGACGATTCCGGTCCTATACTGAATACAGCGACCGAGGGAGTCGGTCCCTGGCATGCTCAGACTCACCAAAAAGGCCGATTATGGGCTGATGGCGCTCAAGTTCCTGGCCGAAAGCCCGGATTCTGCGTCAGTCAGCGCCAAGGATATCGCCGAGGCCTACCACATTCCCCAGCAGCTGCTGGCCAAGATTTTGCAGCGCCTGGTCAAGGAAGGCCTGCTACGTTCGCATGCCGGGATGAATGGCGGCTACACGCTGTCGCGCCGCGCCAGCGAAATATCGGCCTTCGAGGTCATTCGGGCAATCGATGGCCCCTTGTTTATCACCTCGTGCGTCACGGTCAGCGGATTATGCGACTTGACCAACACATGCACCATCAAAGAACCACTAGCGCGAGTCAACGACAGCATTTCAGACGTGCTCAAGAAGATTCGGATCTCCGATCTGGTCGAGTATGATCACGCCGGGCAGCGCGGCGAACGCGATCTGGTAAATATCCAGACGACAAATATTTAAGTAACGGATATCGCAGCAGAAGCAGGAGAGTAGAGAAGCAATGAGCACAACCGCCAATGGAACTGTCAGCGTGTCGTCAGGCGTGCACCTGCCCATATATATGGACAATCACGCGACCACACCGCTCGATCCGCGCGTGCTGGAAGCGATGATGCCGTATCTGACGACCGTATTTGGAAACGCCGCCAGCCGCAATCACTCCTTCGGGTGGGAAGCCGAAGCGGCCGTCGAGAAGGCGCGCGAGCAGGTCGCCAAACTGATCGGCGCAACCGCCAAAGAGATCATCTTCACCTCCGGCGCGACGGAATCGAATAACCTGGCAATCAAGGGCATCGCCGAGATGTACCGCGAGCGCGGCAATCACATCATCACGCAGGTGACCGAGCACAAGGCGACGCTGGACACCTGTAAACGCCTTGAAAAGTACGGCTACCGTGTGACCTATCTACCGGTAAAGGCCGACGGCCTGATCGACCTTGAAGACCTGAAGCGCGCGATGGACGACAAGACGATCCTGGTCACCATCATGATCGCAAATAACGAGATTGGTGTTGTCCAGCCGGTGGCCGAAATCGGCAAGCTCTGTCATGAGCGGGGTGTGATCTTCCACACGGACGGAGTGCAGGCGGCGGGGAAAATACCCGTCGATGTGAACGCGATGAACATCGACGCGCTGTCGCTTTCCGCCCACAAGATTTACGGTCCCAAGGGTGTCGGCGCGCTGTATGTACGCCGCCGCAACCCGCGCGTGCAGATCTCCGAACAGATCAACGGCGGAGGACACGAGCGCGGCATGAGGTCCGGAACCCTCAACGTTCCCGGCATCGTCGGCCTGGGCAAGGCCTGCGAGATCGCTCGCGAAGAGATGTCGTCCGAAGCCGGGCGCCTGAGCGCGCTGCGCGACAAGTTGAAGGCCAAGCTCGAGAACAGCCTCGACTATATTCATGTGAATGGCTCGATGGAGAACCGCCTTCCCGGCAATCTCAACGTCAGCTTTGTTTACGTCGAGGGCGAGTCGCTGCTCATGGGCATCAACGACGTGGCCGTTTCCAGCGGTTCGGCATGCACCTCGGCGACGCTTGAGCCATCCTATGTATTGAAGGCTCTCGGATTGGGAGACGATGTAGCGCACAGTTCTATCAGATTCGGACTGGGACGCTTCAACACCGAGGCGGAAGTGGAATACGTTTCGGATAAAGTGATTGACGTGGTACAGAAGCTGCGCGAGCTTTCACCGCTCTACGAGATGGTGAAAGAGGGCATCGACATTTCGAAGATCGAATGGCAGGCGCACTAAGAGAAAATCTTCTCAACAGAAAGATTTAAAGTTTTATAGGAGAGAAATCACATGGCATACAGCGATAAGGTCATCGACCACTACAACAATCCGCGCAACGTAGGCCAGCTCGACAAGGCCAGCAGCGAAGTTGGCACTGGCCTGGTGGGGGCTCCAGAGTGCGGCGACGTGATGCGTCTGCAGATCAGGGTGAACCCCGAGACGCAGGTCATCGAAGAAGCGAAGTTCAAGACCTTCGGCTGCGGTTCGGCTATCGCGTCTTCCTCGCTCGCCACCGAATGGGTGAAGGGCAAGACGGTTGATGAAGCGATGGAAATCAAAAACACCGACATCGTAAAGGAGCTTTCTCTACCGCCGGTCAAGATTCACTGTTCGGTGCTTGCAGAGGACGCGATCCGCGCCGCGATCGGCGACTGGAAGAAGAAGAACAGTGTCGGCGAAGCTGTGCAAGTCGGCGTAGCCAGCTAAATTAGAGGATCGAATCGGCCACCCATGTCCGGTCTGCGGACATGGGGATGCTGACGCTGAACTTATGACCACCGAACAGTTGACCGTCCTTAACGCGGAGAACCAGGCTCCCAACCAGAAGGGGATCCAGGTGACGGAACGCGCTCTCAAGCGCATTCGCGTTGCCATGGATAAGGAGGGCGTCTCGCCCACCGAGGGCGGCCTGCGTCTGGGCATCACGGGTGGCGGCTGCTCCGGTCTGTCTTACAACATCCGCTTCGACTCGCAGCCGCGTGAGCGCGATCGTATTTACCAGTTCGACGACGTCCGCGTCTTTGTCGATCCCAAGTCGTTTATCTATCTTCACGGCATGATTCTCGATTACGAGGAGACCCTCATGCGCCAGGGCTTCAATTTCATTAACCCGAACTCGACCAAGTCCTGCGGCTGCGGATCGTCCTTCTCCGCGTGATGCACGCCGCCGACGCGGCGTTTTTCTGATGCAGACAGCTGAACCCCAATCCGTAAGCGCGGCCTGCTGGTCGTGCGGCGCTTCTCTGCCCGACGGCAAACCCTTCTGCGACGCGTGCGGCAGGGTGCAGGCTCCATCTGACGACGCAGACTACTTCGCCGTCTTCGGGCTTCCGCGCAAGTTGCACATCGACCTGTCGGTGCTGGAGAAGAACTTCTATCGCCTCAGCCGCAAGCTCCATCCCGACGTTTACGCGCAGGCCAGTTCGCAGGAACAGCAGTGGAGTCTCGACCAGACTTCCCTGCTCAATGACGCCTACCGCACGCTGAAGAATCCCATCGCGCGCACGGAATACCTCCTCGGCCTTGAAGGCGTCGTCCTCGAAGCAGGCAGGAGCGAAGATGGGAAGCCCAAAGATTCACGCGTGCCGCCCGACCTGCTTGAAGAGGTCTTCGAGCTCAACATGCAGCTTGAAGAGATGCGCATGAATCGCAAAATGGGCGAGGACGATCCACAGCTGCGCGCCGATCTCGAGGAAGCACGCGTTCAGTTTGAATCGGAACTGGCCGGAGTCGACGCCAGCTTGCAGGCACTGTGGACGCGCTGGGATGCAGCCATCGACAGCGCTGCCGCCGAACCAGAGAAGACCAAAACCAGAGACGAAATCGTCGCGCTCCTCGACCGCCGGCGCTACATCCGTAACCTCGTGCGCGACGTAAACGAAGCGCTGGAAAGCTAGGAAGCATCGAATATCTATGGCAGAAGCCCGCATCGTAGGAATCGATCTCGGCACCACCAACTCGCTCGTCGCCTTTATGCAGGGCGATCAGCCGGTCGTCATTCCCGGCGAAGACGGTTCGAACCTGGTGCCGTCTGTCGTCGCCATTCCCGATGCCAAGAAAGTGATCGTTGGCTATCCCGCGTACCCTTATCTCGCGTCCACGCCCGACCACGTTATCTACTCCGCCAAGCGCCTGATGGGTCGCGGCGTCGAGGACGTACAGCAGGAGCTGCAGCTCTTCCCTTTCCATCTGGCTCCTGACATTCAACCCGGCGAAGTGTTGCGCCTTCAGATTGGGGCGCAGCAGTACACGCCGCCGGAAATTTCCGCCTACGTTCTGCGTCAATTGAAGAAGAATGCCGAACGCTACTTCGGCACGCCCGTCACCAAGGCCGTCGTCACCGTTCCTGCCTATTTCAACGACGCTCAGCGCCAGGCTACAAAAGATGCGGGCCGCATGGCGGGACTCGAAGTCCTGCGCCTGGTCAATGAGCCCACAGCAGCGGCCCTTGCTTATGGACTCGACCGCCAGAAGGAAGGTATCGTCGCGGTCTACGACCTCGGCGGCGGAACTTTCGATATCTCTATCCTCAAGCTGCACGAGGGCATCTTCGAGGTCATCGCCACCAACGGAGACACCCACCTCGGCGGCGACGACATCGACCATCTCCTGATGGCGATCGCGCTTGACGATATCCGCGGCGAATATGACCTCGATCTGCGCGCCAACGCCGAAGCCGTGCAAGCGATTCGCAAGGCGGTCATCGAAGCCAAGATCGCGCTCTCGTCTACCGAAACCGCCCGCATCAGTCTCGATCTACCTGACGGAACGCCCTACCGCCGCGAAATCACCCGCGAGCAGTTCGAACAAATCATCCAGCCCGTCCTCGACCGCACCGTCGGCCCCTGCAAGCAGGCCCTGAAAGACGCCGGCATCAAGCCCGAACAGATCGACGAAGTCGTTCTCGTCGGCGGCTCAACGCGCATTCCTCTCGTCCGCCGCCTCACCGATCAGATCTTCCACCTGAGCGAGCGCGGCAAGAAGCCCCACACCGAACTCAATCCCGACGAAGTCGTCGCCCTGGGAGCAGCCGTTCAGGCACATATTCTCGAAGGCGGTTCGAAGGCCACTGAGGACATGCTGCTCCTTGACGTCACACCGCTCTCCCTCGGCATCGAAGCCCTCGGCGGAGTCGTCGCCAAGATCATCCAGCGCAACTCGACCATTCCCGCATCGGCCACCGAGCACTTCACCACCGGCGTCGACGGCCAGACCAACGTCGCCATTCACGTCGTGCAGGGCGAGCGCGAAATGGCGAAGGACTGCCGCTCCCTGGCACGCTTTGACCTCAAAGGCATCCCCCCGATGTCCGCCGGCCTGCCACGCATCGAGGTCAAGTTCCTCATCGACGCCAACGGCATCCTGCATGTCTCCGCCCGCGAGCAGCGAAGCGGCAAGGAGTCCGAGATCGAGGTCAAACCGACCTACGGCCTCACCGACGACCAGGTCGAGACCATGATTCTCGACTCTTTCGATTACGCCGAGCAGGATTTCGCCGAACGTCAGCTAGTGGAAGCTCGGAACGAAGCCGCCACGATCCTCGGCGCGGTCGAGAAGGCTCCGATACATCCGGCATGGCAGCAGCTCACCGACGACGAGCGCACTCAGATCGGCATGATCTCCGAAGAATTGCGGGTGCTCAAGGAAGGCGACGACCTGAAGGCTCTGCGCGACGCGACCCACGCCCTCGATGAGGCCACGCGCCGCTTCGCCGAGCTTATGATGGACTCGGCAGTCGCCAGCGCGATCCAGGGTCAAACCATGGAATCGGCCGGTGAGAAACTGGGCGAGGGGCCAACGGCGCCTCATCCATTCGCCCCAGCAGAAATCAAGTGAGAACCTCAGAACAATGAACGATTTCAAGCCCCAAGACGTAGACCTCAGCAAGCCCCCCGCGCCCAACATAGTGCGCGTCACCTTTCTGCCCGAAGGCCGCACCGTCGAATTCGAATACGGCACCATGCCCTATGACCACCACGGCAAGCCGATGTCCTTCCTCGACGTCGCCGAAAACTTCGGCATCTTCCTCGATCACGCCTGCGGAGGCGCCTGCGCCTGCACCACCTGCCATCTCTGGATCAAGGAAGGCGACCCCAAACTCAGCGAAGCGGAAGACGACGAGCTCGACCGCCTCGACATGGCTGCCGATCTGCAGCTGAACTCGCGCCTCGGTTGCCAGGCCGTCATCACCGGTCCCGGCGCGTACGTTGTCGAGATCCCCAAGTGGAACCGGAACTATGTTTCCGAAGGCAAGCCCCTTTCGCTGGCCGAAAACAAGTAGAGGAGAGTCCGCCCATGCCCGCAGAGATCAGTTGGAACGACGCCGAGGAGATCGGCATTCAACTGCAGGAAAAATTTCCCGACGTGGACCCGCTGACCGTCCGATTCACCGACCTGCACCGCTACGTGACGGAGCTACCCGGCTTCTCCGACGACCCCACCAAATCGAATGAATCTAAGCTCGAAGCCATCCAGATGGCCTGGTACGAGGAACACAAGGATTCAAAACAATAAATCAGTAAAACGGCAACTCACCTCGTTTGCTTTGTCTGCTCTGCCAGCGCCTGCGCTGCAACGTACGCCACTGTCAGAGCCACATCATGAACCATTTCGAGATGGGTATCCTGCGGGATTGATCGCCAGAGTTTTTGCCCGAGTTTAGCGACTTCTTCCTTACGGGCCGGGGATACGCAAATTAGCAGCCGATCAAGCAACGCTTCATATTCGCTAATCCTGGCATTCCTGCTGCAATATATCTCGCCTTTTTCGGCGTGTGTCGGTTTCTTCGTTTTCACCATTTAAAGCGGTTTAACCTCGACTTTCTCTCTCACCCGAACGGTGCCGGGTCTGAATGATTCTCTCTTGGAAACAAACTAAGGTCACTTCCGCCTCTGTGTTAATCCTCCCGCACTCAAAGCGTCATAGCTGCGGTTCCAACCCTGCCGGATTTCCATGCTATTTGAGCCTGGCATGTTGCTGAATTCACCAAATTGCCAGCGCGGGAATTCAGAGACGCAAATGGCTAGCTCCACCCGAACGTCCCGCGAAACATATCGAAGTCCGGTGGTTTTCCACCCTCAAAATAGATCGAGAGAATGTCGAATCTTACGGATACATCTGAGGACGGAAGTTGCCTCAGATAATGGCGCGAAATCCTGCGCAAATTTCTGCGCTTATCCTCATCGACTGATGCCTCAGCCGTCGCAACCGCTCGCGTCGTTCGCGTCTTCACCTCGATAAAGCAAAGCGTGTCGCCCTCCCACGCAATTAAATCAAGATCACCGCGAACGATCCCCGAGCGCCATCCGCGTCCGACAACGATGAATCCCCTTCGCCGCAGATAAAAGAACGCCGCCCGCTCTCCTCGGCGCCCTGTGACCAGGTGTTCCGCCTCCGGCCTTCGACGAACAGCAACCCGGTCGCAGGCGTTGACCAGCGCTTCGAATAGATCCAATCGCACAGATGTAAGCCGGTTCATATGGGCTCATTCTCAGACCACTGAGGTGTGCAGCCAAGGCACTTTAGTCACGTGTGCCCATCAAATCATTCAGTCAGCCGGGCAATCTCCGCACGCAGCCGTTCCGTTATTTCCTCCGCGCTCAATTCAGGCTCGAACGACATCGGCGTACCGACCCGCACTCGCAGCTTGCCCGAGCGAAACCATCGCTTGTTTACCCTGCTTCATCTCGCCCAGTCCCACCAGCGCGACCGGCAGCACCTTCACATTCGACTCGGCGACCAGCAGCCCGATCCCAGGACGGAATCTGAGCAACTTACCATCCTCCGACTGGCGACCCTCGGGAAAGACGAGCACATGATAGCCATGATCCAGAGCTTCCCCGGCGTGCTGGAAACTCCGCCGGAATCCCGCGCTGCGCGGCAGGGGAAAGACATTGAATAACGCCGTCACCACAAAATAAGTCAGCGGCCCCAACGCATTCAGAAACCACGAACTCTGGTTTCGCCGCTTACGCCAGTCGAAAAGCAAATCTGCAGCCATCGCCGCCGCAACATGCCGGCGCATCTTTCCCGGTAACGCGTACAAAACCAGCGCAGGGTCGTAATCTGTTACATGATTTGCAATAAGTAACAGTGGCCGCTTTATATTCAGCTGCGCATCGCGCCGCACCTCGGGTGCAGCCAGAAGCCACACCAGCGGCTGCATCACGCATTCGATAAACGCTACCCGGACCGCCTGCACCGGCCACCACCAGGTCCAGTGTGGATAGACGTCGCGCCGCTCCTCGATATTCACCGGAAGGTTCACCGGCGTAGTCGCGGATATCCCCTCCGCTACAGACTCCAGGCCCAGCTGCCGCCGCAGATCGCCGAGCGTCGCCGCCTGCTCAAGAGCGGCATCGCTCAACGTGATACCCATTCTCTCCTCAATCTCCGCCTGCAGTTGAACACGTCCCAGGCTGTCGAGTTGCAGATCCTCCGCAAGCCGCGCATCGTCAGACTGGTTTTCGGTCTTCGCGCGGGTGATCGACAGAATTAATGCCAGCAGCGGATCGGACGTCGCGGCCGCGCCGCCCTCAACCACGCGCTGCGCGTTCACCCACTCCGTCACCTTGCCTCGCCGAATCTTTCCCGTTGACGTACGGGGGAAATCCAGCTCGGGCCATATTCTCCATTGCCGTACACGCTGAAACTCCGCCAGTTTCTGATTCGCCGCCACAACCGCCTTCTGCGCTTCGTCACGCGAACCGCGGAACAGAAGCACCGCGACAGGCTCGGCTCCTGCAGCTTCCAAAAGCGGCACCACAGCGGAAGCTTCGACGCCCGCCTGTGCGTTGAGCGCCGCTTCTACATCTTCGGGGTGAATATTCAAACCCGAGGACGTTACAATCACCTGGCTCTTGCGCCCCATAAAGTGGAGCTGCCCCGCCTCGTCGCGTTGCGCCAAGTCGCCTGTCGCCAGCCACGGCGATTCCGATTTCTGCATCGCGCTATGACTCCACGTCGCCGTCGAAACCATGTCGCCGCGCACCACGATCTCGCCGTCATCGCGAATTTCTACATCTCGTCCCGGTAGCACCTTACCGATCGTTCCCTTCCCAACCTTGAAAGGGTGGTTCAACGTGATCAGAGCTGTTGTCTCCGTCATTCCGTAACCCTGGATGAGAGCGAAGCCCAGCGTTGTCCAGAATGACTCAAGCTCCGATGGAAGCGACGCGCCGCCACAGACGAATGCCCAGAATTTGTAACCGAATGTGCGATGAATTCGCCGGAAGCGCCACCAGCGCTTCCACACCTTCTCACCCTGCGCAGCTTCGACGGCCAGCGGCAGCTCGGAATCCGCCGCCAGCAGGGCCTCGCGCAGCAGCTCGAGCACGCGGGGCACCGCCGCCAGCACAGAGATCCGCTCCCGGCGCGTAATCTCGATGAGCCGCTGCGCCTGCAGTCTCGATTCAAAATGTACCTCTGCGCCCAGCAGTGGAGGAATCCACAGCCCCATAAATTGCCCGAAGACGTGGCTCAGCGGAAGCGTGTGCAGAAAGCGCAGTGGATGGAAGATGCGCTCATACTTCAGATACTTCTGCATCTCCCGTTCAATCGGCGCCACGCTGGCCAGCACGTTGCGATGCGTGTGGACAATACCCTTGGGCTCCGCGGTGGTCCCGGAGGTGAAGAGAATCTGCAGCGGTGTGTCCAGCCCCAGGGTCGGTTCGAGCTGTGCGCGGCTCTCCTGTGGCAGCGCCGTTTCGAACTCATCGAATGGGATATCCGGCAGTTGCGAATCCAGCTGCCTCAGAAGCTGCGCGTCACCGACCAGCAGGCGGGGGGTCGTCTCCGCCATCACCCGCTTTGCAAAATCTAGACTGCCCGCCGCGTCGAGAGGCACGGCAATTACGCCGCGCATGATGCATCCGAAGAATGCCCCGACCCACTCGCCGCAATTCTGTCCCCAGAGAATTACGCGCTCGCCCGCAGCGATCTCGCGCCGCATCAGTTCAGCGGCAAAGCGGCCTGCCAGTTCTGCGAGATCGGCGTAAGTCGTAGCCGTGCGCCTGTTGCCATGATATGTAACAATGGCGATATCTTGTCCGTGCCTGCGAAAATCTTCGATCAGCGTCGCCAGGTGGGGCCGCATCGTTTCCTTCATCCCCCGGCTACGCTCGCGCAAAATCGATAAAGCCGTGAACGGGATCGGTCCTCACCAGCTTCACATTCAGCCTGTCGCCCACGTCCACTCCTTGCTGTCCATGCACCAGCATGCCGTCCACGTGCGGAGTCAAGGTGCGCACGAAGGTTCCCCGATCCGTCACACCGGTGACGATGGCGTGAAACATCTGGCCAATCCTATGACGCATTGCGATTGCCGCGATGCGCTTTTGCATTTCACGCTCTACCTTGCGTTCGGCCGTGGCCTTGTTTGTACAGTTCGCGGCAATCGCCGTCAGTTCCTCGTCGGAATAAGGCGAGGGGTCTCCTGCAATCATTGCCTTTATCAGCCGCTGCGTTACCAGGTCCGCATAGCGCCGGTTAGGAGCTGTTGAGTGCGTATAGTCTTCGACGGCCAGTGCAAAATGGCCCTCGGGCCTATCGTCGGGGCGCTCCAGCACATACTCACCCGGACCCATCAGCTTAACCACCGCCAGGGACAAATCCGCGAAGTGGTCCGGATCCTGCTCCTTTCGCCGGCAGAGGAAATCGTTCAGAGACTTCGAATCGGGCTCCGCGGGAAGCTTCTCGCCCAGCTGCCCTGCAAGCTGTACGATTCTGTCCCATCGCTTCGGAGTCTTCACAATCCGTCGTATGGATGGAATGCGCTCTTCACGCAGCGTACGCGCGACTACGCCGTTGGCGGCCACCATGAAGTCTTCGATCAGCTCCGTGGCCAGGTTCTCCTCTTCTGACGCGATGTCGATCGAGCCTCCTTCCAGTACCGCACGAGTCTCGATCGTCTCGAGGGTCAGCGCGCCTCGCTCGAAGCGTTTCGTACGCAGCCGCTGCGCGACTTCGTTCTGCAGGCGCAGCTGCGCCTGAAGCTCCCCGGATGCCGCGACTTTTGCGGGAGCTTCTGCTTTACCCTCCAGCCACGCGCCCACGCCGTTATAGGCAAGCTGCGCCTTATTGCATACCAGTGCAGGATAGATCCGGCTGCTCTGTGCGCGACCCTGCGAATCAAGAACAAATTCCGTCACAATGCAGGCACGATCCTGGCCCTCGAGCAGAGATGTCAACCCGGCCGAGAGTTGCTCCGGCAGCATAGGAAAGATGGTGATCCCCGAGTAAACGGTGGCGGTCTCAAGAGCTGCGTGACGGTCGATCGCCGAGCCCTTTGGCACATATAAATCGACGTCGGCAATGCCGATCATCACCCGCACATCCCCGTTTGAAAGCTTCTCGACAAATTCAATCTGGTCAAGATCCCGCGAGGTGTCGTTGTCGATCGATGACCACAACAGATGCCTCAGATCTTTGGCCGCCGCGCCCGCCCTCGGTGGATGTGCCGCGAGTTCTGTCAATTCGCGTTCAACTTCAGGAGGGAACTCAGCTTCGAAGCCGTGTTCGGCCATCGCCTGGCGCTCTGCCGCGCGCAGGTCAAACCCCTTGACCTGCGAGTCATGATGCGTGCTCATACACCTCCGTGGTCATGTAAGGCAGGAGCTTATAAAGACCACCTTATTGTATTTCTTCGCCGCACGCACATCGCAGGCAGGCAAACAAAGCGGGGAAAGGGCATCCAAGTGTCCATGCCTTTGCGCAAGATAGACCTTCCTGCAGAATCGACGGGGCAGGCACAGCAGTCGATCCAGCAGGACCTGGACCGGCCGACAGCGATCCAGATCTACGAGCAGGTTTCGCTCAATGCGCGGCGCGAGCTGGCACGTTCGAACATTTCTTTGGCCATATCGGCCCTGGTCGGCGGTCTCACCATGGGTCTTACGGCGCTCGGCGTCTCGACTGCCACCGCCACGCTTGGCCAGAGTCCGGCAGCGCGCTTCACCGCATTCCTCTTCTATCCCCTCGGATTCATGGCGGTCATTCTCGGCCGCGGCCAGCTCTTCACTGAAAACACGCTCTATCCCGTCGCACTCATACTCAGCGAGCGCCGCCACGTCCTCAGCACCCTGCGACTCTGGGTGATAGTCTTTTCGGCCAACGTCGCCGGGGCGTTTCTCTTTGCGATTCTCTGCGCTCGCACCAAAGCTCTTGAGCCCCAGGTTCTCGCCACGATGGCACAGTTTGGAGCCGACGCCGCGAGCCTGCCGGCAAGGCACATCTTCTGGAGCGGCGTAGTCGGCGGCTGGATCATCGCCATGGTCGCGTGGCTGGTAAGCGGCAGCCACTCCATCACCGGCTCCGTAGCGCTCATCTGGACCCTGACCTTCGTCGTCGGCCTGGGCCACTTTGCCCACTGCATCGCTACCAGCGGAGAGATCCTCGCCGCTGTGCTGACTCACCAGCTTTCGCCCCTCACCTACTTCGCGTGGCTCCTGCCGGCGACGTGCGGTAACATCGCCGGCGGAGTGCTTCTGGTCACTCTGCTCGAATACGGGCAGGCCAAGCTGGTTTGAAGGCTAGGCTGGCGGCGCTTCCAGCTGCTTCACATCTTTCTTCAGGTCCTGCTTCAGGTTCTGCAGCAGCGCCTCGATCTGCTCCTCGCGCTCCAGCAGGGCGAAGCGGTCTTCGAGCGAATCGCCGCCCATAAGTTCACCCGTCGCGGCATTTTCCGCTTCCCTTCCCACGATGCGCGTGCGCATGCGGGCCATGCTCGCCGCACCGTCACTTCTTTCAACCGCCTGCCGCGCCTGCTGTGCCCTGCTGACCACGCGCGCCCGCCTGTGTTGCGCAATCATGATCTCGCAGCGCGAACGCGTCTCCTCAAGCTTCTGTTCCAGCCTGCGCAGCGCCGTCTTCAGCGTGTCGGCTTCGGTCTTCTGGTCTTCGAGCTGCTGCACAAATCCCTTCGCCATCTGCTCATGGCTCAGGGAGCGTTCGAGAGCCGCCCGCGCCAGGTCGTCCGCAGACTTCTTGACCGCCAGCTCCGCCTTGCGCTTCCATTCCGCCGCGGCTTCTTCGTGCTCCTTGCGCTTCTTGTCCAGCACATGCTGATCGGCGATCGCAATCGCCACCTGCGTCTTCACCTGCATCAGCTGGTTTTCCATATCCAGAACCAGTTGCTTCAGCAGCTTCTCCGGATCCTCCGCCTTCTCGATCAGGTCGTTGATATTCGCGCGTAATAGCGTTCCCACACGTTCGAGCAGTGCCATGATGTCCCTCCTTTGCTCCTCAGATAAATAAGCAGGCGGAGAGCCGGGGTCCCCACGGACGGGTCTTCGTCCGTGGGGGTAAAGAGCCACCGAGCCCTCCGCCCTGGTTGTCATTCTTTGCCATCGATCGTCGCGCTGCCGTTCGGCCGTGCGCGCATGCCTTTTACGTTCGACATCAGCTCGCGCATATCCATGCCCGAGAGCGCCTCGAAGAGAGCCGGCACCTGTGCCGCAATCCTCGTGATGTCGCCCGTGAGCTTGTTCGCACCCGCGGCGCCGTCGTTGCCCGTCGAAACAATGGTGATCTTGTCCACCTTCGACAGCGGCTCCGCCATCGCGCGCACCACCTCCGCCATGTTTGAGATCAGCCGGTCGACCACCGCCGCCTGGTTCCAGTCCTGATAAGCCTCGGCCTTCACGTTCATCGCCTTGGCCTCAGCCTCGCCCTTCTGGAAGATCACCGCTGCCTCGGCCTCGCCCTGCGAGCGGATCGCCGCGGCCCGGCCTTCAGCTTCCGTCGTCAGCCGCATTCTCTCGGCTGCCGCCAGCGCTTCGATCCTCTGCCGTTCGATCTCCGCGCCTTTCAGCACCGTCGCGATCAGTTCCTTCTCATGGCGCACGATCTCAGCCTCCTGCACCTTGATCTGCTGCTCCTTCTCGATCTGCTGCACCTTCACCAGCTCGGCTGTCACCTGCTGCTGCATGATGTTGGTCTGGATCTCGTACGCCTTATCGGCCTGCGCCTCCTGCCTGCGGCTCTGCTCGGCGAACTGCGCCTTCTGGATATCCAGATCGCGTTGCGCCTCGGCCTGTTTCGCCAGCGACAGCGTCTCCGCCAGCACGCGCTCCTGATCCGCCGCCGCCTTCGCTACCGCCGACTCGCGCAGCGCATTCGCCCGGCGAATCGCTGTATCGCGCTCGGCCTCGGCCGCCGCCACATCGGCGTCGCGCTTGATCCTGGCAATGTCCGGACGCCCCATGTTGGTGATGTACTCGTTCTTGTCGCGCACCTCCTTGATGGTGAACGACACCACTTCGAGCCCCATCTTGCTGATGTCGTCCGCGCACGTCGCGCGCATGCGATCGCCCACCATCTCCGGCTCCTTGACGATCTGCTCCACCGTCAGCTGTCCGATAATGCCGCGCAGATGGCCTTCCATCACCAGCCGGATCAGCCCTTCCCTCTGCGGCGGCGCTTTGCTCAGAAACTGCTCTGCCGCCGTAAGAATCGATTCCTGATCGCTGCGCACCTTGATCTGCGCGACGGCTTCGACCGTCACCGCCACGCCCTGCTTGGTGTACAGGTCCTGCTGCGGTGCGACATCGAACGACATCAGCTCCAGCGACAGCTCCCGGCAGCTTTCCACCAGCGGAAAGATCACCGTGCCGTGGCCTTTGATCACCCGTGGTCCGCGAAATCCATATACGATCAGCGCCTCGTTCGGGCCGGCCTTGCGAAACATCTTGGCCAGAATGCCCATCAACACAATGAGCAGCAAGAGACACAAACCAACGATCACAACCAATGTGCTTGTCATAATTGCCTCCTGATCCTTTCCATCAGGAAAACCTTCTTACTTCGTACTTGCTGGGTGCCCCACATCCGGATTTTCGGATGTGGGATCTCCATCGCTTATCGATCCCGCCTCAAGCGAAGCCAGATCCTCCGAGACCTCGTCCCACCGGCGAACCCAGGCAATTCCCTGTTCGTAGCGCATCACGACCACCTCCACACCGCGCGGAATCGCTACGCCTGCTTCACTCCGCGCCACGGCAAAACGGCGCGCGCCGTTCTGCGAAAACTGGATCTCACCCGTTCCACCCTCGCGGATCGGGCCGCTCACACGCCCCAGCACGCCGACAACCGCGGTCTCTTCTGCCGTCAGCTCACGTTCGTGCGGCAACAGCACCTTTGCCAGGAACCAGAAGAGGATCGCCGCCCCCGCAATTCCAGCCAGCGTGGCCACACCCAGCACAACCGGCGTGAGGAAATCGGCAAAGCGCTCCAGCAGGTAGCCGCACCCGCCAAACCACCCGAGAAACGCCGCCAGCGTGAAGCCATTGAAGGGGCTGATGCCGCCCTTGCCGCCGTGCGCCGCGTGGCCGTGGCCCGCGTGCGCGCCTCCGTTCCCATGTCCGAGGTTCAGATGAAAATGCCCAAACTGCAGGTGCGAGAACACTCCCGCAAACGAGAGCAGCGTCAGCGACAGTCCGAGCACGAAACAGATCAGGTAAAACGTCTCCCACGTCATTGGCCATTCTCCCTTCTGGCGCCGATGCTCGCGCGCATGGTGGCCGTCCTCCGCGTGCCCTTTCTCAGTGGAGTGACCGGGCCGCAGCACCTCCAGCAGCCTCTCCACCAGCCCCGGAGTATCCATCACCGCCTCCAGCAGCAGCAGGCAGTCGCGCGTGTCCTTGTGCCGCGCCAGCGCCAGCAGCGCCTGCCTCAGCTGCGGATCGCGCCGGAAGCGCTCCGCCCCGCTCACCAGCCAGAGGTCCAGCTTGTCTTCCAGGGTCCGCGCGTCGCTGAGCAACTCCGCGTGATAGCCGTCCGGGTCATCCACCAGATATCCCGGATGCACCTTGAAGAACTTCGCCAGCAGTTGCCGCGTGGTGTTGGTCAGGTGGGGCCGCGCGCCGCTCTCGATCTGCGAAAGATAGCTCTGGCTGAGCGAGGCCTTCAGTCCCGAGTCTTTGATCTCAGCCCGGATCGCTCTGACCAGTTCCTGCTGTGTCATCGCCCGGTCCAGGCCGCGAAGATTGCCTTCCACTTCGCGCAGATACCGGAGTTTTTCGCCGAGCTTCATGGCTGCTTCGCTTCCGGATCGCTCTAATCCTAATTGCAATCCGCGATAATCATATCGCTAATTGCGATATTGGCAAGCAAACGTTGGTAACCAGGGCTAAACATCACGCGCTCAAGAAGTCACTTGCGGGAAATAGTTACCGGGCTAGGGCCGCGGCTTGTCGAGAAAGCTGAATAGATCTGCCAATTCAACGTAGATGGGCGTTCCCGGGACCTCCAGGCGCGATGCCGAAGTCCAAACATTCGACACGCACATGCGGCCGGTTCTCGTTTTGGGATCGATCAGCCAGACCGTCTCAACGCCCATGTTCACATAGTCGCGACTGCGGTCCTCTGTCTCAGAATATGTATCGTCCGGCGACAGAATCTCAACAATCAGCAGGGGCGGAGCGACAATCACAGGCGGCTGCGGGCCTGCCACCACGACAATCAGATCCGGCACGCGCACTCTGGTCGACGAAGTCCGGGTCCGCTGCTCGGTCGAAGCCATGATTCCCCAACCCGACTCGTGCTCGAGGAACCATGCTGTCAATAACGCCTGAACTCTTGCGTGCTCCCACTTACCCACGTTTCGCTCCCGGACCTCCCCGTCAACGTACTCACGGTCAGGCCGGTACGACGTGTTCAGATATTCAGTAATCGAGATCTGCGTCGGTGTGGCCATTCGTCTGCCTTGTGACTGAGTTTAACCCAGCAGCCTTTCCACCCGCTCCATCAGCCCCTGCGCATCAAAAGGAGCCCGCACCTTCGCATCATTATCGAAGTACACATATACATCGCGGCCGCCGGGTGCCCCACGTCCCGATTCTGGGACGTGGGATGATGAAGCGGTCATCGCGCTTGCGTGTGCTCCTGCCGCCTCGCCGCCGGTCGCCCAGGCAACAACACGCTCCGCCCATTTGTCGAGAGCCTGCGGGTCGTACCCGCTCGCATACAGCACTTCCGAGCCATGCAGCCGGCAGTAGACGAAATCCGCCGTCACATCCATCAGCAGCGGCCATTCCACAGTGTCTGCGCACACTAACGCAATCCGATGCCTGCGCAACAGCGCGATGAATTCTTCGCTCACGAAGCTCTGGTGCCGGATCTCGATCGCATGCCGGACGGGTCCATCCATTTCCGGCTCGAAAAATGCCCGCCCCGCCAGCCGTACATCGTGGCCTGTAGCCAGGTCGGCTGCCTGCTGCATCGTCCGCGGCAGCAGTTTGAAGAAGCTCTCCAGCACATCCGGCCGGAAACTGAAATTCGGCGGAAGCTGCCACAGGATCGGCCCCAGCTTCGGCCCGAGTGCCAGCAGGCCGGAGGCAAAGAAGTTCGCCAGCGCAATCTCCACGTTGCGCAGCTTCAGCATGTGCGTGATGAAGCGTGAGCCCTTCACGGCAAAGACGAAATCCTCCGGCGTCTCCGCCCGCCAGAGCTGATAGCTCGTCGGTCTTTGCAATGAGTAGAAGCTGCCGTTGATCTCGACCGTCGGAAACACCTGCCCGCAGTAATGCAGCTCCTTTTTCTGCGTCAGCCTGGCCGGATAGAACACGCCGCGCCACGGCGCGTATCTCCACCCGGAAACCCCAATACGGATTTTGCCCGCCTGTATGCAGTTCATCCCTTGCTTCCTCGGTGGAATGCCAGACCGGCCTGTCGAGGTAAATGCTGTCAAGAGCAGCGCACCGGCTCCAGCGCATAATCCTTATGGATGCAGAAAGATAGGCTCAATAAGAGTTGGCCGAGTATATCCGCGAAACTTCTAAAATAGAACTATAGGGAAATTTTGAAAAGGCGCAGCTTTGGCTGCGCCTTTTTCATTTGAGGTGTCCACCCCCATGGCGGCCTCGTTCCCTTAAATCTGCTCCAAAGGAAACATCGAATGAGCAATTTCTTTCAGAAGTTAGGCGTTGGTGTCGCGGACTTCGGCAAATGGCTCGCCACTGCGGTCAAGGACACGGTAAGCCTCGCCGCCCGGATCGAAAAGATCCTCAAGGCCGAACAGCCGCTCGCCAAGCCCTTTGTCTCCAGCCTGTCGACCGTCGTTGCCGACGTCGAGGCGCTGATCGGCTCCTCCGAATCCGCTCTCACCGCGAACGGTCTCAACTTCTCCGCCGACTCGCAGGTCTACCAGCAGTTCGTCACCCTCATCGCCGATTTCAAAAAGCTGGCGCCTATCGTCGAGGAAGCGGTCAGCATCCTCGAGGGCAAGACACCCGCAGCCAGCCCCGCAGCCAAGTAGCCGAGCTCCACGGCCCGCCCGGAGCCTCAAATCCGGGTACACACCCCTTCATCACTTGCGTCTTCCGCTGCACCCTTGGGAAATACAAAGCCATTCGAATGAAACGGTTACAAGCTTGTGCCCTGAAATGAATGAGTTGCAAACTATAACCGCCAAGTAGCTATAGAAAGAATCAGTTACAAACTACAGGAAAAACGAGGGGGAGGGGGGTATGCCGCTGCCAGCCCTCCAAATACGATGTACTCTGGGATCGCATGAGCACACCGGAATTTTCCCTCTGGATATTCCTCAGCTCGATCATCGCTGGCCTGCTCGGCTCGCTCACCGGTCTGGGCGGCGGGGTGGTCATCGTACCGGCGCTTACCGTCCTCTTTCACGTCGACATTCATTACGCCATCGGAGCATCGCTCGTCTCGGTCATCGCCACCTCCTCTGGAGCGGCCGCCGCCTACGTACGCGAGGGCTACTCGAACATCCGCATCGGCATGTTCCTGGAGATCGCCACCACGCTCGGTGCCCTCGTCGGAGCCTGGCTCACTACCCGGGTGCCCACCCACGCCATCGGCATCATCTTCGGAGTAGTGCTGCTCTACTCCGCCTACGCCTCGCTGCGAATGAAACATCGTGAACACGGAGCCGACAAGCCCGACCCGCTGGCCACGCGCCTTCGCATGAGTGGAACCATGCCGACGGCCGAGGGGCCTGAGCCCTACGTTGCCCAACGTGTTCCCGCAGGCTTCAGCCTCATGTTTCTGGCCGGATCGCTCTCGGGCCTGCTCGGCATCGGCTCGGGCGCAGTAAAGGTGCTGGCCATGGACCAGGCTATGCGGTTGCCCTTCAAGGTATCCACGACGACCAGCAACTTCATGATCGGGGTGACGGCGGCGGCCAGCGCCGGCATCTATCTCAGCCGCGGCTATATCTCGCCGGGACTGGCGATGCCGGTAATGTTGGGCGTCCTCGGCGGTTCACTTATTGGCTCCAAAATACTGGTTCATGCGCGGGTGCAGCTCCTGCGTATCATCTTCGCGATAGTCATCGTCGCGCTTGGGCTGGAGATGATGATCAACAGCATTGCGGGAAAGCTATAGAGGGCGGGATGCAGGTAACAGATCAGAAGCTCGAAATTGCCATTGGCCGTATGCTACAGGCCGGAGTTCTTGCTTGCGGCAGCGGTCGTCTTCATCGGAGGCGTGCTCTACCTGCGCCAGCAAACCGGCCCACGCCCGGATTACAGCCACTTCACCGGCGTCGCTGAGAGACTACGCTCACCTGCTGAGATCGTGACCAATGCGTTCCACGGAAGAGCCCGGAGCATCATCCAGCTCGGCCTGCTTCTGCTGATCGCCACGCCGATCGCTCGAGTGGTCCTTGCTGCCGTCGGGTTCGCATTCGAGCGCGATCATCTCTATGTCTGCGTGAGCCTGATCGTGCTTGCGGTACTTCTCTACAGCCTGTGGCACGCGTTCTGATGTGCGGCTCAGGCTTCGAGCGTCACGGCGGACTCGAGGACGCGGTCGAGGAACGGCTGGAAATCCGGCGCATCGGCCCGCACATCCTGGAAAACCCACCCAGCCAGCAGCAGCACCGGCGCCGGACCCGGATCGGTTGACGCCAGGCTGCCCAAGGTGGTCACCGTGATCTGTTGGTCGGGCTGCGCCGCCTGTGAGATGGCCACACAGGGCAGATTGGACGGCACGCCGGCGGCCGCCCACTCCGCGGCCAGCCCGGAGAAATCACGACCGGGCATATAGACAATGCGCGTCGGCTCGGAAATTTCGGGTGCGCCTCCGGTCGCGTGATGGCCCGAACTGAAAACAATACTCGATGAAACGCGCCGGTCGGTTAGTGAGCACTGCAGCGAGGCAGCCGCGGCGAAAGCAGCTGTAATGCCGGGAACAACCTCATACGGGATTCCAGCCTCGCGCAGCGCATCTATTTCTTCGCCAGCGCGACCGAAAACGAGAGGATCGCCGCTCTTGAGGCGCACAATCGAGACTCCTTGCGAAGCCTTCTCGATCATGAGCTGGTTGATCTCCGCCTGTGTGATCTTCTTCGCTCCGCAGCGTTTGCCAACGTTGACGGTGAGAGCGCGCGGGCTTGCCAGCGCCAATACAGCGGCCGGAACGAGATCGTCATGGAGAACAATCTCGGCGGTGACCAGCAAACGAGCCGCTTTGACGGTAAGCAGATCGGGGTCGCCGGGACCAGCGCCAACGAGATAAACCTTGCCAGGCGATCTCACGCGAGAACCTCCTTGTGCTCAAGAGCCAGTTTGCGGGCGGGGCATTCCCGCGAATCGCAGACCTCGCGGTACGCAAGCTGGTGCAGCAGAAGCTTGCGATCGTCGCCGGCCGGATGGGCAGCGATCACCTCGCGGCGAAGCTCGCCCAGGTCGCGCAGCCACGGGCCTAGATCGTCAGGCAATTGCTCGTCGATCTCGCGACGAAGCCGCTGCGCCAATGCCGGGCTTTCTCCGGCCGTCGAAATGGCGATCTGAAGCTCTCCACGACTCACGATTGATCCGAAGTAGAAGTCGCAGTGCGGGGGGTCGTCGACGGAGTTGCACAGCATGTTGCGCTCGACAGCTCCGCAATAGACAGCGGAATTCACACCGGGGTCGTCCGTGGCCGCAATCACAAGGAAAGTTTCGTTCAGATCAGAGTCGGTAAATTCGCGCTCTATAACTTCAATACGGCCTTCGTTTGCCAGCTCGGCGATCTCTGGCCTGATGCGAGGAGCAATCACGCGAAGACGAGCCTCGGCAGCGAGCAGAGACGGTATCTTCTGCATCGCAACCTCACCTGCTCCCACAAGGAGGCATGGGCGACCGGCCAGTTTCACGAAGATAGGCAGTAAGCTCATAGATGTCTCTAATCGCCGTCGTAGGCCATTGCAGGCACGTCACGGTCAACAGCGCCCAGCAGTCTCGCCAGCTAACCGCGCACGGATCTCTTCCGCTTCGTGGCGGGAGAAGTAGGAGCGGAGGTTCTCGCCGGGTTCGCGCTCCTCGAGGTAACTGGCCAGCAGGCGTTCGAGGGCTGCTGGAACCTCGGTGGCAGGAACACGATAACCAACCGGCCGACCGATGGCGGCGTGTTTGCCAACGGCTCCGCCTACACAGAAATAGTATGCGTCAACCATCCGGCCATCGTGTTTTATTTTTTTGCCTTCGAGACCGATGTCGGCGATCCAGTGCTGGCCGCAGCTATTGGGGCAGCCGGTCACATGCAACTTGAGTTGCTGGTCGAAGGCGGGGAGGCGTCCCTCTAGTTCTTCAACTAGCCACCGGGTGAAGCTCTTTGTTTCGCTGATGGCAAGCTTGCAGAATTCGGTGCCGGTGCAGGCGATCGCCCCGCGCCAGAATGTCGAGCCCTCCACGTGCAGTCCAATCTTCTCGAGCTCGCCTGCCAGCTCTCTGGTTCTTTGGTTCGGAATGTTGATGAAGAGCAGATTCTGCATGATCGTCGTACGGAGCTGGCCGTCGCCGAAGCGCTCAGCAAGCTCCGCGGCCGCAGCCAGCTGATCTCCGGAAAGACGTCCGCGCAGAACGGAGGCTCCGACATAGCTGAGGCCCGGCTGCTTCTGCGGATGGATGCCGACATGGTCGCGCATAACGTCTTCGGGAGCGATTTCCCGAGGAGCAGGATCGAAACTGTATCCGATCCGGTGCTCGATTTCGCCGAGAAATCTCTCTGGGGTCCAGCCCTCTCGGGTGAAGAGATGCTTCAGGCGTGCCCGATCACGGCTCTCACGAAGACCCTGCTGGTCTCGAAAGATGCGTGTGATCGTGCGGGCAACGTCGACAACTTCTCCGCGCGGGATAAAGGCATTGAGCCTAACCGCGAGATGAGGATCGCTCGAAAGGCCACCACCTACCCTCACCGTGTAGCCGACTTCATCGCCCCGACGGATCGCCGTGAAGGCAACGTCGTTGATCTCCGGGATAGGAGCACCAAACCGGGCAGCCGGTCGCGGACATCTTGAACTTGCGCGGCAGATTGTAGAACTCAGGATTCGCGACGAGAGCATGGGCCAGTTCCTGGGCCAGCGGCGAGGCGTCAATAATTTCGTCGTTAGCGATACCGGCGAGCGGGCAGCCGGTGACGTTACGGACAACGTCGCCACACGCACCTTTGGGCGAGAGCCCGATGCGGTCCAGAGCGTCGACGATCTCGGGAATCGACTCGATCGTCAGCCAGTGAAGCTGGATATTCTGCCTGGTGGTGATGTCGGCAAGATTGTGCGCATGGGTTCTGGTGATATCGGCGATTACGCGCAGTTGAGACGAGGTCACGATACCGTTAGGCATACCGATACGCATCATGAAGTAGTCGCTGGCCAGACCCTCGCCACCCTTGCCACCGACGGCACCAACTCCATCGCCTTGCGTGTAAATGCCCCACCACTTGAAGTAGGCGCCGGCCCACTCAGGAACGACACTTGACCGCCCCTCGCGTGCAAAGGCGCGGACTTCATCGAATATTTCCCAGGGATTCTTCGCGCGCTTGAGGCGCTCGATTCGCTGAGCCTTGGTCTCTTTGGTTGCGGGAGTAGCGGTTTCAGTCATTGCGTCTCTCTTGTCGGAAAATGAAAAAGCCCACCAGAATGGCGGGCTGAGCGGAATCTGAGAGTGATCTAAATACAGCTACTCACAAGTCCGGCTCAGCGTGAAACAACACGCGTGACAACGACAAGCCGGAATGGAGACAAAACTCATTGCTTCAAGGATAGGCCGCAGGACGGCTCCGGTCAAGTCGTCCTGCTTGTTGAAGAAAGCGACTGTACTTGAAGTGCGAATGCTGAGGATCTACCCGCACTTCAGACTCGGCTACTAAAAGCTGAAGATTGCCTGCAGGAAGATGCGACGGCTGGCGGAGCCGGATGAATAGATCTGTCCGGCTAGTGCGTTGGACTTACCGAAATTGGGCGTGCCCAGCGTTCCCGTCGGCGGCGCAAGATTGATGTCGTTGAAGAGATTCAGAGCCTGAACGCTGAAGCTGAGGTTATAGCGCCGGTTGACACCAGTCTGACCGCCAGGGCCGCCCGGTCGGCCGCCCCCGCCACTCAACCCGCGAGGTCCCAGCCCTCCGCCCGGTCCACCGCCGCCGCGGCCGCCTCCGCCACCCATGAATACTCCGCCTCCCGAGTGCCCCTCGACCTTAGGCCCGAAGGCGATGCTCTTGGTGGCACGCAGATTGAACGTGAACAGGGTGGGGCCATCGCCGATGTTGATGGGTATACGCGCTTGATTTGTAGAAGGGTTCAGATTGAACGTTCCATACGACGTGGAGACAATATCGGTGTCACCGGGTTGCGCATAGGCGGGGCGATCGTTGAAAAACGAGTCGCTGTTTAGATCCTGTCCGACTGTGATGTTGAACGGCTTACCTGACGCAAGAACGATAAAAGGGTTGAAGCGCAATCCCCATCGGGTGGACCACGAAGCCATGAGGAACATCTGGTTGCGGACATCGAAACCTGCGCGTCCGTAATCCGCCTTGAGATTTTCGGAATTCGAAGGATTGGTGTTGATGCCGCCGGTGTCGCTATTGGCGAAGTTCAGGGTGTAGAAGCCGAATATTGACAGAGTTGGAGAGAAGCGAGCATTGAAGTTGGTGATGACCTGGTTCTGCTGGAACTCGGCCTCGGAGTAATACTGATAGATGTTGGGTGCCGTGGGATCATAAGTTGGCGAATAAGGAGCATTCGCATTACGCGTGATGAACTGATGCCGGCCCAGCGAATTGAGATAGGTGAACGGAAACAGTGGAGGCCTTGGTGACCTGACGTTCCACTCCGATTGCTGCCTGCTCGGTGGTGGCAGCGTGCAGATTCGGCGCAATCTGGTAGACGGCCGTTTTGCTGCTGGTGCTTCCGGCCTGAGAGCATTGAACCAGATCGGCGGCAGTGATGCCATTGGGCAGGTAGCAGGTGGGGTTCTGAATGACGACCTCCCGCTGAGGTGAATCTGCACTCGCACTCTGACGAGTTGCCTGCAGAACTTCGGCGATTGGAAAGCGATCGTAGAAGAAACCGTAGCCGCCGCGGATGACGGTTTTGGCTGGCTTGTTGGGCTTTCCCAAAGCGTAGGCAAAGCTGAGGCGAGGAGCCCAGTCATTCCTGTCGGCGATATCCCCTTGAGATTCCCACCGTACCCCATAGCTGAAAGTAAAGTTCTGGCGGACTTTCCAGTCGTCCTGATAGTACAAGCCGACGTCTGTGAGGTTCACGGTCGTGCTTGGCTTGCCGTAGGTCAGGTTCAACTGGCTGGGTCCGCCGCCGCTGGCCTGAATCTGCTGCCATGTTTGGCCAGTGCCGAGACCGTGAATGGTATTGCCGTACGCCGTTGACGGATCGGTACTGACACACGTGGTATCGCCGCTTGCGCACTGGTGTCCACCAAAAGTGAAAATTCCATTGAAGCTGGAGTTGGCGGTGTTGGCGTCACGGGCGACGCGTAGCCGTCCGCCAAAGTTGATGGCGTGCGATTTCGTTGCTATTTCAGTGAGATTCTGCAGCTCAAAGTGCAGTGAATGATCATTGATTATTTGCTCGCTATTGCCACCGAAAGTCTGATTGCCGGAGACCTGGACTTGCGGCGTGATGGTGGCCGGGGTCTGCGTTGAAAAATCGCGTAAAAACTGGAAACGCGTTTCGTTGATCACCTTGTCGCTGATGACCTGGGTGTCACTCATCTGGATGGTGTTCTCGCTGGAGTCCTGGTGGTATGCCTGCGAAGCAAGAGAAAACTGTCCGACGCCCTGATTCTGCTCACCGTTGTCGTAATACTGATAGCGGACACTGAGCGTGTTCCTCTCACCGAGAGACAGATCTACCCGCGGGCTGATATTCGTACGGGTGCGTGGTGCAAGCACGGCATCGCTGAATGGCGCAGTGTTGTAGTCGGCCGGATTATTGAAGATACCGTTCGCGAAATCACCGTTGATCTCACCCACGAGACGGTAGGCGCTCACAATGCCGTCATCCTCAATGTTGCGGCGTTCAGCACTGACAAAGAATGAGGCCCTGCGGTTGATGGGTCCGTTCACCGTGCCGTTGAATTGATAGCTGTGGTAGTCGGGGATGTCGCTTGTGAAGGGATTTCCCGTGTTGAATTGCGATGCGTTGCCCTGAGCGAAGAATTGTCCGTGAAATTTGTCTGTGCCAGGCTTGGTGAGAATTTCAATTCGGCCGTAGCCGAGTTTATCGTATTCGGCGGAGAACGGATTCTGGTTGATTCGTATTTCCCGGATTGCAGACTTAGGAGGCAACTGACCGGCAGTAAATCCATCGATATATATTTGGCCACCATTCGGTCCGGCCGCAGGTCCGGCGAGCGCGTTCAGTTCATTCTGCAGTTCGTCCGGATCGTCGGAGAGCGCGTCGAGATCCTTGCCTTTAATGACCAGGCTATTGGCGTTGCTCGACGGGTCGACACTAACTGTCGGCGTGTCTTCGTTGACGACTACCTGCTGTTTCTCCACCTGAATTTCAAGCTTGACGTCGAACTGCTTGCTTTGGCCGGAAGCGATCGTAATGGCTTTGGAAGCGGATGGAGCAAAACCCCGCGCTGTGACGATGACGATGTAAGTTCCGGGAGCGAGATTCCGCGTCTGGTAATCGCCGCTCGCGTCGGAAACAGCCGATGCAAGAGCGTGCCCGTCAGGAGTCGTGATGTTGACGATTGCGCCGGGAATCACGGCTCCAGTGGGGTCGGTAACAGTCCCGCGAATCAACCCTGCGTTAGCCTGGGCAAATCCCCTGATACCGGACAGCGACAACAACACTATGAACAGAAGACAAAAATAGCGATGTATAAATTTCAACCAAAACTCCAGTCAGAAGCTAACGATGAGCATTACGGTTCAAGGGGTGCCGGCGGCATCGGCCGCGCCACCACCACCAAGATTCCAGGAGGCCGAGAACATGCTCTGACTTGCGGCCGGTGATGCAGTGAGAAGAGGTTCCACGCCCGCGAGCAGCGTGACAGCGGTAGCGGAAGACGAGCTCCCCTGGGTCGCAACAATCATGACTGCGTCGCCCTTGTGGAGATCCGACAACTGAACGGTGGGCGTCCGTTGCAGTAATTGCGAGAGGTCGCCCCGCTGACCTCCCTGGCCACCGCCAGCGCTCTGTCTTGAACTCCCGCCCGGAGGCTGGGCGGCGCCAGCGGATGCACCAGAGCCCTGACTTCCGCTGCCGGTATCGCCGCCATTCGGATTCTTGAGCCGCGCAGCCAAGCCCTGCGCCACCATCTCGGGCAGCTTGTGCATCTGCGAATCGGCGGTCACCCGGATGACCACCGGCTTCTTGGTAGCCAGATCGGTGACAGTGATGGTGTCGGCGCTGGCGTCAACGGAGTTTACTGTTCCGGCGATATTACGAAACGAGCCAGCAACGACCTCGTCGGCAACGACGTCATTGCTGCCCGGGCTCCGGTCACCGCGTGCGCGCAGCTGATCGCCGGGCTGAATCTGGTCGAGAGATGACGGCTTTGCATCGGAGAATTTGATTGATTCCGGATCGTAGCGCCGGAAGATCGTCTTGGGCGTGGTATGGATTACGAAGATCCTTGAGCCCGCGGCAATTGTTACCGTTCCAGCGCTCCGGTCGACCGACTTTACCATGCCGCCCACGCCACGCCGTTGCCAATCGGCCTGCTCCGCCTGCTGCCGCTGGGCGATGTCACCTTGTTTCATGGCAACGATTCTTGTAGCGATGGCGGGTGAGCCCTCCGTTCCATACGTCACGGCCACCAATACGCGATCGCCAACAGACAGATCCGCCAATCGGATAGGACTTGCCTCTGCCAGGCTTTTCGCACCCGGCTCTGCGCGAAGCACCCGCGTGCTATCTGTCGCATTGACGGTGGTGGTAACCCCTGCATCAGACTTGATTGTCAGGGAGTTACCACCCACCGACGAGACCGTTCCAACGATTCTGTTGGGCTGAGCTGAGGGCGATGGGGCCGATTGCGCGAAAGCGCCTATCGCCGGAAACGGTGTTAAACCGGCCAGTGTAACGCCAAAGACGAGTTTGGCTAAAATTGCTGCTCTGACTGATCTGATCAAGGTTAAGTCACCCGGAGGCACCCTACGCGAGTTGGCTGGCTTACTGTGAAAGACGAGATACAGGCTCAAAAGTTTCATGGATCGTGCAAGATAGCGCGGGCGATTCCTCCTCAGCTTCTCCGAAGAGATGGCTTTGCCATTTACAGGGGACCGGATATTTTTGAGGCCCACGCAGGAAGGCGCATCCCATGTGCAGGTATGATCTCCCAAGGCACATTTCCCCCGGCATCCGACCGTCATGTTCCGTCGGCGTGCCGCGTAGATGCCAAACACGAGGGAATCTAAGCGATGGCGATCACCAATGTCGGCAGTTCCACGAAGGCCGTAGCAACCGGAAGCAGCAGCAGTTACAAAAGTGCGTTCGCGATGGTCACCACATTGTTTTTTATGTGGGGGTTCCTGACCTCGCTCAATGACATCTTGATCCCACACTTCAAAGACATTTTCGGGCTGACCTATTCGCAGGTTGCCAACATCCAGGTGGCATTTTTCTTCGCTTACGCGATCTTTGGATTCCCTGCGGGCAAGATCGTAGAGTGGATCGGTTACCAGCGGACAATGGTGGCGGGATTATTCACGATGGCGCTAGGCGCGGTGTTGTTTATTCCTGCTGCTAACCTGCCATCGTTCGCATTATTTCTGGTCGCGTTGATTATTTTGGGTGCCGGAATGTCGGCCCTGCAAGTTGCCGCAAACCCGTATGTGGCCGTCCTGGGACCGCCGCAAACGGCCTCAAGCCGACTCAATCTGTCACAGGCCTTCAATTCTCTCGGGACAACAATTGGACCGCCGCTAGGAGGTTATCTTATTCTGCGCGGCGCCACGAAAGCTGTCGAAAATACCAGTCAATGACTGCTGCGGCGCTCCGCTCCTATCAGCAACAGCAGGCTGCTTCGGTCAAGTTTCCATATTTCATTTTCGCGCTGGCTCTTGTGCTTCTGGGATTGGCAATTGCACTGTACAAGTTTCCGCGTATCGACACAACGAAGGACTTCCGCCCAATAAAAGGAGGTGGGAAACAGCACAGCATCTGGCGGTACCCGCATGTGGTGCTGGGAGCGCTGGCAATTTTTGTATACGTCGGCGCGGAAGTTTCGATTGGCAGCTTTCTCATCAACTATTTCCATCAGTCTTACATCGCTGCAGTAACAGAGTTGGCGGCATCCGCTTACGTTGCCTTTTATTGGGGCGGAGCCATGGTTGGGCGTTTTATCGGGTCGGCCGTGCTGCAGAAGGTGAAAACGGGCACGCTACTGACTTTGTGCGCTCTGGTGGCAATGACGCTGGTGCTGATCAGCATGAATACTACGTTTACTTCGGGCGCCGTTACGTCGCTCCCCCTGCATCTCCTTCGCTGGCATTGGACACTCGTGATTCCGCATTCCTGGCCCATGTGGAGCATTCTGGCGGTGGGATTGTTCAACTCCATTATGTTCCCAAGCATCTTCACTCTTGGGATTGCGGAAATGGGGCCACTTACGGGCGAGGCCTCCGGCCTGCTGGTGATTGCGATCGTGGGTGGTGCGATTATTCCGAAATTGCAGGCGATTCTCATCGACCATATCGGTATTCACCACGCGTTCATACTGCCTGTGCTTTGCTATCTCTTTATCGCTTACTACGGCGTTAAGGGATCGAAGATCATCATACCGACCTAGACTGCAATTGATCTGGAATCAACGCGGGCGGCTTCCGGGCCGTCCGTTTTGCTTTGCCCCGCCGAGTTGCGAGAGGTCAGGGGGTTTCTGCGCCACCGGTGAAGAAAAGACCAAACTCGTTGTAGGGATCCCATAGGGGAGCAGCCGCTCGATCAATTGTTCCAAATCTTCAAGAGAGCGGGTCGCCACCTGGAGAAAGAACGCATCGGCTCCGGTCACGTGGTGGCAGACCTGCACTTCGCTCAGCGTCTTCACGAACTTCAGAAACGGATGATAGTGCGTCCCATCACAGGTCATGCGGATGATGGCGAGGATGGGCAGTCCCAGAGCAGCACGGCTGATCTCGACGGTGTAGCCCCGGATGATTGCTTCCTCTTCCATCCGCCGCATACGCTCAGCAACTGCGGAAGGCGAAAGGCCTACCCGCCGCCCCAGCTCGGCGTACGAGGCCCTGGCATCACGCGATAGTTCCATCAAGAGGTTTCGAGCAAATTCATCGAGACTTTCCGCGGTTTCCACTTAGACTGGCCTCATCTGAACAGATTATCGGAGAAATTTGGAGTGTCAGCCATTGAATCTGCATGTACACACCGGGTTCGATTTCATAGCATGAGTATCGATGAAAGAAATACTTCAACTTGACGGCGTACCGCTGACGCTTGAGGAAATCGCGTCAGTCGCAATCGATGGGCGCCAAGTAGCAATCGCGAATTCCGCAATGGCACGCGTGGAGGAATCACGCGCCGTCGTCGAAGACCTGGTGGTACGCGGCGAGACTGCTTACGGCATCAATACGGGTTTCGGAAAACTCAGTGATGTGCATATTGGCCCCGATCAACTGCAAGCCCTGCAGCGCAACCTGATCCGCAGCCATGCGTGCGGCATTGGCGAGCCTCTGCCCGTCGATGAAGTCCGCGCCATGCTGCTGCTGCGTGCCAATGTGCTCGCCAAAGGATTGAGTGGGGTTCGGCCGATTGTGCTGGAGACACTCGTAGCCATTCTGAATCACCATATTCATCCCGTCGTTCCGGCCCGCGGGTCGGTGGGAGCCAGCGGCGACCTCGCCCCTCTCGCGCATCTTGCTCTCGCGGTGATTGGTGAAGGGGATGTCTTCTATGGGAGCGAACGACTCCCCGCTTCGACCGCACTCGCCCGGGCTGGCATCAAGCCTCTGACGCTGCGCGCCAAAGAAGGCTTGGCGCTTCTGAATGGAACGCAGGCCATGGCAGGAGTCGGCGGTCTCGCCATCGCCCGCGCGATCCGTGTGGTGGAGTTGTTTGACCTCGCGGGAGCAATGTCGCTCGAAGCTCTGATGGGCACGCCGACCGCATTTGATGCGCGCATTCACGCGGCGCGGCCACATGGCGGGCAGTTGGCGGCTGCGAAGCATCTGCGTGAACTCCTCGCCGGCAGCGAAATTCGTGAATCGCATCGTCATGGCGATCCGCGAGTGCAAGATGCCTATTGTCTGCGCTGCATGCCCCAGGTACATGGCGCCGTGCGTGGCGCACTGCAGCATGCCCGGGAGGTGATTGAGATTGAGGCGGGATCGGCCACGGACAATCCGCTCATCTTCGCCGGCAACAAGCCGGAGATTCTTTCCGGCGGCAATTTCCACGGAGCGCCCCTGGCACTGGCGCTGGACTACGCTGCGATTGCTCTTACCGATCTGATCAGCATCAGCGAAAGGCGCATCGACCGGCTCATCAACCCTGACATCAACGAAGGGCTGCCGGCATTTCTCTCACCGGACGCCGGCGTGTCCTCCGGCCTCATGATTGCGCACGTTGCGGCCGCCGCATTGCTGAACGAGGCTAAGGTGCTTTCCCACCCATCGAGCGTCGACAGTGTTCCCACCTCGGGCGGAAAGGAGGATCATGTCTCCATGGGAATGACGGGGGCGCTCAAGCTGCGGCAAGTCGTCTCCAACGCCGAGCACGTGCTGGCCATCGAACTCATGTGCGCCGCGCAGGGGCTTGAGTACCGGCTCCCGCTGAAACCGTCGCGCCAGGTTGGGGACGCCGCTGCCATAGTGCGTGAGACCGTTGCGCCCCTGCGGGAAGATCGCGTGCTTTCCGGGGAAATCGCGGCGCTCGCGCAGAACATTCGTGAAGGAAGATTTGATCGCTGGAGAGGGCAGGAAAATGCTTGAGACTGCAACCGTCGAAGCACTGGGGCACCGCGCTATTCGGGCACCCCGCGGTACCACGCTGAACACCCGCGGATGGCAGCAGGAAGCCGCGCTGCGCATGCTGATGAACAACCTCGACCCGGAGGTTGCTGAACGCCCCGACGATCTCGTCGTCTATGGCGGAACCGGCAAGGCTGCGCGCAACTGGGAAGCCTTCGATGCCATCGTGAGGACGCTGAAAACACTCGCCGACGATGAAACTCTGCTCATCCAGTCCGGCAAACCGGTAGGCGTCCTGCGCACGCATGAAGCTGCGCCACGCGTCCTGCTCGCGAATTCCAACCTCGTTGGCCGCTGGTCGAACTGGGAGCATTTTCACGAGCTCGAACGCAAAGGCCTGATGATGTACGGCCAGATGACGGCCGGGTCCTGGATCTACATCGGCAGCCAGGGAATCGTGCAGGGCACCTATGAGACCTTCGCCGAGGCCGGCCGGCAGCACTTCGGCGGAAGCCTCGATGGTAAGCTCGTCGTTTCCGGCGGCATGGGCGGAATGGGCGGCGCTCAGCCGCTGGCCGCAACCATGAACGGCGCGCTTTTCCTGGGCGTTGACGTAGACGCCGATCGCATTCAAAAGCGCCTCAAGAGCGGCTACTGCGACCGCATCGCGTGGAATATTGACGAAGCTCTGGCGATGCTGGCGGAAGCGCGTCAAGAAGCCAGGGCCATCTCTGTCGGATTAGTCGCCAACATCGCCGACGTACTCCCTGAGTTGATCCGGCGCGACATCGTGCCCGATATGCTCACCGACCAGACCAGCGCGCACGATCCCCTGCATGGCTATGTGCCGAACGGCATGAGCCTCGAAGCCGCGCTGCGACTGCGGCAGAGCGATCCGGAAGAATACACGCGGCGCTCCATGGCAACCATGGGCAGGCATGTCAAAGCCATGCTTGAACTGAAGCGACGCGGCGCTGTTACCTTCGATTACGGCAACAATCTACGGGCGCAGGCAAAGCTGGCTGGTGTAAACGACGCCTTTCAGATTCCGGGCTTCGTGCCCGAATACATTCGTCCGCTCTTCTGCGAGGGCAAGGGCCCGTTTCGCTGGGTTGCGCTCTCCGGTGATCCCAAGGATATTCATCGAACAGACCAACTCGTTCTTGAGCTGTTTCCCGAAGATGCTGCCTTGCGACGCTGGATTGAACTGGCACAAACGCGCATCCATTTTCAGGGACTACCGGCGCGCATCTGCTGGCTGGGATACGGTCAGCGGGCGAAGTTCGGCATGGCGATGAACGATCTGGTTCGTACCGGAGAAATCACCGCGCCGATCGTAATAGGGCGCGACCATCTCGATGCCGGCTCCGTGGCTTCCCCCTATCGCGAGACCGAGGGCATGCTCGATGGATCAGACGCGGTTGCCGACTGGCCTCTGTTGAACGCGCTGGTCAACACCGCGGCCGGGGCATCCTGGGTCAGCATCCACAATGGCGGCGGTGTCGGAATCGGTTACTCCCACCATGCCGGCATGGTGGTTGTAGCGGATGGCTCCGATCTGGCAGCGAAAAGGCTCGAGCGCGTGCTCACGACCGATCCCGGCATGGGTGTTCTGCGCCACGTGGATGCGGGATACGAACACGCGATACAGTTCGCGGAGCAAACCGGGATTCGGGTGCCGATGCGGGAGCGGAGTGTTTGAATAAGCTGCTCGTCACCAACACCTCGCAAATTGTGACTCTCGCCGGCCCGGCTCGGCCTCGAACGGGAAACGAGCTCCGCGAGCTCGCCATCATTCCAAATGGCGCAATGCTTGTCGCGGGCAATCGCATCGTTGCTGTTGGACCGCGTGCGGAGATAGAGTCGCGTGACGATGACGCTGAGGTTCTCGACGCCGGTGGCCGCCTGATTACGCCGGGCTTTGTCGATGCCCACACGCATCTGATTTTTTCCGGAAATCGCGCCGACGAATTCGAGAAGCGTTGCGCCGGCGTCACCTATCAGGAGATTGCTGCGCAGGGTGGTGGCATCCGCTCTACCGTCCGCAAGACGCGGGCAGCCACGGAAGACCAGCTCGTCGCATCCGGCTCGCGGCACGCTCAATGGTTTCTTCAGGGTGGAACGACCACCATCGAAGCAAAATCAGGTTACGGACTCACGGTCGAAGACGAGATCAAGATTCTGCGTGCCATACGCCGCACCGCCGAAACGACTCCGCTCCGCATCGTGCCGACCTTTCTCGGCGCCCATGAGATCCCCGAAGAATTTGCCGAGACGGCGCCGATGACTACGTCGATCTGGTCATCGATCAGATGATCCCGCGCATAACCGCGCAGAATCTCGCCGAGTTCTGCGACATCTTCTGCGAGAGCAAGGTCTTCAATCTCGACCAGGCAAGGCGCGTCCTGACCGCGGCGAAAGCCCACGGGCTCGGCCTGCGCATGCACGCCGACCAGTTCAGCTCTTTCGGGGCGAGTGACCTTGCTGCTGAGCTGGGCGCCACGACCTGCGATCATCTCGAACAAACGCAGCCCGCATCGATTGCGGCCCTCAAGGCCGCCGGCGTTCAGCCCGTCCTTCTGCCCGGATCCGTATATGCCATCGGCTCGCATAAGTATCCGGCAGCGCGGAACATGATTGAAGCCGGACTCGCCATCGTTCTCGCCACCGACTTCAATCCCGGCTCTTCACCCACCACTTCCATGAGGATGGTGATGTCGCTGGCCTGCACGCAGATGAAAATGAGCCCCGCCGAGGCTCTGACGGCAGCCACCGTCAACGCCGCCTGCAGCCTGAACCGGGCCGCCGAAATTGGATCGCTCGAAGCCGGCAAAATTGCCGATTTCGTCGTTCACGATGCCGAAGACTACCGCGAGCTTCCCTACTTTTTCGGAGACCATCAAGCCGCAATGGTCTTCGCTCGTGGCGTCCGCGTAATTTGACATTAGCCGCGACACTCTGTTTTCATTGCGACATTCGCATGCAGCTCACAATGACCAGCTTCGACCAACCGCAAACGACGAATTCGAACATCGCCGGCCAGTTGATTGGAAGCATCATTATTATTCCCTCTCCATAGGAGCGGGAGGCTGGCGAACGAGATCAGGAAATCAGGCCACCACCGCTCAAGCGGCTGGTGGCTTTTTACTTTTCAGGAGAAAGATTCCGATGGCAGTTACGCTCCAGGATATTCAAGCCGCGCATGGCCGCATCCGCGACTTTATCTATTGCTCCCCCGCGCCGCATTCCGACGGGCTGTCCGCGATGACCGGACAGGATGTCTTCCTCAAGCTTGATAACCTGCAGCGCACCGGCGCCTTCAAGGAGCGCGGAGCGCTGAACAAGATCCTCTCATTAAGCGATAACCAGAGACGGCAGGGTGTCATCGCCGCCAGCGCTGGAAATCATGCCCAGGCCGTGGCCTATCATGCCACCCAGCGAGGCATCCGCTCGCGCATTGTCATGCCGTTGATGACCCCTCTGGTGAAGGTGTCCGCCACAACGAACTTCGGCGCGGAAGTAGTGCTCCACGGCACCAACTACGATGAAGCATGCGCCGAAGCGGAACGCCTGGGTGAGGAGGAAGGCCTGACCTTCCTTCATCCCTTCGATGACGACGCGGTGATTGCAGGCCAGGGAACCATCGGCCTGGAGTTGCTCGACCAGATCCCCGGTTTAGAGGCCGTCGTAGTTCCCATCGGCGGCGGCGGACTCATCGGTGGCGTGGCCTGCGCGATCAAGGAAACGAACGCCAACGTCCGCGTCATCGGCGTACAAACCGAGCGCCTGCCGTCCATGCTGCGAGCGGCGGAAGCCGGCGAGCCAGTCACCGTTCCCGCCGAGGCCACCATCGCCGACGGCATCGCCGTTCGGCGCGCCGGTAAACAAACCCTGCCTCTGGTTCAGCGCTACGTCGACGAACTGGTCACCGTCGACGAAGAAGAGATCGCCAACGCTATTCTCATCCTGCTCGAGCAGGAGAAGACCCTCGCCGAGGGCGCGGGCGCCGTAGCTCTGGCCTCGCTGCTTCAGCACAAAACCAGGCTGAACGGCCACCGCACTGCTGTTCTCGTGTGCGGCGGAAACATCGACGTCAGCCTGCTGGCACGGATCATCGAACGCGGCCTGGTGAAGGATGGCCGGCGCACCCGCTTGCGCATTCATCTCACCGACCGGCCGGGCGCGCTTCATTCCCTGACGCGAATCATCGCCGAGGCTCGCGCCAACATTGTCCAGACCTCGCACGACCGTGCTCATTATGGAGTGAACCTCGGCGATACGGTCATAGATGTCACGCTTGAAACCCGCGGAAACTCGCATATCGCAGAGATAGGACAGATGCTGTCGGATGCCGGCTACCGTCACCAACGAATCGAATAGCGCAAGCTCAGACCAGATAATTCAGATTTTTCGCTTTCCGTTTGGGGACACCGGTCCTGTCGACTTACGCTCGACGAGCGTTGGCAGAATGGTGAACTCGGCCCCCTTGGCGGCAGCGTTGTCTTTTGCGCTGTAGAGAGCGCGGAAGGCCACCTTGGCGATCTCCTTGCGCGACAGCCTTACCGTGGTTAAGCCAGGCTGCGTGAAGGCGCTCAAATCGATATCGTCGAATCCGATGAGGGATATATCTTGCGGGATCTTCAGACCTCGCTCGAAGATGGCTCCCATGGCGCCAATCGCGGTCATATCGTTCGACGTTAGAACAGCGGTGGGACGCACTGGCTTCTCGAGCAGCCGCGCCATCGCCTCGTGACCACCATCCATACGGTGGTTGCCTTCCTCGATGAAGTCGCGGTTGAGACTCAAGCCTTTGCGCTTCAAACTGTTCACAAATGCTCGGCGACGAACCCGAGCGGAAGTCAGATCCATCGGGCCGCTGATGAAACCGATCGCGGTGTGCCCGAGTGAGGTAAGGTGACCGACCGCGGCGTCGATTCCACTTGCATAATCGATGGCGATGTTGCTTATTCCCTTTTGCGGGGTGCCAGTATCGAGAAAGACGAGAGGAATCCGACGGCTGCTCATCTCATCGACAAGATGTTCTTCCATCTCTGAAGTCATGATGGCCACGCCGTCGACCTTGCGTTGCAGCATGCGGGTAACACACACTTCCATCCTGTGGGGATCGTAATTCGTGTTTGCAACCAACACTTCCTGCCCAAACTGCACGGCGACATCTTCGAAGCTTTTAACTAATTCCGGGAAGAATGGATTCGTAATATCGGAGATGATCAGACCGTAAAGACTGCTCCTGCCGGAGCCGAGGGCACGTGCATTTGTATTCGGATAAAACTTAAGCGCGTCAATTGCCTGGCGAACACGCTCAGCCGTCTCAGCGGTTACTTTGTCTGAGCCGTTGATCGTGCGGGAAACAGTCGCTGTTGAGACCTTGGCGAGTCGCGCAACTTCCTTGATGTTCATAGGGGCCCGCTACTTTGGGGAGGGTATAACCACCTATCGGCCAGCATCGGGATGGCATCGCCAAGCGATGATATGAACCGTTGGAATCGTTATACTCGAATTCCGAACGAAGTCTCCAGGATTTTAGTTGAGCGGACCGGATTTGGCCAACGTCTCAACCCGACCAGGAAAGTCCAAGCGTGACGATTGTAACCGATTTCAAATATTATTGGCCGTTGTGCCTTCATCTATCGTGCCACTCAGCGTCGCTCCAGCCCTTCAGTACCAAGACTCCAAGAACAGGGCGGACATCAGCCGAATGGAACCTCTTGCGAGCCCTGCCGTCAAATGGAATGGAGTGAGCCGCTTCTCTCAATGAACTTCCCTGTCCCCGCTAACACGAACATTCGTACGACGGCATGTGGTTTGCCCGTCCGACGGCTTCTTCTCGTGAGCATTTGCATGCTCGGATTGCCAATCTGGCTGTTATCCCAGTCTCCCGCACCTTCCGCCCAGTCCACTGGTGGCGGGAACTCCACCGGGGGTTCGCATGCGGCGATTCATGACGCCGAGAATCGTCCTATCACGGCAGGGGGATTCGTTGACTCCGGTCCGATCGTGTTCGAGGACATCACCCAAAAGTCCGGTCTTGCGACATGGCATCACACGATGGGTACTCCGGATAAACAGTTCATCATCGAGGCGAACGGTTCCGGAGTTGGCCTGATCGACTATGACAACGACGGGTGG
The DNA here is from genome assembly GCA_963725225.1 of uncultured Acidobacteriaceae bacterium. Taxonomy (GTDB): domain Bacteria; phylum Acidobacteriota; class Terriglobia; order Terriglobales; family Acidobacteriaceae; genus Silvibacterium. The sequence continues at coordinate 170,137 of CAVRXY010000016.1, forward strand.
CTGGACATTTATTTTGTAAATGGATCCACCTACGACGCCCTCAATGGAAAGGCAACGCCCCCGCACGCGGCGCTGTTTCACAATAATCACGACGGTACATTTACTGATGTCGCGGCCAAGGCTGGGGTGACGAATGACCGCTGGGGATTCGGGGTGGCCATTGGCGATTACGACAACGATGGATGGCCGGATATTTTCGTTGGTAATTACGGAAAGAACCGGCTCTATCACAACAACCATGACGGCACATTTACTGACGTAGCGGAAAAGGAGGGAGTCACGCTCGGCAATTGGTCCACCGGGGCCACCTTCGGCGACTACGATGGCGATGGACATCTGGATCTCTTCGTGCCCGGCTACCTTCATTACGACATGACCAACCCTCCGATTCCCGGATCCAAAGCGGTAGCCTACAGCTTCTGCAATTTTCGCGGCGTGAGCGTTATGTGTGGCCCAAGAGGATTGCAGGGCGAACCCGATCACTTGTTTCACAACAATGGGGATGGTACCTTTACGGACGTGAGTGTGAAGGCCGGGGTCAGCGATCCAAATCACTACTATGGATTTACCGGAATCTTCGCGGACGTTAACAACGATGGCAAGGTCGACTTGGTAGTTGCCGATGATTCGACGCCCAACTATCTCTACCTTAACAAAGGTAACGGCACATTCGAGGACGATAGTTACGCCTCGGGATTCGCGCTGAATCAAGATGGCCGCGAGACTGCCTCTATGGGGCTGGCCATTGGCGATTATGAAAACAATGGTCGTCTTGACCTGATGACGACTACATTCTCGGATGACTATAAGGTTCTCTACCATAACGATGGCGACGCCAATTTCAGTGACGTCAGCTACCATCTGGGGGTCGCACAGGATACCATTCCATTTCTCGGATGGGGCATCGGATTTATTGACTATGACAACGATGGCTGGAAGGACATTATGATGGTTAACGGTCATGTCTATCCCGCCGTGGACAAACAGGACTGGGGCACGAGCTTTGCGGAGAGACCGCTGCTGTTCCGCAATCTTAATGGCAAGAAGTTCGAGCTTGTTCCGCCGGTTAAAGGCACCGGTCTGGCAGTGGTCACTCCGGGCCGAGGAGCGGCGTTTGGCGACTTGTTCAATGACGGCAAGATTGACGTGGTCATCAATTCGCTCGATACCACTCCAGTGCTGCTTCGCAATGTTAACGTCGACCATCACCACTGGGTGGAATTCAAGCTCATAGGCGGACCGAGGAGTCCACGCGATGCCGTTGGCTCTACCGTCTATCTCACTTCAAACGGCATCCGCCAGCGTGGAGATGTAATCAGCGGGGGCAGCTATATGTCTTCCAATGACCAGCGGGTACACTTTGGCCTGGGCGATGCCACAACAGTGGATCAAGTGGAAATTCATTGGCCGAGCCGGGTTATCGAGAAACTCAAGCTGCCGTCGCTCGACCGCATATTCACGATTGAAGAAGGCAAAGGCATCACAGGCGAGCTTTGTGTGGCCTGCAAGGCTGGAGCAGCTGACTCCAGCAAGAAATAGAATGCTCGATTGATGACGCATCGAATGCAGGTGTGGAACAAATCAACGTCCGGCCGACTTACGTCAGTCTTGATGCTTATCTTTCTCAGTGCAAGCCTTCTCCTCGCTCAAGCGACCGCCCCAGCCTCAAATCAATCTGTGCCCCCACAAACCGCCACGAACCTCATCCCAGGCGACTTCGCCGACGTTACCTTGAGTGCGGGGGTTACTTTTGTTCATCAGGCTCCGCACACATCGAAAAAGTACCTCATCGAGACCATGGGGTCCGGAGTCGCCCTTTTCGACTATGACAACGATGGACGCCTCGATCTGTTTCTCGTCAATGGCGCACCATTTGCAGATCCCACTCCAAAGGGAACAATCCCTCAAAAGACCGGTCCGCAATACTGGAACCGGCTCTACCATCAGAAGGCTGATGGAACCTTTGAAGATGTCACTGAAAAGGCTGGGCTACAAGGCGTCGGTTACGGCATGGGGGTGGCGGTTGGCGATTACGACAACGACGGCTACGAGGATCTATATGTAACTGCCTATGGTGGAAATAAGCTCTACCACAACAACGGCAATGGAACATTTACGGATGTCACCGATAAGGCAGGCGTATCGGGAAGTGGCTGGTCAACCTCTGCGACATGGGCGGATCTCGACGGTGACGGATTGCTCGATCTGGTCGTATTGCGCTACATCCAGTGGGATTGGGATGACGTGTGGTGCGGAGAGCATCGGGATGGATACCGCGGCTATTGTCATCCCGACGTCTTCCAACCGATTTCAATGCTCGTCTACCACAATAACGGCAATGGTACGTTCACCGAAGAGGCGCACAAACTGGGACTCGACAAACCAGCCAAGGCCCTGGGTATAGCAGTCGCGGATTATGATCGCGATGGACATCCAGATATATTCATCGCCAACGATTCTATGGTTGAATTTCTGTTTCACAGCAGAGGAGACGGCACTTTTGAGGAACTGGGATTAGAAGCCGAGATCGCTGTGGATGGTGAGGGGCGCACCTTCGCGGGCATGGGAACGGATTTCGCCGACTACAACAATGACGGGCTGCCGGATATCGTGGTCGACAATCTCGCGAACCAGAAATATGCACTGTACCAAAATGCCGGTGATGGAAGCTTCAGCTATTCCAGTTATACCTCCGGTCTCGCCGGTATGACGCTACTTCACTCGGGTTGGGGCGTGAAGTTTTTGGACTATGACAACGATGGATGGAAGGATCTGCTAATTGCACAGGGGCATGATCTCGATACGATCGAGCTAACTTTCCCCCAGTTGCATTATCGCGAACCTATGCTTTTGGCCCGTAACGTGGATGGCAAAAAGTTTGTCGACGTATCTTCGGTCTCGGGTGAAATCTTCAACAAGCGCTGGGCTGGGCGCGGCATGGCGATCGGCGATGTTAACAACGACGGACTTGTCGATGCGGTTGTGACGGAAAACGGGGGGCCGGCACATATCCTTATGAATACAACTAAAACGGTGAATCACTGGCTTGGCCTCAACCTTATCGGTCACAAGAGCAACCGCGACGCCATTGGCGCTGTTGTCAAGCTCACTACCGCCAAAGGATCACAATGGGACACTGTGACTACCACGGGCAGCTATCTTTCATCGAGCGACAAACGCGTTAACTTTGGCCTGGGCACCGAGACAGCAGCGCAGTCGATCGAGATTCGCTGGCCCAGCGGTATCCTTCAGATCCTCAAAAATGTAAAGGCCGATCAATACTTGACGGTCAACGAAGCTGATCCCGCCTCAACAAAATAGAGCTCGTGGAGACGGCTACCTCTTTTTGAACGTGAGCACCGTGACGCTCTCACGGTGAATTACATACTGCATGTGGCCAGCCGAAATCTTCGCGGAGCGTTCCGAAGGCGTTACGTTCTCCGGATCTGCAGCCGTGTTCCCGTCGTACAAACTATCGGAGTGCAAGGTTTCCACTTTTGCTGTCTCGGCGGCACTGAAGCCTCGTAACTCGATCTCGGTTTGGAAGTCTCTCGAGAGATGCCTATTTACGACAAAAAGGGTAAGGGTATCGCCCGTGTCGTTCTTAGCGGCGACGACGTCGAGGTAGGGGACATCCGTGATCTCAGGCAACCGCGAAACGCCGTTATGCACAGAGTATGAGCCGGAATGGGACTCGACAGATACTGGCGTGACAGCATCTGCACCCGCGTACATTTTGAAAATGTAATATGCCGGCGCCGCGTAAACCTGGCTCCTTTCCTTCCAGATGCCCGCAAATTCCATGATGCCGGTCATGTCAGAGACTGGCACAATGTCGGCGTTCTTGATCAGCATATTGAAGATTCCGGCTGCGCCGATGGCTCCCGCCATGTTCGTGAACCGGGGCGCATCATTGCGGTGCGCGACGTATAGCCATTCGGTAAATGCGATATGCGCTTTGTGTGCGAATGAAGGGGTTTCGTTGATCTGATCCTGCATCTTGTGCAGTCTTCTACCTAATTCGACCGGCAGAGCAAAAGTAGCGAGAGCAAGGAAGTCCGCGCTGGGATTTCGTATAAGGGTCGCATCGGTTGTCACGACGAAGTGAGTTGAGAGATAGTCGAAGGTCCGTGCAGGATTCGTGAGCTGAGCGGCGTTCCACTGCTGGTAAACATCCGGATCCTGTCCTGTGGCGATCAACTTCGCTGCAGGATCGACAGCGCGAATCGCTTCGCTGAACTCTCGAGTGCGGTCCGGTAATTGCTCAAGAGTGGGCCAGCCGAGATTCCAGGTTCCCCACAGTTCGTTCCCAAGTTCCCAGTACAGACCGGTTTTGGCGAGCCGGTCATTCACATATTTGACCCACTCGGCGGCTTCCTGCGGCGTCCCGCTGCCCAGATTCGCCGCGATCTGAGGCTCCGCTCCGATCAACTTGCAAAAGTTCAGGAATTCGTCTGTTCCGAAGGTGTTGTATTCGGGAATCCCCCAAGCAATATTCAGCATGCTTACGCGCTTGTCTTCCGGACCAATTCCGTCTTTCCAGTGATACCCCGAGGTGAAATTTCCTCCGAATCGCACCAGGGGTGTGTGCATCTCCCTGGCCATGCGGACTTCGTCGGGGTCGAGACCGTTTATGGCATCAGCAGGAAAAAGCCGGACATTATCGAGGTCGATTCGCCCATCGCCGTTGACCAGGATTGCAAAGTCGGCGGGCTCCAGGCGGTGCAGGCTACCAGCAGCCAGCTCGAGACCGAATGAATATTTCGACCAACCGGCATCATTGACGGATATCTCTGCGCTCGCTAAGATTTCGTTCGAATCATGCCTTCTAATCTCAATCGTTAATCTCCGCGATCCCTGCAGATGCCTGGCGAACAGGCTTCCTTCGTAACGCAGCACGCGATGCACGGGAAGATAGACCCTCTGCTTGACCCCCGTCTCTCGACCTGGCACGCCGATGACTTCGAGTGATCTCCAAGAATTTGGCGCACCTCCCCAATGCGGTTCATACCGGTTGCCCTGGGTTGCGTCGACCGGCTCCCAAGGCAGGGGCAGCCCCAGCGCTGAAGCCCGGGAAAGGCTGGGCTGCTCGCGAATCATGGCCGCAATGTGGCTGGTGTCCCAGAGGTTCTCTTCGAAGCTGGGATTGACCAGGATTTCTGCCCACAAACCGTTGTAAGTCGAGTTTCCTATTGGCTCAAGAAAGCTTCCGAAGATGGTGCGCGGTATGCGGTACGACGCGGGTTTGCTCGCGTCGATCCGTATCGTAGCCACAGCCGGTGGTGCTTCGGTAATGGTGATCTGTGCCAATACTGCGCAGGGAAGTAATGCGATGGTGTTAATCAGCAACATGGCGTATCGAAGGGTGAACATGGAGAGCGCTTCTCCTGTGCAGTAGGCGATTTCACAAACGTACCGTTAATCTGCAGAGTTGAGAATGTTCCAGATAAACTAGTGCTTTCCCAAAAGGAGACATCTTTAGAATGTTTCGCCGCCTCGTACTTCCTGCCTTCGTGGCTCTCCTCGTTGCGGCACTCCCCACCGCCTATGCGCAAAGCACAACAACTTCTCACCTGGATACGGCGACTCTCGATCGCTACGTCGGACAATATCGCAATGTAAACGAGCCGGAGATTGTCCTGTCCGTCTTTCACGACGGAGATCATCTCGCAATCGAATCTGCGCGCTCGCCGCATCAGGACCTAGTCGCGGAGTCCGCATCCAGTTTCACCATCAAAGAGACTCTCCTGCACCTGGAGTTCATAACGGACGCGGGCAAGATCACGGGCGTGCAACGTAAAGCGGGCTCCTCAGAGGTGCTCTATAAACGAGTCAGCGATCAGCCTGTGCACAATCACTTCCGCCCCTATAACAGGCAGGAGGTAATGATTCCCATGCGCGACGGCGTTAAGCTGCACGCTATCATCCTCCGACCCGCGGATGCCGGCGGGCCTTTGCCGTTTATCATGCAGCGGACGCCCTACGGCGTTGACGAATCCGATTCGGATTACATCAACTCGCGCTACACGGAGCTGGCGCAGAGCGGATATATCTTCGTGATGGAAGACATCCGTGGCCGCTACAAATCTGAAGGGCAGTTTGTGATGATGCGACCGATCGCGCCACATCATAACCCCAAGTCGGCAGATCCAAAGCAGATCGACGAGACTACCGACACCTATGACACTGTCGCGTGGCTCATCAAGAACATTCCTGGCAACAGCGGTCGCGTGGGAGTAGTCGGTGTGTCTTATCCCGGGTTCCTGGCTGCCGAGGCGGGCATCGATCCGCACCCCGCCGTCAAGGCAATTTCACCGCAGGCTCCGATGACGGATGTCTGGATCGGCGACGACTTCTTCCACAACGGTGCGTTTCGCCAGACCTACGGCTACGACTATGTACTCGGGATGGAGTCCAGTAAGGAGGCCACGTTCACCAAGTTGAACGAGGATGCTTACACCTACTTTCTGGATGCCGGTTCCTTTGCTGCCGCGGGCAAGAAGTCCGGTACCACCAACCTGCCCACCTGGCGGGCGTTTCTCGATCATCCTCCGTATGACGAATTCTGGCGGTCACGAGCTGTTCAGCCGCACCTCACCCGGGTGACCGTACCTACGCTGGAGGTGGGAGGCTGGTGGGATCAGGAAGATATGTGGGGACCGCAGGCCGAGTACGCGGCACTCGAACCTCACGACTCACAGCATGAAGTCTTCCTTGTTCTCGGTCCGTGGAATCACGGAGAGTGGGCGCGAACCACGCGTCACCTCGGTGTGGTTGATTTTGGCGCCGCTACCGGAGACCAGTTCCGCGAGCAGATTGAGGCGCCATTTTTTGCGCACTATCTTAAGGACCAGCCAGGATTCAGCGTGGAGGACACTGCCTCCTTCCAGACAGGTACAAACCGGTGGATGCGCTATAGCCACTGGCCGCCGAAGAACGTCACCGAGCGCAATCTGTATCTCGGCTCGAATGGGACGCTCAGCTTTGACAAGCCTGGGACCGACGATGCGTTTACCAAATACGTTTCAGACCCCGCGAATCCCGTCCAGTACCGCAAGAGGCCGATCGAGGCTACTTACGCGCCGACCGGCTCGGGCTGGTTTACATGGCTGGTCGAGGACCAGACCCCCTACAGCCAGCGCAAGGATGTCGCGACGTGGACGACGCCGGTTCTCGATCATGACCTGACCGTCACCGGGGATGTCGTCGCCGATCTGCATGCGGCGACCTCAGGCACCGATGGCGACTGGGTGGTTAAGCTGATCGACGTCTATCCTTCCGATCCGGCCTTGGGCAAGATGTCCGGCTACCAACTCATGATCGTGGACGAGATCTTCCGTGGCCGCTATCGCCAGAGCTACGAACATCCGGAAGCCATCCCTGCCAACAAGGTTGAGGAGTACAAGTACAGCCTGCACGGCACCGACCATGTCTTCCTCAAGGGCCACCGGATCATGGTGCAGGTACAGAGCAGCTGGTTCCCGCTCTACGATCGCAACCCCCAGACGTTTGTGCCGAATATCATGACTGCCGCTCCCGGGGACTACAAGTCAGCCGAGGAGCGGATCTATGCTGATTCGCACATCGAGCTGCCGGTGGCGGAATGAGCTCAGGGGCCCCCCCCTCCCCCCCCACATCTCTACCCTGATCTTGTAACCGTTTGATTCAAAACATGTTGTACCGCGATCCTTCGTTAACGATATGAAAACATTAGGCTTAAATGTAAACATTTCATTCTAAGCGGTTTAACGACAAGAACTTGGCTGATCGGGTCGAACCCCCGGTGGAAACTGGCAATTCATTCCTATTGCTGGAGCTGCATGAAGATCAGATTCCACAAGAGATGGGACGCAAAAGGCCCGGCATATCAGCCAGGCCTTTTTTGTTCTCTAGGAACTTGTTGAAATTGGCGTGGATGGTGCTTGTTTGCTGGGGAGTTGGTGCGAGCGCCCCGTCAGATCGGTTCGAAATCGTGTTTTGGTGAGTGTTCACGCGGGGTGGCGGGCTCCCGGGAGGGGCGATTCCGGGCCCACGTGCCTGGTTCAGGCACACTGCTCCCTAAGCGTTGATCGCTGTGGTTGCGCGAGCAGCCTGGGCAAGCGCAGCAGGTTGTGCGCGGCGCAAGTGAAGACGAACAGCCAATCGACCTTGCTCAGTCCGCGCAGTTGGCCTGGCGCAGTGGTCCGGTCTGCTTGAGCCAGGCGAAGCTCTTTTCGATTAACCAGCGGCGGCTGAGACTGACGGCGTAGCCGGGCTGGCGCGTGGTTCTCCGATCCAGGTTGCTGGCGCGGTTGTTGTCGTTCTTAGTCACATGCGGAGTTACATTCAACTCTCGCGCCGTGCGCACGAAATCTTTCGTGTCGTAGGCCTTGTCTGCGCCCACGGTGATGCGCCGGGAGCGGCCCACCTGCTTACGCTGAAGCATCAACAGCGCCGCATCGCGTTCGGCAAATCCGTCGGCATGAGTGGCCATGGCTGCGGCGATCAGTCCGTTGCGGTTTTCCACCAGAGCATGACCCAGATAGCTCAGCTTCGATTCCTTGCCGTAGCTCTTCTTGTACAGCCGGGCATCGGGATCGGTGCTGGACTGGTGCGTCTTGTTGCTGCGCTTCTGGCCACGGAAGCTGGCGCCATCGCCGTCCCCGGAGTCGTCTTTGGAACGAAAGCTCTTCTGCGAGGCCCAGGCTTGGATCAGCGTGCCGTCCACGGTGAAGTGCTCGTCGGACATGAACTTCTTCGCCTGCCGGTTCACTTCGGCAAAGAACCGTTGCGCCACCTCGGAGGTCAACAGACGGTCGCGGTTTTTCGAGAACACTGCGTGATTCCACACCGCATCATCCATGCCCAGGCCTACGAACCAGCGAAACAGCAGGTTGTAATCGATCTGCTCGACCAGCAGCCGCTCGGAACGGATGGAGAAGAACACCTGCAACAGCAGCGCTCGCAGAATGTACTCCGGCGCAATCGACGGCCGCCCAGAGTCCGCGTACAGCACATCGAACTCCGGACTCAGCCTGCGCAGCACCGCGTCGGTCATCTTGCGCACTTCGCGCAACGGATGATCCGAAGGTACCCTCTGCTCCAACGAAACATAGCTGAACATCCCGTCCTCAACCCGCTCGTCTCCTCGCATATCCATAAGACGAATAGACCCTGGGCAATGCCGCGGAGGCGTACCTATTTCAACAAGTTCCTAGAACCATTATAGCCGCCGCGTGGAAATAGTCAGCCAATCTTCGTCGAGCGCAAAGCGCCGACGGATAGCGGCTTAGATACGGGAAACAACCAGAAAGCCGCCGACGATCGCGATTACGTCCTCCACAAAGGCCACGGCAAAGTCGGGCAGGTTCACTTTGGTCACCAGCGAGTGGCGAATGTTGTAGCCGCCGTAGGTTCCGATGACGGCGCCAACGACACCGGCGATGATGGGGCCGATCAGGCCGCTTCCAGCGCTGACAGCGAGTGCGGCAGCGCTGCAGCCTCCAGACAGGATGCGGGTGATGAGGGAAGGAATCGCGGTACGGGCGGGCGTTTTCGGCAGCTTGTCGTTGAATATCTCCCCGATCGCCAGCGCGGTGAAAATCACTACTGTCGCGGTGTGATTGATGAAGCCGAGGCTGGTCCCGGCGAAGTGCAACCAGCCCAGGTATGCACCCCAACAGACTGCCGCCAAGGGTGTGAGAGCCCGAAGCCCGGCGATTATTCCAAGCAGCAAACAAAGCAGAAGCATTGTCATGTAATCGTCCTAAATTGGCCTATGCAATGGTAGGGCTGGAGCCGTGACAATGGAGCCAGTCTACAAGTTCCCCGATAACAATGCGATAGATGCCCGGCTGCTACTCAAAGTGACAGGATATTCAGCACGACGCCTTCAGGACTGAGCCAAGAGATCTATCCGGTCACAGTGAAAGTATCTGAAGCGGAGAGGACTGCCTCTTCTCTGTTGCGTATGGAGCAGAGATCGAATAGTCGAAGACTGAGGCGGATTGAAGAAAGCTTCGCATGGTAGACACAGGATCGAATCTGTACCCGCCGCTGGAAGCGTGCTGCTCTACCGGACTACGCCCAACTACCTGAGGCGAAGAATCAACGTAGTTGCGGTGGATCGGTTGAGATTCGTCCGTTCTACTCTCGGGACCATCTCGGTCAGATCTCCCAATGCACCTCATCTGTAGCAGTGTCAAGCACAAATTGGAAATATTTTCAAAAAACCACGCAATCTTTTCCTAACGTGGGAATGGATTACACGCTTCAAAAAACTTTGGTTTTATTTACAAATTTTTTCCTTGACGGGTTAGTTCGAAATGGTAGTATGTGACGAAATCATCTAAAAATAGTTACTCACGATCCGGGCCTGATGTTGCCAGACCTCTGCATCCGTCCCGGCCTGCATTGCTCCGCTTATCCATCCCTTGTTCTTGCCGACTTCAGGAGAATTGTTAATGTCTGTGTCAACAGCATGTCGCAGAGTCGTGCCTTCTTGTCTGGCTGGGCTCGCTGTTATCGTCGCGTTACTGGGGAATGCCTCTTCAGGACAATCGCAAACCGTAACTGCTAACTTCGGCAGCCGGAGTGGCTCAACTCCAGCACTGCCGAGTGGCCTGTTCGCTGTGGGTGGAGTTGGGGTTGAGGTAACCGCTCAAGGCCCGGTCAGTGAGTTAACTTCAGCAGGGATTACCGGAACACGCTTCTGGATTCCCCTTCAGCAGATTTACGCTACGTCCACACCAAACTTCAACATTCTGAATGCGCAGTTAAAGAACATCAGTGCTGCCGGCCTGCATCCCATAGCCGTAATCTATGACACGCCTCCTTCTCTCGGATCGAGCGCATGTAGTGCACCGTCCAATGTTGCGACATGGGGAAAGATGGCGGCCTCGGTCGTCGCTAATGTGGACCAGAAGTATCCCGGTCTCATCCAGGATTACGAGATCTGGAATGAGCCTGAGCTGGCCGCGTCGCTATGCGTCAGCGATGCAACTACCCGCCTTAACACCTATGTTTCGATGTTTGCTGCCGCTGCCTCGGCGATGCACGCTCAGGCGAAGGCGGATGGACAGACGATTCGCACCGGCGGACCTGTGATCTCACAGATGTCGCAGGCTTCTACCTGGCTGCCGGCACTGCTGGATAACTCGGCCGCGTCACCGTACGTAGACTTCGTCAGCTTTCATCTATACATCACCGGCCAGACCGATATTGACGCCGGAATGACCTGGCCTACTTTGTATACGAGGACTCAATCGAGCACGCAGGGACTGGCTCACTTTTACCAAATAATCGAAAAGCTTGTTCGCGCTGGGAAGCAGCCGAACGCGGCATCGACTCCGATCTATGTCAGCGAATATAACAACAACTGGGCCTATGCAGTTGATTGCTGCCGCAACGACAGGACTTACGCGCCTTTGTGGAACAGCCTGGCGGTTACAGATTTTCTCAACACTGTGTACAGCGGCGCCTCCGCAGGTCCGAGCCGTCTCGCGTACTTCAACTCTCTCGGCAAATACTTCTGCATCATGGGCGCATATGACGCCGACATGGATTGCGATCCGTCACAGACCTATCTCTATCCGCAGTTTTATGCATTTTCGCTGTTTGCTTCGCCCAGCTACCTGAACCTGCAGGCCGGCGGACACATGGCAGTCTCGGTCTCTCCAGCAAGTACGACGTCGGGGCTGAGCGCAACCGCTTTCTACACCAGCACTGGGGATGACGTAGTTATCATCAATCCCACTACGACGTCTTACAGCGCGGTGAACGTGACGCTTGCAAATCCGGGTCTTACATCAACGACAGGCACAATGTATCTGCTGAACAGCGCCAACGCCGATATCGCCAGCCAGTCGGTCAGCCTTAGCTCAGTATCGGGAGGGTACTCAACCACGATTGCGGTTCCGGCGCTGTCTACGGTTGCGGTTTCTCTGAAGGGCACCAACCAGCCGGCAACAGTAACCACCCCGCCGCCGGCATCTTCAACGGGCGCTCCGTCGGCAATCCTGAGTGTCACACCCACAGCCGGCTCTCTCGTGGTGTCGATTGATTCATCGAAGAGCACCGGCGGCGCAAGTGCAATCGTCGGCAGAACAATCGCCTTCGGAGACGGCACATGGTTGAATTGGACTCCCACAACAACTCATACCTACTCCAAGGCGGGAACGTACACTGTTGTGCTGACGGTTAAGAATTCGTCCGGGCAGCTCTCTTCGGCCAGCAGCGCCGTAACCGTTAACTAGTCAACCCCGACGGTGCGGGCGATGCGGCATGCAGCGCTCGCACCGTCATAGCTGTTACTGCTTCGCGAATTCAACGCAATGTACGAAGCGGGGCTGTCGCGAATCTAAATGGTAGGCGAGGCAAGGATCGAACTTGCAACCCCCGGCTTAGAAGGCCCATCCGGGCGATTCCCACCCATTACCAGATTTTGGATAAGTCTACTCTGTTCAATGAGTTGCGGCATTTTCTGCTTCGAGCATTTACCCTGATTTAGCCTCGTTTTGCCGCGAGGGTCCCCACAAAATCCCCCACAGTCTCGGGGTCACTCCTCGACGAAATTGGCGCACCAATTAAGGTGCAACAGGAACTAAAAATACAGTAGGCCAACATTCAGGCGACGATGGACGATTACGGCTCCGCCATGTTGGACAGCAAACGATCAGCGAACAGCAAGATCGTTCGTTTTGGTCCTTACTCGGTCACTTCAACAGAGAAGTGAAACGGGCTGCTCGCCCGCGGCCCGTATCGCGTCAGTTCCACTGAAGGTGCGGAGGTAATCCGCCGCGCGCTGGGCGTGGGCGGCGGCTTTGAAGATGAATCGCGTATCGTTCTTCAGAACATCCAGCCAGTTGGCGATGTAGGAGGCGTTCTCCTCGCGCGGCTCGATCACCAGTTCCAGATCTGCGCATAGGAACGCAGCACCCAGCTCGGCAACGAGTTCTTCCTGCGCGTAGCCTTCATCGCCCCACTGCTTACGACCCAGATCCCGCGCAAGGCGCGAAGGGTGCTTCGTCCAGTGCGTCATCTCATGCGCGAGTGTGGAGTAGTAGCTTTCGGCATCGCGGAAGGACTGGAATGGCGGCATCTGAACGTAATCGATCTCCTGCGCATAATAGGCACGATTGCCGCCATGCCGGATGGTGGCTTTGCAGTCGGCGAAGAATTTTTCGGCGCGGTCAATGCGGGCGAGGGGATCGAGCTGTGGTGCAGCCTTGGCGTAGTAGTGATCAGGCAGGCCGTCGATCTGTTCGACGTTGAATACGGTATAGCCTTTCAGGTACGGGATTTCGCGCTCGACGTCCTCGCCGGTCTTCTCATCGCGCTCGGTGCGCGTAATGGCATTGGCGTACACAACGAGCGAGCCCGTCTCACCCTTGTGGACGTGAGCGTTGAGTTCAATTGCCTGGCGGAAGGTCATCCAGATGGGAGCGGCGAAGCCTTGCGCGGTGGCACTCATCCAGAGAGAGAGGATATTGACACCGGAATAGGGCTGGCCGTTGAACCGCAGCGGTCGCGTAATACGTCCGGCAGCGTGTTCGGCGTTCCACGATTTGACCCAGGGGCGCACGCCCTGTTCGAGGCTCGTGACGATCTGCGAGTCGAACTGTATGGGCGCCTTTGGTTAGCGTTGCGGCAAACTCGGCGAGCTTGCCAAAGACCACGCAGCGATGCCATTCGGTCTGCGCGACATACTGGCCGCTGTTTTTGTCCTTGTAGGAGGATTTGGTTGCAAGTGAGAGAGTTGAGAAGCTGCGGTTATTGGCGTTGCGAACTTCCGCGTCGCCGCCGAGGAATCCGATGAGGCTGACTTTGTTCTGGTACATGATCTTGTCTCCGTTTTGTTGAAATTCCCGCATCTTGCTCGGGTCACACTTGAGCGAAGCCAGCGAGGGGCCCGGCTCCCAAGGCCGAAGCTCTGCATTTTACGGAGGCTCCGGAGAAATCTTTTTCGCTGTTCTTTGCGAACAAGATTTCGAGCGGAAACCGTAACCCGCAGGGCGACGTGCACCGGGGTCCCCCGCCAGGTCCGCTTTTGACTTGGTGGGGTGGTCAGTCGAAGCAGAAGAGCGAGCTGCCGCCAGGCGCCGGTTCTGCCCCGAAGCCGTGACCGAGCAGAGAGCGGGTTACCAAACGGCAGACGCCCTCCGGACCAAAGTCACCCATCCGAGTCCGGCCCAGGACGCGCGCCAAAACTGTCAGCCTGAGACAATTCGCTGACCGGCCTCCCTGGAACGCACGGCGGCAGTGCGCGCACCATTGGCACTTACAAGACTCGCGCGCCATAGCCGCCTCGCTCCTGACTCCACAACCAATCGTTCAGGTCGGAGACGCGAAAACGCCAGTACTTGCCGACATGTCGCCCTGGGATCTCGCCAAGGCGCGCCTTCTTCTTGAGCGTCTTGGGATGCATGCGCAGAAGGGCCGCCGCCTCGATCGCATCTAAGAGAGGTTCGAATTCAATAACCGGGAAGCGCTTCTGGATACCAATTTGAGTAGAGCGTGTTGAAAAGGGCAGCGCCATCATGTCTCCAATGACGCGATGATGGTTGCGTTTTCCCTATATGTCCAAGGCTTTCTTCGTCAATGTTGATGCGTAAAACGCCACAACAAGGTGCAATTTGGCACTTGAACGAAGCCGCTGTGCGGCGGACGCATGCGCGTGTTGCTGAGCGGCAGCGGAGAGGTGAGCTGAGCTAAGTTGTGTCGCAGAGAAGGAGGTATCTCTGTGACCCATCTACGCCAGATCATGCTTGAGGAACTGGAGCGCCGCAACTACGCGCCGGGGACGATTCACTGTTACATTCACGTGGTTGAGCAGTTCGCCCGACACTTTCATCGGCGGCCTGATCAGCTGGGCCTGGAACATATCCGCCAGTACCAGGCAGCATTGTTACGGGAGAAGAAGCTGGCGCCGAGCACGGTAGGGCAACATCTTGCAGCGCTGCGATTCTTTTATATCCAGGTGTTGAAGCGAGGCTGGAGTGCAGCCGAGACGCCATATCCGCGACCGGTCCAACACCTGCCGCAGGTGCTCAGCCGGGAAGAAGTCGCGCGTTTGATCCAAGCGGCCCGGACCCCCTTTCAGCGCGCCGTGCTCATGGCGCTCTACGCGACCGGCGGCCGCCGCGCAGAGGTGGCCACGCTCAAGGTCAGCGATATCGATAGCCAGCGCATGCTCGTTCATATTCACGGCGGCAAGGGGCGCAAGGACCGTGACGTCATGCTCAGTCCCAGACTGCTGGATACGTTGCGCGCGTACTGGCGCTCCAAGCGGCCGCGGATCTATTTGTTCCCGAGCAGCAACGGCCATCGTGGAGGCGAGCAGCCTATCTCCGACAAGACGATCTGGAACGTGTGCAGGAGCGCGGCTCGCCGGGCAGGCCTCGAGCACAGGCATATCCATCCCCATACTCTGCGCCACTGTTTTGCCACGCATCTGCTCGAAGCCGGCGCCGACCTGCGCACCATCCAGATGTTGCTGGGTCATCGCGACCTTGAGGAAACGACGATCTACCTGCATCTCTCCGAGCGGCATCTCAACGCCACCGCCAGCCCGCTCGATGCACTCACGTTCACGGTCCAAGGAGAACAGAAGCACAGTTCATGAGCCGGCCTCCGCTGGAGCTGGCCGATGTCGTTCGCTGTGCGGGACAGGCGTTTCTTGAACACAGTCGCCGCTGGATCACCTGGCAACATCAGAAGGTCCTGCTCGCGATCACACGCTGCCGCACCGCTGCGCTCGGCGGACATCGCGATCGCTGTTCCGACTGCGGACATACAACCGCCATCTCTTATAACTCTTGTCGCAACCGGCATTGCCCGCGATGCCAGGCGAACGCGCGCCTGTGCTGGCTCGAGGCGCGCGAACAGGAGTTGCTGCCCACCCGTTATGTCCACGTCGTGTTCACGCTGCCACGTGAACTCGCGCCCCTCGCGCTGCAGAACAAGCGCGTCATCTACAACCTGCTGTTTCAAGCCAGTGCAGCAACCCTGCTCGAGATCGCCCGCGATCCTCGTCACCTTGGGGCAGAGATCGGCTTCTTCAGCGTGCTCCATACCTGGAACCAGCGATTGCAACATCACCCTCATGTTCACTGTGTTGCCGCGGCTGGCGGTCTCGCTTCGGACCACACACGCTGGGTCTCTTCACGACGTTCGTTCTTCCTGCCGGTGAAGGTACTCAGCCGGGTCTTCCGCGGCAAGCTCGTCGCCGGATTAAAGAAGGCCTTCCACACGGGTAGCCTCGAGTTCTACGGCGCCCTCGCACCGCTTGCCCAACCACGCATCTTCGCTGCATGGCTTCGCTCATTATTCCGTCACGACTGGGTTGTCTATGCCAAGCCCCCATTCGGTGGACCGGAACACGCGCTGCGCTACCTCAGCGGGTACACGCATCGCGTCGCCATCTCCAACCGCAGGCTCGTTGCTCTCGAACAAGGCAACGTCACCTTCCGCTGGCGTGACTCGGCACATGCCAACAAACAGCGACTGCTGACTTTGCCCCTCGATGAGTTCCTCCGCCGCTTCCTGCTCCACCTGCTGCCGCGCGGCTTCGTCCGCATCCGCCACTTCGGCTTCCTGGCCAACCGGCAACGCGCTATGCTGCTGCCGCTCTGCTTGCAGTTACTCGCCAGTTCATCGGACATCTCTACTCGAAACGCATCCGCTGCCACAGAGCATCCTCACCCGCACTGGAACTGCCCTATCTGCGGCGGAACTATGCATGTCGTCGAACGACTCTCCGCGGCCCAACTTCTGCTTCGTTCCCCGCCTCGACACGAGTACACCCCATGAACCAGCAACCACACTCTCGAATCATCCTCGTGCTCCGGCGCGTACAGAGACCCTGTGCCTCACTCAACTCAGACTGCTTTACCGATCCTCATTTACACCTATACCGAGCATCCTCGACCAACTCTTCTCTGCACCCTCTCTCACTACAACTGCCACGCACCGCCGCCAACGGCAACTTCGCAAACCATCGCGACCTGCTCAACCACATACAAAACCCATAGGCTCCCGCCAAGGGTGGCTTCCTTCAAGTCGCTGTATCCGAAGCGCCCCATTGCGCCTATGCCGCCATGACCTGCTTGTCGCGGGCGCTCCAGATACAGCTCTAAGACTTTTAGTACCACGGTGGATCAACTTCCGGATTGCCGCCTAATCAAGCAAAGCGCATGACATAGATCTCGCATTAATGTCCACGCTGGGGCTTATCGAGCGCCTCCCATCGTGCTATTGCCTATAAATCCATAGAGGTCTCTATGTATAATCCAGCGATCGCTTCACGGTCAGCACGCTCGTGAAGCAGAATCCCGGCACCACGCCACTGCACGAACACTGAAGCTTGAGAGTTCCTTCACCGGGGGCAAGATCTGGAGCGTCGGAGGGATACAGACATGTCAGCCATTCCTGCACCAAGCCAAATTGAGCTGAGTCCGGCAGTCAAAGCTATTCTGGAAGTCGATACCCCAGAGTCTCAACTCCTCAGGCACTACCTGGACTTCACGGAGGCCATCCTCGCTCCGGACCCGGCTGGGATTGATAGAGTCGTGAGTCCCGACGCCCGCTTTCATGAACTGGAAGCGATCGGATACCCGCGCGGACCGGAAGGGTTTAAGATGTTCCGGCGGCAGGTCAATGCGGCCATCCCCGATGAACATATTTTCTTTATTGCTGTGCGTTTCGAGGGAGACGACATCATAGAGGCAGATCTTGATATCAGCGCAACCCACACGGGGGAGGAGATAATGGGTGCACCCGCCGCGACGGGGCGAAAGATTCGCTTCGGCGTCCATGCCCGTGGCCGATTTGTTGGCGGCAAGATGGCCGAACGCTGGGACCGCGCCGACTTCGAGGATGTCAAGCGCCAGCTCACGGGACCCACGCAGTAGACCTCAAAGACTCGAAAATAGGTAACGAGAAAAAGGCGCTTGCGCTGAGTAATGTGTCCGGTTTGTCGCTAGCCGGAAGTAATTCTGCCAAGGCTTCGTCTATCAGAGACATTTACGCCGCGGTGTCGTTGAACTACGTGCTCTTCAAAGGCCCGAGGGGCTTTGTAGCTATTGATGATGATGTCCGGACGGCAAAGCCTGCGTGGCGGCGAGCTCGAAGGAACGTGGCCGGCGTTCCGTCCGCAAAGATGCGCTTTCCTATGCCCAACAGGACTGGATCGACGAGCAGAACCGTCTCATCCGCAAGGCCGTGTTCGAGGAGCACCGAAGTCAGCGTCGAGCTGCCAAAGAGGATCAGGTCAGGGCCGTCGTGCGACTTTTGTCGAGTTTTTGGCCGAAGGCGCCGAACAGCCGTCTTCAGCGTGCAGTGGTCTTTCGCCGCCGCTGCTCGCTTGCCTTCTCAATTTCGCTCATGTCTCCGGTTGGCCGAATCTCGAAGATGTTGCCGTACGTCATCGCCGGATGCTGCGCCATGAGCTGTACAGCATGATTCATGTCCCGCGCCTCAAGGACGAGAATGCCGCCGAGTTGTTCCTTGGTTTCGGCATAGGGGCCGTCGGTCGTTGCCACCTTGCCGTTCTTCCAGGACAGAGTCAGGGCGGTCTCCGGCCCCTGAAGCGCTTCTCCACCGGCCCAGTTCCCGCTGGCGCGAAGATGGTCGTCGTAGTCAAAGCATCGGTCGAACATGGCGTTTCGATCGCTCTCAGTCATGCCATCGAATTCGGCTTTGTCGTAGTACCCCAGACAGATGTATTTCACTGTTCTTCTCCTCTTCCTTCCGGGTGGGAGCCAGCGGCGTAGTTTCACGCTGGCTCGTTCATCTCGTCACCAGGGCGCGTGTTCCGAGGTCGCGGCGGCCCGGGCTGTTTACTTGCTTTCGCCGGGTCCTTGTTCCGGAGCCGGGAAGAAAAGAAGTTCGCGCACCTCGCCGGGAATATCGCAGGCGATGGCACCCTTCTTCGCCCAGGCAAGTGCCTCGTCCATATTGGCGGCTTCCAGTATCCAAAAACCGCCCATGTGCTCCTTGGTCTCGATGTATGGCCCGTCGGTGACGAGCACCGGGCCGTCGGACTGCTTTCGCAGCGTCTTTGCGTTGGCGGCCGGGGAAATGCCGCAGGCGAACTTCCTCACGCCGGCAGCAATCATTTCGCGGTTTAGCGCGTGGATCTCTTCCATCATCGCTTCGGTTACGGTGGACGGGTCGAAGTCGTCGGGGAGGTAGTTAGAAACCAGATATTGTGGCATGACTTTTCTCCTTGGTTTCTGTGGTTTTGTTCCCGATGACTCGTTTCCTGTCCATTCAGGAGCCGTAGCTCATCGTTCTTTTGTCCTATAGTCGTTGGGGAGACGGAAAATCGACAGCAGAGACGAATTATTTTTATTTCAGTTTGAGACCATCTCAAAATGCTCTCAAGCCGGTTTGCACACGATTCGCAGATTACTTCCGTATTGCCGGTCACTCGAGCTCAACATCTGCCTTCGTCCCCGGGATGTATTACACATCATGCCCAGCAATAGTTTGCTGATACGATACCTGTCAGTGGGCTGAATTACATCGAGAGTCGCGAGCACGATGGCCGCTCATATACTCCGATTGCGATTCCTCGAAATTTGCCAAGGCGGAGTAACCATCTGCTTTGCTTCGCCGCCGACATTTACGGACGATGTGGCCAACTTGGTGGTATGCTGCGGGGAACTCAGGGGCGACTCTCGAATGGTTTTATACACCCATTATCGCGGTTCGTTGATCCGGCTCTTGGTCTTGTTCTCCGCCAGGGCGCTCAACGGGATCCGCATGCGATTCTCCACGTCTTGCTCAGTGATTGCATGTATTCGACGATCTTCTTAGTTCGCCATCGGCGATGTTAACGTAGTCCTGCCATTCGCTTTCCCCGGAAATTCGATCTTATGCCGCTGTTGCACGGCGCTGAGGCTCGCGGCATCCGGCCCGCCAGTATATGTCGGCCCTCGTCGCAGTGCACAACTTGTACACGATGCGTGCAGAGAACATCGACCAGTTCCTGCTGACCGTCGGGACGACGAGCATATTTCGGATCGCGCTGCAAATCTTCATGGATGTCTACCGACACCGCATCGCTCGGCGATTGTTCCGAAATCAAGAACGAGGGAACAGCGCTCCATCGCGGATGCCCGCGCTACGACAAGGCACTTTCTCGCAAGATCACGGTTGACATGAAGAGGAAGCCATCGAGCTTAAATCCGGCCGAAGGCAGATCCGTTAAGGGGTTCGACGCGGAATCTGTCAATTGATCTTTTCTTTGATCGGGGCATACGAGGTAGGCAATCATTCTTCCGATTTGTAGCCTACGGAGCAGAAGAGTCTATCGATATTGCGTCAAATATTAACAACCAGGTGGGGCATCTCATTACTGATACGAAAAACCGGGAAAATGGGACAGACAGAAGTACTTTGAATTCTGCGATGGCATTCTGCGTACCCGGTCCGACTTTGTAAAATCGACAATCGCTACAATTCTTTATTTCAGCTGCCGAATCCGCTCCTGCAGGAACTGCCGCTCCGGCTCCTGTTGGGTCAGCGCCAGCGCTTTCTCATAAGACGCCCGGGCCTCAGCGGTCCTGCCGAGCCTGCGGCACATATCCGCGCGGGCTGAATGCGCCAGGTAGTAATTTGCCAATTCGCCATGTGCCAACACCGCGTCGATATGCTTCAGACCGGCCTCTGGACCATCGCGCATGGCAATGGCCACGGCGCGATTGAGATGTGCTACCGGCGAAGGGTGAATTCGTACCAATTGGTTGTAAAGCGCGACAATCTGCCGCCAGTCGGTCGCAGCGGTTGATTCCGCTTCCGCATGAACGGCCGCGATCGCAGCCTGCAGTGTGTAAGCACCGAAGCGGCGGGAGTTCAGGGCTTTCTCCACCAATGCCACTCCCTCCGCGATCTGCTCCCGGTTCCAGAGCGAGCGGTCCTGATTTTCCAGCAAAATCAGCTCTCCGGCCGGAGAGGTTCTCGCGGCGCGACGGGATTCATGGAGCAACATCAGGGCAAGCAGCCCAATAACTTCCGGCTCGGGCTGGAGTTCGGTCAGGAGTCGTCCCAATCGAATCGCCTCGCCGGTTAGCTCGGCCCGCGTTACCTCCGCTCCCGCCGCAGCCGAGTAACCCTCGTTAAAGACGAGATAGATGACCTGAAGCACCGCGTCCAGCCGCTCCGGCAACTCCTGCGGCGCGGGCACTTCGTAGGGAATCGGTGTCTCTCGAATCTTTGCCTTGGCGCGCACGATGCGTTGGGCGAGCGTTGCCGGCGTAACCAGAAATGCGCGGGCAATCTCTTCCGTTGTCAGGCCGCAGATTTCGCGCAGAGTGAGCGCGACCTGTCCTTCAGGAGGCAGAGCGGGATGGCAGCAGGTGAAAATCAGACGGAGGCGATCGTCCTCGATCTCATCTGCTTCTTGTGTGGTTTCGTTAATACGCGACTCAAGGTACAGCGCGAGGTCAATTTGTGCGGCGTCGAAGCGCGCGCGCCGGCGCATACCGTCGATCGCTTTGAATCGTGCCGTTGATATGAGCCAGGGACGAGGGTTCTCCGGCACGCCAGTCTGAGGCCAGGACTCCAGAGCGGCAGCGAACGCCTCGTGCATCGACTCTTCGGCCAGGTCCAGATCTCCGAGGAGGCGCACGAGCGTCGCCAGAACCCGGCCCGATTCCGACCGGTAGAGAGCCTCAATGGCCCTGCTGAGTTGTTCGGGCACAGGCGGCGGCATCTACGCCAAACTAGCAAAGGGAGTGGCTCGACACAACTGCGCTCAGGTTTCCCTACCGACAATTCATCGGCGATACGACCTCTTGCAGGTCGTCAATTAGCGCATTATCGGCAACTGACTCACCGAGTGGCGTATCCAACAATTCTGAAATGGTTTTCTCAGTTTGCGGACCTGAACAAATTCCTTATTACGAGGATCGGAATTTTGACTGTTAAGCGACAAGAACAACCCCTTGGCCACTGCCTTCATACTGTCCGATTTCGGAGTGGAGTGTCCGGTTGTGGACGGGATACAGTGCGCGTGGAGCGGTGACGCCGGACCTGTAAATAAAACTGAAAGACATGCAAATCGACTGAACAAGCTGAGAAAGCTGGCCACGCGGCGGCGAGATGACACTGGCGATCAGACGATGGCTGCCGAGGTGCTTCTGGAACGAGTCGAGGAGAGCTCGATGCTGAAACGAATTTGTCTGCCGATGCTGGTGGCGGGTCTGTTGGCAAGTGCGGCCTGGGCGGCGGACGACCCGATGGTGGGTAACTGGAAGCTAAATCCGCGGAAGAGCACGCTCACCGATGTAATGAAGGTGGGAAGCTTGGGTGGAAACAAGTACTCATTTGATTTTGGGGGCGGCGATCCGGAAATAGCGGTCGTGGACGGGACGGACCAACCGGGTCATTTCGGGATCATGATCGCGGTCAGCGTAAGCGCTCCGAACAAGTGGACGGTGGTGCGCAAGAAAGACGGGAAGGTATTGGTAACGGGTGTCTGGACGCTGTCCAAGGATGGCAGCACCCTCAACGATCACTTTACGGCGCTGCGAGCGAACGGGGATTCGACCAGTCTGGATTATGTGTATAAGCGAAAGGGTGGCGGATCTGGGTTCGTGGGGACCTGGGTGAGTTCAAGCGAACAGGTGAACTCGGTGGTCGTGCTGAAGGTGCGGACATGGGATGGCGACGGGCTTTCATTCATCTCACAGGGCGGAGGCGGGACGAAGAATGTTAAGTTCGATGGGCAGGACTACGCGAATGTAGGCGCGGTTGTAGAAGGAATGACGGCATCTGCGCAGCGGCTGAACAATCGTAAGGTGGAAGTTACGGACAAGATCAGCGGAAAGATGCGGGATACGGAAGAGATCAGCGTATCGCCCGATGGGAAGAGGTTGACAATTACGATGCACATACCGGGACGGAGCGAGCCGAACATACAGGTATTTGACAAGGCGTCGTAACAAACGTGTTGCTGTTGGCTTCGCTCTGCACTTGCACGCATCGTCTCAAGTCCACACTTGGAATGTGAAGGAACCTAGAGTCCCATCGCGAGTCGTGCAGCCACGACCACCTACACGCACCGGGGTCCGTGCTCTTATGCCAAATCGCCGAGGCGCGTTTCGAGCGAGATTCGGGTCTGGAAACGCGCTAAGACCTGAAGTCAACAGTTGAGCCAAGGGTCACTTATCCGGAAAGGCGACCATCCGGCCAAGTGACGAAAAGCAGGTTTGCACTCAGCCGCCGCCCTTAGCCGGGATTTCCGAGATAGCACTGGATGGCGAGACGGCGACGCGGCGACCGAACCCAAATCTTGCAGCCGAACGAAAGCAGAGG
This sequence comes from uncultured Acidobacteriaceae bacterium, assembly GCA_963725225.1. Taxonomy (GTDB): domain Bacteria; phylum Acidobacteriota; class Terriglobia; order Terriglobales; family Acidobacteriaceae; genus Silvibacterium. Next base: position 193,435 of record CAVRXY010000016.1, read on the forward strand.
TATCCATATGCCGCGCGGCGCATTGAATAGTGAAGGTCCCAAAAACCAAGATCCCCGCCCATTGGCGCAAACGGCGCGCGATAAGGACGGGGTACCTGGCCTCCTGAGCTTTACTTCTTGGGCCGCGACTCCGGCGGCACAAGCCCTGCGAGGCGGTAGTACACAACGAGCTGGCCGTAGTGTTCTCCGCTATGCTCGATGATGCCGTATGCAATGTCGATAACGCGCGCTTTCTGCTGAGGGTAATAAACAACCTCCGTCATCAGGCCTTTTTCGCCTTTCGACTGGATGGCGGCTGCGCCATCGGCGAAGGACTTCTTGACGAACGCAACGATGTCGGCCTTGGTCTTGTATTGCTCTCGCTTCGGATCTTCTGCCGCGGGAGGCTTCTGCCCCATCGCAGGATTCGTGAAGTAGTAGCATGAACCCGCCGCGTGCAGTAATTGCTCGGCGAAGCTCCGCTGCGCGGGTGTCGGCTTGAAGTCATATTTGTCCTCAGGAAAATCTTCGGCCAGCGCCGTCAGCTTGCGGCCAATCTCATTCCAGGAATCGAGCACGACTTTCGATTCCGGATCGGCAGGTTTGACGGCTGCATCTTTCTTCATCGTGTCCTGGGCATGGGCGGCAAATGCAAATGCCAGCAGGACGATAGCGAGAAACGTTGTTCTTTTCATTTCTTTCTCCACCCTTGAGTTTCGCGAATCAAAGCTTCAGTTTCTTATTTCGCCTGCGCCAGCTCCGCAACAACTGCCGCAACTTTTTCGAGTATCTCGTTCCAGCCCTCGAGTTGCCCGCTTTCCTTTGCGCTCTTCATGGGTTCATTTCCAATGAAGGTAAGCTTCGTCTGACCGTTTCCGAGATCCTCAAAAAGAGTCACATCGTAAGCACCCTCGATGGCCTCATCTTCGATTCCTAATTGCGCAGGGTCAATCCTGTTTCCCTCCGGGTCAGAAAAGTACATCAAGGAAACAATCTTCTCGTACGGAACAATCTCGTGGTATTCAACCGCATTCCAGCCCTCCTGCCCATCCGGCGCCTTCATGCAGCAGAGAAGCTTTCCTCCCACGCGAAAATCCATCTTGCAAACAGGCGCAGTAAAGCCCTTCGGTCCCCACCACTGCATGATGTACTTCGGGTCTGTCCACGCCTTCCAAACCAATTCGCGTGGGGCATCGAAAACTCGTGTGACAACCATCCGCTCTGTCGCGTTCACCGTGTTATTTGTCATCTCTGACCTCCTCTTTTTTCATTTGCTTCACAACCTCTTCCAGCTTGTCGAAACTCTCTTCCCAGAACCGGCGATAGCTCATCGCCCAGTCGCTGACCGTCTTAATCGCCTCTGGCCTGAGCGTGCACACACTCTCTCGTCCACGCTTCGTCTTGATGACAATCCGCGCCCGCACCAGGCAGGCAATATGTTTTGAAATCATCTGCTGCGAGAGTGCAAACGGTTCCGTCAACCCATGCACAGAGGCAGGCCCGTGGGAGAGCCGCTCGATCATCGCCCGTCGGGTTGGATCAGACAGAGCCGCAAATGTTGTATCCAGTCTATCCACAACCGAATGGTAGTGGATTGTCTGTCAATGTCAACTGCTAATTTTGCGATTCTTGATTACTGTTCGCTGACCTCTGAACCTGACACTCGCGCTAAACCATATCCACGGCGACGAGCGCATTATCGCCAATGCACTCATAGAGTTCAGATTCAGTAACGAAAAGCATGCAACTGTCCTTGGCAGACAGGATGTAGCGGTAATCGCGGCCGGATGGTCGAATCGAAGCCAAAAAGGTACTCTGAAACGCTCGCTCTGTCCGGCTGGATGCGCTACCGGGCTACACTCCGGGAACCGGCGGCCGTGCGCGAAAGTCGTTCAAATAGGTGTCCGCGACTTAGCCGAGGTATTGAATGCCGATTTCACTGCTGAAGAATCCGTCGGTGGTGAGATCGCGAGATGTACTGCGTCAGGGCTAAACTTGCACGGTGCGAAGGTGAGTGCGCCGCTTCTGGACGGCGGCGGCGAGTTCACGGAGCAGTGTATGGGTCTCATGCCAGTCGATGCAGGCGTCGGTGATGCTTTGTCCATAGACGAGCTTCTTGCCGTTTACGAGAGCCTGCGAGCCAGCGACAAGATTGCTTTCGATCATGACACCGATGATGCGACGCTCTCCGCTCGGTGATCTGCTCGGACACGGCGCGGCATACCGAGCCCTGCCGGCGATGGTCTTTGCCGCTGTTGGCGTGGCTGAAGTCGATCATGATGCGTGGCTTGACGCCGGTCTTTTCCATCTGCTCAACGGTCGAAGCTACGGAGGCGGAATCGTAGTTGGTGACCTGCCGGCCGCCGCGCAGGATGATGTGGCAGTCCGGATTTCCGGAGGTGAGAAGGATGGCAGATTGTCCGGTTTCCGAGGTTCCCAGGAAGGTGTGCGGATGGCTTGCGGAGAGGATGGCTTCAATCGCGATCTGGACGTTGCCGGAAGTGCCGTTCTTGAAGCCGACCGGACAAGAGAGGCCGGAGGCGAGCTGGCGATGAACCTGGCTCTCGGTCGTGCGCGCGCCAATGGCGCCCCAGCTGACCAGGTCGGAGACGTATTGCGGCGAAATCATGTCGAGGAACTCAGTGCCGGCGGGCACGCCCATCTCGGCCAGATCAAGGAGAAGGCGACGGGCAATGCGCAGTCCGTCGCTGATGCGGAAGGATTCATCGAAGTAGGGATCGTTGATCAGCCCCTTCCAACCGAGCGTGGTACGCGGTTTCTCGAAATACACACGCATTACGATCATGAGCTCGCTGGAAAGTTCAGCGATCGCTCCGTTCAGCAATCCGGCGTATTCGCGGGCGGCAACGGGATCGTGGATGGAGCAGGGTCCGACAACGACAACCAGGCGATCGTCTGACCCGTTGAGAATATCTACGATCTGACGCCGCGCTTCGAAGACGGTGCGCGAAGCGTTTTCTGTGACAGGGAGTTCCTCCTCGAGAAAAATTGGAGGAAGAACGACTCTACTTGACTTGATTCTGAGATTGTTTGTGCGAAATACCATGACCTATTGATCAGGATACTAGGTGTGTCCCGGGCCGCTCCAAGTGCTGTCCGAGGTTAGACGCCGGGAACGGGCGGGCATCCGGGGAACTCTCGCAAATATGTGTTGCCGATGTAGCCGAGATACTGAATGCCAATCTCGCTGGTGAAGAAGCCATCGGCGGTGAGGTCGCGCAGGAACGAGAAAAAGACCACTCCCTGGCTGAGGCCGGGATCCTGCACGGAATTCTTGCGGTATGCAATGAGGTCGAGGATCTCTTTCTGCTGTTGTGAAGTGCAGTCGAGATAGGCATTGCCATATCGATCGGCGCAGGTGGAATCGAGCCACATCAACCCGCCGCCCAGCTTCAACTGATATTCCGGATTCTCGCTGGTGAGCAGATCGATGAATTCGGGTGCTCCGGCTTCGATGGCTCCTGCGCAATCTGCGTCGGCGGGAAGAATGGTCTCGCACAAGCTTTGCAGGGTTTTGTATTGCTGCGGAGGGAAGAATTTAGGCGTGTATGCGCCGGATTTGTTCCCGGCTTTTTCGGCGGCGATCTGAGCGTGGACGAATTTCGCGGCCTGGAGAGGGATGGTGTGGAGCGCCGAGGCCGCGACAGCGCCCATGCTAAGGGATTTCAGGACGTCGCGGCGGGAGATGGTGCTCATGGTTCCTAAAGCTCTCCCTTCTTTGCCTGGTCGAGCAGGTAGTCGGAGGTTCTCCACGACAGGGCCATGATGGTCAAGCGTCGGATTCTTGTCCGGGTTGGTCACAAAAGGAGCAGCGTCGGCTACAAATAGATTTTTGACGTCGTGAGCCTGGCAGTTTTTGTTCAGGACTGACGTCTTTGGATCATTGCCCATGCGCACGGTGCCGAGTTCGTGGATGATGGTGCCGCCCTCAGATATGGCAACCTCGCTGACGTGCGCCTTCTCGGGTGCGACGGCCAGAGACGGATTGGTCAGGACGGTTCCGCCGGCGGTTTCGATGATGGCGCGGAAGGTCTCCTGCATATGGGCGGCCATCTTCAACTCGTTCTCTCCCCATTGCCAGTGGAAGCGGAGCACTGGGATTCCCCACTTGTCGACGACGGTGGGGTCGATCTCGCAGAAGGAGTTTTCATTGGGGATCATCTCGCCGCGCCCGCTGAATCCAATCGCGGCGCCGTAAGAGGTGCGGCATTGCTGCTTGAGAGAAACTCCATAGCCCTCGTGCTGAGCGCAGACTCCGTCGAATTGCCCGACGCTGGGCATGTTGCGGCCTCCGCCGAACTCAATGTGGTAGCCGCGAAGAAAATCGTTCTTCTGGCCGAACTTCCACCAGGGCATGTACAGGTGCATGCCGCCAACGCCGTCGTGATTGTGTGGAGGCATCTTTTCCAACTGGGGGAAATAGCCCGCCACGTGGGTGCCGACCGAGTCGGTAAGATAGCGGCCCACGACTCCGGACGAGTTGGCGAGTCCGTCAGAAAAACTTGCCGAGCGTGAATTCAGCAGCAGACGAGCGGATTCACAAGCGCTTGCTGCCACTACAAAGGCTTTCGCGCGGACCTGTTTTTCGATGCGGGTGGTCTTATCGATGTAAGAGACCGCTTCGACGGTCCCGCTCTTGCCGACGACGAGCTCGCGCGCCATGGCATTGGCAATCAATGTGAATCGGCCGGTCGCCTTTGCCGGGGGAATCATGACCTGGCTGGAGCTGAAATTGGAGGCGGTGAGACATCCCCGGCCGCACTGCGCGCAGTAATGACAGGCCTGACGCCCGTTCAGCGGCGTGGTAAGAATGGCCAGCCGGGAGGGGATGCAGGTGATATTGAGCTGGTCGCAGGCCTTCTTTACGAGTGTTTCAGTACAGCGCGGGCGCGGCGGAGGAAGAAAAACGCCGTCGGGTGCGTTGGGGATGTTCTCTTTCGAGCCGAAGACTCCGATGTAGGACTCGACTTTGTCGTAGTAAGGAGCGAGTTCCTCGTAGGTGATCGGCCAATCGTCGCCCATGCCGTCGGTGGAGTGCGCCCGGAAGTCGGCGGGGCCGAAGCGCAGGGCGATGCGTCCCCAGTGGTTGGTGCGGCCGCCTTCGATGCGGGAGCGAAACCATCGGAAGCTCGAGCCGGGAGCGGTGGTGTAGGGCTCGCCATCGATCTCCCAAAAGCCATTGGGAGCCATGAATTCGGTGTTGAGCTCGTGGCGGGCTCTGCCTCCGATATCGGCTCCGCGATGGGGCAGTTCGTAGGGCCAGACGTGCTCTTCGAAATCCTCTTCAGGATTCAGAACCGGGCCAGCCTCGAGCATGACAACGCTCAGTCCACCCTCGGTCAGCACCTTGGCGGCGGTTCCGCCTCCCGCGCCAGAGCCGATGACACAGACGTCGTATGGCTTTGATTGCCGGATTACCTGCAACATCAGTAAGCTCCCCGAACTGCTCTGCGTGTGGGCAAGGCGCTTATCCAATGCGTATGAGAATCAGAGTGCTGCTTCAACAAGTCAGGGCTAATCATCCGATAGTCAGCTCGAAGAGCAGTGTATTCATTTGTCTCGACGCATGTCATGCGAGAGTTTTCTTTGCGGCGGGAAATTCGTCCAAATTGTCATTCTGATCATCCCGCTACGGGGAGGCGCTGCCACTTTTGCCAGTATTCTTCCCTTTCCGCTTCGACTACCCTTTGACGACCCATATGAAGGAATGTTGAAAGTTGGCCCATCCAACTCCAACGTCTTTTCGTCTTCTCGTCGCAATGCCCCGTCCAATGCCTGAGCGTATATTTCGTGGCGGTTATCATCTGTATCAGAAGATCCAAGTTTCGGAACTGAGGGCAGGACCGATCGGAAATGAAGCAAATATGGAGAGCGAGTCGAACGGCCCGCACCGTCGAGTCCTGGATTCAGGCCGGATCGTCGTTTTCCTGGTGCTGATCGGGCTCGCAGCCCATGCGAGGCCGCAGCAGGCCTCGCTCGGCTCGCCGAACGTCGCCTCGCCGACACTGCTCTCGCCGAGCTACCCTCGCCGACTCTGGTAGCGAGCGCCGCTTTACCCGATGCGCCCGGAGCCCAGGCTGCACCCGAACAGTCCTCGTCGGGCAGCATTCACGGCTGGTGGCTGATCCGGAGGGAACTGTCTACGAAGGTGTCCGCATCGAACTTGCTCAGACCGCTTCCCCTGAGCAGCCGGTGAGAGTGGTAATGTCCGACAGCGGTGGCCGGTTCGATTTCGCTGAGGTGCCTCCCGGGCCTTTCAAACTCACTATCTCCTCGAATGGATTTGCGACCCAGGTGGTGCAAGGTCTTCTGCACTCCGGCGAGAGCTATGAGACGCAGCCGATCGTATTATTGGTCGGCACCGCGACGAGCGAGGTGCGGGTGACGGCAACGCAACAGGAAATTGCCACCGAGCAGTTCAGGCAGGAGGAGAAACAGCGGGTGCTCGGCGTGATTCCAAACTTCTATGTGACATATGTGCCCAACGCGCCGCCGCTCAGCACCCGGCGGAAATTCACTCTGGCCTTGAGGACTTCAGTGGATCCAGCCACTTTTTTGCTGACTGGAGTCTGGGCGGGAGTTCAGCAGGGCAACGATACCTTCAGCGGGTACGGGCAGGGTGCAGAAGGCTACGCCAAGCGGTACGCAGCCAATTATGCCGACGGCTTCATAAGCACGATGATCGGCGGCGCGATGCTGCCATCGCTTCTGAAACAGGATCCACGCTATTTCTACAAAGGGACGGGTACGATTCAATCGCGAGTTCTCTATGCCTTCGAAATGTCAGTAATGTGCAAGGGTGACAATGGACACAGGCAAGTAAATTATTCGGGTATTATCGGCAGCCTCGCGGCGGGCGGTATCTCGAACCTCTACTACCCGGCGAGCGATCGAAACGGGGTGGCGTTGACCTTCGAGAACGCGCTGCTGGGCATTGCTGGTAACGCCGCCGAGAACCTCCTTCAGGAGTTCCTCCTCCGTAAACTGACCCCCAAGGTTCCAAATTACGAGCCGTTAAAGCGGTAGAGGCGAAACCGAGTGATCTTGACCTGGTTGATGTCTGTTGACTGAATCGATTCCTCGTCCAACAAGAGGAAAAAGCCCTTCTCACGCAGCTTATGAGCTGTGGGGACTGTGATGAAGCGCTCGTCCTTTAAGCTTTCCCTCTTTGCTCTGCTTGTTGTGCTTGCGTCTGGCAGCCTGAGCGCGCAGCAGACTGGTTGGCAGCCATCGCCCGGGACATAAGCAAATACCGATATGGCCGGGGGCGGCGCCTGATCCACAGCCGGTCGCCGGGCCGGAGACCGTGGAGATCGATCCGAAATTCCTGATTGCCGGGAAACCGGTGGTCGGAGTGAGCAATGTCACGCAGCCCACGATGACTGTCTATTCGCCAGAGGGCAAGAGTACGGGCGCTGCAGTGGTTGTCTTTCCGGGCGGGGGTTATCAGGGGCTGGCGATGGATCTTGAGGGCACGGAGGTCTGTGACTGGCTGACGCCCAAGGGGATCACGTGCGTGCTGTTGAAGTATCGAGTGACAGATGTGGGGCCATATCCAAAATCGGGACCATATCCGGAATCGCCGATGGCGTTGGAAGATGCGCAAAGGACAATGGGGCTGGTGCGCTTTCATGCAGCGGAGTGGCATATCGATCCGCACAAGATTGGAGTGCTGGGGTTTTCGGCAGGCGGGCATCTGGTGGCAGCGATAAGCACGCACTTTGACCGGCGTTTGTACCCGGCTGTCGACGAGGCCGACAAGGAGAGCTGCCGGCCGGATTTTGCGGTAGCTATCTATCCGGGGCATCTGTCACTGTCCGCGGCGGAATGGGACGCGAAGCAGGGCACGAAAAAGTTTGTGGTGCCTCATCCGGCAAATGCGGATAAAGATTTGTGGCTGAATCCCGAGGTTCCGGTGACCCGGCAGACGCCGCCTACGTTTTTGCTGCAAAACGAGGACGACCACGTGGACAGCGTGTACGACTCGCTGGCTTACTACATTGCGCTGGTGAAGGCCGGGGTTCCGGTGGAGATGCACTTGTATGCGCAGGGCGGGCATGCATTCGGGCTGCGGCGCACGAAGCTTCCTGTGACGGCGTGGCGTGAGCTGGTGGAGGCGTGGCTGGGGACGATCGGAGTGACTTCGGAGTAGATACTCCAGGATTTCGTGATCCCGAAATGTTCGCGCTGCAAAACGCGGGGCTATCTTTCGGAGGTACTCCAGCGGGCGTTCCAGGGAGCGAACCATTCTCCCGAGCCAAATGGGCTGTGGGAGGCGAAGTCGGGCAGAGACGCTGGTGCGCAGGCCTGAACGCTTGCTGATGGATCCTGAAGCCAAGGCGCGCTGTACTTGATGTGTTCTCCGGCATGAGACCATCGGCAAATGAGATGGTTTGTATCGGTTTGCCACGATGTTTTCATTGAGCTTACCTCGGCTGCTTCCGTCGCCTGCGATCTCTCGGGTTCGACTTGGCGGATTGCGGAATGCTTCCTAGATGGCGATGATAGTCTTCTGATCCTGTAAGCGGCTACCGACGACTCCAGCCGGTGTCCCGGCGTGAAGGAGAGTGACAGGGAATGTGCAGGAATATCAAGAATCTTTTTAATTTTGATCCGCCGGTGACGGAGGAAGAGGTTCGGGCGGCGTCACTGCAGTTTGTGAGAAAGATCAGCGGGTTCAACAAGCCGTCGAAGGCAAACGAGGCAGCGTTCTACGCTGCGCTCGACGAAGTGGCGGGCGCGTCGATGCGGCTGCTGTCGTCGCTCGAGACGACGGCTCCGCCGAAGAATCGCGAGGAAGAGGCGGCTAAGGCACGGGAACGGTCGGCGGCGAGGTTCGGGGATTAGCCGGTTCTATGCCGGCCGGCTATTACACAGTTACTTGCGCCAGGGCAATCAGATAGTTGCGCTTGAGCAACGACTAACCAGCAGTTTGATGCGAATCTGTTATCAGGCCTGGATTAAAAAAAACCATTTCACATTCAGTTGCCAAATGGGCAGCGGCGCATCACCCGCTGCCCAAATATTTATCTCAAGCCTGGCTCCATCTTCCTTCATACGTTCATCCCTATTCATAAAAGGCAGTTGTGCCTTGCGGGCGCGAATTCAACTCGCGCGCACCCGCTTATTGCGACGTAATCGAGAACTTTACAACTGTGCCTTCGACAAAGGTGACTTCGGCGCGGCGGTCTCCGGAGACGTATTCGTAGACCTGGGTTTTGAGGCCGTTGTCTCCGGTGGATTCGGACAGCAGCTTGCCTTGTCCAAGCAGGTTCGCGACGTCGTTCAAGCTCATGCCGCGCTGCAGCTGGGCGGTCGGCGAGGCCGGTGGTGGCTGGTTGGGAGGCTGCGGTGAGATGGCCGGCCCCATTGGAGGGGCGGCGGGCTGAGGTGCTTCGCCGGCCTGGAAGCCGCTGAAGTCAATGTACTCGCTGAGGCGGGCCATGACGGCGTCAGGCGTGAGCTGCTCGGCGGGAATTGATCCCTGCCAGCGGAGGTTGAAGCGCGAGCCACCCTGCATGCGCTTGTCCATGACCTGCTGGGCCTTGATCTGGCTGGCGACCTGCGCGGCGCTCTGGTTAATGGCGTCCTGGCGCTCGCGGCGGGCGCGCTCCCGGTCGAGGTCGCGCTGGAGCTGGCGTTTTTTGTCGGGATCGTCGGTGTTGGCGATCTGCTGCTCAAGGCTCTTTTCGTAGTCGCTCTTGGGGACCACCTTCGCGACCACGGTAGTGTTGGTGTCGTCGCCGAAGGTGCCGAAGCCTCCGCCGTCGAGCTGAAACTCGATCATGTCCTTCTTGACGACGACGGTGGTGACGCGGGCGATGTCTCCTTTGCGGATAGCGGCGCCGCATTGCTTGAGCCGCGAGGAGTACTCCTTCCAGTCCATGGGCGAGGGCTTGTTGAAGCGCAGGTCAATTCCCTTTTGCGTGCCGGGCATGTCGATTTTTACGAGGACCTGCTTGCCGGAGAAATAGCTCACGATGTCGGCGGCTGTCTGTGCATGGCTTTGGGCGCAGAGGGATACAGGAATGGCAACGGCGAGCAGGACGGCACGCAGGGCGAGTCGATACACGGTGAATCTCCCGTTCATCGGTTTCGAGATTGAGGCCGGGACTTCCTGAGTGGCCAGCATACTTCGGGAAGACGGGCATCGGCGAGAGATTTCATAGGGATCGGAGGGAGTGCGCTCGTTTTTTATTGCTTTTCCGCGCAACCTGGCAGCCGGCCGCACATCCAAAAGAGACCGTTTGGTCTCTTCATGGGACCGGCAGGCGAGTAACCGGGAGGCGAGTAAGTGGCTGCAACTGCCGTTCTTGAAGCACCTACAGGCGATACAGACGAAGATCCGACGCGAGGTGAATCCGTGGGTGGTGGCGCTCACGGTGACGCTGGCCACTTTCATGGAGCTGCTGGACACGTCGATTGCGAACGTGTCGCTGCCGTACATCGCGGGGGGCCTGGGGCGGAGCTTCGATGAGGTGACGTGGATCCTGACTACGTACCTGGTGGCCAATGCGGTAGTGCTGCCGATGAGCGCCTGGCTGAGCCGCGTCTTCGGCAGGAAGAACTACTACATGGCCTGCGTGGCGTTGTTCACGGTGACGTCGTTCATGTGCGGAGTTGCGCCAACGCTGAACATTATGCTGCTCGCGCGGGTGCTGCAGGGGATCGGCGGGGGCGGGCTGGCTCCGGTGGAGCAGGCGATCCTGGTGGACACTTTTCCGGCGGAGAAGCGCGCGTCGGCGTTTGCGCTGTACACGATTGCGATTGTGACGGCTCCGGCGATCGGGCCGGTGCTGGGCGGGTGGATCACAGACAACTACACGTGGCGGTGGGTTTTCCTGATCAATATTCCGATCGGGATTCTTTCGCTGTTTCTGACCAGCAGGGTAGTGCATGATCCGCCGGAGTTTGCGAAGGAGCGGGAGAAGGCGCGGCCGAATGGGAAGCTGAAGATCGACGGGACGGGCATTGCGCTGATCGGGCTGGGGTCGGCGGCGCTGGAGATTTTCCTGGATCGCGGGCAGATCGACGACTGGTTCGGAAGCCACTTCATCTCGTGGATGTTTGCGGTGGCGCTGGCGTGCTGGTCGGTGGCGATCTGGTGGGAACTGCGGCACGACGATCCGATTATCGATTTGAAGATGCTGGGCAACCGGAATTTCGCAATTGCGTCGGTGTTCTACTTTGCCTTCGGGTTCGGGCTGTTTGCCACGACGACGATGATTCCGCAGATATTGCAATCGCTGTACGGGTATCGGGCGATTGATGCGGGGCTGGTGCTGGGGCCGGGCGCGCTGGTGATCACGGTGCTTGCGCCGGTGGGGGCGCAACTGGTGCAGAGGGGGATAGTGCATCCGCGGGTACTGCTGGCGATTGCGCTGAGTACGGTGGCGGCTTCGATGTTCTACTACAGCGGCTTCACGCTGCAGACGAATTATGCGCACTACGCATGGGCGCGAGCGTTTCAGGGATTGGGGTATGCGTTCTTTTTTGTGCCGTTGAGCGTGGTGGCGTATTCGCAGCTCAGGCCGGACCAGAACAATCGCGCGTCGAGCCTGACGAATCTGTTTCGCAACTGGGGCGGGAGCTTCGGGATTGCGTTTGTGACGGCGATGAGCGAGAGAAGGCAGGACTTTCACCAGTCGGTGACGGGCGCGAATCTGCCGGCGTCATCGCTGAATCTGCAGTCGGCGGTGGAGCGGACGACGAACTACCTGGTGGAACACGGGTACTCGCACGCGGACGCGCTCAAGGCGGCGTATCTGCACTATTACAACCAGCTCGGCGACCAGACAAAACTGCTGGGATTCATGGACTGCTTCCGGCTGGTGGGATGGTTCACGCTGGCGGTGACTCCGCTGGTGCTGTTGATACGACATTTCAAGGTAGGCGGGAAGGCTCCGGCGGGGCACTGAAGTCAGGGTGTAGGGGATAGGGAGTAGGGTGTAGTCCCACGTTCAGATCACAGATCAATCCTAACCTGCGAATATCTTTCAGATCGGGCATCGTGCCTTCGAGCGCGGCGAGGCTCCTGGCTGCTTCCGTTTCGATCAACGCTTTCAAGGCTTCGCGAAGGAGCGCCGATTTATCCGATATTCCGCTGTATTCCTGCGCTGTGCGTAATAACTGTCCAGCATGATTCCCGTTCTCAATCCTTAGCGCCATCCGCTTTATCAGCCGCAGTCCACGTCCCAGAATCGGGACTTGGGGCACCCGGCGAAGGTGGGGCGCTGACATAGGTCGAACAGGGGCTGAAGCCCTTTTCATTTTGCTGCCGTTGTGGCACGACTGAAGTCGTGCCCTGATACCAAACAGATCCTGGCCAACCCACCTTAGCTTCGCGAAGGTGGGGCACCCAGATTTCTGCTCCTTTTAATTCTGGAGGACGGCGACTCCGTATTTGGGCAGGTCGACGGAAGAGACAGAGCCGGAGTTTAGCAGGTCGGTCATGGCGGCGGCTAAGGCGACGTGCTGGCTGGTTGTCGTGTGGTTAATGAGGATCAGGACGGATTTGCCGGAACCTGTCCGTTGGCAGACTTCGACTCCGTCGGGGACGCCGGGAAGGATGGCCTGGACGCCCGCATCCTTCACGAAGGATGCGGTGAGCGAGTTGAGCAGAGGCTGGTCGAGCCACGCTCCGATGTAGGTGATGCTTCCCTTCCCTACTGTGCGGGTGACGGCGGCGGGCTGATTGTCGAGCCATCCATTGCTGGGGCCGTATTTCAGGAGAACCTGGGTGTCAGAGCGAACTGGGTGCGATGGTTTCGGCCCAGATGTTGGCGGTGCCGTTGCCAAGTTCGCCGCCGACCGGGACGGCCTCGTCGAGGGCGTAGAACTGCGAGACGTTCGCACCGAGGAGATCGACGAGCGGCCCTGGCTGGCGCTGAGGATTGAGGGCGTTGTATTCGTCCTTCATGCCGGAGCGCGGACCGAGGACGAGGTGGCCTCCGGCTTTGACATAGGCGATGAGGCGGTCGGCCATGGACTGCGGCAGGACGTTGAGTGCGGGCGCGACGACGAGCTTATATCCATCGAGAGGTGCGTCGGGAGAGATGATGTCGACAGCCTGGGTCTGTTCACGGAGCGGGCGATAGAAGGCGACGAGTTCGGCGACAGGGTCGAATTTGGCGCTGTGGCGCTGGAAGTCGATGGCCCAGCGGCTGTCATAGGACTGGATGATGGCGACTGAGGAGTGGGGCGAGGTTCCGGCGAGAGCGGCGCCGGCTTTTTCGAATTCGGCACCGACCTGCTTCACTTCGTCGTAGACGGGGACGGGCTTGCCGTCGATGCCGGCGAGGACTCCGTGGTACTCCTCCTGTCCGTTGGGAGCGGAACGCCACTGCCAGTATTCGACGGCGTCTGATCCGTGGCCGATGGCCTGCCAGGCCATGTCGCGCACCTGGCCTTTTTCGAGCGGCGTGTTGGTGGGACGCCAGTTGACGAAGGCGGGCTCGGTTTCCATGACCCAGAAATTCTTCTGCTTGAAGCCGCGGGTGAGGTCGTGGCGGGCGCCGTTGTCGGCGGCGTCGTAGTGGTCGGTGGAGATGTAGTCGTCCCATGCGGCGATGTCGAGGACGGAGTGCACGACGTATTCGTCAAAGCCGTCGAACCAGCCCATGGTGTTGGTGGTGATGAACTGGCGCTTGTCGGCGTGCGGGCGGATGGCGTCGATCTGGTTAACGGAGTAGCTCTTCCAGGTGTCGCTGACGAAGCGCTTCCATTCGAGGAGGAGTGCGGGGTTTTCTTCGCTGGAGCGGACGGGGATCTCGTCGAAGTTGTCGTAGGTCTGACTCCAGTAAGCCGTGGCCCAGTGCTGGTTGAGGTTGGCGATGGTTCCGTACTTCTTCTGCAGCCAGGCGTGGAACTGGGCCTTGGCTTCGGGGTCGAAGGAGTCGTTGGCGTATTCGTTGTCGAGCTGCCAGCCGACGACGTTGGGGTTGTGTCCGAAGTGGATGGCCATCTGTTCGGCGATGTCGTGGGCGAACTGGCGGTAGCGCGTGTTGGCGAAGGAGAACTGCTGGCGGTTGCCGTGCTCGTCGCGGCGGCCGTTTTCATCGACGCGGAGGGTTTCGGGATATTTGGTGGTGAGCCAGGCGGGCGGGGCGGCGGTGGGGGTTCCGAGAACGACGCAGATGTGGTGTTTGGCGGCGAGGGCGATGGCGCGATCGAGCCAGCCGAATTCGTAGTGGCCTTCAGAGGGCTCCATGGTGCTCCAGGCAAATTCGCCGACGCGGACGAGGTGGATGTGGGCGGCTTCCATGAGCGCGAGGTCGGGCTCCCATTGCGATTCGGGCCACTGCTCGGGATACCAGGCGGCTCCGAGGAGGATGGGCGGCTGGTCGGAGTAGGCGGTGGCCTGGGCGGAGCGCGGGAATGGCAGGCGCGAGAGCGAGAGAAGCGGCAAGAAGGAGTGCAGGAAGGCGCATGGTGAGAGCCTCCGGGAGAATGCGAGGGTCATGGTATCAAACCGTTTACATTGGGGATTTCTGAGCCTTTCACAGCGCGAGGCTAATCTCAGGAGCGAGGAGGCTTGATCCATGAAAGCGATGCAGGTTGTCGAGTCCGGGGGCGGGCTAACGCTGATCGCCGCAGATGTGCGGAAGCCGAAGCCAGGCAACGGCGAGGTGCTGGTCGAGGTGCATGCAGCGGGAGTGACGACGACGGAGTTGACGTGGTATCCCACGACGAACCAGAAGAGCGGAGAGGCGAGGGTGCAGGCGATTCCGGGGCATGAGTTTTCGGGAGTGGTCGCGGAGTTGGGCGAGGGCGTGAGCGATTTCACGGTTGGGCAGGAGGTTTACGGATTCAACGACTGGTTTGAAGACGGCGCGACCGCCGAATTTTGCGTGACGGTGCCGGCGAGCATCGCGGCGAAGCCGAAGAGCCTGACGCATGTGGAGGCGGCGAGTGTTCCGATCGGGGCGCTGACGGCGTGGCAGGGATTTTTCGAGCAGGCGAAGCTGAAGGCGGGCAGATCGAGTGCTGGTGCATGGTGGCGCAGGCGCGGTGGGGATTTTCGCGGTGCAGATTGCGAAGCTGCATGGGGCGCATGTGATTGCGACGGCGTCGGGAAAGACTCTCTCGCTCGTGAAGGAGCTGGGGGCGGATGAGGTGATCGATTATCGAGGCAGCGCGGTTTGAGGACACGGTTCGGGACATCGACATTGTTTTCGACACGGTGGGCGGCGAGACGCGGGAGCGCTCGTGGAAGGTGCTCAAGGCCAGCGGGAAGATGATTTCGATCGCGGCCGATGGTGAGGTGACGACGAATCCCAAGGTAAGAGATGCGTACTTTATCGTGAGGCCGGATCAGGGGCAGTTAATCGAGATAGCCAAGCTGCTGGATGCAGGAAAGCTGAAGACGCTCGTAAAGGCGGTTGTTCCTCTGAAGGATGCGGCGCTGGCGTTTGCGGGGAAGGTGCCGGGTGCGAAGGGATACGGGAAGACGGTGATCGAGGTTGCTACAGATTGATCCATGACCAAGGGAGCACCAGAACTTATAGGCGTCGTAGAGCATCTGGTTCCTCGAAATTTGACTGGCGGTTTTTCTAGCGCTGGAGAACTCCTGCGGACCTGTAGACCTCTCCGTCGATGACGGTCTCGATGACGGGCAGCGTGGGCGTGTCGGTGAGGATTTCGACGGCGTCTTCGGTGACCAGGGCTGTGTCCTCGACCTTGGCTCCGCGGAGGCTGGGGTTATAGGCGAAGGCCTGGGGCAGGGCGACGGTTTCTTGCCCGTGGGGCGTGATGAGCCAATCGCGCTCGCCGTATCCGCATGGGCCTCCCTGGTGATGGCGCTCGATTTCTTCGGGCGCGCCTGCGGACTTATAGGCTTCGCGTGGCAACCGCGAAGAGCTGGGCGGAGGTTGCGCCGGGATCGGTGGAGTGCAGGAGCTGGGAGTGGATGCGGGCGGCGGCGGTGAAGGATGCAGCGAGTTCAGCGGGGACGGGTCCGAAATGGACGAAGCGAGTGATGGAGACGACGAGGCCCCGCCGACGCGCGCAGAGGTTGATCATGCCGTAGCGCTCGAGGGTGCCGGAGCGCGGGACAGCGTGCCTGTACTTGCGGATGCGGTCATCGACGGCCATGAGCAGGACGGTCGGCGTGATGCCGAGTTCGAGCAATGCCGCGGCGGTGCGGGCGGTCATCTCGTCTTCGGTGATGCCGGGCTGAAGGGATTCAAGGACCGAGGCAGTCACGTCGGCGGTCTGGCGGGAGAGGGTGGTGAGGCGGTCTATCTCCGGTTGCAGGAGGGGCGCGCGAAGGGCGGTGAGATTGACGTGCGTGGCTCCGGGGGCAGGCGTGTCGGATCCCAACGCTGCGTCTCCGGCGAGTTCGCGAAGGAGCGGGGCGGGGCTCTCGTGCCACGGATAAATGACGGGCTCATAGCCGAGGCCGGCGAACTCTTCGTCGGCGAGGCGCGGGGCTTCATTGGCCGGAGCGAGGTAGTAGTGGAGTCCGCTGCGGGTGATGAGCAGCGAGGTGACCGCGGTTTCAACACCGAGAGCGACGCGGGCTTCGACCTGGCCGGCAGTGATCCAGGCGATGTTTTCGTGGCGGCTGAGCAGGATCGCGTCGAGTTTATTGCGATCGAGGAAGGCTCCGAGACGCCCATATTTTTCGTTCAGTTCAAAAGAGCGGAGGGAGATGTCTTGCGCCAGCAGCTCCGATGATGGGTTCACGCGCTTCTTCTCCTTGGATTGGGATTCGGGGGATTCGGCAGTTCATTCAAGATAAATCGATTTTTATGAAGGTCCCACGCCGAGCGATGTCGAGCACTGTACTTGAGCGTAGCAGGAACGGGCAAGTAGGTGGTTGATACGGCCTAGGCGCGTGAGCAGATGCCAGCGGTACAGCCGATGGGGGGCAGAAAGAGGCGCGCGGCAAGCACGACGAGGGCGATCCAGAGCAGGTCGGCTCCCAGGAGGTGGGCCATCTGCATCGAAGTGGGCGCGAGAAGGGCGACGTCGGCTACGCCAAGAACATATTGGAAAAGCAGCAGGCCGGCGACGGTGATGGACAGGCGGCGATGCATGACGGTTCGAGCACCGTGCCAGACCAGCCAGAGCAGGAAGGCTCCAGCGATAAGGCTGACGGCGGGGTGAATCCAGCGCAGGCGAATAAGCCAGGAAGAATTCGAGGAGAAGTCCTCAAGGAACGCGGCGCGCAGGCTGGTGGCGGGGAAAAGGGTGTCGCCGAGGGCGGCGAGTGAGCCGCTGACTCCAACGATGAGGACGGCGAAGAGTCCGATGAAGGCAACACCAGGAGCGCGGAGCTCGACGCTGCCGTGCATGAAGCCTTGTTTCCGGGAGAGGAAGTGCGCGGTCAGAGCGAGAGCGGCGAGGAGGAGCAGCGTGTTGGTGAGATGGAGGGCCAGGTAAACGGCGCGCGATCCGGACTGATCGTGGGCTACTTTGCCGAGCAGGACGAGAAGGGCTCCGAGGAGAGCCTCGTTGAGGGTGAGGACCAGCGCGGCGATGGCGGCAGCGCGGGCGAGATGGCGGCGGGGAGTGGCTCGCAAGGTCCAGACAAGCAGACCGATGACAGCGAAGAGAGCAACTCCACTTGAAGCACGGTGGGCGAATTCGATCAGGGTGGCGGCGGTCGGATAATGCTGGATAACGGTGCCGTTACAGAGAGGCCAGCGATCTCCGCAGCCAGCGCCGGAGCCGGTGGCGCGAACAGCGGCTCCCCAGAGTATGACCAGAACGTTATAGGCGAGAACGATCCAGGCGTAGCGATTCAGCGCCTTAGACTCGGAATACGTGCGCGCCGGGACTGCGGAGAAGACAGCGCTGGCGGCGTTCATGCTCGTTCCCATCGTCTTGAGGCTATTCTACCGGGTTTGCCCACGCAACCCGCGTCTCCAAAAAGTAATCTGATCGTCAGCGTATGAAAAACTCACGATTTCTCTCCCTACTGCTGGCTTCCACAATGACGTTTGGAGCCGGTGCGATTGTTTCAGCTCAGGATACGAGCCCGAAGCAGGATGTAAAGGCCGCCGGGACGGACACAAAGGACGCGGCCAAGGATACGGGGCATGCGGTGAGCTCCGGCACGAAGAAGGCCTATCACGGCACGAAGAAGGGCACGACGACCGCGTACGACAAGACCAAGGAAGGCACGACCACGGCCTACGACCGGAGCAAGGAGGGAACAGAAAAGGGATTCGACAAGACCAAGGAAGGCACGCAGAAGGTTTTCGATCCCAACAAGGAGCAGTCGACAAAAGTCAAAGACAATGCGCACCAGGAGTCTGTGAAGGCGAAGGACAGGACCAAGGAAGCGGACCAGAAGGTCAACGACTCGTCGAAGCCGCAGTAGTTACTGCACGCAGGTCGAATAAGTTCCGAGAGCCGGGTGATTTTGCGCCCGGCTATTTGTTGTTGGCGCGCTCGCGATTACGAATTCGCTACAGGCGAGCAGGCTGGTGTGAGACACGGGAATTGCCTTTTCGGATTGCCTTTCCCAATTCCGAGGCAGATGCTTAGAGAGGCTATGAACCCTGATTCGACGGAGAGCAGGACGTTGCCGAATCAATCGAGCCTGACGCAAGCGCCGCTCATGGCCTTCCTGAGTGATAGCTACATCTTTCAGTGGGATCAACAGTCGTTACGGGAAGACTGGGTGTTTGTGCTGCCGGTCGCGCTTTGTTTGTGCGTCGGGCTGGCGGTGGGTCATCCGGCGGCGGGCATGATTGTCGCCGGCGGTGCGGTGAACATCGGCTTCGGCGCGAAGCAGAATATCGACAACTCACAGCTTTTGCCGATGATCTTTGCGACACTCGGTACCGCGATCTCGACTTTCGTCGGGATGATGGCCGGCCATGAGAATTTTGTGCTGGTGGGAATGGCCGCCTTGTGGGGATTTGGCTGCGGCATGCTCACGATGCGCGAAGGAGGCTATGCGTGGGTGGGACAGCAGTGCGTGGTGATGCTGCTTGTAGGATCAGCGTTTCCTGCTTCGGCCAAACTGGCGGCGGAACGCTCCCTGCTGGTGCTCGCCGGTGGCGCGCTCCAGGTATTGAGTTCGAGCCTGATTCTACGGCTGTTTGGGCAATTGCGTGAACACCTGCGGGCGCTGGCGACCTACATCCGAGCGGAGCAAGACGCTCTTCGCCAGGCCGCGCGCCTTGCGGCGGCATCGTGGAAGGATGGTCGGTTTGAGAATACTGCGGTGCCATATTCGCTGAGGCTAGCAATTACGCTTGCGGTGAGCACGCTGATCTACCGGCAGATGCATTTTGCCAGCGGATACTGGATCCCGGTGACGGCCCTGCTGGTGCTCAAGCCGGGGCTTGCCGATACGGTGAGCCGTGCCCTCGCACGCACGCTGGGTACGGTGGCGGGGGCGTGGCTGATCAGCATCTTCGTCGCGCACTTTACCCCGTCGCCCATTGCGCTGGTGGCGTTTACGGTGTTGTTCACGTGGTTCTCATATGGGGTGCAGAACGTGAATTATGCGCTGTTCGCAGCTGTGCGTGACCGGGTATATCGTCTTTCTGCTCTCGCTGGACAAGCTGCCGGAGATCGAGATCGCGCATCGGCGGGCGGTGTGCACGGTGATCGGCGGCGGCCTGGCGCTGGCAGTAAGGCTGGTGGTGATCTACCGGTGGAGCAGGCGGCTCCGGGAGAGCAGCGGGGCAGCAGGGCTGACGTAGATTGCGGGAGATTGGCCTCAGGCCCGGAATTCCGGACCTGGGTCGTAGGGCTATGGGCGTCTACTCGACCTGCTGTTTGGCCTTGTAGCCATCGCGGGCGATGATGTCGTACTTCAGAGGCTTGTGCTTTTCGTCCTGCATGTGCAGGGGATGGCCTTCGCCGTCGACCAGCTCGACGCGGAGCTTGCGGTAGGTTCCGTCCTGCTTGGCGTTGGTTGGGGTGTAGGTGAGGACGTACTGGTTGCGGATGGATTCATTGATGGCGGCGAAGTCCTCCGGCAATTCACCCTGGAAACGAGGCTCGAAATGCATTCCTCCGGTCATACGGGCGAAGGTGTTCATTTCGTTGTCGGCCTGGAGATAGTCCATATCGCGAAGCTGGCCGCCGAAGCCGCCTCGACCTTCGGTCACCGCGCGGACATAGCCACCGGTTGAGATGGTAAAGATGGTGACATTGGGGGTGGCCTTGATCTTGGCGAGGGTCTTATCGAGGGTAATCTTTGAGAATGTGTCGCGACCGGATCCGATGAGGACGATGTACTTGCGGCCGTCGACGCGGGTCAGCCGGTCCAGGGTCTGATAAAGCGCGTCGAACATGTTGGTTTCGCGCCAGGTGGGGATGGTCAGGGTTCCGAGGGCGTTCATCACGACACGCTTGTCCTGAGTGAAGTCGGTCAGGATGTTGGTGTGCATGTCGTAGGTCATGACGGCGATATAGTCGTCGGGCCGCAGCTGTTCGGCGAAGTTATAGGCGGCGTTCTCCATGTCGTAGACGAACCAGTAGCTGGTGGCGGCGAACTCAACGAGCAGAACCGCGGTGATAGGCGCCTTGATCTGCTGGAAGTGTGTAATCTCCTGCGGCTTGCCGTCCTCGAAGATGCGGAAGTTTTCCTGTTTCAGGTTGGGAACGAACTGGTGAGTCTTTTCGAGGAGGACGCCGACGTCAACGGTCACGACAGGGACGTCGACGTGGAGGGAGAAGTTCTGCAGGCCGGGAGGGTTCTTGACGGTGGGTTCTGCCGGGGCCACCGGGGCGGGCTCTTCCTTCTCCTTCTTCTTGGGGAGCGCTATGGAGCCGTTATCGCCCGTGGGCCCTCCGGCTTCGGGAGCAGCATCGTCCTGTCCGGATGGCTGCTGCGCGGCGGGCTGTTGTTGCGAGCCCTGCTGGGGGGTGGTGCTTTGCTGCGCGAGAGCGGAGAGGGGAGCCTGAGCAAGGAGCAAAACCACGGTGACGGCTGCTGCGGAGAAACTCTTCATGACATCCTCAATTGTGAAACCACGAGACACTTTGCGGCAAGTGTGGCGAGCGACTACTCTAAAAGACGTGCAAGAACGTCGAAAGGACATGCGCGGGCGATTTCTTCTTCTGGCAATGGTATCCGCCTTAGGTCTGTCCTGGACACCTGCCGGGGCGCAAAGCGTGCTGGATGTGGCGTCTGCCGCGGGGGTCCCGCCTCCTTCGACCAGCTTCTTCCCCCTAAGCGAAGTGCATCGCGGGCTCCGCGGCACCGCGTATACGGTTTTTGAGGGTACGCAACCGGAAGCCATGGATGTGGAGATCCTGGGCCTGCTGCACAATGCGCTCGGGCCGCACCAGGACATGATCCTGGCGCGGCTGCATGGGACCAAGCCGGAATATTCGGGCGTAGTGGCGGGCATGAGCGGCAGCCCTGTCTACATTGACGGCAAGCTCCTGGGCGCGCTCGCATATCGGATCGGGGAGTTCAGCAAGGAGCCAATTGCGGGGATCACTCCCATTGGGCAAATGCTGGAGGTAAGGGATGGGGCTCAGAATTCGGAGCTGAGGGCCCAGGTTGCCAGCGCTCAGCGTCCGGCGACCGGCAGTCAGGATGCCGACGCGGCGGACATTCGGCCGATCGACACGCCGCTGGTCTTCAGCGGATTCAGTCCGGAGGCGGTGGCGCTCTGGAAGGAGCACGCTCCGGGACTGGGGCTAACGCCGGTGGCGGGAATTGGCGGGGGAAGCAGTGATCTGGGAGAGATGGCGCCGGTAACACCAGGGTCTGTCCTGCCGGGATCGGCAGTGAGTGCGGTGCTGGTTCGAGGCGACCTGGAGATTTCCGCCACCTGCACGGTGACTTACGTCGACCCAAAGCAACTGCTGGCCTGCGGGCATCCGATTACGCAGTTCGGGCCAGTGTCGATGCCGATGGCGAAGGCCGAGGTAGTGGCAACGGTTCCGTCGCCGCTGAATGCCTTCAAGATCATCAATACGACGCAGACGATTGGGTCGTTTACCGAGGATCGCGAGACGGCGATTCAAGGTGTATTCGGCAAGCCTGCGCGGGTGATTCCTCTGACGATGCACCTGCAACAGGATGGAGCGAGCGAGAAGCCGCGGACTTTGCATCTGGAGGTGATTGACCAGCAGCAGATTACTCCGGCGGCGGTGATGGTTTCGCTATTTCAAAGCCTGGCGCAGACGAATGGTTATGCGGTCGAGACGACGTACCGGGTGAGAGGCCGGGTGAAGCTGACAGGCTATCCCGAGGTGAGGTTTGAGGACCTGGTTGCGCCGACGGATTTTGCTCCGGCGAACCTGGTGGCGGCGCTGGCTCTGGGCGAGCACTTCAACCGGCTGTATGCGAATGCCGCGCGGAGGACGCCGATTGAAAGCGTGGAAGTCGACGTGGACGCAATGCCCGGGCGCCGCACGGTACAGATCGAGGGCGCACAGGCGGGCGGGACGGTGGTGCACGCCGGCGACAAGATTACGATTGAGGCGACGCTGCGGCCGTGGCGCGGAGAATTAAAAAATGTGCGCATCCCGGTTACATTGCCCGCGACATTGCCGGATGGACCGGTCCGGCTGCTGGTGAGCGATGGCGGAACGCTGGACCGGCTGATGCAGCCTCCGCAACTGGCGGGAGGGAATCTGGATGTTTCGGGAACGATTGCGCAACTGAACAGCCAGCATGCGAACGACCGGCTTTATGTGACGCTGCTGTCTCCTGATCCGCAAGCGGCTATCGACGGCCGCACGCTGACGGCGCTTCCTATTTCGATGGCCAATGTGCTGGAGCCGGTACGTGATAACCGCGGAATGACGCTGAATGGCGAGTCGGCAGTCCCGCTGGGGTCGGTTGCACTGGATGCGGTGCTCAGTGGACAACAGGTTGTCACACTGCGGGTAGAATAGCCGAGGCAGGCAGAAATCCCCCCGAGACTCCTGCCGATTTCACTTTCGGGCGATTCGATTACGAACTCCGGAAAAGAAGAGACAGGTTCGAAAGCACCATGACATTCATCAAGGGTTACGCTGTGCATGCGGCCGGGGCGGAACTGCTCCCGTTCAAGTACGATCCGGGCGAGCTGAAGCCGGGCGATGTCGAAGTGAGCGTGACGCACTGTGGCGTTTGCCACTCCGATGCGAGCCTGATCGACAATGACTGGGGGATGAGCCAGTACCCGTTTATTCCGGGCCACGAGGTTGTAGGCACGGTTGCAGCGGTGGGATCGGCGGCTCAGGGCCTTGCCGTGGGGGATCGCGTCGGCATTGGCTGGCAGGCAGACTCCTGCGGACGCTGCGAATGGTGCCGCAAAGGTGAGGAGAACCTGTGCCCACAGGCGCAGCCGACTTGCGTTCACCGGAACGGCGGGTATGCCGAATCGGTGCGGGTGAACTGGCGCTTCGCGGTGAAGATTCCGGCGGCGCTGGACAGCGAGACGACGGCTCCGCTGCTGTGCGCAGGAATCACGGTTTACTCACCGATGCGGACTCTGGCGATCAATCCTGCATCCCGTGTGGGGGTGATCGGCGTGGGCGGGCTTGGTCACCTGGCGCTGCAGTTTGCGCGCGTCTTCGGAGCCGAGGTCACGGCGTTTTCGAGTTCGGCGAACAAGGAAGAGGAGGCGCTGAAGCTGGGTGCGCATCACTTCGTCAATTCGCGCGAGTCAAAAGCGGTAAATGGGCTGGCAGGAAGCTTCGATTTGATTATCTCCACGATCAACGCCGATCAGGACTGGGCGGGTTATGTGAATACGCTGCGTCCTCACGGAACCCTGTGCTTTGTTGGTGTGGCCCCGAAGCCGATCGCGTTGCCGGTGTTTCCGCTGATCGGGTCCATGCGCTCGGTGTGTGGCTCGAATATCGGCAGGCCGTCGCGCATTACTGAGATGCTGGACGTGGCAGCGCGCCACGGAGTGAAGGCCAAGGTAGAGCACTTCAAGATGGCCGACGCCAACCAGGCTCTGAAGCGAGTGAGAAAGAGCCAGGTGCGGTACCGGGCGGTGCTGAGTAACTAAGGGCGGCCACTTGTCATCACAACTTAACGCGGGCCTCAGGGGGTCAGTCGATGAGGCGGGTGGCGGTTGAATCGACGAGCATTGCTTCAATTGGGTATGACCGCAAGAGGCGTGAGCTGGAGATTGAGTTCCGCGAAACTGGAGATGTTTACCGCTATTTCCAAGTCTCCGCGGCGGAGTATGCCGACTTCATAGCGGCTGAATCAATGGGTTCGTATCTCAATCAGGTATTCAAGCCGCGGCATCACCACTATTTCGTCATCAAAGAGGGCAAGCGGCTCGCGTCTAATAGTTAGTGACCGCTTCTAGTAGACTCTTTTTCAGCATGATGCGCCGTTCTGGTCTCACTTTTCTCATTCTTTGCGCGATGTTTTCTTCTTTCGCACGATTGCCCAGGCGCAGGGCACACGCCTGTGGTCCCAGTCAAAATTTGACGAGCTGGAGAAGGGCAAGCCGGATGGTGTCGCAATCACCAGCGACGGCCACCTGGTTGCCGGTCCCGAGAGCAAGCTGGTCTTCACCACTCCTTCGACCTATGTGTGGTCGGTGGCTGCGGATCGCGAGGGGAATGCGTACCTGGCGACGGGCACGCCGGCTACGGTGCTGCGCGTGACTCCGGACGGGAAGTCGACGAAGCTGTTTTCGAGCAAAGACCTGACAGTGCAGGCGGTGTGCGTGGGGCCGGATGGTTCGGTATACGCGGCGACGCTGCCGTCGGGGAAGGTCTACAAGCTCGATCCTAAGGTGGAGGATCGCACCGAGGAGAATGCGACGGTCGTTTTCGATCCGGCGCAGACGGCGGAGAAGCCGAAATACGTGTGGGATCTGGCGTTCGATGCGGAGGGCCGGCTGTATGTTGCGGCGGGAGGTCCGGCGGGGATATACCGGATCGCTGCGGGCGGCAAGCCGGAACTGTTCTTCAAGAGCGACGAACAGCATATCCGCACCCTGGCTTTCGATGCGGCGGGAAATCTGATTGCGGGGTCGGACGGGACGGGGCTGGTCTACCGGATTGACAAGACGGGCAAAGGCTACGTGATTTTCGACGCGCCGAAGCGGGAGATCACGTCGGTCGCCGTAGGGTCGAATGGGGCGGTGTATGCGGCGTCGGTGGGCGAGAAGGGGCACAGCAACCTGCCGCCGCTGCCGGTGACCGGAAACGTAGGTGTAACAGCGACGATTACGATCGTGCAGCCGGGCTCGGTGCAGGCGTTCAACGGAAATACGCTGATTCCGGATGGGACGGAAATCTATGAGATTGCGCCGAATGGCGCGCCGCGCAAGCTGTGGGCGGGGCACGACGATATTGTGTATGCGCTGCGATGGACCCCGGATGGATTGCTGGCGGCGACGGGGAATCGCGGGCGCGTGTACCGCATTCTGGAGAGCGGTGAATATGCGGATGTGGCGCATCTGGAGGCTTCGCAGGTGACGGGCTTTGCGGATTCGCCGCGTGGGGTTTATCTGGGTACGGCGAATGCGGGCAAGCTTTATCTCATGAGCCATGAGGCGGCCGCGTCGGGAACGTATGTGAGCGATGTTTTCGATGCCGGAGTTTTTTCGCAATGGGGAAGGGCCGAGGTCGATACCGGGGCGGGCGCGAATGCCCGCAATTTCGATTTATCTGCGCGGGTGGGCAATGTGGATAATCCGCAGCGGGCGTGGAGCGATTGGAAGAAGGTAACGCCGAATGTCGGACCGCTGGGCCTGGATTCGGCACGGTTCGTTCAATGGAAAGCGGAGCTGCATGCGGGCGCGGATATTGCTTCGGTTGGTATCAATTATCTGCCAGTAAATGTGGCTCCGATGGTGGATGAGATTGTAGTTGTGCCGGGCGCTCGTGTGAATGCAGCCGGGATGCAGCTTCCGCAGCAGCAGGGAACGACGATCAACTTCCCTGCCCAGCAAAACGTTAATGTGATCAGTTTTGCGCAGGAACCCGGCCGCGAGCCGCTGCCGGCGACGAAGGATAAGACAGCGGTGACGCTGCGCTGGCTGGCACACGATGACAACGGCGATGACTTGAGCTTCGCAGTGTATTACCGGGGAGACGGCGAGCAGAACTGGCAGTTGCTGAAGGACAAGATTACCGATCGATATTTGAGCTTTGACGGAGGGCTGTTGCCCGATGGGCCTTACCGGCTAAAGGTGGTGGCCAGCGATGCGCCGTCGCACAACCCGGGCGATGCGCTGACCGGAGAGCGGGTGAGCGATCGGTTCCTGATCGATACGACGCCGCCGACGGTTTCGGACCTGACGGCGAAGCTGGTGAATGGAAAGATCCACGTTTCGCTTACAGCAACCGATGCGGCGACTCCGATTGCACACGCGGAGTATTCGGTGGATGCGGGGCCCTGGCAATATGTGGAGCCGGTGGGAAAGATTTCCGATTCGCTCACGGAACGGTTTGACTTCGATGCGCCGCTGAATCCACGCATGCCTGGTGCTATGGGCTCGGGAGCAGCGGCTCCAGTGAATGCGAGCGAGCATGTGATCACGGTGCGAGTCTACGACCGCTATGAGAATGCGGTCGCGGTGAAGGCGGTAGTGAAGTAGGCGGAATGCGTTTTGAACTCTTTGTCGCCGCACGGTATTTGAGGGCGAAGCGCCGCCAGGCAGTGGTAGGCGTGATCACCGTCATCTCGATCGCCGGAGTGGCTGTGGGTGTGGCGTCGCTGATTATCGCGCTGGCCATCACCAACGGCATGCGGCGCGATCTACAGGACAGGCTGCTGAGCTCGACGGCACACGTGGAGCTGATGCGGGTGCAGAATGACGGCATCCGCGACTGGCGTGCGCTGACTGACCGGCTGCGGCGCCTGCCGCATGTGACGGCGGCGGCTCCGGGGCTTTATGAGCCGGTGCTGCTGTCGCGGGGATCGCTCTCGGGCGGGGCGATGCTGAAGGGGATTCTTCCCAGCGAAGAGCGCACGGTGAGCGATCTGCTATCGCAGATGACTGCGGGAAGTGCCGCGCCGCTGTCGCAGAACGAGAACACGGACGGATGTGGCGGGTGAGGCGACGCCTCCGATCGTGGTGGGATCGGACCTGGCGAACACGCTCGATGCGAAGGTGGGGTCGACGGTGATGGCGACCAGCCCGCAGGGCGAACTGACTCCCTATGGGCTGCTGCCTAAGCTGCAGCGATTTCGCATTGTCGGGATCTTTCACTCCGGCTTTTATCAATACGACTCGAGCTTTGGTTTCATCCGGCTGAAAGATGCGCAGGCTTTGTTCAGCGAGCCGGACGTAGTGTCGATTATTTCGTTCAAGGTAGACGACCTCTATCACGCAGACCGCATCGGAAAAGAGATTGAGGCTGCGGCTGGTCCAGGTTTCCTGACGAACAACTGGATGGAGGAGAACCGCGAGCTCTTCCGGGCCCTGAAACTGGAGCAGGTGGTGACGTTCATCGTCATCGGGCTGATCGTGTGCGTGGCGGCGCTGAATATCCTGATTGCGCTCACGATGATGGTGATGGAGAAGACCAAGGATATCGCCGTGATGATGTCGTTTGGCGTCGAGCCGGCACAGGTGCGGCGGATATTCCTGATGCAGGGGTTTCTTATCAGCGTGATCGGTACTGCCCTTGGGCTGGTTCTGGGTTATCTGCTGGCATGGGTGGGCGGCCACTACCGGTTCATCCAGCTCTCGGCGGAGGTTTATTCGATTGATTATCTGCCGTTTGCGCCTCGGGTTATCGATGGGGTGGTGGTGACGCTGGTATCGCTGGGAGTGTCGCTGCTGGCGACGATTTATCCGTCGAGTTCAGCGGCGCGAGTTCTTCCGGCGGAGGCGCTGCGGTACGAGTGACCACCCCACGGACGAAGGCCTGTCCGGTGGGGACCCCGATTCCTGCTGGTTGTGGCAATTTAAGGACGGTGGCAATCAACAGGTTATCTCTGAAAATGCTTTTTGCGGCATCTCAGAATCCATGGCAAGTGCACGTCGAGTTTGTGCAATTCTTCTTCTTTTTCTCTACTGGGGTGGACAGTCCTGTTTCAGCTATTCCGTACTGACGCACGAGCAGATTATTGACCTGGCGTGGAAAGACGCCATTGTTCCGATGCTGCTCAGCCGATATCCACATACCACGCCGGCAGAGTTGGAGGGAGCGAAGGCTTATGCTTATGGCGGCTGCGTGATTCAGGATGCAGGGTACTATCCCTTCGGCCAAGAATTCTTCAGCGATCTGACGCACTATGTGCGGACCGGCGATTTCGTGGCGAGCCTGATTCGCAATTCACGCAATGTGAATGAGCTGGCGTTCGCGCTGGGCGCACTGTCGCACTATGTGGGTGACGACATCGGCCATCACGACGCGGTGAATCCATCTACGGCGATCGAATTTCCCAGCCTGGAAGAAAAATACGGCCCTATTGTGACCTATGACGAAAGTCCGCATGGACATGTACGGACGGAATTTGCTTTCGACATCGATCAGTTAAGCAAACGGCGGCTGGCGCCGTCGGGATACCTGAATCACGTGGGACTCTATGTGTCGATGCGGCTGCTCGAAGCATGCTTTCTTTGAGACCTATGGGCTGCACCTGCGCAGCATGGCATATCGACCGGAGAGCCGCGGAAATCACCTATCGCCGCTCTGTGCGACGCTTTATACCTTCGATTGCCTATGCCGAGGTTTTGCTGCACAGGAAGGATTTTCCGGCGGATGTACCGGGGCCGGAATTCGATCTGTATGCGAAGAGAGTGAGCGAGGCGGATGCCGACAACGGGTGGGAGCAATATCGAAAGGGAAAGTTCAGCGTGAAGACGCGGCTGCTGGCCTTTCTGATCGTGATTGTACCCAAGGTTGGAGTCTTGTCCGACGTTGCGATCCGCGGACCCCAGCCGGAGACCGAGGAGAGATACGTCGAGAGCGTCAACAGAACGCTCGATCGCTACGAGCAGCTGTCTGGGACACCTGACGCGTAATCCGAAGGGGAGCCGGGGGTCACGATGAAGCTGGAGAACCGGGATCTGGATACCGGGTTGAAGGTGCAGCCCGGAGCTTATCGAGCTCACGGACTGGACCTATGCGCATCTGCTAGATAAGGTCACGGCGCTGGGAAAGCCGGTTCCCGTAACCCTCCAGCAGGACGTACTGAAGTACTACGGCGATCCGGCGGCTCCCATTGCGACGAAGAAGGATAAGAAAGCCTGGAAGCGTGTCCAGGAGCAGCTTGCGGTTCTGGAGGCGATGCCTGTAATACGCCCGAACTTCGATCCTGACGACGGGTTTCAGTCTGGAAACGGAGCAGCAAATGGTTACCAATGAAACAAGGCCAGCGACGTCAAAGCATCGTTTTTTACTATTTTGTGTCAAAGGATGATAGAGGTAGATATGGAGCTTGTTTCCCCGGAACCGCGCGCCCCGGCAGAAACTCCATATCCTCGCGCGAGTCGGGCCGGGCAAATGAATCCTTCCGGCGGTCCGGCGCGTCCAATTCTGATACAAGCTGTCGAACTGAGGAAGGAATACACGACGGGCCGGGGACGGCTGGTGTTGTTCGACGGCTTAAGCTTTGAGGTCGCCGAAGGCGAGATGCTGGCGATCGTTGGCGAGTCGGGCGCGGGAAAAAGCACACTTTTGCACATTCTTGGCGCTCTTGATACCCCTTCGGGGGGTGACGTATACTGCGCCTCAATCCAGTTGAGAACGCTATCGAGCAGGCAGGCCGCGTCATTCCGCAATCGCGATGTGGGATACGTGTGGCAATTCCACTATCTGCTGCCGGAGTTTACGGCGGTTGAGAACGTGGCGATGCCGCTGCTGGCGCGAGGCGAGTCCAAGGGGGCGGCTCTGAAGACCGCCGGGAAATGGCTGGACGAGGTGGAATTGGGGGACCGGGCACAGCATCGGGCGGGAGAGCTTTCCGGCGGCGAGCAGCAACGCGTTTCGCTGGCGAGAGCCCTGGTGACTGGTCCAAAAGTGTTGCTGGCTGATGAACCCACGGGGGATTTGGACAGCCGTACGGCGAGCGTAGTGTTTGATCTTATCGAGCGGCTTCACGATTCTCATGGACTAACGTCGGTCATCGTGACGCACAATATGGCATTGGCCAGCCGATGTACGAGGATCCTGCGCCTGGAAAAAGGGCGCATGGAAGAGGTTTCTCCGCAGCTGGTTTGATTGCGGGGTGTCAGGCCGGGGAAGCGCGAGTGGATCCCGGTGGAAGTGGGATGGATGCAGGTGAGCGCACCCAGCCTCAAAGCCGTATCCAGGGCAAGATACTTACGACCTTCTGTGTTGGGTCTACTGCTCTGGGAAGCGGCGATACGGACGAAGGATCCAGTTGTTTCGGGATACCCGGTCGGCATGGCAGGGATTACGGGCGAACCGGGAACTTTTCCAGGGGGAATATGTTCGAACGCTATACGGAAAAAGCACGTCGCGTCATCTTCTTCGCGCGGTATGAAGCAAGCCAGTTCGGGTCGCCGTACATCGAGACGGAGCACCTGCTGCTGGGTCTGCTGCGGGAAGACAAGGCGCTGACCAATCGCTTCCTTCGCTCTCATGCATCGGTTGAATCCATTCGGAAACAAATTGAGGGACATACTACGATTCGTGAGAAGGTTTCAACTTCGGTCGATCTGCCTCTCTCAAATGAATGCAAGCGGGTGCTGGCTTATGCGGCAGAGGAGGCTGAGCGGCTTTCGCACAAACACATTGGAACGGAACACCTGCTGCTCGGGCTGCTGCGCGAGGAGAAGTGCTTCGCGGCGGAGATTCTGCATGAGCGCGGGCTGAAGCTCCTTGCCATCCGCGAGGAGCTGGCAAGAACGACTCAGGAGAAAGCTCCGCAACAGCAGAGGAATCGCGAGTCGAGCCTGCTGGCGGAATTTTCGCGCGACCTGACGCAGGCGGCGATGGATAACCAGCTGGATCCGCTTGTGGGACGTGACGCGGAACTGGAGCGGGTGGTGCAGATCCTGTGCCGCCGTACCAAAAATAATCCGGTGCTGATCGGAGAGCCGGGCGTGGGCAAGACGGCCATCGTCGAAGGGCTGGCACAGCGTATCTCGGACGGCGAAGTGCCGAGCTTTCTCGCCGAAAAGCGGGTGCTGGCGCTGGATCTGTCGTTGATCGTCGCAGGTACCAAGTATCGCGGGCAGTTTGAAGAGCGGCTGAAGACGATCATGAAGGAGCTGATGGAGAATCAGAACTCCATCGTGTTCATTGATGAGCTGCACACTCTGGTGGGCGCGGGATCGGCCGAGGGATCGCTGGACGCGGCGAATATCCTCAAGCCAGCTCTGTCGCGCGGCGAGATTCAGTGCATCGGCGCAACCACGCCGGCTGAGTATCGCAAGTCGATCGAGAAGGACCGCTCGCTCGAGCGGCGCTTCCAGGCGGTCAAGGTGCCTCCTCCGAATGAGGAGGATGCCATCAAGATCATCATGGGGATCAAAGATCGCTACGAGAAGTTCCACGCGGTGAGCTATACCGACGATTCGATCAACTTCGCCGTGTCGCACTCCAATCGCTATATTCCCGATCGCTTTCTTCCGGACAAGGCGATCGATCTGATCGACGAGGCTGGGGCACGCGTGAAGCTGCGCCAGACTTCCCTGCCCGAGGAGATCACCGAGGTACAAAAGAGGATTAAATTTATCGTGCATCGCATGGAAAACGCCATCGCGAATCACGAGTTCGAGAAGGCTCGTTTCTACTCGGATGAAGAGCGCAAGGAGCGCGAGAACCTGCGTGCCCTGCGCGACAAATATCATCTCGATGACTCGACGGCCGGCATTGTCAGCCGCGAGGACATCGAGGATGTTGTGAGCCGCTGGACAGGCGTGCCCATCACGTCAATCAAGGAGGAAGAGACGCAGAAGTTGCTGCGCGTGGAAGAAGAGCTTCACAAGCGGGTGATTTCGCAGGACAAGGCGATCTCGGCGCTGGCGCGGGCGATTCGCCGGTCGCGCGCCGGGCTCAAGTCTCCGCACCGGCCGATCGGGTCGTTCCTGTTCCTGGGCCCGACGGGCGTGGGCAAGACGGAAATGGCTCGCACGCTGGCGCAGTTCCTCTTCGGATCGGAGAAGGCCCTGATCCGGTTCGACATGTCGGAGTTCATGGAGAAGCATTCGGTCTCGAAGCTGATCGGTTCACCTCCGGGATATGTGGGCTACGAGGAGGGTGGTCAGCTTACGGAACGGGTGAAGCGGTCGCCGTACTCAGTGGTTCTGATGGATGAGATCGAGAAGGCACATCCGGATGTGTTCAACATCCTGCTGCAGGTCTTTGAAGATGGGCAGCTGACGGACGGGCTTGGCAATACGGTCGACTTCAAGAACACGATCGTCATCATGACCTCGAACATCGGGGCACGGCACCTGCAGCGCAAGCAGGGACTCGGCTTCCAGAGCGATCGCGAAGACCTGGTGATGGAGAAGATTGAAGACCTGGTGAAGAACGAGGTGAAGCGGACCTTCAATCCCGAGTTCCTCAACCGAATCGACGAGATCATCCTCTTCCAGTCGCTGACCGATGCCGACCTGATCCAGATTGTGGAGTTGCTCATGCAGCAGCTGAACAACAACCTGGCGCAGAAGGCGATCACGATCTCGGTGACCGAGGATGCCAAGAAGTGGATCCTCGACAAGACGCTGATCGACCGCAGCTATGGGGCACGTCCCCTGCGGCGCGCACTCCAGCGTTATGTGGAAGATCCGCTATCGGAGGCGCTGATCGCCGGTGGCATCACGGAGCGTCCAGCGTTTCTTGAGGTTTATCTCGAAAATAATCAACTCTATTACCGGCCTATCAGCAAGGAGGGCGCGGAAAAAGTGGAGGGCATCCTCCTCTTCAGCTAAGGTTCCCCCTTTTTTGCTTGAACGAAAGCCCTGTCCATTGTGGACAGGGCTCTTTTCTTTGGAAAAGTGCTTTTATCAGGATCAGGCTGCTTCAGTTGCGCAGGTCCGTTGTTGGGAGGTCTCCAACAGAGCGACTGATATCAAGTGCAACACTGCGAATCTCCGCCCACTCGGCTTCGATTGCGGCCACTTTTTCATCTGGAAAATCCTGAACAAGGTTTCTGGCGAGGCCGGAATTTCGCCTGCCCGGAGGTGTGGCGATATGGGCAACGGCCAGCTGCCGCCGCTGCTCAAACCAGTCGTCTATCTCTCCCTGCATCGCCTCGATACGCTGCCAGCTCCGATACAGAATAGAGAGATCGTGCTGGAATCCGTTCATGCCGTGGGCCACATGATTATCGTCTGCGTGGGCGACGGGCATGGCGCCCGGTGATGACAGTTCGGGCTCGGGAGGCACGATGGAATCAGGCTCACGTTCTGCGGGTATGACAGGAATTGGCGCTACAGGGATCACAGCTACGGGGTCTGGCGGAACAACAGTGATCGGTTCTGGAGGCTGAAAGGTGGTGGGCTCTGCCAGCATTACCGCAATTGGCGCTTGAGGCGTGACCTCAGGCTCCGGAGGAATCGCGACAACGGGCGCTGCAGGTATGACGGCGGCAGGCTGCGGGCCCAGGATAGCAATGGTGGCCGACGGTGTCACTTCGACGGGCTCTGCTGGCGCGACAGCGACAGGTGCCGGAAGTTGAGCTGAAATGGGCTCTGCGAATGGCGGAGCGAGAGGCGTCATGGCGACGGGTTCTGCAGGCTTAGCAGCGACCGGCACTGCGGCGCTTTCAATTAGTGGGCTGGCGGCCACTTTCGCATGTTCATTCGGTTGAATGGTCTGATCCTTGGGAAACAGATCCATTGCCCCTATATCGGGCCTCACGTCTGGTGTGGTGTCCAGTCGAGAGAAGCTCTCGATCGGCACATTCGACGGATTATCTCCCAGTCCGAGCCTGGCGAGAGATCGGGCGGAGAGATCGCCCGATTCCCGCAGGAACTCCGCCTCAATCTCTTCTTCGTGGCGGCGGCGAATCCGGGACCAGGTAATTACTGGAAGAGCGAGCATGAATGCGACCCCGAATGCGTCCGAGACGGGCACGAGCGCGGGAATGCGCAGCGGGGCGATGCCCTTTGTCCCCAGCCCATACAGTGCTGCGGCAGCGAAGACCAGCAGACTGATCCCTCCAATCCACTGTGCTTCCTGCCGATTGAAGGCGAGTCTCCAGCCGCGTCTCCCAAAATACATCCAGAGGAGGCTGGCAAGCCAGACGGCAGCAAAAACGCCGACGAAGAGCCATGTGGAATGCATTCGGTCACGAAGGTAAAGCGCCGCGATTTGGATGGCGGCAAATGCCTGGCGAACGTGCAACGCTTGTCCGGGAGACGATCCCGTAACAAACCTCTCCGGGCTTGCCCAGTGCGGCGGATGCGCCACGAAGGCAAGGTGGGCGTAGATCAGAAATGAAGCGGCAAGCGACGCAAGAAGCGCATAACAACCTGCCAGGGACGAAAAACCTCTCTCAAATGCGTTCCACGGAACTGTACCCAATTCGAAGACAATAAGGAACCGACAACTCGGCTCATGCTAGCAGCCAAACGTAAGAGTCCAAATGTTACTAAGGCGGTACTCATGTAACCGAAATTTGGTGTTACGAAAGTTGAAAAAAGCGGAGGCTTGTGAGCGGGAGTTTGTTACCTTATGGTGCCGGCACCGCCCACGGCAACGTTCGGTATCACGCAGATCTGGATAACTTTCTTCAGCGGCCGAAGACAAAGTGGATCAAGGAGCGCACGTAACCGGCGACGTCCTGAGGGCGCTGCTTCTTCTTTGAGCCGGCATCGGAATTAACGGGACTCGGCGCAGCCGTCGGCGGAGTCGCAGCCGGAAGTGGAGAAACGGCTACGGGCGGCTGGGGAAAACTGGCGGGTGAGGCCGCTGGCGCAGCCGCAGGTGTTTCGCCGGTAGGGGGCGCGCTGTCGCAAGAGCATCCGGCGGGATAACTCTCCATCGAGCCATTGGCGATTCTGACGCTGCCCTGAGCCGGGAAATTGAAGGCAGCGTCACCGATGAGCTGGCTGATGTGGAAGAATGCGCCGCTCTGAACGGCTCCCGAGAGGCAAAGATCGCCGCGCCGGGTGGTGGATAATTGCAATTCACCCAGGTCCCCCCGGTGCACATCGCCGACCATTTCGATGCGCCAGTCGGGTGTCATGACGATGTCATTCGGGTGCACAGGAAAGGGCTCCTCCGAGCCTCCTTCAGCAAAAGCGAGCATCACTCCGGTGTTCGGACCGGCAGCGAGGACCTGGACCTGTGAATGGGGACAGAGGACGAGTGAGCCTCCGCTGGCAAAGTTTACGGCAAGGTTGCTTTGGTTGGAGCGGAAACGATCTCCGCTGAAGAAAACCAGCCGATTGCCGGTCAGACGGACCGTTCCGGAGACGATGCCGTCGGAGGAGGCGACATCTCCAATCGGAATATTGGGCTCGTCGAACGAGGCGGATGCGTGGCGAGCGGCGGAGAGGCCAGCCAGAGCGACCATTCCTGCGGTAGCGGCAATTCTCAGGCGAAGTCCGCTCCGGGCCGGACGGACCGCGCCCGATGGGATTTCACGGTCTGGATGTGCGCGGCTCAATGGTTGCGTTCCGGCGCCTGCACGTCTCCGAACCAGCGGCTGATTTCAAGCGCAGCCCTGCGAATCTCGGCCCACTGGGCGTCTACTGCGGAGAGTTTGTCGTTCGGAAAATCCTGAAAAATATTCTGAGCGAGGTTGGGGCTGCGCATTCCGGGATGCGTGTCGAGATGGGCGATCGCCTGCTGCCGCCGTTGTTCGAACCAGTCGTCGATCTCTCTGCGAATGCTTTCGATGTTCTGCCAGTTGCTGTTCATGGAGGAGAGGTGACGTCGGAATCCGTCGATGCCTTTAGTCGCGGAATCCTTCGTCGCGGGCTTGTCGGCTGCATCGGCGACAAGGGCCACCGCAACGGGGATAGGCACCACGACAACCGCAGGGAGGGGTACCGAGACCTCTGCGATAACGGGTGACTCGGCGCTCTCAATCAGCCGGTCTGCCGCCGCCCTGGCGTGGTCAGCGGGGCGCTCGTGGAAGGTCTGAACGGCGGGGAGCAGATCGACGGGCCTGACCTCGGGTCTGACTTCGCGCAGAGAAAAGTTCTCGGCCAGCCGCGCGTTCGATTCATCGTCGTCAAGGCCGAGAAATCCTGAATTCCTGCGCGGCAACAAGGACTCGCTGGAGTCTTCCTGAACTTCCTGCTGCCGGCGATGCAGCCGGGACCAGGCGACAAGCGGAAGGCCGAGCATAAAAGCCAAGGCGGCGATATCCGACGCAGTTACCAACTGAGGAAGGCGCTGCGGGAATAGGCCATTCGTGCCCAGTCCATACAACACGGCAGCGGAGAAGACCGCCAAGCTCATCCATGCCATCCAGATTGCCTCCTGCCGGTTGAAAGTGAGGTGTCGGCGGCTTCTCACGACCTGCATCCAGAGGAGACCGGCAACCCAGACGGCAGCAAAAACGCCGAAGAACAACCACGTGGTGTGCATCCGCTCGCGGAAAACGGACACGGCTTGGCGCACAAAATCAACCCACAGGCGCCAGCGCGGCCCATGATCGGAAAGCGGCCTGAAGATCAAGCTCGACAAATCAGGCGTGTCCGACAAAAAAGCCACGCGGATGTAAACAAGAAACAACACAGCAAGCGACGCGAGCAGCGCATAGCAACCTGCCAGGGACGAGTACTCTCTCTCCAACCGATGCAAATGACCTGTACCCAATTCCGGCTACGCCAAAATGACTATTACTCAGCTCATGCTAGCAGCGAAGGCAGAGGAATTAACGATGAAATTGGAGGTGTTACAGCTTTGCCCGGAGAATGATTCCCAGGTAACGAAGACGGGTGCCCGGCGTGCCGATATGGGATGTTACCGCAGATTTTAGCTGACCCGGAGCTAATTTTTTAGTCAGGCTGCGCGCGCGAATGACGCTGGCGCGCAGCCCTCGCAGATTTGGTAATCAGATCTGGATGACTTTCTTCGCGGCGGTCACGGCGCTTGAGGCTGAGTCGACGACGTCCTCGACAACGCTACGCCCGCGCTTCACGTACTTTTCGGCATGATCGCTGACGGTATCGGCGGCATCCTTGATGTAATCGCCAGCGTCTTCAAGGTTGCGGCGGAGCTGGCGGCGGGTCTTTTCTCCCGTTTGCGGAGCGTAGAGCAGAGCGACGGCTGCGCCTGCTGCGACACCTACCATAAAAGCTGCCCAGACTTTAACTGCATTCATAATGACGTCCTTTCCTGACCGTATTCAGGGTATACCCGCTATGAGATTGCGGCGCAAGTGAATGGGGTTGCCGGAGCAATCGCTTCGCGACGCAGTTTGGCATCGACCCAGCAGCGTAGGCCGCGGAAAAGCGATCAATTGTTCGCCGTCGTTGCGCTGCACAACTAGAGGTGGAGATTCCCTTGTCCCGAGACCAGGACATGGGGGGCGGGGACCGAATTTTCAGACTGACAATCTAGCTTTTCGCGGCTAACTGCTGCGCCTGCAAGATCACCAATTCGCTGAGGTCTTTCTTTTCCAGGCCGTGGACCTGCTTGTTGAACTCGTCCACCTTGCTCGACCAGTTCATCGAGCAGAATTTCGGACCGCACATCGAGCAGAAGGCGGCTTCCTTGTAGTAGTCGTCGGGCAGCGTTTCGTCGTGCATGGAACGGGCGGTTTCGGGGTCGAGGGAAAGCGCGAACTGCTTCTCCCAGTCGAAGGTATAGCGGGCGTAGCTGATGGCATCGTCGCGGTCCTGTGCGCCGGGGCGGCGACGGGCGATGTCAGCGGCGTGGGCAGCGATCTTGTAGGCGATCATGCCGTCCTTCACGTCTTTTTCGTTGGGCAGGCCGAGATGCTCTTTAGGCGTGACGTAGCAGAGCATCGAAGCGCCATGCCAACCGATCATGGCTGCGCCGATGGCCGAGGTGATGTGGTCGTAGCCAGGTGCGATGTCGGTGACCAACGGACCCAGAGTGTAGAAAGGCGCGCCGAAGCAGTATTCGACTTCCTTGTCGACCTGCTCCTTGATCTTGTCAAGCGGGACATGACCGGGGCCTTCGATCATGACCTGCACGTCGCTCTCCCAGGCCTTCGAAGTGAGCTCGCCGAGGGTCTTGAGCTCGGCGAACTGCGCTTCATCGCTAGCGTCGGCGATGGAGCCCGGACGAAGTCCGTCTCCCAGCGAGAAGCTGACGTCGTATTTCGCCATGACCTTCACGATGCGGTCGAAGTGCTCATAGAGGAAGTTCTGTTTGTGATGGTGGGTCATCCACTGCGCGAGGATGGCGCCGCCGCGGCTGACGATGCCGGTGATGCGCTTCGCAACCATGGGGACGTACTGGATGAGCACTCCCGCGTGGACGGTGAAGTAGTCGACGCCCTGCCGGGCCTGCTCTTCGATGACCTCGAGATAGAGATCGATGTTGAGGTCTTCGAGCTTCTTGACGCGCTGGAGAGCCTCGTAGATGGGGACGGTGCCGATGGGTACGGGCGAGTGTCGGAGAATCGTTTCGCGAATCTCGGGGATGTTGCCGCCGGTTGAGAGATCCATGACGGTATCGGCGCCATGCTGAATGGCCATGTGCAGCTTGCGCAGTTCCTCGTCGATGTTCGAGGTGACAGCAGAGTTGCCGATGTTGGCGTTCACCTTGCACCTGGTGGCGATGCCGATGCCCATCGGCTCGAGCTCTGGGTGGTTGACGTTTGCGGGGATGATCAATCGTCCGGCGGCGATTTCGTCACGGACGAGCTCGGGAGAGATGTTCTCGCGCTTCGCGACGTAGTCCATCTCTTCGGTTATCTTGCCGAGGCGGGCGAAATGCATCTGCGACATGTTGGAGTCGCCGGTGCGTGCCGCCTCAGCCTTGCGTTTCACGATCCACTCGGCGCGGGGCTGGAGAATCTCAAGGGTTGCGTTCGGGGTAAGGCCGCTGGTCGTCATGGTT
Organism: uncultured Acidobacteriaceae bacterium; assembly: GCA_963725225.1. Classification (GTDB taxonomy): domain Bacteria; phylum Acidobacteriota; class Terriglobia; order Terriglobales; family Acidobacteriaceae; genus Silvibacterium. Next base: position 232,243 of record CAVRXY010000016.1, read on the forward strand.
CCCTCTGGGAGAAAGATCGGTGATGGTCTGCTCGATGCGTCCGATATTGCGGAAACTGTCCGGATTATAAATAGATGCGCGGGCGCGGCATACGGAGACACGGTTGAGTTGCCACGGCCGCTGCAATGGTCATAGACTTATTGGAGACCTATGCAGCGGAAGAGTCAAAGTGTGCGAATTGGCGCGGCTATGGTGATCATCGTCGGGGTGATTGCCTTTCTCGCAGTCAGCGGAGTGCGTGCCAACAAGAGCTACTACGTGACCATCCAGGAGCTGAACGGGATGGGATCGAGAGGCATACACGCGCAACCTGCGGGTTGCAGGCAATGTGCTGCCGGGCTCGATTCGGCATAACGGTACGAATGCAGACTTCGTTCTGGTCGAGAACTCGAACCAGTTGCGGGTGTCGTATCAAGGTGAAGAGCCTCCGCCGGACACGTTCAAGGACAATGCGCAGGCTCTGGCAGTCGGCACTTACGGACGCGATGGCGTCTTTCACGCGACGCAGCTTCAGGCGAAGTGCGCGTCCAAGTATGCTCCCGCACCGGGTGCAAAGCCGGGAACGCCGGCGGCGACGGGCACGGCGGCTGCAATGGCTCCCGCCCCTGTGGGTCAACACTGACCTCAGCTGCTCCTGGTGCCGTCTGCCTCTCCGCGGACGGCTGTTTATACTCCCAACAGCATGACGCCGGTGGTTGAGCTCGAATCCGTTTCCAAGCTGTATGGTTCGTTTGTCGCGTTGCGCAAGATTTCTCTGAGCATTGAGCAGGGGCGGTGCTATGTGCTGCTCGGCGAGAATGGCGCGGGCAAGTCCACGCTGCTGCGACTGATGGCCGGGCTGCTGCGACCAACGTACGGCAGCGTGAAGGTGTTCGGCGAAAAGCCGGCGGACGTCCGGGATCGCATCGGATATATGAGCCACGCGTCGATGCTTTATGACGAATTTTCCGGCGCGGAAAATCTTCGATATTTTGCGGGTCTGTATAAGGAGCGGGAGTGCATGGCCCCGGAAGCGGCGCTGCAGTCGGTGGGGCTGGACGCATCGCTGGCGCGGCCGGTGGGGCAGTACTCGCAGGGGATGCGGCAGCGGGCATCGCTGGCACGCGTGCTGCTGGCACAGCCGGAGCTGCTGCTGCTTGATGAGCCCTTCTCAAATATGGACGCGGTGAGCGCAAAGCAGATGCTGGACCTGCTGGTGCGGCTGCGGGCGCAGGGCAAGACGATCGTGCTGACGACGCATCAGCGTGAGCTGGCGGAGCCGGTCGCTGATTTCCTGCTGACCCTGCAGGCGGGGAGCGTGGCTTCGCTCGCGGAGACGGCGGCGGGAGGCTCAGCGACGAAGACGAATGCGGCACGGTATCTCGAGTCGCTGGGGATCGCATATGAGTTGAGGGAATATGCGGTCGATCCGGAGGAGTTTTCGGCAGTGATGGTGGCCGAGAAGATCGGGATGCCGCCGGAGCAGGTCTTCAAGACCCTGCTGTGCGTGACCAGCGAACGGGAGCACGTGTTTGCGGTCGTTCCCGGCAGTGAGGAGCTGGACTTCAAGAAGCTGGCGCGGGCGGCGGGTGCGCGGAAGGCGGAGATGGTTTCGCTGAAGGAGGTCGAGCCGCTGACGGGGTATGTTCGCGGCGGGGTGACGGTATTTGGTGCGAAGAAGGGCTTTCCTGCGTTTGTGGACGAGACGATTGAGTTGTTTGATCTGATTTCGGTTTCGGCGGGGACACGAGGGGCGCAGCTGGTGATGTCGCCGGCGGATTATCTTCGGGCGTCTGGTGCGACGATCGCTGCGCTTACCAAGGACGCACACGGATGAGGCGGTCCCTACTCTTGAAAACACCCTACTTTTTAATGCATCTGGCGAAAGATCTGCGCATTGAGTGGCGCTCGCGCGATGCGATCAACTCGATGCTGTTTTTTGCGCTGCTGGTGGTGGTGATCTTCAGCCTGGCGTTTGATCCGACCCGGGCGGTGTCGCGGCAGATTGCGGGACCGATTCTCTGCGTGGCGATTTTGTTTGCCGCGATCAGCGCGCTGAACCAGGCATGGGCGCGGGAGCTGCGTAACAGCGTTCTCGATGCGCAGCGAATGACTCCTGCGCCGGCGGCCTCCTTATTTCTGGGCAAGGTGGTGGCGAATTTTATCTTTGTGAGCGCGGTTGAGCTGGTCCTGGCTCCTGTGTTTGCGATCTTCTACAACCTGCATCCGTTGGGGAATGTGTGGCTGCTGCTGCTGGCGGTGCCGCTGGGAACGTGGGCGATCCTGGTGAACGGGACGTTCTTTGCTGCGCTGTCGATCCGGTCGCGCAACCGCGAACTGCTGCTCCCGCTGATCCTGTTTCCGATTTTCATGCCAGCGCTGCTGGGGATGGCGCTGGCGACCTCGGCGATTCTTTCAGGCGAGACTGATCCAACGTGGTGGATCGAACTGCTGCTGGGCTACGACGTGATTTTTACTACCGTGAGCATGCTGCTGTTCGATCTGGTGCTGAACGCAGAGGACTGAGCGACATGGGGTACCCCCCACCCCCTCCCCCCATTTTTCTATGGCTTGTAACTCATTCACTTCATGGGCGTTGCGGATTGTGGTTTGTAACTCATTCATCTCATTGGAACTAGCTGTAACCGTCTGTTTTTGAACCACTTATTCCCGCTGAAGATGAAGACGGCTGTAACCGTTTCATTCGATGGAGCTTGGCTGTAATCGTTTGTTGGCGTTGAAGTTAGCCCACCGGCTGACACCCTGCATTCGCGCGGCAATGAAAAAGACCCGCCGGAAGCGGGCCTTTCGGATCTCTATTTCTATTCTACCGGGTACGGAGAAATCGTCGGCCAGGTTTTTCAGAGTGGCCGATGCTCCAGTTCAAGAGCCAGTTCCAGGCCAACCCCCTCGAAATCTCCCTGTATCTCTCTCGCACGCGCGAGTGCTGCCTGAACATGAGGCAGGACGTTCTCGGGTCCAACATGCTCCAGAAAATCGGAGCCTGAGATAAGTCGCGATGGTTGATCCCGCGCGCCGCACAGAAGTAGTCTTTTGCCTGCCTTACGCAGTCGATCGGAGAATTGCTCCAGCGCGTGTATGCCGGTTGCGTCGAGAGCCGTCATATTCCGAAGGCGCAGGATCACGATGTCTGCAAACGGCTTCAGATCTCTGGTCGCCTCGGCAAGCTTCTCGGTTGTCCCGAAGAGAAACGGCCCATGGATGCGGAGAATGGTTACGTTGGCGGGAATGCTCTTGCCTTGCAGAATGTGCGCCTGCCCATCTTTCAGGTATTCGCGCGTCACCGGCGCAACCGTTGTCGTCTCCGCGACGCGGTAGATATAGAGGAGTGCCGCGAGCGTCATCCCGACTCCCACGGCTACCGTCAGATCAGCGAAAACGGTCAAGGCGAATGTCGTAAACCAAACGGCAATGTCGGTCTTCGACAGGCGAAGGATAGTTCCGATCTCCCGCCATTCCCCCATGTTGTAGGCCACCACGAACAGGACCGCAGCCAGCGTTGCCAACGGTACAAAGCGCGCCAGCGGGGCGGCAACCAGAAGAATCGTAAGTAAGGTAAGTGAATGGACCATGCCTGCCACCGGTGTGAGGGCTCCGGAACGGATGTTCGTTGCTGTGCGAGCAATTGCCCCGGTTGCAGGAATGCCCCCAAAAAGCGGAGAGGCAATATTGGCAACGCCCTGCGCGACTAACTCCATGTTCGAGTTGTGGTGATCTCCACTCATGCCATCGGCGACGACGGCGGAGAGCAAACTTTCGACTGCGGCAAGCAGTGCAACAGTGAAGGCTGACGGAAGCAAAGGCAGGATGTGTGCCGCTTGAAAGCTGGGCAGGGCGAAGGGCGGAAAGCCCTGCGGAATGCCACCGAACCTGCTGCCGATTGTCTCGACAGGCAGGTGGAAGACAGCTACCAGAACCGTTGATAGCAGGAGCGCGACGATCGAACCCGGGAGCCGCTTCGTTAATCGCGGCCACAACAAAATGACAACCAGCGAGCCGGCGGCAACTGCTGCGGCTTGCCATCGTGTCGTTCCGGCATAGTGGATGAGTGTCCTGATCCGGGCCAGGAACTCGCTGGGAACCGGCGGCGTTTTCATGCCGAAGAAGTCTTTGATCTGGGTGGAAGCGATCAGCAGAGCGATGCCGTTGGTAAAGCCGATCGTGACCGGGCGCGGGATGTACTTGACGGCTGCGCCCAGGCCCGTGAAGCCCATGAAAAGCAGCATGACTCCGGCCATGATCCCGACCAGCGCCAAGCCGCCCAGGCCGAACTTGACGACGATTCCGGCGACGATCACGACGAAGGCGCCCGGTGGGTCCGCCAATCTGGGTACGTGATCCACCCAGCGCTGAGATCAGGAAGCCTGCGACCACTGCGGTATACAGGCCGGCTTGTGGGGGCACGCCGGACGCGATGGCGAAGGCCATCGCCAAGGGAAGCGCAACCAGACCGACCGTCAGACCCGCGACGAGGTCGTGCGAAGCTTGCCTGACCGTGTAACCGCGCAGACACTCAATGGAGCGAGGAATCCACCTTTGCGCAGAACTCACCGGGCAGTCTCTAGCGGCTTCTCTATCTCATTCAACATCCCCAGTGCCTCCTGGAGGTGGGCGTGGAAATAGGTGCGCATCAGGCTCAGAACCTCAATGATGATGGGGTCTCGAACCGAATAGAAGACCTGATTGCCGACCTTGCGATTAGAGACAAGCTGCTTTGCCCGCAACACGGCAAGATGCTGCGAGACATTCGCCTGCTCCATGCCGAGTTTTTCGATCAGAGCTCCGGCAGAGAGCTCTCCCGGGCTGAGGAGCTCCAGAATCGCGATTCTGGTCGGATGAGCGAGCGCCTGAAAGATATCAGCCTTGAATCGTCGCAATGAATCCTGCATATATGAATATTACAATATTCATATATGCTTGAAAAGGCTGTGCTTGATTCAGGCAGTCGGGCGCTCCAAGCAGAACGCACCGGGCCTCGCGTTGAGGAGTCAGATTCAAGGACGCGATGCGGCAGGACTTCAACCACAACCGCCAGAGAAATGATCTTCGATTATTGAAGGACGGGCGCGCACGCCGCGGGTGTACTACCAATGGCCTGTGGTTTTGAAGTGCAGGAGACGTGCCGTAGCAAAGGCGACGACCCAGAGACCGACAACGACCGACCCGATGGTGAAGACCAGCTTCCCGATGCGCCTGTCTTCGGGGTGGGACGACTGGCTCTTCCTGATGCCGAAGATCTGTCCGAGGAGACCGACGATGAGAATAATGCCGCCGAAGATAACGGTGAACCAAGCCATGGTTATCCTTTTTACTCCGCAACGGCAACACTTGTGAAGAGGAGAAACTCGTCCGGTCGCGAGAGTCAGCGGTGGAAGTAATTGCGCTCGTATCTTTGACCGTCGCGCTCTTTTATATGGCTGAGATTGACGTCGAAACGAGTGTGGGTGAAGGGATGGCCGACGGACTCCCATCCGGTAGACTGGATTGTAAGTTCAAGGACTCACAATGAAGGTTTTTCGGTGGGTGTGGGCGGTGCTGACGCTGGCACTGCTGGCAAATGGGTTTCGCGTGGCCATGTTCGTGGTGCCGATTGACCAGGAACAGGGGGAGATTTCGCGGATCCTTTACTACCATGTGCCGTCGTGGTGCGGGATGGCGGTGTTTTTTGCTGTCAATCTGATCTGCTCCCTTACCTATCTTGCGCTTCGGAACAGAAACCAGGCGCGTGCTTTGAAGGCCGACGCGCTGGCGCTGGCCTCGGCGGAGATGGGCGTGGTGTATTGCCTGATTGGGATGACGACCGGGTCGCTGTGGGGGCGCGCGGCGTGGGGCATCTGGTGGACATGGGATGCACGGCTGACGACGACGCTGGTTCTGTGGCTGATCTATGTTGCTTACCTGCTGGTGAGGCGCTTTGTTAAGGGGCCGGAGATGCGGACACTGGCGGCGGTGGTGGCGATCTTCGGCTATCTCGACGTGCCGATCGTTTATATGTCGACGCGGTGGTGGCGGACGCAACATCCTGCTCCGGTGTTTTTTGGCGGGCCGAACTCAGGCGTAGACCCGAGCATGATGCCGGCGCTGTGGTGGAATATGGCGGGATGGCTGGCGTGGGGTATTTTCGTGGTCATGCTGCGATATGCGGCTGAATATCGCCAGCAACAGGCCGACCTGAAGGCCGCGCACTCTACACTGGAGGCCGCATGAATCCGATGTTTCACCGCCATCTCGTCCTGGCCTATGCCGTGACCTGGGTTATCCACCTGGGATATCTCGCCTATGTAGTGCGGAAGTGGAAGGCGGCGGGCAAGACGGAGGATAAAGCTTAAAGCTCCGGGGCGAGATGCTATTGCGGCTATGGCGTGGATCGTCGGCCTGGCGACACTTCCTCTCTGGTGTCATCTCTGGCGGCATGTGGC
>CAVRXY010000017.1:0-272014 GCA_963725225.1 uncultured Acidobacteriaceae bacterium
ACACACGCGCAGGGTCTATCGTCACCTTAGCACTTGCAAGGCGCTTGCAAAAACGTATTGTGGAAGGAAACCAGAAACTGGCATAGTTTCGGCTGGCACTTAATTGTCGAGGAGGCGCAGAGTCTCTTGCCCCGGATCCGCTGTCAGCGGAACTTGCGGTCTGAACGCCGCGCTCCTCCCTTCAATAGAGCAACATCATAGGTTCAGCTGAGACGATGCAGGTTTGAAATGCCGCAGTGTACTCGCGTTGCGATGGGAAGCCTACCGACGACCGCCACACAAATGGCTTCAGTTCACGAAGTGGAAAGGGATTCCACATGAAGCAACCAACTATCTTTATTGGGTCAACCGGTGAGGCACAGCACCTCGCAATCACCCTGCAATCCGCGATCGATCGGTGGGCATCAGTGCGAGTCTGGTGCCAGGGAGTATTCGAGCAGAATCGAGCAAACCTGGACAACCTGCTGAAAGTTGCAGCGGACTTTGATTTCGCCTGTATTCTGGCCACGCCCGATGACTTTACAGAATCTCGCGGTAAAGCATCCGACGCACCGAGAGACAACATCATTTTTGAGTTTGGATTGTTTCTCGGAGCACTGGGACGCGACCGCGTGTTTTTCATCTATCCTCGCGAAGTTCAACTGAAGCTTCCCACGGATTTGTCGGGCGTGAGTTTTCTCGAATACAAGCCGCCTGACGAGAACAACCCTCCCGACAGCGTCCTGGCCCCCGTTGCGAACGCCATCCTGGCGATTGTAAGGAGGGAAGGCGTGCGAAAGAGGGCAGTCCTGCACAGGTACGAACCGATACTTGGGCATGGCGACATCGATCGCGTTGCCAATTTGACTGACGCGGCACTGCATTTCTCGCAGCATCGCTTCGGTCATCGTGAAGAAATTCGCCAACATATCCTCCACGGAGACGTAATACCGGAACGCTACCATTACTTCACCGAGGAAGGGGCAGAGTTCTGGCTTAGGCTCTCGTCGGACCCTCAATACAGATTTCACAGCAACTCCATGTTGCTGGTACACAGGATCGCATCCCGTTTTGCCCGCCACATCGCGAGAATCTCCGATAACCGCGAGGATATCGATTTCGTCAGCATGGGAAGCGGCGATGGCGAGAAAGATCGCATTTTACTCGACGCATTGATTACAAGCGGCTTCCGCGCACTCAATTATTATCCGATCGATATCTCCGACAAGCTCCTGGTTGAATGCATAAGGAATGTTTTCAGGGATAATTACGACCACCGGGGCGTTCACACGAAGGCTGTAATTGGAGACTTCTGTAATTTACCGGTCCTCCGGGCCGTTTATGAGGATCGGCCGTCTCCGAATGTCTTTTCCATCCTCGGAAATACCCTGGGTAATAGCGATGAGCCAAAAATCCTATCCGCTCTAAAACAGTCCATGTACCCAGGCGACTTCGCCGTTATTGAGATTAATTGCGCACTCGATGAGATCTCGTCAGGACGCTCAATCCTCAATAGTCCACTTGTGATTGAGTACGCCTGCTTACCGCTCAGGATAGCGGGTTTAGAGGTTAATGTAGAAAAAGCAATGGTTCACGAGGTTCCACTGCTAAGCGTTCTCAGAAGCGCGCGGAGCGTTAGAACTGCCTATTCCGAGGTCGAGATTGACGGTCGCACCGTAAGACAGGTGCCGCTTACTCATGACCATCGATATCATTTCAATTCATTCGGCGACGAGATCAAAACATACCTGGAGGCCGAAATTATTGACAGTGAGGTCGTCGACAACGCTGGAGCCCTGCTCATTCGGAAGACATGAGGCTTTTTCAGAGTGGCGAGGATTCAGATCGAATCATCCCTGCTTCAGAAACTTCCCCGTCTCCAGATCCTGAAACGCCTGCTGCAGTTCCGCCTGCGTATTCATCACAATCGGGCCATACCACGCCACCGGCTCCTGCAGCGGCCTGCCCGAAACCAGCAGGAACCGGATCCCGTCATCCCCCGCCTGCACCGTCACTTCGTCGCCCCGGTCAAACAGGATCAGCGATCGGTTGTCGGCTGCCGCCGGTGGATGAGTGTCCAGCCACTGCACCCCCTCCGTCGGCACCGCCAGCGGCGCAGACGCATTGCAGAACTTGCCCGATCCGCCAAACACATACGCAAACGCGTGACTGCTCACCTCCACCGGCAGCGTCTTCCGCCGGCCCGGCGCAACCGTCACATCAATGTACGTTGGATTCGTCGCAATCCCATCCACCGGACCCGACTTCCCCCAGAAGCTTCCGCAAACCACCCGCACCTGCGTCCCGTCGTCATCCGTGATCTCCGGAATATCTCCCGCCTTCACTTCCTGGTATCGCGGAGCCGTCATCTTCTGCGACGCCGGCAGATTCGCCCATAGCTGGAAGCCGTGCATCCGCCCCACCGCATCGCCCTTCGGCATCTCCTGGTGGATAATCCCGCTTCCCGCCGTCATCCACTGCACATCGCCCGCGCCGATCGCACCGTTATTGCCGATGCTGTCCGCGTGCTCCACCGTCCCCGCCAGCACATACGTCACCGTCTCAATTCCGCGATGCGGATGCCACGGAAATCCCGCCAGGTAATCCGCCGGAACATCATTCCTGAAATCATCGAGCAGCAGAAACGGATCGAACTCCGACGTATTGTGGAAGCCAAACGCGCGCCGGAGGTGCACACCCGCGCCCTCCATCGTCGGCTTCGATTGAATCACCTGCTTCACCGGACGAATCGACATGATGCCCTCCAATCTCTCCTTCAGATGTGCCGCACGCTCTTGGGGTTACGCCTTTCTAACGCTTTAGCTGTCCCCATACACCGGAATCGCCGCCCCATGAATCACCCGGGCATCCTCGCTGCACAGGAACAGAATGACCTTCGCGATATCCTCCGGCTTCGGCCACACTGCAAAATTCCCGTCCGGCATTGCCTTCCTGTTCGCCGCCGTGTCGATAATGCTGGGCAGAACCGTATTTACCCGCACGCCCGTGCCCTTCACGTCCGCCGCCAGGCAATCGATCATCGCCAGCGCCGCCGCCTTCGCCGCCGCGTAAGCCGAAGCTCCGCCAGCATGATCAAACGCAGCCTTGGCGCCGACGTTTACAATCGCACCCGCCTTTTGCTTGAGCATAGGACCAATCGCCGCCCGCGCCAGCGCATATCCGGCGCGCAGATTCAGCGCCAGCATCTGGTCAAAAGTCTCTGTCTCGAGATCCCACAGTTTCACCCCGCCTGCGTAGCCGCCGACAGTATTGACCATCGCATCCAGCCGTCCGTGCTCGGCAACGATCTCGTCGACAAGCTTTCGCGTCGCGGCCTCATCGGTCACATCCACTTGATGCCCCGCCAGGCGCAACCCGCCCACACCCGCCGCACCCTCTAGTGCTTGAAATTCCTCCGCGCGCTGGTAAGTTACGACGACGTTCGCTCTCTCGCTCAGAAACGCCAGGCTCACCGCGCGACCCAACCCTCCGGTTCCACCAGCCACCAGCACTACCTTGTTCTTGAACCTCATCTCATCCTCGTACACTTCGATTCACCGTCTCGAATCATACACAACAAGAAAAGGGCGGACTCGCGCCCGCCCTCCAGTGTTATTCACTTATCTTTACGAGGCCATCCGCTCCGCCGAGCGGATGTATTCAACCACGGCCTCGCTCCAGCCGTCGATATGCGTCCATGCACTGTAACCCACACCGTTGCGGTAGCTGCCCACGTTCACCACGTAGCCACGCCCGCGCGGCACCGGCACACGATCGTGCGACTGCTCGTCCGTAATGACAACCAGCCTGTCGTACGACTCACGCAGCTCGCCAAGCGCCCGGCCGAGGTACGTCCCGCTGTGCGGCTGGCTCTGCACAATCGCATCGCGCAAAGCAAAGCCGCGACGCGACGGTACCCGCACCAGCCGCTCCGAGAAGGTGTAAACACTCACCTCCTCGGCGATCTCGCTCAGCAGCACCGCGAGACCGGCAGCCGCATCCATACGCCGCATCTGCGACCGTCCCGAGAGGGGAGCATCCATGCTGCCCGACACGTCCACCAGCAGCACCGTGCGTCCCGGCAAAGGCGCCTGACCGTGCAGGCTCACGAACATCGCCCGCTCGATCCACGGCTCCCACTGCGGAGCGTACCGCGCAGCCGCGATGAAACGAAACGGCAGTACACGGTCGACGCGAATCGCCTCAAGCCCGTGCCTCACCAGCTCCGGCTCCACCCCCGCCTCCTGCATGTTCCGCAGGTTGCGGAGCAGCGCCAGCGCTCCTATCCGGTTCTCGATCAGCAGCGACTCCCACACCTCGCGCTGCTGCTCGCCGCGCGACAGCCGCACCTCCCACGTTTCTGCAGAAGGCAGCGTCCCGTCGATAAGCTGACGCCACGTCAGCGCCTGCTCCGCGGTGAGCGGCTTGGCGTGCGTCAGGAACAGCACGTCACGCAACTTCACCACACCGTCGCGGTCATACTTCGCCAGCGCATACCCGTCGAACTTGCTGAACGCAGCCGCAAGCCCCTTCTTCACCTGCGCCGACAGCGGCTGGCGGCCGTCCTTCCAGTAAATCGCAAGGAACTCCGCCAGCTCGTCCGCGCGCTGGATCACACGGGCCAGCGTCTCCGCGACTACGCCCCGAGAGGTTTCCAGCCGTGTCGGATGCCGCGCCAGTTCGCGCACCAGCAAAAGCGGCGCGTGCCGCAGTTTCATCTGCTCACGCGCCTCAACCGCCAATGCGGCAACCCGCGCAGCCTCTACGCGAGGGACCAGCCCCGCAATGCGATCAGAAATAGCAACGCCGTCCTCGTAGAACTGGTCCTCCCACAGCAAACACGCCAGCACTGAGCGCCGTAGCTGCGCCTCGGCGCTGATCAAAGCCGCCGGCGCACCCTCGTGAGTGCGCAGCACCGCGCCTGTAAATCCGAGCTGGCTCAAATGCAATACATTCAGGCGTGCCATCACGCCCTCTCTTTCTAAGATGCCGAGTTGTACCAGCTTCATCTCCGGTCGGCATCCTGTTAGGACCGGGACAAAGTCAACTTTGATGGCTACTCATCGTCGGTATCCGCCTCTCCAGCCAGAACCGCGCTGCCGAAGCCCTCGATCTTCGACTCAACGAACTTGTTGAGATCGATGATGAAAGCGATCTTCTCGAGCTCGAAGACAGTCGGAGTCTCCTTGCTCAGATAATCGGTGCACGCCTTCACCGGGAACGAAACCAGGCGCACCTCACGGAGATAGCAGCAACGAATCTCCTCTTCCTTCGCCGAGTAGCCAGTCTGAATGCTCGCGTAACGGCAGCTGCGGCAGAGCGACTCCTGCTCGACTACCGTTACACTGCGAACGATACGAATGGCCATGACGTGTTTCCTTGCACGGTTAAGGCTCACAGCGATTTCTGCCGCAAGCAGTTGAAGTCTTGCACCGGGGAACAAACCGGAACAGGTATATGCCGAACGTTCTGCCAATGAACTAATTCGCGTTGCCGCGAATGCAGGATTCGAACCCGCCTCTTTCGGTCCGTCGAAGTAACCCGTTCACACGCCACCGGCGCAGTTACAAATTCAAAATCTCCGGGGATTCATCGGCCCGGGTTGACCCGCTGGGCCCAGTCGCCCAGCGGGTTGGCGGCATTCCTCGTCCGCCTTCTTGGCAGGAAGTATCCCGAGCCCTCACCACCGGAGGGCAAATTTGTTTCTGAGCCCTGTGCTCTGTGCACTGAGCTCTGCATAAATGCTGTAACGCAAGGGAACGGTCGCCACGCGGCATGAGTCGTGTCAAGACGAAGTATCCGCGTGCTTCACCACTCGCTATTACAGCGGTTAATGCAGCTTTACGATCGGTTGTCTGGATTCAGCAGAGGAACACCGCGCTTATTATCGGGCGGTAATTGGCAGAAGCCAGAACGATCCGACGCCGCTCTATATCTGCGGGCCGCATCGTATGACCGAGTTGGAGGATGGTAGTCATTCTTGGCTCCTCTGCTTCAGATACATTGCCACAGGTCACGAATCAATATCAAGTGGAAATTACAAAATTCTTTTATTTGTCACATAACGAGTTACAAATAAATTGCGCCGCTTCGTCCACTCATAAACTACGCATCTCTCGCCGAATCAGGCACCTCACCGGTTCTGATCAAGCTCCGCCAGCCGCCGCTCCAGAAATCGTCGCGCTGGCTCCTGCCGTGCGAGCCCCAGCGCCCTCCGGTATGCAGCCGCGGCCTCTTCCCTGTTTCCCAGCCGCCTGCTCAGCTCAGCCCTCGCCGAATGTGCAAGATAGTAGTCCTCGAGGTCGCCCCGCTCCAGAATCCCGTCAACCAGCGCCAGACCCTCCGCCGGGCCATCGCGCATCGCAACCGCGATAGCCCGGTTCAACTCCACCACCGGCGAAGGATTCGCCCGCAGCAGCACATCGTAGAGCCCCACAATCTGCGCCCAGTCCGTCGCCGACGCTTCGCGCGCCTCGGCATGTACTGCCGCAATCGCCGCTTGCAGCGTATACGGCCCGAACCTGCGCGACCCGAGCGCCTGCTCCACTAGCGCCATTCCTTTATCAATGAGGGCTCGATCCCACAACGAGCGGTCCTGATCCTCCAGCAAGATCACTTCCCCCTCCGCCGAACTCCGCGCCGCCCTTCTTGAATCCTGCAGAAGCATCAGCGCCAGCAGCCCCATTACCTCAGATTCCGGCAGCAAATCCAGCAGGAGCCGCCCCAGCCTGATCGCCTCCTCCGCCAGATCCGCCCGCGTTACCGACGCTCCCGACGAGGCCGAATACCCCTCCGTAAAAATCAGGTAGACCACCTGCAGCACCGAATCCAATCGGTCCGGCAGCTCACCGCGCGCCGGAACCTCATACGGAATTCCCGCCTCGCGAATCTTCGCCTTGGCCCGCACGATCCGCTTGGCAATCGTCGGCGCGCCCGTCAGAAACCCCCTCGCAATCTCTTCCGTGGTCAGCCCGCACACCTCGCGCAGCGTCAGCGCGATCTGCGCATCCTGCGGCAGCGCCGGGTGGCAGCACGTAAAGATCAGCCGCAGTCGGTCATCTTCAATGTGCTTCTCATCCCATTCCGCCGGATCGAAGCCTTCTGTCTGCAGCTTGTCCGCAGCCTCATCCAACGATGCATCGAAGCGCGCCCGCCGCCGCAGCCGGTCGATCGCCTTGAACCGCCCCGTCGAAACCAGCCACGCCCGCGGGTTCCCCGGAACACCCTCTCGCGGCCATTGCTCCATCGCTGCCATCACCGCCTCGTGCAGCGCCTCTTCCGCCAGGTCAAAGTCCCCCACCAGCCGAATCAGCGTCGCCAGCACCCGCCGCGACTCATTGCGATAAACCGCCTCCAGCGCGTCGCGAGCGTGTTCGGACGAAGCCTCATGCATAGGCCTTCAGTCTAATGACACTTGCGCTCCGTTGCCGATGCCGGAGCTCTGTATCCGCCGGTGAGATCGACCGTTCCGCCCGCGTCATACTGATCGTGCGGCCGCACCCAGCTGCCCATATTTCCGCGCTCGCCCTCATTCCGTCCCAACGGCGTCAGGTCAAGATACATGTACGCACCCAGCACCTCTTCGTTGCCGCGCCCGTAGCTCGAATAGGTGTGGAAGATCTCTCCCTCATGCGACTTATAGAAAACGCTGATTCCCGGCAGCTCATCAATCGACGCCTTCGTCATTCCGTAGTTGTAATAGACCTCGCCGCTCGCCAGTTCCTCCGGCGTGAACGACACGTGATAGTCAAAGTTGAAATCGCTGCCCTCCGACGACGCCCACAGAAAGCGCCAGCCCATGCGCTGCCTGTACGCATCGAGCACCGCAAGCGGAGCCCGCGAGACCACCATCAGGCTCACGTCATGATGCACCAGGTGCAGATTGGCCCCATCGATATGGTCCGCCAGGAACGAGCAGCCCGTGCATCCGTTGCCCAGGTCGCGCCGCCACATAAAGTGGTAGACAATCAGCTGGCTTCTTCCATCGAAAAGCTCCCCCAGCGTCTTCTTTCCCTGCAGAGTGTCAAAGACATACTCCTTCTCCACCTTCACCCGCGGCAATGCGCGGCGCGCCGCGCTCACCGCATCCCGCTGCCGTGTAAGCAGCTTCTCCTTCGCCAGCAAGTCCACTCTGGCGGCGAGCCACTCTTCTCGTGAAACCACTCTCGCGTCCTGCAATGTCTCGGTGGTCATCTTTCCGTCTCCTGTGACTTGAATTCCCGCGTTCGCGCGAGCCCCTTCCGCCCGCTCCCGCTGTCAAGTGGTGCGGACTTCTTCGCCTTAGACCGCATCCACGGCTTCGTCAGCGCTACCGTGCTCAACCCGCCCGCCGAAGTCAGGCCGGAAACGATCATCGCTGTCGCCGTTACCATGCATACCGGGCACATCTCACGCCTCCTTCCGCCGCGTCTTCACTGCGGCCGCTCTTCGTAACGCGAATTCCTCGTCGTTATCATTCCGTCCGCTTCTGGCTGCTGTGCGCGAGTTCCATAATCGGCCGCACCTCAATGCCGCCCAGCCGTATCGGAGGAATCCCCGACGCCAGCTGAATCGCCTCATTCAGGTCCTTCGCCTCGATCAGGATGAATCCCCCGATCTGCTCGTTGGTCTCCGCAAAAGGCCCATCCGTGACCGACACCTTGCCGTTCCGCACCCTCACCGTGCTCGCCGAACTGACCGGCTGCAGCGCGTTCGCAGTGATGAAGTGCCCACCCCTGCGCAGCACATCGTCATAGTCCAGGGCCTCATCCGTCAGTTGCCGATGCTCCTGCTCCGTCAACGCCTCATGCTTCTTCTCGTCGAAAAAAACCAGACACAGATATTTCATTTGCTCTCTCCTCAGCGGCTGATTGCTTAGTTCATTGAATTAGCGTTGGCCTCGTTCACCAGTTAGTCGTTCCAGCGTCGCCGAATTGGACAACTAATCTTCCGAATGTGTGGAAAATCGTCGGCGGTCGATTTTGCTCCGCCACGTCGATTTTGAGGTCCACGCCGAACTGTCCGGGGCTATACTCGCACCGAGGCCGCCACCACGATGCAACCAAATCATCGATGGCACGAGATGGCGCGTCACACACTGTCTAAACGGACAGGTGCCCTTTATGGGGATGGTTGCGTATACTCGCTCAACAGAACGCAGCCAGCTAACCACTGCAGCGGGTTGCTATCGTGACCCGGAGACTCGAGCCGGGCAAGACCCTGAAACTGCAGCAGATTCTGTTACGGAGAAAACCATGAAGAAAGTTAGTTGGTTTGCAGTCCTCACCACGCTGTTCGTCCTTACGACTATTACAGCGGCGCAGGCGCAGGCTCCTGCAGGAGTCCCTGTTTTCGAATTTGACAAGGCAAAGAGCTCGGTCGGGTTCAATGTGAAGGCCTCGGTCGCTATCGCCGGTAAATTCGACAAGTGGGACGCCACGCTGACCTTTACGTCTCCCGGTATCTCGACGGGCGTTCTGGACATCAAGGCTTATGCGAACAGTGTCAATACCGGAAGCGGCATGAAGGACGGCAAGCTGAAGAGCAAAGACTTCTTCGATGCCGAGAATAATCCCTACATCACGTTCAAGTCGACGAAGATCGTTCTGACTGGTGCAAACACTTTTGAAATTGATGGAGACTTCACAATACGCGGAGTGACTAAACCCGAAAAGCTGACGCTGAACCTTGTTTCCGGCGGCATCGGAACAGGCCATGGCGAGGTTAAGGGGATCATGGCCTTTGACCGCAAGGACTACGGGATGAACAGCGGCATCCCCTTCATCAAGATCGCCGACCGCGTTGAGGTGGATGTCGACCTCGTGGGCAAGCGCGTCAGCGGTCCCCCGATCGACCCAAAGAAATAGTCACACCGGTACCGCTGGAAGGATCAAGCTTCTGGAATCGATTAGGCGAAAAGGAGGCGCAAGCCTCCTTTTCAGTTCACTGCGCCGCGCTGCCTGCCTTGTTCCAGTCGATGATGTTCACCAGCTTCCACGGGTTCTTGCGTAGCTCGAACTGCAGCTCGCCCTTTTTGTTGATAATCAACTGACACGCAGGATAGAGAACCCCGGCGCTCTTTTTCTTATCCGAGTCGTTGAAGTCGATCTCGCCGGCAGTCAGGCTATAGGCCATGCTCGGACCGGAGTTCATGGCTTCGCCGATTCTGATCGGGCGGTCGGTGGCGAAGCGAATCCTGCGGCCAGTCGGTGTAGGAATCACCCTGACATAAGTAAGGTCGGTGCCCAGCGTGCCGGTTATGGCGATGCGGCCAACGGACTTCGCCTTGCTGAGCGCGTCCACCAGTCCCTGGTTCTGCCCCTTCTTGAACGCGGCAATGAAGGCTTGTCTCTCTTCCTCCGTGGTGTATCGGGTAATGATGATTTTTACACTGACAGTCTTCCCCAACTGCGTGCTTGTACCCATCGCGGTGGCATCAATCGTCTCTCTTGCGTTTTTGTCCGGCCCCTGTTCCTGTGCGGAAGCCAAGGTAACTGCCGTCAGCAGAGTAGCGAGCAGAAGGCTCTGGTAGCGGAATTTGCGGGACGTCGATATCGAATTGTTGTATGCCATCGCTTTTCCTTCTCCAATGAGTGCGCTCTTGGGCTGAATTTCGCTCTCGGCGATGCCCGCTGAGTCGATCTTTGGAAACTCCCGACCCGAAAGCAGGTTTCCCCAAAGTTGAACGAGTGTACACCTCACAATGGCAAAAGAAACCTGTCGAAATGGACAGGCGGTCTCGAAGTCTCCTTCATTCCGGAGATCGGAGCCCGCCGCGCCCTCGGAGCCCAGGCCGCACCTGTATTCCGATGTATCAGGAACATTGGAGGCGCGCCCGCTCGCATCGGGACGCACTACCCTCTCCTACACCCTGGTGTGGGATAGCTCCACGCAGCCTGACGATGCCGCGCGGCAGAAGCAGGTGGAAACCTACCGTTTGCTCTTCGAGAAGTTGCTCCGCAACATGAAAAAGCTGGCCGAAGGCGGCACCCTGACGCCGGAAGATAAGCAAGCCCCGGTGAAGTTCTAGGTCTGTTGGCGCTGGGCCCCGGAGCCAACGGCTCTCCAAGCATGATTGTCTTTCAGCGGAGAAGCGATCTCTAAAGAAAAAATGAACGGTCGTCAATAAGCACATCATCGCCAAAGCGCGTTTCGAACGAAATCATCCTCGAAACGTGCAATGGCCTGTTGGCAACAACTGACGCTCCGCTTGACAACTAATAAGCCATCTATATATTAAGCTGTCTTAGTATGCGGAAAGCCGATTCTTTGCAGGGCTCGCTCGATCTGCTGGTGCTGAAAATACTCTCGCGACGGCCCAAGTTGCATGGGTACGCCATTATGAGTGCCATCAAGGATTCTTCTGGCGAAATATTGAACGCCGAAGAGGGCTCACTATATCCGGCATTGCACCGTATGGAAGAGGCTGGTTGGATTCGCGCGGACTGGGTCACGAAAGAGAGCGGGCGGCAAATGCGGATATATCAACTAACGACGGCAGGTAAGAAGCAATTGGCAGAAGAAGAAACACGATGGCAGACGGTGAGTTCGGCTATTAACCGGGTGCTCCGGGAGGCTTGATATGTCGTTGTGGACACGTATCTCCAATGCCGTGCGCGGCGAGCGCTTGAATCGCGAGATCGATGAAGAGTTCCAGTTCCACATCGAAGAAGCGATTGCATCGGGACGTGACCCCGACGAAGCACGCCGCACCTTCGGTTCGATGCTGCGCCAGCGCGAGGCGAGTCACAGCATTCGTGCTGCCGGATGGCTTGAGTCGCTTCTCGCCGATGTAAGGTTCGGCTGGCGGCAGCTTTGCCGCAACAAGGTCACATCCGTCGCCGCTGTGCTTTCCCTCGCTCTCGGCATCGGCTCCTGTGTCGCCGCCTTCCGTCTTATCGACGCCCTGCTCTGGCGTCCGCTGCCCGTTGCCAACGGGGATCGGCTCTACGTTCTCACCCGCCAGTTCATCAATTTCGACGGCAAGCCTGACGAGAACGACAACTGGGCCACGCCAGACTTCTACCTCATGCGCGATGCCGTCAAGGACCAGGCCGACCTCATCGCCATCGGCGGCGCCAACCGCACGGACATTACCTGGCGAACCGACAACGAAATGGAAAAGGCCCACGTCGTTTATGTCTCCGGCAACATGTTCCCGGTCTTCGGCCTTGAGCCCGCGCTCGGCCGTCTGCTCACCCCCGCCGATGACCGCGGCCCCGGTCTCGATCCATATGCGGTGCTCTCCTGGGACTACTGGAATCACCGTTTCGGCCGCGATCCCCACATCCTCGGCCGTTCGCTCCACATCGGCGACCGAACCTTCGAAGTCACCGGCGTGGCCCCAAGGGATTTCACCGGGACCGAAAAGGGAACGTTCACCGACATCTTTCTGCCCCTCAGCATGGACAACTTGGCCGCTGAGGGAGGCGTCACCTGGCATCAAGCCTTCCTGATGCTGAAACCCGGCGTCAACCCAGCCACCACCATCGAGCCGCTCCGCCAGCATCTCTCCGCCGTCAGCCGCGCCTATGAGGCCGAGCAAGTCAAGCGTTTCCCCGGCATGACCCAGGCGGACATTGACCGCTATCTCGATCAGAAGCTTGTCTTCTATCCCGCCGGCGCTTGCATCTCCCGACTCCTGAAAGACTATCGCCGAGTACTCGGCATCCTCGGTCTGCTGGCCGCTCTCGTTCTGCTGATCGCCTGCGTCAACGTCGCCAACTTGATGACCGCCCAGGCCGCCGCCCGCGCCCACGAGATGGCTTTGCGAATCTCGATCGGCGCTGGCCGTCGGCGCCTAGTCCAGCTCATCCTGTGCCAGAGCGCGCTGCTCGCCCTCATGGCTTCCGTCCTTGGTGCGTTCTTTGCGGCGTGGTCGGCGCCCTTTGTACTCAGCCGCGTCAATCCGCCCGACAACCCTGCGCGCCTCGCTCTTCCCGCCGACTGGCGTGTGCTTGTCTTTGGCCTCGCGCTCATTCTCCTTGTCGTTCTCCTGCTTGGTTTGCTTCCTGCTCTCCGTGCCTCTGCCGTCCGGCCTGTTGCCGCCCTCAAAGGCGGGGAAGATCCGCACTCGCCGCGCCTTCTCATGCGTGGAGCCATCGCTCTTCAGGTCGCTTTCTGTGTCCTCGTCCTCTTCCTGTCTGCGCTCCTGGTCACATCCTTCCAGCGCCTGCAGAACCGCCCCCTCGGTTTCTCCACCGACCGTCTGCTCCTGCTTGAAACCGTTGCCGGTAAAGGCCAACTCCCCGTTGTCTGGAATCAAACCGCCGAGGCGCTCCGTGCTGTCCCCGGTGTCGACTCAGTCGCCATCTCGCGCTGGTCTCTTCTCCAGGGCATCGGCATAAACAGCTCCATCTCTGTCAATGGCGCGCCTCCCAGTCCGACTCCCGGCTGGTTCCTGAACATCTCCCCGGGCTGGCTCTCGACGATGAAGATCCCCCTGGTTTCCGGCCGCGACTTTCGCCCTCAAGACACCTCGCCGGGAGCCGCCATCGTCGACGAAACCTTCGCCAAGGGCTTCTTCCCCGGTCAGGACCCCATCGGCCGCTCTTTTGAGCGCGTTGCCGATCAACACCACTACCAGATCGTCGGCGTCGTCCCCGACACCCCCTACCGGAATCTCCGCGAGACCAACCGCGCCGTCTTCTACCTGCCGTTCGTCGAATTCGATGACAAATCCACCCTGAAGGCCGTTGACTGGGCCACCTTCGTTATTCACACCGACGCGCAGAACCCGCTCGCCCTCGCTGGCTCTCTCCGCCAAGTAATCGCGAAGCGCCACAATGGACTCCGCGTCTCGAACATCACCACGCAGCTCGATCTGGTCCGCGACCAGACCATACGCGAGCGCCTGATCGCCATGCTCGCCGCCTTCTTTGCCGCCGTCGCGCTGCTCCTGGCCGGCATCGGACTGTATGCGGTGCTGAACTATTCCGTCCTCCAGCGCCGCCGCGAGATCGGTATCCGCATCGCGATCGGCTCGACCCGTGCTGGCATCGTGCGCATTGTGACTCTCGATGTCTTCCTGATGATCGCGCTTGGAGGGTGCGCGGGTATCGCACTTGGATTCGGTACGGCGCGTTATGTCGAGTCGCTTTTCTACCAGGTCAAAGCAACCGACGCGGATATGATCGCGCTGCCGGCGTGCGCCATTCTATTCACTGCTCTCGTTGCCACCCTGCCCGCCGTGCTTCGCGCGCTGCGCACAGACCCCACCGAGATTCTGCGCGTGGAATGAGAGGCAGGGTCCTACTTACTTCGAAATTGTGGATGGCGGTCGGATTTTCCATGCATTACGATCATTAGCTGCAGAGTCGCCGACGAACTCATTCAGAAACCGACTAAAGACCGGTCCTAACGACCGCACCCTTCCGCCGCAGGCTGGAGCGCAGTCGCACACGAAGCGACATCCAGAGAACCACTCCTATTTCTCGCGCCGTTCCAAAAGCAGGAGCGACCAGTCCGACGCGCGAAGCGCATCCTTGTTGCCCGGTTCGTCCAACCCCAGAACTGCCCGTTCCTTGTCAATAGACATTCTCCAACTCCCCCCGGCAACTCCCTCATTTCAAACGGAAATTGCGCAAAGACAGCTGGCCGACTATTTCTTTCCGCTCGATACAATAGAAGTAGTACCAAAAGGCAGAAGTAGTACCAAACAGCCCACCCGCGGCCTTTTCTCTTTTGGGAGGAAGCTCCCAAAAGGGCAGATAGCGATACCTAGCCTGAACGTTATGCAGCACTCGTTGCTGATAACTTCAACCACATCAATCGATTACAGACTATGCAAATGGAATGAATGAGTTACAAACCACAATCGGCAAACCAATGCAGAATGAATGAGTTCAAAACCATAGGGAAAACAGGGGGGAGGGGGGAACCCGGCCGCTCCCAAATCGGGAAAGCGTCACAAATATTCGTTCATCATCCGCGCCCACGTCGGCCAGTCGTGGCTGTTCCACGAGTCCCAGACGTAAAGCTTGTGCGGAATCCACTTGTCACCCATCAGCCCCGATAGGTACTGATTGGCGCCCAGGCACTGGTCGTCCCAGCCCGTAGCCAGAATGTAGGTGCTGCGCGCATAGCGCTCGAGATACCACCAGTCCCCCATATTCCGGATGTAATTGGTCGGCGTGTTGAAGTAAACATCGTCGTCGTGATACCCGTTCAGGAAACCTCCCATGTCGAAGGCGCCGCTCATCGACAGGAACCCTGTAAACCGGTCGGGATGGCGCAACGCGATGTTCACCGCGTGGTACCCTCCGAAGCTGCACCCCAGGCTGGCCAGGTGCGGATTCCAGTTCTTGAGCCGGATGAGGGGCAGTACCTCCTCCATCACGTAGCTCTCGTACTGCACATGCCGGGCGATCCGCCAGCGGGGGGGCACGGCCCGGTTGTACCAGCTCTCCGAATCGACGCTGTCGAGGCAGTAAAGCTGGATCTCGCCGTTGTCGATCTTGTGAGCGACGGACCCAATCATGCCGCGGTCCTCGAACTCATAGAACCGCCCCTGCGACGTGGGGAAGACCACCATCGGCACGCCGCTGTGCCCAAAGACCAGCAGTTCCATATCCCGCCCGAGGCGGGGAGACCACCACTTGTGATATTCGCGATTCATGATTGGTTCACAATCCTGATACTGTAACAGGCAGCAGGCGCTCTAATGTAAGCAAGGTGGAGCAGCAACGGAAATCCCGGCAAGGAAAGGGCAAAGGCGGATTGGCGACACAAAGCTCGGCTCAGTTACAGGTTGAACCAGCGCTGCCTGAACCACCGCAACCCGAGGCGCTCCCTCATCCGCGCCTGCGCTTCCACCCCCAGTTCCACAGCCGCTTCCTCCCCGACGACCGCGATGTGACCGTCTACCTGCCGCCCGGCTATGACGATGAGCCCAGCCGCCACTACCCCGTACTCTACCTCCACGACGGCCAGAACCTCTTCGACCCCCGAACCTCCTTCATCCCCGGCCGCACCTGGCAGGTCGCCGAGACCGCCGACACCGTCATCGAAGCAGGCGAGGTCGAACCCCTGATCATCGTCGGCATCGCCAACACCGGCGAACGCCGGATCGCCGAATACACCCCCACCCGCGACTGGAAGATGGGTGGCGGTGAAGCAAACAAGTACGGCGACCTCCTGACCCATGACCTGCTACCTTTCATCGCCTCCGCCTACCGCGTACGCGGAGAGGTGCAGGCCACCGGCCTGGGCGGCTCATCGCTTGGCGGCCTGGTAACCCTCTACCTCGGCTTGAAGTACCCCGACGTCTTCGGGAGGCTCGCCGTTATGTCGCCCTCGATCTGGTGGAACCACAAGTCCATCTTGGGCTACGTGAACGAGACGGCCCCCCGACTGAAGCAGCATCCCCGCATCTGGCTCGACGTGGGAGAAGCCGAGGGACGTCGCACCCTGGCCGACGCCGACCTCCTCGACCGCAGGCTCAGGGCGGGGGGCTGGCTCCCGGAGCCCGACCTCCACTACGAGCGCGTACCCGGGGGCACCCATGACGAAACCGCGTGGTCCCATCGCGTGGCTCCGATGCTGCGGTTCCTTTTTCCTTCCGGTCAGCGCTAACACGGGTTTCTGGTTAGCGGCAGCCCTGTTATACTAAGTTGCTGGGATTTAACGCGCGGATCCGCGCCCCCGCGTGGGGCAGAGTCGAACCGCTTCCCCGAACAAGGAATTGAAAGGATTTGCCCTGTGTTGATGATTCGTTTGGCGCGCTTTGGTGCGCGCAAGCAGCCCTACTACCGCGTCGTCGTGATCGAGAAGGACCGTGCTCGCAACGGCCGTTCGATCGAGGTGGTCGGAACCTACAACCCGCGAACCACCCCGGCTACGGTCGACCTGAAGCGTGATCGAATCGACTACTGGACCAGCAAGGGCGCGCAGCTCTCCGAGCGCGTAGCCAAGTTGACTGCGCGTCCGGTCGAGACACCCGCAGCTTAATTTCGACAATCCCAAAGTCTCCTCCCCTGACATTGGAATTCCTACGAGTGCAAATGGCAAACTCGAGAATTCCTCTGTCTTCCTCGCGAAGTTACTGATAGTATGGCGCGAGCCCGAGAGTGAAACACCCACGTCCTCAAGGGGGGCCAGGCAATGACGCACGAAGAACGCCCGGATGACATGCAGGAGCTGGTAACTGAAATCGCCCGCGCCCTGGTTGATGAACCCGACGCAGTTGTTGTTGAAGCCGTCGAACGCGAAGAGAGCACCGTGCTCAGGCTTCGGGTTGCGCCTAGCGATGTCGGCAAGGTTATTGGCAAGCAGGGACGCACCGCGCGTTCCATGCGAACCATCCTTGGCGCAGTGAGTATGAAGCATCATCACCGCTATACGCTGGACATCCTGGAAGAGGACAAACACGCGGCACCCGGTGAATGATCGACGGTGCGAGCACCCAAATCGCAGTCGCTCATGACTGACGCTGCTTGGGCGATCGTGGCGCGGCTTGTCCGCCCGCAGGGCCGGCACGGCGAAATTCTGGCTGACCTGCTCACGGATTTCCCAGAGCGGTTCGCGGAGCGCAAACGGCTCTATCTCGTCGCTTCGGAGACGAGCCAGACGCCTGGACGCGAAATGACTCTCGAGCGCCACTGGCCGCACAAGGGCCGCGTCGTCCTCAAGTTCTCGGGCATTGACTCTATCAGCGACGCCGAGTCCCTTCGCGATCTGCTGGTGGCCATCCCTGCGAGTGAACGCGCAAGACTGGCCGAGGATGCCGTTTACATCAGCGATCTGATCGGATGCGAAATCGTCGACGTCACGTCTGGGCCGATGTCTGTTGGCAAGGTCACGGATGTGGACCGTGAGGCTGGGCTGCTGATCATTCAGCCGACGCCCGGCGATGAGATTCTCATCCCCTTCGCGAAGGAGTATCTCGTCGACATCGACCTTCCTGGCAAGCGTATCAACATGCGTCTGCCCGTCGGCCTGCTTGACATCAACGCACCCATCACCGAAGAAGAACGTCGCGCTCTGGACAATGCCGCCAGCGACGAGTGAAGCTGAAATACGCCGCATGCGTTTCGATATCATCACTATTTTTCCAGATCTTTTTACCGGCACCTTTGGCTATGGCGTAGTCAAACGTGCTCTCGTGAAGGGACTGATCCACATCGAGACCCACGATCTGCGCAGCTTCACCCATGACCGCCATCGCACCGTGGACGACCGCCCCTTCGGTGGGGGCGAAGGCATGGTTCTCAAGCCGGAGCCGCTGGTCGAGGCGGTTGAATCCGTGGGAGTGACCCCGAAGCCGGAACGCAACCCACAACGAGAATCGGTGATCCTACTCTCAGCACAGGGTGCGAAATTCACTCAGGCAACCGCGCGCGAGTTGGCCGAATTAGACCGAATCGTTCTTATCTGCGGCCGCTACGAAGGAGTGGATGAGCGCGTCAATCGACTGGTCGCGGACCGCGAACTCTCGATCGGCGATTACGTTCTCTCCGGCGGCGAATTGGCCGCAGCAGTCGTCATCGATGCCACGATGCGGCTGCTGCCCGGCGTGCTCGGTAATGAAGATTCCAGCGCCTTTGAGAGCTTCGGACATCGGGACGATCATTTCGCCGAGACCGAGGGACCGCCTCGCTCAACCCACGGTTCCGGTGGAATTCTCGATTATCCGCATTACACCCGTCCGGCCGAGTTTCGCGGACTCGCCGTGCCTGAAGTCCTTGCGGGTGGCGACCATGCCGCGATACGCAAGTGGAGACGAGAGCGGGCGCTCGAAAAAACGTTTAAGAACAGGCCTGACCTTCTGGAAAACGCTGATCTCTCGCGTGAAGACAGGACATTTCTGGCTGATCTGATGCGCGCAAAATCCTGATTTCTTGTAAACTAAAAGTTCTGACATCATCACCAGGAACGATTTATGTCCATTCATCCAGTAATGCAGCGGCTTGCCGAAAAAATCAATCGCACCGACATTCCCGAGTTTGCAGCGGGTGACACGGTTCGCGTGCAAGTCAAGATCAAAGAAGGCGATAAAGAGCGCCTTCAGGCTTTCGAAGGCATCGTCATCGCGCGCAAGAACGGCGCGCAGGGCAGCTTCACAGTTCGAAAGATGAGCTTCGGCCATGGCGTCGAGCGCATCTTCCCCTTCAATTCCAAGGTCGTCGACAAGGTGGAGAAGATCCGGTCGGCCAAGGTTCGCCGCGCCAAGCTCTTTTACCTGCGCGGACTCCGCGGCAAGGCCGCCCGCCTCAAGGAAGTCGAGCGCTCGCTAAAGTAATTCTGCCTGACGCCCCGGAGATCGCGAACCGGGGCGTTTGTGTGTTTGCGACCCAGTTTTCCACTAGCGTCCGCAGTTACCATGCGCGGTAGACTCAGTTTGATGGCGCAGCTGACTGACCCCGCCCTGAATCTGACGTTGGAACCCGAGCTTCTCGCCGAGCAACTCGCTGATGAAGAGAGCGTTTCGGCGGCCACTCGCAAGCTGCGCATGCTGCGCACTCTCGTCTGCGGCAACAAGTACGAGAAGGCCGCACGCAGCCAGGGTGCCACGACCATCGCGGGCGTTGACGAGGTGGGCCGGGGGGCGCTATTCGGGCCCGTTGTAGCCGCAGCCGTCATTCTCCCACCTGACACGCGCATCCGCGGGCTCCGCGACTCCAAGCAGCTTCTCCGCGAGGACCGTGAGCGCCTGGCCAAGGTCGTCGAGCGCAAGGCCCTGGCGATTGCCATAGCCGAGGTCGATGCCGAGACCATTGACCGCGTGAACATCTACCAGGCGACCCGTATCGCCATGAGGTCAGCGGTCACCAGGCTTTCCTTCGCTCCCGACCATCTGCTGATCGACGCCATGCGGCTCGATCTCGAATGCGCGCAGACCAGCATCATCTACGGCGATTCCCTGTCGATTTCGATCGCGGCGGCATCCGTCATCGCCAAGGTCTATCGTGATGGGCGTATGCGCGAGCTCGACCGGGAGTACCCCCAGTACGGGCTGGCGTCCCACAAGGGCTACAGCACGCCGCAGCACCTGGCGGCGCTCGATAAGCATGGCCCGTGCCCGCTGCATCGTAAGAGCTTCAGCCCGGTGGCGCAAACCACGCTGCCCTGGGACAATCCCCTTCCGTCTGAGGATCCGACTTGCCCTTCCGCCTGCTCTGCGTAACTGCACACCCTGACGACGAGAGCGGAGCCTTCGGCGGCGCCCTGCTGATGGCTCACCGGGACGGCGTCGAGACCAACCTGCTGTGCCTGACGGATGGCCAGGCGGCGCACCATCGCGGCGAGGCTGCCGACGATACCGAGCTTGGCCAGATGCGTCGCGCAGAGCTGGCCGCGGCGTGCGCGGTGCTCGGCGTCACTCGCCATGAGATCCTGCGTTATCCCGACGGGGAGCTGCCGCAGCAGGATTTCTACGCGCTGGCGGGTGTCATCGCCGAGCGCATTCGGTCAGTCCGCCCGCAGGTCGTGCTGACGTTTGGCGGAGACGGCGGCGTGAACCTCCATCGCGACCACACGATGGTGTCGGTGGCGACGACTGCGGCCTTTCACTGGGCTGGGCGGCGCGAGTTCTTCGCCGGGCAGTTGGAGCGAGGCCTTCAGCCATATGCTGCGCAGAAGCTCTATTACGCCAACACGCCGTGGGTCATGGTGCGGAACCGTCCTGAGTTGTCCGCCTCGCCGACGGTGCCGTATTCGCTGACGCTGGAACTCGGCAGCTTTGCCGAGCGCAAGATCGAGGCATTCCGCAAGCACAGCTCACAGGTGGTCATCCTGGATCGCGTGGGCAGTGTCCTCCGGAAACATCTCGGGGTCGAGCGATACCTTCTGGCTGCCGCCCCGGGGCAGATCGGCGTGACTGCGGATGCGGCCCTGTTCGCGGGCGTGGTTGCGGATTAATGGGATCTACCCCACCCCCCTACCCCTCCCCCCTTCAATTCTGTTACCGTTTCATTCCATTGAGGTTACGGGTTAGGTTGTTTGTAACTCATTCATAATAAGGTATTTATTAGTATATACTAGAAAAAACAGGACTTAACAGGGGTCTGGTGTGCAGCCCGTCGTCCCAAATCCTTCTCAAAATGGGAAGGCCCAGCTGCAATGAGCCGGGCCTACTTTACCTCTGCTTTCATTATAGCGGTTTGAACGAAATGGTCGGCCAAATTTCCTCACCGTGTCATATTAGCTTGCTATGACACCTGCTACAATAAGTGTCACGAGGAACGATGACATGGAAGAAACTCGAATGCGCATAAATGAAAATGGACGAGTTGTCATTCCAGCGTCTTTTCGAAAAGCGCTCGGAATTCACCCCGGCGACGAAATCGTCCTGCGCATCGAGGAGGATGAATTGCGGATCACCACTCTGAAAAATCGGGTACGGGAGGCACAAAGACTCGTCCGCCCTTATCTAAAGGCTGGCAGATCTCTTTCCGATGAGCTGATCGCGGAGCGCCGCGAGGCTGCCAAGCATGAGTAAGGTCGTCCTTGATGCCTCAGCCATCCTTGCGGTTCTGGAGGATGAACCGGGAGCCGAACAAGTGATGTTGAATCCGACGAAATCGGTGGTGAGCGCCGTTAACTTCGCCGAGGTTCAAGGCAAGCTAGTGGATCGGGGCATGCCTGACGCAGATGCTACCGGCGTGATTCTTCGCGTTGTTGGGGAGATTCACACCTTCGACCTTGCACAGGCCGCGTATGCCGGCTCTCTCATCGCGAAGACTAAAGCCCTCGGCTTATCACTGGGGGACCGATGCTGCCTTGCACTCGCGGCCCAATTGAAGGTTCCCGTCTACACAACAGACAAGAGCTGGCGGACTCTCGATTTAGGTTTTCCGATCCATGTGATTCGCTAGGGCCGGAGACGGCTTTCGTCAGCGAATTGCGATCAGAAGGCCGCCGCTCATGCCGATTGATTGCTCATGACCGCGCCCGAAATTGTAGTCATAGGCCGGTTCGAGATACCAGCCGAACCGGTGCTTTCCGGTGGGCCAGAACATAAAGTCCCCCGCGATCTCACCGGCGATGGAGTTGGTTACCGTTCCGTTGTCCCTGGTGTGAACCCACTCCGGACCGATGCCAAGCATAAATTCCGCTTTCCTGGAGATAGTCCATGGCTTCTTGAACAGCAGGTCTGTATCCCACTCGGTCGAATTATGAGTGATAAACGGCGTGGTGCCTGCCTCAATCTCCAACCAGTTCTCTATCGGCGTAAATTCAACTGCAAAGTCGGGGCCAAATGTCGCCGCGCCGCCTTTGACATTCCAGCTGGTGGCTCCGCCAAGCTCGACGATCGCAGCCGGTTCTTTGTCCTCCGATTGCGCGAATGTGAGTACAGAGAGGAGCAAACAGGCGATCAGGACCCTTGAAATGTCTGCTCTGTGCGCTTTGACCATTTTGTTTGAGCATAGATGCCCACCGTCTGGTGAGGCGCCAGTCGTCCTTCGTCGCTTGAATTTCACGGCGACTGTTCACCGTCGTTGAGTTCATCTCCCTCGACCTTATGAATCGCCATTAAGCCGCAAGTTCGCTAATAAATTCATCACGGCGACTGAAAAGAACTGGCTTGATCTGGTAATTGCGAAAGGCCGCTAGGACGCCAGATGAAACCTTATGCTCGCCGGTATCATTCAAGACGGCGTAAGCTCTGGAATCCGCTGGGCGTACCTCGCGAGTGTCTCCCCATGCATAGATGAAAGCCTCGGCGCATTCGCGAGTTGGACGGTTGATGGCCTGAACGATGCGCTCCGGCTGCTGTTTCTTTGGAGATTTCGGGATCACGAAGTCGAAAAGATGATCGAAACCGCTAGTGCCAGTGAATTTGATCTTGGGCGTGTAGCGGATTTCGTGGTTATCGAGCCACGTGATTACGTCTTCGATAAAGAAGCTCTGGACTAAAGGGCTTGCCAGATAAAACAGATCATTCACCGCAAGCATGGCTTGTAAGAGATTGTGTTTCCGCGCGGGAAAGTTCTCGGCGGTTGCCTGGACCTCTAAGGCTTCCTTGTTCATTTTCACGCCGAAACCATTGAGCGTCATCGCCAAGAGGTCTTTGCGCTTTGGGCTGTCGAGATTGCAGCCGGACGATTCCAGGTCGCGCACAGTGTAGCTGTCGTCAGTAAGTACGTAACCGCCATTATCCGACCGCACATAGATTTGCAAGGCGTCGTTATGCCGGTCGAGATAGGGCGTCGTGATTTCCACCCAGGAACCGTTGACCTCGCGCAAAGTGGTTCTATCTTTGAGCCAAATACGATAGTCGCTTAACAGTCGCTCGATTTCCTGCACCGTTGTATTCATGAGAATAAACCCTTCTCAATTTTAGGTGGCTCGGTGACATTGCAGTGTTGCATAAACTCGTAGAGCGTCGAAAACAAATTCGTCGTGTCGGGAAATTTGTCGACTGGCGCTGAGATCGCCCATTTGTCGCCGAAGCCTTCACGATAAATATGCAGGTGAGGACACGGAACAAGCTGGCCATTTGGGTTGGAGTGCGGCGGACCATCGATGTCGAGACGATAAAGTATGATTGTTTGCCGCGCGCGGTTCTGAAATGTGGCCTTCGTCAGTTTGATCTGGTAACGCGTCACGTCGAGAATGAAATTCTCGCGCTTGTCGCGTGATGTAAGAGGTACAACGATGCGGTCGGCTGGGCCTGGGAAAGTCCATTGGCGTTGATCGACAGCCCTTTTTTCCATGGCCATCAGGTTGTCGGCCTCTGCTTGAGTGATGTTGATATCTGCCATGTCGTGCGGCTTTTTGTGCCAACCTCAAGCGATACGATAACGGCTCGTGGCAGCGAGGGGAAGTGGCTAGGCTGGTAGCGCCGATTGAAGCGGTGAAAAATATGGACTTCTCGAAAAGAATGATCTCAGTGCATCTGGAACTCGGGCGAGCCGAGAAGGAGCGCCGTCATCGTATCGAGGGTCTGAGTGGGGTCGTTCGAGGACTGGGCGCCGGCGAGTTCCCTGTGGATGACGTCGTTGATCTTGCCTGAGACTTTGCCGTCGACCAGCATCTGCTCCATCAGGCCGAGAGCTTCCTCCTGACCGCTGGGTAACGCCGTCGAGGTGAGCGCGACGGTCTGGGCGCGGCTCCCACCATGGAGCGACGCAGGGGCGGTTGCCGTGCGCGCAAGGAGCCCTTCGGCAAGCAGGCGTGGCGCGTCGAACTTGATGCCGCCGACCTTGCTGTTGGCGAACTGCATGGAGAAATTCAGGCGGTCGACCAGCGCGCCTGAGTTCATCCAGTGGTCGGCGGTCGTCGAGTATCCCGTGGGCGGCTGCATCTGGTAGAGCGGTTCACCCATGCGGGCAATTACGTTGACCAATGCACCCGGATTTGCCGGGTTGGTGTCCGTCGCGCGGAAGACCGAGGCGACGAATTCGAGCGGCGTCTTTACCTTCACGCGGTAGTACTTCTGCGAGTTGAACTCGGGTGAGTGGACCATCGTCCGCAGGATTTCCTTGATGTCGCCATCGGTCGCCATGTAAGTCTTCGCCATGCGATCGACGAGTTCCTCGGGCGGATCATCGCAGACGAAGCGCTGGGCCAATTTGTAACTGATGAAATGCGCTGTCTGCGGCTGCGCGGCCAGCCATTCGAGGGCGCGCTGACCTTCGACATAGCCGTTCTCCGACACTTTCTGGCCGAACCACGGCTTTGAACCCGGCTCGTGCTTGCGGAGATCGAAGACGAATCCCCCGCCCTGCTGCGGCTGGTCGATGGTCCATCCGGTGAGGATCTTGGCCAGATTAGTGACGTCGGCCTGCGAATAGCCCCCGTTTACGCCGACGGTGTGCAGTTCCATGACCTCGCGGCCGTAGTTTTCGTTCAGCCCTCGCTGCTGCTTTTTCTGATTCGGACGGCTCGCTGCCACCGAATCAGGGCCGATGCTCGACCAGTTGTCGAGGTAGAAAAGCATCGCCGGATGCTGCGCGGTGGCAAGCAGTAGATCGCGGAACTTGCCGAGCGCATGGGCGCGGATAGCGTCGCGCTCATAGGTGGGCGTGTACCACTGCGCGGCTTCCTTGCGGATGTCGACGTTGAAGTGGTTGTACCAGAAGTCGGTCATGACCTCCTGCAGCTGGCGTTCGCTGAGGACGGCGCGAAGAACCTTGGCCTGCTGCAGTTCGTTGTCGATCACACGCATGCCGTCCGGGCCGCCCGCCATCAGGTTGAAGATCTCGCGCTCACGCGGGGTGAAGTCATTGAAGAGCAGGCCGCGCTGCGGATCCGGGACAAACTCGGCCAGCGTGATGCGCTGCTCGACGGGCATCTTCATAATGGCCGGAATGCGCTCGTCTTTGGGAAATGCCAGCACCTGGTCGGCAAGCACCTGCGCGGCGGCCTGTTGCTGTTTGCGCTGGGCGGCCTTGCCGGCCTCAGACATGTCGGCGGTCATGTCCGGACTCATTCCCGACGCCGTTCCCTGCGCGGCGTTCTGCTGCGCTTTCTGCTGCGCCTGGCGCCGGTTGTACTTGGCCAGCAGAACCTCGTAGGCGCCTTCGAGCATCGGGTCGGGCGGCCCGGAACGCTTGCCGTCGGCGATCTGGCGGATGATCTGGTTCGACGGAAACTCGACGAGCAACTGGTTGGGTGGGAGATAGAGCGATGGGTAATCCGCGAGGCGCTTGTCGACGACCGGATCAGGAATGCTGTCGGGATTCAGCTGCTGTTCGAACCACGCGTCGGAACCCATCTTCATCACCGCTTCGACGTCGCCGGGGCGCGGGCCGAAGGTGAACCGGCTGAGCATCTGGATGGCGCGTTCCTGATCGCTCAGGGGCGGCGAGGGAGCGACAGCGGCATGCCGGATCTGCGCGGGAGCGGTCTTTCTGGCCTGGGCGTGGCCGATAGGGATACAGGCAGCGGCCAGCATGGAAAAGACAAGGAGTGGAGTTCGACGCATGATGTGCCCCGGCGTGGATCTGAGACGCCTGTATAGACCCTAGTCAGCTGCGGCGAGTTGCGCCGAATCAGGTAACCGGCACTCTTTTCCGGCTGGACCACCAGCTCAGAACCGGCCGCGCGACGAGAAGGACTGTGAGCACCACTGTGATCGCCGTTGGCGTCAATACGCCGGGCTTGACTCCCCACCAGTAATGCACGACCCCCGCGATGGCGGAGAGATAGGCGAGACGGTGCAGGCGATCCCAGTTCTTGCCGCCGAGTTTGCGGATCGACCATGTAGTGGAGGTAAGCGCGAGCGGAACCATGAGCACCCAGGCGGTCAGTCCAGCGGTGATGAAGCGGCGCTTGGTGATGTCGTCGATCATGGCCGCGAGGCTGAAGTCGGCGTAGAGCCAGACGTAAGTGAGCAGGTGCAGGCAGCCGTAGAAAAAGGCGTAGAGCCCAAGCATGCGGCGAAAGCGGATGATCGAATTGAACGACGGGGATAGGAGCGTCATGAGCCTGCGCACCGGCGTCACGGCCAGCGAGATGACCAGCAAACGCAGGGTTCCCCGGCCAGTGAAAAAAGTGACCGCGGCGGTCGGGTCGGGGCCGAGATTGTTCTGGATGAGGTGGACAACGAGCCATGCGACGGGCGCGAGGCAGGCTATGTGGACCAGAACTTTCAGGGCAACAATCGAGCGGTTAGACATCCGCTAGAAATTCTTGCGCAGATCCATTCCCGTGTACAGCTTTGCCACCTGATCTTCATAGCCGTTGAACATGAGCGTGGGCTGGCGCTGCTTGAAGATCGACGCGCCGATGCGACGCTCCGTCTTCTGGCTCCAGCGTGGATGGTCGACGTTGGGGTTCACGTTCGAATAAAAACCGTACTCGTTGGGAGCCATCTCGTTCCAGGTGGTGTGGGGCTGCTTGTCGACAAACTTTATCTTGACGATCGATTTCGCGGACTTGAAGCCGTACTTCCAGGGCACGATGACGCGTACGGGCGCGCCGTCCTGGTTGGGCAGCGTCTCGCCATAAAGCCCGAAAGTGAGCAGCGTGAGCGGGTGCATCGCTTCGTCCATGCGCAGGCCTTCGGAGTAGGGCCAGTCGAGATTGGCTTCGCTGAGGCCCGGCATCTGGCTGGGGTCGGCGAGCGAGATGAACTGGACGTACTTCGCCGATGGCAGCGGCTCGCACTTCTGGATGAACTCTGACAGCGAGTAGCCGACCCAGGGAATGACCATGCTCCAGGCCTCGACACAGCGATGGCGGTAGATGCGCTCTTCGAGCGGGCGCAGCTTTAGCAACGTGTCGATGTCGAACTTCTGCTTGTTCTTGACCAGGCCCTCGACGGATACGGTCCAGGGGCGCGTCTTGAGACGCCAGGCATTTCTTGCCGGGTCGCCCTTATCGACGCCGAACTCATAGAAGTTGTTGTAGTGCGTGATGTCCTGGAGAGGCGTCGGGGTTTCGTCGGTGAGGGATAGCGGGCTCTTCACGGTGGTGAGCTTGGTGTCGGCGTGAACGGACGCTTCCGGGGAAATCAGCCTGGCGAGGTGTTTGCCGGCGATCGCCGCTGTACCGACTGCCGCAGCGCCTGCCATGAAGGTACGGCGGTTCAGGTAGGCCGATTTCGGAGTGACTTCGGAGTAGGGGATGTCGTTCGATTTGCGTATCAACATGGAGTTTCCAAGCCGCTACTTATACGACTCTTTTTGTCGTCTCCAGTTACAGTACGCGGTGGCAAGCGTGGCGGATCTTTTCGTCAGAGCAAAACGGAAGACGAGGCCGCGAATAACGTTTAGAACAGGGAAAAGCCCGGGACTGATGAAGGTCCCGGGCCTGAGATTTACTTTATAACGTCCGCTGTTACGGCTGCCGGGGCCATGACGTCCTCAACAGCGGGAGCCGGAGCCGCCTTGGCGACGGCAGGCTCAGCGGTGATTACCCGCGCCAGGCTGCGATCGATGGTTTCCTTGGGAACGTAGCCCACGATCTGGTCGGCAACTTTACCGCCCTTGAAGAGCAGGAGCGCGGGAATGCCGCGGATTCCGTAACGCATCGGGGTTGCCTGGTTCCGGTCCACATCCATCTTGGCAACCTTGAGCTTGCCGGCGTACTGCGTGGCCACTTCATCGACGGTGGGGGCGAGCGCCTTACAGGGGCCGCACCATGCCGCCCAGAAGTCAACCAGGACAGGCTGTTCGGACTTCAGCACTTCCTGATCAAAGTTTGCGTCGCTAAGTTCCACGATTGATTGAACCGCCATCATTTCTCCTTGGCTCGCTGCTCGAGGTTTTGGCTCGCGCCGCTTTCGCGCGACTCTACTCAAACAGTGTACCGGACTAATAGATGCAAAGAGAGCGAAAAAGTCGCAAACGCAGGGGTTCAGAAGACCGGAACGGGAAGCCCTCCAGGGCCCTTAAAAAAGCGCCCGCAACCGTTCGCTGCATAGACCGGAATCAGGCGGTCCGGCAATGGGCAGGTGCGGGCCGAGGTTAGAGTTAACGGCGGCTAGAATCCGCGGTGCGCGGCATCTGCCTCTTCGGCAAGCTGATTGAGTGTGCGGAAGAATCTGTTCGACTGGCCGGCGAAGAGGTTCTCGCCTTTGAGAAAGGCGACGGTTGCTTGCGCGCCGCCAAACTTGTCGGTCAGGGGGCGGATTGCAGCGCAACGGGGCAGCTTCGGACTGATGAATTCCGCGGGAACGGGGAAGATGAGATTGGTCTGAAAGAGCGGGCCGCCGGGCGTGGTGTTGAAGTCAGGAAATGTGAGCCCATGATCGGTAACGGGAGAGTTGGAGCCTTCGAAGTTGAACGGTGGCCCCTGCACTGCGTTCCCGGCAAAGTCGACCCATTCTAGGAAGTGAGCGACCTCGTCTCCTCCGATGCCGAAGACGATCCTGACAACTTCTTCGCTGGTGACTTTCTGGCCCAGGGCCGGGTAGAGACTCGATCCACCCTGCTCGATCGAGGCGAAGTGAAATGCTGCCGTATTCGCAATGGCCTGGATGTGATTTGCATCGTCGAAATCGGCGTCGGTGCGGGGAATCGCCGGCCGATTGGTAATTTTGATTGCCTGGGGAAAGGTGGCGCCGAAATCAGGATTGGTTGTACTGCGATAGCGGATGTACCAGCTCGTATCGACGTTCAGCTGCATCAGGTTGGTGAGACGGCCGACATCCTGCGCTCCTGTGGCCTGGCTTCCCTGCAGAGTACGGAACTCATCCAGGTTGACCGGATCGGCGCCCTTCGATTCCAGGTACGCATTGAGAAAGGTCGCATGGCTGATCTCGTCGATGGTGTTGCTGGTGATGTATTGGGAGCCGTCTCCATCCAGAAACTGGAGAGCAAGTTGATAATTATTCTGGGTGCCATCTGTGACGCCACCCAGTTCAGCATACTGTTGCCAAAGGTCGCTCTCAAGCAGCTCGGCCGCGGCCAGGAAACGAAGAATCGCGGCATCTCCTTTAGTAAGCCGGCCGTTATCGTTATCCTCTGCAAAAGCCGGCCTGGATCCGTTCAACAATCCGGCGCCTAGAGTTGCCGCGCCCCCTGCCAGCATTCCGCTCTTCATAAACGAGCGACGGTTTACTGGACGCTTAATCATGCTCTCAGATCTATCCATGGTGCTCTCCTGTTGCTGCTTGGGCTCGGTAAAGGCCGCCCGCACGAAGACTAGGCATTCGCGACGGGAGAGTTGCCACGGAAAAGTCCGAAGGTCGTTTGATTGTTGTGAGGGTTCTGTCCCAGCAGCATTACAGCTCAGGGGAGCGCGGCTGAATTTATGACTTCTTTATTAACCAGTAATGTAAGGGAGATAACTGGGAGATAAACAGAGAGCTAAATGCAAGATATGCCGTGAGGAGACTTGTCACGGACAATCCCGGAAGGGATCGACCCCGGGAAACGGGCCTGAATACAGGCCAGCAAAAGCAAAGCGCCCGGATTCCAATTAAGGAATCCGGGCGCTAGAGCAGCCCTCCCCCAGAACTGCCCACGCTGCGAAAATATTGCTTTCTGAGGGCTCTGGCAAGAAATCTTAGGTAATCCTAAGGTAATGGGCTCTATACGTTACGAGGGTGGTATTGGCTCAGGGGCCCATTTCCGCCGGCTGATTCTCGATTTCGCAGCGAAGGATCTCGATGGTGCCCATCCCGGAGACCATCTGAGACACGCGGGCTTCCACGGTCCCGATAGTCTCGGAAGATTCAACCAGCAGAAGAACGGCAGGACCGGCGCCGCTGAGACAGACGCCAAGGATGCTGTCGGTTCCGGAGAGGGGCAGCAGGCGCGGCAGTAACGGGCAGGCCTTGCTGCGATACGGTTGATGCATGCGGTCGCGCATCGCTTCACCGATGAGCTCGCCTCGCGCCGTGGCGAAGGCGGCGGTAAGCAACGCCACGCGCTGCAGGTTGGCGACGACATCGACGCGTTCGTAGCTCAGCGGAAGAACCGCCCGCGATGCCGATGTGGCTAACGGCTTTTCAGGAAGCACAACCAGCGCACGCCACGCAGCCGGCGCGGGAAACGATACGGCACGCACCTTGGTGCCGTCCCAGCACCCGGCGACGAAGCCGCCCAGCCAGCACGCCGCGGCGTTGTCCGGATGACCTTCGAGCTTCGTCGCCTCGGCAAGGATGTGCTCGCGGTCCCACCCGAGCCCGCCGAAGTGCCCAGCGAGGGCAACGCCGGCAAGACGCACCGCGGCCGATGAACCGCAACCCATTCCCAGCGGGATTCCGTTATTGACTTCGAGCGCGAGTGGCTTCACCTCGCGGTGGTGCGCGGCGAGAGTCTTGCGGTAGACATCGAGCAGCAGGTTCCGCTCCAGCGATCCGCAGACTTCGGGACCGCGCCCCGTGGCGTGAATCGAGAATGTCTCGGCCTCGCGAGCCTCGACCTCGAGATACGCGTTCAGCGCAATCGCCAATGTGTCGAAGCCGGGTCCAAGGTTGGCTGAAGTCGCAGGCAGGCGCAGCCTGAGCGGGGACGCGCTCATCGGTATTGCGACCTGTTCGAGGATGCGAAGCACCTGATCGGGATCGGCATCGAGTTCCACTGGATTGCGCCGCGTGGCGTCGATCTCTGCGCGCAAAGTGGTGAGCTCTTCGTCACGCAGCAGATCGCCGCGGTGATACTGGATGGTGTATTCGGAGTCCTTGAGTGTGTGGCCGGTGAGCAGCAGCACTACCGTCTCCGACGAATCGATCTTTCCCGCCGCGGTGAACTTCTTGAGGCCGGCCAGCGTGACCGCCGAGGCGGGTTCGCATCCGATGCCTTCCGCTCCGATCTCCGCCTTCGCCAGCGCAATCTCGGCTTCACTGACCTGCTCGACCGATCCGCCGGTGGCGTGCACGATACGCACCGCCTTCCTCCACGAAGCAGGGTTGCCGATGCGGATGGCGCTCGCGCGGGTGTGAGCTTCGACCGGAGTGAGCTCGCGCCCGTCACTGGTCTGCATACTGCGGTACAGCGGATTCGCCCCCTCGGCCTGCACCACCGAGATTTTCGGAACGCGGTCGGTAAGCCCGAGATGCTTCATCTCAAGGAATGCCTTGCCCAGCGCCGATGAGTTGGCCAGATTGCCGCCGGGCACGATCAGGTGATCCGGCACCTGCCAGTCGAGTTCCTCGGCGATTTCGAGTGCCGGGGTCTTCTGCCCTTCCAGCCGGTAGGGGTTGACGGAGTTCAGCAGGTAGACAGGTGCGCGCCGTACCACCTCGCCGAGCACGCGCACGCAGCCGTCAAAATCGGTGCGAAGCTGGCAGGTCAACGCGCCGTAGTCAATCGCCTGCGAGAGCTTACCCCAGGCAATCTTGCCCTGCGGAATCAGCACCAGGCTGCGCATGCCCGCGCGCGCCGCATAGGCGGCCATGGCGGCGGATGTGTTCCCGGTGGATGCGCAGGCGACCCAGCTGAATCCGCGCTCATGGGCGACGGAAAGAGCGGCGGTCATTCCCGTGTCCTTGAACGAGCCGGTGGGATTCATCCCCTGGTGCTTGCCGTAAAGGGTGGCGATGCCGGTCGCGCGCGCAGCGCGGTAGAGGGCATAGAGCGGGGTGTTGCCCTCACGAAGGGAGACAATATTCGCCTCGTCGCGCAGGATCGGCAGCAGATCGCGAAAGCGCCAGACGCCGCTCTGGTCCCGGCGGTCGGAGGAGGTGCGCCGCTCTTTCCAGAGCCAGCGCAGCGCGCTGGGATTGGGAAAATTACGCTTGGCGGCGGTCGCAGCCTGCGCACTCCACTCAGGATATTCGACCTCGTACAGATCGCCGCAATCGGGACAGCGGAAGTTCTCTTTGAGGTCTGCCTGCGCGACTACTCGGGCGCACCCCGTGCAGCGCAACTGGTGGGTATCTTGCATCATGATGAGTCTTTTCAGGATATCAGCGGCAGACGGGCCGGCGGGTTGGCAGGCCGTCTGTACGATTCGTGACTGGCTCGTATAGATTCGCGCAGAATTTCGTATAGAATCGCACCCATGGCCTCCCTTTTGACACCCCGCGAGGCTGCTCTGCGCCTGGGTATCTCCTACCCGACGATCAAGCAGTGGATCTATCGCGGCAAGATCAAGACAGCGAAGACAGCCGGCGGCCACTACCGCATTCCGGAAGCTGAACTGGATGGCTTTCTGCACAAGGCGAAGCGGCCGGAGACGCCCAGGCGGCAGATGATGCGCACGGTCAGCGGGCGCAATCAGCTGACAGGCCGCATCGTCGAGCTGAAATATGACGGGCTGCTCGCCCAGGTAAAACTCTCGATCGGCGGCCAGGTGATTACGTCGATCATTACCGCCGAGGCGGCCCGGGAGATGCAGTTGGAGGTAGGTGAAACTGTAGCCGCCCTGGTGAAATCGACCGAGGTCATGGTGCTGCGTGTCTGACCGGCGGAGCGTGCTGATCTGCCTGCTGGGTCTGCTCTTCGCACACATGTGCGGAGCACAGACGACGTCAGCACGGCCGGAGTTGCGAATCGCTGCGGCGGCGGATCTGCAGCCTGTTCTTCCGCCGCTCCTGGCCGAGTTTGAGAGCCAGATCGGCATTCACGCCGAGGCTTCCTACCAATCGTCGGCGACGCTTACCACGCAGATCATGAATGGCGCGCCTTTCGATCTGTTCCTCGCGGCAGACCTGAGTTTCCCCGAGCGAGTCATTGCTGCCGGGCTTTCGGAAGAACCAGAGCCAATCGCTTACGCGCGCGGAACGCTGGTGTTGTGGGCTCGCAGCGACGGTCGTTTTCGCCATCTCTCGATGGACTCGCTGAAGGATCCAGCACTGAAGTCGGTGGCGATGGCAAATCCCGAGCACGCTCCCTACGGACGTGCGGCTCGCACAGCGCTCGAACATCTCGGCCTGTACGACACGCTGAAACCGAAACTGGTGATTGCCGAAAACATCGCGCAGACTGCGCAGTATGTCGAGTCCGGGAATGCCGAACTGGGACTGATCTCGCTCACATCAGCAGTTACGCCGCGCCTGCGCGCCAGCGGCCATTACGTGCCCGTGCCGCAGGGTGCATATCCGCCGATCCTGCAGGGCGCGGTGATCCTGAAACATCACGCGGGAACGGGGTCGGCACACCGTTTTATCGACTTCCTCGCTTCGGCGCCCATCCAGCAGCAGCTTGAGGCAGCGGGGCTGGCTCCCGCGAAATAGATGGATCTGCAGGCGCTAACCCTTACGCTTCGTCTGGCTGTCGTGACGACCGCCTTGTTGCTGGCGATTGCCGTGCCGCTGGCGGCGTGGATTGTCTTTACCCGCTCACGGCTGCGGGCGCTGGTCGAAGCTGTGTCGACGCTGCCGCTGCTGCTGCCGCCCACGGTGCTGGGTTTCTATCTGCTGGTGCTGCTCGGGCCGCGAACAGCATTCGGCCGGGCGTGGATCCACCTTACCGGACATCCACTGGCATTTTCGTTTTCCGGGCTGGTGGTGGGGTCTGCGATCTACAGCCTGCCGTTTGCTGTGCAGCCGCTGGTGGCGGGCTTCGCGGGCGTGGATACGGCTCTGCTGGAGCAGGCACGTCTGCTTGGGGCATCGCGGTTGCGCCTTTTGCGGAAAGTGCTGCTGCCACTCTCCGCGCGTTCTGTTCTGACGGCCGCGGTGCTGTGCTTCATGCACACGGTCGGCGAGTTCGGAGTGGTGCTGATGATCGGGGGCAATATCCCCGGCGCTACTCGCACGCTGTCGATTCTCATCTACGACCAGGTGCAGGACTTCGCATACGCGCAGGCCAACCGGACGTCGCTGCTGCTGGTGGCCATCTCTCTCGCGGCGCTGGTGCTGCTCTACTCGCAGCGGCGGCCCGCACTGGGCGAGGCTCGACGTGGTTAAGGCAGATGTGCGATTCAGCCGCGCGGGCTTTACTCTTGTAGCGCGTTTTGAGCTCGGACCCGGCTGGACGGTCCTGTTCGGGCCATCCGGCGCGGGAAAAACGACTCTGCTGCGGATTCTCTCCGGACTGCAGTCGCCGGACTGGGCAAGGATCGTTTTGGGGTCGCGCGTCCTGACCGATACGGATGCCGGCACAAACGTTGCACCGGGGCAGCGGCGCATCGGCTTTGTTACCCAGCGGGCAGCACTGTTTCCGCACCTGACTGCGCGGGCCAATGTCGGCTTCGGGCTCCATGCTCTGAAAGGCGATGAACGGGAGGCTCGAGTGGCGGAGATGCTCGATCTGTTTGACGCTACGCCGCTCGCCGATCGTCGGCCCGGTGCGCTCTCCGGTGGCGAACAGCAGCGCGTAGCCCTGGCGCGTGCGCTCGCGCCGCGTCCCGAACTGCTGCTGCTCGATGAGCCTTTTGCCGCGCTGGACACGGCCGCCCGCACGGCAATCGTTGAAAAGCTGCGCGCCAGCAATGTGCCGGTGCTGTATGTCTCGCACGCTCTCGCTGACGCGTGGCAGATGAACGCGGACGCGATCGTCTTTGAAGCAGGAAAGATCGAGGCGCAGGGCCCGGCGCGAGAGGTGCTTGCCGCCTATCGTGAGCGGCTGCTCGAACAGCTTGGGGCGGATGCGCCTTCAGCGGTGAGATTCCGGCCCTAGAAAGACAGGCTCGGGCTCAAGGCGGATGCTGAACTTCTGCTCGACGGCTGCGACGATCCGGTCGCGCAGCGCGAGGATGTCGGCGGCCCTGGCTCCTCCGCGATTGATGAGCGCCAGCGTGTGGCGGCTGGAGATGCCGGCCGGCCCCAGCGAATAACCCTTGTGAAAGCCGGCCTGTTCGACCAGCCACGCGGCGGGCAGCTTGACGAAGCCTTCTCCGGCGGGATAAGTCGGAACGCGGGCAGCGAATTCGGCCGCAATGCGTGAGAAGTGTTGCGCGCCGATGACGGGGTTCTTGAAGAAGCTGCCTGCGCTGCGACAGTCAGGATCGCCGTCGACAATGAGCATGCCTTTCTGGTGGCGGATGCTTCTGACCGCGCTGCTCACTTCGGCAAGAGAGGGCTCGGATCTTCCGGCGAAATGCTTCTTCAGGTCGGCGTAGGTGAGGCGGAGCGGGCCGCCTTTCTTCAATGCGTAATCGACGCGGGTGACGATGTAGCGTCCACGCTGCGTCGAGTTAAAGATGCTGCGACGGTAGGAGAACCTGCACTTCGCCGGCGACAAATCGCTGACTTCGAGGCAGTTCAGATCGAGCACGCGCACGGCCACGATGGTTTCCGCGACCTCCTGCCCATAGGCACCGACATTCTGAACAGGTGTGCCGCCCACAGTTCCGGGGATTCCGGCGAGACATTCGATACCGGCGTAATTTTGTGTAACAGTGTGAGTGATGAATTCGTCCCAGTTCTCACCGGCTGCGACGCGGAAGAAGTGATAGGCCTGCTCGATTCCTTTCAGAGCAATCTGAAGTACCAACCCGGGGAAGCCTTCATCGGAGACAAGAAGATTGCTGCCTCCGCCGAGGATGAAGAGCGGCAGGCTGCGGCTGCGAGCGAACTCGACCGCCTGGAAGATGTCTTCCTCGGTCGCGGCCTCCGCAAACCAGCGTGCTGGGCCTCCGATCTTGAAGGTCGTGTAGGGGGCGAGGCGAACGTGTTCGTGGAAGTGCATCATGGGTTGAGGACGGTGCTTGGTTTCCCGCCTTCCGGCTGCGCTTACATGATGTGCGCGAATAGATGGAGCCGTAAGACCTCCTCGGCCGAGATGCACGCTGAGAAGGATCGGCATCAATTTTTTCGCACACAGGGAGAATCTCCTTGCTCAGCCAATCTTCGATCCGCTCCTGGAGGGCATCCGGAGCCCGGCGCGGACAACCTCGCTAGCAGAGGCGTAAGCTCCCGACTTTACCTTGCGATCGATATAACGGGCTTGGACAGCGGGCAGACTAAAGGTTCGCTTGGACGGCGATGACATCGTTTCTTCTCCCGAGAGCATTTTACTGCACCGGTATGACACATTCATACCGTGCATTTCTAGCGTGATGACGATCTCCGAGAAGTCGGCGATGGAGGAGAAGCTGCCCAGAACGCCGGCAATCAAGGCCAGCCGATTGGACGGAATCCGGGTCATCGACCATGACCATGACTTTGTCGAAAAAGAGATCGACATGAGGACGAAGTGTGGCGATTTCTTCCAGGGCTTCGCGGTATTTGCGATCAGAACGAAGAGTTCGACTACGGCCATAATTTCGAGAATCATTTGATCATAGAGTGCATTTTCCGCAGGATCAGTCAAGAGACGTCCTGTTCACTAATTTGTCAGAGTGGCAATACTGGTTCTCCGCCGCTTGACGGAGAATGTTCTTCATTCGCTTGAAAGAGGCAGAGATTGCGATGAAGTCTTCCGAACCCCGGACTGCAGTCAGCGCCTCAGCGCGAGCGATAGCATCGCGGATGTCGTCGTATCCGGCAGCGAGCACAGCATTCACGACGTCGTAGGCAAAGCCGCACACGTCCCGCAGGTAGAACTCAACGCGTTCGCGGAAAAACGCAATCAACTTCTGAGACTTCTCCTGGAACAGGTCGGAGAGCGTGAGTGGCAGTGCGGAGTCGGCGAGGATTTTGACGATGCCGTTTGCCGCGCGCCTCAGCCCGAACGGATCTTTCGAACCGGTCGGCTCGAGTCCGATGCTGAACATCGCCTCAATGGTCTGAAAGCGGTCGGCGATGCCCAGAATCTGGCCTTCGACGGTCGGCGGAATCGGATCCTCGATGGCTGCCGGCGAGTATTGCCAATAAATCGCCTGAGCAACGGCCTCGCCAAGCCCTTGAGCACGAGCGTAGAGGCCTCCGACAATGCCTTGAAGTTCGGTGAATTCTTTGACGAGTTCCGCAGTCAGGTCGGTTTTTGCGAGCCGCACGGCAGTGACGAGTGCCTGCCGATCGATCACGGCCCCGCGCTCAACCATCAACTCCACCCAGCCGCTCGGCGACGCGAAGATTCGCTTCAGTCTTCTCGTAATAGCTTCCCAGATCTTTCTGGAAAGTCACCGTCTTCAACATCTCGACGCGATCGACCAGTGGAATCTTCTGGTCGACCGTCCAGAAGAACCTCGCATCGTTGAACCTCGACC
Organism: uncultured Acidobacteriaceae bacterium; assembly: GCA_963725225.1. Taxonomy (GTDB): domain Bacteria; phylum Acidobacteriota; class Terriglobia; order Terriglobales; family Acidobacteriaceae; genus Silvibacterium. Next base: position 37,330 of record CAVRXY010000017.1, read on the forward strand.
GCAGCACCCGTTCATTGCCGTGACGAATAATCTCCGCGGCTTGCTCAGTGGGCTGCGTGTTGAGGACGGTCAGGAAATATGCCGCCAGCTTGCCCTGCGCGTCCTCGACGGCGAAGTACTTCTGGTGATCGCGCATGACCGTGACCAGCACTTCCTCGGGCAGCGAGAGATATTCCGGCTCGAAACCGCCCAGCAGGACGGCAGGCCACTCGGTGAGGTGCGTCACGGTGTCGACCAGCGCCTCGTCCTCGCGCCAGCGCGCTCCGGGAATGGTCCGAGTCGCCGCGTCCAGACCCTTGCGGATGCGATGGCGGCGCAACTCGACATCGGCGATAACGAAAGCTGCTTCAAGCTTTCCGAGGTAGTCTCCGGCATGCTCGATTGTCACAGCACCGTCGCCATGCAGAATGCGATGTCCATAGGTGAGGTTCGCAGCGTGCACGCCCGCAAATTCGACAGGCACGATCGCGTGATCGAGCAGCGCCAGCAGCCACTTGACAGGGCGGACAAATCGCTCCGGCTTCCCGGCGCGCCAGTACATGTTCTTCGGCCAGTAGAGGGCGGCAAGCTCCTTCGGCAACTGTTCGGCGAGAATGTCCGACGCGGTGCGCCCTTTGCGCTCGACGACTGCGGAAACATATTCACCCTTTTGTGTGGTGATCTTTTGAAGTGCTGAGACTTCGACTCCGGCCTTCTTGGCAAAGGCGTGCGCCGCGGGCGTGGGCTCGCCGTTCTTGAAGGCGACCGCCCACGAGGGGCCTGTGAGTTGCTCCTGCGCATCGGCCTGGGCGGCTTCGACGCCGCTCACCAGCACTGCCAGCCGCCGCGGCGTGGAGTAGCTGTGAATGGCATTTGTGGAATCCCACCCTTCGCCAACTTCAGGCGAAGGATGGGGCACCCAGAGCCGTTCTCGCGTGAGGACGTCTTGAACACGGCGCGCGAGTTCAGACTGCGCGGCGGCGATCATACGGGCGGGGATTTCTTCAAGTCCAACTTCAAAAAGAAAATTCATAATTCAGCCATTACTCATTAAGCATTAGCCGTTAGTTTTTCGCTGCCTCTGAGCTTTACGGCTAAGAGCCGGAAACTGCCTGCTGCTGCGCGACATAAGCTTTCGCAACGCCGACCGCCAGTGCGCGGATACGCGCAATGACTCCCACGCGTTCGGTGACCGAGATGGCGCCGCGCGCATCGAGCAGATTGAACAGGTGCGAGCAGCGCAGGCAGAGATCGTAGGCTCCCAGAACGGGGAATCTGCGTTGCTGCGCTTTAGGGTCCTCGGTCATTGCGTCTTCGACGGCCGGAATCGCCGCAGCCACAGGCTCGCTCTCGTCTCCCTCGTGAATAACGCGGTCATGTATCTTCTTGTGGCGTTCTGCGCCCTTCTCGGCTTTGGGTGAGAAGCTGTCGTTGTAGCTTGCCAGCAGCGTCTGGCACTCAGCCTCGTAGAGCCGCAGGTGCTCCCACAGCTTTTCCACCTCGGCGGCTTCAAAGTTGTAAACGGAGAACTGGATCTCCTCCTGGAGCCGGATATCGCCGTAGGTGATGGCCTTGCCGGTCTTCGGATCGCGCGCCCACACGATGTCGTAGAGCGAGTCGACATTCTGGAGAAAAGCCGTGAGACGCTCGAGCCCGTAGGTGATTTCGCCGCTGATGGGGTCGAGGTCGATGCCGCCGCACTGCTGAAAGTAGGTGAACTGCGTGACTTCCAGGCCGTCGAGCATTACCTGCCAGCCGATGCCCCATGCGCCGAGGGTGGGCGACTCCCAGTTGTCTTCTTCGAACTTGATGTCGTGTTCTGCGAGGTCAATGCCGATCGCGGCCAGCGATTCGAGATAGACCTCCTGGATATCGGCCGGCGGCGGCTTCAGAATGACCTGGAACTGCGTGTGCTTGTAGAGCCGGTTCGGATTCTCTCCGTAGCGGCCATCGGCAGGGCGGCGCGAGGGCTGCGCGTAAGCAATGTTGATCGGCTTCGGACCGAGCACGCGCAGGAAGGTATCCGGCGACATGGTGCCCGCGCCGACCTCAACGTCATAGGGTTGCTGAAGGATGCAGCCGCGTTCCGCCCAGAAGGTCTGCAGCCGGAAAAGCAATTGCTGAAAGGTGAGCGGCTCGGTGCGGGCGGGAACGGGCGAAATGGTTGCAGGCACAGTAACTTTCCGTAAATTTAGCGCTATCAGGATTCTAACCTGTCGTGGCTGCCATTTATGCTTGAGGATCGACGCCGAGTTTGCCGAGCGCCGCAGCGGAGCGGAGCCGCCGTTCAAGATGCCGCTCGAGAGCCTGCAAGGCGAAGCGGCGCAGATCGGCAGCACGTCCGCGGGGCCAGTCCTCGCGGGTCAGGTCGGCGATCGGGGCACGAAGGATCCGGTTCGCAACCGCCAGAGAAGCGGCGGAAATAGAGCGGCTGGCTGGCTGCTTATGGTCGCTGCAGACGAGCCCGTCGGACTGCGGATTGAACCAGGCTGCCTCACCGGCAAAGGCCTTGCCGCAGACCTGGCAATGGGCGAGATCCGGCATCCAGCCCATCAGGCGGAGTATCCAGAGACCGAAGTATGTGACCGGAAGCCAGATCTGGCCGGCGCGGGTATGGTCGAGGACGGCCAGGGCCAGACGGAAAACAGGATCCTGCGGATCGTGGTCGGGCAGCGTCTCTTCCAGCACCTCGGCGTAGAAGGCAAGGGCGGCGGCTCGGGCGTAGTCGACAGGCTCAGACAGGGGCGAGATCAGGATCTCGCACGAATCGAGCCGGACCAGCTCCTGGCGCGGCTTTTCGACATAGCTGGCAAGCACGTAGGTCATCGGCTCGAGGGCTCCGCCAAAGCGCTTGCGCGACCTGGCCGATGACTTGGCGATGCCCTTGAGTTTTCCCTGATCGCGGGTGAAGAGCGAGACAATGTGATCTGCCTCATGGACAGGCCAGGTGCGCAGGACAAGGGCTTCGGCTTGATGGGCGATCACTGGTATTCAGGATAGTGGACGGAGGGGACGGCCGTTTCTGTCCCCAGGAAAGCTCACAGCGGGGAAAGTGGTGAATCGCGGGCGGAGTTACGGTATAAATAAACGCGATTGGCAGAATCACAATTCTTAATACCGTTTTCCCTTTTCGATCCGGGCCATTAGTCTTGATTTCAGAGTAACAACCCCTCACGTTTTGGCGCTAAAAGCCTGCAGGCCAACCCTAAAGGACCAACGCGGGATGCTGGAGGTGGCTGTGTTCTCAACCCATCTTGAGGAGATCCATGTCGACTGAACTGCGTAACTTTTTGTCGTTGTCGTATCCAGAGCTGGAAGAGCTGAACCTGAAGGCCAAAGAGCAGCGCATGAAGCGCGCTGACCCCGGCAAGATTCAGGAAGAGCGCCTGAAGTATCTGACAGATCAGAAGGGTATTAAGGCCGTCACCGTACTGTTCAGCGACCTGGAAGGCCGTCTGCACATGCTCGACTACGACAAGAAATTCATCGTCAAGAGCTACGACAATCTCACCTTCGACGGCTCGTCGATTCGCGGCTTCACCGCGCAGCGGGAGAGCGATCTGCGGCTGGGCATCGACTGGGGCGCGTTCTACTTTGCACCTGCCGACTTCTTCGGATCGGGCAAGGTGCTGGTCTTCGGCGAGGTCATCGACAAGGGCGGCACGCCGTACACCGCCGACATGCGTGGCGTGCTGAAGGGTTATGCGCAGGGTCTAAACGAGAAGCACGGCTACACGCTGAACGCGGCCAATGAAATCGAAGGCTTCCTGTTTGCAGGCGTCGACGCCGAGAAGCGCTTCCCCGAGACCGGCCGGTTCGATTATGTGAACACCGGCGGCTACTACCACTCGCTGCCCGGCGATCCGCTGCGCAAATTCATCGACACGACCGCCGAAGTGCAGCGCGCGATGGGTTTCGAAAACGAGAAGGACCATCCGGAAGTCGCGCCCTCGCAGTTCGAGATCAATTACGGATACGGTGAAGTTGTCGCCGCCGCGGATCAGATCCAGCTCTATAAGCTGATCTGCCGCCAGGTAGCGACCAGCCTGGGCATGACCGCATCCTTCCTGCCCAAGCCGGTGGTCGGAGTGAACGGCAGCGGCATGCACACCAATATTTCCGTCAGCAAGGAAGGCAAGAACATCTTCTGGGAGCCGAAGGGCGAAGAAAAACTGGCGCCGTTCGCCTGGGAGTTTGTCGACCGCATCCTGACCCACGGCAATGACATCTGCCTGTTCCTGAATTCGAGTGTCAACGCATACCGCCGCCTCGATCCGCACTACGAAGCGCCGAACCAGCTCAATGCTTCCGCCGTGAACCGTGGCGCGATGGTTCGTATCCCCATCGGCAACGAGCGGTCGTCGCGCATCGAAGTTCGCGCGGTCGCGCCGGACTCCAATCCTTACCTGGTGATGTACTCCATCTTCAAGTCGGGACTGGACGGCGAAACCTCGAAGATTCCCAATCTCCGGTCCGCCGAACGCTTCCTGCCCGACAACATCTACACAGCGCTCGAGAACTTCCGCAACTCCACCTGGGTCACGAAGCTGCTCGGCGAAGATGTGAAGGGCCGCTACGCCGATCTGAAGCAGGCCTCGGCCGATCGCTGCCCGCGCCTGCTGGGGACAGTCGTGAAGCCGGCGGAGGTGCAGTTCCACCACGAGGTCTACAACCAGTTCCTGTGGAACCAGTTCTAGTCCCGGCACCAGCTCAAAGGAAAAGCCCCGGATTCGTCCGGGGCTTTTTGTTTCTCGAACATGCAGGTTACTGGATCTTGACTCCCGGCGGAGCAGATGCGACAGAGACCTGCAGTTGGAAGCTGTTGTTCATGTGCAGATTCTTCTTGGCGTAGGTAAATGTGCCGGACGCTGCATCGTGTGAAGAACTCGTCAGCTTAAGGTCGGGAATCGCGTGCGGAGCCTTCGGAGCGTTGGGGTCCTGCATGCTCGCCGGTTTGGTGGCAGGAATGTTTTGAACGCGGTAGGAGCTGGGATCGGAATACCCCTTGTCGTCGTCCGATTCCGTACTGGCAACACCGGTAATGGTCGCCTTGACCGGGATTTCGCTGCCGCCCTTGATCGCCAGCTTATCGATGGTGACCGTCAGGACCGAGTCGCCCTTTTTTTCCGACGGCGTTACCGAGTCCACGTGGCCTTCGAGGACAGAACCGATGGGAACCTCCGTGCCGTCATCGAGCTTGCCCGCCGTCGCCACTTTCGCGTTGAAAGGATCTCCGGCCTTGGCTTTTTTCGTATCAATGCTCTTATCCACATTGGCGATCAGATTCACCATCTGAATGACGTGCGCTGGCGCCGCGCCTTCCGCAGTTGATTGCGCAACTGCGGAGTGAAAGCCAGTGAGACTGGCCGCAAGGGCTACGAGGAGGATTTTCTGCTTGAGCATGGTCACGGTTTCCTCTGATTCACACTGCAACTCGATCTTAAGATTCGGCAGCCAGAACAGTCCAGTTAAACGGGCCGCTTGTTATAGTCCAGCAAATATGCGGGCACTTCCTGCGATTCGCCATTCAGGCGTGGATCCGGTAAGGGCGCCTGCGGTTGTACGCGGAAGGGCAGGATGCCCGCCCACACCTTCATCGCGTAGTCCTCCTCGTCATCGAGGGGCGGCCCAGTGCGAACCTTTGCCGAGGCCTCGGAGATCGGCAGCGAAAGAACCTTTGTCGCCTTCAGCTCTTGCTCGGTAGGCCAGCGGACATCGTCCCACCGGCCCGGCACTATCTGCTCGGAAATGGCGCGCAGAGCCGCGGTCTTTTCCTCCGGCGACTCGACCAGCGTCGCGGTCCCAAACAGCACCACCGACCGGTAATTCATCGAATGATGAAAGGCCGAGCGCGCCAGCACCAGGCCGTCGACCAGGGTCACGGTCACGCACACCTCCACGCCAGAGGCCAGCGTGCGGAGCATTCGGCTGGCGGCCGAGCCGTGGATGTACAACGTGTCGCCGCTTCGTCCGTAGCTGGTGGGGATAACGAACGGCTGGCCATCCGCGACGAATCCGACGTGGCAGAGGAAGCCGGCATCGAGAATGCTGTGGATCGTGGCCTCGGAGTAGTCGCCGCGCTTGGGCAACCTCATCACTTGCGTGCGTTTGGTCGGAGAGTCCTGGTTCATCCTGCCTTCCCTCTTGCCTTATGGTCCGCTCCGGTTGTCTGTTCCGGTTCAGTCGCGGAATTCAGGCACTCGCCCTGAAAACAAAAACGCGCAGCACCAGGCCGCGCGTTCGAGAAACTTATGCGAAAGCCCTAGCGGCCAAAGTAGGTGGAGTTCTTTTCCGTGTAGCTCGACCACTTCTCCGGCAGGTCGTCAGCCGCAAAGATCGCCGAGACGGGACACACCGGAACGCAGGCTCCGCAATCGATGCACTCGACGGGATCGATAAAAAGCTGTTCCTGGTCGGCGTTCGCCGCCTCGTCTTTCTTGGGGTGGATGCAGTCCACCGGGCATGCGTCCACGCATGCCATGTCCTTTGTTCCGATGCAGGGTTCTGCAATTACATATGCCATGGGAGATCCTCTTCCATTTAGGGGTGATTACGGCAAAACCAGAGAAGATGTGACCTATTCAGTGTTACCCAGTATCGCCGCTCCCTGATGGTCGCGTCGACTTGAGAATCCTGGCTTCGAGATACAGCGTCTCTGGTTTTGCGTCGAAAGATTATTGTACCGGACCATGAGCCCGGCGAGATATGAGCCGGTCAAAAACGATTAAGAAGGTTCCCGCTGGGCGCGGCGCGCGGCGAACTCCGCAGGCGTGGGGATGTCCTCCAGCACATGGCCGGCAAACATCTCCGCAAAGAAGCCGAGCAGTTCGTCGCGCAGCAGGCCGTTGGTGGCGAGCACTTCCCTGCTGTCAAGACGGAAAGGGCTGCCGTCGAACCCGCTCATGGTTCCGCCCGCCTCGACGACGAGAAGCGCTCCCGCCGAAGTATCCCAGGGATTCAGATTGAATTCCCAGAAGGCGTCGAGGCGTCCGCAGGCAGTGTAAGCAAGGTCGAGCGCCGCCGAGCCGGCCCGGCGCACTCCGTGGGAGCGCAGCGTAAATTGCTGATAAAAATGAATATTCGGATTGTCGTGGCGCTTGCGGCTGGGGAAGCCGGTAGCCAGCAGGGCCTCCGCCAGGTGGGCAATGCGCGAGACATGGATCGGCGCGCCGTTGAGGTAAGCACCCTTTCCCTTTTCTGCGGTAAAAAGCTCGTCGCGCAACGGATCGTAGATAACGCCGGCGACGATCTCCCCGTCCTGTCCCGCAGCCATGGATGGCGAGCGTCGCTCCAGCCCCATCGAAACGCAAAAGACCGGGAACCCATGCGCGAAGTTCGTGGTGCCGTCGAGCGGATCGACATACCAGCGATATTCGCGGTCGATGTTCGAACGCGTGCCCTCTTCGCCATACACGCCGTGCGCCGGGAAAACCTCGTGCAGCCGCTCGACGATCAGCTTCTCCGACGCGCGATCGGCCTCCGTCACCAGGTCAACGTCGCCTTTGTATTCGGTGGTCACTCCCCGCGCATAGTAGTCGCGCAGCAGTGCTCCCGCTTCGCGGGCAATGACGGATGCCTGCGACGCAATCGCCAGATCGGATATCGCGGTCATCGTGGCTCTCCGCCCGGCAGATCGTCGGAGCCGAGGCCGGCCGTTTCGGAGGGTTTGCGCGGGCTTCGACGGCGCGGCTCATCTCCGCGGCGAGGTTGCTCGGTGATGGTGCGAATCTGGTTTTTGTAGATGAACAGGTTGGGCTTGCCTTCACGCGTAAGCCGGATCATCCGGTCGTCGAAATATTCGATCCAACCGGAAACCACCTCTCCGTCGCGCAGCTTCACGGCGACGCGCACCTGCTTCTCACTGAGAAAACGCAGATACAGAGCTTCCTGCCCGGTTTCTCCCGGTGGCGGCGATTTCTGGCGCCTGCGCGATAAATTGAGTGGCGGCATAGCGATATTGTATCGGACGGCTGCGCGCCTGATTGCGTTGCCATGAACGCGATTTAACTCCATCAGGCTTGTGTCGAGGGAGCCAGTCGCTGGCACTCGGGACACCAGTAGCTTGAGCGCGCTCCAGGCCCTTGCCGGCGCATTTCGATGATCGTGCCGCAGCGCCGGCACTCTTCACCTTTACGCCGATAAACCCAGACCCTCGCCGATGGATCGGACCTTCCCGTCGTCCGGCGCAGACCGGTATAGGTCACAATCTGATCGCCCGCAGCTTCGGTAACGTTGGCAGCCATTAATTTGCGAGCCGAATCGATAAGGCATTCGATCTCCCGATCAGAAAGAGAGGATACGCGGCGGAAAGGATGAACACCGCAGACGTAGCAGATTTCAGACTTGAAGACATTGCCGATGCCCGCCATCACTTTCTGATCGAGCAGTACATTGCCGATCTCCTCATCGGCACGAGCGCGGATTCTCGCCTTCGCTTCGCTTTCCGCAAAGCCCTCCTTGAGCAAATCCGGCCCCAGCTTCGGAATCGCCGTGTTCCGTTCTAGCGAGTGCGCTGTATGAAATTGCGCCACAGGAACGGAAAAGGCAACGGCTTCGTACTGCGCTGTTCGGATGATCGACTCGCATCTCGCGCGCGAGGCCGCTTCCAGCGCTCACCCGGACGATAGATGTGCCAGCTTCCGCTCATGAGCATGTGTGTGACGAGGATGAGATCGCCGGAGAAGTGGATCAGCAGCCACTTGCCGCGCGCTTCGACTTTCTCAATTACGCGGCCGGTCACGGGTGCGTTGTCGTTTGCACTGGCAAGCTGCGCGTATGCGGTTTCGAATCCGGTCACGGTTGCGCCGGCCAGTGCTTTGTTGAGGGCACGCGCAGCGCGAAAGATCGTGTCGCCTTCGGGCAAGCTTTACTGGACCTCCTGCGTCGCCACGACTGCCGGAGGCACTCGCCGCACATTGAATCCCATCGGCGCAGGCTGGAATCCGGCATCGAGAAGAAAGCGCGCCAGCCAGTGCTCGTGAATTGGAACCCCGTTGATGGTCGAGAGCAGCAAACCGCTGTGGCGTCCGCTCTCATCGTGGCGCATGGTCTCCTGCGCGCTGCCTGCGAGAAATACGGCGAGGTCGCGGGCAGCGTTCGAGCGATCAGGTTCGTCAGCGGGCAGGAAAACCTGCAGGTTCGGATTGTTGCGCCGCATATACGCGATCAATTCGCCGTTGCGCAGGATGACCGACGCGCCCACGCTGCGGGTGAGCGATCTGGCCGCTGCGTCGGGAGAATCATCGGCCACCTGCGGCCAACGTAAAACAGATCCGTAGACATTGGCCGGATCTGTAGCGGCGATGGCGACGATCTCCGGCTTCTCCGGTTGCGCGCTGTTGCGCAACGAGCGCAGCAGATCGACCGCCGATGGCAACGCGAACTGCGCCGCCCCCAGTCCGGCGACGAAGTATCCGCGCCGTACGCGGCCGGACTCTTCGAGAGCTTTCAGCACGTCATAAACAGCACTGAATCCGCCGGGAATATTTTCCTGCGTTACCGTCTCGCGGGTCACGATGCCGTGCCGGTTGAGCAACTGCAGGGCGAGTGCGTGGCTCCATTCTGTCTGCCCTGTGGGAGTGCTGCGGTCCGGCTGAGGCACCAGCACCCATCGGCCCTGCGCGCTTGGGGGTGTCGTTCGCCGCGAACGAAAGGCCGGCAGATTGTGCTGGCGCTTGGCCGGCCGCGCGGAGGCGGGCCTGGCCACGTAGGCTCGCAGCGCGTGAAATGTGTCATTGGTCACGAGGCCGCGCCAAACCAGGCTCCAGAGTGCGTCGATGATCTCGCCGGGATATCCCCCGCCCAGCGCGTCATGCAGTTGCGCGAAGAACATGGCTCCGCTGCGCGTGAGCTGATCGAGAATCGCCTGTTCTTTCTCAGTGAGCGGCGGGTCGGTGACCTGACCCCGCGACGGCAAAAGTGTCGCGAGCTTGTCTGCGAGATATAGCCCGATGCGTCCGTCGTGCTCGCCCAGCGGATCGAGTCCGCACCAGACGACTTCACCCGCAGCGATCAGCGTGTCGAGATCGGCGGGCGAATACTTCAGCAGGCGAGCCGGCAGAATCGCCGACTCCACCAGCGATGCAGGCAGCGGCGCACCCTGCAGGTTTTCAATCGTGTCGAGAAGCGCATCAAGGCCCCGCCGCTTCTGCAGAACGCCCTGCCAGTGCGTCTCCAGCCGCGCCAGCATCTGCTGCTCGACCGGCTCGATCTCCTTGCGAAGCCGGGCCAGCGATTTCCTGCGAATCTGGCGGAGCACCTCCGCGTCGCACCATTCGCGATGAACGCCGGCAGGGCGAAATCCTCCTTCAATGACGCGGCCATCCAGCACCAGCGCATGCAGAGCAGCTTCGATCGGCTGCAAATCCAGTCCGAATCGCTCTGCAGCTTCCTGCGCGGTGAACGGACCATGCGTGCGCGCGTAGCGGCGAACCAGTTCCAGTACGGGCGCATTCACCGGCGCAAGCAGTGACGGTGCAATTCCCGGCGGCAGCGGAATGCCGAGCGCGTCGCGATAGCGGGCCGCGTCTTCGACGGCAATCAGCCGCTTCTCGCGCGCAACCTTGATCTCGAGCACGCGCCGCGCGCGCACCAGCCGATCGACAGATTGCATCAGGTCTTCGGAAGCCAGCCTTCGCCGCAGCTCTTCGCGTGACAAATCGCCGAGACGAAGCAGCAGATCGTGTATGCCGTCCGCAGAACGGACACGCTGCGTCTCGCCGAGTGCCTGCAGCTGCTCTTCAACCTCGGCAATCGCATCGGCGTCGAGCAGTTCGCGCAGATCGGCATCTCCGAGCAGATCCTGCAACTGCTCCTGATCGATGGAAAGCGCCTGCGCCCGGCGCTCCGCCAGCGGAGCATCGCCGTCGTAGATGTAATTCGCCACGTAGCTGAAGAGCAGCGACGAAGCAAATGGCGAGGGTGTTCGGGAATCCGCGACATGCACGCGCACCTGCCGCTTCTCGACCGCGCGCAGGATCTCGAGGAACGCCGGAATGTCGAACACATCGCGCAGGCACTCGCGATACGCCTCGAGCAGCATCGGAAACGACGGATAGCGCGACGCCACCGACAGCAGGTCGTAGGCTCGCTTGCGCTGCTGCCATAGCGGAGCGCGCCCCTGTGCACGCCTTCGCGGCAGCAGCAGAGCGCGGGCCGCAGATTCGCGGAACTTTGCCGCAAACAGCGCCGTCGCTCCTAACTGGCGCAACACAAGATCGGTCGCCTCGTTCGGGTCGAGCAGCAGCAGGTCGGGATCGGGTGCGGCGTCGGTATCCGGAAAGCGCAGCACGAATCCGTCGTCGGCCCACATCGTCTCGACATCCGGGCCACCCGCTGCGCGAATCTTTCCTGTCACCGCCATCGCCCAGGGCGCATGCACCCGGCTGCCGAAGGGAGTGAGCACGCAGACTCGCCAGTCGCCAAGCTCGTCACGTGTGCGCTCGATGACGATGTTGCGGTCATCTGGAACTGTGACGGTTGCAATCTCCTGATCGGCCAGAAAGCGGATCAGATTTTCCGCCGCCTGCGGCTCCAGATCATGCTCGCGCACCAGCCTGCTCAGCGCCGCGTTGCGCGGCATCTCGCGCAGCTCGCGCACCAGGGCACCGATGCGCCGCCCAAATTCGAGAGGCCGACCAGCGAGATCGCCATGCCAGAAGGGCATCTTTCCCGGCTCTCCCGGAGCCGGCGAGACCAGCACGCGGTCGTGCGTAATCTCGACGATGCGCCACGTCGATGCGCCGAGCACAAACGTCTCGCCCGTGCGGCTCTCGAAGACCATCTCCTCATCAAGCTCGCCGACGCGAACCGGCTTGTCGGCGCCGTAGAGAAACACGCCGTAGAGCCCCCGATCGGGGATCGTGCCGCCGTTCAGAATCGCCAGGCTCTTTGCGCCCTCGCGAGGCGTCAGGATGTTCGCCACGCGATCCCACGTAATGCGCGGCCTCAATTCGGCAAATTCATCCGATGGATAGCGGCCCGCCAGCAGATCGAGAATCCCCTCGAATGCTCCGCGCGTAAGCGAAGCGAACGGGGCTGCGCTTCGTATCAGCGTGTAGAGAGTCTCGACGCCGATCTCTGCCGTGCCGGGAGGCTGCCCACGCATGCGCGGGACGGCCAGCGCCGGCGGTTGCGCGACGGTGGCAACAATCTGCTGCGCCAGCACGTCCAGCGGATTTCGCAGATAGCGCGTGGACTCGACCAGTCCCTCATGCATCGCGCGAGTGACCGCCGCGCAGGCGACCAGATCGGCGCGATACTTGGGAAAGATCACTCCATCGCTGGTTGCTCCGACGTGGTGCCCGGCGCGCCCGATGCGCTGCATACCGCTGGCGACTGACGGCGGAGCCTCGATCTGAATCACGAGATCGATCGCCCCCATATCGATGCCGAGTTCCAGCGACGAGGTCGCCACCAATGCGCGGATCGATCCTGCCTTGAGCTGCTCTTCGATCTCCGATCGCTGCGCCGCCGCAAGCGAACCGTGATGCGCGCGCGCCAGCGTGACCGGTATCTGTTGTTCCTGCGCCAAATCGTTCAGAGCTCCGGCCAGCCGTTCGGCCGTGCGCCGGTTGTTGACGAAGATGAGCGTCGACTGCCGCTGGAGGATGATTTCAAGCAGCCGCGGATAGATCGCGCTCCAGATTGAAGTGCGCTTCGGACCCTGCGAAGCCGCGCCACTGGGCAGCTCTTCCACCTGCCCGATGCGCGCCATATCTTCGACCGGCACCTCGACCTTCAACTCCAGCCGCTTGGGCTCGCTCGCGTTGACGATGGTGACCGGACGAAATCTCTGCGCGGCCTCATCATCGCTCGTCCACTCGTGCTCGGCCGTCGCGAGGGTCTCATCCGGGCCGGATTGACCTGACCGTGCCGCACGCGGCTTCGACGGCTCGACTCCAGCCAGAAAATGGGCCACCTCTTCAAGCGGACGCTGCGTGGCAGAGAGACCGATCCGCTGCAGACCGCGCCCGGTGATCGCGCCGGTAATCGCCTCAAGGCGCTCCAGGCTGAGCGCCAGGTGCGCGCCTCGCTTCGTCGGCACAAGCGCGTGTATCTCGTCGATAATCACCGTCTCGACGCTGCGCAGCGATGCAGCCGAGTCCGAAGTCAACAATAGATACAGCGACTCCGGGGTGGTGATGAGGATCTCCGCCGGATGGCGCCGGAAGCGGGCGCGATCGCGCTGCGGCGTGTCGCCGGTGCGAATGCCGATCTCCGGCGTGTGGAAAGCAACTCCGCGCTGGCGCGCCGCGTTGGCGATGCCGGCGAGCGGCGAGCGCAGGTTGCGCTCCACATCTACCGCCAGCGCCTTAAGCGGGCTGACGTAGATGACGCGGCAACCTTCTGCTTCAGGATCGCCATGCAGCATGAGCCGATCGAGGCACCAGAGAAAGGCCGTCAGAGTTTTGCCGGTTCCGGTGGGAGCAAGGATCAGCGTGCTTTCGCCGCGAGCAATCGCCGGCCAACCCAGCCGCTGCGGCGCGGTTGGACGGTCGAACACGGCGCGAAACCACTCCGCTGTAACCGGATGAAAGAGCCCGAGCGCGGCATCGTTCTCCGCAGACACGCCGGCCGAGGATTCAGCTTTGCCAGAGGCCGCTTGGCTGCGGCCCTTTCGTGTCTTGTGCTCCTCTTTCATGCGCCCGATTCGAGCATATCCCGCACAGAGTACGATGCGCACGAACCGCGTCGAGGATTCAGGCGCTCGGAAGCGGCCGGTAGTAGCAGGCGCTCCCCTTCAACTCTGCCTGGAAGAGTTCCGGCAAAACCGGCTGCTCGCCCGAGCCGAGGATGAGAAAGCCATCAGCCTGCAGGATGCGATGCACATGAAGCAGCAGCTGCCTGCGGGCTTCGTCCGGGAAGTACATCATCACGTTGCGCAGCAGTATTCCGTCGTATTTCTCGAGAGGCAGCGGACCCTCGCACAGATTGCACGGATAGAACCGGCATATCCGCTTGAGATCGGCAGCCACCTCCCACTCGTCGCCCGACTGCTGCATATAGCGGATGCGATAGCGGGCCGGCAGACCGCGATTCAGTTCCCTCTTCGCATATCGCCCCGCCCGGGCACGGCGGATCATCTCGTGAGAGATGTCTGTGCCGATGACCTCGACTTCCCATTCGTTGAGCTGAGGAAAGTGCTCGCGCAGAATCATCGCGACCGAATACGGCTCCTGCCCGCTCGAGCAGGCAGCACTCCACAGGCGCAGACGGCGCGTGGATTCCCGTCCGCGGATGATGCGGGGCAACAGTTCCTCATGGAGAAGCTCGAACGGCAGGCGATCGCGGAAGAAGCTCGTCTCCTTGATGGTCATGGCCTCCGCCACTGACCGTCGCAGCGCCGGATCAAGCTCCAGGCGCAGCGCTGCGACCAGGCGGTTGAGAGTCGCAAGGCCGGAAGTCGTCAACAGATCCTGCAGCCGCGACTCAAAGAGATAATCCCGCGAAGGGTCCAGCACGTTCGCGGACTCTTCAAGCACGATCGAACGGAGATAAGCAAAATCCACATTTTTGCAGGACATGAAATGAGCGCCTTACCAGCTGTTTTGGGAAAGCTCGCGCTTCCCCTGTTGTCTTGCGAAACGTGTAACCTCTCCCGCTATCGACTCCAGCGGTAAAACCCGGTCGGCCAGCCCTTCTCTCGCGACCGCTCCGGGCATGCCCCACACCGCACTGGTGGGCCGGTCCTGCACCAGAATTCGCCCTCCCGCCGCACGCACCGCCCGGCAACCATCGAGACCATCAGATCCCATTCCGGTAAGAACAAGCGCCAGCACGCCCGCTCCGTACACCGTGGCAGCGGAACGAAACAGAAGATCGACGGAAGGGCGGCAGTGGTCTGCCGAATCTCCCTGGTGCAGACGCAGCGAACTTCGCGCGGATGTGCCGGCGACTTCCATCTGCCAGTCGCCGCGCGCCAGATAAACACTGCCCCTGATGATTTGCGCCCCGGCCTCAGCCTCGCGCACGGAAAACGGGCACAGGCTGTCGAGCCTCTCAGCCAGGAGCGACGTGAAAAGACGAGGCATGTGCTGGGCGATGAGAACCGGCAGCGGAAAATCCGCGGGCAGAGCGGGCAGAATCTGCTCCAGCGCCGCCGGCCCTCCCGTCGACACCCCAATCACCAGCACACCGGGAATGCTCGCCGCGCGCAGATCCGGATAAGCAGAGACCAGCGATGACCTGTATGGAAACTCCACCGGGCACTGCCAACCCTCAGGAGGGAACAGGGCGAAGATCTTGGGCAGCAATTCCCGCCGCAATGCGGCAATACCCTCGGCTGCATCGTGTGCAACCGGCTTCGAGACGTAATCGGTGGCCCCGCGTGCCAGCGCCTCCAGCGTGATGCCGGCGCCGCGCCGGGTGAGCGTGCTGCAGATGATGACTTTGGCTCGCAGGCGGTGGGCTCGCATCTCCGCCAGTACATCAAGACCGCTCATGTATGGCATCTCGACGTCCAGCAGAACGAGATCGGGGTCCAGGCGCTCAATGGCTTCGAGCGCTTCGCGGCCATCGTGGGCGGTGCCAACCAGTTCTATCTGCGGACTTGTCCCCAACGCCGTACGCAGCAGGCTGCGCATCACGGCCGAGTCGTCGACCGCCAATACGCGAATGCGAAGAGACCGCTCCATGCCGCCCCGCTCAGGCGTACGCAAGTGCATAATGTCTTCCTATTGAAATAGCTGCGTCTGGGATAGCAGGACGGGGTCGAACCTGCCCGGGTCGAGCATCACGAGTAGAGAATTGCTCAGTTTGTAGGTGCCGGCAAAAAGTGCCCGCTTCCGGTCGTCGAGTATTGAAGGGCTCGGCTCGAATTCCTGCGGTGAAACCGTCAGCACTTCTCCCACCGCGTCCACCAGCAGCCCGAAATATCCGTCCCTCCCTTCAAAGACCAGCATGTCGGGCGGCCGCGAATGGCCGGGCAGACCAAGCAGGCTGCGCAGCGAGACCGCGGTAAGGATCTCTCCGCGGTAGTGCACCAGACCGCCGATATGCGCCGGTGCCAGGGGTACTGGCCGGGTCGCAGGCCTGTCGAGAATCTCGAGAATTTCGGTGATCGGCACGCCAAACATGGTGTCGCCGACGCGCACCGAGCACATCTCGATCCCATCTTCGGTGACTGTCATCCGCCCACCTCCACCGGCACTGGGAGCTCGGGAACCCGGCTCAGGTTTACGACGCCAGTCACCCGTTCCTTCAGCAGGGTCACGTCAGGGGCGAGGTTGCGAGTACCGGCATCGATCAGCGGCGCGCCCGAGGCCACATCGAGCACGTGAGAGACGGTGACACCCACGTGGCGTTCGCCGTCCCGGCAGACAACCACAGTGATCTCGGCGTCACTCAGCTCGGCGCGAGCCAGCAGGCGCGAGCGATCCTCCAGCGGCAGCAGCGTGCCATCGAAGCGCAGGACAGGCATTTCGCCCAGCCATTCAATGCGGGTGCGCGGAATCCGTTCGATACGCAGAACGTTGTTCAACGGAAGCGCCTGCTGGTCTTGTCCGGTCTCGACCAGCAGGAACTCGGACTCGCTCACGGCAGTTGGTTCCGCAGCAGCCGGCTGCTCCGGATCGTCTGCGCTGAGACCGATGCCCACTCGCGCGGCAATCGCGCCGGGATCGAGAATCAGCGCCATCTCGCCATTACCCATCACCGTCGCTCCGGAGAACAACCCGATGCGCTTCAGGGCCGCCGAGAGAGGCTTGACCACAATCTCTTCCGGATCGGCCAGCCCATCCACTACCAGCCCATAACGCCGCCCGTCGGCGTTGAGCACGGCAATGTAGCTTTCGCCGTCCTGCGGCTGCTCGAGCTGGTTCAGCCCGAGCAGTTCATTCAAGAAGATCAGCGGCAGCAGCCTGCCCCGCAGGCGGTAGAGCGGAGCATTCTCCAGCCATTCGATCTGCGCCTTCCCCTCGTCTGGCGTCAGGTAAACCAGCTCGACGAGCGCTGTCTGCGGCAGGGCAAAATCCTGCTCGCGGCTGCGAACGATCAGCGCGGGGATGATCGCCAGGGTAAGCGGAATGCTCAGCCGCAGCGTCGTTCCCATGCCTGGCCGGCTGTCGATCTCGACCTTCCCGCCGATCCGTTCCACGTTCGTCCGCACTACATCCATGCCCACGCCTCGGCCGGAGACGTTGGTTACCTTCTCGGCTGTCGAGAACCCGGGGAGAAAGATCAGCTGCAGCAGCTCGCGGTCGGATAACTGCGCGGCCTTCTGGGGCGTGATCAGTCTGCGCTCGATTGCCTTGTCGCGAATCCGCTCCACGCGGATGCCGCCGCCATCGTCGGTTACCTCAACGATCACGTGGCTTCCCTGCTGCCGGGCGCTCAACGTCAGCTGGCCCTCGGGGTCCTTGCCCGCAGCTTCGCGTAGCTCGGGAGCTTCAATGCCATGGTCAATCGCGTTGCGCACGGAATGAGTGAGAGGATCTTTGATCGCCTCGAGCAGGCTCTTGTCCAGTTCCGTCTCCTGGCCTTCCATGCGCAGGCGAACACGCTTGTCGAGTTGCTGGGCAAGATCGCGTACCAGGCGCGGGAACTTCGAGAAAACATGGCTTACCGGCTGCATCCGGGCCTTCATCACCGCCTCCCGCAGGTCGGCAGTCACCATATCCAGTCGGCGGGCGAGAGGCGAGAACTCCGCGTCCGTGCTGTTCGCCTGCAGAATCTGGTTCCTGGTCAGCACCAGCTCACCCACCAGGTTCATCATGCGATTGAGCAGGCCGATGTCGACCCGCAAAGTCGAATCAGCAGCCTGCGGCTGCGCTGCACCTCCGGGATGGACCTCAGCTTCCGGCGAAGGCTTGTGACCCGAGAGCGCCTCCAGTTCGGCTACGATCCGTTCCGACTTCGCGGAGGTGTGAGGCTCCGCGCCGGTCTGCGCCAGGGCTACCAGGCGCTCGACCATCGCCTCGTCGCTGCCCTGGCCTTCGTTATCCTCCGTCTCAATCGACCGCAAAATGGCGCGCAGGCCATCCAGCAGATCGAGCAGCACGCTGATGATCTCGGCGTT
The DNA here is from genome assembly GCA_963725225.1 of uncultured Acidobacteriaceae bacterium. Classification (GTDB taxonomy): domain Bacteria; phylum Acidobacteriota; class Terriglobia; order Terriglobales; family Acidobacteriaceae; genus Silvibacterium. Next base: position 55,325 of record CAVRXY010000017.1, read on the forward strand.
AGCAACCAGTTTGCCGTCGCGCAGCAGGCCGAGCAGGTTTTCGCCGGCATGTGAGAGCGACTCCAGGCGCGCATAGCCGAGAAATCCGGTCGTGCCCTTGATGGTGTGGACGGAGCGAAAGATATTGGCGAGAAGCTCGGCGTCCGCGGGGCGCTCCTCGAGCTCCGTCAGACACCTCTCCATCTGATCGAGCCCGGCATGGCTTTCGATCAGGAACTCGCGTATCAGGTCGTCCACTTAACGGTTATCGGGAGAATGGTTGATTAACTTGAGACACGGCGCAACGGGTTTGCTCAGTCTCAGCCCATGTCTTACCCTCAAAAGCACCATGCCAGATTTGCCGCCGCCGGGTTTCTCGCTCGCGGTTGACGCCGCCACCATCGAACGGCTTCAGGAAGCCGCCCATAAGGCAGCCGCGAATGCCTACGCTCCCTATTCACGCTTTCGCGTGGGCGCTGCCCTGCTTTTCGACGATGGATTCATCGCCACCGGCTGCAATATCGAGAATGTGTCTTACGGATTGACCATCTGCGCCGAACGCAGCGCGCTCTCGAGCGCGATCAGCGAACGCGGCGCGGGTCACCGGATCGTCGCTATTGCGGTTACAAATCTCAACACCGCCGCCAGTCCGCCCTGCGGAGGCTGCCGCCAGGTCCTGAGCGAATTCGTCACGCTCTGACGCAGTTGTTTCCTTCCCCGGCGACAATGGCCTCGAACTGCGGCCCTTCGCCGAAATCTTCCCTTTCACGTTCCATCTCGAGCCGCAATGACCCCGAATTCTATGCATCCCGTCGATCTGATTATCAAGAAGCGCCAGGGCGGCGAGCTGACACCGGAGGAGATTCGCTTCCTCGTAGCCGGCGCGGCAGACCAGTCGATCCCTTCAGAGCAGCTTTCCGCGTGGCTGATGGCCACCTTTCTGCGCGGCCTCAGCCTCAACGAGGTAAACGCTCTGACCACGGCCATGCGCTTCTCCGGCGAGGTCTTTGACCACACCGGGCTCGGGCGCACCACCGTCGACAAGCACTCGACCGGTGGGGTGGGCGATAGCACTTCTTTCCTGGTCGCGCCGCTTGCAGCAGCCGCGGGTGTCGCCGTGCCGATGATCAGCGGCCGCGCCCTCGGCCACACCGGCGGCACGCTCGACAAGCTTGAGACCATCCCCGGATACCGCACCCAGCTCTCGCTCGCCGAAGCCCGCCGCGTCCTTGATCTGTGCGGCGCCACGATGATCGGGCAGACGAAAGATCTGGTTCCCGCAGACCGCGTTCTCTACGACCTGCGCGACCGCACCGGTTCGGTCGAAAGCCCGTTCCTCATCTGCCCTTCGATCATGAGCAAGAAGCTTGCGGAGAGTCTCAGCGGCCTGGTGCTCGATGTAAAGACCGGTTCGGGCGCGTTCCTCAAGGATCCCGTCGCCGTGCGCTTTCTGGCCGCGCTGATGGTCGACATCGGCGAGCGCGCCGGCACACGCACCGCCGCGCTGCTCACCCGCATGGACCAGCCTCTGGGCCGTTTCGCCGGCAACTGGCTTGAGATATGGGAGGCTGTCGACCTGCTCGCCAATCGCTGGCACCCCATGGATGAAGACCTCCGCGAGCTCTCGCTGATCCTCGCCGGATGGATGATTTACCTGGGCGGCAAGGCGGCCACACCGGCGGAAGGCCGCGATATTGCCGAAGCGAATCTCATCGACGGCAAAGCGCTCGACATCTTTATTCGCATGGTCGAAGCGCAGGGAGGCGACACCCGCGTCTTCGACGATCCCGGGAGCTTTCACAAACCGAAGTTCCGGCGCGAGTTCTGCGCGTCGCGCAGCGGCTATCTGGCCCACATGGACTGCACGAAGATCGGCTGGGCCGTTCAGCGTCTGGGCGCGGGGCGCGAGCGCGCCGGCGAAAAGGTCGCCGCGCACGCCGGGCTCGAGATGCGGGCCAAGCTCGGCACGCGCGTCCGGGCCGGGCAGCCTCTGTTTACGCTCTTCACCGATGACGAAGGTCTATTCGCCGAGCCCGAGCGGCTCCTGACCGAGGCAGTCGAAATTGCCGATGAACCGGCTCCCGTTCCGCCGCTCATCGCGCAGAGTCATCACTGCGGATAACAAAAATCAGTTTCTCGAATTCCCCGCCGGCACATAGGATAGTTTTCACAAGGGAGAAACATTGGCACGATTCACCGGGGTGCTTGGCCTGCTCACCATGCTCCTTCTGGCATGGCTCTTTTCGACGAACCGCCGGGCCATCCGCTGGCGAACCGTCATCTGGGGCCTCAGCCTGCAGTTCGTTTTCGCCGTCCTCGTCCTGGAGTGGACCATCGGCCAGCGCATCCTCGGGTCGGTCGGCGCGGCCATCACGCGCATGCTCGGCTATTCGTTCGCCGGGTCGCAGATGGTCTTCGGCGAGCTCGGCAAGCAGCACTCGTCGTTCGGAATGATCTTTGCCTTCCAGGTGCTGCCGACCATCATCTTCATCTCGGCGCTCTTCGCGGTGCTTTATCACATCGGCGTGATGCAGCTGGTCATCCGGTTCTTCGCGCGTCTCATGCTGTGGACGATGAAGGTCTCCGGCGCAGAGAGCCTCAACGTTGCCGCCAGCATCTTCATGGGACAGACGGAAGCGCCGCTGACCATCCGGCCGTTTCTGCCCGGAGCGACCCGCTCTGAGCTGATGACCATCATGACCAGCGGCATGGCCCACGTCTCCGGCGGCATCATGGCGGCATACATCTTGTACGGAATCGAAGCACAGCACCTGCTCGCCGCCGTGATTATGACCGCCCCCGGCACCATCCTCATCTCCAAGATGCTCGTGCCCGAAACAGAAACGCCCGCCACCGAAGGCATAGTCCACATGCCGAAGGAGATGGAACACAAGGAAGAGAATCTGCTCGGCGCAATCGCGCGCGGCACCATCGATGGCGGACGCCTGGCCTTCAATGTGGCCATCATGCTCATCTCCTTCCTCGCGCTGATTGCGCTGCTCAACGGCATCCTCGGCGGCATCCACAACTGGTTCATCAAGGAGCACTTCCCGTACTTCCCGTCGAGCCTTGACGCCATTCTCGGCGTGATTTTTTCTCCCATCGCATGGCTGATCGGCATTCCCTGGAAAGATGCGCGCATCGTCGGCGATCTGCTGGGCACGCGCATGGTCATCAATGAGGTCGTCGCCTATGCGCAGCTCGGCGCGCAAAAGGCCGCGATCAGCATGCGCTCTTTCACCATCGCCACCTTTGCGCTCTGCGGCTTCGCCAACCTCAGCTCCATCGGCATCCAGATCGGCGGCATCGGAGCCCTCGCGCCTAACCGCCGCAACGAGCTCGCCCGCCTTGGACTGCGCGCCATGTTTGCCGGAACCATGGCCAACCTCATGTCCGCATCCATCGTCGGAATTCTGCTCAAATAGATACGTCAGATTTATGTCCAGCTCGAACCATCCCACACTTTACGACCGCGCCTGCGAAGCCGCCGCATTCATCGCCAGCCGCACGTCGCTTCAGCCGACCATCGCCGTCGTCCTCGGCTCCGGCCTGGGAGGCTTCGCCTCCCAGCTCGATGACCCCGTCGCAATTCCGTTCTCTGAAATCCCGCACTTCGCCCAGCCGACCGCCATCGGACACACCGGGCGTCTGGTCATCGGAACGATCGAAGGCGGAAATGCGAGTGGGCAGTCATGCAGGGCCGGCTCCACGCCTACGAGGGCTATAGCTCGGAAGAGATCACCTTCCCCGTTCGCGCTCTCGGCCGCTTCGGTATTCGCACCCTGATCCTCACCAACGCAGCCGGCGGCATCCGCGAGAGCTACGAACAGGGCCAGCTGGTCCTCATCTCCGATCACATCAACCTCACCGGCCGCAGTCCCGTCATCGGACCCAACGACGACCGCTTCGGCCTGCGCTTCTTCGACATGAGCGAGGCCTACTCACTCGATTTGCGCCGCATTGCTCAGGCCGCCGCCCTTGAGGAAGACTTCGTGCTGGACGAAGGCGTGTACATCGGCCTGCTCGGCCCCAGCTTTGAAACTCCCGCCGAGATTCGCGCCTTCCGCACCCTGGGCGCCGACCTGGTCGGCATGTCCACCGTGCAGGAAACCATCGCCGCCCGTCACATGGGCATCGAGGTTCTCGGCATCTCCTGCGTCACAAACATGGCTGCCGGCATCCAGATCGAGCCGTTGAATCATCTCGAGGTGCTGGAAACCGGCAAACGCGTCGAAGCCACGCTGGCGCGGCTGCTCACGCGGGCCGTCCCCACCATCGTGCGGCGCACAACAGGAGCCCCGTCGAAGTGAATAGCCCGGTTATCGTAGGCATCGCCGGATGTTCCGGCTCCGGCAAGACGACGCTGGCCGAAGAACTGGCCCGCGAGCTTGAAGGAACCCATTTCCATCTCGATCACTATTACCGCGACCTCTCCCACCTCACCTACGAGCAGCGCTGTCGCGTCAACTTCGATCATCCCGACGAGCTTGAATCCGACCTGCTCATCGCCCATGTCAGCCGCCTCGCGGAAGGACACGCGATCCACGTTCCGGAGTATGACTTCGCCAACCACACCCGTATTCCCGGCAAGACCAAACGGCTTGAGGTCGATCATCTGCTGATCATCGACGGCATCTTTGCGCTCTACTACGAAGGTTTGCGCGCACTCTACGACTTCAGCGTGTACGTCGATGCGCCCGATGACATCTGCTACCAGCGGCGTTTAGCGCGCGACGTCCGTCAGCGCGGACGCACGCCGGAATCCGTCGCTGCCAACTACGCTGAGACCGTCCGCCCCATGGCCGAACAGTACGTCCGGCCCACTTCGCGATATGCCGATCTTGTCGTTGACGGAACCGCTTCGCTCGACTGGTCCATCGAGCAGGTCATGACTTCGTTGCGCAAGCGCGGCCTGCTTGAGCTGCTCAACGCCCGTTAGCCGGGCTCGTTAGCCACCCACGGCGGAGCGCCGCTCTCCGCCAGCCGCTCCATCTCCTGCTGATCCTTGCTGGTGTCCATCGACTTCCAGAAGCCGTGATGCAGGTGGGTGTAGAGCTCGCCTCGACTGGCCAGGTTCGGCAACACTTCTGACTCCAGGCTGTGGCCTGCCCAGTGCTCCGCAACGCTCTTCTCGAAGACGAAAAATCCCGCGTTGATCCACGAGTCGCGTATCACCGGCTTTTCGGTGAACCTGTCAACCCGGCCCACATCATCGAAGTGGAGCGTGCCGTACTGCGACCGCAGCGGAACCGCCGTCACCGTCGCCAGTCCGCCGCTCGCGTTGTGAAAGTCGAGCAGCGCACGAAGATCGACATTGCCCAGGCCATCTCCGTAAGTGGCGAAGAACTGATCCCCCACCTCATCCAGACAGGCAAGAATGCGGTCGCCGGTATCGGCCTCCGTCCCCGTATCGAGAATTTTGATCTCCCACTCGGGAAAGCGCCCGTCGAAGTAGTCGAAAAGCATCTCCTTGCGATGTCCGGCTGCGAGCACGAATCTTCTCACACCCTGCCGCGCATAGATCTGCATCAGGTGCACCAGGATGGGACGCCCGTGAATGGGCATCATCGGCTTGGGAAAGTACTCCGAGAAGGGATAAATGCGCGACCCCTTGCCGCCGCAAAGAATGATGACGTCAAGATCGCCGGCCGCTTTTGCTTCGTTCGACACTCAGCCCCCAATCAACGAATGTAACGCAAGAGGGGGCGCTCTATTGCGCAGTCTCCGTCGGCATCCACTGCCGGCATCCCGGAGCATCCTTTGTCCGGCATGACGACAGGAATTTCACCACATCCTTCACTTCGTCCTTGGAAAGAACGCTCCGAAGGGCGGCATCCCGTGCCCTCCGTTCATTACCTGAGTCTTGATCTGGCTCGCTGACCGGCGTTTGCCGACCGTTGCCAGGTCCGGCGCGCGGTCTCCGCCCACGCCGAGAATTGCATGGCAGCGCTCGCATCCCCGCGTATGGAATACCGTGGCGCCGCGCTCCCGCGCATCCCCGCTGGAGCTGGAAGCAACCGCCCGGTCCGTCAAAACAGCCATGAGAGCAGAAAAGAGAAGGAGTAAGAAGCAGGCGCTCAGAGCGCGTCGCATCGGACTGGTCATGCGCATTCAATTCTATCGAACCAAAGCCGCTGGAAATGAAAGCCCTCCGCTCTGCTGTGTTCAGTTGCGAACATCGTCCAGACGAAACCGGACAACGGGCAGCTACAGGCTGCTGTCCGTTCTTCGAACGTTGAATGAGTTGCGCAATCCCGGAACTGGCTGCCCAGATGCCCACGTATGCATAATCATTGCCCCCACGGGAGCGATCCATGCAGACCCTGCTTCAGGACTTCCGCTACTCCCTTCGCCAGCTGCGCAAGAGCCCGGGCTTCACGCTTACCGCCGTCATTTCCCTGGCGCTTGGGATCGGCGCTACCACCGCGGTGTTCAGTGTCGTCTATGCGGTGGTGATGGACCCCTACCCATACGCCAACCCGGACCGCATGGTCCACATGCGGCTCACCGACAGCGCCGGGCATGAACGGGGCTTCGGCCTCACCGCCGCGCAGTGGCAGCAGATCAGGAAATCGCCCGTCGTCGAGGACGCCTTCATCTCCGATGACTGGAGCCTGACCGTCACCGGCCATGACCTGCCCGAAGACGTAAGCGGCGTTTATGTCACCTCAAACACCTTCAACTTCATGGGGGTGCCCCCGGCTCTCGGCCGCGGGCTGCAGCCTTCGGACGCCATCGACGGCCAGGACCCGCAGCCGGTTGCCGTGCTTGGCTATAAGTTCTGGCAGAGGCACTTTAACTCTGAACCCACGGTGCTGGGGCAAACCATCCAACTGGTGCGGAAAAACTACACCATTGTCGGTGTTGCCGCGTCGCGGTTTACGTGGGACGACGGAGATGTCTACCTGCCGCTCAAGGTAACGCAGGATCCGGTGAGGGGCTACTATGTCGGGCTTCGTCTCAAGCCTGGTATTTCGCACGCCGCCGCGAATGCGGCACTGGCGCCGCTGATCGCGGAGTTCGCCAAACAGAAGCCCGACCCATTTCCCCACGGAGCATTACAAGTTCCACGTGCAGGGCCTGAATGAGGATTTTCTTAAGCAGATCGGCGGCACGCTTTCTCTGCTTTTTTGCGCCGTCGCGCTCCTGCTGGCCATCGGCTGCGGAAACGTGTCGATCCTGCTGCTGGCTCGCGGCACCGCACGCCAGCATGAGTTCGCCGTGCGTGCGGCGATCGGGGCAAGCCGCCGCCGCATCATTCGCCAGCTGCTCACCGAGTCACTCCTGCTCTCGCTCACCGGCGCCGGCCTCGGCATCCTGCTCGCCTACCGCCTCGTCGCGATTATCGTGGAGATGCTGCCGAAGTATTCCTTCCCGCATGAAGCGGCCATCAGCATCAATCTTCCCGTGCTCTTCTTCAGCGTAGCCGTGGCCCTGCTCACCGGAGTCCTCTTCGGCCTGTGGCCGGCGCTGCAGCTCTCCCGTCCCGACGTGAGCCAGGTGATGCAGTCGAGCACACGCAAGATTGCCGGCGGCGTGCGCGGGCGCGCCACCAACAATATCCTGATTGGCGCACAGATCGCCCTCACCCTCCTGATGCTGGCGGGGGCCAGCGCGGCGATGGAAGGCTTTCTCAAGCTGATGCACGCGCCGCTTGGCTACGACCCGCACAACATTATGTCCGTCGGCATTCCGATGCACGATGGGACTTACAAGACCTGGGCAGAGCGATCAACATACTTTGAGCAACTGCGCAAGAAGGCCGCGACCGTGCCCGGTGTAACGATGACGGCGATCTCATCCAACGCAACCCCACCTGCTAACGGCTTCGAAACCCGATTCGAGATTCTGGGCCGCTCCTCGGCCGAGCAGCAGCAGGCGCTCTATCAACCTGGTCAGCCCGGAGTATTTCCCCGCGCTTCGCATTCCGCTGGTGCAGGGACGCATCTGGACTGAAACCGAGAATCACAACGCGGCGGGAGTGGTGGTAATCAACCAGACGCTGGCCCGGCAGTATTTCCCGCGCGGCGACGCGATCGGCCATTCACTGAAGGTGCCGGCGATCAAGCCCAATCCGCCCTATCAGCTCACCGCGCCAAACGCGGACAGCTGGCTGCAGATTGTCGGCATTACGGCCGACAAGAGAGACGACGGGATGCGAAAGCCGATCAAGCCGGAAGCGTTCATTCCTTACACGCTGATCATGGGGATGTACACGCAGATCCTGGTGCGCTCGGATGTGCCTCCACTGTCGTTACTGCATGCCGTTGCGGCGCAGGTTAATTCCCTCGATCCCGACCAGCAGGTCAACGGAGTTGTTCAGGATCTGGACCACTGGATCACCAGCCAGCAGGAGTATCAACAGGAGCACCTCGTGGCATGGCTCTTCGGAGCGTTCGCCGCTCTGGCTCTTGCTCTCGCCGCATTCGGGCTCTACAGCGTCGTCTCCTACACCGTGGCCCAGCGCACTAACGAATTCGGCATCCGCATGGCGCTCGGCGCACAGCGCGGCCACGTGCTGGGGATCGTCTTCGCATCCACGGTAGCCAGCGTCGGCGGAGGCATCCTCGCCGGGCTTGCACTGACGATCGCCGGCAACAAGCTTCTGGCCCAGTGGGCGGAAGGCAGTTCGCGCGATCCGCTCATCCTTCTGGGCGTAACACTGCTGCTTACTCTGGTAGCCGCCGTTGCCTGCGTGCTGCCCGCCCGCCGCGCTTCCAAAGTCGACCCCATGACCGCGCTTCGCTACGAATGAACCATAACCACGACCTGAAACAGGCCGCCGTCACGCCTGCGCCGCTTCACAAGATCAGTTAATTCTTGGTCTGCGTTTTGTGACGTGAAGTAGAAGTGGGTTCTTACTGGAAGGGCAAGAAGGTCTTCGTGACCGGCGCCACCGGCTTGATGGGTGGCTGGCTGGTCAAGGCATTGATGCGCGAAGGCGCGGAGATCGTCGCGCTCATCCGCGACCACGCTCCGAAGAGCATGCTGGTGCGTGAAGGACTGCATCGGCGCAGGTAGCCAACGTATCCGGAGATGTCGAGTGCCTGCCCACTCTGCAGCGCGATCATCGCAGAGTATCAGCCGCATACCGTCTTCCATCTCGCCGCGCAGCCGCTGGTGCAGGTCGCCAAGCGAGATCCCGTTGGCACATTGCGCGTTAACGTAATGGGCACGTGGAATGTGCTGGAAGCGTGCCGTCTGGTTGGAGGCACGAACGTTGTCGTCGCCTCGTCCGACAAGGCCTATGGCGCCAGCGAAACTCTCCCTTATCGTGAAACCCATCCCCTGCAGGGTCGTTATCCCTACGACGTCTCGAAGTCCTGTACAGATCTGATCGCGCAGATGTATGCCGCAACTTACGGAGTAAAGACCGCTATCGCCCGCTGTGGCAATCTCTTTGGCGGAGGCGATCTCAACTTCGACCGCACAGTGCCGGGCCTCATCAAGGCAACGCTGGCCGATGAGCCCTTCGTGATTCGAAGTGACGGAGAATTCGTCCGTGACTTTCTTTACGTAAAAGATGCCGCCCAGTGCTATCTACATCTGGGCGAGCGGCTGGCCGAGGACGCGTCGATTTCAGGAGAAGCCTTCAACTTCAGCCTTGGTGAACGGCTTACGGTGCTTGAAATCGTCCATATGATGCTCAGAATCATGGGCCGAACCGACCTCAAGCCCGTCATTCAGAACATCGTCAGCCTCCGAGATTCGTGAGCAGTATCTGGATGCGAGCAAGGCCCGCGAACGCCTCGGCTGGCGGCCACAGTACGGCATGAAAGAAGCCATCAGCGAAACCGTCGATTGGTATCGCGAACACTTCGCAGAGGAACGCCGCCAGTTCTCGTCCCGCCCATGATTCTGGTGTAAGACATTGACGGGGAGCGTGCGGTCCTGTAACTAATTACAGACGACAGCCAGCCGCTTTCGGTTTCTCATGCTGGTGGAGAGGTCTTATGCCCGACCACTGTTCTTCGGAGACGCGCGCTGCAGCTTCCAATCCTTTCGCCGGCCGGCCGGCCTTCGTTTCGCTGCCCGATCCGAAACAGGCGTTGGCCGTTTTTCTCAGCGTCAGCCTGACCTTCAGCACCCTCGCACTCGACGGCTGCAAGAAGGAGCAGCCCCAATCGCAACAGGCACAACAGGCGCAGGGACAGGCTCCCGCCACTACGTATGCCACTCCCACCCCGATCAGCTCTATCAGCTTGTCGCTCCGATCGCGCTCTTTCCCGATAACCTCGTCGCACTGGTACTGGCGGGCTCAACTTATCCTGACCAGATCAGTGCGGCCCAGCAATGGCTCCAGCAGAACTCCAGCCTCAAGGGCCAGCAGTTGATGGAGACCGTCAACCAGCAATCCTGGGACAACAGCGTGAAGGGCCTGACGCAATTCCCCGACGTGCTCGAGCCAGATGTCGTCGAATCTGTCCTGGACGTCGGCTTTGGGCGACGCCTACTTCAACGTTCCGCAGAGCGTAATGAACGCCGTACAGGTCATGCGCCAGCGCGCATACCAGGCCGGCAATCTGAAGAACACTCCACAGCAGAATGTCAGTGTTCAGAACGAGGCTCCCGGAACAGCACCGCCCCCGGAGGCGTCGTCAGGTGCGCCGCAAACCACCATTGTGCAGCCTCCGTCGCAGACGATTGTCATCCAGCCCGCTCAGCCGGAAGTTGTCTATGTTCCGACTTATAATCCCACCGTCGTCTATGGAGCTCCGGTGCCGGTGTATCCCGGGTATGTGGCTCCCACCTACTCAACCGGAGCAATGGTGGCCACCGGCCTGATCTCTTTTGGAGTCGGGATGGCGATTGGTGCTTCAATGAACAACGGGTGCTGCGGATGGGGATATAACTCATGGGGATGCGGCTGGCATAACTCGAGTGTGACTTATAACCGCAACGTATACGTGTCCAACTCCAACACCTTCGTTAACCGCAATAACTACTACAACCGCAACAACATCAATACAGCCAACATCAACAACGTAAATCGTAACAACATCAATAACGTAAACCGCAACAACGTCAACAACAATTATCGCGCGAATAACTTCGACAGCAACGCCCGCCCCGCGAACTTCACCGAGCCGAAATTCAATCAGGATCGCAATCAGTCCCAGTTTCAGAACAACCGGCCGAATCAAGCCCAAAACAACAACCGTCAGAATCTTGCCCAGAACAACAACCGCGGCAACTTGGCCCAGAACAATGGCCAACAGCCCGGCCGCGGAAATCAGTCTAACTTTAATCAGCAGAATCGGCCGGGCGCTGCCCAGAATCAGAACCGCCCCGCAAATCAACCGCAGAGGGATGCCTCACGCGGCTATGGACAACAACCCAGTCGCGGCGCAAGCAACAACGCCTTTGGCAACTACAGCCAGGGAGGCAACGCGCGTACCAACAGCGCTCGCGGGGAACAGAGTCTGCAGGGAAATCGGACCCAGCCATCCGGAGGAGGCGCAAACCGCCCCCAGACCGCTGGAGCAAATCGAGGGGGCGGCGGCGCTTCACGGCCACAACAGCAACCGCAATCCCGACCGCAGGGGCAGGCACGCCAGGGAGGCGGCAGGCCGCGTTAGTCTCGCGCAGTTAAAAGTTTCGACTGAATGCAGGAGAAATCTCTCGTGCAACAAATCCAGCAAATGCGAAGTCGATTTCCTGCTCGCGCCCTCTCCATCGCGCGGCCCACCATCCTGCTCACATGCGCGGTTCTGGCCTTAGGGTTGGCGCTGATCAAGCCCTGTCTTGCCCAACAGGGAGGTGAAAAAACATTCTCCTCGCCCGGCGACGCGGTCCTGGCTCTCTACAACGCGGTCAAGTCGGGTGACAGCCAGGCGCTCAACAGCATCTTCGGGTCCAATGCCGGCGATATCCTTCACACCGGCGACGACGTGGCCGACAAGAACATGAAAGCGGACTTCATTCGCCGCTACGATCAGATGCATCGTGTAGTTGTTGAGCCCGATCAGACAGTGACTCTCTACATCGGCGCGGAGAACTGGCCAACTCCGATTCCCATTGTCAAAAACAGCAGTGGCGCATGGTACTTCGACACCGAGACCGGCAAGAAAGAAATCCTCTATCGTCGCGTGGGCACCAACGAGAACGATGCCATCGATACCTTGCACGGCCTGGTTGACGCGCAGCATGACTACGCGTCCGAAGCGCGCGATGGCGACAAGACCAAACATTACGCCTCACAATTTCTGAGCGACGAGGGCAAGCAGAACGGATTGTATTGGAAGACAAGCGACAACGAGACCCCAAGTCCGATTGGGCCGCAGATCGTTGAGGCAGCGGGAAAAGGCTACAACTTTCAGCAGGGCCAGCAGGCGCCCTTTCACGGTTATTACTTCCGCATTCTGACCAAACAGGGACCTGCGGCCAAGGGCGGCGCGCGCGACTATATGGTTGATGGCAAGCTGGCCCGCGGTTTCGCATTTGTGGCCTACCCGGCCCAGTACCGCAACTCCGGTGTTATGACCTTCATCGTCAACCAGGATGGCAAGGTCTTCGAGAAGGATCTCGGCGATCAAACCGCGGACCTGGCGGCTGCCATGACCGAATACAACCCGGACAAAACATGGGAGCCCGCCGACTGATCGAACCCAAAGATCACTGCGGTGCGGGAGCCGGGTTCAACCGGAGCCTGTTCCCTGACTCCTGGTTGTCCTTATCCGCCAGCTTGGTGGCCAGCGCGAGTTCCCGCTCCGAATCTTCCTTCTTCCCCAGCCGCGCCAGCGTCAGGCCCAGGTAGTAATGCCCCGGTTGATAGTCGGGCGCAGCGCTGACCGCCTTTTCCAGAGCCTCTTCTGCTTTGTCATACTGCTTCTGCTTGAAATATGCGATCCCTGTTCCGGCCAGCGCACCCCCGTGCGTCGGATTCCGCTCCAGCGTCTTGCTGAAGTTTGCCAGCGCATCCGCATAGTCCCCTTGCTGCAGATCCACATCACCGAGCTGATAGTAGGCCTCGGTCTGCTGCGGACGCAGTTCAATCGACCGCTGAAACTCCGCACGCGCTTGGTCGAGCTCGGCTTTCAGCCGATAAACTCGCCCCAGGCCATAGTGCGCCGAGGCATCATCCGGATGGACCTTCAGATAGGCCTGCATCTTCGCTTCCGCCGCATCCAGCTGCCCCAGATCGAGCTTGACCCTCGCCACTGCGTAGTCGACCTTCGGATCATTGGGAACGATCTGCTCGAGATGCGCGAGCGTTTTGTCGGCATCGATGTATAGCCGCATTTCATCCTCGAGAATCCCCAGGTCGTAAAGCAGCCTCGGATTCTCCGGCGGCAAACTTCTGCGCCCGCAGCAGATCCTTCAGAGCCTCGTCCATCTTGCCTGCGCCGCGCGCATCGAGCGCCATGCGCTCGCTCACCTCGACTTCTCCCTCCTGCGCATCCGCATTCGCCGGCTCTGCGGCAAGCACCTGCTCAAAGGCATCCCGCGCCTCGCTCAGCTTGCCTTCATCGCGCAGCGCAACGGCCTGTTGGAGAGAAGCCTGCTGTTGGACGTCCCTGGAGGAAAACGGAAGTGAGAGCAGCACGAGGACTGCGGGGACCAGCATAGAAAGGAATCGGTAACAGCTCCGAAAAAATTCTAGCAGTGCAAGTCTTAAAGGGCATTCGAGCTCAAACCTTCCATCCGAAACTTGCGGACCGCCAGCCGGGAGACTATCAATGGTAACGATGAAAACCGTTCTTCCCCGCTTCGACGACGCCGCCAAAGCCTGCCAGCAGGAACTCGACCTGAGCCCGAACAACGCCGTTGCCCTCTACAACCTGGGCAAGATTAAGGTTCAGAACGGCGACGCAGAGGCCGGAGTCGCCCTGCTCAACCGCAAGGAAGACTCCAACCGCGCCCTGGCCGAGCTGACGCGGCACAAAGCACAGGCATCTAAAAGTGATGCAAGCCACGAATGAGCCAACCGTTGACCAAACAAGTCGCCAGAAATTTATATGAGCCAGAAATGCCTCTCTTGCTCTAGCATCATCTGTCCCCGGCATCACAAAAATCAGGCGAGGGCACGCATAACAAAGCCGATTTACCGGAGCATTTCTTCATGGAATTTCATATCTCCAGAACGGTGAGAGAGAAGCTGGATGTGGACGAGCTGCTGTTCAGCTACACCGGAAACGTCATCTTCGGCGATGTAGCTGCCAGCCGGAAGCTGGCCAGCCGCCTGAATGAGCTTCGCGGTCCGGATGCGGACCCGGCCAGGACCATCAATGCGGGCGCCCTGTTTGCCATGGGACTGATCGACGAGCTCAACCACGCGCTCGCAGCCCGCTATCGCCAGGAGATCGACCCGCAGGTGCTCGCCGATGCACTGCGCTGGTTTTCAGAAAAGATCGAGCCTACGAATCTTGACCGCCTGCTCCTGACATTCGTCGAGCACTTCCCGAACGTCGCCGTCTATCAGGGCAAGCTCACCGCCGCCGAGTGGCTCAAAGGCACCACCGACGGCCTGTCGAACCGCGAGGCCGCGCTGGAAGAGCTCATGCTGCTGTGGCTTGCCAACGCAAACCCCGCCTTTGCACCCTTCCGCGAGCTCTTCGAAGACAAGGAGCTTGCCCAGCGGACCGTTTACAAGCAGGTAACCGCGGCCCTCCCGGACTATCTGGGCACGCGGCCGCCGCTCTCGCCCGAAGTCGGAAGCCTGCTCGACGCCCTGCGCGCGCCCATGCTCGCCTCGCCCGATTCCATTACCGGCCAGCTCGATTACATCCGCGAAAAATGGAGCAAGTACCTCGGGGAGGACCTGCGCCGGCTTTTGCTGGCCGTCGACGTGCTCCGCGAGGAAGAGATTGCCATCTGGCTGCGCTTTCATCCGCCGGGCCCCGACTGGTTCCGCCACGGCGCTCCAAGCTGGGGTGGCGCAGGCTTTGTCGGCGATGAGTTCGTAGGCTACGACGAGGACTTCTAAGGCCGGCCGGCGCTACGCCCACGACTATCAGGCGCCGCTGCACGAGTACGAAGCCTTCAGCGCCGACCAGGCCTGGATGCCCAACGTAGTCCTGATGGCCAAGAGCACCTACGTCTGGCTCGAGCAGCTTTCAAAGAAGTACGGACGCCACATCCATCGCCTCGAACACATTCCCGATGAAGAGCTCCGCCTGCTCGCCGACCGCGGCATCACCGGGCTCTGGCTGATCGGCCTGTGGGAGCGAAGCATCGCCTCGCGCACCATCAAGCGCCTGCGCGGACACGGCGATGCCGTCGCCTCCGCCTACTCGCTCAAGGACTACCACATCGCCGAAGACCTCGGGGGAGACTCCGGCTACACCAGCCTTCGCGACCGCGCCGCCCGCTTCGGCCTCCGGCTCGCCAGCGACATGGTGCCCAACCATATGGGCATCGACTCGCCCTGGGTTATCGACCATCCCGACTGGTTCATCTCGCGCTGGGACAGCCCGTTCCCCGTCTACAGCTACACCGGGCCCGACCTCTCGCCCGACAGCCGCGTCGAAATCAAAATCGAAGACCACTACTACGACCAGACCGACGCCGCTGTGGCCTTCCGCCTGCGCAACCATCGCGACGGAACCACCCGCTACATCTACCACGGCAACGACGGCACCAGCTTCGCCTGGAATGACACCGCCCAGCTCGACTACTCCAAGGCCTATGTCCGCGAGCAGGTGATTCAGACCATCCTGCAGGTTGCGCGGCTCTTCCCCATCATCCGCTTCGACGCCGCCATGGTGCTCGCCCGGCGGCACATCCAGCGGCTCTGGTTCCCGCTGCCCGGAGCGGGCGGCTCCATCCCATCGCGCGCCGAAAGCGCCATGTCGCAGGAGGAATTCGACCGCCTCGTACCCAACGAATTCTGGCGCGAGGTCGTCGACCGCGTGGCCGCCGAAGTTCCCGGAACCCTGCTGCTTGCCGAAGCCTTCTGGCTGCTCGAGGGCTACTTCGTCCGCACCCTGGGCATGCATCGCGTCTACAACAGCGCCTTTATGGTCATGCTGAGAGACGAAGAGAATGCCAAGTTCCGCTCCTATCTCAAGAAGACCCTGGAGTTCGACCCCGACATCCTCAAGCGCTACGTCAACTTCATGAGCAATCCCGACGAGCGCACCGCCATCGACCAGTTCGGCGACGGAGACAAATACTTCGGCGTCTGCACCATGCTCGCCACTCTGCCCGGCCTGCCCATGTTTGGCCACGGCCAGATCGAAGGCTTCACCGAGCGCTACGGCATGGAGTTCAAGCGCGCCCGCATGGAAGAACATCCAAACGAGGGCCTGATCGCCGGCCACATGTTTCACATCGCGCCGCTGCTCAAAAGCCGGGCGCTCTTCGCCGAGAGCGCCAACTTCGTCATGTACGACTTCTGGACCGACCACGGCACCGTCGACGAGAACGTCTTTGCCTACTCCAACCGCCTGCACGACCAGCGCGCGCTCATCCTCTTCAACAACCGATACGGCAACACCCGCGGCACCATCCACATCTCCGTCGCCGACATGGATAAGGGCAGAGGTGCTCTGCGCCAGAGAAGCCTGAGCGAAGGCCTGGCCATCCCCTATGACGACTCGCTCATTTTTGCCTTCCGCGATATAGCGCGCGGCCTTGAGTATCTGCGTCGCGCGACGGACATTCACCACCACGGCCTTACCGTCGATCTTCGCGGCTTTCAATACGTCGTCTTGCTGCACTGGCGCGAGCTGCGAGCCACCGCCGACCAGCCGTGGGACAGGCTTTGCGACTCACTCCACGGCCAGGGCGTCCACAGCGTCGATGAAGCCCTCACCAAGCTTCGCCTGCGGCCGCTGCATGAGGCCCTGCACCAGGCCATCAATTCGAAGCAGGTTCATCTCTTCGCTGCCATCGCCGGCGAACCCGTCCGCAAACGGCATGAAGAAGAGCAGGATGAGGCAACGATCATGGCAACATCTGACCGGCAGCCCCGCACGGCAGTACCGGTCGAAACGCAGACCTCCGAGATAGCCGACCCATGTGTCCACCTCGGCAAGGTTGACCTCCGGCTTCGGCCCTTCATCGAGAACTGCCAGCGTTTCTGTGAAAGAACCCTGGAGATGCTCCCCGACGAAGACAAGGAGCTGATGCGGCGGGCCGCCGCGTCGCGGAACGGCATCCGCACCGATTCAGCATCAGGCTCTGCTTCGGCGCATCCAGCCCCGGGCGATCCTGCGGCCGCGTACTGGAAGGCGTGCGAGAACTTGACCGTCGCAGCCCTTCGCCTGCCCTGCCTGGAGCGCATGTTTTCGACAGCGTGGCCGCATTCGGTGCGATACATTCTGCCCAGCGACGAGCCCGGATCGCATCTTGAACGCACCTGGCCGCCGGTGCTCGCCTGGGTCGCCCTGCGCGCTCTGCCCGCCGCGGGCATCAGAGTCCCGGTATTCGACAAGCTCCAGCTGCGCGCAGCGCTTGCCGACATCTTCTCCTCGATGGGCGTAGAGGACGACCAGGCATGGCGTATGGCCGCAAGCCTTCGCGTCCTGCTCTGGCAGGCCGACAACCCGTCCGCAACCATCGAGACAAAGGAATTCTGGTCTGACGGCGACGTCCGCTGGCTCGCAGGCGTGAACGAATCGAAGGGCAAAGCGTGGTTCAACAAGGAGCTCTTCGAAGAGATGTTGAGCTGGGTTCAGTTGCCCGCCCTGATGGAGATCGCCTTGCAAAACGCGGGCGAATCGAAAGCCATCGCCAATCTTGAAAAAGCCATCTCTCGCGTGTGCCACGCTGCAACCGAAGCGGGCTACAACCTCGACGCGTATCTCAAACTGCTGGGCGGCGAAGCGGAGGAAGAAGCACTCACAGATGCAGGCACACATACCGTGAAGAAATGAAGCAGTCGCCATATCCTGACTGCGGCCATCGCAAAAAACGGTGCGCCGCATCAGATACGATCAATCAAGAATGACGTCTCGCCGCTGGCTCAGCAGCCCACTCTGTCTCCTGCTTCTCGTCACCGCGCTCCTCGCCTTCGTCGTCCAGTCGGGCGAGTTGGGCACCGCCGACACCATGCACCGGCTCCAGTCCACGCACGCGCTGTGGACCTCCGAGCCGCCCGTCTTCCCCCAGGAATATCCCGAGTTCGGCATCCACGGCCGCGGCGGCAAACTGCAAAGCTGGTACGGCATCGGACAATCGCTGCTCATGCTGCCCGCCGACATCGTCGGCACATACATCGAGCGCCTTCCCCTCTTTGCTCACTACGACGACAGCGACCCCAGTGTCCGCGACATCATCGTCAGCTACAGCACCAACATCCTGATCGCCGTCCTCACCGCGCTGGTCTGTTTCCGCTTCCTGCGCCAGCTGGACTTCGACGAAACACAATCCATCCTCGGCGTCCTCGCCCTCGAGTTCTGCACAACCCACCTGCATTACACGCAGAACATGATGGAGAACAACTACATCTTTCTGCTCACGCTGACCGGATTCTCATTTCAGTACGAATGGCTGCGCACCGGCAGCCGCCGCGCTCTGCTCATCGGCTCTGCAGCACTCGGGCTGAACCTGCTCACTCGCCTCACAACCGGCCTGGATCTCCTCGCCGCCGGCCTCTTCATCCTGCTCGTGCTGTTGCTTGAGGGCTCGCGTGGCCGCGGCTTCTGGAGTCGCTGTCGAACGTATCTCGCAACCGCAGTCCCTGTGTATCTCTTCTTCGGGCTGCTCGACCGTCTTTACCAGTTCTATCGCTTCGGTTCGTTCTTCAATACCTACATCACCGTAGTTGCGCAGGAGGCCCATCAGCGCGACCCCTCGCTGCCGGCCAGCTATCCCTTCGAAACGCCACTGCACGTCGGCTTCTTCGGAGCCCTTTTTGCTCCGGAGAAATCCATCTTTCTCTTCGACCCGCTGATCGTGCTCCTCATCCTGCTGGCCGTCATCGTCTGGAAGCGCTTCAGCCCCGCCGTCCGCGCCTACATCGTTACCACGCTGCTGTTACTGCTGGCGTATATCTGCTTCTATGGCCGCTACACCGTCTGGTCGGGCGACTTCGCCTGGGGAGACCGCTACGTCTCGACCACCGTCGAACTGGTCGCCATGCTCGCCGTCCCGCTGCTGCTGCGCCATCGCCGCGCGCTGGCAAAGCCCATCTGGATTATCGGAATCGCGCTCATCGCCGTTAGCGCTGTCATCCAGGCTGCGTCTCTCGCCTTCTGGTTGCCGCTTGAGATCTACCAGATGGAGACCTTCGGCCATCCCACCTTCGTGATTGCCCTGCGCTTCAAGAACATCGTGGCCTTCGCCCTGGGCAAGATGGGCGCATGGGGCCTGAACACCGTTGCCATGACGCAGGATCCGTGGGACTACGTCCACATCACCACGTGGAATTTCCTGCCTTTCCTGCTCAAGCGATCCGGGTTCGCGCCGGCCTGGGTTGTGCGCAGCGCCTTCGCCATCTGGTTCGCCGCAGTCGCTGCTCTGGGCTGCGCGCTATGGCGACTTGCAAAAATCCTCCCGGGCTCAACTGACGCCGCGTGACTCAGCAGGGCGCGCCCGCAGCCGGCGCCTCAAACTCACCCGACAAAAGCCGCTGGCCAGCATCATCTTCGAGAAAGGCCGGCCGTGGCAGCCCCATCCGCGTCAGCCGGTACCTCAATGCCGTATCGAGGACGCCGAGCCCATATCGCACGCTGCGACTGAAGTTGATCGACGATGCCTCCTCGAAATACTTCGTCGGGCACGAAATCTCGCCCACACGAAACCCGAAGTAGATCGCCTGCACCAGCATCTGATTGTCGAATACAAAATCGTCGGAGCACGCCCGCAGCGGAAGCCGCTCCAGCACCTGCCTGCTCCACGCCCGATACCCGGTGTGGTACTCGGAGACATGTTGCGCGATGAGCAGGTTCTCGATGAGAGTCAGCACGCGGTTCGAGACGTATTTGTAGACCGGCATGCCGCCCTGGAGCGCGCCTCTGCCGAGAATGCGCGAGCCGAGAACAAAATCGTACTGATCGTAAGCAATCATCGACGCCATCGCGATAATCAGCTTCGGCGTGTACTGATAATCCGGGTGCAGCATCACCACAATATCCGCCCCGCGATCGAGCGCCGTGCGATAGCACGTCTTCTGGTTTGCACCGTACCCGCGGTTCTCCGCGTGACGAATCGTCGTCAGTCCCAGCTCGCGCGCCAGGTCAACGGTGTTGTCCCGGCTGGCGTCGTCGGTCAGAATCACATCGTCGACAATCTCGTGGGGAATCTCCTCGATCGTGCGGCGAAGCGTCTTCGCCGCGTTATAGGCCGGCAGCACGACCGCGATCTTGCGGTGATTCAGCATCGCGATCCCAGTGTAAGGGGCACGAATGGCTTTCCGAAACAGGCCGGCTCAATCGGGCGCTTTATCATGGAGATACCCCCGCACTCCAACGAGTACACTGCCCTTTATGAAATCGATCCTCCGCGCCTCGGCGCTCATCTGTCTTGCCATCCTCGCATTTCAAGCTTTCGCTCTCGAACGCCAGCCCGCCGCCGACTACCACGCCCGCCGCGTGCATCTTGCCGAAAAGCTCAACGGCGGAGTGGCCGTCCTCTTTGCTGCGGAGGAGCCCCAGCTCGACTTCATGCCCTACCGGCAGGATCCCGACTTCTACTACCTCACCGGATGGAACGAGCCCGGCGCCGCGCTGCTTGTCGAAGCTGCAACACCAGCCGAAGGCTCGCGTCCCGCCCGTCCCTACCGCGAAATCCTCTTCCTCCCCTCGCGTAACATGCGCATGGAGCTCTACACCGGGGAGAAGCTCGGCGCGGACACCCCGGGCGCAGCCGCCAGGGCGGGAGTCGATGAAGTGAAGTCCATGAACGAGCTTCCCGCACTCCTCAACGACCTGGCAACGCACACCCCGCCGCCTCTGCCTCCTCTTTGGAGCGAGCCCGACGCCGCGCAAGCGAAGTCCCTCGCCGCATGGACAGCCACCACCCTCGGCCGTGACCAGCCGCTCAATTTCGCCAACGTCCGCGAACTCACCAACCAGCTTCGCGCCATCAAGGACCCGGGCGAAATTGCTCTCCTCCACAAAGCCGCCGATGCATCCATCCAGGCCCAGCTCGCGATGATGCGCAGCGTGCATCCCGGCGTAACCGAAGGCACTGTTGCCGGAATCATCATCGAGAAGCTGATGGAGAACGGCTGCGAGCGTCCGTCCTATGCCCCCATCGTCGGATCGGGCAGGAACTCCACCGTCCTG
This sequence comes from uncultured Acidobacteriaceae bacterium, assembly GCA_963725225.1. Taxonomy (GTDB): domain Bacteria; phylum Acidobacteriota; class Terriglobia; order Terriglobales; family Acidobacteriaceae; genus Silvibacterium. The sequence goes on from CAVRXY010000017.1 coordinate 76,477, forward strand.
CATTACTCCAGCAACAGCGAAACCATGCAGAGCGGCGATGTCGTCGTGGTCGATGCCGCCGGCGAATACTCCATGTACGCCTCCGACATCACGCGCACCGTCCCCGTCAACGGACACTTCACGCCGCGTGGACTTGAAATCTACGACATCGTCAAAGGAGCCCAGAAGGCGGCTATGGATGCCTTCGTCGCCGGAGCCTCGCGTATCAACGACCCACGCCACAAATATTCCGACTCGCTCGACACCATCGCCTGGAATTACATGAATGCCCACGGCAAAGACCTGCACGGCGAGCCGCTCGGCAAATACTTCATCCACGGCATCGGCCACTCCGTCGGCATCGACGTGCACGATCCGTGGGACTACTCCAAGCCCATCCAGCCCGGCATGGTCTTCACCATCGAGCCCGGCATCTACATCCCTGAAGAAAAAATCGGCGTGCGCATCGAGGACGTCTTCTACGCCAACCCCAACGGCAAACTTGAATGCCTCACCTGCGCTTTGCCCAAAGATGCCGACGAGGTCGAGAAAGTCATGAAGGAAGCAAAGTAGCCCGTCCCTGCGAAGGGCCACAACGAAAGAGGGCGGCAGCATGAATACTTTCCATGCCGCCGCCCGACGGAGCGCGTGGCGTCCGAAACTAGAATCGTATTCCGAATGTCACCGGAACCAGGCTTGAGGTGCCTGATCCGTAGGGGTCCGAGTTGCTGGCAACCGGTGAATCCACCCACAGATACCCGGATTCGGCGAAGAACTTCGCATTGCTGTCTTCACCCAATGGCTTCCAATAGAAGCCGGCGCGGATATTCAGGCCGCCCTGGTTGCTCGAGGAATGGGCAATGGTAGCCGGGTAATAGCCTTCATAGCAGTAGTAATAGCAAGTGAGGGATAAGACGGGGACCGTGAAGTTGGTCACCTTGCGATAGAATCCGCCGCCGCCCGTCACATACGCTCCTGCCCTCCTGGTGACAGGAAGATAGAAGATGGGATCCAGGGTAAAGGACCAGGTGTTTACATTGCCGCCAAACGGCGTGTTCGAGCCGCTCGCGATGGCCAATTGCGTGAGCGTCGACCCTGGAATCTTATCGCGGTTCCACTGGTACTCCACCAGCACACCAAGACGCTTTGTGAAGTTCCATCCGGCACCGGCCTTCAGGTTGTATCCATAGGTTTCCCAGCCGTGCGCGGTGTTGCCCACCGGAGCGGTGAAGCCCCCGCCCGCCACAAGCGCCAGGTGACTCCAGCGGCTGGTCGACTCAGGATAACGAGTGTTCGACTGCCCATACTGTGGCGAAGGGCGCGGTGAGCCGGGCAGAGCGTCGCCGGGAGAGTCATCAGTCCTGACATATGACTTCCACTCGAGCGAGCTTGAATAATTTGCCGGACTCGAAGCTCCATGTCCGTCGTCCGAAGTATCCGCGGTCTGCGCGATAGCCGCACAGGGAATGGCGGCCAGCGTTACCAGGGATGCGGCAAGGGCGACGCGGCGCACAAGCGACCGCGAAAGAAGGCAGTGTTCGGTCATTGGGGGACTCCCTCAATCAACAGAAGTAATTTTTGGGAGTGATGCGTGGGCTACCTCCCTTTCTTGCTTCCAACACTACTCTGACGTTTTAGACTCGCCAGAAGTTGTTTTTGTCTACAGACAGCAAAAGGCCGGAACATATGTCCCGGCCTTTTATCTGTGATCAATTTGTCTTAGTGAATGTCGAACTGCTCCGGAGGCAGCGCCGCATCGCTCTTCACGATAATCGTCTTGCCACTCATCTCTTCGAGTTCGTTCAGCCATTTCGCGTTGTTCGCCTTCAGCACCTTCACCACCTCGGGATTCACGCGCAGCATCACATCGCCGCCTTCAAGATGCCGCTGCATCTTGCGCATCTCCACAAAGATTTCGTTCGCGACCGTCGTCGGGCTCTTCACCATCCCCGTTCCCGTGCAAACCGGGCAGGGAGTGCTCAGCGTCCGCTCCAGCGACTGCTTCACGCGCTTGCGCGTAATCGCCACCAGTCCGAAATCGTTAAACTGCAGCACCTTTGAAGGAGCGCGATCAGCCTTCAACGCCTCTTCGAGCGCTGCCATCACCTTGTGACGATTCTTGCGCTCGTCCATGTCGATGAAGTCGATCACAATGATGCCGCCAAGATCGCGCAGCCGGATCTGGCGGACGATCTCTGGAATCGCATCGAGATTCGTCTTCAGGATCGTATCTTCCAGGCGCGCGGTCTTGCCGACGTACTTGCCGGTGTTGATGTCGATCGCCACCAGCGCTTCTGTCTGGTTGATCACGATCGATCCGCCCGACTTCAGCCACACCTTCGACTTCAGCGCCTTCGTGATCTCGTCCTGAATACCGAACTGCTCGAAGAGCGGTGTCTCCTTCGTGTACAGCTTCACGCGGCGTACCAGCGAAGGCTGGAACCGGTTCAGGAAGCGCACCGTCCTCTCATACTCCATCTCGTTGTCCACCCAGATGGCCGAGAAGTTGTCGCTCACCTGGTCGCGCAGCACGCGCTCAACAAGGTTCAGGTCGTGATAAATCAGCGCCGGAGCCTTGCTCGCCTCTTCGCGCTGCTTGATGTCGTTCCACAGGCTGATGAGGAAGCGCAGATCCGCGCGCAGTTCATCCTCGCTCGCTCCGTCGGCCGCAGTGCGCACGATGAATCCACCCGATGCCTCGCCGCGCTCGCTGATCAGAATCCGCTTCAGCCGCTGGCGCTCTTCATCCGACGAAATTTTGCGCGACACGCCCACGTGATTCACCGTCGGCATGAAGACCAGGAAGCGGCCCGGCAGCGCAATGTGGCTCGTGATGCGCGCGCCCTTCTTGGCGATCGGCTCCTTCGCAATCTGAACCAGAATCTCCTGCCCCTGCTTCAGCAGATCGCTGATGATCGGCAGGTCCATCGTCTGCGCCGAGTGTCTGCGCGCGCCCGGATGCCCTCCGCGCCGGTCTCCACGGCGATCTCCACGACGACCACCCTTGCGCTCACCGCGGTCTCCGTCGCGACGCGGCCTCGCCGGCTGGACAGCGGCTGGCTGGCTGCCATGTTCAACGGCTTCCGTTTTGAAACCCTCTTCTGCCTCTTCCTCGTCTTCGTCCTCATCGCCGTCTTCTTCACCGGCTTCGAGATCTTCTTCCTCAGCCTCTTCGAGACCCGCCCCGCTCGACACTCGCAGATCGAGGTGCGAATCACGCACCATCTCGCCCAATTCCCCGGCATGATCCAGTGTCTCTTCTTCAAGGTCCTCGCTGTCATGCTCATCGGCATGGCGATGAATGGGCTCGAAGTCGTATTCCTCCTCGTCGATTACTTCTTCTTCGAGCACTCCCGACCCGGGAGCAAATCCGAAGAGCTGGTCGGCAACCTCGGTCGCCTGTGCATCATGCTCTTCCTCCACGTAATCGATCGTTCCCGCAGCGGAGTGCGCCTCGATTGGACCTTCCTCGCGAACCTCGTGCGCGACTACAGCGAGATCCGTGTCGGCCAGCGGCGATTCCTCTTCCGCCACGCTCGAAACGCGAAACTCGCTCGGCGCTGCCGGATCGACCTTGTGCGAAGCTGAAGCGCTCTCCGGCTCAAACTCCTGCACTTCCTCATGAATCTCTTCTTCTCCGACTCCAGGCCGGAAAACAGGCTCGTGCGCAGTGGCCTCCACCCTCTCCGGCTCCGCGTGAACAGGCGAAGGCAGCTCAGGCATCGCAATCACATCAGGTCTGGCGGCTTCGACATCGGTGAATTCCTGAACAGGTTCCATCAGCGAAGCGGGAGCCTCTTCGGGCAATTCGGCTACCAGATGCACCTCGGCAACGTGAGCCGGGCTTGCCTCGTACCCGTGGCTTTCCGTCTCTACACTCTCTGGCTCAGCAACCTCAACCGTAAGCTCGGCGGCCTTTGCCTCCGTCTTGCCGCGATACCGCGAAAGCGACTCACCCGGCATCAGCAGGCCGCCGTCCCAATCAAGGGGTGTCTCAATCAGTGTCGAAGGCTTGGGAGCCACATAATTCGTCTTTAGTGCTGCAGTCTGAACCGCAGTCCCGGCATTGCTCTCTGACCTGGTTTCCGCAGGCGTCCCGCCGTACCTCGAAAGCGACTCGCCCGGCAGCAGAATGCGGTTAGCCGCGAGCGTTCCTCCCGGAGCGCCATGCTCCGGCATATCCGGCGGCTCGGCCGAAATCGATTCCTCGATGGCCGCAGGCGACTCGAGCTGCGGGCGTTCTTCATGTTGTCCGCGCGGACGGAATCCCCGCCTGCGCCCCCGGCGTCCGCGCCAGCGCCGCGTCCCGCTCGGCGAATCCGCATCGTCGGAAGACTCCGCTCCGTCCGGCTCTGCCGTTACCTCAATGTGTGACGAAGTCTCCGGCTGGCGGCCCCGCCCGTTGCCGGCCTGTCCTGGTTCGCGTCCAGCCTCGCGTCCGCCCTCGCGGCGTGGTCTCTGTCCGCTTCCGCTCGGGCTCTCAAAATCCGCGCCGTCTTCCTGTTCCTCCAGAAAGTCGGTCACGTACAAAAACGCGTCGCGCTCCAGGCCGACGTCGACAAACGCCGACTGCATGCCCGGAAGCACGCGCGTCACTTTGCCTTTGTAAATGGAACCCGCCAGGGTGTATTCGTTTTCGCGCTCGTAGTAAATCTCTGTGAGCTCGTCGTTTTCCAGAATCGCAAGCCGCGTCTCATGCGGCGTTGTCGAAATGCATATTTCCTTTGCCATGCTGCCTCTCTCGCCGCACGAATTTCACCGCGCGGCAACGGTCGAGACAGATCAGAGCGGAGAACCGGAGAGGCTCAGGAATGAAGAAGACGTAGCCGTGTCCAGGAAGATTCTTTGCGTGAGAAGTAAGCTGCCCTCTCGCCGGGAGCCCGGCGGACGCTCACTGAAAAAACCAACTGACTTACGGGATGCTTCTGAGCGCAAAGAGTTTGTGACCGCTGCTGCCGATCTTCCCGGCGGGGTCGTTTCCCGTCTCTGCGCCTTCATGCCTGAATCCTGCCCGGCCGCGTGATCTGCCCGGCCGGTTAATGATTAAACTTCTCGCTCGCCTCAGGCGAACGTCCTTACAAAACTTCCAATCCTCGCCGGGGATTCAGTTGACGAAGCGGCTCATGCGGACATTCATCACCATGCCCAGAGCCAGAAACGTGAACAGCACCGAGGAGCCCCCGTAACTCATAAGCGGGAGGGGTATCCCGGTGACCGGCATCAGCCCTATGACCATTCCGACGTTGACCGCGATCTGAAAGATCAACACGGCCACCACGCCCATCACCAGAAACGTCCCTGAGAGGTCTGCGGCTGTCTGTGCGTTCTGAATCAAACGCATCAATATCAAGAAGTATATCAGCAGCACAATCACCGCGCCGATGAACCCATGCTCCTCGGCAAATGCCGCAAAGATGAAATCCGTGTACGGGATAGGCAGAAAATCCCCCTGCGTCTGCGTACCCTTGGTCGCGCCGCGCCCGAAAACACCGCCGTCTCCGACGGCAATCTTCGACTGGTTGATCTGGTAGCCGCTGCCCTTGGGGTCCGCATCCGGGTTCATGAAGCTGGTCAGCCGCGCCTTCTGGTATGGCTTCAGAATCTTCCCGCTGGTAAACGCCACCGTCACCAGCAGCAGCCCCGCCAGGACAAGGACCGCCCCCTTCTTCCAGTCGATCCCGCCCAGAAACAACCCGGCCAGCAGAATCGGCGAGTAGGTGAGCGCCGTCCCCAGGTCCGGCTGCTTCAACACCAGCAGCATCGGCACACCCACCAGCGCCATCGCCTTGAAGATGTCCGGCCAGGTGAGCTGTTTGCCGACCAGGCCGAGGAAGTAGCGCGTGACCGCGACAATCAGGACCAGCTTTACCCACTCCGATGGCTGAAAGTGGATGCCGCCCGGCAGCTTGATCCACCGCCGCGCGCCCAGCACCTTCGTCCCCACCACCAGCACCGCCACCAGGGAAAGCACGCAGAAGCCGTATATCCAGTGGATGGCATCGATCAGCCGGTGGTAATCAATCAGCGACAGGATGAACATCGCGATCAGCCCGCCCAGCAGCCACAGGATCTGCTGTTTATAGAAGCCCACGAACTTGGTGTGCAGCGTTGCCGAATAAATCTCGAAGATGCTGATGATCGACAGGATCATCACGAACCCGAGCAGGGTCCAGTCGAAGTCGCGAAAGGAAAGAAACCGCCGCATCGTTACCGAACCACCGCGGCCAGCGCATCCGCCTGTTTTGCAGCCGGCGGCACATCGACAAAGAAATGCCCGGCGCGCATCGCGTCCAGTTCGGGATTCTTCCGCGAACCCTTCGCTACCACCGGCTTCCCGCCCATGCCATCCGGGTCGGACGGATCGGACCACACCGCACCGACCTCCACTGGCTGCGAGGTATCCGTCGCCAGGTTGTGATTCAGCCGCCGCTGTTTGTTAACGAAGGCCTCGATCACTCGCGCCGCCACATGCGCCGATCCCGAACCCCATCCGCCGTGCTCCCACAGTACCGCGACTACAATATCCGGATTCCTCCGCGGCGCAATCCCCACAAACCACGCGTGCGGCCGCTCCGCGATCACGCTGGATACCTTGTTCGTGCCTGCGCTGTGGCTTATCACCTGCGCCGTGCCGGTCTTCCCGGCGAAATCGATGTTGTCGAGGTGCGATGCAAACGCCGTCCCGCCCGCTCGCGGATCGGTCGCTCCCGCCATGCCGTCCGTGATCGTCTCCCAGTTCGCGGGATCGATCGGGATGATCACATCTCCCGACCCCGGAAAGGTGTCCGCCATCGCCTTCCGGTAATCCTCGGGAAGCTCGTCCGGGAACACAACGTGCGGCCGCTTGAAAACGCCACCCGAGGCAATCCCGCTCAGTGCCCGCGCCAGTTGAATCGGCGTGACCGCGACCGCTCCCTGCCCAATGCCGACCGAAACCGTCTCGCCCGCGTACCATTTCTCATGGAAGGTCTTCATCTTCCACTCTTCCGACGGCATCGTCCCCGAGACTTCGTCCGGCAAATCAACCCCCGTCTTTTGTCCGAGCCCCACAGCGTGCGCCCACTTGGCGATCTTTGTGATCCCCAGCTTTACCGCCAGCGTGTAGAAGTAGGTGTCGCATGACTTCGATATCGCCTGCTGCAGATCCAGCACGCCATGCCTCTTGTCGCACGCGAAAAAGTGCCCGTAAAACGAGGCTCCGCCGCCACAATTGACCTTCATGTCTTCCGCCACGCCTTCCTGCAGACCGGCCAGCGACATAATCACCTTGAATGTCGAACCCGGCGCAAGCTGCGCCTGGATGGTCTTGTTCAGCAGCGGATGGTTGGGGTCGGTGATCAGCCGGTTCCACTCGTCCCGTCCGATACGCACCGCAAATGAATTTGGGTCAAACGTCGGCCGGCTCAGCATGGCCAGAATCTCGCCCGTGTGCGGATCCATCGCAATCACCGCGCCGTTCCGGTCCCCAAAGGCATTCTCCGCCGCCCTCTGAAGATCGAGATCGATGGTGAGCTTCAGACTCTGACCCGGTTTTGACGGCTCGGTGCCCAGCTTTCCCACCTCGCGTCCGTGGCTGTCGACCAGCACATCGTGCGATCCGTCCTGCCCGCGCAAAATCGCGTCGTACGACTCCTCCACGCCCGACTTGCCCACCACATCGCCGGGCTCATACATCGCATAGCGTGGATCGTTGAGCATGTCCTCGCTCACTTCGCCCACATACCCGATCAGGTGCGCGGCAAACCCCTCCTTGGGATACAGTCTGCGCTGCTCGTCGACTGTCTCCAGTTCGGGCATTTCGTCGCGATGCGCCTCGATAAACTCCTGCTCATCCGGAGTGATGTCCTGCTTGAGCGGCAGCGGCGTGTACTTCGGAGCCGCCCGGTACTTCTTCAGAATCGCGTGGATCTGGTCGACCGTCATATGCAGGCCGCGCGCGATCAGCGGCAGGTCGGCCTCGTAGTCATGGCCCTGCTCGCGAACCAGGAAGCACGACACCGAAGGATAGCTATCCACCAGCAGGCGGCCATCGCGATCGAAGAGCTGCCCTCGCGGCGCGAGAATCGGAACCTTGCGGATGCGGTTCGCCTCCGCCTGGGCGCGGTAGTTCTGCGCGCCAACCACCTGCAACCGCCACAGGCCGAAGATCAGCACCACCATCACACCCACGATGAGGTACTGAAAGATGGTCAGCTTGATCGCCGGTAGTTTCTCTTCTCTGGGTCCAATATCCATCGTCTGCCGCTTCTTTCGCCGATCATAACGACTGCCATGTCATCCGGCGCCGCTCTAAAAACTCTCCCGCGACTTGGCCTTGTCCAGCAGCGCAAAGATCACCACGCCGACCAGCGCATTTACCCCCGCGCGCAACGGCTCCCGTACCCAGCTCCACACCATCGGCTCGGCCAGCATGTGCCGCAGCAGCACCCAGTCGATTGCGTTATGCAGCAGGACAAACAGAAACGTCAGGAGCAGCCGCATTCCGTGATTTTCCGTGTCGATGCGCACGCCCAGCGAACCGGCTACATATCCGATCACGGCCTTGGCAATTCCGAACACACCCAGGGGCTGCCGCGTCAGCGCATCCTGCGCGATGCCCACAAGCGCACCGCCGATCGTTGAAATCGCCGGGCTGCGCCGCGTCATCGCAAAATAAATCACCACGATCAGCGGCAGATCGAGCGTCGCAAACAGGGGAAAGTGCAGCGAAATCAGCGACTGCAGGATCAGCGCCGCCGCTGGAACCACCACATAGATCGCCAGCGGAAATGACCGCTCGTCCGCCTCGCGCCGCGTTGATGCCATCAGTGCCATCGCTACCGGCCTCCGTTCGGAGGCGTCGTCGGCTCTACCGGTTTCGGCCTGGGCGCCGCGGGCCTGGCGGCCGATGGCGGCCTGCTCCCATCATCCGGAACAATCTCCGGGTTCTTCTTCTTCGCCGGTACAGCGGCCTCTCCCTCGCTCGGCGGATTCTCCACCACCCGCGGCCGGGCGCTCGAGGTGGTAATCGGTCCGTCCACGATCACCTTCGTCTTTGGAGTACTCGCGACTGTGCCCGTTCCGCCAGTCCCACCCGCGGACGACGAATAAGCCGTCCTTGTCGTCGCTGAAGTCACCGGACGACTCGATCCACCGGTTGGGCTGCCCGTTGCGCTGCCCTCACCTGCTGCGTTCGCAGTCGCCGGTCTGGTACCGGTTGCCAACGGCGTCGTCCTTGCCGTGCCGGTCGCAGTCGACGACATTGCCGATGCCGGTAGCGTCTTCTTCACTACGCCGCTGGGGCTTTCGCCGCTTACTGCCGCCGTGTGACCAGTCAACCCGTTCTCTGCTGTCGCCGATGAAGCCGTTACCGCCTTCCTTTGTGCAGGCGCAATGATATCCTCCGTCCCCTGCGCCACCGGCGCGCGCCGCTGCCCCGGAGTCATCTCCGCCGCCTGGGGTGTCGCATCCGGACTGTACTGATCCGGCCGCAGCGGCCTCGGAGGCGTCAGCAGCCTCACATTATCGGCAGGAACCCCGCTGGCCGTCTCACCCACATTGGGATCGGGATTCGTGTCCGCGGGTGCCTTGGCATCCAGACGTCCCGGCAGCCGCTCCGACAGCACATCGGAAGCGCGCCTCATTTCTTCCTCGCCCTCCGCCTCGCTCGCTGCCAGATCCTTCTGCGCCTGTTTCGAGAGCGCGTCCCCAACATTGGTAATGACCAGCACCTCTTCGAGGCTCGACAGGTTCGCGGCCGGCTGCACCGATACATCCACCAGGGGATCCCGGTCAGGATCCGGCTCCACCCCCTCCACTGTCCCCACCGGCATGCCGCGCGGGAAAATCTGGTCTCCGCCGCTGGTCACAATCCGCTCGCCCGCCTTGATGCGGCCATCCGGCGAAACATTGATCACCTGCAGCTGCCCGAAGGGCACACCTTTGAGGATCCCGCGCGTGCGCGTGGTCTCGAGAATCACACCCACACCGCTGGTCGGGTCGGACACCAGCAGCACCAGGCTCTTGTGGTCGAAGACGTCCTTCAGCTTGCCCACGATGCCGTCAGCCGTCACCACCGGCATGTCCGGAGCCAGCCCATCCTTCGTACCTTTGTCGATGTAAAGCGTCCGCGACTGGTCCGTGCCCGAGGCTCCAATCACCTGCGCAGGCACTGTCTTGTAGACGTAATGTTCTTTGAAGTCGAGCAGTTGCTCCAGCCTCTGCCCCTGCTTCGCATCCTCGGCCAGGCTTGCCTGCTCCAGCCGCAGCCGTTCGATTTCCGTCTTCAGCACGGCATCCTGCTGGCGCACATGCACCAGGTCCATATAGCCGAACCAGAGGCCGCGGACACCGCGTCCGAAATTGTGGATCCAGCGCTCCGGTGGCGTCACCACGCTCACCACTACGTAGCGGATGAGGCTGACGCCTTCCTGGTCGGGGCTTCCCGGCGCGGGACGCTTCACCTGCACGGCAAGCGCAAGCAGTTGGGCAACCAGCACCACGATCAGTACCAGGGCGTTCTTATAACGGCTGAAGAATGATTCCATGGGGCCTGACGTGGATGCTCACTGCATTTTCGGAATGGGTGTAACCCGAAACCGTAGATTGAGAGTCGACGCGACCATCAGGGAGCGGCGACCTTGTACGCTTCGAACGGGGCACGGTAATTCCGAAAAATGCCATCACCCGCTACTTGCCGATTCTCGCCCCGCTCATTCTCGACCTCGAGGCGCGACACAGTTTTAACCCGCGATCCGGGCGGAAGTTACCCACATTATAAGCCGCTATTGCCGGCGCTGACGCGCGCCGCAGCTTATACGAGTGCCACCTTCGATACCTGGTCGCGATACCTAATCGATCTTGATCTTCCGCAGCAGCCGGAAGTCGCTCAACATCTTGCCCGTACCCAGCACCACGCTGGCCAGCGGATCGTCCGCAATCGACACCGGCAAGTCCGGTTTCCTCGCGAATGCGCTTGTCGAGGTTCTTGATCAGCGCCCCGCCGCCCGTCAGCACAATGCCGCGATCGCTGATATCCGCGCTCAGTTCCGGAGGGGTCCGCTCCAGCGCCACGCGAATCGCATTCAGAATGGTCGAGATCGACTCGCCCAGCGCCTCGCGGATTTCGCTGTCTTCAATCGTGATGGTCTTCGGGACGCCCTCAATCAGGTTGCGCCCCTTGATCTCCATCGTCAGCGGCTTGTCCAGCGGATACGCCGACCCCAGTTCGATCTTGATCTGCTCCGCCGTGCGCTCCCCGATCAGCAGGTTATATTTCCGCTTCAGGTAGTTCATGATGGATTCGTCCATCTGGTTGCCGGCCATCCGCACCGACCGCGAATAGACGATGCCCGAAAGCGAAATCACCGCAATATCCGTCGTCCCGCCGCCGATATCGACCACCATGTTGCCGCTCGGCTCGGTAATCGGCAGCCCCGCGCCGATCGCCGCCACCATCGCCTGCTCGACGAGAAACACTTCGCTCGCCTTGGCGCGATAGGCCGAGTCCTCGACCGCGCGCTTCTCCACCTGCGTAATCTCCGAAGGCACGCCGATCACGATCCGCGGATGCACCATCATCTTGCGGTTGTGCGCCTTCTGGATGAAGTAGTTCAGCATCTTCTCGGTGATCTTGAAATCGGCGATCACCCCATCCTTCATCGGCTTGATGGCGACGATATTGCCCGGCGTGCGCCCCAGCATCTCCTTGGCTTCCTTGCCGACAGCCTCCACTTCGCCCGTGTTCTTGTTGATCGCCACAATCGAGGGCTCGTTCACCACGATGCCCTTGCCCGCGGCATAAACCAGCGTGTTGGCCGTTCCTAAATCGATCGCCAGATCGCTCGAGAAAACACTGAACAGCGAACGCAGGCCGTGCGATCGCGAAGGACGCGAATGAAAACCGTTCGATGACATGAAATAGACGACTTTTCTTTTTGGGACTCGTGCCTATTGTAAGGCTAACGGGCACTTGGTGCACCGCGGCGAAGGGAGGAATTCTAAGGATTTCCTAGGAAATTCCGGGACCAAACCCAGGCATACCGCACCGCGAAATCCAGTCCATGGCAGATACGGTATCCTTGTTAGTTTGACTATCGCATCCACGAAAGCAGATCCCATGCCTCAAGATTCCATGTCCCACAAGCTCTACAAAAACCTCATCGGCGGTGAGTGGGTCGCCTCCCGCACCGGCAAGACCTTCCTCAACATCAATCCCGCCAACTCCGACGACATTGTCGGCGAATTCCAGTCCTCCTCCGCCGCCGACATCGACGACGCCGTCGCTGCCGCCGCCGAAGCCTGGAAGACTGGCGCCTCACCCCCGCTCCCAAGCGCGCCGAAATCCTCTACAAGACCGGCGAGCTCCTCACCCAGCGCAAGGAGCAGTACGCCCGCGACATGACCCGCGAGATGGGCAAGGTCCTCGCCGAAACCCGCGGCGACGTGCAGGAAGCCATCGACACCGCCTACTACATGGCCGGCGAAGGCCGCCGCCTCTTCGGCCAGACCACCCCCTCGGAACTGAAATCCAAGTTCGCCATGTCCGTCCGCATGCCGGTCGGCGTCTGCGGCATGATCGCGCCGTGGAACTTCCCCATGGCCATCCCCTCATGGAAGCTCTTCCCCGCGCTGGTCTGCGGCAACACCTGCGTCATCAAGCCCGCCGAGGACACTCCGCTCTCCACCTACAACCTCGTCCAGTGCCTCATCGATGCCGGCCTGCCCGCGGGAGTCGTCAACATCGTCACCGGCTTCGGACCCGACGCCGGCGCGCCCATCGTCTCGCATCCCGGCGTCCGCGCCGTCTCCTTCACCGGATCATCCGAAGTCGGCCGCATCGTCGGCCAGACGGCCGCCGCCAACTTCAAGCCCTGCTCGCTCGAGATGGGCGGCAAGAACGCCATGATCGTCCTCGACGACGCCAACCTCGACCTCGCCGTCGAAGGCGCGCTCTGGGGAGCCTTCGGCACCACCGGCCAGCGCTGCACCGCCACCAGCCGCATCATCCTGCACAAGAAAATCGCCGCCGAATTCAGCGAAAAGCTCGTCGCCCGCGCCGACGCTCTCAAGGTAGGAGACGGCCTCGACGAATCCGTCCAGATGGGGCCGCAGGTCAACCAGCAGCAGATCGAAACCTCGACCCGCTACTGCGAAATCGCGCTGAAAGAAGGCGCAAAGCTCCTCACCGGCGGGTCAGCTGCTCGAAGACGGCCTCTACGACAAGGGACACTTCTTCGCGCCCACCGTCTTCGCCGGAGTCAAACCCGGCATGCGCATCGCCCAGGAGGAAGTCTTCGGCCCGGTCGTCAGCCTCATCGAGTGCGCCAACTTCGACGAAGCCCTCGACATCGCCAACGGCATCGACTACGGACTCTCGACCGCGCTCTACTCCCGCGACGTGAACCTCGCCTTCCGCGCCATGCGCGACCTCGAAGCCGGAATCACCTACATCAACGCCCCCACCATCGGAGCCGAAGTCCATCTCCCCTTCGGCGGAGTCAAGCACACCGGCAACGGCCACCGCGAAGGCGGCACCGGAGCATTAGATTTCTACACCACCTGGAAGTCGGTCTACATCGACTATTCCAATACGCTGCAGAGAGCGCAGATCGACACAGGAGAGTGAAGTTCACCGCTGCTCAAGGGCTGACCGCCAAGGCAGCGAAGTACCGGGAGACTGTGGTAAGTAGTCCGCCGAATACCATGAGGAAGCGAGCAAAGGCGACTTCCACAGCGAGCAAGAGTCTCCGAGAGCAACCCGAGGCCTTGTAACCGGATAGAGTCTGTCAAGATCAGCTGATTTGGCTCCGTGTGCATCCCGGTTCGTCGCCGCTCGCGACCCAGTTCTTTATCGGCCGATCTTGAGTTCGGAGAGCAGTCGGCGGTCGGCTTCGCTCAAAGACCGGTCAAAGCACGCTTCTTTCTTGCTGCCGGACTCGAGGATGGTATTTCCGTTTTTGTCGGTGATTCGAACGCCAAACCGCTCAACGATCATGCGCCGGGCATTCGGCAGCCGATAGATGCTGTTGCTGAGCTCGGAATCCATGACGGAAGTATAAGCCCGATCAGGAAGACTGCGCCGCAGTTGCGGGCTGGGGGAGTACTTCGGCGAGAAACAGAGCGAAGTCGGTGCCGACCGGCTGGGCCTGGAGCTGCCGCATCATGAGCGAGACCTGTCCGCGATGATAGGTGGAGTGGTTGGCCATGTGCTGCATCTGAAGCGCGAGCCTGACGTCGCCCAGACGAGTGGGAAGCAGCTTCTGCAGGAGGTCGTCGGTCAGGGAGCTCAGGAATGCGAGCTGCTCCTTTTCGACTTCGACCCATTTTGACTGCACCGAAGCGAAATCGGGAAACAGGCTGGGATTGAAGGCAGCGTCGCGCCGGGTTCTCAGCTCAGCGAAAGTGTCAGCGCCAGGTGCAGGCTCGGTCCAAAAGGAAAGCCAGATCCACTCGGCGGCGACGATGTGCACGATGGTGTCGCGCACCGAGCGAAAACTGCCGCCAAGATCGCGCGTGAACTGCTCCGGGGTGAGCGCAGAAGCCGCCTCGATGACACGCTTGTTTGCCCAGCGGTCATATTCGTAGAGCTGCTGAAAGTCTTCTTTGGTCATGGCTAAGACGAAGGGTACTTGGCGCCGCGCTGGAGCACAATGTCGATTCGTCACGCAATCGCTGTTTCAGGGTTGAGCTTCCGTTGTATGACCGGCGTTTGCAGCGAGTCCAAAGAGAGGCACGTTGTGCGGTTGCATGTAATGTATACATTCATGCGATCCACTCAGAGAGGGCTGATTTCGATGAACGTGATTTTGCGGTTGGCAGTGGTTGCTCTTTTCGCCGCTACTGTTCGGGCGGAGACGCGTCCCGTTTCGCTGTTCTACATGACGGAGACTCCGGACTCGGTGCGGTCGTTCCTGGCGCACTCCGGAAAGATCGGACTGCTGGTGCCCATGTGGTACACGCGCCGATGCGAACGGATTGGTGTCGGGCGGCCCGAATCCGTTGGTGATGGAGGTTGCTCAGAAGGAGCACCTGCCGGTAATGCCGATCGTCGTCGCCGCGGGCAAGGACGCGTTCCACACGCTGCTCGGGAATCCAACCGGCCAGAAGGCGATGATCGCGGCGCTGATTCGAGAGTCGAAAGACCGCGGGTATACCGGGTTTCAGTTCGACTTTGAAGACATCTCGTGGACGGACCGGGACGCGCTGTCCGCGCTGGTGAAATCGACAGCCGATGCCCTGCATGCGGAAGGGCTGAAGCTCTCGATTGCGACGGTGCCGAACGCGCCGGGGTATCCGGGCAAGGGCGGCTTTGCCAAGTGGATCTACGAGGACTGGCGCGGGGCGTATGACCTGGCGGCGATCGGACAGTCGGTCGACCTGGTTTGCCTGATGACCTACGACCAGAACACGCGATGGACGATGCCCGGTCCGGTGGCGGGATGGAACTGGACGGTCCAGAATCTCGACTACGCGTTCAAATTTGTTCCAAAGGAAAAGCTGTCGCTGGGCATTCCCGTGTATGGCTATCACTGGTATGCGGGAGCACCGATCCGCCGCGAGGATCCGGAGACGAAGAAGCGTCGTCGAATAGCCGAATGCAACGGCGGACTATATCAGCGCGCCGAACGCGGAGCTCCTGGCCAAGGAATACAAAGGCACCATCCAGTGGGATCCGGACGATCGCACGGCGTGGTTCTACATCAACCGCGACCAGATGCGGGAGTGGGTCTTCTTCACCGACAAGCGAACGTTCGAGGAGCGGTACAAGCTGGTGCAGGAGCGCGGTCTCGAAGGCTTCTGCTCGTGGGTGCTGGGTGAAGAGGATCCGGCGATCTGGGAGGTGCTGCCGGACCGGAAATAGCTGATGCTGACGCAATCAGTCGCCAGATTCGCCATAAAATTTGTTCATTCTGCGCTAAAAGCAGACAATTTTTCTGTTCAATCGTGTCTCCGCGCGGTTATACTGCGGCCCATCGAGCGATTCCGCGCATGCGGCTCTCTGGTGAGAGTGCATGCCCGGGCGATCGCGAGGCCAGGTTTGCAGCAACGGAAACAGGAGGAATCAGAAAAATATGCTCTCCCCTAAAAAGTTTTGCCCTAGATGGCTCTCCCGCAGCGCGGTGGTTCTCGCCACCGCGCTCTTTTTTGTGCTCAGCCTGAACGTGAGGCTGGCGCAGGCGCAAACGGTGACGGGCAATATCACCGGCATAGTGACGGACCCGAGCGGAGCGGCGGTGGCGGGAGCAACGGTGACGGCGCGCAATGTGCGCACCGGGGTGCAGTCGGAAGCGACGACCAACGGCTCAGGCGTGTATAGCATCCGCTTCCTGCCGATCGGGCAGTATGAGGTGACGGTGACGGCGAGCGGCTTCGCGACGCAGACGGTTCCGGCATTTTCGCTGGAGATTGACCAGACGGCGAAGTTCGATGTGAAGTTGACGGTTGGCAATACGTCCCAGACGGTGAAAGTGAACGCGTCGACCGCGCCGATTCTGAATACGGAGAATCCCACGCTGAGCGGTACGTTCACAGCGAATACCATTCAGAACTTTCCCCTGAACGGCCTCGATTTTTCGGCGCTGACGTTATACGTTCCGGGCGCGGTGAGCACCGCGGGAACTTCGGGCACGACGCAGATCGAGCGCAGCACCTACTACACGGATTCGGTGAACCTGAACGGCAACCGCGCACAGGCGAACAACTACACGCTGGAAGGCATCGACATCAACGAGACGTTCAACAACCTGATCTCGTACAGCCCGGCACCGGAGTCGCTGCAGGAACTCAAGGTGCTGACGGCGAATTCACCGGCGGACTACGGCAACGTGAACGGCGGTGGGATTGTCGCGGTTCTCAAGAGTGGCACCAACAGCTTCCACGGTTCGGCGTATGGCTATGTGCAGGATTACCATATGAACGCGAATTCGTGGGGCAATAATCACGCCTTTCCAGTCATTCCGGTGAACCCGTATTCGCAGGCGCAGTTTGGCGGGACATTCGGCGGCCCGATCATCCACGACAAGCTGTTCTTCTTTGTGGATTACCTGGGATCGCGCTATCACAAGGGAGGAACGGGAACGGCGAGCGTCTTTACGCAGGCGATGCGTAACGGCGATTTCTCCGCGCTGCTGGCTGGAAGCAACCCCATCCAGCTCTATGATTCCCAGAATGGTTATGCTCCCTACGTCAATGACCAGGGAGTTCCGATTAATAATCCGGTCGCCACATTCCTGTTCGGTAATGCCAGCATTTATCCGCTGCCGAATGCCGCGCCGACCGATGGCATTGCTGCGAATGATTACCAGGGCCCGACGCGCCAGTACAAGACAAACAACCAGGGCGACATCAAGATCGAGTACGATCCACGCCCGGCCGACAAGATCACCGGCTTTTATGGAATGTCGACGGCTTATGACGGCTCGACCGCCGTGCTGGCAATCAGTTTCCCCGGCCCGAATCTCTACCCGACGAAGGTGGCTGGCGCGAACTGGGTGCACATCTTCTCGCCATCCGTGGTGAACTCCGCGCGAGTGGGATTTACGCGTACCGTGTGGGAGCAGAATTTTCCGACCGACCCTACCGGGCTGTTTGGAACTTCCGGCAACGCCAAAGTCGGGATCCCATTCCCCAACCAGATGTTTGACGGTTATTCCTATCAGAGCATCAGCGGCGGGATCACTGCCGGAGGCAATCCCGTGTACGGCGGCGGACTCATTGACAATACCTTCAGTTACATCGACGACCTGACCTGGCAACGCGGTAAGCACACCATCGACTTCGGCGCTCAGGCGCTTCGTTATCAGAACAACTACCCCACGGCGAATAACAACGGCTATCTGGGAATCCTCACCTACAACGGCGGATTCACGAGCAATCCGTCGCTTTCGAATGCAGGCGGTTATGGCGGCGCGGACTTCGTGCTCGATTATGTGAGCCAGGTCGCGGCAACTCTGGCCAGCGTAAATGTCGGTCAGCGGCAGTGGCGGATTGCCGGCTACGCGACCGACTCTTACAAGATCATGCCGAAGCTGACCCTTACCTACGGCGTTCGCTACGAATACAACGAGCCGTGGATCGAGGTGAACAACAAGACCGGCAACGTCGATATCGCGACCGGGCAGGTGCTCTACGCCCACCAGGTTCCTGCCGGAGCGCCCGTGGGGTCTGGCGTGTGCAGTAATCGGGGTTGCTACAACGCACAGAATGAATTGATGCCGCGCCTGGGGTTTGCCTACCAGGCAACCGACCGCTTCGTCATCCGCGGGGGCTATGGGGCTTCCAGCTTCTACGAGGGCAACTCTTCGAACCAGCGTCTGACCTCGATTACGCCCTTTATCCAGGCAGTACAGACTCCCACATATTCGCCGACTGCCGCTGCTCCGTACAATGTTCCGCGCACGGCAGAGGACGGGTTCGCAGGAAGCTCTGTCAGCGCCAGCGGGACCTACAACGTTTATCCAAAAGACATCAAGCCCGCATATGTGCAGGAATGGAACCTGACGGCGGAGTACGCCCTCACCAACAGCATGTCGCTGCAGGTGGGATATCTCGGCGAACAGGGCCAGCATATCGAAGACTACGGCAACCTGAATCAATGGGTGGTAAACGGCGATCCTACCTCCGCTCCCTACTACAACAGCCCGTACATCGGAATCAATGCTCCGATCGCCAGCGTCGGCTCCAGTCCACTGCTGATCACCGAATCGCGCGCTGCGATGAATTATCAGGGCATGCAGGCGGTGCTGCGTGATCGCCTCAACCACGGTCTGGAGTTCACTCTCAACTACACCTATGCGAAATCACTGACCAATAGTCTCGGCAACTACGCGCTCAATGTGAACGGCTTCAGCGGCGCTTTCCAGAACTACTATGACAGCGCGGCTGACTGGGGCCCGGCAGGATACGACGTGCGCCATAACGTCAGCGGCACACTGGTCTACGCGCTTCCCATCGGGCGGGGGCAGCCGTACCTCTCCAATGTCAACCGCTGGGCCGACGAGGCAATTGGCGGCTGGAGGTTCGCGGTTGTCGGCGTCGGCTACAGCGGCTTCCCGCAGACGCTCACCGCACCGAATGGCAACAACTCAAACAGCTATGGCCAGGCCCGGCCGAATCAGTACCGCAAACTAAGAATCGTGCACCAGACAATCGATAACTGGTTCGGCACCGATCCCTCGGCAACTCCCTGTACCACTCCCGGAGTGGACAACGGCGTATGCGCATATGGCGTGCCCGCGCCGAATACCTTCGGAACCGCGAGGAACGGCAACGTACGCGGCCCCGGTTATCTCAACGTCGATATGTCCGCCTTCAAGGATTTCAAAGTTTGGCACGAACAGACGCTGGGCTTCCGCTTCGACGCCTTCAACGCACTCAACATCGCCAGTTACGGCAACCCGGATGTGGGCGTTACCGACAGCAACTTCGGCAACATCTCCAACCAGGGAACTCCGACGCGCTCGACGGAGCGCCATCTGCAGTTCTCGGCGAACTACCGGTTCTAGGACAGGTTGCCGTGACGGGAATTTCATCACGGCATTGTTACGCTTGTGAAGGCCGGCTACCTCGCCAGGGGTAGCCGGAGCCGTGAAAAGTGTTATGCGATTTCCGGACCGGCTCTGTGATCCTCAACTACAGATTTGGGTCTTGTTCGAAATAGGTGAGGTCGATGGCGGTTCTTGAAATCTGTGTCGATTCGGTTGAGTCGGCGGTCGCCGCGGAGCGCGGAGGCGCGCAGCGCGTGGAGCTGTGCAGCGATCTGCTGGAGGGCGGCATTACGCCCAGCCCAGGGTTGCTGGAGCTCGTGCGCAAGCGGGTCGAGATCGATGTGTTTGCGATGATCCGTCCGCGGGGCGGCGACTTCTGCTACACCGACGAAGAATTCGCGGTGATGAAGGCGGATATCGAACACGCGAAGCAATTTTTCGCCGATGGCGTGGTGCTGGGGATTCTGGATGCGGAAGGATACGTGGACGTCGAGCGCACCCGCGAGCTGGTGGAGCTGGCAAAACCGCTGCCGGTAACGTTCCATCGCGCGGTGGATGTATCGGCGGATTTTGCCGACTCGCTGGAGAGAATTATCGCGACCGGTGCGCAGCGTGTGCTGACTTCGGGCGGCAGACGTCGCGTGGCCGACAGCACGCAGGATATCTCGGCGGCCATTGAGCGGACGCGGGGAAGGCTGACGATCATGGCCGGCGGCGGCCTGAATCCGGAAAACATCCGCACGGTTGCCGAGGAGACGGGAGCCCAGGAATTTCACGCCAGCCTGAACACCAGCGTCGAAAGCCCGGTGCGGCGGCGGAATGATTCGCTGTTTCTGGGCGCGGATCTCGAGCGCGATTACACGCGATATGTGGTGCGCGAGGACGATGTACGCGCGCTGCGAGATGAGCTGACGCGAGTGGACGGCAAGCGTGCCGCGGTGACGCAGAGTTCGCTTGAGGATGCGTAGCCGGATTGATTTACCCTGATCTGCGACCCTGTATTCGCGAGCCCCGGGGATGTCACTCAAGACCGACGATCGAGCTAATCAGATTTTGCGGGTGCTGCTGCGCCACGGCCGTGCATCAATGGAGGACCTGATGCAGGAGCTTGAGACATCGGCTCCGAACATACGGCGCGACCTGGTAAAGCTGGAGCGGCGCGGCCTGGTGTGCCGCACGCACGGCGGCGCAGAGCTTTTCGGGCCGCAGATCTACGAACCGTTTCGCTTCGACGCGGAGTTCCAGACGCGCGAGGAACGCTTCGTAAAAGAGAAGCGCAGGATCGCGCTGGCGGCGGCGGATCTGATCCGGGAACACGAGACCATCGCCTTCACTGCCGGCACAACGACCACACAGATTGCCCGCAGCATTCGCCACCGCAGCAACCTGCGCATCGTCACAAATGCGGTGAATATCGGTATGGAGCTGTGCAATCAGCCGGGGCTGAAGACTTCGCTGACCGGTGGAGTGGTGCAGTGGGCGGGGTCTTTCTCGCTGATCGGCCCGGCGGCCATTCAATCACTGGGCGAGATCAACGTTGACCGCGCATTCATCGGCGTCTGCGGGATGGATGCGAAGCGCGGTGCGAGCACAATCGAGATGGACGAGGCGGTGGTGTTTCGCGCCATGGCGCGGCAGGCGCGGCAGGTGGTGGTCGTCGCCGATTCGAGCAAGATGGGAATGGTGAGCCCGGGGCTGATCTGTCCGGCGAATGAGGTCCACATGGTGATCACCGACGTGGGCGTGTCTCCCGACGTGGTTGCCGACCTGCATGCGAAGGGCGTGGAAGTAATGACGGTGTGAAAGAGCGGCCATCAAGGACTAAGGCCGGTGCAAAGTGCGCCGGCCTTTCGTCTGTGGGGGAGGGCTGCAGCTTACCAGGGGAGTTCCTGGCCGAGATGGATGAAATGGCCGCTGGGGCCATCGGGGCCGAGCAGAGCGGCCGCAACGCTGGTCTTCGCGCCCTCCGGGATTTCCATCGGAGCGGCGTCGGTGCCCATGTCGGTCTTGACCCAGCCAGGATGGACGGAGTTCACCTTGATGGGCGTGCTCTTAAGCTCGTGGGCGAGGTGAATGGTGTAGGAGTTGAGCGCCGCCTTCGAAGCGTCATAGGAAAAGTTCTTGAAGTCGGCGATTGGGCTGTTCGGGTCAGCGTGCAGGGTAAGCGAACCGAGAACGCTGGAGAGGTTTACGATGCGGCCGGCGTCGCTCTTCTTGAGCAGGGGAAGAAACTGCTCGGTAACGCGGACGACCGAGAAAACGTTCGTCTCGAAGACATCCCTCAGTTCAGCATCCGGCGTCTGGCTGGTTCTGTTCGGCGGAAAACCTTTGGAGAGGTCTGTGTCCGGCGCGGCAACAAGGATGCCGGCGTTGTTGACGAGGATGTCGAGCTTACCGAACTTGTCCTCGATGAATTTGTAAGCAGCGGCGCGATCGGCAGGCTTGGTGACGTCGAGCTGAACGCCGTAGGCGTCGATACCAGCAGACTTGAGCTTGGCGGCGGCCGCTTCAGCGTCGCTCAGCTTGCGCGATGCGAGAACAACCGTAACGCCCTGTTCGCCCAACTGCTTCGCGGTTTCAAAACCAATTCCGCGATTCGCCCCGGTGATCAGAGCGATCTTCTTCTCCTGTGCCATAAATGCAATCTCCTGTGTCCAAATAGATGATTCAGACCTGGAGTGGATTCATCACAGCGGGATGAATCTGATGTCTTATGTTCGCGCAGCGCGCAGGGCGGCCATCTCCTCGCGGTTCGGGCCGTAAATTGACGGAACTGCGGCGCCTGCGAGCCGGACGAGAATGGAAAGCTGCCCTCGGTGGTGAATCATGTGAAAGAGAACTGCGCCCCAGAGGATATCGCGGATCGGCATTTCCTTGCCGGTAAAGCTGCGAACCTTGCCGGTCGAGGTCTGTTGGAGGGAGCTGACTGATGCGTTCCGCCGCTTCTGTATGAATGCGTTCGTAGCCGGGCGCGAGGGCTTCCACGGATCAGGGGCGCTCGATGCCGGGAGGGCGCATGTCGGGCTGAAGTCCTCCCTGCTCGATGCCCCACGTCGGGTAGGCGTCGACCTCGGCGAGATGCCAGGCAAGTTCGCCGAGAGAGCGGGCCTGCGGATCGGGACGGAAGTCATACTGGCCGGCAGGAAGCGCGCGCAGCAGGTCGGCGGTTTTCTTCGCTTCGTGGTTCCAGAAAGTTGAGAAAGGTCTCGAGTTCGTTGTTCATTGCGGTGTCTCCTTCTTGAGTTGTCAGGCTTTTGCGTCGAGAGCGAACTGGCGGCGGAGCCCGGACGCGAAAATACTCCAGGGAACGACTTTTCTCAGGCGCGGGAGCCAGGTTGCATCGGAGCCGACGCGGTAGCGGAGGCGGGGATTGCGGCTGCTGGCAGCGTGGAGGACGGCCTTGGCGACGAGTTCCGGCGAGCAACCGTTTTCGACTCCGTTTTTGATCGCGGCGGTGACCCGATTGCGCGGTCCTTCATACGCGGGCAGCAGCCCAACCGCTGTTCGAGCGGCGTGGCTGATGCTGGTGCGGATGTAGCCGGGCTCGATCAGGCTGACGCCGATGCCGAAGGGCCTGATTTCGTACCAGAGCGATTCCGAATAAGCTTCGAGGGCAAACTTGGTCGCGCAGTAATAAGCGCTGTAAGGAACCGCGATGAGGCCGACCAGCGATCCAATATTGATGATTCGACCTGCGCGCGCCTGGCGCATGGACGGCAGGACGGCGTTGACGGTGCGCACACAGCCAAAGAAATTCGTTTCGAACTGATCTTTGGCCTCGGCGAGGCTGGTTTCTTCGATGGCTCCATTGAGCACGTAGCCCGCGTTGTTGACGAGGACGTCGAGGCGTCCCGTCTGAGATAGAACGCGATCAATGCAGTCTCGAACAGAGTCGTCGGAGGTGACGTCAAGCGCGAGCATGGTGAACTCGGGCGGCGAGACGGGATTGGCGGCGCGAGTGGTTCCGAAGACAGTGAAGCCGCGGGCGTGGAAGAGGCGGGCAGTCGCGGCTCCGATTCCGGAGGATGCGCCGGTGACGAGGACTGTCTGAGACATGTGTTGCTCCTGTCTTTGCTACGGGCCGACGTCACGCGACCCGACTTTACTGAAGCGACGTGCTCTCTTTAACAACCGCGGCGCGGCATGCGCTGAGAATCTTGTCGGACAGCTTCGGATCGTCGACAGCCCGAGCCAACATCAGTCCGCCGACGCATAGGGCGATGGCGGCGATAGCCTCGTCCTTATTGGGAGAATCGCCACCGATCTCGTCGCCGACCATATCGATCAGCCCGCGCAGCCGCTCCTCAAAGATGCCGCGCGACCGGCCTCCGATGCGCGCGACCTCCGATGCCAGGGCGGGCATGGGACATCCGATCTCGGGGTTGTCACGATGAGCTTTGCTGAGATACGCAGACGCGAATTTGCGGACCCAGTCCCGGCCGCGGAGATTCGCCAGTCGGCGCGACCAGCGCGTGCCCGACTCACAGAAGGCAGATTCGAGCGAGTGAGCAAGCAGGTCTTCCTTCGACCGGAAGTGCGCGTAGAAGGCTCCGGCAGTGAGATCGGCGGAGGCCATGACGGCGTCGATGCCGGTGGCGTCGTATCCGCGGCTGCGGAAGAGCGTGGAGGCGGCGTTGAGTATCCGCTGGCTGGTTTGCTGCTTGTGATCGGCCGGATATCGCATCCGTTTCGATAATATTACGATCGTAATTCTATCTTCAAACAGGAAACGCAATAGTTTCGACGGGATCAAATCGTCAGATCGGAACGGCGCCGGTGATGACGGCTATTTGGCCATCGAGTTTGCCCACTGCGGTTGCTCGCGGCTCTCGTCTTTAGAGCCCGCTGAACGAACGGGCTCGCGAAAGGCCTGAGGGGCTTCAACGTATTCGCGTTCCCGGCGGCGAATCTCCTTGTAGCGAGCAAAGGCGGCACGGTCACTTTCAAGGCCGAGGAATGTGCGGAGAGTTGAGCCGCGATAGGTGTGCGCGGCCATCTTCGGAGCGTTGCGCAGGACGAACCATGGATCATGGCGGAAGACGGCGGGGATGTGCTTCGTCTTCATGCCGCGCTCGGCCTTCCAGCGCAGGTATTCGATCTCATCGAGGGAGAGATTCTCGTTGTGCACGATGGGCGTGGTGCCGTCGTACTCATGAAGGCGCTCGTTTTCGATGAGGCCCAGGCGGCGGAAATCGGCGGTCATGGGCGTCTTCGGGTACGGCGTGGGGTGCTGGATGTAGGGCCAGTCGACATACTTGCGCGCGAATTCGAGATTGGTCTCGATGGATTCGGCAGTATCGCCGGGGCTGCCCACGATGAGGCCTCCGACGACGTACATGTTGTTCTTGTGGAGATAGTCGATGGCCTGCAGGGTAGCGTTGCCGGTTTTCTTGCCGTCTTTGCGCGCGGTGTTTTTGGCCGAGGCCTGCAGGAACACAAGGTCGCTCTCCAGGATGTTCTCGATGCCGAGGAAAACATAGCGGAATCCCGCCTTGCGCATCAGAGGTGCCAGCGTTTCACCATGATTAGCAATCGCCGACGTCATGCCCTGCACAAAGTAGTCGATCTTGTTGAGGCCGGCGTCGATGATGGCGTTGCATAGCCCTTCGAAGCGGTGGATGTTGAGGGTGATGTTGTCGTCGACGAGAAACATGGTGCGCGCGCCGTGGTTGTATGCGTCGCGGATGTCGTCGAGGACGCGATCGAAGGAATAGGTGAAGAAGTTGCGGCCGCGCATTTCAATGATCGAGCAGAAGCTGCAGTCGAAGGTACAGCCGCGCGAGGTCTCGATGACGTCGACCGGGCGGCCGAGAAGCGTGTATCCCTTGAGCACGCGGGCGTCGCGGTTGGGCAGGCGGATCTCGTTGTCTTCCAGGCGGTGCGGGGCGCGCTGCGGGTTGTGAATCCACTTATCGCCGTCTTTGTGCGAGAGGCCGGAGATGAAGTGCATGCTGCCCTGGCCTTCGAGGGCGCGGGTCAGTTCGCGGAAGGTGACTTCGCCCTCGCCGCGCACAACAAAGTCGACCGGCATATTGAGATAGGCGGCGGTGTCAAGGCTGGGATCGTAGCCCCCCACGACGATTTTCACGCCCGGCTTGAGGCTGCGGACGAGGTGCATAAGGCGCTCGGCGCTGCGCCGCTGGAAAGTCATGACAGACATGCCGACGATGTCGGGGTCGGTCTCCCGGACCAGGCGGGTGACTGTCTCGCTCACTGTTCTCTGGCACAGGATGAGGTCGGCAATCGAGACCTTGTGGTGCTCGTCAAGGTTGCCGGCCAGCGAGGTGAGAGCGCCATTGGGCATGCGGATAGCGACGGTGGGCATGTGCTCAAAGGAATCGGGCATGGAGAGCAAAAGGATATTCAAGGTGCCTCCTCGACTTTCCTCGGGCAGAGCTGTGGGTGGACTTTGCCGCTGGCGAACATCATATATGCGAATTTCGTTTTTGGAAGCTATTTAGTGGGAGGCAGGAGGGTTAACCGCTGTGAATCGGATGCGACGCCGGGGACCTACCCTCCGCAACCTCCATTCCCGCCTGCGGCAGTCAGGAGAACCTCCGGCGCTTGGCATTCCAGGCGCCGTGGCAACTCGTCACCAGGGGACGATGCCCTTGCTGTCCGAGTAGGTCCCGGTGGGGCCGTCGTCCGGCAGCAGCGCCAGCCGGATGGTTTCGGCGGCGCCTTCGGGGATTGTCTGCGGGCCGCTGTGTCCGTTGAGGTCGGTAGCCGTGTAGCCGGGGTCACCATCCCGGCTCGCTCCGCTACTCGCAGATGGCAAACGCTTGAACCTGTTGGGTGCCCCAGGTCCCGTTTTTCGGGACCTGGGTTATTCCCGACCGCGGCTCAAGCAACGTTAAGTGATCCGGCCGCGAAATCACACACTCCTGTTCACTTAATGGCCACTTCGATGGATGAGCCAGCCGACGGGTCATTCTTCGCTGCGGTCTGCTGGAGTTTGGGCTGCACCATCAATTCGCTGTGAATGGTTGTTCCAGCGATCCAGACCTGCGTTAAGGAATTTCCGGTTTCGTCGTGGTGGAAGACCAGACGCCCTTGTGTCTGAACGGCGCGTCCCCCTTCCAGACGAACCATTAAAAGCTGGGTTTTCCCTGTCTCCAGATTGCAGAGAGACATTACGCCGTCGGACAGACGCCTGACCTCGTAAGTTCCAGCCGCGAACTGCTGGTGGTCTGCCGAGAAGGCAAATGGGATGGTGGCTCTCTCGGTGGTCTGCGCCGAGGCGTTGGCCGCCGCGCAAAGCAGTCCGGTCGCCAGGGGAAGACTGAGAAGCAGGTTGGTGAGAATTGCTGAGTGGCGCTGTCATGGGAGCACCTCGGTTTGGGATTGCGGCCACCGGCATCCCGGCACCCGCTATGCTCCGTAACTTGCACCCTTGCCGAAGTTCCTGCCATGCATTGCGGGTAATTCTGAGATCAAACGCGTATCGCCTGATAAGTCTCTGATCGATCGATACTTAAATAGCGGTATGCTCGGCGGAATCGCCGGCCTTGACCGGCTGCGAGGCGGTGCTAGACTCCCCATCAAGG
This sequence comes from uncultured Acidobacteriaceae bacterium, assembly GCA_963725225.1. GTDB lineage: Bacteria > Acidobacteriota > Terriglobia > Terriglobales > Acidobacteriaceae > Silvibacterium. Next base: position 103,469 of record CAVRXY010000017.1, read on the forward strand.
GTATTTCGCGGGGGTGCGATCGTGGAAACCCGGGCGAACACCGCGCAAACCTGGCGTTTCGGCGTTTTTGAAGTCGACGCGCGCACCATGGAGCTGCGCCGTGGTGGAACGCCGGTCAAGCTACGAGAGCAATCGTTCAACATTCTGGTTTTTCTTCTCGAGCACGCCGGTGAGCTCGTCACCCGCGAAGATCTGCGGCGGGTTTTGTGGCCCTCAGACACCTTCGTGGACTTCGACCACAGCCTCAACACGGCGGTCATGAAGCTGCGCGAAGCCCTTGGCGATTCAGCCGACGCCCCTCTTTATATCGAGACGATCCCAAAGCGGGGCTATCGCTTCATCGCGCCAGTCGAAGCGATGGGAAATGGCCTGGTAACGAGTGAAGACACATTAAGCGATACTCCGGTAATCGATGCTCCGGTAAGCCCCGTTCTGCTAGTTCCTGTTCTGCCGCCCCGAAAGAAGCGCAGTATGGGCATACTCGTCGCATTTGGCGTATGCCTGCTGCTGGTTGTTGCAGGATGGTTCGTCTACAAGAAATGGCGCGTCGAAAACCCACAGTCCCCTGTCCAGCGCGGCCTCACCCGATTGACCTTCGACGAGGGCCTGCAAACCGGAGCCACCTGGTCGCCCGACGGACGCTACATCGCCTACAGTTCCGACCGCGGCGGAAAGTTCGACATCTGGGTCCAGCAAGTCAGCGGCGGCGATCCCATTCAGATCACAAAAGGTCCCGGCCAGAACTGGCAGCCGGACTGGTCTCCAGACGGCAAATACATCGCGTATCGCTCCGAGGAAGGCGACGGCGGAATCTACATCACTCCCGCACTGGGCGGGGTAGGCCAGCAGCGAAAGATCGCGTCCTTTGGCTACTATCCTCACTGGTCGCCGAACAGCCAGCAAATCCTCTTTCAGAATAGTTTTGCTGCGCTCCAACCCGGTCGCTTCTACGTTGCGCAGCTTGATGGCAGCCCGCCCCGCGAAGTGCTGGCCGAGTTCCTCGCGCAAAAGAAACTGGAGGCAGCTTCGGCCGCCTGGTATCCAGACGGAAAGAGAATCACTGTCTGGGTCGCAGACCGGTCGCCGAGTCCCCGCTTTTGGACGGCGCCGCTTGCCGGCGGACCCGGAGTCGAGCTGGAAATTGCAACTGCAGCGCAGAAAGAACTCGCAGAGGCTTCCGGGGAAACCAAAGCTGGCCTGCAGCTCGGGGAGTCCCGCTTTTGCTGGTCACCTTCAGGCGATGCTATCTATTTCGAACGCGGCTTCAGAGGAGCGAAAAACATCTGGAAGCTGACCGTCAATCCCGAAGCGCTGCGTGCTACCCGGATCGATCGCCTGACCACTGGCCCTGGACCGGACGGCGCACTCGCGGTTTCGCTCGACGGCAAACGGCTGGCCTTCACAGCGAAGTCGCAGCGGCTTCAAACCTTGCTCTTCCCGTTCGACGCCGGAACTGGCCAGATCAAAGGCAGCGGTACTGCCGTCACTTCGCCCGGAAGGACTTCAGTTGCACCGGAACTGTCGCGAGACGGAACGAAGGTCGCCTATGTCGTTCCCCACGGCGAGACCTCCGGGCCTGCTTCCGGCGATGTCCGAAACGAAGTGTGGCTGAAATCACTGGTGGATAGCAGCGAGTTTCCGATTCCCTCTGACGGCTATTCAAGTTGGGGTCCGCTGTGGTCGCCCGACAATGTGCAACTCATCTATGAACGCAGAAATCTCAGGACAAACGAGCGTCAGCTTATGCTTTGGTCCAGCCAGAGCCACGAAGAAGAGCCACTCACAGGTGTGACCAAAACGTCTATCTGGGATTGGTCCGCGGACGGCAAGTGGCTGTTAGCCGCCGCGCAGGATGGAATTTGGCTGGTCCCATTCCCTTCATCGCCGCATGCGGAAACTGCCGCCCGGGAAATTATTCCTTACCATGCGGGATACCACCTCTACCAAATACACTTCTCGCCTGACGGCCGATGGGTCGTCTTCGGATCGAGCTCAAACTCACAGAACCTTGAATCTTCGCTATTCGTGGTTCCCGCCTCCGGTGGTGCGTGGACACGCATCACCGACGGCCGGCACTGGGACGACAAGCCTCGCTGGTCTCCCGATGGACGCACCATCTATTTCGTATCCGGGCCCGGCGGCTTTTTCAATGTCTGGGGCATCCACTTCGATCCGGCTGCAGGAAAGCCGGTCGGCCAGCCGTTCCAGGTCACAAAATTTGATAGCCCGCGATTGATGATTCCCCGGTTCATACCACCGGTAGGGCTTTCGCTCAACCAGGACAAACTCGTATTGACCATGGCCCAAGAGTCCGGCAACATCTGGATTCTGGACAACGTAGACCGATAGCTCGCGATGAACTTCATTTCGGAGTTACAACTGGCAGCCGCAATCCTTGGCCGACAATTTCCCCAAACCCGCTACAATAGAAATAGAGGCTCAAGAAGGCCCGGCTGATCGCAGCCGGGCTTTCCATTTGGGAAGAAATTCCTCTTGAACAAGAGGCGCTCTTCTTGTAAGTCATTGATTTAAAAGGTAGAGTTTGTAACTCATTCTCGCTCTAGGTACAGAAGTCGACGTATAAGCTAAACCTCATGAAATGAATGGGTAACAGAATCTAAGGGGGGAGGGGGGTCCACCTGTCATCACCGCTGCGGCCGCCTGAGGTAGGATGGTAAGTCGCTGAGGTCGCAAGGCATGATCATCGGAGTACCCAAGGAAGTAAAAGACCACGAGAGCCGGGTGGCCATCACCCCTGCCGGAGTCAAATCCCTCACCGAGGCCGGGCACAAGGTCCTCCTCGAAACCCGTGCCGGAGACAGCTCCGCCCTGACCGACGACGAATACCAGGACGCCGGCGCCGAAATCGTCGGCTCTCCCCACAGCGTCTGGGGACTCGCCGACATGGTCGTCAAGGTCAAGGAGCCCGTCGAGCAGGAGTATCAGTACTTCCGCGAGGGTCTGGTCCTCTTCACCTATCTCCATCTCGCCCCGCTGCCCGAACTCACCGACGCTCTGCTCCGCGCCAAGGTCACCGGGATCGCCTACGAGACCATACGCGACCGCGCCGGAACCCTTCCGCTGCTCACCCCCATGTCCGAGGTCGCGGGACGCATGTCCGTCCAGGTCGGCGCATCCTTCCTCGAGCGCGAGTACGGAGGCCGCGGCGTCCTCCTCGGCGGAGTGCCCGGGGTACCCCCCGCCAACGTCTGCATCATCGGCGGCGGCATCGTCGGCACCAACGCCGCGAAAATCGCCGTCGGCATGGGCGCGAAGGTCACCATCGTCGACCTCAACCTCAACCGCCTGCGCGAGCTCGACGACATCTTCAACGGCAAGCTCTTCACCCTGGCGTCGAACTCCTACAACATCGCCCACGCCACTCAGGAAGCCGACCTCGTCATCGGCGGAGTGCTTATCCCCGGAGCCGCCGCACCCAAGATCGTCACCCGCGAGATGGTCTCGCGCATGAAGCGCGGCGCGGTCATCGTCGACGTCGCCATCGATCAGGGCGGATGCATCGAGACCGCCCACCCCACCACCCACAGCGACCCCTCATACCTCGTCAACGGCGTCGTCCACTACTGCGTCACCAACATGCCCGCCGCCGTCCCCTACACCTCCACCCACGCCCTCACCAACGCCACCTTCCCCTACGTCTTCAAGCTGGCCCAGAACGGCGCGCAGGCCGCCATCCTCCAGGACGACGGCATCCGCGACGGCGTGAACACCTACGCCGGTACCCTCACTTGCGAACCCGTCGCCGCCTCCCAGGGAAAGCCCTGGAAGCCCGTCCGGGACTTGCTCGGTTAAGACCTCGCGTAAAGGAAAAGGGCGTGGCTACCTGCCACGCCCCTTAGTACTCATCCCGCCGAATCTATTAATGCGTTGGCGGTTGTGCCTCCTGAGAGTTCGCTGCCGGATTTGGAACCGTCAGCGAGCGCTCCAGCCGGAACGTGAGCGTGGTTTCCGCCGGAATCACGATCTCCTTGTTGCCGGTGAACGCCGCGCCCGCTGTACCTGCGCCCGCACCGATCAGTCCGCCGATCAGCGCTCCCTTGCCGCCGCCCGCCAGTCCGCCGATGAGGGCGCCGCCACCAGCGCCGCCACCGATAAACCCGGCCGTGCGCTTGCCTTTGCCCTTCTCCGCTCGTTCAATCGTGCTCGAAGTGATCTGATAGGTCACTCCGTGGGCCCGAACTGTATCGAGTCGCAGAGATAGTGACGCTGCTCCCTTGAACTTTCCCAACGACTTCGCGTCGGTTACCGTGCCCACCGCCGTCGATCCCGCACGGATAATGGTCACGCCATGGACGCTGACTGGCGAGGCCACCGTCGCGGTGAAGCTCTGGCCGGGCTCGCTGATCTTCGACCCCAGATCCTGCGTCGTTGTCACCGCAATGTGCGTTCCCGCCGGAATCACTAGAGGCGGCGGTGGAGGTGGTGGCGGCGGAGGCGTAGCCGGAGCTGGAGCAGGCGCTGCGGGTACCCCAGCTGACGACGGAGCGGGTGTTGACGCAGCTGGAGGCGCGGCGGGCGTGCCCGCGCTGGGCGACGTCGCCGGCGCTGGAGTGGAGGCCGCAGGTTGTGCCTCATTGCTGGCCTGCTGGTCTTGTTTCTTGCAACCCCCGGCAAGCAGCAGGCCTGCCAGGGCGAGTGGGAGAATCGCGGCGGACACTCGGTTGATTTTCATAATCGAACTTATGATGCCACATCGACCCGCGGTGGCTCAAAATTCGTTCGCAATGCTGTCCGGCAGTGCAGGCCTATAATCTTTCCGCAGGAGCGCTTTTTGGCCGAATCGAAACACAGGCGTGCAACCGTAGTGGCGTTGGGCGCGGGAACTCTGCTTCTGGTTTTAATACTTGGCGCGCTGAATGCTTTCCGGCTCACCTTCCTGCACCCTGATTCCAGCGGACAAATCTTCCTCTTCACCGCTCTTTCTGTCATCGTCTTCCTCCTCTTTGTCACCCTCCTCATTCTTCTTCTGCGCAATATCCTTAAGCTTCTTGCAGATGAACGCAGCCGTGTCCTCGGCTCGCGGCTGCGTTCGCGTATGCTCATTGGCGCCGTCCTGCTTTCCTTCGCGCCGGCGCTCTTCATGTTCCTCTTCAGCTTCCTGCTGATGAACCGCTCCATCGACCGCTGGTTCTCTCAGCCGGTCGCCGAGTTACGCGACAACTCCACCCGCATCGCGCTTGATCTGGCCCACTACGTCAGCCTCAATGCCCGCGCCGAAGCCGAATCTCTTGCCCGCTCTCCGTCCTTCGAGGAACACTATGAGAGCGGCGACCAGTCCCGCATTCTCGACGAAATCCGCACCCACCGCATCACTCTTCAGGGCGGCTTCGCGGTCGTTTACCGGGATGGTGTTCCCGTCGCCCAGTACCAGCTGCCGCAGCCATCGCAGCCCGCAATAGTGCACGCATGGCTTGATGAAGACAACACCGGCGTGAACAACAAGGCCCAGGAATTCACTGTTGCCGCTCTTCAGGCAGCCGAGCGAACCGATGAGCCGATCCTCGCTGTCGGCGACAATCAGTACGCCGTCGGCGATGCCGCCATCGACAGCGGCGGCCTCATTGTCGTTGGCCTGCCCATGCCGGCCGGACTCTCTACCACCGTCCAGCAGATTCGCACCGGCGCAACTCAATACTGGACCCTCTACCGTGAGCGCCGCAGCATCCGCAGCACCTATCTGCTCCTGTTGCTGTTACTTACTACGCTGGTCTTCTTTGCCAGCAGCTGGCTCGCCCTCTATCTCTCCAAGCAGATCACGCGGCCCGTCGAAGCCTTGGCCGACGCGATGAACGCCATCGGAGAAGGCCAGTACGAGCAGCGCATTACCGTCTCCGCAACCGCCGAGCTGGGCGAGCTGGTCCGCTCCTTCAACCACATGGCGTCGGACCTCGAACAGAGCCGGCGCCTGGCCGAATCCTCCGCCAGTCAGTTGTCCGCGGCCAATCTCACCCTGGAATCGCGCCGCAAAGAGCTCGAAACCATCCTCGAAACCATCCCCAGCGGCGTCGTGACGCTGGACTCCGAGTGCTCGATCCTCCAGGCCAACCGCGCCTTTCTCGACCTCGTCACGCCTCACCAGCCGCGGAATCTCACCGGCGTCCCGCTCAAATCTCTCTTCGCACCGGAGGTCGCCTCAGAACTGAGCGTCCTCGAACGCCGCGCCCAGCGCATGGGCCTCGCATCCACAGAATTCGAGATGCCTTCTTCGGGTCGCGTCCTCAGCCTCACTGCAACTATTTCGGCGCTCGATCTCGGCACCGCTAAGCGCGGCTCGATCCTCGTTATTGAAGACGTGACAGAGTTTCTCCGCGCCCAGCGCCAGCTCGCGTGGAAGGAAGTTGCGCAGCGCGTCGCCCACGAAATCAAGAACCCCCTCACGCCGATTGCATTGTCCGCCGAACGCATCCGTCGCCACATGGACCGCAATCTCCCCGAATCGCCCTCCGTGATGCGCCGCTGCGTCGACGTGATCCTCTCTTCCGTGGAATCGATGAGCACACTCGTCGACCAGTTCGCCGTCCTCGCCGAATTCCCGGCAGCGCAGCCGAAACCCTCCGATCTGAACGCCATCATCGAGAGCGCCGTGATGTTGTTTCACGGACGCCTTCAGAACATCAGCATCGAACAGCGCCTCACTCGCGATCTTCCTCCGGTGATGGCCGATGCCCAGGCCCTCAAGCGCGCTCTCGCTAACCTCATCGACAACGCCGCCGAGGCCATGGAGAACAGCCTTCTGCGCGTCCTCTCCATCGAAACGCGGCTGAGCGAAAATCCCGGCATGGCCGAGTTGGTTCTCTCGGACACCGGCCACGGCCTCACCGGCGAAATGCGTCAGCGGCTCTTCCTTCCCTACGTCTCCACTAAGCAGCGCGGAACCGGACTGGGCCTTGCCATCGCCGCAAAGATCGTCCAGGAACACCACGGTGCGATTCGCGCCGAGAACAACTCGCCGGCCGGAGCGCGCTTCATCCTCGAACTGCCACTGGCCGAAAATGGCAACGGTAACAACGGCACCAACGGCCACAAGGCAGCCGACATCGTCCTTCCCTTGCACGCAGGCTCCGGCGAATGAACCGTATCCTCATAGTGGACGACGAAGCGGAGATCCGCGAGTCGCTCGAGGAAATCCTCAGCGAAGAGGGATATTCCGTCTCCAGCACCGCCAGCGGATCCGAGGCCAGCGTCCTGCTGCGTGACGCTCCCTACGACCTGTTGCTCCTCGATATCTGGCTGCCCGATCGCGACGGCCTCGACGTGCTCGCCGATCTCGGTTCTCTCGAAATGGAAGACAAGCCCGAAGTCATCGTCATCTCCGGCCACGCCACCATCGAAACCGCGGTGAAAGCCACCAAGCTCGGCGCCTTTGATTTTCTCGAGAAGCCCCTGCTCCTTGAGCGCACGCTCATCGTCGTGAAAAACGCTCTTGAGGCCAAGCGGCTGCGCAACGAGAATCTCGAATACAAGCGCCAGCTCACCGTCGAAAGCACCGTCACCGGAGAAAGCGTCCCCGCAAAGGCGCTGCGCCAGCAGATCAAGCTCATGGCGCCCACCAATGGCCGCGTCCTGATCTATGGAGAATCCGGCTCCGGCAAGGAACTCATCGCGCGCGCCATCCACTCGGAGAGTCCCCGTCACGACCGCGTCTTCATCGAACTCAACTGCGCCGCCATCCCCGAGGACTTCATCGAGAGCGAGCTTTTCGGCTACCGAAACAGCGCCATCCCCGGCGGGCCGCCGGAAAAACGCGGCACCTTCGAACGAGCCAACGGCGGCACGCTTTTTCTCGACGAAGTCGGCGACATGAGCCTCAAAACGCAGGCCAAGGTCCTGCGCGCCCTCGACGAACAGAGCTTCGTACCCGTCGGCGCGGCGCAGCCCATCAGCGTCGACGTCCGCGTCATCGCTGCAACCAACAAGGATCTCGAAGAGGAAATCGCCAAGGGTAACTTCCGCGAAGATCTCTTCTACCGTCTGAACGTGATTCCGTTTTTCGTGCCGCCGCTGCGCGAGCGCAAAGAGGACATCCCCTCACTGGCCCGCGAATTCCTCCGCATGTTTGGCCGCGAATACGGCCGCCCGCGCGTCGAGATCGCCGAGGACGCACTCGATCTGCTCAAGCACTATCCCTGGCCGGGAAACGTGCGCGAATTGAAGAACATCCTCGAGCGCGTACTCATCCTGAACCCGCAGGCCCACCGCATCGAGCGGCGTCATCTCCCGCGCCTCGTGCATCGCGCCGCCGGGCGCCGCAGCGAGGAGTTCAGCACCCTCCAGCAGGCCCGCGAAGCCTACGAGCGCGATTACATCCTGCGCAAAATCGACGAGTGCCACGGAAACATGAGCCGCGCCGCCGAATCACTCGGCCTCGAGCGCAGCCATCTCTACCGCAAGATGAAAACGCTCGGCATCAGCATCCGTGAAGGCCTTGTCTCCTGACGTCTTCACCAATGCGTTTCGCCGAATGATGTCATCCCGAGCGGAGGTCGCTGCGGCGACTGAAGTCGAGGGACCTGCTTTTTTAAACAATCCCGATGTCATCCGAAGCGGAACACGCAAAATGTGCGAGCAGGTTTTTAGATATCTTAGAGAACCGCACTCAAATCTGAAGTCACCGTTTGTCCCCATCCTCTGAGCCCTGAGCCCTGAGCCCTGTGCCCTGCTCTGTGCCCTGCTCCGAGCTAATCTCTTCCAGCTGCCTCCGCCAGTCCAGCGACTCCACAAATCCCCGCGACTCGCGCCAGTTTGCTTTCACGATGACATGCAATTCGAGAAAAACCTTCGTCCCCAGCAGCGACTCAATCTCCTTGCGCGCCGCCGTGCCGATCGCCTTCAACTTGCTCCCGCCCTTGCCGATCAGAATCGCCTTCTGTCCATCGCGCTCGCAATAGATGACGGCCGAAATCCGCGTCAGCGGCGGCTTCGCATCGCGCCCTGCTTTCTTGCCCCTTGGCGGCGGCTTCGGCTCCTCGAACCGCTCCACCACCACCGCCGAAGCATAGGGAACCTCTTCGCCCGTCTCTACCAGAATCCGCTCGCGGATCAATTCCGCCACCAGGAACCGCTCGGGCTGATCCGTGAATTGATCTTTGGGAAAATACCGTTGACCCTCCGGCAGCACCGCAACCAGCTTGTCCATCAGCCGCTCAAGCCCATCTTTCTTCCGCGCCGAAATCGGAATCACCTCAGCAAACTCATGCAGCGACGAAAGCTGCTGAATCAGCGGCAGCAGCTTCGCGCGCTCGATCAGGTCAATCTTGTTAATCAGCAGAAACACCGGGCAGTCCAGCTTGCGAATCAGCTCAAATACGAAAGCGTCTTCGCTCTCCCCGCGGCTCTTGCCCTGCGCGGGATTTTCGTCTCCGGTCGCGTTCTCCGGCAGCTCCAGCCGGCGCGTCGCATCCACCATCAGCAGTACCGCGTCGCGCTGCTCAAGTGCGTCGTAAACCTCCTGCATCATCCGCTTGTCGAGCGACGAACCCGGCTTGTGGACCCCCGGAGTATCCACGAACACGATCTGCGCCGCCTGATGCTTTCCTTTGCGCGCCGGCACTTCCACCACCCCGAGAATTCGCGTCCGCGTCGTCTGCGGCTTGGCCGTAACAATCGCCACCTTCTCGCCCACCAGCGCATTCAGCAGCGTCGACTTTCCCGCATTCGGCCTTCCGATAATCGATACAAATCCCGAACGCACCTTTACGCTCCCTTCGTATCGGCAGCCATGCGCGATACACGCAGCCGCTCGATGCGGCGGTCCGTCGACGCGAGAATCTCGAAGCGCGCGCCGTACCGCTCAACTACCTCGCCCGCCTGCGGAATCCGCCCCGCCGCCTCGCTCACCAGTCCCGCCACTGTAGTTGCCTCGGAGTCCTCCGGGATCTCCGCCTCTCCCGCCAGCAGGTCCTCCAGCCGTTCGATCTCCAGATTCCCGGGCACTATCCACGACCCGTCCGCATCATGCAGCACCCGCTCATGATCGTCCTCGTGCTCGTCTGAAATCGTACCCACGATCTCTTCCAGCAGGTCCTCAATCGTTACCAGCCCGGCGACTCCGCCATACTCGTCGATCACGATCCGCATGTGCTGCTTTTCGTGCTGCATCTCGCGCAGCAGTTCGCTCACCTTCTTGGTCTCCGGCACAAACGTCGCCGAGCGCTCGATGCTCGCCACCGTCTGCGTCCGTGCGTCCTCATCGCGGATATGCAGAAGGTCATGCGCGAACACGATGCCGGTCACGTGATCCAGCGTCCCGTCATACACCGGCACGCGCGAATAAGGCCGGCTCTCGATCATCCGCAGAAACACCTCGATCGTCGTCGATCCCGCCACTGCAAATATCTCCGGACGCGGCGTCATCACCTCGCGCACTACCTTGCCGCCGAACTCCACCGCCGAGCGCACCAGGTCGCGATTGCTCTCCTCGACAATTCCCTCTTCCTCGCCTGCCTCAATCAGAGCCTCTACCGCCTCGCCCGGCGTCTCCTCTTCATTCCGGGGAGAGGCCTCCGCCAACGCCGCAATCGACAGCAGGAAGCCCAGAAACAACGTGATCGGCATGACCAGGTAGAACATCAGCCGCAGTGGGCCGCGCAGCCGCACAATCCACAGCCCCCGCGTTCGCGTAAAAAACATGAACGGCAGCAGCTGGTTGAACAGCACGATCACCAGCACCACGCCCAGCACCACCTGCCCGACCTCTGCCGCCGTCGGCCGGTCGTAAACCGGAGCCCGGTCAAACAGCAGCATGCCGAACAGCAGCGTAAGGCACGCCAGCGAAATCTGCGCGAGGATCGCCGCCGACAACCGCACATGATTCCGCCCCAGGCGCAGCCGCGGCTCAACCTGCTGCTCCCAGGCGTCGATATTTTCCTGGAACTCCCCCGCCAGGAACTTGCCCATCTCCGAATACAGCCGGTCCACGTACGAGGCCAGCGTGAGCACCGCCAGAAACACCACGATCAGAATCGCCGCCGCCCAGCTCATCGCTTCACGCCCCGTCGCGTAACGGATTTGGGTGCCCCACGTCCCGCTTTAGGGACGTGGGTTCCTGCCTGAGCTCTGTGCTCTGCGCTCTGTGCTCTGATCTGTTCCCTGCGCCCTGTTCCCTGTTCCCTGCCGATCAACCCCTGCTCCAGCCCCAGGCGTTTCCGCAGAATCTCTTCCCTTCGAGCCATCTCGCCTGAATCCGTCTCGTGGTCCCAACCCGCCAGGTGCAGCACCCCATGCAGCAGAAGAATCTTCAGCTCCACCGGCAACGGATGCTTGCGCTCTTTCGCCTCACGCGCCGCCATCTCCACCGAGATGGCCAGATCGCCCGCCAGTTTCTTATTCCCATTCATCTCCAGCGCCGGAAACGACAGGACATCCGTCGCCTTGTCCTTGCGCCGGAATACTCGATTGAAGTGCCGCATCTGCTCGTCGCCGGTCAGCAGCACCGTAACTCTGCCCGCCAGCTTCGCCGCCTCAATCGCTCGAGACAGAAATCCGGCAATATCCCGCTTCCTTAATCCGGAGCGGGCAAATTTCTTCTCTATCGCAGGTTCAATCAGAATCATGGCGGATAACCGTGCCTCGCGCCACGCTGGGGCGGAAAAGCAAAGGAGGGCGCGCGGCCCTCCTCTTCATCGTATCGCAGGCTTGCCGCAACAACAGCAATTACTGCGGTTTCGAAGCCGGTTGTCCTTCGGCCTCGCCCATGCGCAGAGGAAGCTCCTGCTGCGCCCGCCCGAAGTTGTCGTACGCCTGGATCACCCTCTGCACCAGCGGGTGCCGCACCACATCGCCGCTCTCGAAATGAATGAAGCGTATGCCGTCAACCCCATTCAGCACCGTCATCGCCTCAATCAACCCCGACTTCCGCGGATTCGGCAGATCGATCTGCGTGATGTCCCCTGTAATCACCGCCCGCGCGTTGTTCCCCATGCGCGTCAGGAACATCTTCATCTGCTCGCTGGTCGTGTTCTGCGCCTCGTCCATGATCACGAACGCGTCATTCAGGGTGCGCCCGCGCATGAACGCCAGCGGAGCCACCTCGATCACGTTCTTCTCCAGCATCTTTTCCACCCGCTCCGGCTCGAGCAGGTCGTAGAGCGCGTCATACAGCGGCCGCAGATAAGGATCCACCTTCTCCTGCAGGCTCCCCGGCAGAAATCCCAGCCGCTCGCCGGCTTCGACCGCCGGCCTTACCAGCACAATCCGGCTCACCTTCTTGGCCTGCAGCGCCGACACCGCCATGGCCACCGCAAGATAAGTCTTGCCTGTTCCCGCCGGTCCCACGCCGAACACCATGTCCAGCTGGTCGATCGCTTCCAGATACATCCGCTGGTTCAGCGACCGCGGCTGCACCATCCGCTTGATGCCCGCCGACCTCTGCTTCCCCGTCTCCGCCAGGCTGCGCAGCGACACTGCCGGATCGGCACACCACCAGCCGCAGCATCCCATTCAGCTCGCCATTCTGCAGCCCCACTCCCGCTTTTCGCAGGGCTTCATAGTCGGAGAAGATGCGCTCCACGCGCCCGATACTCTCCGCCGAGCCCTCCACCACCACGGCATCCGATCTCAAATCAATGCGCACATGGAGCATGTCTTCCATGAGCCTGAGGTTTTCGTCGCGGGTCCCGAACAGAGACTCAAGATTCGGCGTGATGTCGAGCTCTTTTTTGGTCAAGCTGTGAAAATCCCTCCGCTGGCTCCATAAGCGGAAGCCATGTAGTTTCGATGCTGAATTTTGCTGTTTGGACTCGCCAGGAGCCGGCTCGTAAGCCCCGATCTTGCCGGCCGGCGTTCTGCAGGCATGCAATCCGGGCTTTTCCCGATCCGCCGCACAAACCAACCCGGTGTTCCACACCGAACCGCTGTCCGACGATGCGCCCCTGATGAAGATGCGCTCAGAGTAGCGCCGGTTCCTAGCCTCGTCAATGCCTGTTTAGTGAATTGTTGGTCGAAAACGTATCAAAGGTGGAACTCGGCCGCCCGCCGCCGAATCCTCCGCTTGCGCCCATTCATCCAAACGGCACCCTATGAACGGTATCCCGATGAGCGAGCCGCTCCACTTCGCCCACCAGCCATCGCCGCCGCTTCGCCGCTGTGTGCGGGAAATCCTGTGGGTTCGCTCTGAACAACCGCGAACGCAGATCCTCCTGCCTGAGACCACCCTCACCCTTCTGCTGCGGCAGTCCGGCCGCGCCTGCCTCCAGGATCAGATCCTTCCCAACGCCATCGTCTCCGGACTCCAGCGCGGAACCCGCATCGTCCGTCACGCCGCGCACTCCTTAATGATCATCGTCCGATTCACCGAGGCCGGCTCGCCCGCCGTTCTCCATAATCGCGTCGACCTTCTCTACAACCGCACCCTCGCACTCGACGAGCTACTACCCCGCCGCGAAATCGACGACATCCAGAACCTTCTCGCCGGCACCCGCCAGAGAGAACAGCAGTTTCTCGCCGTCGAAGGATTCCTGCTCCACCGCCTCCAGCGCCAGAACGCCCATTCCACGCACGCCGTCTCCCCGCGAATCGAAGCCGCCGTCAGCATGATCCGCAGTTCCGGAGGCCGCTCATCCATCGCAGCCGTCGCGCACTGCGCCGGCATGAGCCAGAGCGCCCTCGAGCGGCAATTCCGTGCCGCCGTCGGCGCCAGTCCCAAGACCCTCAGCCGCCTCGCCCGTCTGCAGCACGTCTGCTGTCTGTGGGATGCAGACAAAAACCTCACCGACATCGCCCACGAAGCCGGCTACTTCGACCAGCCCCACATGGTCCGCGATTTCCGCCTCTTCACCGGCCAGGCTCCCGAAGACTTCCTTCGCAACGCCTCCCCGCGCAATCTGCCGACTTTTTACAAGTAGCCGCTGCCGCCCGTCGGCTAACTTCGGAGCATGAACCCCCGGAAATCCATCCACACTTGCCGCAACGTCGATTGGCTCTCAGGATTCGCACTTCTCGCTTCCTCGCCGCTAATTGCCCGCTCGTGCGCTCTCAGGCCACCAGCTCAAAGGAGATGGCATGAATAGTCGAAGGAGATTCTGAGGCGATAGGCTCCACAGCAGGAGCAGTGGAGCAGGCAGGTTGCGGGCTGCATCGGTTTAGTGAGGCCATTGGACCTCGTAAAGGAGATTAGTCAGACCTGCAACCGAAGCGTCACCGTAAGGCCGCAAGGACCTTGGATGGGAGAGTGGTGATCGCCGCAGAGCACGTCTACTCCACAGCGCGAGGAGAGACGAGATGAAGCGATACCTGGGAGTAGACCTGCACCGGACGCAGTTCACGGTGTGCACGCGGCTGGAGAACGGACGGACGTATTTGCGGCAGTGGCAGTTACGGGAACTGAAGCTATTTGCCGCGCAGTTGCGGAAAGAGGATGAACTGGCCGTGGAAGCAACGGGCAACACGCGACTGTTTTACGACGCCGTAGTAGAGCGTGTGGCGCGGGTGGTGGTGGTCAACCCGGCTCAGTTCAAGGTGATCAGCCAGTCGGTGAAGAAGACGGACAAGAACGATGCCGAATTGTTGGCGCTGTATCTCGCAAAAGATTTGTTGCCGGAGGTGCGGATGAAAGAGCGCAACCAAAGAAATATGGGACATCTGGCGCAGACGCGCGACCTGCTGGTTAAGCAGCGCTCGGCGCTGAAGGCCAAGATCAATAACCTGCTTTCATCCGAAGGGATCAACCTGAAGCGCGAAGCGCTATCCAGCAACAAGGCGCTGGAACGGGTGCTGGCCTTGCCGCTGTCTGCGCTGATGCTGGCCGAGGCCCGTGTACTGGTGGGCCAGATCCGCAGCCTGAACCAGAGCATTGCCGAACTGGAGGAACTGATCGAAGAAGAAGGACCTAAACTCGCCGGTCACGAAAACCTGATGAGCATCAAGGGCATCGGCCCGGTCAGTGCTGCGGTGCTGTTGAGCGTGATCGGCGACATCCGGGACTTCTCCGATCCGGGTAAGTTGGCCGCGTATCTCGGCCTGGTGCCAAGAGTGCAGAACTCCAACGAAAGCGAACGCTCAGGACGCATTACCAAGCAGGGCAACAAGCTTGCCCGCACCGCATTAGTGCAGTGTGCTCTGATCGCCAAACGCTACAGCTCGTTCTTGCAGCAGTTCTATCAGCGTATCCAGCGCCGCCGCGGTGGAGGCAAGGCCAACATCGCCCTGGCGCGCAAGTTCCTGGGAGTCATCTATCACACCCTCAAGAACAACTGGGTGTTCGAAGACTTCCCCAACTTCGTCCTGGCCTCCTGAAAACAGGCCAAAACCAACCAATGAGTAGACAACTATTCATGGGAGAAACCCCATGCAGCACTACGCCCTCATCTTTCATGCGACCCGCCCACTCACTCCCGAAGAGCAGCAGCGCCGCGGGCCTGAGATCCAGACCTGGGTCAAAGCCGTCAACAGTAAAGGAATCACCCTCGACCCGAGAGCCTTCGGGGAGACCGTAGCGGCCTTTTCGCAGCAGGACACAACCGTCACCCGCAACGGATCCACCGACCCCGCGTTGGTCAACATCGTCTACTTCGACGCGCCCGGCAAAGAGCAGGCCTTGGAAATCGCCCGCATCCACCCCGGCCTGCACTACGGAGTAAGCGTCGAAGTGCGCGAGTGGAGCACTCCCCGCCTCGCCGTCCCCAGCCCGGTAGCCACGAACCGTCCTCAGGAGAACCCACGATGAAACTCGTCGTACTCGGCGCCACCGGCGGCGTAGGACTTGAAATCGTCCGCCAGGCACTGGCCCGCGATCACCGCGTCAAGGCATTCGTCCGATTGGCAGAGCGACTGAAGCCCTATGCAGACCGCGTCGAAATCGAGCGCGGAGACCTCCTCGACAGCGACGCGCTCGCCACCACCATCCGCGGCTGCGATGCCATCCTCTCCGGCTTCGGCCCCCGACTGCCGATCTCGAAATCCGACGCCAACCTGCTGAGCGACTTCGCCGCCGCCCTCACGCGGGCCATGCAGCAAGCCGCAATTCGCCGCGTCGTCATCGTCTCCACGGCCTTTCTCTTCAAGGACGCGATCGTCCCGCCGGGCCATTTCTTCGGCCGCCTCCTGTTCCCCGGGGTCGTGAAAGATGCGACCGCGATGGAGCAGATCATCTCCGGAAGCGGCCTCGACTGGACCCTCGTGCGTGCGCCCCAGCTCACCGACAAGCCCCACACCGGAACCTACCGCATTCGCGACGGGCACCTGCCCGTCTTCGGCTTCAAAATATCGCGCGCCGACGTGGCCGACCTCTGTCTGAGGGCCGTGGAAGATCCGACATCAATCCGCAAAATCCTGGGCGCGAGCCGCTAACTTCGAAAGTTCCTTTGGCCGGTAATCCAGAGGTTGCTTGCCGAACTGCAAACTTCCGTGTTGCCGGTCATTCTCTCTAAAATGCCCCAACGCCCGGTGTCATCCTGACGCTGGGCGTAGCGAAGCGGAAGGATCTGCAGTTGCTTTTTAGGGACTCTGCGAACAGTTTGGTACGCGTTCAAGAGTAAGCGGGACCAGGCGAGAAGTGTGGAGAAATGGGATAGGCGGTTTGGAATCAGGGCGCAGATCCGGATCTTGGCGGCGCGGTGTGCTCACGCACCGCTGGGTTGGATGGCCGGGTGACTACTTTTTCGCGACGCTGGCGATGATGGGGCCGGCTTCGCTGTCTTCAATGACGATATAGGTCTTGAAGTCCATGATGTCAGCCCATTTTGCCGCCGACGCATAATGGGCGGCGGGATTGTCGCTTTCGAAGAGGCTGAAACCGATGCTCATGTCCACGGAGTGCCAGCGGCCGAGCAACGTTAGGTCTTCGTGCGGCTCCGCCTCCCCGGTAACGAATCGGCGCGCAGCTTCAGCCAATCCAGCGGGTTTCAGGCTCCACGTCACCATTGTCTTCATCGCAGACGGACCTCCATGGTTGGAATTGAGATAGGAAAATGCAGGAGTCAGAAAGCGCCGCAATTATAGAGCGGAGGCTTCGATTTATGCATCACTATTTGAATAATGGGATGTAGGTCCGCTCTGACTTTTGAATTGTACGCACGTAATCCGTCCACGTCAGAGGCCTCCACCCTACTTCCTTTCCTGTAGGGCTCATGCATCCCCTACAACATGCCGGTTTAGCCCGCGCTCTCCGAGAAGCGCTGATCCCTTGCCTCTTCCCCCGCAATCCCGTAAACTTATCTATTGCAGGGGATGTCGAATTGCCTGCATCCGATATTCCAGAAAAGAGTTTAGAACCACCATGGCAAACCACGTCTCCGCGCTCAAGCGCGTCCGTCAAACCGAAAAGAAGACTACGGTCAACCGCTCGAATGAGAGCCGCGTCCGCGAAGCCTTCGCGCCCTGCGCGAGGCCCTCCATGCCGGCGACGTCAAGGCCGCAACCGAGCAGTACAAGGCGACCGCCTCCGCCCTCGACAAGAGTGTGCAGAAGGGCGTCCTCCACGCCAACACCGCCGACCGTTACAAGAGCCGCCTGAACGCCCGCGTCAAAGCTCTGGCCACCAAAAAGTCCGCCTAAGATCACTTCAGAAACACGAAAGGCCGGGATTGGTCCCGGCCTTTATTCTGCTGTTTTGGCACGCCAGCGAAGAATCGTGCCATAGTCTCCTACAGTCCAGCCACACTGTTGCGTCGGAAAGTACACACTTCCGAGATCTTCATGGCTACCGGTCATTCGCTTGCCCCATGTCTTGCCGCCGTTTTCAGTGCGAAGGATGACTCCATCTACCCCGACCGCCCACCCCATCTCGGCGGTCGGAAATGACACGTCGATCAGTGCGTCGCTGATTTCACTGTCTAATGACTTCCATGTCATCCCGGCGTCGTCCTATGCAGGATCACGCCACCGTCGCCCACTGCCCAGCCCAGTTCCCCGGATGCGAAGGAAACGGAATGCAGCGCCCCGTTATGGCCGCTGGTTTGCTTCTCCCATGTCACCCCGCCGTCCCTGGTATGAACGATCGTTCCGCGGGTTCCCACCGCCCAGCCTGACTCCGGCGTCACAAATACAACCGATGTCAGGGCCGAGGGCAAACCGCTACTTGGCCGCCAGGTTCGACCACCATCCTGCGTATGCACGACCACGCGAGATCCTCCGACCGCGCAACCCCGTTCGAATGTCGGAAACGCCACCGAGTACAACGAGGAGAACGAGGGGCACTCCTGTCGCATCCAGATTTGCCCGCCGTCTGCGGTGTGTAGAATTACACCGCCCTCGCCTACAGCCCACCCCAATTGCGCCGTCGCGAATGCGACCGATCGCAAATCGCGGGTCACGCCGCTGGTCTGCCTTCTCCAGCTGTCTCCGCAATCGCTTGTATGCAGAATGATTCCCTCGGCGCCGACCGCCCAACCCAGTTCCGCGGTCGGAAACGCTACCGAATGCAAGGCTGTCTTTGTACCGGTCCCCAGTCGAATCCACCGGCTCAACAGCGGATCCGGTGAAGCAGCCGGTGCTGCCCAGGTCGCCCGGCTCTCGACCGGTATTGCGCCGCCTTTGCCCTCGGATGACCCTTCATTCTTCCGGCTCTCTTGTTTCTGACCAACCGGAGCTCCTGATACCGCTGTTCGATTCGAAGCTGATCCGCTTAGCGGCGCTAACGTTCTCGTTAGTTCCTTCAATCCGCGAGCGTAGTCGCTCCTGAAGTCTGCGTAATGGAGCGAACGGAGGCGAAATGGTATTCGGCAATCCCGGCAGAGTACCGGAATTACTGGTTTGCCCTCTTCCAGCGCAAAGGCAACCTCATCCTCTACATTCTTGGAGCCGACAGAAGCCGGAGAAAGAATCACAAGCAGACGTGGACAGCTATTCAAAGCATTCTCAACCGCCCGCGCCCACCGTTCCCCCGGAGCGATATCCAGCTGATCCAGCCATACCGCCGCTCCCGCCGCCTTCAAATCGCCTGCCAGCCGAAGCGCAAACTCCGAATCCTCACGCGAATAGCTGATAAAAGCAGTCTGCGGCTCCCGCGCCAACATCGTCTCCTGGGCAAAGTATCGGATCGAAGGAATAGTAGCCGATTTAGCTTGGCCGCGAAGAAGTCCGCCTGAGCTGCTTCCAAAAATACGCAGGCCGGGACCTCGCCCCGGCCTTTTGCGGTTTGGAAACCGGGCCCGCAATACATACGAATGACAAGAGAGGTGTACACTCGGGGCGCGGCAAGTTCAGGTATCAAATTGCCCATAGAGGCGGTCCGACGATGCAAGTTTCTGATGAACACCTCCGCGGACGAACAGTTATTGCGGCTGACGGGCAGGCGATCGGCGAAGTATCTGCTCTGCTCGTCGATACCTCCACATGGACGATCATTGCGCTCCAGATCAAACTGAATAAGTCGGCCGCCGAGCAGATCGGCGCAAAAGGGGGCCTGCTCCGCGCTGCCACGCTCGACTTACCTGTCCGCCTGGTCCAGTCGGTAGCGGACGCCGTCCTCCTGTCCGTGCCGACGCCGGAACTGCGACCGGTTCTTCCTGGCGTCGCTGACCCGCACGAGGGCAAGTCTTGACTCCTGTGCGGTCCGCGGCCGTTCCCTGCAGCTTTGGTGCTGTGAGGGAACCCATCCGAGGTCGGAACGGTCCAGCGTCAAGAGCCCTGATCTGAAACTTCTCCTGCAACTCATTCATTCCTAAGAGAAAATGATCTCGGGACCGTGGCCCACCGTTCCGCCTGAAGATATAAAATAGGGCTGGAAGACCCAAAATTCCCGTCCACGTGCCTTTTATTCCTTTGGAAGGCTATTGGCTGTTGGCCGTTGGCTTTTCTTTTCCCTGTTCCCTAATCCCTAATCCCTGTCTTTACTGGCCGATCATTTCCCTCAACTCGCTATAATGGGAATAGAGATGAGCAAGCCCGGTCGCACCAGCGATCGGGCTTTTTGACGTTTCTGGAATAAACCCAATGAAATCAATGACGAGACCATAACCCTCCTGTTTTCAATGAAACACTGTAAGTCTCATGTTTTCTATTAACTACAGCAAGTTGCCAGTTTTCTATGAGTTCAGGCGCACTCCCTCGTTAAACCCAATGAAATGTGTGAAGTAGCTAAATTGGGAGGGGGGAGGGGGAGGGGGGTCAGGCTTCTCCCGGAATCGGCTCGATCCTTCCCAGCAGGAAGATGTACCCGCGATGCCGACAACCAGGTAAGCCGCAGCCACGGCGAAGGCCCCGGTAAAGGAATGCCATGCAGTCACCACGTAACCGGTAATGATGGGTGCGGCGATGCCCGAGAGCTGGTTCGAGAAGTTGAGGATTCCGCCCAGCGTTCCCACGCTGCCCCGTGGCGCGATGAGCGACGGCACCGACCACCCCACCGGAGCGGCCGCCGCCAGCCCACCGATGGACATGCTGATCCAGAACAGAGCCTGCCCCGGAGTGTGCGCGTACGCCGCGCCCAGGATGCCGAGGCCGAGCGCCGTCCCCCCGACGAGAGCAGTAAGGCGCACACGGCTCGGGTTCCAGCCGCGCTGGACCAGGGCGTCGACCAGCCATCCGCCGACCAGCAGGTCGGTCGCAGTAGCCACCAGCCACGGCGCCCCGGTGTAGAGAAACGAGTCCATCAGACTGATGTGCAGCGCGGCTGAAAGATAACTTGGCAGCCAGGTAAGCAGCAGGTAGAAGACGTAGTTATAGGACCCGAACCCCAGGCAAAGACCGATGACCTTCGGCTGCCGCAGAAGATAGCCGAGCGAAGCGCGCTCGCCGGCATCCGCCTCCTGTGTCCTCGACGACTCGATGTATTCGCTCTCCGCCGCACTCAGCCCGGGATCGTCCTTAGGGTCGCGGTAGATGACATAGAAAAGCACGAAGTAGAGCAGGCTGACCAGGCCGGTGGCGGCGAAGCTCAGCCGCCAGCCCACGCGCAGCAGCAGCATGCCGATCAGGGGCACCCCGATCGCCGGGGCGAACTTGGCCGCCGCATCGAAGATGCTGGTGGCGAAGCTGCGCTCCTCGGGCGGAAACCAGTAGCCGATCGCCTTGGCGTTCGCCGGAAAAGTCGGCGCTTCTCCAACACCGAGCAGCAGCCGCGCAGCGAAGAATCCGCCGATGCTGGGGGTGATGGCGGCTGCAAAGGATGCCATGCTCCAGATGAAGGTGCTGATCCGTCCGATCCGGCGGATTCCGAAGCGGTCCAGGATAACCCCGATGGGCAGCTGGCAGGCGGCGTAGGTCCAGTTGTAGGCCGCGGAGAGATAGCCGAACGTGACGTTGGATATACCGAAGGCGACATAGAGAGCCGTGTGCGAAACGGTCAGGTTTACACGGTCGAAGTAGTTGACCAGCACGCCGATGCCGAGGAGCAGAGCGATCCTCCATCGGCGGCGCGGAATTCGGCTAAGAGCAGGTTCCGTCCGGTTGGTCATCTCGCGTGTATCGAGAGATTCCCTCAACGCGCCTGCACCGTCGCCCGCGTCGCGCCTGTCGAAATGCCGCCGTCCACCAGCAGCGTTTGCCCGGTGACGTAGCGGCTGGATTCGGACGCCAGAAACACGACCGCCGCCTCAAGGTCGTTCGGCTCGCCGGGCCGCTTCAGCGGGATGCGATCGCATCAGGTACTCGACCCATTCCTGGTCCTCGTAGATCACTCGGTTCTGCTCGGTCTTGAACCATCCCGGCGCCAGGCAATTGACGGTGATCCCGTGCTTGCCCCAGTCGTCCGCGAGGCTCATCGTCAGCTGGCGAATCCCGCCGCGGCTCGCCCCATAGGGCGCGAGTCCCGCGTAGCCGAAGACGCTGGTGACCGACCCGATGTTGATGATCCGCCCGTAGCCGTGCGCGATCATCCCCCGCGCCATCGCCTGCGCCACAAAAAAACTGCCGCGCAGATTCGTATCCAGAATCAGGTTCCAGTCGTCCCAGGTCACATCCAGCGCGGGCTTGCGCACGTTGCAGCCCGCGTTGTTCACCAGGATATGGATCTGGCCGAACGCGGCCTCTGCGCCGCTTCAGCCATCTTCTGGATGCTGGCGTGATCGCGCACATCGAGCTCGAGGGAAACTGCGCGTCGGCCCAGCGATTTGATCTCCGCCTCGAACGGCAGCGAGATCTCCCGTCTCGGCTGGTGAGGATCAGATCCGCGCCCGCCTTGGCCAGCGCCCGCGCGAAGTACTGTCCCAGTCCGCGGCTGGTGCCCGTGACCAGCGCGACCTGCCCGCTCAGATCGAAGAGCTCGCTGGTCATCGTGCTGGCTCTCCCGGGCGGAGTCAGCACGATCTTCATCAGGTTCGGCTCGCGCGCGTACAGCCGCTCGAACCAGCGCGGCCCTTCCTCGAGCGGTGCCACCGCCGTGATCAGCGGCTCAACTCTGATCGCGCCGGTTCGCAACAGTTCGATGGCCTCGGATACTCCCCCGAGGAAGCGCACGACCCTTGCAGCCGGATCTGCCGCGTCACCACCTTCTGCAACGGCAGCTTCACTTCCGGCGTGATGTTGCCGATCAGCGTCACCGTCCCGCCCTTGCGCACGCTGTCGATCGCTGATGCGATAGTCTCGTTGCGGCCCACAGCCTCGAACGCCACATCGACGCCTTGCCTGCCGTCACGCGGTGGACTTCCGCTATCACATCCGCGCCCGATCCGTGGATCACCTCATCGGCTCCCATATCGCGGGCAAGCTTGAGCCGCGTGGCATCGATATCTGCCACGAAAACCCGCGAGCAGCCAGCCGCTCGCGCAGCCTGGAGCGTGAGCAGTCCGATCATCCCGGCGCCGACCACCAGCGCCGTTTCACCTCCGCCCAGGTCCGCAACGCGCACGGCATGCAGCGCCACCGAAACCGCCTCCAGCATCGCCGCTTCGGTGAAGCTCAGCTCGTCCGGTAACCGGTACACGATGCGCTCCGGAACCGCAACATATTCGGCAAAGGCTCCATGCCGCCGGTAGTCCCCGCACGAGACGCCCACCACCTGCCGGTTATCGCAGAGGTTGACCTCCCCCGCGCGGCAGTAGCTCGCAGTCCCCGCAGTAGACCGTCGAGTCAAACGTCACGCGATCGCCGACGCCGAACTGGCGGACGCCGTGCGCCAACCTCCGCCACCGTACCCGCAGCCTCGTGCCCCATCACCAGCGGCGGAATCCGCCGCCCTGACGAGCCGTCATACCCATGCACGTCGCTGCCGCAGATGCCGCAGGCAGCGATGCTTATAAGTAACTCGCCGGGTCCCGGAACGGGACGCGGCATCTCGGTAGTGACATCGAGCTTGCTGTATTCAGAGAGCAGGAGAGCCTTCATCGCAGAGAAGAATACCTCACGCTTAGGTTACTCTGAAGGGCGCGATATCACGAAAGCTCAGCCGCGCTTGCCGCCGCCGAGAACCAGCTTGCCGATCGTGGCCAACTGCATGTTCGAAGTCCCCTCGTAGATCTTTCCTATCTTTGCGTCGCGATAATACTTCTCTACCGGGTAGTCCTTGACGAATCCGTAGCCGCCGTAGACTTCAACCGCCTGACTGGCCACGCGCTCTGCCACCTGCGACGCAAAATACTTGGCCATCGCTGCTTCGCGCACATAGTCGAGCTTCGCATCCTTCAGCCGAGCAGCGTTGTAAACCAGGAGGCGTGTGGCCTCGATGTCGGTCGCCATCTCGGCCAGCACAAACTGCACCGCCTGAAACTCGGCGATAGGCTTGCCAAACTGCTTCCGTTCCTGCGCGTATTTTGCGGCATGATTCCAGGCGCCCTGTGCAAGGCCGAGCATCTGCGCTCCGATCCCGATTCTGCCCTCGTTCAGCGTCTCAATGGCGATCTTGTATCCCTTACCCGGCTCGCCGAGCACGTTCTGTTCGGGCACGCGGCACTCTTCAAGAATCAGCTCGCATGTCGAGGAAGCCCTGATGCCCAGCTTGTCTTCCTTCTTGCCCACGGTGAATCCGGTAAAATCCTTCTCGACAAGAAAGGCAGTGATGCCCTTGTATCCGGCCGCCGGATCAAGGGTCGCGAAGACGATAAAGAGGCCAGCCTCGCGGGCGTTGGTGATCCAGAGCTTCTGGCCATTGAGCACGTATTCGCCTTCGCGCTTCTCGGCTCGCGCCTGAAGCGCGAAGGCATCGGAACCAGAAGCCGCTTCACTCAAGGCGTATGCACCGACGGTATCCACCGCCATGCGCGACAGAAATCGCTTCTTCTGTTCCTCCGTTCCCCATCGTCGTAGAGCATTTACGCACAGCGTGTTCTGTACGTCGACCAGCACCCCAACCGAGGGGTCCACTGCGGAAATTTCTTCGACAGCCAGAATGGCCTCAAAGAACGATCCACCCGCGCCCCCGTACTCGACGGGGATTTCAATCCCCATCAGCCCTAATTGGAACAGTTGCGGTAACAAATCGGCGGAAAAGTGCTGCTCTTCGTCCATCTGCCGCACCAGCGGTCCGATGGTCTGCTGCGAAAACTCGCGCACACTCGATCGAAACAACCGCTCGTCTTCGTTCAGATGGGTTAGAGGGCTGGGGATGGAAACGGCAACGGCTTCAGGTGGCATGCGACTCCTCAATGGTAGGAAAACCGTTGAGTTTAGCACCTGGGAGGGTGTGAAGACAGAGCGGCAATCAAAGGACGAGCCGCTCCGCGGTTCTAGTGATGTGCAGAAAATGGGCTATCCCAGTGATAAACCAGTTCCAGATAGCCAAGCTGGGCTGTCTGACCGGCAGGGTAAATCTTCTTTACCACCGTCTTGCCCCATCCGTGCCCGTAATACAGGTTGACGTCGAGATGCGAAGTAGCGTGCCAGTCGGAGCTGATATCGGCGAGATTGGTGAACGACGTGAACCCGTTGCTCGGTCGTCCTGTGAAACCGAAAACTTTGTTATCGTAGGCGCCACCACCCTGATACCAGAGATCTCGACCCGACGTGAGCTGCACCCAATGAAGATCGCTGCGCAGCTCCCACTTCTTCGCTGGGCGGTCGATTATCTGCACGAATTCATCCTTGAGATTCATCAGATTGTAGATCGGCGTTCGCGCGTAGTTGCGGGGCGTCGGCAACAGCTCGAAAAATGTGCCATGCGTGCTGTCGTTCGGATTATTGTCGCCGCTGCTTCGCCACCAGCCGCCGCGGATCCATGGTGTGCTGGCTACATGAAGGAATTGGTACCCGCCCTCGACAGCAGCCGCGCCCGAGCGTTGCTGCTGCATTCCCCAGCGCCCGTTTTGCAGCGCACCCCAGCCTACAAAATCGAACTGACCAGAGCCAGCCGGAATCACCGTGAGAAAATCGCCGCCGTACGTGCCCACGCGAATGTTGTGGTGATCTGTCGAGCGCACTGCAGCCGGCCGGTTGTCGGTCTTCGTAAGCCCCGTGCGGCCGTCGTGATAGCCGATGGCGAATACCCGCCACAGGAAACGATCGCTCCAGTCGGACTTCGTGTACGCGAGATACTGCATGTCGACATTGATCTCGGGATTGCCGTTCATGTTAAAGACGCCCTGGTCCGCGCGCCCGAACATGGTGGTGACGTCCCAGCTTCCCTGGCCGTAATGCGCGTCGATTCCATCAAAACTGCGCTGCGCAACCGTGAATCCGAAGTTACCCACCAGCCGCTGCGCCACACGATTTGGTTGAAGCCAGGCCAGCGTAGGGTTCTTCGGCTTTGTCTCAACTCCTTCGACCCATTCGATACGGCCGATCCTGACGTTTTGGTCGGCGGCGGCATCGTACCGGATGAAACCCTGTTTTAGAAACGCCGCGACAGGCCACGAGTTATTGCCGTTGGCAGCATAGTAGCTCGCGCCCACACCTAGTTGCCCTTGCGCCGTATTCGCGCTCACCGAATTGTCCGGAGCATCCAGGACGGTCGGCTGAGAGATCTCCAGCTTCCAGTCCCATTTGGCGAGTTTCTGTGAGAGTCCAAAACGCAACAAGGATTCTCCATAGCCGTAAGAGTTGTCATATGGCGGCGCTTCAAACCACTCCCAGCCGACTCCGCGAGCACGCTCGTAGACAAAGGCGGTTACCGGATGACTGGTCGCGGCTGGCTGGGTGGGTTGGGCTGGCTGGGGAGCCTGACCGAATAACGATAAAGAGCTAACGGCGGACAACAGTACTGCTGAGCAAATAAAACAGCGCAAACTTGCCTCCAGGAAACTGCACATCGATGTCTGCCGGGATGAAGCCTCCCGGCTATTCAAATTAGCTTTTATCCGGCTCGGCGATAACCCCCGCTTTTGGCGCGATTTTCTGCCGGTAGCATTGCAAGATGCATGGGTTACCGAAGGCAGGGGTAAGAAGCGGATTTCCGGCACGGGTTGGAGCAAAGATGAAGGCAAAGGGCGGGGATGGTCAACCAACTAAAGGTTGATCTTTACCTCCAACCGGCAAAGGCGCATATAGCCTGTCAGGCTCGTCAATCAAAAGTTGCAGATAATGTTCCATCGATTGACGGAAGACGGTGAACATTCGGATTCAGTAGCTTGGGAGCGATCCGTTTCCCGGTCTTGAACGAGGTAACTTTTCTATGGCAGCTTCCAATCCGACCATCCCGAACATTGCAGTCGCTCCTCAAATCCGCCAGAGTTTTTATGACAAGCTGAATTCGCAATGGCACGAGCGCGCGGTTTTTGTTTTCATGGCCATCGTCCTTGCTCACTGGGGTGAGCATCTTGTGCAGGCCTACCAGATATGGGTCATGGGATGGCCGCGTCCGAAGGCCAACGGAATTCTCGGCCTCTGGTATCCATGGCTGATCCAGTCGGAGGTTCTGCACTACGCGTATGCGCTGGTTATGCTGATCGGACTCTGGGTGCTTCGCAAGGGCTTCACCGGCCTCAGCCGGAAATGGTGGACCGTGGCCCTGGTGATCCAGTTCTGGCACCACATCGAGCACCTGCTGCTGATCGGACAGGCGACGTTTCACCATAACCTCATGGGCAAACCGGTCCCGGTCAGCGTACTGCAGTTCTTCTTTCCGCGCGTGGAGCTTCACCTCTTTTACAATGCCGTAGTATTCATCCCCATGGTGATTGGTATGTACTACCACATGTTTCCGCCCAAGGGAGAAGTGCGCGAAGCGACATGCACCTGCTCCTGGTACACGGATGAAGTGGAAGACGGCGCATCCTGCGCAGCCTGATTCCTTACCAGCTTGCAGGCAGTACGTCGGAGAAATTTTGATTAGAGGGCGTATGAACGGGGGGCGCCTGCTGGCGGCCTCTCAGTTTTGCAGAGTGTTTTTTGTAATGGCCTGGGTGACAACATTGGCAGCAACCGCCTGCCATCGGGGCGCGGACACCGCTCCGGAAATAACCGTTCGGGAACAAATCACACCGCGGCCGGCACGCGTTGGTCCCGCATCCGTCTCTATTGAGCTTGCAGACGCGGCACGCAATCCTGTTACCCATGCCGTTATTATGGTCGAAGCCGATATGTCTCACCCGGGAATGAGTCCTGCGTTTGCCAAAGCAAGCGAATCAACGCCAGGCAGCTACGGCGCAAGTGTCAACTTCAACATGGGCGGCGATTGGATATTGCTGCTGCATATTAAGCTGGCCGATGGGCGGAAGATTGAGCGCCAGCTGGACGTGAGGGGCGTCCGATCGAATTAAGTGCCTGCAACTGTATCCAATTCGCCAGAGCCACGCAGCGGACTCAAAGACGATTTCGACGACGATTACCAGGAATCTCCGCCGTTCGATCTTTTGCTGGTGCCGGGACTCGGGCACTTTTTGAAGTGGCGCCATTCGCGAACCGTTCTTGGCATTCCACTTCTCGCGGTGAGTCTGGTGATGATTCTGCACGGCCTGCTAGGGCCGTCCATCTCGCCAAAGAATCTCGCCACTGTGCTCACATGGGTGCACTTCCGGGGTGCCCTGGTGCTGGTGATCCTCGTCGCGGGAAACTTCTTCTGCATGGCCTGTCCCTTCATGTTGGCACGCAACGCGATGCGGCGATTTATTCATCCGCACTTCAACTGGCCTCGAAAGCTGCGCAATAAGTGGGCGGCAGTCGTCCTGTTCGCGCTCATCCTGTTCACCTACGAGCTATTTGGATTGTGGTCGTCACCGTGGCTGACGGCATGGATCATCGCCGGATATTTTCTGGCTGTCCTGGTGATCGACGGGCTCTTCAAACACGCTACCTTCTGCAAGTATGTCTGCCCGCTCGGACAGTTCAACTTCATCGCGTCAACCGTCTCGCCGCTTGAAGTGGAAGTGCGCGATCAGGAAGTCTGCTCAGAGTGTCACACTAAGGACTGCATCCGGGGCCGTCGCGCGCCCAATTCAGATCTCGTCATTGTGCAGCGCGGCTGTGAGCTGGCTCTCTTTCTCCCCGCCAAATCCGGCAACATGGATTGCACCTTCTGCCTCGACTGCGTGCACGCCTGCCCACACGACAACATCGGCATCCTGAGCCGTTTGCCGGCGGCCGAGTTGATGAGTGATCCGAGGCGATCTGGCGTCGGGCTACTTCTCGCGACGCAAAGACATCGCTGCTCTTGTGCTTATCTTTTGCTTCGGCGCCTTGATGAACGCCTTCGGCATGGTGAGCCCTGTGTATACGGTCGAGATCTGGCTGGGCCATTTGTTGCACATCGAGAACGAAGCGGCGATCCTGGGGTTGCTTTTCACAATTTTTCTTGTCGTTGAGCCTGCTTTGCTACTTGGATGTGCCGCGTGGCTCACGCGCTCCTGGGCCGGCGTAAAGCGAGCCTGGTTGCCGCTCATTCTCCGCTACACCTATTCCCTGGTGCCGCTAGGCTTCGGCATGTGGCTGGCTCACTATGGATTCCACTTTTTGACCGGCCTCTATACGATCGTTCCGGTCACACAAGATGCGGTCGCCAGCCTGGGCCGGCCTTTGCTGGGTGAGCCTCGCTGGACGCTGCTTGGCATCCCGAAGTACATCGTGCAGCCCATCGAGTTTGGATTCCTGCTGCTGGGCCTCGCTGGATCGCTGCTCGTTGCCTGGCGGCTGGCAGAAGAAGATTCTGAGGAACATGCCATCCGCGCTTTTTCGCCCTGGGCGGTCGTCTGCCTTCTGCTCTTCCTTGCCTCCGTCTGGCTTATGACTCAACCCATGGACATGCGCGCCACAATGATGGCGGGATGACGATGCTGACTTTGATGATGACAGGCGTTCATAAACGGCCATGGATCCGGTGGCGGATCGGCATCGTCGCGACACTGCTGACTATCTGCGGAAGTGTTCCCGCCTTCGCACACATCGGTCCGCCATATCCGATCATGCAGGATCGTAAGATCGGACCCTTCACGGTTGCAGTCTGGAGCAATCCTGACGTCGGCACCGGAAGCTTCTTCGTCATCATCGACCCGCCGCCGGGCGGCTCGGTTCCGACGGATATGAAGGTTCAGGTTGCAGTACAGCCCGTAAGCAAGCGGCTCAATGAGGTAACCTACGATGCCTGGCGGGAGAAGCTACGCAATCGAGTCGAATACAAGGCGATCGTCCCGTTCGATAAGGAAGAGATCTGGCATGTGCGCGTCATGCTGGCCAGCTCGGCTGGGGGCGGCGAAGCCAGCACCGATGTTTCTGTTACTCCAGGTCTTCTCGGCCGCTGGGATCTTTTACTCTACGCACTTCCCTTCCTCGGAGTCGGACTGCTCTGGTTCAAGGCAATCGCAACCAAGCGCGAGAACAGGCGAAGGGCGCAGCGAAGGAAGACGCAGAAGTCAGCGGTATGAGAAGATTCGCGGTTTCTTGTAGTGCAATTTACTGGGATATGTTCAATAGTGTCCCCCTGAACAAAGACGCATGAAGCATCAGGCTCAGAGCTTCGCAATGACGAGAGGCTGTGCAGGACGACGGTACGCGAGGCTGTTGGTCTGCCTGGCGGCTTCGTCAGTTTTGATTCTCGCCGGCTGCCGCTCCCGGCTCCCAGATCGATCATCGAAGAGCTACGCGGACTTCGTCTCGGCTTTCTACGTCGGGCTTGCTGCGCTTCAGGTCGGCGATGACGTTCGCGCAGAACGCGAGCTGGCGCGCGCGACCCAGATCGGTCCGGGCGAGCCGGCAGCGTGGGCCAATTGGGCCATCCTCGCGCTGCGCCAAAGGGATTTCGATCCAGCGGGAGATAGGCTGCAACGTGCGCGGACGCTGGCGCCAAGGAACGATACGATCTATTACCTCCTCGGTCTCGTCGAGGCCAGACGCGGGAAATCGTCCGAAGCCATTGCCGATTTTCGCAAGGCCGTGGAGATCAATCCCAATAACCTGATCGCGACTTACCGACTGGCAGAAGAGATCGAGCGCCAGGGCGATCCCGACAGCGACGCCGAATTCCAGCAGCTGATGCAACGGATCGTCGCGGCGCAACCGGACAACATGGCTGCTCTGCTCGAACTCAGCCGTGTTGCCGCGAAACGTGGCGACGCTGCATCGCTGAAAGAGGCTGTCGCCCGGATCGATAAGCAGTCGCAGGGATGGCCGCCGGAGGTGAAGGAGCAGCTCACCTTGCTCGACACGGCAGCCGCAGGAACAGATCCGCGCGCGGCGGCAACGCGTACAACCTTTCTTCGCAACGTGTTGATGCGACTTCCGGATTTCCGCCAGAACCTTTCCGCGATCAAGCCCGCGCCCGGCGACGAGGCGCAGCCATTCACCCACTTCCTTCGCCTGGAGACTCCGCCGTTCTCGCCCGCTCCGCCAGACACGACGATGACCTTGGCTGTTGAGCCTCTGCCCGATCCCGACCAGACCGTCTGGAACTGGATCGGCGCCGTATCTCTGACCGACACCGGCGCTCCGACGGTAGTAGAAGCCAACGGAAGCACCGTCCGTCTCTCCACTGGAGCGACGTTTCCGTTTCCCGGTGGAGCGGCAAAGACGGCGCCTTCTCCTGAGGGCATTGTTCCGATCGATTTCAACTACGACTTCAAGACTGATCTGGTGTTGGCCGGCGCGGGCGGCGTGCGATTTTTTCGCCAGGACAAATCCGACAGCTTCACTGACGTCACCGCACAGACCAAGTTGCCTGCCCCACTCCTGAACGGCCGCTACACCGGCGGATGGGCGGTCGACATCGAGGCCGACGGCGACCTCGACCTCGTGCTCGGTTCAGCCGAGGGCGAACCGCTAGTCCTCCGGAATAACGGCGACAACACCTTCTCGCCGATACATACCTTCCCCGGGATATCCGGAGTACGCGCGTTTCTTTGGGCCGACTTGAATGGCGATGGGAATCCCGACGCCGTCTTCATCGACGGCGCAGGAAAGCTGCACGTCTTCAACAACGAGCGGTCGGGCCGCTTTAACGAGATACCGGCTCTACCGGTCACCGGCCAGTTCAAGGCGATTGCCGCCGCCGACACCAGCCACCGCGGCATTCTCGACCTGCTCGCGGTTCAGAATGACGGCGCCATAATTCGCCTTTCCGAGAAGGCAGACAACTCAGGATGGGAGCGAGTCGAAATTGCTCGCGTGCCCGACGCCGCAAATTTTCTTTCCAGCGAGGTTCGCCTGCATGCTGCCGATCTGGACAACAACGGCGCCATCGATCTTCTGCTTGGCCGAGTGACACCTTCCGCAAATCCCAACGCTCCCGGTGCGTTGATGTGGCTCGGCGATGAAAAGGGCGGCTTCGGCGCTGCACAGCCTGTTTCCGGTCTCTCCAGGGTCTTCGACACCGCAGACCTCAAAACCTCGGGCCGCCTGGACCTCGTGGCCCTCTCAGCAAACGGCCAACCCGTCCAGGCCGTCAATCGCGGATCGAAGAATTATCACTGGCAGATCATCCGCCCACGCGCGAAGCAGGCCACCGGAGATCAGCGCATTAACTCCTTCGGAATTGGCGGGGAAATAGAAATTCGCTCCGGCCTGCTGGTGCAGATGCAGCCCATCACCGGTCCGCAAATGCATTTCGGGCTTGGAGCGCAGACGGGCGTGGATGTGGCTCGCATTCTTTGGCCGAACGGCTCCGTACGCGCCGAGTTCGCTCTGAAGGCCGACCAGGAAGTGGTCACCGAACAGCGCCTCAAGGGATCGTGCCCGTTCCTCTTTGCCTACAACGGCAAAGATATGGAGTTTGTGAAGGATGCTGTGCCGTGGGGCTCCGCGATCGGCCTGCGCATCAATAATCTGGGCACTGCGAGCATCGCTGCTACCGAAGAGTGGTACAAGATTCCGCATGACGACTTAGTCCCGCACGATGGTTACTACGACCTGCGAATCACCGGCGAGCTGTGGGAGACCTACTACTACGACTATCTCGGCCTGATGACCGTCGATCATCCGTCAGGAACTGAAGTCTTCACCGATGAGCGATTCGTGGTGCCCGCAGTAAAGCCGCGCATCATTACCGTCGCCACGCCCCATAAGATCGCACACGCCACCGACGACAATGGCCGCGATGTGACGGACATCGTCCGCGATCTCGACAACCGGTATCTCGATACCTTCGGGCGAGGCCAGTACCAGGGAGTCACGCGCGATCATTACGTCGAGATCGACCTCGGCGATGATCTTCCCACAAGCGGCCCGCTATACCTTATCGCCAGAGGCTGGGTCCACCCATCCGACTCCTCGATCAACGTCGCAATCAGCCAGGGCTCTCATGAGCAGGCTCGCCCGCTAAGCCTCGAAGTCCCCGACGGACACGGCGGCTGGATGGTCGCACGGCCCAATCTCGGCTTCCCCGCGGGAAGAAAAAAGATTTGCCTGTTCGACATCACGAATATATTTCGTCCCGGCACGCCTCATAAGGTTCGCCTTAGAACGAATCTCGAAATCTACTGGGATTCCATCGAATGGGCACGCGGGCTGCCCGACACGCCGATCCGCGTCACGCATTTGGCGCCCTCCGTGGCCGATCTGCACTACCGGGGCTATTCCGTCATCCATCAGGCGAACAACTCGTCGCCGGAGATCCCCGACTACAACCACCTCACGAGTACGACGCAGATCTGGCGCGATCTCGAAGGCTACTACACCCGATACGGTGATGTTCGCGAGCTACTCGCCGGTATCGACGACCGCTATGTGATCATGAACGCGGGCGATGAGATGTCGCTCCATTTTCAAGCGCCTTCAGCTCCACCCGCGGGATGGGTGCGCGACTACATCATCGCCGGTGATGGATGGATCAAGGACGGCGACTATAACTCCACTTATTCGAGGACAATATTGCCTTTGCCTCATCACGACAGAACTATATATGACACGCCACCGGCAAAGCTTGAGGACGAATGGGTATATAAGCATCATCCTGAAGACTGGCAAACCTATCAGACGCGGTATGTAACCCCGGGAGTTCTCCTCGGTGAACTACGTAGTAAGGCGGATAGATGAGACGCGGTCCCGCAGCACGAATCTTACTTGGTATTTTCTTCGTCGCTTTGTTAGCCACTCCGATGGCTATTCGGCGCGTCTCCGCCACACGAGCATCAGCCAGGGTAAAGCTCGATGCGAATGCTGCTCTGGCTCGCCACGGCTTCTATTTTCAGGAAGTTTCCCGCGCCGCCGGCATCGATTTTGTACACCAGGCGCCAACGCTCGATCCCAAGCTGAAAGGGATCATGCCTCAGGTCGCATCCATGGGGGCGTCGGTCTCTATCGTCGACTTCGATCGTGACGGCTGGCCTGATATCTACGTCACCAACAGCAAAGAGGGCAGCAAGAATGCTCTCTACCGCAACATGCACGATGGCACATTCAAAGATGTCGCGCCTGAGATGGGCATCGCCGACGTCAACCAGCCCGGCACCGGCGTGTCGATGGGCGCAGTCTGGGGTGACTACGACAACGATGGCTACGAAGATCTCTTTCTCATCAAGTGGGGCCGTCCCGAGCTGTATCACAACGACCATGGTCACGGTTTTACGCGAGTAAGCGAGCAAGCCGGCCTGCCCAAATGGATCAATGCAAACACTGCTGTGTGGTTCGACTACGACGGAGATGGCCTTCTCGATCTCTTTGTCGGCGGCTACTACTCAGAAGACATCGACCTGTGGCACCTCAATACCACGCGCATCATGCCCGACAGTTTTGAGTACGCCAAAAATGGTGGCCGCAAATATCTGTTTCACAACCTGGGCAATGGCAGGTTCGAGGAAGTAAGTGAAAAACTGGGAATCAACAGCCGCCGCTGGGCTTTGGCCGCATCGGCCGCAGATCTGCGCGGGACTGGACATCCTGACTTATTTGTTGCGAATGACTATGGCGTGTCGGAGCTTTATCTGAACGACGGGAAGCGATTCCACGAAGCGGGCCAGCAGACTGGTGTCGGCTTCGCGCCCAAGAGCGGCATGAATGTTGCCTTTGGCGATATCCTCAACCAGGGAAGATACTCGGTGTACGTTTCGAACATCTCCGAAGAAGGAGTGCTGATTCAGGGGAACAACATGTGGGTTCCAAAGGATGGAACCACCGGGGACAATCTGCAATTTGAGAACCTCGCCCGGGATCTTGGAGTCGAGTTGGGCGGCTGGAGCTTCGGCGCACAATTCGGCGACCTCAACAACGACGGCACCCTCGATCTATATCTGACCAACGGCTACGTCTCACTCGATCGCAACCGCAGCTACTGGTACGACTTTTCCAAGGTAGCCGGCGGAAACAGCACCATCATTGGTGATGCCAACAACTGGCCTGCGATGGATAATCGCAGCCTCTCCGGCTATCAGCAAAAGCATGTATGGCTGAACGACGGTGCCGGGAAGTTCGTCGACGTTGCCCAGGCAGTAGGTGTGACCGATACCTATGACGGCCGCGCCGTTGCGATGGCCGACCTTTGGAATCGCGGCGTTCTTGACGTAGTTGTCGCCAACCAGCGTGGCCCGGTGCTTGTCTACAAGAACACCGTTTCTCCTGATAACAAGTGGATTGAATTTGAACTGGAAGGCACAAAGAGCAACCGCAGCGCAATCGGCGCTGAAGTTACTCTGTATTGGAACGGGCAGAAGCAGGTGCAGGAAGTCTCCGGCGGCAGCGGTTTCGCCGCGCAGAACCAGCGCCGTCTTCATTTCGGACTGGGCCGCGATCCGCAGATTGAGAAGGCGGTCATTCGCTGGCCATCGGGAACGGTTCAGACCCTCGATCATCCTGCGCCCGACCAAATCCACAATGTGAAGGAGCCGGAATGAGCCAGCAAGTAATGACCGCACCGCCGGCGGGTATGCGAACCGGCTGGAGGAGCTGGGTCAGCCTCGAAAACCGCTTCGTTCCTCCCGTCTTTATCACCCTCATCCTGCTGGTAGGCCACCTCTCGTTCGGCATCCTCGAGAGCTACCCTAAGACGCTGCTCGCGATTGCGACGAGCATATTGGCGGAACTGGTGCTGTCACGCATTTTCTTCGGCAAGTGGCCCCACCTTGCCAGCGCCTACATTACCGGCATCAGCGTAGGAATCCTCGTGCGCTCACCTGCCTATTGGCCCTTCGCGCTTTGTGCCCTCATCTCCATTACCTCTAAGTACGTTCTGCGCGTGAAGGACCGCCACATCTGGAACCCGTCGAACTTCGGCGTTTCCGCCATTCTCTTCCTCGCCGGCGACGTCGCCGCGAGCCTCAGCATTCAATGGGGCAACTTTCTTGCACCCATGCTCGTGATCTGGGCTCTGGGTGCGATGATCATCTGGCGTCTCCGGCGTTTCCATATCACCGGCACCTACGTCATCTCTTTCCTTGCCCTTGCTCTCCTCCGGTCGTGGATTACCGGCTCTCCATGGATGTCTGAGATTGCGCCGATCACTGGCCCCGAATATCAGCTCTTCATCTTCTTCATGATCACTGACCCGAAGACCACTGTGCGCAGCAAGACCGGCCAATGCATCGTCGCCTTCTCGGTCGCGCTGGTCGAGATGCTGCTGCGACTGGATCAGGTCATCTACGCACCGTTCTACGCGCTCTTCTTGGTTGGCCCCGCGGCACTCCTCATTGAGATGTGGCTGCAGTCCCGCAGACAGAAGGCTGTCATCGTCCCCGCATAAGCCCTCAACGGGAGAAACATACAACCTCCGAAAGAAATTCGAACCTATGACGTTTAGTACCAAACTAGTCGCCTGCCTTGTGCTTATAACAAGCATCACAGGATGCAAGCAGAAGCCATCCGAATCGCGGGCAGTTACGCCGACATCTCCGGCCCGGCAGTTACAGCCCGTGCCGGCGTCACCAACTGGCCCAGAGACCGTCTCTGCTCCAACACGACCATCGGGACCGATCCAGTTCACCGACGTGACCGCTCAGGCTGGCATTACCTTCAAGCACAACAGCGGCGCGTACGGGAAGAAGCTGCTGCCGGAGACCATGGGCAGCGGAGCCTGCTTCATCGACTACGACAACGACGGCTGGCAAGACATTCTCCTGGTCAACTCCATGGACTGGCCTGACCATAAGTCCCATAAGTCCTATCCCGCGCTCTACCACAACAATCACGATGGCACCTTCACCGACGTAACCCGCGAGGCGGGACTCGCCATCGAGACCTACGGGATGGGCTGTGCCGTGGGCGACTTCGACAACGACGGCTACGACGACATCTATCTCACCGCGGTGGGCAGCAATCACCTCTTTCGCAACCTCGGCAACGGCAAGTTCGCTGACGTAACGGCTAAGGCGGGAGTCGGCGATCCCGGCTTCTCCACCAGTGCCATCTGGTTCGACTACGACAACGACGGCAAGCTGGACCTCTTCGTGTCACATTACGTTGACTGGTCCGAGGCAACAGATCAGTACTGCTCGCTCGACAACAAGAACAAGTCCTACTGCACCCCCCAGCTATACAAGGGCCAGAGTGCAACGCTCTTCCACAACAAGGGCAACGGAGTCTTCGAGAACGTCACCAAGCGGGCCGGCCTGTATGATCCGTCGAGCAAGTCGCTTGGCATTGCGATGCTCGATTACGACAACGACGGATGGATGGACCTCTTCGTCGCCAACGACACCCAGCCCAACAAGCTCTACCACAACAACCACGACGGCACCTTCACCGACCAAGCTGTCATCGCCGGAGTCGCTTATGGCGAGTCGGGTACGATGCGCGCGGGCATGGGCGCGGATGCGGCGGACTTCGATCGCTCGGGGCACCAGGGCCTGCTGATCGGCAACTTCACCAATGAGGGCCTCGCGCTCTACCGGACCGACGGCTCAGGCCTGTTCACCGACGAATCGGCGGCTTCTGGGAATCAATGAGGTCTCGCTGCGATCGCTGACCTTCGGGGCGCTGTTCTTCGACTACGACCTCGACGGCTGGCCTGACATCTTCGCCGCGAACGGACATGTCGCGGACGACATCAGCGTGCTGCAGCCGACACTGCACTATGCCGAGTCCCCGTTTCTGTTTCGTAACAAGGGCAATGGCAAGTTCGAGGACGTGACCGACCGGGTGGGGCCGGCCTTGCGGCGTCCGGTGGTTGGCCGGGGCGCGGCATATGCGGACTTCGACCTGGATGGCGATCTGGACCTGCTGATGACGGTTAACAACGGGCCTGCACGCCTCTTCCGGAACGACAACGCCAACCAGAACGACATGCTGCGCGTGAAGACCGTCGGCACCAAGTCGAATCGCGATGGCATCGGCGCGAAAATTACGCTGAGGACAAACAAGGGCGTCCGGCAGTTTGCCATGGTCCACGGCGGATCGAGCTATCTCTCGCAGAGCGAGCTTCCGGTCACCTTCGGGCTGGGCAAGCCCGAAGGTGACAAGACGGTCAGTCTGGAGATCGTCTGGCCAAGCGGAAAGAAGGATTCGATTCCCGACCTGAAGCCGAACCAGTTCATCACGGTTCAGGAAGGCAAGGGCGTGATCTCTGCCAAGCCGATTGCGTTTTCGCCTCCTGCAACGTCACCGAAGTAGGCGGTTCCAAATCGGGAGAATTGCGGGAGGGACACCCCCTCCCGGGTAGCTGCCATGGCAGTTAAGTCATTGATCCTGCTGGGTTTTCATGACGATTCTGTTGCTAAGTAATTCATAACAAAGCAGATATCGCTACTTCATAGAAAACAGACCACTTAACAGGCATTCATTGGAAACAAATGACTTAACGGACAGTCATTGATTCCATTGGAGTTGCCCTTTCATTAGATGACTGAGCCCGGGTAGCAATCAGCCGCCCGCGCATTTTCCCCTCTATTTCTATTTTAGTGATTTCGCCGTAATTCTCGGCCAACCCTAACTGTGTCGAAGTTCAAAGCCGCAACGCTGCAGGAGGGCGATCACTTCGGCTTTGAGATTCGCAGTATTCTCGGCCCTGGATTCGGTGGCGTTGGCAGCTTTGTGGCGGAGCGGAGCAGATCATCGGGATCGACGGGGTACCAGTTCCGGCGGGCGGGGTTGCCGAGGCCAGCGACGTTGATGGGCTCGATCGCCTCGAGGATTTCCTCGCAGAGGGCCTGGCGATTCCTCTCCCGAGAGCGGCTGTTGGGCCCGTTCGAGAAGACGGCGGCATGGCCGGGCCGAAGACAGGATGATCGCGCAGAAGGAACGACGGCGCAAGCTTCGGCTTGGCCAGCCTGCGCGCAGCTTCGGAGAAGCTGACGGCGGCAAAGTAGAGCAGCGACAGCGACACGAAGACGGGAAAGTTGTTCATGTTCGCGTAGAGGGCAGCGACGAGGCGGGCCGTCGCGAGCAGATCTGCGTCTGTCTGGGCTGCGTATTCGGCGAGGCTGATTTCAAGGCGGGGTGAGTCCCAATCACGTCTCGAAGATCTCCGCGAGGCGGGCGACGCCGAGGAGGGTCAGCGGAAACCGGTCGACAAGCAGCGGATCGACGAATCCGGCAGCCGATGGCAGCAGAGCCCATCGTTGGCCGGCGATCTTTCCGCTGCGAAAGGCGAGGCGCGGGATGCGCGCGAAAGGCAGGACCGGTTTGGCAGTGGCGAACTGCGATTCGAGTACCGGAATGCGTTCGAGGATTCGCTGCCATGCCGCGGCTCCGTCGCTGAAGCTGTACTTCTCTGCGAACTCATCCGTCGCGGCAACGCCGGCGCTGGTGATTCCGTTGTTGAAGCGGAGCACCCAGATCCATCCGCCGTCGAAGACGTGATGGACGGCTGCATCGTCCACCGGATACGGCAACTGGCCGTTGGGCTTTGGTTGGAGGTCTTCGATCCGGCCGACATTTTCAAAATGGCTGTAAAGAGCCTGGGTCTGCGGGAAGCCGGGAAGTTCCATCTCGCCCAGACCGAGAGCGCGATGCAGGAATCCGCGCGGGCCGGAGGCATCGACGACGAATTTCGCGGAGATACTCAGGTCTGCGGCCGTGACGCGTGCCCACGAGTTGCACTTCTCCATCGGATTCGCTGAAGCCGGTGAGGTTCGTCTCATCGAGATAATCCACGCCAAGCTTTTCCGCTTCGCGAACCAGGAAGTGATCGAAATCGGCACGATACCAGTGGGTGTCGGATATTTCGTCGTGCGGGCTGGCGGCGACGAGGAGCTGGCGGCTGCGATCATTCAAGGGAGAAGCAGGTCCTTCGACTCCGGCCGCTTCGCGGCCTTCGCTCAGGATGACACCGTTACTAGGATTGTCTCCCACCCTTCGCTCCGCGAAGGATGGGGCACCCAAATCTTTACCCAGGATGACATCAGGTTCTTGAGCGAGATCATGGTGATAGAAGGTGAAGCCACGCTTGAGACCGCAGGCGATTTCGGGATGTTCGCGTTGCCAGCTTCCCCACTTGGCGAGCGGACGCACGGACGGGCAAATCGTATCGCGTGCTCAATTCTTCGAGCAGAAGGTTGGTG
Organism: uncultured Acidobacteriaceae bacterium; assembly: GCA_963725225.1. Classification (GTDB taxonomy): domain Bacteria; phylum Acidobacteriota; class Terriglobia; order Terriglobales; family Acidobacteriaceae; genus Silvibacterium. Next base: position 143,083 of record CAVRXY010000017.1, read on the forward strand.
ATGGGCGTCGAGGACTCGCCGATCACGACGCGCGGGATGCTTTCCCCGTTCGATCAGCACGACTGATCGCCCGAGACGCCGCGCGATCATGGCCAGGAGCGAACCGGAGAATCCGGAGCCAACAATCGCGAGATCGTAACTGGTTGGTTGGGAGCGGGCGGTCAATTCCTGCCTCCGCAGTGAACGCAGCTGACGGGAGGGGGAATGATCTGCTGCAGATTCATTTTGCGCAGGCGCGCGATCCGCTCGGGAGACAGAGCGGGCATTCCGCATCCAGCTTCAGGTCCCAAGAGATCGGCAAAGACGCGCCCTCGCTGCAGATCGATGCCGTAGGCAAGCGCAGCTTCGAGAGTGGCAAGACCGGGCGGAGAAAAATCGCCCAGCGAGGCCAGTTCTTCCATCGCTCCGTTGCCTCCGCGTGTGGGGATGAGGGTCGCGGCGGTGGCTCCGCAGTCGAAGGCGAAGTCGAGAGACCGTTGAGCCCAGTAGAGAGCTTCCTCCTCGCGCATGAATGGCGGCTTCACCAGGATGAAAACACGCAGGTCGATGTCGTGCTCGCGCAGACGGCGGGCCGCAGCGGCAAATTGCTCCGTGGTCATTTTTTTGTTCAGCCGTTCGAGGATCTCGGGATGGACGGTTTCGAGGCCCATGGCGACTTCGAGGCGGCCGGACAGAAGTTCGTTGAAGCGGAAGCAGTTCTCTCCGACCAGCGCGGGGTGGCATTCGACGATAACGCGCTCGAAGCCGGAGACGCGACTCGCGATTGCCGGGTAATCCTCGACAGGGATGGCGCGCGGATCGAAGAAGCTGCCGCTGTTGTAGAGCTTGATCTGGCGCGCCGGCGCGAGGCGCTCCAGAGCGTAGTCGATCTGTGCAGGAATCGCTCCCGCTGGGACCGTCTCCGTCAGCGTGTTCTTCCAGAGATCGCACATCAGGCAGCGCCAGGGGCACTCGCGATTGGTGAGAAAGACGGTGGCGACGGGGACAGGGCTCAGCGCGGAGGGCACAGGGTTCAGGGCACAGAGAACAGGGCTCAGGGCACAGGGCTCAGCGCTCAGGGTGGGGCACCCGGGAGCAAGCTCGTCTTCAACGAAGAAGGCGTAAGGGCGCAACGGATCGAGCGTATTGCGACCCTAGCCAGCATCGACGCGGCGGGAGAGAATCCATGCGTCACGCGCGGCCGGAGTTTCGGGATACAACGACGGCAACGAAACGCTCACTGGTACAGCGACAGGAACTGCTTGCGGTACTCGGCTTCGCGATACGGCAGGCGCGCATTGCATGGCTCTGCCGGGAGCGCGCCGTGCTGGAAGCGGCGCTTGGGGAAGACCGGCATCTGCAATCCGGTGACGGCGGCGACTCCGCGAGAGACGATCTCGCCCTTCAGTTCGTAGAGGCGGCTGACGTCGTACTTCGTCAGATCGATGAAGGGGATGGCCTCAGCGACGGCGATGACCGACGGGCGCGTGTAGGGGCTGAATCCCGTAAAGCCGAAGTGATGCGCGGGCGCGTAGGTGCGCGTGTAGGAGCGGCTGAGGCCTCCGCTGTAGGTGAGCGAGTGCTTGATCTTGCCGACGCCCCAGCCTTCCTGGTAGAGCATCGGGTTGTTGATCACGCTGCGGATGGTGAGCTCGGGATTTTCCTCGATGGGGTAGTCCTTGAGGTTCTCGTCGCCGCCGTCTCCGTCGATGAGGTAGCGCCAGTCGGGGTAGCGCTCGCGGATACCGCGGCAGAGAGCCATGGCCATGGTGGCGGACTGGATGTCGAGCGGCTTGTAGTCTTCGGTGACGCGAATGGTCTCAGCGACGTTGAGCGCGGAGGGACTGGATTCGATGGGCTCAAGAAAGAGCGAGAGGCCGAGGCGGTCGAGGAAGGTGTGCGCCTGATCGACGTCGGGGCCGTCTCCCAGGTCGAGGACGAAGGCCTTCAGGCGGGCGGGATTCATGCCGAGCTTGCGCATCACGTAGTAGGTGGTGAGGAAGACACTGCCGCTGTCGATGCCTCCGGAGAAGCAGACGCCGATGGGTTCTTTGTCGGGGATGGTGCGCAGCCAGCGCGAGATTTCGTCGGCGAGGGCGCTGATATACGCCCGACCGATGACGTCGAGGTCGGCGGGCAAGAGTGCCCATGGTCGGCGTGAAGAAGCGCGTGTAGACGGGGTCGGGATCGGGGCAGCCGATAAGCTGCAGCTCGACGACGTGGTGCGCCGGCACCATGCGCGTGTAGCTGGGATGAAACTGCCCGTCGAGACCTTCGGACTTGAGCCAGTCGAAGATGGCGTCGATGCGCGGAGCCACGATCAGGGCCGGCCCTTCAGACCGCTTGGCCAGAAAGTAGCGCATGGGGCGGTCGAGCGAGCGCGCCATTTTCACCGTCTTGCCGGAGCGGGCAAGCAGGGCGAATGAACCCTCGATTCCCTGCACTGCTTCGGCTGGCTGCTCCAGCAGGACCCGCCGGGCGTCGTCAAGGTCATGTTGTAAATCTGGTTTGCGGCGGGGTCGGTAAGATCGACGACCCGCTCAATGTAATGGGCTACGGAATCCACCACGCGGTTAAACCTCTGCCACAGTCTACTCTGCGCGCAAGGCGGTGGGCATCCTCCGACCGGTGGAGCAGCTCCGGCATGATTGCGGTGTCCGCCTGCGAACGATGTTTGTCATCAGTGGACATCGGCGGTGGTCCCTCCGGGCTGCCGCTTCATCCCCATCCGCTTGTGCCGCTTGATCTTAGGAGACTGCTTGTCCGGTTGCCATTGTGGCCCGAAATTTGCTGTTGAGCAGATCGCTGAAGTGTATGCTGATTCACCGGGAGGCTGGGGATGGCGCATTATGAGCGGATTCGCGATGTAATTTCGGGGCCGTTCAGCCCCGACATCATGCAGCAGCGGACGGCGGCCGGCTGGCAACTGGTTTCGATCGAGTGGCGGCGCGAGCTGCCGGCGAATGAGGCCCCTTCAGAAGGCGCTTTCAACGAAGAGATTCCTTACGGCCTGCGTATTTCCGATGATTGCCAGCGGCTGGAGGTCGATCCGATCGAGAATGCCGCCCTCGTGCTGATGATGGAGCTGATGGTGCAGGATTTCCCGCTGTCGAACGTGGTCAGCGACCTGAACGAAAAGGGATTCCGCACCCGCTCGGGTAAGCCGTGGAGCCGGGTGACGGTCTTCAACATGCTTCCCCGGCTGATCGAGGTGGGTCCCCGGCTATTCTCTACCGACGAATGGGAAACGCGGCGGGCGAAGTTCGCCCGGTTCGTCTAGAGGCAATCACGGGGCGGCGATGGTGACCGGTTGAGCATTCGCGTTGAGGCCCAGCGCTTTCAGGACCGCAGGATCAGGCGTGATCTGCGTATCCGTGCGCTCGACGACGCCGAAATTTCCGCGGTAGTCCCACATCGCCCAGCCGATGTGATTTTCCTCGAGAGCTGCGCGAACGTCTCCGATCCAGCGGGCGCGCGATGCCGGATTGGCGGTGTCGCGGTAGGCTCCGAATTCATTGCAGATCAGAGGAACATTGCGCTCGCGGGCCCACGCGGCGGCAAAGGCGATCCGCGCGGCGATGGCTGCGCCGTCCCAGTGGCCGGCTCCATAGAGAAAGAGGTTGTAGCGGGCGTAGTCGCCGGGGACGTTCTTCATCTGCGCAGCAAGCGTTTCGGGAGTGGCGGGGTAGGGGATGTCCTTGTAGTAGACCCAGTCGCTGGCGCCCCACGCTGCTCCCTGGTGGGTGAACTGATACGGCTCATAAAAGTGGAAGTTGTAGATCACGTTGGGATCGCGCAGTGGTTCGAGCTGAAGAATGTCAGGGAGGCTGCCGTAGTTCGCGGCGGTGGCGATGATCGTGTGCTCGGTGTCGATGCCGCGAATGGCTTCGTCCACGCGGGCCTGAATGCCCATCCAGCGGTAAGGGTCGGGCACCTCGGGTTCGTTGATCAACTCAAAGAAGATCTTGGCGGGATCGGCTTTGGCGAAGTGTGCGGCCAGCACGCGCCAGAGGAGAACGAAGTCGTCGACGCCGTTGCTGGTCGAGAGATTGTGCTTGTAGTCATCGTTGGGGAAGACGCAGAGCATCACGCCGAGGTGATTGGCGAGGATTTGATCGACGGCGCGGTCGAGCGCCGCGAGCGCCTGAGGATTCGCGGGTGTGAGGCTGCCGTGGCGAACGATCAGCGATGGTTCGATGCCGAGCCGGACGGAGTCGAAGCCCATGTCGTGGATCAGCTTCAGGTCGGCGCCGGTAGTAAACGTTTCGAAGTGCTGCTGGGTGAGGTCGCGCGAGCTGGCAAACCATCCCGACAGGTTGATGCCGTGGCGCAGCGACGATGCGCGGTCAAATGCCGGGTTCTGAGCCAGGGAAAACGGAGCGGCAAGGAGCAAGAGGATTGGCAGGTAAAATCCGCGCATACAATGACTTCTCCGTCAGGAAAAGCCTATTGTAGGGCAAGACCGCGTAGCGGAAGCGCGGAGTCCATTGGAGCACGAGGCAGAGGCGGCCTATCGCTTGACGGCACTCTGACGAAGTGGAAGATTTGCTGTGTACGTTTGCATCCGGTTCCCCTGCAGCTGGCTGCGAAACAGATCGGTGAAAGAACGGTATGGATCGCAAGCCAACAATGAATGATGTTGCCCGCGTGGCCGGCGTGGGCACGATGACCGTGTCGCGCGTGCTGAACGAATCCGCACCGGTTTCGGCGGAAGCGGCAGAGCGGGTCTATCGGGCCATCGAAAAGCTCGGCTACCGGCCCAACGAGATGGCGCGCGCGCTGCGCGGACTCAAGACGCACACTATCGGCATCATTGTCCCTTATCTGTTCGATCCGTTCTTTGCGACGATCGCGCACGCCGTCAACACGCTCGCCAAGGAGCACGGCTACTCGGTCATTCTGGCGACTTCGAATGACGATCCGGACTCGGAGTTTGCCGAAGCCCAGCTGATGCTGCAGCGCCGCGTGGACGGCCTCCTCGTGATCCCCGCCGACGTGCATCGCTCCCGCTTCAGCCGCGGGGAGTTCGATCAGACCCACATCGTCACTCTCGACCGCCCGATCCAGGACCGCCGCTTCGATAGCGTGCTGGTGCAGAACCAGAGCGGCTCAAAGCGCGCAGTGCAGCACCTGATTGCCGAGCACGGCCACCGGCGCATCGTCTTTATCGGACTCAACCGCCAGCTTTACACCATGCGGGCGCGCTTCGAAGGGTATCGCCGTGCCATGATCGAGGCTGGCCTGCAGCCCGAGCCATCCTTCAAATGCGCCTCGCAGGAGGCGACGTCGGCGATCGTGGCCGCCGCAATTGGGGAAAAGGACCCGCCCACGGCCTTCTTCTGCTCAAACAATTTGACGACGCGCTATGCTCTTCGCGCACTGGTCGATCTGGGAGTACGTGTGCCGGAAGAAGTAGCGTTGATTGGATTCGACGACTTCGAACTGGCGGAGATCCTGCATCCCACGCTGACAGTCGTGAGACAACCCGCAGATGAGGTGGGCCGGGTAGCCGCCGGCCTGCTATTCGATCGGCTCAAACGGGATGAGTTCCCCAAGGAAGGCAGCCGCGTGGTCCTGCCGGTTGAATTAGTGCTTCGCCGCTCCTGCGGATGCTGTCCGGGTGTTCGTCACACGGGCCGCCGACTGAGGCTCCTTCCGCATTTTTCGCCGGTTCCGCGGCCGCCGGCGGAGGCGCGTCAAGATACTGCACGATCAGGGAAATGCGGCGATTCGAAGGATCGAAGGGATACTTGGGCAGGCGCAGGCGCTGGTCGGCGTAACCCCGCACCTGTGAGACCTGGTTGCGGCGAAGCCCTTTGTCCTGCATCAGGCGGCGGGCGGCATTGGCGCGATCGGTGGAGAGCTCCCAGTTGCCGTAGTCCGCGTCGTTTGCGTACGGCTGCGAATCGGTGTGGCCCTCGATGGAAACGTTGTTGGGCACATCTTTGAGCTGGCCGGCCAGCATGGTCAGCAGCTCACGCCCGTTTTCGTTCAGGGCGGTGCTGCCGGTATCGAAGAACGTACCGTTCTTCGATTCGAGCAGCTCAATCCGCAAGCCCTCCGGTGTGACGGTGATCTCGATCTGGTTGGACAGAGCCTTGAAATGGTCTGTCTGCATGATCGCCTTCTCCAGCCGCTCCTTGAACTGCTGCATATTTTCGCGAGTCAGAGGCAGATTGTCGGCGGAGCCCGAGCGATCCGACCCAGTCAGTGCAGAACTGCCGCGCGGATCGTTGAAGTATCCTGCGATGACCTTGCGAACGTGATCGCTGGTATTCATGAGCCAGAGCACGATGAATAATGCCATCATCGCGGTTACAAAATCGGCATAGGCGACCTTCCACGCGCCCCCGTGGTGCCCGCCGTGGGGCCTGGCTTTCTTGAAGATGACAATCGCTTTCTTCTCCATGGCTCACGCAATCTTCTGTTCGGCGGCCGCGCCCTCGGTGGCATGCTGGCCGTGGCACGCCGTTTCCACTTCTTCGAAGGTCGGCCTGACGTGCAGCGGGATCGCACGGCGCGCCATTTCCACCGCCTGCACCGGGGCGTTCCCCTTGATGAACGAGATCATCAGGACCCGAAGCACATAGAGAAAGGCATGTTCTTCCTCCGCTTCCTTGCCCATGTAGGAGCCGATAGGCCCGACCAGTCCGTAACACAGCAGGATGCCCAGAAAAGTTCCTACCAGCGCCGCCGCGACCTTATGACCGATGGCCTCCGGAGGGCCGCCCAGCGCGCCCATCGTGATCACTACGCCCAGTACCGCGGCAACGATGCCCAGGCCGGGAAGAGAGTCCGCCACCGTCGTCAGCGCGGAGATGGGCTGATGAGCACAGCGGTGCTGCACCTCCATGTCCAGGTCCATCATCTGGTCGAGATCAAACGGATCGATGCCGCCGGTCACCGCCATACGCAGTGTGTCGCAGACGAAGCCTCGAACATGATGGTCGTGAATGAAGTCGGGATATTCCTTGAAGATGACGCTCTCTTCCGGCTTCTCAATATCCATCTCTATCGACAGCAGCCCGGTGCGCCGGACCTTGTTCAGCAGTTCGAACATCATCTTGAGGGTGGAGAGATAGCGCTCTTTGCCATGATGCGACTTGCCGAAGACGCCGAGCGCGCCGGCAAAGATGCCCTTGAGCGTGTGCATGGGATTCGCGATCAGCAGCGTGCCCAGAGCGGCGCCGGCAATAATGAGGAATTCCGCGGGCTGCATCAGGACAGCGAGATGGCCTTTCTCCATCAGAAAGCCGCCGATGACAGCTCCGAAGACCAGCAGGATTCCGATGATGGCAAACATTCACACGCCTCGGTTCTTGGAAGTGGAGACAAGACTGCCGGCAGCCGGAGTCGCTTGTTGACTGTATCGGCGGAAGAGTGCTGTTGCTTAATGACGAAGGCGCTGACGGCGATTTCTTAGAGCGATCTTAGAATGTGGGAACCGGCGCTAAAAAGCATGGGTTGTGCTCTGCACCGGAACCGCCGCCGGAAACTGCCAGCTTCCGGTCAGAATTGCTTCCCCGGGGCGGTACATCCGGACCGTGTAGTTCCAGCCCGGCGTGATCGGTATGCAATTCAGCGTGCCCTTCGCGCAGCCACCAAACTGCACCGTAAACGAGCCGTCCGGGCTCGGCTTCGCCGTGATGCTGTTGACCGAGTAAGCACCGAGAGCGTTCTTTTCGAAATAGCCTTTGGCATCGTAGACGCTGATCGACCAGAAGCCGTCGACGGGCACATCCTTTACTCGGAGTCGATACACCGTGTTTCCATCATTCTGCTTTGGATAGACGCTGTTGTAGACGGCGGCACTCAGCGGATTTCCGCCCCAGCCTATGGCTGTACCAATCAGGTGGGCGGTCGGATCGACTTCGGCCTTCGTGCCAAACATCACGGCAGAGCCGCTGAGCTGAGGAGCACGGGCCGCGAGGGCGTCACGCACTTCGCCCTGGGATTTCGGATCCCAGTTCGGCACTTCAAATGTGCCGGTGCTTGCCTGGTCTACTTTGATCTCATCCTGAAGCGCATTGGCGGCTTTCAAGTCGGCGGGATTTTCAGGATCGGCCAGGGTGCGAATGGCGAACAGGACATAACGCGTGCCCACTTTGTCTTTCGTGTAGGTGTAGCGGCCCGGCGCGTAGACAACGTCAATTGCGTAATGGTCCTCGGAGATCGCCTCCATGGACATGAAGCGCTTGCCCGGATCGGGCAAGCTGATGGTAACCGGCGCGGCATCCAGGTCGAAGACACCGGCAGAATAAAGGGTGTCGCGATTCATCCGCACCACGGTCTGCTTGTCGATCGGCGTCATTTCGCGGTTGTGGTAGAGCTTGCCGAAGCCCCCGGTCTTCACAGTTTCGCTGAAATAAAGATCGCTTTCAGCGCGGCTGAAGTTGCTGTCATTGACGGTCAACGGCGCGCCGGCTGCCGCTGTCTGAGCGGCAAGGGTTGCAGGCGAATTCAGTGTCAGCATGATGGTCAGAAGCAGAATGGCTTGAACCATACGCCGGCTACGAACGGAAGAATGCTTCCACGCTTCAGGTTCCACAGCTCTCCTTTCGTCATGAGTGAAGACTAACGCGAGCGCCGGCCGCCGGCTGTCCGGTTGCGATACGACGGCGCTTCTTAAGAGGTGAGGAATCTCCCGCCCGATGACCGAAAACACTTTCACCCGGGCGGCGGGAGCCTGTCAAATCAGACCGCCCTTGCTGCTTTTCTGCGGGCAGCGTCACACGGCAATCTTTAAGCGCTAAAAAGCATGGGTTGTACTTTTAACTGGTGCCGCTTCTGGAAACTGCCAGCTTCCGTTCAGGATTGGCCTCTGCGGACGGTACATGCGCACGGTATAGTTCCAGCCCGGTGTGATGGGGAGGCAGTTCGGCGTAGTTTTTTCGCACCCGCCGAACTGCACGGTGATGGAGCCGTCGATATTCGGCCTCGCCGTCAGGCTGCTGATCGAGTATCGATCGAGCGCGTTCTTCTCGAAGTAGCCCCTGGCGTTGTAGACGCTGATGGACCAGAAGCCGTCGACTGGAACATCCTTCACTGTGAGCCGGTGCACCGTCGCTCCATCGTTCCGGGCCGGAAATACATCCTTGAAGACGGCAGCGCTTGGAGGGTTACCTCCCCAGGCGGTGGCCGTGCCGATCAGATGGGCAACCGGATCGACCTCGGATTTACGGCCGAACATGACGCCGGAACCAACGCCGAGTGAAGCCAGAACAACGAGAGAATCCCGAGCTTCACCGATCGACTTCGGGTCCCAGTTCGGAACTTCAAATGAGCCGGCACTGGACTGCTCAACCCGAACGGCGTCCTGCAGCAGATAAGCGGCTCTCATGTTTTGAGGATTGTCGGCGTCGACAGCGGTACGAATGATGAGCATCACGTACCGGGTGCCCACCTTGTTCTGTGTAAAGGTGAAGCGGCCCGGCGCATAGACCACATCGATCACGTAATGGTCTTCGGAGATGACCTCCATGGACATGAAGCGCCCGCTGGTGTCGGGCAGCGTGACGGTGACCGGCGCGGCTTCCAAGTCAAAGACACCCGCGGAGTAGAGCGTGTCGCGGTTAGAACGCGGCGCGTTCTGTTTGGACACCAGGGTTACGTCGCGGTTGTGGAGGATCTTGCCGAAGGCTCCCTGGCTGACGGTCCGGGTAAAGTAGCTGTCTGTCTCGGCCCGATTGAAGTTGGCGACGTTTACGGGAACAGGTGGGTCTTCTACACTCGCTTGCTGGGCTGGCAGTGCGGATGCGGCCAGCAGGGCCATGGCTGCAAAAAGCAGGAATTGCCCTTTGCGACCGCGCCACGGATAGGAACTCCGTTTGTAAGACCTCGACCGCATAGGTTTCGGTTCTTTGATGCGCGGAGAGGCGCACGGAGTCTTACGACGTTTTATGCCACAGTAGCGGATCAAAATGAAAGCTGCTACCCGGACCCGGAATTGTCCACGTCCGAGTTACCTATTTAGGCGCAGGCAGGGAAACAACAAACTCTGTCTCTCCTGGCTTGGAGGTGAAGGTAATCGTGCCTCCAAACTGACCTACGACGATGCGGTGCGCGATGTCGAGTCCGAGGCCGGTTCCCACGCCCGCGGGCTTGGTCGTGAAAAATGGCTCGAATACGTGATCGCGATGGTCGGGAGCGATCCCCGATCCCTGATCCGCTATTCCCACAAATGCCTGAGCGCCCTCGGTCCAGGTGCGGATCACGATTTTGGCGCCGTCCGGTGAAGCGTCAATCGCATTGTCGAGGATATTGGTCCACACCTGGCTCAAGCCGGTGCCGGTGGTTTTGATCTTTGGCATCTCCGCGGCGAAGCGCTTTTCAATGGCGATCTGCTTATGACGGAACTTGTGGGCAAGGATAGTCAGCGTGCTCTGGATGCTCTCATGCACGTCGATCTCGCGCTCGCGGTTCTTGTCGTCGTAGGCGTATTTCTTTACGGCGACCACCAGGTCGGTCACGCGGGCGATGCTCTCCTCGATGGTGCCCACCAGCTGCATGCTCGAAATCAGGGAGGTGAGCCAGTTGAGCGCGTCGGAGAACAGCTCCGCCGGGAATGCCGACTGGGCACACTCGATGTCTTCGCGTCGCCAGCCCACAGCGGTGAGGGTAGGAGCCATCTGCCAGGCGTTCTCGACTCCGATGTTCTCCAGCCAGTTCAGCAGCTCATCTTCGGCATCCGCCTGGTCCAGGGTGCTCATGGCCGCCGGTTTTTCGAACTTGAGAGCTCGCTCCTGCAGATCATGCATGCAGGTTTTCTGTTCGGCGGTCAACGGAGTCCGGGTAAAGCGCAGACTTATCTGTTGCAGGCGGATCAGGTTTTCGCGCAGTTGCGAAGAGGCGCGCCGGGCGGCGGTGCCCGGATTGTTCAGTTCATGCATCAAGCCGGCAGCGAGCGTGCCCAGCGAGATGAGCTTCTCGCGGTGCAGAGTGAGCACCTGGTAGGCCTCCAGCCGCCGCCCCATGTTAGCCAGCACACCGGCGCGAACTACCGGGCAGGTGCCCATCAGGTCCCAGAACGATTCCGAGGCGACGCGCACCAGGCGGCTATCGATAATCACTTCTCCGCGTGCAGGCGTGGACGACACACCGGTCAGCAGCGGAACCTCTCCGAAGGTGTCTCCTGCTTTGAGGGTGCCCAGCAGCGTCATCGCGCCATCGGCCTCCGGCTTGGCCACCCGGACTTCGCCGTCGAGCAGTATCCAGAAGAAAAGGTCCTTGTCGCCCCGCTCAAAGAGCAGTGCCCCGGCGGGCGCCTCGACCAGCTCCAGTTCCCCGAGGCAGTCGAGGTCCTCCAGCCTGGTGTGTTGAAAAAGAGGTATTTGCCGTATTTGTGCGATAAGCTCGCGCGCGGGAATCGTTTTCGTGGCTAAGGTTGTTTGTTTCTCTTCCATCAATTTGCTTTTCTCGTCACCTAAAAACGGGCCAGATATTGATGCATAAACTGCACGGCGATGGAACCCTCGCCTACGGCAGACGCCACGCGCTTGACCGAGCCGTGTCTTACATCTCCTGCGACGAAGACCCCGGGCATGGAGGTTTCAAGCAGGAACGGCTCGCGGTCTTCTTTCCAGCGACGCGGCAATTTATCTTCAACCTTCAGGTCTGAACCCGAGAGTACGAAGCCATTGGGATCGCGCATCACGTCTCCGGGCAGCCAGTCGGTCACGGGAGCAGCACCTATAAATATGAACAGCGCCGAGGCCGGACGGACCTCTTCGCCGCTGGAGTTGCGGACCCTCAGGCACTCCAGCCGGTTCTGTCCCATGGCCTCAACCACTTGCGAATGCACCTCTACCCTTATATTCGATGTCTGAGCGATCTGATCGATCAAATATTTCGACATCGACTTTTCGAGGGAGTCGGCTCGCACCAGCATGGTCACCTGCCGGGCGTACTTGGAGAAGTGCATGGCCGCCTGACCGGCGGAATTCGCGCCTCCGATAATGTAAACGTGCTCGTCCGCGCAGGATCGCGCCTCAACCAGCGCGGCACCATAATAGATACCCGCCCCCGTCAGACGGTCGATCCCCGGAGCATCCAGCCGCCGGTAGTTGACCCCGGTCGCGATCAGGCACACGCGACAGGAGACTTCGCCACCGTCGCGGGTACGAATCAGCTTGTACTGGTTCTCCGCGCGGATGCCGGTGACGCACTGAGTCAGGAACTCGGCCTTGAAGCGCGAGGCCTGCACGTACGCCCGCCGCGCCAGGTCCGCCCCGCTCAGTCCCGAGGGAAAGCCAAGGTAGTTCTCGATACGCGAGCTCGAACCCGCCTGTCCTCCCGGCGCCTCGGGCTCGATGACCAACGTGTGCAGCCCCTCGGAGGTGCCGTAAACCGCAGCCGCCAGGCCGGCCGGCCCCGCCCCGACTACCACCAGGTCGTAGAACTCGCTGGCAGCGTGTGTGCTCAGCCCCACCTTCTCGGCCAGCGCCTGCTGGTCGGGCTGCACCAGAGACGATCCATCGGGAAAGAGAACCGCCGGGAGCTTGTGATCATCGAGTTTGTAGCGCGCCAGCAGATCGAAGGCCTCGCCGTCTCTCTCCGGATCGAGCCACACATACGGAACCTGGTTGCGCGACAGAAATTCGCGCACCTGGTGATCCTGCAGCGACCAGCGTGGACCGACCACGCGAAGGCCCTCGAAGGGCGGCCGGTAGCCCTCATTCCAGGCTTCGAGCAGATCATCCAGTACTGGGTAAAGCTGCTCCTCGGGCGGATCCCAGGGCTTTGTAAGGTAGTAGTGAATCTTGGCTGTGTTGATCGCGCGGATGGCCGCCTCGGTGTCGGCGTAGGCGGTCAGCAGGGCGCGCTTGGCCTCGGGATAAAACTTCTGCGCCTTCTCGAGGAAATCGACGCCCGACATGCCGGGCATGCGCTGGTCGGAGAGAAACAGCGCGACCGCATCGCCCCGCTGCTCGAGCTGGACACAGGTGTCGAGCGCGGCCTGGCCCGAGCCCGCCCGAAGGATGCGGTACCCGGCGCCATATTTCCTGCGCAGGTCCTGTATGACGGCCTCAAGGACGCTGACATCGTCGTCCACGGCGAGAATGACTGGCTTCCCCATAGATTTCAGTTTATCCTTTTGCCGCGCGCGAAAACGCGGGCTGTTCCGCATGCGCGCCGCGTCAAGCGATCAGAAAAAAAATGTTATCCTTGTCGACACTTTTCTCTTTGCAACCGAATGGTTCTCGATTAGCCTGAATGCACAATTACCATTGCACTGCAAACGCTTTCGCCCTAACTTCGTGACATGAAGTTATGGCCTGGTACTTATTCTGTCTGGATAAAAGACATAGATTATGAATTACTGCCTTGAGTCGATAATGTTGTGTATGCGCATTCAACGCGCCTGCCCGCGATCGACCCTTTTTTTGGTGAGGTTCGTCCGTTAGGGCGTCCTGCCTGCTGGAACGACGGCATAGAGAGAAAGAATGAATAAGATAATCTTGGCCGATAATCAGGCAATATTCCGCGCGGGAACCGCCAAGGTTCTTGCCATGGAAGACGATTTTCGTATCATCGCCCAGTGCGGTGAAGTTGAACGGCTGTATCAGGTTCTGGAAACATTCAGGGGGGCAACGCTCCTCTTCGCCTCGGCTCTGAAGCCAAATCTGCACCATCTTGTTGAGCGCGTTCGCGGCCAGGGCGGCCTCTCGGTCGTGATCGCCGAAAACAACGAGTCCACGGCCGCCTACCTTGCAGCGGGCGTGCAGGGCGCGGTGCATCGCTCGGTTACCGGGTCGGCTCTGATCGACTGCGCGCGCCGTGTGGCCCGCGGCGAACGCGGCGTACAGGTGGCCGGAACCGCGACCCATGCCCTCGAAGAGGATCTCGTCGGGGCACGCGTCCGGGACCGGCTCACTCCCAAGGAGATGAAGATCGTCGCGCTTATCGTACAGGGCTGCAAGAACAAGGAAATCGCCATGCGACTGGCGACGACCGAGCAGGTAATCAAAAATTATCTCCGCAGCATCTACGATAAGACCGGGGTCTCCGATCGGCTCGAACTGGCGCTGTTCACCATCCATCACCGCATGCTCGCCGAAGCGGCCGCAGCAGCCGGGGATCTGCTGCTTCAGGCCAACTGAGCCAGCCCAGCTCAGCACGATCGCAGCGAAGCCGGGACGGCGGCCGGCCGGATAATCCGCTGCCGCATGTCTGCTATCGCGCCTAATGTCGGCTGCCCGGCAGGCGCAGCGGCTGCTACCGCGTGGCCGCGCGCCTCAAAGAGATTCCGCAGTTATCCGATCGGCTCAGCTGCAGTTCGTGCCGATCTTGCCTGGAGCAGAGTATCCAATATCTGCACCAGCTCGCGAGGATTCGCAGGCTTTTCGAGATATATGTCCGCCTGCGGCTCGGCAGCGTGGAAAGCCTCGGCAACATATCCTGAGACAACCACTACGGGAACGGCCAACTGAGCCTTGGCGGCTTCGACAATCGCTCGGCCGCGTTCACTGCCCAATCGCCAGTCTGTTACCACTCCATCAAATGCGATCCGTTGTATTTCTCGAATCGCGTCCTCGGCAGAAATGCAGGTCGTGACTTCATAGCCTGCTTGTTCCAGAATTTTTCTCTTAAGTACGGTGACGTCCGGATCGTCGTCCACACACAAAATTTTTGCCACGGATTCTCCACGCATTCGGCTAATTCTTTGGTATTAGCCAGGGATATGTCAAATGCATGAGATATGTAACTGCCAGAGATTCAATTACTGCAGTTTCTCAGCAACGGATTTAGCTTGGGTAAATAAATAGAGATAGTCAGGGCCTCCAGCTTTCGAGTCAGTCCCTGACATATTGAAACCGCCGAACGGGTGCGCACCGACCATTGCGCCGGTGCACTTGCGGTTAAGGTAGAGATTGCCCACGTGAAATTCGCGGCGCGCACGGTCAAGCTTTTCGTGGTCGCTTGAATACACCGCGCCGGTCAGACCGAACTCCGTATTGTTGGCGACGGCCAGCGCTTCGTCATAATCCCGCACTTTGAGGATCGCCAGAACAGGTCCGAAGATCTCTTCCTGAGAGATGCGGGCGTCGGGAGCCACATCGGCAATCACCGTCGGCTGCACGAAGTAGCCCTTCTCCGGCGTCTCGATAGCTTCTCCACCGGAGACCAGACGGCCCTCCCGCTTTCCGACCGCGATGTATTCCAGGATCGTCTTGAGCGCTCCTTCATTCACCACCGGGCCCATGTTGGGATTCGCCGCGGGATCGCCGACGGTGAGATCTGCCACGCGTTCACGAACACGCTCGACGAAGACGTCGTAGAGCGGTTCCTCGACGATCGCGCGCGAGCATGCCGAACACTTCTGCCCGCTGAATCCGAAGGCAGCAGCCACAACACCCTCAACCGCCTGATCCAGATCCGCGTCGGAAGATACGATGATCGAGTCCTTGCCGCCCATCTCGAGCACGGTGCGCTTGATCCAGATCTGACCTTTCTGAGTCCTGGCTGCGCGCTCGTGAATATCGAGGCCCACTTCCTTGGAGCCGGTGAACGCGATAAAGCGCGTCTTCGGATGCTCCACCACCGCGTTGCCAAAGGTGGTTCCCGACCCCGGGCAGAAGTTCACGACGCCCGCCGGCAAGCCTGCCTCTTCCAGGACGTCGACGAATCGCGCTGCTATTGTCGGCGAATCGCTCGAAGGCTTGAGCACAACCGTATTGCCGGTGACGATAGCGGCAGACGTCATCCCCGCCATAATCGCGAATGGAAAATTCCACGGCGGAATCACTGCGCCTACGCCCAACGGAATATAGAGCAGCTGGTTGCGCTCGCCGGGATACTGAATCGGCGTTGTCATGCTGGCCAGACGCAGCGCCTCGCGCGCATAGAATTCGAGGAAGTCGATCGTCTCGGCGACATCCGCATCGGCTTCTGCCCAGTTCTTGCCAACCTCGTATGTGAGCCACGCGCAGAACTCGAACTTGCGCTCGCGGATAATCTCCGCCGCATTCAACAGGAGCGAAGCGCGCTCTTCGACAGGAACATATTGCCAGGTGGCAAAGGCGCGCAGTGCAGCCACGACCGCCTGCTCCGCATGTTCGGCGCCCGCCTTCTGATGGATGCCGACGATCTGCGCGGGCCGCGACGGATTGCGCGACTCTATCTTGCCCGCTGTCCGCAATCGCTCCCCGCCGATGACCAGCTCGTACTCATGACCGAGCATGTCGCCGACACGCGTAAGCGCTTCTCGCATCGCATGCGCGTTATCGTGCCGGGAAAAATCGACAAGAGGTTCGTTCTTGAACTCGCCCTGCGGAGAGCGCGGCCGGATGACGGTGGGAAGCGCGACGGTAGCCATAACTGTTCAGTTTATCGCGTTTTCGCACGCTCCGTCGCCGGCCGGTCCCGCAGGCCTGCGAGCAACGGCCAGTTTTAATCGCTGTTGCCGGAAATGCGGCATCCGGGATTTCTGCGTGATCCTGCTTCAGAACCCGCAAGCTGTTAGAACTTATAGGTTACCCCGGTGGAGATGACCGGATAGAACCGGATGTAGTCGAGATCGTTCTGGTACTTCGTCCGCTGCGCGTCGATATTCTGTTGCACGCTCGGATCGGAATCGATCGAACGGCAGTCTCCTCCATGCGGGCTGTCGCAAACCACCCCGGTAAAAGTCAGGGTCAGCGGCGGTTCACCCACGTACGCGAAACCAATGTCAATCGGAAAGCTAAGATGCCTCTCGCGCCCACGAGGAAGCCAGTTGCCCCAGCCTACCGTGAACATCGGCGCAGTATGCCGGAACGCTACGTGCCCGTATAAGGTTACGGGGTCCGCGGCGCCGCTGTAGTAGGTCGCGCCGTTTACGCTGAATGAATCGCCTCCTGCGACTCCGCCATTCGCGGTGATCTGGTTCTGGTTATAGAACAGGACGCCAGGGCTGAGGTGAAAACTTTTATGCCACGGGAACCAGTCGAAACTGGCCTGCACAGAGCGAAAGTTCAGCACGCCCTTGTAGCCGACACCATCCGTGGTTCCGGTTGCGTTGTAGTTGAAAAAATTGCCGGCAACGCGCAGGTTGACCGAACGGGTGAGAGAGGTCGCTGCTCCAACACCGATGCCCAGCGGACTGACAAACGCGCCCGCACCAAATTGATGAAAGAGCCAGGATCCCGTAACCGTATATGCGGGCCGCTGGCTGACGACGGCTCCCCCAGCCGGCGATCCCTCAGCGGCGGGCATGCCGGCAGCGTCAAGCCAATCCCGGCTCGAGGAATCGAGCACCGACGAAAGCGATGGACCGGCGGAGTCATGAAGAGTGGATTGTTGGGCGGCGCAGAACGACACCGCAAGAAGTGCAGAGATACATAGAGTAGCCTGCCGTAGTGAAAACGACATATGGGTGTTCCTTGGAATGGGTGTGACAACGCGGGGCAAAACGGGCCTGGAAGCACACAAAACGGCTACGGCAGAACCGGATACGGCTGTCCTGAAGATTCTGCTTCTAAAGCGCTTGACCACCCGCAGGATATGTTTAACTGAATATGTTTATAGATAAGTTAACATATCCGGGCGTTGCTCCTCATTCACTTATGATGAATTTTTTCCGCGCTATCTCAGGTTCGCTAAGTAGCCACGGATATTTCATCGGCGGAGCACGGAATTTCTATACGTTGCCGGCAGTTAAGGCACGGGTATGAGTGATGTTAGAACCGGCGTCCACTACCCCGCGGTAATACTCTCCGTATGCCGTGACATCTTCGCCGTGCGCTCGATCTTGTCCCAGGCAAACGGCCGCCCGTCAATCGCCCGCTTCAGCGTCTTGAACAGCACCACCGAAAAAAGCTGCCGGTAAGCGAACCGCTGCAACCAGATGTGGAAGAGCAGCCATCCGTCTCCCTTGTTGGCCGGGTGACGGCGTTCGAGCGAGAAGGCCAGCGTAGATGTGACGAAGTCAATAATCAGGAATGCCAGGAAATAAGTCAGCAGCTTTTCAAAGCTCGCGGCACTCGCCGCCTCGGGGTGGAAATGCCGGTCGATGAAGTAATGGATGACACCGGCAATGAACATGATGTCGATAAAGGGCGAGACCAAGGGCAGCAGGATCTGGAAAATAACGATATTCGGCAAGCGCAAACAATCCCATCGCCAGGTTGTTGCGGAAGGCCTGCTTGTGCTTGAACACCGCCTGGAGGGTCCCGAACGACCAGCGGAAGCGCTGCCTCATCAGCCCCTTGGCGTTGATTGGGGCCTCGGTAAAGGCCAGCGCCCTGTCCTCATAGATCACCTTGTAGTTCTGCTCCAGCAGGTTCATGGTGAGATCGGCGTCTTCAGCGACGGTGTTGATCGGATAGCCCCCGCCATGAATCACGGCAGCCGTGCGCCACGCGCCGATTGCGCCCGGAACCACGGTGACGACGTTGAACAGATCGAGGGCGCGCCGCTCGAAGTTCTGGCTGGTGATGTATTCGAGAGCCTGCCAGCGCGTCCACAGGTTGACGCGATTGCCCACCTTGGCGTTGCCCGCCACCGCTCCCACGCGCTGATCGGCGAAGTGACATACCAGCTTCGAAATCGCGTCTGAGGCGATCACCGTGTCCGCATCGATGCCGACATAGACCTCCTCGTCCAGATGCCGCAGACCGAAGTTGAGCGCCTCCGCCTTGCCGGCATTGGGCTTGGTCAGCACGGTCAGCTTGCCGGCAGCAAGCTCCACCGGATACGCCTCGCGCGCAGCCTCATAGGTCCCGTCCGTCGACCCATCGTCGATCACAATTACGCGGATGTTTCGATAGTCGGAGTTGAGCACCGAGCGGATCGTGCGCGCGATCACCGCCTCTTCGTTGTATGCCGGAATCAGCACAGCGACGCGCGGCTCGTACTCACCCGGAGGCACACGGCGGCGGCGCAGGCGGTCGATCAGCGCCAGAATTCCGATCAGGATCAGGCGCGCGCTCATCAGCACGTCGCCGAGGAAGAACACGTCGACAACAAAATGGCTGAAGAAGGAAAAGAAGAAAAATGCCACCGAATCGATACGCGCCTGCCAGCGCATCTGCGGAGAAATCGGCGGCATCACCTCCGCGGTGGTCTTACCCATCAGCTCCGACACCGGCACCAGTTCGTAACCCCTGGCGCGCAGCGTGGTGATGAGCAGCGGCAGCGCGGCCACGGTAGCCGAGCGATCCCCGCCGCCATCATGCATGAGAATAATGCTGCCGCGGAACCACGGCTTGTCCTTCATGATGGCGAGCTGCTGAAGAACGTTGTCGGTGATTTCCTGCGGCGTCTTGCGCGGATGCTCACTCCAGTCATCGGTGTCGATCTTGTTGCCGATGATGGTGTATCCCATCTGCTGAATGCGATCCGCCGGAGCAGCCTGATCGTTCGTATCCGGCTCCTGATCGATCGAGTAGGGCGGCCGGAAGTAAAGCGGCTGAATGCCGAGCTTCGCAGCGAAGAGCCGCTCCGTAAGGTTCAGCTCCAGTTGCAACTGGCGGTCCGATATTTCGCTGATGTCCGGATGCGTGAAGGTGTGGTTGCCAATCTCGTGGCCTTCGCGCACGTAGCGCTTCAGCAGGTCGACGTTGTCCTGCCCCTGCTCGCCGATCACCATGAAAGCCGCCTTCACGTTGTACTTCTTCAGCACATCGAGAATCTTCGGCGTCCAGGTCGGATCGGGACCGTCATCAAAGCTCAATGCAAGCTTCTTCGGGTTGTACCCGTATTGCTGCGACAACATACGACCGCGGCAGCGTCTCCATGTGCTCGTCGGTGACGGTGAAGTTGTCGGCGTCCATGTCGATCGTACGGCTGCCGCTCTGCGGCCGGGAGATGATGCGCAGGATGTCGCCTTCGCCTTCCGTATCGACGTCATTGCCCGGAGGAACCGTTGTCAGCTGATGCGGCGCATCCTTCGCGCTGGGGTGATCCCAGACCGCCCACAGCGACCCGTCTTCTTCGCCCAGCCGCCACAGCGCAAAAGTGCTGATGCCCATCTGCCGCGAAGCGCGCAGTTCGTTCAACGCGGTCACACCGTCGAGAAACCAGACCTGGTGGCGGGTGTGCGCGTCCTCGTCGTCATATGCGAAATGCGCATTCAGGTCGTCGCCATCGAGCCGAACGTCGGCGTCAGCATCGGCGGCCCGCTGCCATGCCTCCTGCACGGTGAGATCGTCGACATTCACGACCTGCTGCGAAGGCTTCTTACCCTTCTCAGGAAGCGGCACGGCCCAGTCATATCCGTAGTTGCCCAGTCCGCAGATCAGCTTCTGCTTGGGCACCACCTTCAGCGCGCGCCGCAGGTTGCCCTCAAACCAGTCCTGTGCAGGCGACCGGCCCCGGCTCACTCTCCTCTTCGTGCTGGTCGTAGTTCATCAGGATGATGCCGTCGCTGTTTTTAGCTATAGCTTTCATCAGCCAGTCTTCGGTGCTGGTCTCCACGTCCACATAAAGGCGCAGACCTTTGGCGTGCAGGTCGTTGTGCAGTTCTCCAATCCACTCCGCGTAGAGCTTCTGCTCGATCATCCGGGACCTGCTCGAAATCGAGGCAGATGCCGTGATAGTTCGGATTCGCGTAGAGAAATTTGTCGATCTGCAGGTGAAGACTTTCGCGCGCTGCCGGATCTTTCAAGACCTTGCCGATCACTTCCCCATGCCACTTTGAATCGGCGGGGTTGTAATCGTTCAGCATGGGGAAGACTTCGGTGTCTTCCTTGCCGGCAACGATCACGCGCTGCACCCTGTTCTCGGGATCGACGCCGTGAACGACACCGGCCTTGTCGACGACGTTGTAAAGGCTGACCGGGAACAGCGACGTCGCGGCTATCAGGTCGCCATTGGGAGAAATCACGTGCAGCCAGTCGGGGAAGAGCAGATCGATCTGGTGGATGTGCGCTTTGAGCGAGGAGTAGCTGGCCTCGTCGTTCTGATAGAAAGCCGCGCGCAGCCCCTCATCCTGGTTCAAAGGGATTTCGGAAGGGCGGCGATGCGTCTTTCTGCGCGCCGGCCGGGGCGCGCTCTTTCTCAGCGGATCGCCCGCCGGCTTGAGCGCCTTGTAGTTCCGCTTCTGGATGGGCAGCAACAGCTCGGGGAGCGTCTGGCGCGTTACCACGCTGAAAAAGAAGATGATCAGCACGACGGTGGAGATCACGCCGGCAATATCCATTACCCGGCGAAGGCGCTTCCATCGTTTTCGTTGCGGATCGTAGAAGACTTGTTTCATCGGTTGACGAGCGCGCTCCCAACTCACTGAGCTGATTGCAAAAGGGCGGCTCCGCTTTCTGTATAGGTTACTATCCCGGCGGATTTCCTGAAGACCCGCCTAGTATGATTCATTTTCATGCGTTTTGCGCTTCCTCGCAGGTGGTGGATCGGGCTGATCGCGCTGGGCGCCGGCGCATGGCTGCGGCTCTGGTTCATTCACGCCTACCCTGAAGTCCAGGGCGACCCGCTGGTCTACGGCAGCATCGCGAAAAACTGGATGCTGCACGGCATCTACGGCACCACCACCAGCGGCACCCTCCGTCCCACGCTCATCCGCCTGCCCGGATACCCGCTCTTCCTCGTCGCCTGCTTCAAGCTCTTTGGCATGGAGCACTACCACGCCGTCATGTTCGTGCAGACGGCCATCGATCTCGGCACCTGCGTCCTGATCGCGGCGTTTACCCGCCGCATCTGGAGCCCAAGGGCCGGATGGATCGCCCTGTGGTTTGCCGTGCTCTGCCCGTTTACCGCGAACTATGCCGCCGTGCCGCTCACTGAGACCCTTGAGCTCTTCTGGATTGCGGTCGCCCTTTATGCACTGGCGCGCTTTCTTGAGACCAGCAAAACAAAGCCGCCTCACTGGAGTTGGGCCCTCGTGCAGGCGCTTGCCTGGAGTTACGCCGCCTTGCTCCGCCCCGACGGCGCGCTTATCGCCGTGGCCCTGTGCCCGGCGATGGTCTGGTACGGGCGCAAGCGCTGGGGCGCAAGGCGCGTGCTTCCCTATGCCGCTGTAGCTGCCTTTCTGTCGATTCTTCCCTTCATACCCTGGACCATCCGTAACTGGAGCACATTCCACGTCTTCCAGCCGCTCGCCCCGCGCTATGCCACCGATCCCGGCGAAGACACCGAATCCCGGCTTCAATCGCTGGACGAAAACCGTCTGCGTCGACCTCGCCTGCACCTGGGAGGTCTATTGGAACGTCGACAGTGACGTAATCGACATCGCCAACCTGCCTGCGCGCGCTTTCGACTCGCCGGAACAGTACGAGCAGACCCGTGGACTTCTCAGGGACTACAACAAGACCCAGTCGCTTACTCCGGGGATGGACGACCGTTTCGCGCAGATTGCCGCCGATCGGATTCGTACCAAACCGTTTCGCTATTACGTGGCTCTGCCGCTCGCGCGCCTGGCCGACATGTGGCTGCGCCCCCGCACCGAACTGCTGTGGATCGAGCTGCGCTGGTGGGAATTCCAGCATCATGAGGGCGAGACCGTCTTTGCCTGGGCCTACGCCGGGCTCAACCTGCTGTATCTGATCGCGGCGCTGTGGGGACTCAAGCGCTGGCCGCCGCTGGCCGGGGCCATGGTGGCGTTCATTCTGCTGCGCTGCGCCCTGCTCGCGACCATCGAAGCGCCCGAACCGCGCTACACGCTGGAGTGCTTTCCGATGATCATTGCCCTTGCAGCCATCGCCTTTGTTCCGCGGCGTGAGCCTTCTACTTCCTTACCTTCTGCGTTCCCGGGGCAACCTGCAGCGTAAACGCGCTGGCCGGCACACTGTTCATCTTGATATTCGAATAGACCGCCGTGCGCGAGTCGCCGCTATCCTGAAACACGATCTGCTTGAGCGAGATTCCTCGCTTCGTGTCTACCCACACGGTGATGTGCGTGAACTGATTGTTGCTGCCCGGCTGCTTCGGAGTCAGATCCAGTTTTGCCGTCTCCACGCCGTCGATGGTCTCGTTGCCCTGATACGCGATGTTCCAGTTGGCGGCCAGATCCTTGCCGCTTCCGCCAAAACCCAGCGTCAGATAGCGCTCAACGTTGGCGCCTGCGTTCAGAATTGTCTCCTGCTTGAGAGCGGGCTGATAGAAATCCAGCTCGCCGCCCTTGTACAGCACGTCTTTCCGAGCCGGCTGGTCGTTCTCGGTTTTTACGTGGGCCACCATCTCGGTGGCGTTGCCCACACGCCGGAAGGCGATGGTGCCCTTCTGATAGTCGTGGCTCTGAACGACCGCCGTGTACTGGTCCCAGACAAAGTCGGCCTGCGCGCTCTGAAACTTCGCCGAAGCTGTATCCATCTCGGCCAGAACCTTCTGCAGCTCTGCGTTCTGCGCCATGGCAGCGAAAGGCGCAAGAATCAAAATGCCCGCGAACAGTCGCAGGTGAATGGCTTTCTTCATAGAGAACCTTGTTTCACTCCGTTGGGATAGGATGCGCGGACGCACTTACCGGTGGGCCCACACACGATACAGCTTGATCTTTCCGTGCGGCTCCTTGACTGCTTCATATCGGTCGACCGTCACCGCGCCCGAAATCGATTCAACGTTCTGCTGAATCTGAGCGTCCAGCGGGGCATCCGCGTGGATCTGCGCCGCCGGAATTTCGTAAACGAAGTCTCCGGGAGCCGTCGTCTTAACGATCACACTGCCCGGAGCCAGCTTCACGTCCTGGGGACGCTCACCGTAGTTCCAGATCCTCGGGGTGAGAAAGATGAACGCGAGAATCAGCGTCACCATGACGTCGTAGTGAAAGCTGCCCCGCTCATATGTCCAGAAAAAATAACTCCGTAATATTCGAACCATGCTTTATTTGCTCTTCGGGCGGATCTCCGTTTGCCCGCCCATATAGGTTATCAATGCTTCGGGAATGCGCACCGATCCATCCGCCTGCTGATAATTTTCCAGAATCGCCAGCCAGGTACGTCCAATCGCCAGGCCGCTGCCATTGAGCGTATGCACCAGTGCCGTTTTATTCTGTCCCGCAGGCCTGTAGCGGATATTCGCCCGCCGCGCCTGAAAATCCAGAAAGTTCGAGCACGAGGAGATTTCGCGATACAACTGCTGCCCCGGCAGCCACACTTCAAGGTCGTACGTCTTCGCCGACGTGAAGCCCATGTCTCCCGTGCATAACAGCATCCTGCGATACGGCAAACCCAGACGCTCGAGAATCGACTCGGCATTTCGCGTCAGCTTCTCGTGCTCCGCCTCGCTTTCTTCAGGGCGAGTGAACTTCACCAGCTCGACCTTCTGAAATTGATGCTGGCGGATGATTCCCCGCACGTCTTTTCCGTAGGAGCCGGCTTCCGACCGGAAGCACGGCGTGTATGCGGTCAGCGAAGTCGTAAGCTGCGCGTCGTCGAGAATCTCGTCGCGATACAAATTCGTGACCGGAACTTCGGCCGTCGGAATCAGCCAGTGGTCGTTATCGCGATACACACCCGGCTTGAACCCCTCTTCGTCTTCGCAACGGAAAAGGTCTTCGGCAAACTTGGGCAGTTGTCCCGTACCGAAAAGGCTCTTGCTGTTCACCATGAAGGGCGGCAGCACTTCGGTATATCCATGCTCGCGCGTATGAACATCAAGCATGAAGTTGATCAGCGCCCGCTCGAGCTTCGCGCCCTCGCGCCAGTAAACCGCAAACCTCGCTCCTGATACCTTCGCCGCGCGCTCGAGGTCAAGAATGCCCAGCTGTTCGCCGATCTCCCAGTGCGGCTTGGGCGCAAAATCGAACTGCGGAACCTCGCCCCAGCGCTTGATCTCGGCGTTATCGTGTTCCGACTTGCCGACCGGCACATCTGCCAGGGGAAGATTGGGCACATTCACGAGAATCGCCGACAGCTTCCGGTCGGCCTCCTCCGCGGCCGCCGCGAGCTCCTCGATTCGCGACTTCAGCGCCCGCGTCTCGTCCATCACCGCTGTCGCGTCCTGGCCGGACTTCTTCAGCCGCGCCACCTCTTCGCTCAGCTTGTTGCGCCGCGCCTTCAGCTGTTCAGCCTCGGTAATACGCTCCCGCCGGTTCTGATCGAGCGCACGAAAATCCCCCAGCAGGGCTGCGGGGTCCTGTCCGCGATCGCGGAGCTTTCCTTCCACCAATTCCAAATTGGCGCGTACAAATGCCAAATCGAGCATATAGACCAGTTTACAGGTTCGAGCGCGGGTCCTTCCAAAAGCGCGGCAGCCTCAAGAAAGGGCTCAGTGGCTTCCGCTGTGCGGCGACGCGTCGGCGATCCGCACCCCGCTCAGGCTGCCCACATATCGGGCCACTCCCCGATAGAGCGACTCCGCAATGCGCTCGCGATATTTCCCGTCGCGAAGTTCCTGTGCATCGCTGGGATTGGTGAGGAAGGAAATTTCCGCCAGGATCGACGGCATGTTGGCGCCAATCAGCACGACGAACGGCGCCTTCTTCACACCGCGGTCCTTCAGCCCCGGATTTCCCTCTTCAAGTCCGGAGTACAAGCTCTGCTCAACGTCCGACGCAAACTCGCGCGATTCGTTGATCTTGTCCTGCAGAGCGATCTTTTTCACCAGGTCCGAAAGCTGATGAATCGACTGGTCGGAGACTGCATTCTCACGCGCCGCAACCTCGAGCGCGTCCGCCGAGGTCGTGAAGTTGAGGTAGTATGTCTCGACTCCGCGCGCTGTAGGGTCGGGACTGGAATTTGCGTGCACGGAGATAAACAGGTCTGCCTGCGCCTTGTTGGCAATCGCCGTCCGCGTCTCCAGCGGAATGAAGGTGTCATCGTCGCGCGTATAGATCACATCCGCGCCCAGCCGCTGCTTCAGCAGTTGCCCCAGCCGCAGCGCAACATCCAGCACCACATCCTTCTCCTCGATGCCGTCCGGCCCGAGCGTTCCCGAATCGTGCCCGCCATGCCCGGCGTCCACCACGATGCGGTTGATCTTCAACCCCAGCGCCCGTACCATCGACCGCTGGCCATCGGCCGTCGGCTGCGCGGCGCGAATCTCCGGCATGCTCGTCGTCGAGGCCGGCGGTGCAGTCGCTGCGTGACTCCCAGTATTACTTTTGGAGCTGCGTGCCTTCGGAGCGGGAACTGCCCTCGGAGCCGGAACTGGAGGAGCTGTTACTGCGGCTATCTCATCTGGCTGCGGCGCAGGGCTCGTTCCTGCCACCGACTGGGCCACGGGAGCCGTCGTCGGCCGCTTCGTCGCCTTCACCTGATTGGGCTGCTGGCTCAGCGACGCGAGGTCGGAAAGGGCTGTGCTGTCATCGCCATCGTCGACCACCACACGATGCACCGGAGCCCTCGCCGTCTGCGTGCGCGCCACATTCTTCTTCGCCGCAGGCAGCGGATCACCCAGCGCGTCGGCATCGGTTATCTCCGTGCCGATCCCGATCGTCGGCTTCGACGATGCCACGGTCTTCGCGGCGACAATCTCGGGCTGCGGTCTGGTCGTCTTCGGCGCCGGCCTCGGCGGAGGCGGCGCAGTCGCCGGCACAGATGCTACGGAGTACACCGGCCCGCTGCGCGATTTCCGTCCATGCACGTCGATAATGAGCCGCGACGGATTGGGCAAAAAGAACGCCGAATAGTCACTCACGTCGCTCACATCCAGCACAATGCGCGTCACATCGTTCGAAAACTGCGCCGCCCGCACCTGCTTGAGAAATCCGTCGTCGATCACTTCGTCCGATTTGCCGATCAGTTCCGGCGAGAGTCGCGCGCCATGCAGGTCAAAGAAAATCCGGTCGGGATTCGGCACGCGCACCGCCTCATACCGCACCTCGTCCTGCAGATCGATGGCCACCCGCGTATACACCGGCGTCGACCAGTGGCGAATACCGGTCACCAGCGGCAGCCTTCCCTTTCGCGGTGGAGGCGTCGCGTTCAGCGCGGCCTCGCTCACATGCGCAGGCTCTGCCGGCTCCGACCGTTGCGCGGGAGGCGGAATGTCGCTCTCCGCAAGCTGCTTGCTGGACCGCTCTGGAGGTTGACTGGCTTGCGCTGTCTTCGGCGGTGCGGCGGCAGGTGCGGGAATGGTCTTCGAAGAAGACCGTGCCGGCGGCCCCGCATTCTGATCTTGAGACTGGATCGCAGCCGCCAGAACCGTTCTGTGACCCGCCGACGAATGTTTCGCAGTCGCCGTACTCGCCCCGGTTCCACTGCTTTCCGCAGGAACCTGCGCGACGGCAGTGCCACTGCGCGGGCTCTTCGCCGGCGCCTTGCGCAGGTTGGTCAGCTCAATTCGTGCTTCGTTGGCCAGCGGGTTTTGAGGATACAACTTCAGAAATTCCTGAAAAGTAGCACGCGCGCTCTCGCGATCGTTCAGGTCGCGCAGATAGATCTCGCCCTCTGTCAGCAGCGCACTGAAGCGGTAGCGACTGCCCGGATATTGCTTGCGGAGAAACTCGTATTGCGCGATCGCATCGTGCAGCGCCTTCTCGTCCTGAAAGATACGCCCTTCTTCGGCGAGCATATCCGCCACCGCCGACGCCGACGCGTCAGCCTTCGACGAGCCCGGATCGCCATGATAAATCGCGCGATACGCCTCGATCACGCGGTCGTAGTCGCGCCGCGTGCGCTGCCGCTCGGGACGACCCTCGAGCGCCTCCCGCATGCGCTGTGCCTTTTCAAAAGCAGAATGTGGCGATGCATGCTGCGGAGCAGCCGGCAGCCAGGTATTACTGAATGCAAGCAGGCAAATGCAGCCGGCAATCGAGAGCAGGCGGAAACGTCCTGCATGGAGGATAGAGGCCGGCATAAAGGACACAGACACTCAAAGTATAGGTTCCGGCAAAACACCCATCAATCAGACGAACCCAGATCGCAACGTCTTGTTGTGTCAATTTGAGAAGGATTCCCCTCGTAGATGGGCGTCAAAGAAGTTCTATGAACTCATCCACCGTCATGCCGGAAGCACGGATCAGGGCCCGTAGAGTTCCGGTAGAGAGCTCTTTGTGTTGGGGAACGGAAAGGTTCACCCTGACATCTGGTTTGGTCATTACGCAGTGGCTGCCGACCTGACCTGCAAGGGACCAGCCCGCGCGTTGAAAAGCTTTAACTGCTTCTTTTCCTGAGATGTTGGCGAGCTTCCCCATGCACCGAGTCTAGTGCAACCACTCGGCGTAATGGCCTCTGGAAAACTGGACTTTAGCGAGTGCACCGAGTCTAGTGCAACCACTCGGCATAGCGGCCTCTGGAAAACTGGACTTTAATGAGGGGAGTTAAACTGCGACTACAATTTCCGCTTGCTCGGAGGAAAGGGACTTCAATGCCTTCTGGTCCTCGGCCCACATCCACGCCGTGATCGCCTCTCGTATATTCTCCAGCGCTTCTTTCTCATCTCGACCTTGAGAAACACATCCAGGAAGCGCCGGACATTCCGCTACGATCCAGCCGTCTTCTGCTTTCTCAAGCGTAACGTGAAACAACATTCTCAAGGTCTCCGATTGAGGGTCAGTCTAGCATGCCGGTTGAATAGAAGTGGATGGCGCCACTGGACCGCTATCCCGCCAGCGCCCCAACCACATCCGCCGCGCTCTTGAGAGCGGCATCCAGCTTGGTCGCATCCTTGCCGCCGGCCTCGGCCATATCAGGACGCCCGCCGCCGGATCCGCCCACCATCTTGGCGATTTCGCCGACGATCTTTCCGGCTTGCACCTTGCCCGTAAGGTCTTTGGTTACACCGACAATCAGCGCCACCTTGCCGTCCTGAGCCGAGCCCAGCACCACCACGCCCGATCCGAGTTTGTTGCGCAGGTTGTCGACGAGCGTGCGCATCTGCCCGCGGTCGAGCGCGTCCACGCGCTGCGCCAGCACCTTCACGCCTTTGACTTCAACGGCCTGATCCGCCGCTCCGGAAACTGCCGAAGCCGCAGACTTCATCCTGGCCTGGTCGAGTTCGCGCCGCAGCTTCTTCAATTCCTCTTCCTGCGCAGCGAGCCGCGAGCGCAAAGCCTCCGCCGGAGCCGTATCCGCATTGGGAGAAAGCTGTGCCGCCAGTTGCGCAACCTCGTAATCACGGCGAAACTCATTGAGTGCGCCTAGACCGGTAACCCCCTCCACGCGCCGCACGCCCGACGAGACGGAGCCCTCGCCCAGCAGCTTTACCACGCCGATTTCCCCGGTCGCGCCGGTGTGCGTGCCGCCGCACAGTTCAGTCGAGAAGTCTCCGATCTTGACGACTCGAACTTTTTCCCCATACTTCTCGCCGAAGAGCGCCATGGCGTGATACTCGTTGATCGCAACATCGATCGGAACGTCTTCGATCGTCTCCACGCGAATGTTGTTCAGCACCTCTTTGTTGACCAGGTCTTCGATGTCCTGCAGCTCCTCATCGGCGACCGACGTAAAGTGCGAAAAATCAAAGCGCAGCCGTGTCGGGTCCACGAGCGATCCCGCCTGCTTCACATGCGTGCCCAGCACCTCGCGCAGCGCCGCATGCAACAGATGCGTGCCGGTATGGTTGCGCCGTGTCGCCGTGCGGTAGTCGGCATCGACCACCGCATCAACCTTGTCGCCGACCGCCAGCGGCTGGCGCAGGATCGCCTTGTGCGCGAAGACTCCCTGAACGGGCTTCGTGCATCCGCTCACATCGGCGACGACCGAATTGTGATCGTCGGAGTAAAGCCAGCCGATATCGCCCACCTGTCCTCCCGAATCGGCATAGAAGCTGGTGTGATCGAGGACAACTTCCACCGCGTCTCCGGCGTTCGCCGCCGGCACTCCCGCACCATCCTTGACGATGGCCAGAACCTCCGCGCCATCGACTCTGAGCCTGCGATATCCCTCAAACTCCGTCTTCGGCAGCTTTAGCCAGAGATCACTAGCTAGTTTTTGGGCACCCCCCTTCCACGATGCGCGGGCACGTTGCTGTTCTTGGAACATCTTGTTTTCGAACGCCGTCAAATCTAGGTTCATGCCCTGATCACGGGCAGCCTCGAGCATGAAATCCAAAGGCAGTCCATAGGTTTCATAAATGCTGAAGGCTTTACCTCCCTCAATCGTGGGCCACTTGACCGCAAAAGGATGAGGCGAATTGCTTGTGTCTGCTGCCGCTGCGATATCTAAAATGATGCGGCTATGTTTGTCGGCAACAGATCTGGTCTCTTCAATCAATTGCTCGAATTTTTCTAGTCCGAATCTGAGAACGCGGTCAAATTGCCTCTCTTCCGCTTCGATAACCTTCGCTACCCGATCTGCGCTCTCTTTCAATTCCGGATAGGCGCCCACCATCTCGTCGCGCACAGCGTAGACCATCTCGTACATGAACGGCTTTTCCTGCCCGAGCAGGCGTCCATGGCGAATGCCGCGACGAAGAATCTTGCGCAGCACGTAGCCGCGCCCTTCATTCGCAGGCAGCACTCCATCAGAAATAAGAAAGGTCGCCGCACGTGCGTGATCGGCGATGATGCGCAAAGAGGCATTGTTCAAATAGTTCTTAAGACGGTCACTCTTTACTTGACCTTCTTGGTCAAACTTTGGAACCTCGTTGAGTGGTCTTTTCCGCTTCTCCTGAAACTGCACACCTGTAAGCTCGCCAGCTCGCTCAATCAGCGGCACAAACAAATCCGTCTCAAAATTTGAAATCTTCCCCTGCAGGACCGCAGCCGTACGTTCAAGCCCCATACCCGTATCAATAGAAGGCTTGGGCAGCAGGTTCAGTTCATAACTCACAGGAATAATCTCGCCTAGCTCCCCTGGTTCTCGCGGCTGAGCAATACCTCTCATGACGCGGTCGAACTGCATGAAGACCAGGTTCCAGATTTCGACGTAGCGCGACTCGTCTTCGCCGAACGGTTTGTCGGCGGCCGGGTCGTCGCCGGCCTCCATACCCATGTCGTAGAAGATCTCCGAGCACGGACCGCACGGCCCTGTGTCGCCCATCTGCCAGAAGTTATCCTTGCTGCCGCACTCGTGGATGCGCTCCGCCGGCACGCCCTGCGCGCGCCATAGTTCGTAGGCTTCTTCGTCGCGAGGGACGCCGTTCTCTCCCTTGAAGATGGTGACGTAGAGCTTGTCCTTGGGGATGCCGAACCACTCCGGTGAGGTGACCAGCTCCCATGCATATGCGATGGCGTCCTTCTTGAAGTAGTCGCCGAAGCTGAAGTTGCCCAGCATCTCGAAGAACGTGTGATGGCGGCGGGTGAAGCCTACATTTTCGAGGTCGTTGTGCTTGCCACCCGCGCGGACACATTTCTGTGAAGTCGTCGCCCGCACGTAATCGCGGCGCTCGATGCCCAGAAACACATCCTTGAACTGATTCATCCCTGCGTTGGTGAAGAGCAGCGTAGGATCGTTGGCGGGAACAAGCGAAGAGCTGTGCACTCTGCGGTGGCCCTTCGTCTCAAAAAACTTCAGAAAGGTCTCACGAATTTCGGAGCCTGAACGGTATTGCATAACTTAAGTTTATAGGAGGAATGAGCCTTCACCGGTCGCCGTTGCTGGACTCCGGGCCGTCATTGTCCATAAATTCGAGCGCCGCGAGCGCTTCCTCACCCACATCCCACTTCTTCAGAATCCTGAAGATCACTCCGGTTGAGAATCCGGCCCGCACCAGCATGCGCATCACGCGCGCGGCTTCCTTGTCGTTTGTGGGCTTCCTCACGCGCTTGCGTTCCAGATGCCGCCGCGCCAGCTCTTCTTCGTTCACATCCCCGTATGCCGCGTCGAGCGTCTTCGCGATCACCTCCGCGTGCACGCCCTTCTGGACCAGGTCCTGCTGCACCCGCCGCTTGCCGAAACTCTGGTTCTCCTGCCGCAGCCGCGTATAGCTCGTCGCGTATTCCGTGTCATTCAAATAGCGCTGCGCTTTGAGCCGCGCCACCACGTGATCGATCTTGGCCTGGCCCTGCTCACCGCTTTCGACACGGCTCCGCATGAGCCGCTTCAGTTCGGCGACCGTCCGCATCCGCCGCCCCAGCGCCTTGACGGCATAATCGTAGAGCGCGTTCTCATCGAGAGGCGTTGATTGCTTCTTAGCGCGACCGAACGGCATAGCTCACTTCGTCCACTGGTCTACCCAGTCGTTCACCGTCTTGTACCAGAGCTCGGAATTCTGAGGCTTCAGCACCCAGTGGCCTTCGTCGGGAAAATACAGCATCTTCGAGGGCACGTGCTCGCGCTGCAGCGTCGTGAAAAGCTGATATCCCTCCGACACATCCAGCCGGTAATCGAGCTGCGAATGCACCACCAGCGTCGGCGTCTTGAAGTTCGTCTCCGCCAGCATCGGCGACCACTTTCTATACATGGCCCGGTTCGACCACGGAGTCCCCTTGAACTCCCACTCATTGAACCAGAGCTCGTCGGTCGTTCCGTACGCCGACTCGGGATTGAACATGCCGTCGTGCGAGACGATGCAGCGGAAGCGCGTAGTGTGGCCGAGAATCCAGTCCGCCATGTAGCCGCCATAACTCGCGCCCAGCGCGCATTCGCGATTCTTGTCGATGAACGGATAATGCGCCTCGGCATAATCCAGCCCGCGCATCAGGTCGATGTAGGGCTTGCCGCCCCAGTCTCCGTTGATGCCGTCGATGAAGGCCTGCCCGTAGCCCGTCGATCCGCGCGGATTGATCATCACGACGACGTAGCCGTTCGCAGCGAACAGCTCGGCATTCCAGCGATAGCTCCAGCTGTCTCCCCAGGCGCCCTGCGGGCCGCCGTGGATGAGAAACTTCACCGGATACTTTTTCGACGCGTCGAAGCCCGGCGGCTTGATCAGGAAGCCCTGAGCGCGGACCTTGCCGATGGAGGGGAACCAGAAGGATTCCATCTGCGGGAAATCAAGTTGAGATAAGAGATTGGCTGTTCAAATGGGTAAGCTGAATTCGATACTGAATCTCCGAAATAGGAGGAGGGAGATCTGGTCTTCCTGGAGGGAGCTTTGAGTACCCTCCCGAAAATCCCGTGCGCTCTATCGTCGAAGCATCGAGCGATATGATTTCACCTGGTGACGCGTACGGTCATTTTCGATGCGACCAACTGCTGACCGTCCGGCGTGGACGTCAGCGAACCATACTCCCCACTCGCAGCGATTTCAGTAAGTGCGTTATCTCTTAGTCTTAGTCGCAGAAGACTGGCTGCCTCGCCCACATCTCCGGCGAGCAAAATAGATCTTCTGCGAATCCGGCGCCCACGCAAACTCATCCACCCAGCGGTCGAAGTTCGGCAGACACATTCTTGATCTGCTTCGTCGTCCGGTCGTAAATCACCAGCCGGAATTTGTCGCTCTCATACCCGGCGCGCTCCTGCGAGCGCCACGCGATGTATTTCCCATCCGGAGAATACGCCGGCGAATGATCCCCGCCCGCCGCCGTCGAAATCTTCACCGGCTTTGCATTCGGATCGTCCAGCCGCAGCGTGAAGATGTCGGAATTGGTGCTGATGGCCGGCACGGGATCGAGATTTTCCTCGAACGCAATCTCTTTCCCGTCCGGAGAAAATGCATACCCATCCGGACCGCCCAGCGAAAACGGCGGAACCTCATGCTCATCGCCGGGATTCAAATCGCGGGGCGTGCCACCATCGGTACTCACCAGAAATAGGTGACTTCGCTTATCGCCTGTAAATGCGTTCCAATGACGGTAGAGCAGATGGGTAAAGACCATCGCCTTTACCTTCGACTCAGCCTTCTCCTCGTCGCGCTTCTTATTGCAATCGTCATCGTTACATTCCGGATATACCGCCGACACAAATAGTATCTGCTTGCCATCGGGAGACCACATCGCCCCATCCGTCTCCGTGCTCAGCGAGGTCAGCTTGTGCGGCTCGCCAATTGTGCCTGCCGCTGTGTCAAAATCCGCCAGCCAGATCTGCTGCCCGCCTTCGCGCGAGCTCTCAAACAGAATTTGCTTCCCGTCGGGCGAGAAGCGTCCGCGGCTCTCGCCGGCAAGCGATGCCGTGAGCGCTCGCGTCTCTCCACCCGCGACCGGAACGATAAACAGATGCGAAGTCTTCGTGTTCTTGCCGAGGTCCACATCCGTCGCCGAGAACATCACCCAGCGGCCGTCCGGCGATACAGCGATATCGCCCAGCCGCCGCATCTTCATCATGTCCTCGAAAGTCATTGGCCGGCGCGCCTGTCCCTGCGCCACCCCGATCAGCCCAGCCGCACACGCCAGAAGAAAAACAGCCGCAACCCGGCTCCGCATTCCGCTCCCTCATCAACCTGCCTCTTGCAGGCCATCGTTCATAGTACGGCATTTGGCGGAACGACCAAGCCCGCGCGGAAATCGCGTCAGGTCGCGTCGACTGATGAGTTGTGCTTTCGACGCGGACTGGTTCCGCGAAAGGCGGCACAGGATTCTTACTGGGTGAATACTTCGCGCGCCGCCGCGACCTCGTCCGCTGCTTCGATCACCGGCAGCTCGATCGCCACCGCCGCTCCGTGGGGGTGCAGGTTGAAGGCCGAAATCTCTCCCCCGTGTTCGCGAACGATCGAGTAGCACAGCGTCAGACCGAGACCCGGCCCCTCGCCCGGCTTCTTGGTCGTGAAAAAGGGATCGAACACCCGGTCCGGATTCGAGAATCCCGGCCCGGTGTCGGAGATGAGCACCTGCACGCGGTCCTTGATAAGGGCCGCATCGATGCGAAGCCGCCTTTCCCGTCCCGGGGGCAGGCCCTGCAATGCCGTCGCCGCATTGTTCAATATCTGCAGGATCACCTGCCGCATCTGCTCCACATTCGCCCGCAATCTGGGCAAAGACTCCGGTATCGAAAGCTCGAGAGCGATTCCCGCCCGCTCCAGTTCCGGCTGGCGCACCCGCCAGATGTCCTTGAGCATCTGCTCGATGGAAAAAGGAGTCTGGCTTTCGGGCAGAACTCTGGAGAAGTGCGACAGGCTTTCGATGGTCTGCTTCATCCGCTGCGATTCACTGTGGATTACCGCCGCGTTTCGCCGCACCGCTTCATCCTGAACGCTCTCCTTCGATCAGCTCCGCGTACCCCATCACCACGGTGAGCGGATTGTTCAGCTCATGCGCGACTCCTCCAGCCAGTTGTCCCAGTCCTGCCAGCTTCTCTGACTGCACCAGTCTCCGCAGCAGCAGGCTGTTTTCGTGCTCCGCCGCCAGGCGTCGCGCCAGCAGCTCCAGGGGCAGAAGGTCTTCGGCGGCCAGCGGCTTTTCCGCAGCCTTCAAACCGCTAAGCACCACCACTCCCTGCACTCCTTCGCCGCCCGCGATCATCGGAATGGCGTGCACCTCCGTGAGCCCCAGCCGCTCCAGGTCGTCTCCCGGAGCCGTCAGGGAGCGCAGATCCACCAAAGCCGTGGTTCCGAATGCCGGGCGGCAGGCGCCGTTATTGCGGAACTCATCCACCTTCTGCGGAGTCATCCTTTGCCCCATCGCATCCAGCGCGCCGGCCAGTGCCCCATCCATTCCGCCGCGGCCCACCAGCCGGAAGTTCTGCTCCGGGCTGCGCAGCAGAATCGCCGCCTGCGCAAAACGGCTGGCCCGGGTAATCACGTCGCAGATCTCGTCGTAATGAACCCCCATTTTGCGGTTGGGAGTCGCGGAAACGTCCAGCTTCGAATACTGCTCCATCTCGGCCCGAACCCGCCGCTCCCGGCTCTGCGCCTCCTCGTTGCGGATTACCTCGTCTTCCAGCACCAGCACAACCATGCCGACGGCGGTCACCACCTTCATCAAATTGACCGCCCGCAGGTATATAAGCCAGATTGGATCGCCCTGATGCAGCAGGAAATCCACCACCATCGGCGTGCTCCATACGAACAGGCCGGTCGCGGTAAAGATGACTCCCGGGCTCCATCGCCGGTAGGTCGCTAATACCAGCGCTGCGGTCATCAGGCTGATCCCGCTGTGCGCCAGGCGCAGCACCAGATCGTATTCGCCGATAATCGCCAGCCAGATACATGTCCCGGCAACGCACGAGACGAACGCAAGGGTAAACCAGCGCGGCAGCTGGCTCTTCTGCCAGCTCCAGTGCACGGCAATGGCCGCAGCAGCAATAGCAGCCGCCCAATCCAGCACCCGCAGATAGGCTCCCGGCGCGGGATAAAGCGAGGTAAGCACCGAGTACAGAATCAAGGGCGCCGCGAAAACCGCGATGTACGAGGCCTTGATCTTGTTTTTGACGTGGATCGGGGACACGGACCCCAATAACATGAGCGCCGCCAGCGCCATGGCTGTGTTTGAGATGGCCAGCCCAATCCCATGCCGGCCGTACGAGCTGCCCTGCATAGCCAGCCGCGTAATCGCCATCGACCAGCCGAGCAGCCAGAGAAGCGTTCGCAAGGTTCGCGCACGCGCATGCAAAACGGCAAAGACGGCAACCAGGATGCTTAAGAGCGCGAGCGTCGGAACCCGATAGTATTCGTCCATTGCTGGCTTGACCAGGGGGAAGGAAGAAAACCTAGTGTACTCCGCGGCCCCTGAAGAACGGCCGCTCGCCCAATTCGAATAGACGGGCCTTTTCTCCCGCAAGTTGCGTCTATCGTATTAGGATCGTTCTATACGGGACGGTTCTCGAGGTTACCTTGACCGCACTCCCACATCGACGTATCGCACACGGGCTCTTTGTTGTTGGCGTCGCTTTGATCGCTCTCACAGTCTCCGCCCGCGGCCAGGTTTCCTACACCTCCATGCCGCTCGACAAGGGATTCGGTGCGCTGGATACCTCGCAGCCATCCATCCCTCCGCAGCAGATCATCGATCAATTCACCGCCAAGGAGAGCCTCTTCCGCCGCGCGATGTCCAATTACACCTACGAGCGCAGCGTCAAGGTGGAAACGATCGACGACGATAACAAGGTCGACGGTCAGTACTTCCAGGTAACCGACATCTCATTTGATCCCAACGGCCGGCGGTTTGAACACGTCGTCCTGGCGCCGGCCAACACCCTCGAGCGCATCTCGATGTCCCCGGCCGATTTCCAGGACATCGAGCAGCGCCTGCCCTTTGTCCTGACCAAAGAAGACGTCGGCCAGTACGACCTGTCCTACGTCGGCAGGCAGAAGGTCGACGAGGTCGACACCTATGTCTTCGAGGTGAAGCCCAAGGTGATCGAGAAGAACAAGCGCTACTTCCAGGGACGCATCTGGGTCGACCAGCATGATCTGCAGATCGTCGTCACCAACGGCAAGAACGTGCCCGACGACACCCGCAAGGGCCAC
This sequence comes from uncultured Acidobacteriaceae bacterium, assembly GCA_963725225.1. GTDB lineage: Bacteria > Acidobacteriota > Terriglobia > Terriglobales > Acidobacteriaceae > Silvibacterium. The sequence continues at coordinate 180,094 of CAVRXY010000017.1, forward strand.
GAAGACCTGTCACCGCCCTTTACCACCTATCGCGAGCAGATCGACGGCAAGTACTGGTTCCCGGTCTATACGCGCGGCGAAGGCATCCTGCATTTCTCCGCGGGCAACGGCTATCTCAGCCAGGACGTGCACATCCGCGAAACCCTGAAGTACACCGATTACAAGCAATACCACGCCAATGTTCGCGTACTCTTCGAAGGCCAGGACATCAGCAACAACAGGACGGATCCACCCAGGCGCCCAGCCAGCAGCCGCCCCAACAGGGAAAGCCTCAGTAGAGATCTGTTAGCTTACATCGCCTGCGATCAGGTTCTGGTTAACCGAGCACCAGGTGTACTCGCTGCCTTTGAGATCCAGCACCCAGACCAGGTAAAACACGTCAGGAAACTGCTTCGGCATAGCTGAGTAGTTCGCGATCGGGTAGCTGCTCTGAATGTGCCCGATCATATCCGGCATGATATGCAGGTGCTCCCAGCTGATAAGCACCGGGCTGCCGTGCTCAAGGACGCTCTTCACCAGGTGCTTCTCGTCGCCAACGCTGTAGTCGACGTTGAATTGCGAGCTGCCCTGCTTGTATTTCAGCCACGCCGCCAGCGGCGTTACCGTCTCCCATGGCCGCTGCGTTTCCCCTTTGGGATTCGCAGCGTAGATGTGGTGGGGCATCACGATCTCCGGATTCACGGGCTTCGACTTGTACGGGGCAAAGAAACTGCTCAGGGCCCCCGCCCGCTGCCATCCCTGCACAATCAGCGATTTTCCGTCTCCAGACTTCCCGTCCAGTTGCACATCCCAGGGACCGGTCTTATTGGGCGGATTCGGCGGCTTCTCCGCGTGGCGGATGATCATGATCTTGCTCGGGGGCGGCGATCCGGACATCGGGCTATCTCCTTGCGGCGCAGCACGATCTGCGTCCCGATCACTCTATTCCCGAAAGCGATCTCCGTCAGCTACGTTTTCTGTCGAGGTCAGGGCTGCGACGCCACTCCGGGCGCGACCGCCCGCACCGGAGGCTTCGGCTCCGGCCTGGCAGCGGCCGCAATCTGCTTTTCCCGCGGCGAACTGGAACCCGGCGGAGTGTCTGCGGGAAATACTTCGTCCGGCTTGTCCGCGATCGCCGCCTTCATGAAGTCCATCCAGATGGGCAGCGCCGCCTTCGCGCCCGTCTCCTTGTCGCCCAGCGACTGGCGGTTGTCATAGCCCATCCACACTCCGCAGGTCACCGAAGGCGAGAAGCCCAGGAACCACGCGTCAGTGAAATCGCTCGTCGTGCCCGTTTTTCCCCCCAGGGGATGATTGAGGGATGCAGCTGCCGCCGCCGTCCCGCTGCGCGTGACTTCCTTCAGGAGAACCATCATCGTCCGTGCCGTCTTCGCGCTGATCACTTCCTGTACCTCAGGCGGATCCTCGCTCAGCGGTGCTCCATCGGCGGTGATCACTCGACGCACCAGCCGCGGCGCGACCCGGATGCCGTCGTTGGGAAAGACGGAATACGCCGCCACCTGCTCCCGCAGGGTGATCTCCACCGCGCCCAGCGCTATCGGCAAATACGCCGGAATGTTGCTGGTCACACCGAACTGGTGCGCCGTGCTGATGACCTTATGGATCCCGACCCGCTCGGCCAGCTTCAGCGCGGGAATATTTCGCGAATCCGCAAAGGCCTTGAGCAACGAAATGCTGCCCAGATAGTTCCCCTCGTAATCGTGCGGCGTATAGGACCCGAAAGAGGTCGGACCGTCCACGATCATCTCCTGCGGTTTCGCGCCTTCCTCCACCGCCGCCGTGTACACGTAAGGCTTGAACGACGAGCCCGTCTGCCGCTCCGCCTGCGTCGCCCGGTCGAACTGCGAGAGATTGAAATCCCTGCCACCCACCATCGCCAGAACATCGCCGGTCGCGTTGTCCATTGCCAGCAGCGAGCCCTCCGCGCCGGAATCCTGCTCCAGCTTCCCGCGCAGCATAGCGTCTTGCTGCCCGGTTTGGTCCTGCCCCGTCAGGTGAACGTAGATAATGTCGCCCTGGTGCAGAAACTCCTGCGCCGTCTTGAACCCCGTCCACGCCCAGTCATCGGCGGTCAGCATCACCTGCTGCTGGCCGACACGCGCCGTGACCTGGTAAGGCAGCGCGCCCATCACCAGCGCATGCACATAGTCTCCCGGCGCCGCCGGCCCATTCCAGTCCGGATGTTTGAAGCTCTCAAGGTCCGACCCGCCCGAGATCACGTTGAGCAGGTGCCCCTTCCATCCGTGACGCCGCTCATACGCTGCCAGCCCGTCGAGCACCGCCTGGTTCGCCGTCTTCTGCAGATCGAGGTCGAGCGTGGTGTAGACCTTCAGCCCCGCCTCGTGCACCCGGTCAGAGCCGAACTTCCGCTCCAGCTCCCGCCGCACTTCTTCCACGAACCACGGAGCCACGCTGTTCGGCGGCGTCTGAATATGCAGCCCCAGCGGAGTCGTCCGCGCCGCCTCCGCCTGAGCCGCCGTAATCGCCCCGTCTTCGAGCATCGCGTTGATGACGGTGTTCCGCCGCCGCATGGCCCGGTCGGGATTCTGCAACGGGGAAAACTCCGACGGCCCCTTGGGCAGCCCGGCCAGCAGCGCGGCCTCCGGCAACGTCAGTTCGGTCGCATGCTTTGAGAAGTAGTAGTTCGCGCCCGCCTCGAAGCCGTAAACTCCGTGCCCAAGGTAGATCTGGTTCCCGTAGAGCGTGAAGATCTGCTGCTTGGTAAACCGGTGCTCGATCTGCAGCGACAGGAAGACCTCCTGCAGCTTGCGGCCAAAAGTCCTCTCGTTTGAGAGAAATAGATCGCGCGCCAGCTGCATGGTCAGCGTGGACGCGCCCTGGGCGCGGCCCTTCGAGGTCAGGTCGTGATAAGCGGCACCGACCACGCGAAACATGTTCACGCCCCAGTGGCTCTCGAAATTCTTGTCCTCGATGGAGATCACCGCCTGACGCAGCAGCGGCGAAAAACCGTCATAGCCCACCACCACGCGCCGCTCCAGCGCGAATGATCCGAAGATCCGCCCGTGCACGTCATAAAGTTCGGTGATGGTGCTCGGCCGGTAACGCTCCAGATCCTCGATCTGGGGAAGATCGACCGAGTAGACAAGCAGCAGCCCGCTCAGCGAGCCGACAGCAATGGCCAGCACCGCCAGAAAGGCAACCGCCACGCTGCCCGCCACCTTGTGGCGGCCGGCCGGGGGGCGAAAGTTGGAAGCTGGATGAGCAGCGGGGCGCGCGGCCTCCGCCTTGGTCTCAGGAGGCGTCCATGGACCGCGGGATTTCAATCCGATTCCCTCGGGGAGATCTACGCGTTCTTCTGCTTTAGAACGTCGAGTGCCTTGTTGAGCTGGTCGTCAGTGCGAGGCGTGGCCTTGTCCTCTGGCGTCTTGGTGGTATCGATGTCCTCCTCGGCGAGGTACTGGTCGATGCTCTCCGTGACCACGATGTTCGGAGTCACTGCCTGATCCTGGATTGCCTTGCCTGAGGGCGCCTCATACTTGGCCACCGACAGAATCAACGCCGCTCCATCGGGCAGCTCGATCGTCTTCTGAACCGTGCCGTCGCCGAAACTCCGGTCGCCTACCAGGTCGCCGCGCTTGTTGTCCAGAATCGCCGCCGCAACAATCTCCGCCGGACCCGCCGTCCCATGGTTCACGAGCACCACCAGCGGCGCGCCGGTAATGAACTTCGCCGGGTCTGCTGTAAAGGTCTGCTTGGGAACCTTCTGCCCCTCCAGCGACGTGATCGTCCCCGACTGCAGAAAAGCATTCGCCAGGTTGACCGCCTGCGCCGGATCGCCTTCGGCCACATCACGCAGATCGAGCAGCACTTTCTTGTTTCCGTTCTTCTGCATGGCCTTCAGCCGCGCCTCGACCTCGGCCACCCGCTCCTTGGTCAGCACTACCGGCTTCAGATAAAGGATCGATGAATTCTCATACTGCTGCTCGGCCAGAGCCGGCGCATCGATTTGCCGCCGCGTCAGCGTCATCTTCTGCGGCTCAGCCTTGCCTGGACGCACCAGCGAGAACGTCACATCGGTGCCCGGCTTGCCCTCGAGCAGCAGCCGCACCATGGCCAGCGAGAGCTCCCGGGTCGACTGCCCGCCAATCGACTCAATGATGTCTCCGTCGGAAATCTGTTCCTTCTCTGCCGGGCTGCCGGGCATCACCGACACCACAGTCGCGTACCCATAGCGGCGCGATACGTTAATGCCGACCTGCGCCGTGCCTTCGTTCTGGTGAGCCTTGTAAGCGGCATTCTCCGTCGGCGTCAGATAGCTCGAATCCGCATCCAGCGACTCGAGCAGCCCGTGGAGCGCTCCGTCCGTCACTTTGCCGATGCTGGGATCCGTCACGTAGTCGCTCTGCACCTTGTGCAGAACTTCCTCGTAGACGCCCATCTGGCGGTAAGCTCCATCGCTCTGGCTGCCGGCTCGTACGCCGTTGGATACGAATCCGCCAAGAAACACGACTACTACGAGGGCAACTGAGATGCCGAAGACTGCGCGCTTAAAGTTTTTAGACATGTTCGCCAAGCCGGACACACGGTCCGGGAATTAAATCGATGATACTCCACATTCGACGTGCCAGAGCGCCAGGAAGATAGCCGGACGGCTGATTCGACTGGTGGCGGCGGGCAGAATCGAACTGCCGACCTACGGGTTATGAGTCCGTCGCTCTAACCATCTGAGCTACGCCGCCTGATTGAAGAGGAGCAAGGTCAATGATAAAGCAAAAGCAGGATTGCTGTTAAGGCGAAACCGCCGCATCCTGGCATGAGGGCAATCCCTTACTCCTCGACAGCCTCGAGATGCACTTGCGGCTCTGAAGGCTGGATCCGGTAACCCTTCCACCCGTAATAGATCACGAACAGGTAGCAGAGCAGCGGCATCGAGCAGCGAATGGTGGATACCGTATCGATCAGCCAGGAATCCCATCAACACCGGAAAAACTGCTCCACCTACAATGGCTTGTACCAGCAAGCCTGATCCACGCCCGGTGAGAGGGCCCAGTTCGGCAATCGCAAGCGTAAAGATTGTGGGAAACATGATGGAGTTGAAAAGACCCACGGCCAGGATCGCAACGACGGCAAAATGACCCGTGCCAAGCAACGATGCCAGCACGAGCAGAGCTGCTCCGGCTCCGCTCCAGGCAAGCATCCAGTTGGCCGCCAGACGCTGCATGGCGGCTGACCCGATGAATCGTCCAACCATCATGCCTGCCCAGTAAAACGTGACCAGCTTGGCGCCTTTCTCCAGGGGAAGCCCGGCTATCTGCGGATCGGCAAAGTATTTGACCAGGAAACTGCCGATCGACACCTCTGCCCCAACGTAGACAAAGATTCCGATCGCGCCGAGATAAAGGTGGGGATGGCTCCACACGTGTTCCTGTTTGCCTTGCAGATTTGCGGGCCGGAATTCACGCGTGATCGCGATGCGAGGGAAGCGATAGAACGCTATGGCAAGCGCCAGGACCGCTGTCGCGGCGGCGATCGCATAGAAGGGCAGTTTGATGCTCGCCGCCTCATGGACGCGGTAGGCCGTCAGGGCCGCACCTTGAAGCTGCGTTCCACTCAGGGCGGCTGCCGTGGCTCCGCCGAGAATCAAAACACCCCCTACGTAAGGCGCCACACTGTCGCCGAGCGTATTAAAGGCCTGAGTCAGGTTCAGACGGCTTGAAGCTGTCTCCGCGGGTCCCAGGATGGTGACATAAGGATTGGCTGCGACTTGTAACACCGTCACTCCGGCTGCCAAAACCACCTCAGCAGCAAGGAAGAATGCGTAGGTGGCAGCGATCGCAGAGGGAATGAAAAGCAACGCACCGCGCACATCAGAAGCAGGCCGATGACCATGGTTCGCTGGTAGCCGACCCACTCCACCAGCTTGCCGGCCGGCAGCGCAAAGATGAAATATGACCCGAAAAACGCCAGTTGGATGAGTGCCGCCTGGGCGTAACTCAAACCAAAAATAGACTGAAGATGTGGGATAACCGCGTCGTTCAGGACAGTACAAAAACCCCACGTAAAGAACAGCGTCGTCACCATGGCCATGGCGCGATAGTTAGTATGGTGCGGAGAATGCGGGCGAGAGTGATTGTGCTGCGGCGGTGGTAGTGACTGCCATTGCGACCTCCCCGGTCGAAGCGTTGCTCTGCCTCTACCTGCGTCGGATTCGCCTCTGCACTGGGAAGATTTGGACGAAACCCAAAAGAACTGCAGCCGATACTACATGATCAGGTCTGCACCTGGCGGGATCGGCATGAAATCAATCGGTCTCAATAAGCAGAGCGGCCTTCACTCAGTGCGAATACTTCGCCTCGCCCACCGGCAGTGCAATCGCCAGCCGGTTCTGCTCCGGAGGCAGCGGGCAGGTGGCATACGCGGTATAGGCGCACGGGGGATTCTGCAGGCGGTTGAAGTCCAGCGTCAGATGTCCGGGCTGGTCGAGCCCCCGCACTCCGTATGATCGGGAAAGTCGGTATAGAGAAACCGCGCCGCGCCATAACTGGTAGTCCGGCTGGTCGTGTCGCGCAGGATGAAAAAAAGCTGCTTCGCATCCGGCTCCTCGAGCACCGGTTCAAGCTGAAATGTCTTCCCATCGAGCGTGAACTCGGCCACGCCCGGCGCGGGCATCTCGTCCGTCACCCCGATAATCGACGGCACCTTGATCTTCTTCACCGGAACAAAAGGAATCCAGCGCGCCTCCACCCGATAGTGCGGATCGGGCTCGTACCAGTGCAGCCCGTGGAAGTTCAGCCGTGTGGCAGCCTGCGAGTCCTTGATGCGCAGCGCGTAGCGATCGCCGCGATGCAGCAGCAGGATGGTCAGCGTGCCTGCGTTGAGTCACCGACGGCTTCTGCGCCTCGTCGTCTGCCAGTTTCGCCGCTTGCGCCGGAGCCCCATCAAGCTGCACGCCGGCAGCGAACCCTCCTGCCGGGGCTGACAGCCGGATATCGCTGCCACTGACCTCGATCACTCCGAGATGCGCCGGAGCGGCTGCCGACAACCGGATGCGGTTATCCGGAGCCGAGCCGACGGTATTCGCTCCCGGCTTGAGCCACTCCAGGCCAACCAGCGTCAGCCAGCCGTCAGGAGCCGACAGGCGCTGCTCGCGGTGCGTCCGCCATGCCAGCAAGCCGGTCTTCCAGTCCGACGTGGCATCGGCAAACAGCAAAGCCGCAACGGAAAGAGCCGCAACGGAAATGGCCACAGGTGCAAATCGATGGATTTTCATGCTTCCTCTGAACGGTTGGGAGGGTATGTGACGGCGCGAAACACAGAGCAGCAGATGCTAGCGACAACAGGCGGCGAGAGGGACGCCGATGGGGAGCGCGGAAGCCATCACGAGACGAGAGTAACCCGGCATGGGTTTGGGGTCAATCGTCGTCAGACATCACGAACTGAACCTCGCGAGCGTGTGCCGAATTGAGAACAGCACCGCCGGCAATTGTTAAAAGAACGCCGCGGGTCTCGCGCATCGTTTCAACTATGTGATAGAAAAGTTCGTTTGTGCTGAGTCGCGCATGAAGGCGATCAGCATCTCTTGTGTGGGCAGGCTGCGCTGCAGTTGGACTCGATGAGCGGCGAGCCGGAGGCAGTATGAACGGATATCGCAGATGGGGAATCGCTCTCGCGGCGATTCTTGTGCAGATGGCGCTGGGCGCCGTGTATGCGTGGAGCGTCTTTCGTGTTCCCCTGTCAAAGCTCTTTCACTCGACGATTTCGGAAGTAACCCTGACGTTCACGATTGCCATCTTTGTGCTGGGGTTTGCGTCCTTCTTTGGAGGGCTCTGGCTGAACAAGCGCGGGCCGCGTGTGGTGGCGGTGACCGCCGGACTGCTCTACGGCGGCGGAGTTTTCCTTGCCAGCTTTTCCTCGGGCCTGCCATGGCTCTATCTCACCTACGGAGTGATCGGAGGAATCGGGCTGGGCTTTGGCTACATCGTTCCGATTTCCGTTCTGGTGAAGTGGTTTCCCGAGCGCCGCGGGCTCATGACAGGCGTTGCCGTCGGCGGCTTCGGCGCCGGCGCACTGGTCACCGCCCCGGTCGCCACCCGGCTCATTCAGACGGTCGGAGTACTGCACACCTTCGCGTATCTGGGAATTGCCTACCTGATCGTCACCTGTGCGGCGGGATGGTTCATGGTCAATCCTCCCGCCGGCTGGCTGCCGGAGGGATGGACGCCCAAGCCCCTGCAGACAGCTCAGCGTGCGGCGAAGGATCTCCGCCTGGGCGAGGCACTGAAGACCTGGCAGTGGTGGGCGTTATGGCTCCTGCTGTTTCTGAATACGTCGGCGGGAATTTCGGTGATCTCGCAGGAAGCACCGATGTTTCAGGAGCTGGCCAGTGTCACCGCGATTGTCGCCGCGGGTATGGTGGGAATCGTCAGCATAGGCAACGCACTCGGCCGCGTCTTCTGGGCCTGGGTGTCGGACGGGATTACGCGGCGCGCGACCTTCGCCGTGATGTATCTGCTGCAGGCCGCGCTGTTCTGGTTCCTGCCCTCGATTCACTCAGTGGCCGGCCTGACCGTGATCACCTTCATCATTTTGATGTGCTATGGCGGCGGATTCGGCACCATGCCCGCGTTTGCCGCTGACTACTTCGGAGCAAAGAATGTCGGCCCGATCTACGGGCTTATGCTCACTGCCTGGGGATTCGCGAGCGCATTTGGCCCACTGCTGATCGCACACCTGCGGCAGTCCACGGGAGCCTATGAGGGCGGCCTGCACTTGATCGCTGTCATCATGGTGGTGTCGATCGTGGTGCCGCTGCTGGTGAGACCTCCGAAACCGGCAGCCGGGAGCCCGGCCGCGGGCGGCGAAGTTGCAGCGCGGACAGCTCGCTAAGACACCGTCGCGATCCTACCTGAATCGCGGCGCAGCGAGGTTTTGCTCAGCTCTTCCTGCGCCGCCCGAAACTCACGCCGTTCGCTGGTAGCGGATCTGTTGCCACTTCCAGGCGCTCTCGATAATTTCATCGAGGCTGGTGTATTCCGGCTTCCATCCCAACTCGGCGCCGATCTTTTCCGAACTGGCGATAAGCACCGCCGGATCTCCCGGGCGTCGAGGGCACTCCTCGACCGGAATCGGATGGCCGGTAACGCGTCTCGCCGATTCGATTACCTCGCGAACACTGAAGCCCACGCCGTTGCCAAGGTTATAGATCAGCTTGTCGCGCTCTTTCAGCGCCTCGAGAGCCAGCAGGTGCGCGCGCGCCAGATCCTGCACATGGATATAGTCGCGAATGCAGGTGCCGTCCGGCGTAGGGTAATCCCGTCCAAACACCTTGATGCTCTGCCGCCTGCCCAGCGCCACATCGAGGATCAGGGGAATGATGTGCGACTCGGGCTCGTGCGCCTCTCCGCGCCCCTCAATCGCTCCCGCGACATTGAAGTAACGCAGGCTCGCATAGCGGAAACCGTGGATGCGGTTCAGCCAGCCGAGCATGTGTTCAACCAGCAGCTTCGACTCCCCGTAGGCGTTGGTTGGTCGCAGCGGCGCGTCTTCGCGGATCGGGGTCGATTCAGGCTCACCATAAACCGCAGCCGTCGAGGAAAAGACCAGCCGCTGTACGCCCGTCGCCAGCATGGCTTCGAGCAGGGTCAGTGTGGAGGCGCTGTTATTGCGGAAGTAGATCTCCGGCTTCTTCATGCTTTCGCCCGCCTCGATGAGAGCGGCAAAGTGCATTACGCCGTCTATTCCTGTGTGGAGGAGCTTTTCCATCGCAGCGCGGTCGGCCAGATCGCCTTCAACAAATTCGGCGTCTGCAGGAATCATCGAGCGGTGCGCGTGGCAAAGGTTGTCGTAAATCACCACCTGATGGCCCTGATCGAGCATGAGCCGGGCCACAGTCCCGCCCACATAGCCGGCTCCGCCGGTAACGAGTATTCGCAATTTCCTCTCCTCTTCTGGAGCGTTCTTTGATGCATCCTTGATCGAAGCCTATATCCAGGCAACAACAGTTTTTGTCCCGGCCATGCAACCGCCGGGATCGAAAACCCTTCGAATATCCCAGACGCGCGAAGTAGGCAACCCGTTGAAGATTAAGAAAAATTTACGTAGTAGCCTGGAAAGCAAAAGTAAGGGTTACCCAATTCAACTTGGTCGAGATTATAATTCGACTGACAGCACATTACCTTTCAATTACTTTTGTAATAGAAAGAGTTTTTGGCGCTCTGTATTTCTATCAGGAAGTCCGATCGGTGGCGTTGCTCTCATGGTGCCCCCCCACTGCCTCCTCGGACCTGGAACGAAGGTTGCAAAACCCTACCCTCCGTTGTGGAATTTGGAATGCAGCTGAGTCGGACTAGTGTCTGACATGGTCTAAGTCTAATAATGAATTTTAGGACAACAAATTTTGAAGAACTAGGTTGGGATAGAAAGGCTATGGCGAGCAATCCTTCGATGCAAGGAAACTTGGGGCTTCTGCCCGAACCGGGTGGGCGGTTTGGTTCCTTCAGTGTGAGCCTGGTTGTAAACATAGCCGTCGGAGCTCTTCTGATTCTGTTCGCCGCGGCCCGCGTTCACCAGGTGAAGGTGCAGAAAGAGAACACGGCGGTCCTGATCTTCCCCGTGGAACAGCCCAAGCCTTATATACCGCCTGTGCCCAAGGTCAAGGTGGTTGCACCTCCACCCAGGGTTGAACCCAAGCCCAAGATCCAACCACCCAAGCCGGTCGTAGAACCGCCCAAGCCGGTCGAAGTGAAGATTCCCACTCCAGCGGTTCCAAAGATCGCCCCCGCGCCGCCCAAGGCGGTTGCACCTCCTCCGCAGCCTAAGGTGGGAATGTTCAAGAGCTCCCAACCCACACTGGTAGCAAATAACAAAGTCGCCCCCAGCCCGAAGACCGGCGGCTTCGGCGATCCAGTTGGCGTAACGCCGAACCCTAACGCTACCCGACCGGCCAATATCGCTTCGGTGGGCTCATTCGCCGGCAGTCCCGGCGTCGGACAGCCCGGAGCGGGAGCTGCCCGCCAGGGATCGGTGAAAGGCGTGGACTTTGGTTCCGGCGTAGCCAACGGCGTCCCCGGCGGCAAAGACGTCCACGGAACCGTCGCGTCGGCCGGATTCTCGAATGGCGTAGTTGGAGGCACAGGAAAGCCGGGAGGAACCGGCAGAGTGGAACAGGCCGGGCTCTCGGGCACTGGCTTTGGCCAGGCCGCGCCTAGTGCTCCGAAGGTGCAGCAGGCCGAGTCCACACCTATCGTGGTTCTCTCCAAACCGAGGGCCGCCTACACCGCCGAAGCCCGGCAGCTGAAGATCGAGGGCGACGTCAAGCTCGAGGTGCGGTTCACCGCCAGCGGACATGTCGAGGTTCTGCAGGTGCTGAGCGGCCTTGGGCACGGACTCGATGAGCAGGCCAAGACGGTAGCGCAGGGAATTCACTTCAAACCCGCCACGAAAGACGGCCACCCGGTGGACCAGGTCACGGTCATCCGGGTTACTTTCCAACTGGCCTGAGCAGATGTGCCTGAATCGTCGAGAGTGGATTTGGTTCGAAGTCTTTGCTGCCTGCTTTCGGTTCAGTGACAGAGGATCAGGTGTTGAGTGGAAAATGTAGCTCGGAATGAACAAATAATTAAGAATTAGGTGAACTGAAAGTTTTCTTTTCGAAGAACTACCCATTCGAAGCAAGATTGAACGAGAAAGACTAGGAGCCTGTAAATGTCTCACCGCAATATCTGCATTCTGGGCCTGGCAGTGATCTTAAGTGCCACCGCCGCTCAAGCCAAGAAGGAGGCAAAGTATGTGCCTCCCGTGCCCCTGACGCCCGAACAGGCGGCACTCGTCCAAAAGGCCGTCGAGCGGGAAAAGGCGACGGTGAAAATGATCCAGAAGAGCACGCCGGTCGTGCAGACCTACATCCAGAACATGCGGCCGGATCCCAAGCTCCAGTCCGTTCCTGTTTCGGATGAGTACATCGTCGCCCGCGTGGACTTCGGCAAGACATTTACCGCGAATCCTTACGAAACGCGCACCAAGTCCAAGGGCTTCTTCAAGGGCTCGATGAAGTTCATGAGCGATCTGACCAAGAGCTTCAGCCTGAGTTATTCGGCGACCGGCTTCATGGACATGATGTTCCTTGACCCGACGAGCTTTGACCAGCAGCATTACGACTTCTCCTACGTGCGCCGCGATTTTCTGGGCGGAGTGCGTACGCTGGTCTTCGACGTGAGGCCGAAGCCCAAGGAAGGATACGGCCGTTTCTTTGGCCGCATCTGGATTGAGGACCAGGACGGCAATATCGTCCGGTTCAACGGCTCCTACACGGGAAACAAGGACGATCAGGTCGCGCGCTATTACCACTTCGACAGCTGGCGCGTGAATGTTCAGCCTGATGTGTGGCTGCCCACAGCCATCTATGTCGAGGAGACCGCGCAGAGCCAGGCAAAGCACGCCACCGGCATGCGCGCGCAGACTTATTTCTGGGGCTACTCGCTCAAGCTGCCCACGCGTGAATCCGACGCCGAGTCCATCCAGGTTGAGAATGCCCAGGACCAGAGTGATCAGTCGCAGGACGTAAGCCCGCTGCAGGCCCAGCGCCAGTGGGTCTCCCAGGCCGAGCAGAATGTGCTTGACCGGCTTACCCAGGCCGGGCTTCTCGCTCCTCCGAGCGACTTCGACAAGGTGCTCGAGACCGTTACCAACAACATCATCATCGGTAACAAGCTGACCCTGCCGGACGATATTCATTGCCGTGTGCTGCTCACCACGCCGCTTGAGTCGCTGGCTGTCGGCAACACCATCCTCATCAGCAAGGGTCTGGCCGACGTGCTTCCGTCAGAAGAAGCCCTGGCCGCGATCCTCAGCTTCCAGCTTGCCCATATCGTCGAAGGCCATCACATCGACACGCGCTATGCCTTTAATGACCGGCTGCTCTTCCCTGATGAAGCGACCTTCCAGCGCTTCAATATGAATCACTCTGCCATCGACAACCAGGACGCCGCAAAGAAGGCCGTCGAGCTGTTCAACAACTCGGTGTACAAGGACAAGTCGGCGAGCGTAGGCCTCTTCTTCCAGGCCCTGCAGGCCGAGGAAAAGCAGGTGCCTTACCTGCTGACGCCGCGGCTTGGCGACTCCCTCATCAAGGCCGACGGAACTCCCTGGCTGGCCGCGCTCGGTAACGGCGCTCCCAAGCTGGACATGGACAACCTGACGCAGATTGCGGCACTCCCACTGAACAGCCGTCTGAAGATCGATCCATGGGACGACAAGGTCGCACAGTTGAACGTGAAACCGGCACCACTGCTGAGCGCGCGCGACAAGATGCCGTTCCAGGTAACGCCGATCTACTATCGCCTGCAACGCTACCAGCCGCCTGCACAGCCAGTTCCGTCGACGGCTACGGCAGCTCCGGCGCCGCCAACAACTCAACCCGCTGCTGCGCCTGCGGACGCGAACCAGACTCCACAACCTGCGGATGCAAATCAGGCTCCGCAGCCTGCGGATACAAACCAGGCCCCGCCACCCTGCAAACCCGCAGTAGCGATGCACGGAACGCGGCGCGCCGGCTTCAGACCTGCACCTCCTGCGCGCCTCGTACAAAGTTTGAACTATCACTTGGTCTTTTAGTCCGGATCTACGGCATTTTTATTTCGGAGAGAGTGAACACGTGCTCAAGAAAATTCTGATTCTCACCTTTCTTCTGGCGTCTGGAGCGGCGTATGCCCAGGTTGCCCCTTCCGTTCGTGGCGGAAATTCAACTCTGTGGGTTGGAGGCGAATTCGCGAGCTTCAATTCTGACTACGATACCAGGACGCGCATCATCGGTCCGGGCGTGGACGTCGACTTCAACCTCACTCCGAAGATCGGCGTGATCGGAGAGGCTCGCTGGCTGCACTGGAATGGCACCGACTCTCAGACCCAGTCCGACTACCTCGCCGGCGGAAAGTATTCCTTCCTGCGCTTCCATCGCTTTACTTTCAACGCGAAGTTTCTGGTCGGTGGCGTCTGGATCAAGTATCCGGTGAAGGCGACTGGCGGTTCTACTGGAAGCTATTTCGCCTATGCCCCCGGCGCATCCGTGGATTACCGGGTCGCTCGCCGTTTGTCGGTATTCGGCGCCTACGAATACCAGATACTCCCGTCTGCTCCCGGCTTTGTCGGCCAAAAGAGCAATGGGCTCACGCCCAACGGATTCAGCGTTGGCGTTAAATACCGGATTCTCGGGGTCAGATAGGTTCGAACATAACCGAAGAGAGAGAACGGGCCAGGCAGCGACCTGGCCCTTTTCCTTTGCGCGCTTCCTGCAACCGGCGTCCGCGATCAGAAGCCCGTGAAAAAGCCTCGGCCCGCTTCCGGGTCGAGGCTTTCTTCGCAGATGAACTATCTATTTAGAAGTGATAGGCAACGCCGATTACCGGATCGCTGATGTTGTAGTAGCGGCCGGTATTCAGATTGTTCTGGTTAAAGCTGGGAGCCTTCACGACAATTCCTCGATACTCGACGCGAATATCGAAGCTGGGGCTGAGTTCGTAAGCGAAGCCGCCTCCATAAAAGCCGCCGAAGCTGGTGGACTTGCCGGCACTCTGAGTCTGCGTCTTATCATCCAGAATTGGGTCGAAGATAATGCCCGCCGGACCGCCTTCGAGAAACGGATTGAAGTTTCTGAAGACAAAGTTATGAACATAAGCTCCGGAGATCTCCTGGAAGCGATCGTGGATCAGCAGATTGTTCGTAGGATTGATGTAGTGCTGTACCTGTTGCGCGTACTGGTAGTTCACTTCAAGTCCACTATGGGGGGTCAGCAGGTACCGGTAGCTGCCCAGAAAACCAAACCCCGTCGTAGCGTGCAGTTGTACAGCATTCCCGGCAACGAAAGGCGGAATCACCGCGGTTCCGCTCACACTGACGTCCTGACGGCTCTCTTGGGCAAAACCCGCCGCTGCCGTCAGCGGCAGCAGCAAAAACAACAACAGACTCTTCTTCATGCGTCTCGTGAACCTCTGACCCGCGACGACGGGCGCAACGCCTCTCGGGCATGTCAATTTTGTGGCGACGGGATCTCGCCCCGCTCCACTTGGTAATTGTACCTGCCGAATCCGGTTTCGACAGCAATTCGTCCTGATTCGCGAGCAATCAGCGGCCATGCTCGGCGCGAAAACTGAACGGCGCACCCCGCTCGTGCGAGAGCGACTTGACCGCTTTCAGAAAAGCCAACGCCGCGTGCGATAACGTCGCATTCCTGCGGTGAGCGAGAAACAGCTGCCTGCTCGATCTTCAGCTCCGGCACCTGAACCTGTACCAGCTCACCCCGCCCCAGCTCATCCTGTACTGTCAGGCCCGGAACCAGCGCGACGCCGTTGCCCATAGCCACAAATCTCTTGATGGCCTCCAGGCTTGGCAGTTCGACATTCATATTCAACGGCGTCTTATGTTTCTCGAAGAGGTCGATCACCCGATGCCGCAGCGGTGAGACGACATTGTGAGCAACGAAGTTCTCCGCACCCAGATCGCGGATCGCCACCTTCTTCTCGCGTGCCAGCGGGTGCCGCGGATTCACCACGAAAACAACAGAATCCGTGTAGACGCCAATCAGCTGAAGTTGTTCCTCAGGCGGCCGAAAAGTCACGATGCCCAGCTCCACTGTCCGCTCGACAATCTGTTCAGGAATGCGGCTGGCCAGCGCCCGCTGCACCAGAACGCTGATGTGGGGACACAGACGGCGAAATTCGTCGAGAACCGGCAACAGATACAGGCAGGTGTATTCGTTGGCTGCCAGATGCAGGCGTCCGCGTTCCAGCGAGCGCAGCTCTTCAATCGCCGACGCCGCTTCGCCGCGCAGCTTCAGCAGCCGCTCGGCATATTCGCGCAGCAGCACTCCAGCCGCCGTGAGCGTGCCCTCTCGCGAAGTGCGCTCGAAAAGCGGATCGCCAATCTCATCTTCCAGACGGCGAATGGTGTGGCTCACCGCCGGCTGTGTGCGGTGCAGACGCGCGGCAGCACGCGAGAAGCCGCGCTCCTCTACGACCGCAAGAAAGGTTTCAAGCTGAGACAGGTCCATAAAGATGCAGCGCGCTCATGCCCGGCGCCCTGGCTTATATTACCCAGATTTATGGATTCGGTAAAAATTATAAATTTGAATAATGAGCATGAATTTGGCAAACTTAACAGATAGAGAGCCTCACGATGCAGATGCCCCCAGACCGCATACATTTTTTCGATACGACCCTCCGTGACGGCGAGCAATCGCCGGGCTGCAGCATGACGCAGCACGAAAAACTCCAGATGGCCCACTCCCTGGCCGACCTCGGCGTGGACATTCTGGAAGCCGGCTTCGCCATCTCGTCCGACGGCGATTTCGCCTCCATAGAAACGGTCGCCCGCGAGGTCCGCGGCCCGGTCATCGCGTCCCTTGCCCGTTCCAAACGCGGAGATATCGAGCGTGCCGCCAAGGCTCTCGAACGCGCACAAAAATCGCGCATCCACATCTTTCTCGCCAGCTCCGACCTTCACCTCGAATACAAGCTGAAGATGACCCGCGCTGAAGCGCTCGATCAGGCCGCTCAATCCGTGGCCCTCGCGCGCACGCTTGCCGACGAGGTTGAGTTTTCTCCCGAGGATTCCACGCGCACCGATCCCGATTTCCTCTGCAAGATCGTCGGCGTGGCCATCGAAGCAGGCGCGCATGTCATCAATCTGCCCGACACCGTCGGCTACGCCACTCCCACCGACTACGCTGCGATGTTCCGCATGATTCGCGAGGGCGTGCCGGGCGCCGACAAGGTGATCCTTTCCGCTCACACGCACGACGATCTCGGACTCGCGGTCGCCAATGCTCTCGCCGCCATCGAGGCGGGAGCCCGCCAGGTCGAGTGCACCGTCAACGGCATAGGCGAGCGCGCCGGCAATGCCGCCCTCGAGGAGATCGCCGCTGCGCTCCATGTCCGCGGCGACCGGTATCCCATGCAGACCAGCCTGAAGCTTGGCAAGATGTACGCGGCAAGCCAGCTGCTGGGGCACATGATCAGCTTCACGCCTACGCCGAACAAAGCTGTCGTCGGCGATAATGCCTTCGCCCACGAAGCCGGCATTCACCAGCACGGAGTGCTGTCAAACCCCCTCACGTACGAGATCATGACGCCTTCGGTATTCGGCATCCCCAGCAACCGCCTCGTGCTCGGCAAGCACTCCGGGCGCCATGCGCTCCGCTCGCGTCTGATTCAGCTTGGTTACGATCTCGCGCCGGCAGACCTCGACGTCGCGTATCGCGCGTTCACCGAATTGGCCGACCGCAAGAAGGCCATCTACGACCAGGATCTGATCAATCTGGTGGCGCATCACCAGCGGCACGAAGACCTGATCAGCGAAGAATCAGCCGCAAAGCTCAACTGAGACTTCGGCGATCGCGAATTCAGCCATTCTTGGCAGGGAGACAATGATGAAGCTCAAGATACTGGTCGTCGCCGGAGACGGAATCGGTCCCGAAGTCACAGCCGAGGCGGTGCGCATTCTGGAGTCGGTCGCCGAACTCGGCGGATACGACTTCGAATTCAAGAATGCCCTGATCGGCGGCGCCGCCATCAAGGCGCAAGGCTCGCCGCTGCCCGAGTCGACACTCGATACCGCGCTGGAGAGCGATGCGGTTCTGCTCGGCGCCGTCGGCGGCAACGAATTCAATTCCCTTCCCCCAAACCGCCGCCCCGAGGCCGGCCTGCTGCAGCTGCGGCAGGCCCTCGGCGGCTTCGCCAACCTCCGTCCTTCGTTCGCATGGCCGTCGCTTTCCTCGAACTCTCCGCTCCGCGCCGAGGTGGTCAACGGCGCTGACATTCTCTTCGTACGCGAGCTCCTCGGCGGCCTCTACTTCGGCGAGCCGCGCTCTTGGGACAAGCGAAGCCGGCTCCGCCTGGAACACCATGCGCTACACCCGCGACGAGGTCATACGCGTAGCCCGGATTGCCTTTGAGCTCGCATCGGCCCGGCGCAAGAAAGTCACTTCGGTCGACAAGGCCAACGTCCTCGAAGTCTCGCAGCTCTGGCGCGCGACCGTGACCGAGATCGCTGCGCAATATCCCGACGTCGCCCTCGAACACCAGTACGTCGACGCCTGCGCCATGCACCTGATGAATACGCCGCGCAACTTCGACGTCGTGCTGACCGAAAATCTCTTCGGCGACATCCTGTCCGACGAAGCCGCGGTCATCACCGGCTCGCTCGGCATGCTGCCTTCGGCAACCATCGGCGGCCAGGTGAATCTGTACGAGCCTGTCCACGGCTCAGCGCCTGATATTGCAGGCAAAGGCCTCGCCAATCCTCTCGGCGCAATCCTCACCGCGGCCATGCTGCTGCGCCACTCGGCAAAACTCGAGCAGGATGCCCAGGCCGTCGAGGCCTCCGTCCGCAAGGTGCTCGAACAGGGCTATCGCACGGCGGATCTGGTGCGTGGCGAGTCGAAGATGACCGTCTCCACGCAGGAGATGGGCAAGCATGTTCACCAGGCGCTTAACGAGAACATCGACCGCCAGCAGGCCATGCACGCGGTTTGATTTCTGCGCCAAAGGCGCGTTCGCCGTGCGGCCAGCACCGCCTTCGGCGCAAAGAGATTGTGAGAAGCAGGAGTAAAGAGATGTCAGCAGCAAAAACACTATTCGAAAAAGTCTGGGAATCGCATCTGGTAGCCGAGCCGGCCGATGAGCCCGCGCTCCTCTATATCGACCTGCACCTCGTCCACGAAGTCACTTCACCACAGGCATTCGAAGGCCTTCGCATTGCCGGCCGGCCGCTTCGCCGCCCCGACCGCACCGTGGCCACGGTCGACCACAACGTCCCGACCACAGCCAACCGCCTCATCATCGAAGACGCCATCGCCGCCAAGCAGATCGACACCCTGCGCAAGAACTGCGCCGACTTCGGCGTCGAGCTCTACGATGTCGAGTCGCCAAACCAGGGCATCGTCCATGTCATCGGACCCGAACTCGGCTTCACCAAGCCTGGCATGACCATCGTCTGCGGAGACTCGCACACTTCCACCCACGGAGCCTTCGGGGCCTTGGCTTTTGGAATCGGCACATCCGAAGTCGAGCACGTGATGGCCACGCAGTGCCTGCCGCAATCGAAGCCGAAGACCTTCCGCATCACCATCGACGGCGAGCTGCCCGACGGCGTAACCGCAAAAGACGTAGTCCTCGGCATCATCGGACGCATCGGCACCGATGGCGCAACCGGATACGTGATCGAGTACGCAGGCTCCGCCATCCGCTCGCTCAGCATGGAAGGCCGGATGACCATCTGCAATATGAGCATCGAGGCGGGAGCACGCGCCGGCATGATCGCTCCCGACGAGACCACCTTCGCCTACCTCAAGGGCCGCAAGTTCTCGCCGCAAGGTGCAGACTGGGACAAGGCCGTCGCCGAATGGCGCAAGCTCATCTCCGATCCCGGCGCAAAGTTCGATCGCGAACTCGTGATCCCCGCCATCGAGCTCACTCCTTACGTGACCTGGGGCACCAGCCCGGGCATGGTAGTTTCCATCACCGATACCGTTCCCTCGCCTGCCAACGCCGCGTCTGACGCCGACCGCCGCCACTTCGAGCGCGCTCTCGACTACATGGATCTGAAGGCCGGCACGCCCATCGAAGAAATCGCCATCGACCGCGTCTTCCTCGGCTCCTGCACCAACTCCCGCATCGAAGATCTGCGCTCCGCAGCCAAGGTCGTCATCGGCCACCACGTTCATCCCCACGTTCGCGCCATGGTTGTGCCCGGATCGCAGCAGGTCAAAGCACAGGCCGAGCGCGAAGGGCTGCATCACATCTTCCGCGAGGCGGGATTCGAGTGGCGCGAGCCCGGCTGCTCCATGTGCCTGGGCATGAACCCCGACATCCTTCAGCCCGGCGAACGCTGCGCCTCAACCAGCAATCGCAACTTCGAAGGCCGCCAGGGACGCGGTGGCCGCACCCATCTCGTCAGCCCCATGATGGCCGCCGCAGCAGCGATCACCGGACACTTCACCGACGTCCGGACCTGGGAATTTAAGAAGGAAGAGGTTTTGGCCTAATGAAGCCGTTTCGCAAACACAGATCGAAGGTGATGCCGCTCAATCGCGCGAACGTCGACACCGACCAGATCATCCCCAAGCAGTTCCTGAAGCGGATCGAGCGCACCGGTTACGGCGACTTCCTCTTCCATGACTGGCGCCAGGATCCCGACTTCGAGATCAATCGCCCGCAGCACAAGGGCGCGGAGATCCTCGTCACCGGCAAGAACTTCGGCTGCGGGTCTTCTCGTGAACATGCTGCGTGGGCGCTCAACGACCACGGCTTCCGCGTCGTCATCGCACCCAGCTTCGCCGACATCTTTCATTCGAACGCCGGCAAGAACGGCATCCTGCTGGTAACACTGCCCGACGATCAGGTCGAGCTTCTGCTTGAGCGCGCCTCGACCATCGACGACTACCACCTGAACGTCTCGCTCGAGGATCACCTGATCCACGACGATCACGGCTTCTCGGCAACTTTCACCATCGATCCCTTCCGCCGCTACTGCCTGCTCGAAGGACTCGACGACATCGGCCTGACCCTGCGCCACTCGGAAGCGCTCGACAAATTCGAACAACAGCACGATGCGGCCTTCTGGGTCGCGCCTCGTCCTCAGGAGACATGCGCACGCATGAGTAGTAATGGCAAGCACGACCCGCATAATCCGAAAGTACAGCATCCCTCTGACCGAAGGGCCCAGCCGCGCCGCCGCGCGCTCCATGCTTCGCGCCGTCGGCTTCTCGAAAGAAGACCTGCACAAGCCCATCATCGGCATCGCGAATACCTGGACCGAAATCGGCCCGTGCAACTTCCACCTGCGCCATATCGCCGAAGCGGTGAAGCAGGGCATCCGCGAAGCCGGCGGCACGCCGATGGAGTTCAACACCATCACCATCTCCGACGGCATCACCATGGGCACCGAAGGCATGAAGGCCTCGCTGATCAGCCGTGAAGTGATCGCCGACTCGGTCGAGCTCGTCGCCCGCGGCAACCTCTTCGACGGCCTCGTCGCCATCGCCGGCTGCGACAAGAACATGCCCGGCACCGTCATGGCGCTCGCCCGGCTCGACATTCCCATCGCTCATGCTCTACGGCGGCTCGATCGCGCCCGGCCATCTGAACGGCAAAGAACCTCACCGTCCAGGATGTCTTCGAAGCCATCGGCTCGCACGCCGCCGGCAAGCTCGACGACGCCGGTCTCGAAGCCGTCGAAGCCGCGGCCTGTCCCGGCGCGGGCGCCTGCGGCGGCCAGTTCACCGCCAACACCATGGCCATGGCCTGCGAATTCCTCGGCATCTCGCCCATCGGCCTCTCCGGCGTGCCGGCGCTTCCTGCCGGAAAAGCTCGACGCCGCCCGCGAAGCCGGCCGCCTCGTCCTCGAGCTCGCCAGGAACGACCTGCGCCCCAGCAAGATCATCACCGCGCAGGCCATCGAGAACGCTATCGCCAGCGTCGCGGCCTCCGGCGGATCAACCAATGCCGTCCTTCACTTCCTCGCCATCGCCAACGAGATGGGCATTCCCCTCTCGATCGACGATTTCGACCGCATCAGTTCGAAGACACCGCTGCTCTGCGACCTCAAGCCCGGCGGCCAGTACGTTGCTGCCGATTACCACGCCGCCGGCGGCAGCCGCCTGCTCGCCAAGCGCCTGCTCGACGCCGGCCTGATCGACGGCACCGCCTGGAACGTTACCGGCAAGACCCTCGCCGAGGAAGCCGCTCAGGCCAAGGAGACTCCCGGCCAGAAAGTCATCCACGCCCTCGACAACGCCATCAAGCCCACCGGCGGGCTCGTCATCCTCAAGGGCAATCTCGCCCCCGAAGGTTGCGTCATCAAGGTCGCCGGACACAAGCGCCTCGAGCATCGCGGCCCGGCGCGCGTCTTCGACGCCGAACAGGATGCCTTCCACGCCGTCGAGGGCGGCCAGATCAAGCCCAACGATGTGGTCGTCATCCGCTACGAAGGTCCAAAGGGCGGACCCGGCATGCGCGAGATGCTGCAGGTCACCGCCGCCATCGCCGGCATTCCCGAACTGAGCGAAACCGTGGCGCTCCTCACCGACGGCCGCTTCTCCGGAGCCACGCGCGGCCTCATGGCCGGCCACGTCGCGCCCGAAGCAGCCGTCGGTGGACCGATCGCCGCCGTCCGCGAAGGCGACATCATCCATTTCGATATTCCCAACCGCAAGCTCTCGGTCGAAGTCTCCGACAAGGAGCTCGCCGAACGGCTGAAGTCGTGGGAAAAGCCCGTCCCCCGCTTTGCCCGCGGAGTTTTCCGCAAATACACCGACACGGTTTCGTCGGCGTCCACTGGGCGCGGTAACGCACTAGAAAGTTGCAACAGTCCCAGGCACATAACTGCTTGTCGAGACTAGGAGCAGGAGATGAGTGAAGCGAAATCTGAAGGCACACGTTTAACCGGATCCGAAATCCTCTGGGCCACCCTCGAAGGCGAGGGCGTGCGCGAGGTCTTCGGCTATCCCGGCGGCGCGATTCTGCCCGCCTACGACGCGCTGCGCAAATTCCCCATCCGCCACATCCTCGTCCGCCACGAGCAGGGCGCGGTGCACATGGCCGACGGCTATGCGCGCGCCTCGGGCAAGGTCGGCGTGGCCATCGCCACCTCCGGACCCGGCGCCACCAACATGGTCACCGGCATGGCCACAGCGATGATGGACTCCATCCCCGTGCTCTGCATCACCGGACAGGTCTCGAGCAAGGTTCTCGGCTCCGACGCCTTCCAGGAGATCGACATCACCGGCATCACTCTGCCGATGACCAAGCACAACTACCTCGTCACGCGCGCCGAAGACATCGCTCCCGTCATCCGCGAGGCCCTGCTCATCGCGCAGTCCGGCCGCCCCGGTCCGGTGCTGGTCGACATCACCAAGGACGCGCAGCAGGGACCGCCACCTACGACTTCGCCGCCGCCGCGCCGCGCCCCTATCGCCCTCATCCCATGCTCCGCGCCGAGACCGACTCCGTCCTCAAGGCTGCCGAGCTGATCCGCAGCGCCAAGCGCCCCATCATCTTCGCCGGGCACGGCATGATTCAGTCCGGCGCGCGCGAGCAGGTTCGGGCGCTCGCCGAGCGCCTGCAGATCCCCGTCGCGTCTACCTTGCTCGGACTCGGCGGCTTCCCCGCATCGCATCCGCTCTCGCTGGGCATGATGGGCATGCACGGCGAAGCCTGGGTCAACCACGCCATCCAGCAATCCGATCTGCTCATCGCCTGCGGCATGCGCTTCGACGATCGCGTCACCGGCTCGCTCTCGACCTACGCGCCCAACGCGAAGAAGATTCACATCGAGATCGATCCCGCCGAGATCAACAAGAACGTCAAGGTCGACGTCGCGCTCATCGGCGATCTGGCTCAGGTCCTCGAAGCCCTGCTGCCGCATCTCGCCCCGCGCTCCGGCGGCGAATCCCCGTGGCTGCGCGAGGTGAACGCAATGAAGGGTGAATGCGCCGTTCGCGACATCCAGAACCTTCCCGACAACGGACACCTCTACGCCGCTCACGTCATGAACGATCTGTGGCACGCCACAAACGGCAAGGCCATCGTCGTCACCGACGTCGGCCAGCACCAGATGTGGGAGGCGCAGTACTACAAGCACGAAGACCCGCGCACGCTCATCACCTCCGGCGGACTCGGCACTATGGGCTTTGCTCTGCCCGCAGCCATCGGCGCGAAAGTCGCCTGCCCCGACAAAGAAGTCTGGGTCATCGCCGGAGACGGCGGCTTCCAGATGACCGCAGCCGAGCTCTCCACCATCGCCCAGGAGAACCTCGACCTCAACATCGCCATCGTCAACAACGGATATCTCGGCATGGTGCGCCAGTGGCAGGAGTTCTTCTACGACAAGAACTACGAGTCCTCGCCCATCCTCAGCCCGGACTACGTCAAGCTGGCCGATGCACACGGCATTCCCGGCGCAACCGTACGCACACGCGCCGAAGTGCTGCCCGCGGTCAGCGCCGCCCGCGAGCGCAAGGGGCCGTTCCTGATCAACTTCCTGGTCGAGAAGGAAGACTCTGTATATCCCATGATCGCCGCCGGTTCCGCGCTCCATGAAATGATCCGCCGCCCGGAGAAGGACCCGCTGATCGAGACCGCGCAGGACGCATAACCGCGAGAGGATAATTCGTAACCGTATGCTGCACACATTCGTAGCGATTGTCGAAGACAGACCCGGAGTCCTCACGCGCGTCGCCTCGCTCTTCCGCCGGCTGAACGTCAACATCGTCTCGCTCACCGTCGGCCACTCGGAGAAGCCCGGCGTCTCGCGCATGACCATCGTCTCCGAGGCCTCGCCCACGGCTGGCCACCGCATCATGGCCAGCCTTTACAAGCTCGAGAACGTTCTGCAGGTCGACGACATCGGCCAGCACTCCAGCGTCAGCCGCGAGCTTGCTCTGATCAAAGTTGCCGCCACACCCAAGACGCGCTCGCACATCTTCGAACTCGTCGAGGTCTTCCGCGCGCGCATCGTCGATCTGGCTCCCGAGTCGCTGATGATCGAAATTACCGGCGTCGAAAGCAAGATCGAAGGACTCATTCAGGTTCTGACCGAGAGCGAAGACCGCATCCTTGAAATCTCCCGCACCGGACGCATGGTCATGCGGCGCGGCCAGCACACCAGCCGCGTGCTCGATGCCATGCGCGTCGCCACACCCGAGACGGAAGCCGAACCAATCCCTGACGCAGAAGCGGAAAATGTAGAGGAAGCCGATCTGCCGCAGTAACCAATAGACCTTCAATCCAATCAAAGAAGACACGAGGAATTACGAAATGCCGAAGACCTATCACGATCAGGACGCCGACCTGTCGCTCATCCAGAAGAAGAAGGTAGCCATCATCGGCTACGGATCGCAGGGCCACGCGCACGCCCTCAACCTCAAGGATTCGGGCGTCGAAGTCCGCGTCGGTCTCCCCGCGACCAGCAAATCAATCGACAAGGCCAAGAAAGCCGGCCTCGAAGTCAGCACCGTGAGCGACGCCGCCGCCTGGGCCGACGTCATCATGATCCTCACGCCCGATCACTCGCAGGGCGACACCTACAAGAGCGACATCGCGCCCAACCTCAAGGCCGGCAAGACGCTGATGTTCGCCCACGGCTTCAA
The DNA here is from genome assembly GCA_963725225.1 of uncultured Acidobacteriaceae bacterium. Classification (GTDB taxonomy): domain Bacteria; phylum Acidobacteriota; class Terriglobia; order Terriglobales; family Acidobacteriaceae; genus Silvibacterium. The sequence continues at coordinate 205,193 of CAVRXY010000017.1, forward strand.
CATCCGCTTCGGCACCATCGATCCGCCCAAGGACATCGACGTCTCGCTCGTCGCGCCCAAGGCCCCCGGCCACCGCGTGCGCGAAGTCTTCACCGAAGGCGGAGGAACACCCGGCCTCGTCGCCATCCATCAGGACGCCTCCGGCAAGGCCCTCGAACTGGCGCTCTCGTACGCGAAAGGCATCGGCTGCACCCGCGCCGGCGTCATCCAGACCACATTCGCCGAAGAAACCGAGACCGACCTCTTCGGCGAGCAGGCCGTTCTCTGCGGAGGCGCTTCCGCTCTCGTGAAGGCGGGCTTCGAAACGCTGGTCGAAGCCGGCTATCAACCGGAGATCGCCTACTTCGAGTGCCTGCATGAGCTCAAGCTCATCGTCGACCTCATGTACCGCGGCGGCCTCGCCTACATGCGCTACTCCATCTCCGACACCGCGGAGTACGGCGACTACACCGCCGGCCCGCGCATCGTCACCGACGAAACCCGCGCCGAAATGAGGAAGCTCCTCAAGGAGATTCAGGACGGCCGATTCGCGAAAAAGTGGATCGAAGAGAACAAGACCGGCCGCAAGCATTTCACTGAAATGCGCAAAGCCGAAGCCCAGCACCCCATCGAGAAGGTAGGCGCCACGCTGCGCGCGGCCATGCCCTTCCTCGATCCGGTCACCGTCAAGGACAACGCGCCCGAGGCCGCGGAAACCGTTAGCGCCTAGCCTCGCTGTATCCACGTTGGCCGCGGATATCCGACTCCGCGGCCACAAACGTCGATGGTGAATATGGCCACCTACCGTTCCCCCATTCTCGTCGCGCTCGCCCTATTTGCCGCGACAGCATTCGGCCAGGCAAGCCTCAAGTGCCAGGTGCAGCCCAAAACGCTCGCCGCGATGCGCCACTGCTACCGTCCGCTGCTGGTCTTCAGTCCCTCGGCTACAGACGCACGCCTCAGGCGCCAGAGTGAAATTCTCGACGCCGATGCCGACGACATGATGGACCGCTTCGTGCTGTTCACCCCCATTTTGCCCTCATCCAAGGGCTTTTCCGCGCCACTCGACACACCTTACGTGCTGCTCAGCGCGCAGCAGATGCAGGCCATCCGCTCTCAGTTCCATGTGCCTCAGGAGACCTTTGTTGTCGTCCTGCTCGGCGAAGACGGCAGCGAGGCCCTGCGCGCCACGCAGCCCGGTCAGATTCCGATCGCCTGAACGCCCTCATCGACACCATGCCCTCGCGCAAAATGGAAATGCAACGCCCCCACGCCAATTGATTATTGTGCACACCTCGACCCAGTCACCGCATCGGTTACCATCAGAAGAAGAGGCGAGATTATGACCACTGCCAGCACCATCCCCACGCTGGATTCGGCTGATCGAAAGTCCACTCCCAGCCGCACGCCGATCCCGGAAATCATCGAAGCTCTCAAGCGTGTGCCGCCCCTGCACGGCATGGAGCACAGCGAATACGAGTGGCTGGCCACGCACGGCATCGAGCGCCTGGAGCCGGCGGGGACCACGCTCTTCCATGAAGGCGATCCCGCCACCACGATGAACATCCTGCTCAAGGGCGAGATCCATGTTCGTCGCGGCAAGGGTGCTCCCGCGGCTTTCTTCATCGGCCGCACCGGCCTCATCACCGGCCTGCTGCCCTTCTCGCGCATGAAGACCTACGGCGGCCACGGATACGTCGTCACCGACGCCTGGTCGCTCGACTTCGACCGCCAGCTGTTTCCCGAGATGCTTCGCGACGTGCCCTCAATGGCGCAGCGCTGCGTCTCCGTTCTGCTCGATCGTGTTCGCGAGATCACGCGCCTCGAGCAGCAGACCGAGAAACTCAATGCCCTGGGAAAGCTCGCCGGAAATCTTGCCCACGAGATGAACAACCCGGCATCGGCGGCGCAGCGTGCTGCCTCCGGCCTGCTCGAGGAACTGCGCGTCTATGGTCAGGAAAAGTTCAAGCTGGGCAGCCTTTGTCTCGACGAAAAGCACTTGCTGCAGGTAAGGAAATGGCAGGAAGGCATTCGCGAGCAGGCCCGCGCGGAGTCGCCTGACACCGTCCAGCACGCGGCGAATGAAGACAAGCTGCAGGCCTGGCTGAGGGACCACGGCGTCAGGGAGACGTGGAAGGTTGCTCCTGAACTTGCCGAGCTCGGCGTGACCGCAGAGCAGCTTAACCCGCTGGGCGAAGTTCTCAATTCCGATTCCCTCTCCATCGTGCTGGCGCAGTTTGCGTCTTCCGTCCGTGCCGAGCGCATCGCCGAAGCCATGCTCGACTCCACCGCCCGCATCTTCGACCTCATCCGCGCCATCAAGGACTATTCCTACATGGACCAGGCGCCGATTCAGGAAGTCGACGTTCGTCAGGCGCTGGAGAATACGCTGACCATGCTGCAGTCGCGCCTCACGCATGTCGAGATCGAGCGCCGCTACGAAGACGAACTGCCTCTTATCGCTGCCTACGGCAGTGAGCTGAACCAGGTGTGGATGGGGCTGCTTGAAAACGCGCTCGATGCGATTCAGGATCACGGCAAGATCACGCTTGGGGTCCAGCTCTCCGGCGACATGCTCCTCATCGAGGTCTGGGACAACGGTCCCGGCATTCCCGAGGATCTGCAGGATCGCATCTTCGAGCCCTTTTTCACGACCAAGGCTCCCGGCTCAGGCCTCGGCCTTGGTTTAGATACCGCGCAGCGCGTCGTTCGCCGCCACCGCGGCTTCATCCGCGTGCAGTCGGAGCCGGGTGCGACCTGCTTCCAGGTGCGTTTGCCTATTGACCAACTGCAGGCTTACTAATTTGCTGGTGCCAGAATTGAAAGTTGACCTCGTCGGCGTTGGACTGAACGCCACCGACACACTTATTCCGCTCGCCGCTTTTCCGGAGCGTGGCTCAAAAATCGAGTACAGCTCGCCAACCGTCCTTCCCGGCGGACAGGTCGCTACCACCGTCGTCGCCTGCCAGCACTGGGGCATGCGGACGCGATACGTCGGCAAACTGGGAGATGATGACGCGGCCGCGCTCCATCGCCGCGAATTCTCGCGCGCAGGCGTAGAAGCGCAGCTCGTCACCGTGCCTGGCTGCGCAAGTCCGCAGTCGCTCATCCTCGTGGACGCGGCTGGTGAGCGCACTGTTCTCTGCCGTCGCGACGAGCGGCTGATTCTTCAGCCCGGTGAGCTCAAGCGCGAATGGATCGTCAACGCCCGCGCGCTCCACGTCGACGGCCACGACACCGCTGCCGCCACCCTTGCCGCCCGCTGGGCCCGCGAAGCCGGTATCAGCGTCGTTGCCGACCTCGACGAAGCCTATCCCGGCGTCGAAGATCTGCTCGAAAACGTTGACTATCTCATCGTCAGCCGCAATTTCCCCACTCTGATCACCGGCGAGCCGCAACTCGAAGAGGCCCTTCGCCAGATGCGCAGCCATTACGGCTCCGTTCTCACCGCCGCAACTCTGGGAGAAGAAGGCGTGCTCGCCTGGGACGGCAAGCGGTTCCTCCACGCCGCCGCCTACCGCGTGCCTGTCGTCGACACCACCGGGGCAGGCGACATTTTCCACGCCGGCTTCATCTACGGACTCCTCCAGGGCTGGCCGCTCCAGCGCCAACTCGACTTCGCCTGCGCCGCCGCTGCCCTGAACTGCACCGCAACAGGAGCCCGCGGAGGCATCGCCTCAGTCGCCGCGATCGAACAGCTCATGGCCACCGGCTCACGTTACGAAACCCACTTCAGCGCGTTATCCGCTACTCGCTGAAGCTGAGTTCCTTACTCAGCCCGCAGCGCCTCGACCGGATTCACCCCCGCCGCTCTTTGCGCTGGCAGATACGCAGCCAGCGCTCCGCTCAGCATCAGCACAATCGCCACCGCCGCCAGCGTCCACCCATCGTGTGCCGATACCCCATACAGATAGCTGCGCACCAGCCTGCCCGCCACGAACGCCATCACCAGCCCCAGCGCCACGCCCGTCACCACCATCGAGCCCGCCTGCCGCATCACCAGCCACACCACATCTCCGCGCTGCGCGCCGAGAGCAAAGCGCACGCCCAGCTCGCGTGTGCGTTGGCTCACGACGTATGCCAGCAGCCCATAGAGCCCTGCGACGCACAACAACAGCGCCGATCCCGCGAAAATCTCCAGCAGGTGCGCCGCCAGCGCCTGGCTTCCGTACGAGTCCTCGACCACCTGGTTCATCGTCGTGAAATTGCTCCCCGCCAGCGCCGGATCCGCCTGCCGCATCACCTCACGCAGTTCGGGAATGATCGTGCTCGGATTTCGATTCGTGCGCACCGCAATATCCATCGCAATGGCTTCGATCGCCTGGTAGAAGCCGCTCTGTTGCGTCACCTGCGCCAGCGAAACCTCAACCTCCGGCTGCGTCGGCTCCGCGATCGCCTTCTGCCGCAGATCATCGACCACGCCGACAATGTGTGCCGGCCGATCCGGAGTCAGGTGCCACAGCTCCATCCCCACCACCTTATTCAGGTCCTGCTGATTCGGTGCGAACTCTTTCGCAAAGGCTCGATTCACCACCAGCACCGGCGGGGAAGACGCCGTATCGTTCTCGTTGAGGAATCGTCCCGCCAGCATCTTGAAGCCGAAGACTTTCTGCAGATCGGGACTCGCCGCATTCAGCCGCGCTATCACGTCTTTCGACTTCCCTCCCGAGCTTCCCGGATCGCCCTTCAACGTAAGCAGGAGCTGAAATGTCTTCCCCAGCGGCACTTCCGACATTAATCCCGCCGCCTGCACACCCGGCACATTCCTGATCCGCTCCAGCAACGGCGCGTAGAGATTGTCTCCCATGTTGTGTCCCGCAAATTTGTAACCGGGAATCTGCAAATTCGCGACAACGATGTGATCCGTCCGGAATCCGAGCGGCACATGCCGCAGCGCGTAGATCGTTCGCAGCAGCAATCCGCAACCCACCAGCAGCGTGAGCGACATGGCAATCTCCACCACCACCAGCCCGCCGCGCATCCGATGCTGCGCGCGCGTGCTCCCGCTCTGCTGGTTGCCCTGCTTCAGAGCAGGCTCAATCGGCGACCGCGCTGCCAGCCACGCCGGCCACACCGACGACACCAGGGCCGAAACCACCGTCAGCGCTACCAGCGCCGCAACCACCCGTCCATCCACCGCCGCCGGAACCGGAAACGGCAGCCGATGCTCCATGCCGTGAGAAAACGCCTTCACAACCAGCAGCGCCAACCCGGCTCCCGCCAGCGCTGCACAACCGCTCAGCAGCAGCCCTTCGACAACGAACTGCTGCACGATCCGTCCGCGTCCTGCTCCCAAAGCTCCGCGCAGAGCGATCTCCCGCTGCCGCACCATGGCCCGCGCCAGCAGCAGATTCGTCGCGTTCACGCACGCAATCAGCCACAGCACTCCGGACGCCGCCAGCAGCATCTCCAGCGCGCCCTTCACGTCCTTGTCCACGAGCGAAGCCGCGTAGCTTGTCACCACAATGTTGGACCGCTCCTTGCGATCATCGGCATCGACGTAGCCCTTTACGACCTGCTGCTGCAGCGTGGAGAGCCGAGCCTGTGCCTGCCCCGCCGTCACTCCATCCGCCAGCCGCGCGATCACGTCATATTCGGGAGTCTTATCCGTCCGCCCGCGGTCCTCGTTGCCGGGCTGCGCCAGCGTCCACACCTGCGGGAACCTCACGTCGAAAGGAAATGAAAACCCGCGCGGCATCACACCCACCACCGTGTAAGACTCGCCGCTGATCTTCACCGTCCTGCCCAGCACCGACGGATCTCCGCCGAATACCTCGCGCCACGCGCCGTCGCTCAGAACCACGCTGGTCGCATCCGCGCTCTTCGCAAACCCATCCTGCCCGTTGCGGAAATCGCGTCCCATCTCCGGAGCCGCACCCAGTACCGCAAACAGATTGGCGCTTATTTTGTATGAGCCGACCTGCTGAGAGCTCGTCTTCCCTTCAAGAAAATTCCGTCCCGTAGCCCAGTGATAGAACGCGATCCCCTCAAAGCCCCGGCTCCATTTCCGCCACTCTTCGACATCGAGATACGTGGGCTCAATATCGACTCCCGCCTTGCTGCCCTCGCGCATCTCCACCAGCCGGTCCGCATGCGCATAGGGCAGCGGCCTCAGCAGCACCCGGTCTACCACCGTGAACATCGCCGTAGCCGCGCCCATTCCCAGCGCCAGCGTGCCGATAACCGCCGCGGCGAATCCCCACGACTTCCGCATCTGCCGCAGCGCATAGCGAAGATCCTGCCCCAGCCGCTCCAGCCACATCCATCCCCACGCCTCGCGAGTTACATCCTTCACCAGCGCTGCGTTGCCGAACTCCCGCCGCGCCTGCCGATCGGCCTCGGCACCGTCCAGTCCACGCTCGCGCGCATCGGCCGCGGCCATCGCCAGATGCGCCTCGATCTCCGCATCCAGTTCCCGCTTGTTCGCTTCGGGCCGATTTGCAAACCAGCGCCTCCACCAGGTCATTCCCGCCTCCGGACCGATGTGCTCCCGACAGACACGATGGAGGCATCCTACATCCATAGGGGTAGATTGTCTACATGGACGAGCCACAGAGCGGCGTCTCCCTCATGACCCGGACACCCGATTCTGCTGCCCATCCTGTTATTGTTGAAGCAGGGGGAAAGCCGCCCCCGTCCTAAATGAAAATTCTGTTTGGCCGGAATCGCGTGCTCGTGTTTCTGTGCGTCATGAGCGCGGGCACGGCCTTTGCGTGCGATCAGCTGCCACCGGGCCAATCTCTCTGGATTCGACTGTCCTCACCTGTCACCACCTATACGGCCAAAGTTGGCGACCCCGTCCATGCGGTACTCACCCAGGATCTGGTCTGCGACAACGAAATCCTCCTCCCCATGGGAGCCGATATCGACGGCATCGTCCGCAGCAAGCGCAAGGTGGGATGGGGTATTCGCCATGAAACCGCGGCCCTCGAGCTTGAATTTCATCACGCCGCCGCCGGGCCCGGTGTCGACATAGCCTTCACCGCCCGCGTAGAAGAAGTGGAAAATGCCCGCGAGCAGGTCCGCAACGGCGTGATCCAGGGCATACGCAGTTCCGACACCTTTCAGGGCAGCATCAACAGCCGCTTGATCCACCTGCCCACCTGGAACCCCTATTCCGATCCTTTCCTGATCGCCTACAAGGCGACCTTCCCCATCTTTCCCGAGCCGGAAATCTACTACCCCGCCGGCACAGATATCCGCCTGCGGACGACGACAGAAATTTCCTCCCCTCCGGCAACAGCCGGCGTCATGCCCGAACCTGCAGCCGACCAGGTCGATACAGACGAACTCAAACAGTTAGTCGAGCAGCTTCCCTGGCGCGTCACCACCCGGAAAGACATTGGCGCGGACCTTCTGAACATCGTCTTCCTCGGATCGCAGGACGAAGTGAAGGCGGCCTTTCGCGAAGCCGGATGGCATAATGCCGATCCGCCATCGCGCCGTACATACCTCAAGAACTTCTACGCCTTGCTCAACAACAGCGGCTACGCGCAGCAGCCCATGATGACTTTCCTCCTCGACGGGAAGCCGGAGGATATGAACTGGCAGAAAAGCCTCAATAGCTACGGCCGCCGCGACCATCTTCGCATCTGGCAATACGCGACACGGGATCCACCGAAACCGTCTGGGTAAGCTCGTCGACGCACGACACCGGCGCCGTGCTCTCCGTCAAGTACAAGGGCTTTGTGCACCACATCGCGCCCGACATCGATGACGAGCGCTCCGCCGTCATTCGCGACCTCAACTTCGCCGGTTGTGTGAAGTCCGTCAGCTATGTCTCGCGTCCCGATGTGCCCACGCTCACCCGCAACGCCACGGGAGACATCATGCATACCGATGGCTCAGTCGCGGTCATCACTCTGCAGAACTGCCGCCCCGTTGATCCGCAACTCGTTGACCAGCAACTCGATTCCAACTCCAGCGGCGGAAGTTTCAAGGCGGGCAACATCGCCTTCCGTTACATCCGGAAGCAGATCCTGACCTTCCGCAACGACATCTGGCGCGCCAACATTATCTATGGCGCTTACGATGCCGGACGCATGGCAGTTACGGCGCTGCGCCACAAGCCCGCAGTCGAGCGACAGCCTGATAACCCCCTGTATGCCTCTGCAAGGGCGCCCGCACACAGCTAGGGCCTGTCATCAGGGCCTAGGCAAAGCTGCTGTCGTCGCCGCCACCCAGATCTCCATCGAAATCGTCTACCTGAGAATCATCCTGTGAGTTGTCCATCTGCGAATCGTCGAGTGAGGTCGAATCGCTGTCGGTCTTGTAGTCTGCGTCTTTGAGATCGGCATGTCCTTCCGGCCGGTCGTCGAATGACGCCTCGTGCTCGTGATGCTCGGCAAAGCCGCTGTCCTGCTTCGGATCGTCATAGTAGTTATTGATGACCGTCTCTTCGACGCCCGGCGTGCCAGGCCCGAAACCGGAACCGAAACCGCCGCCGCCCCACCCGCCGCCACCGTGGCCGAATCCGTGCATCAGCGATTCGATGCCCTCAAATGCCAGCGCACCCGCCGCGACACCGGCCGCCGTGGTTGCCGCGCTGCGCAAAAAGCTTCCCGCCGGACTGGGACCAGGGTCCGCATACGGCGGAGCCGTTGCATACTGCGGAGGAGCCTGATTACCCGGCGCCTGCTGATAAGGCACCGGCTGGTACGGCGGCTGCGGCGCTGCCGCCACCGGAGCCGGCTCACGATGGCCAAGCAGGCCGCCCAGAAAGCTCGTAGCCCGCGCCGGCTGCGCCTGCTGCTGCTGACTCTGCTGCAGATATTGGATCTGCGCGCGCGCCTGGTTTAACGCGAGGTTCTGCACCAGAACCGTCTGCGCCAGCTTGTAAACAGCATCAGGATCACGCCCCAGCCCCATTTGCAGTAGCTGCTCAGCCTCGGGATCCTTTTCCGTCAGCCGTGTTTCCTCAACCTTGCGAACCATATCTTCAAGCATCGATCTTTCTTGCGGTGTCATGTCTCTCCCTCGAACTCCCCTCGCACTCTAAGATGCTCCCGCGAGCATTTGCCCATTGTTAAAGACGTACGCCAAGGCACAAAGTGGCGGAGATCGTCCGCCTTCGCTGTACTACGTCTGGGAACCCGATTTCGCCCGATTTTTTTTAGAGGTTCGCTCAAAGCCGCTTGACATATATTCCTATATAGGAATATATAAGACTCATGGCACGAGCAGCGACAACGACCGATGTTTTCAACGCAATCGCAGAGCCCCGGCGGCGCGAGGTGATTGGTGTGTTGGCAGACGGCCGGGAGTACGCAGTGGGTGACGTGGTCATGCGTCTGCGGATGCCGCAGCCGGCTGTTTCGAAGCACCTGGGAGTGTTGCGCAAGGTTGGAGTGGTGTCGGTGGTCAAGCGCGGACAGCACCGGATGTACCGCTTGAACGCGGCCGAACTGAAGCCGGTGCATGACTGGGTGAAGACCTTCGAGCGCTACTGGACGCACCAGCTGGGTCAGATCAAGGAACGGGCGGAGCGAAAGGTCCTGGAACGGATGATTTCAAGCGACAGGGGAACGAAGAGCGCAAACAGGGAGGAATAATGGCAGTGAATCTTCAGGAACAGGCGGTTCAGACCTTCGAAATTGTGAAACAGGAAGAGATTGCGGCGCCCATCGACATTGTCTTCGAGACGATTCTCGAGCAGATGGGACCCTTGAACTCAACGCCCGAGAAACCGATGCCGATGAAGCTTGAGGCTTGGCCGGGCGGGCGCTGGTTTCGCGATTTGGGAAACAACGCGGGACACTTCTGGGGCGTCGTACAGGCAATCAAGCCGCCGTCGCTGCTGGAGATAAGCGGCCCGCTGTTTATGTCCACGCCGGCCGTCTCAAATCTCCAGTACCGGCTGACAGAAGAGAACGGATTGACGCAGGTGCGGTTTGTACATCGTGCGATGGGTTGGATCGGCGAAGGGGACCGCGGAGTGGATGCCGGCTGGACCGACCTCATCACCCGAATTCGCACGGCGGCGATTCGCACGGCTTCGGAGAAGCGCGGCTTGAACAAGCCGGACAGGCGGTAGCCATGTGCCCAGTTTGTATTGCAACCGCAGCCGTAATCGCCGCGAGTGCCACCTCGACAGGCGGCATCTCCGCACTGGTCATGAACAGGCTCCGCGGCAGGAACAGCCAAAACAGCATGAACAACCTTGAACAAGGAGAGAGACATGGAGCAACTGAAGGAACTCCCCGCAATGAAAACACACCCGGTCGTGTCGTCACAGGAATGGGAGACGGCGCGCCAGCAGCTACTCATTAAGGAGAAGGAGCTGACCCGCGCCCGCGATGCGCTGGCCGCTGCCCGTCGGCGCATGCCGTGGCTGGCAGTGGAGAAGCAGTACCAATTCGACGGACCCCAGGGCACAGCAACCCTTATCGACCTGTTCGACGGCCGCCGTCAGCTGATCGTCTATCGCGCCTTCTTTGAGCCAGGTGTGTTCGGCTGGCCCGACCATGCCTGCCGCGGCTGCTCTTTGGGGGCCGACCAGATCGCCCACCTCACCCACCTGAACGCCCGCGACACTACTCTCGCGTTCGCCTCGCGCGCTCCGCAGGAGGACATTGCTCGCCTGAAAGCGCGGATGGATTGGGACATGCCGTGGTACACCATCACGGACGACTTCGACAAGGACTTCGGCGTGGACGAGTGGCACGGCCACAACATCTTCATCCGCGACGGCGACAAGGTGTTCCGCACCTACTTCATCAATAATCGGGGCGACGAAGCGATGGGCAGCACCTGGAGCTACCTTGATATGACTGCGCTCGGCCGCCAGGAGCAATGGGAGGACTCGCCCGAGGGCTACCCCCAGACCCCGCCTTACAAGTGGTGGAACTGGCACGACGAATACGCCGCCTCCGCATCGCCCGATCCGAGGTGGGTCAAAGTGGTGGACAACGCCAAGGAGATATTGCATCTCGACAACTAGTGCGGACCACCCTTGGGAATGAGAGCGGCCTAGTCGCCGGCCTGTGGCTCGACTTCGCCGCTCACGCCCTGCTCGCGAAGATTGCTATTGCGTTTCGCAAACAGGAAATAGACGCACAGACCCACCACCATCCAGGTCCCGGCGGCGATCTTCGACGTTGGATCGACGGAGATGATCATCGCCACGCAGAAAATCGCGCCGAGGATCGGTACCAACGGCACCAGCGGCGCGCGGAACGGCCGCGGCTGCTCTGGATTCTTCTTGCGCATGATCCACACCCCGATACACACCAGCACAAACGCAAACAGCGTACCAAGGTTGGTCATGTTGCCGGTAATGTCGCCGGGCAGAAATCCGCCCAGAAGCCCCACAAAGACATACAACACCAGGTTGCACTTGTACGGTGTGCGAAACGTCGGATGCAGTTCCGCGAACAGCCTGGGCAGCAGGCCGTCTTTGGCCATGGAAAAGAACACGCGGCTCTGCCCCAGGAGCATGACCAGCATCACCGAAGAAAAGCCCGCGAGAATCGCCACCGACACCAGGACAGATAACCATCCATAACCGGGCATGTACGTCTTGATCGCGTACGAGACCGAAGCCTCCATGCCTTTGCTTGGGTCCAGAAAATCGAGCACCGGTGCGATGCCGGTCAGCACCCAGCTGAACAGGATGTAGAGAACGGTGCACACTGCCAGCGATCCCAGAATCCCGATCGGCATGTTCTTCCCCGGATCGATCGTCTCCTGTGCCGCCGTCGACACCGCATCGAAGCCGATGAAGGCGAAAAAGACCACGCCCGCGCCTCCCAGAATGCCGCCCCATCCGTGCTTGAAGATTCCCGTGTGCGCCGCATCCTGAGCCAGCACGAACGGCGTGTGATTCGCGGGACTGATGAAGTGCCAGCCGATGGCGATGATCATCAGGACAATGGTCACCTTGATCCCGACGATGACCGCATTCACCGTGGCCGATTCTGAAATCCCCTTGATCAGCAGCAGCGTCATAATCAGCAGGATCACCAGCGCCGGCGCATTCACGATGCCGTGCATGCCTCCCGGCCCGGTCTGCAGCGGCGAGTGCCGCCATTGCCAGGGGATGAGGTTCGGAAACAGATTGTTAAAGTACTCGGTCCAGTAAATCGACAGCGTGGCCGCGCCCAACCCGTATTCCAGAATCAGCGCCCATCCGATCACCCACGCGACCAGCTCCCCCATCGTGACGTACGCATAGGTGTAGGCGCTGCCGGCAACCGGAATCATGGCTGCGAACTCGGCGTAACACAAGCCGGCAAACGCGCAGCCGATCGCCGCGATGACGAAAGAAAGTATCACGCCCGGCCCGGCATTTTGCGCGGCCGCCGCGGGTGTGCGGGCAAAGAGCCCGGCGCCGATAATCGCGCCAATCCCCAGAGCGATCAGGCCCGGCCAGCGCAGGCTTCGCTTGAGCCCTCCCTTTTCGTCGATTTGCGCGAGCAGGGTAGACAGCGGCTTGGTGCGAAAGAGGGACATAGTTGGACCGAGAGTCTATCACAATGACGATCCCGCGGCAGGACCGTCAGAGCTTCACACTCATCAACAGGTCAGCTGAAATTTGAGTTGACGTTCAGCCGCCAACTTCTTACAGTTACTCATCCCGGCGAATTTATTACGTTTAGTCATCCCGCGAATTTCAACGCAAGAACCTCCTTAGCTGATTTTCATCGAAAGGGTTGTGACTATGAAACGCACAATGATGCGGGCCAGGTGTCAGAAATCAACGGAAACCCTGGCCAACAAATCGCCTCACAGAATATCGTTTTTCGTCATCGCCTGCGCTCTCGCGCTTACCATCCCCACGGCCATGTACGGTCAGGCCACAGGAAGCTTCTCCGGCACCGTCGCTGATAAATCCGGAGCGAGCATCCCCGGAGCCTCCGTCACCGCTACCTCGCAGACCACCGGTCTTGCTCGCGAGACGAAGACCGACGAAGCGGGACATTACCTGATCCCGCTGCTCCCCGTTGGTATATATACGGTGCGCGTTGACTACACTGGATTCCAAAGCAGCGAATCCAAGGATCTCAATCTTGACGTTAATCAGGCACGCGAACTGGATTTCAGTCTCGCTCCCGCGAGCGTGTCCAGTACGATCACGGTTGCCGGCAACGCCGTTGCCGTCGAGACGGCCAATGCCTCTCTCGGTCAGGTCATCACCTCGCAGCAAGTCTCGCAGTTGCCCTTGAATGGCCGCGACTTCGTGCAACTCGCCACACTCACAGCGGGCGCCACGGCAGAGACCAATCCCAACAGCTTCTTTACCTCTGCGGCCAGCAGTGAGGTGGCTGCACGCGGGCCGTTCTCTTTGTCCGTTGGTGGCTCTCGCCCAAACAGTACAGATTGGCTGCTGGACGGCGTCGACAATAACGAATTGACTGCAGGCGGTATCGCCATCTTGACCTCGATCGATGACATCCAGGAGTTCAAGGTTCTGACCTACACCTACTCTGCCGAGTACGGAACTCGCGCCGGCCCCACCGTGCTCCTGACAACGAAGTCGGGATCCAACGACTTCCACGGATCGCTATACGAGTTTTTCCGCAACACGGCGCTGGATGCCAGGAGTTACTTCGCAACAACAACAGGGAAGTTCAACCTGAATCAGTTCGGAGGTTCGATCGGGGGACCGATCAAGAAGAATAAGCTGTTTTTCTTTGTCGACGGCGAACAAAAATATCAGCGGGAGGGCATTACCTTTACGGGCCTCATTCCTTCGCTGGCCATGCGCTCGGGTGACTTCTCAGCCGACCCTTTCGGCAATCCGGTCTTCAGCACCGTTACTACCCCCTCCGGCACGGTCCAGGCGCCTGGCATCGTCAATCCCAATATGATTGGTGCCTCAACTGACCCTACTGTCTATCCAAATGTCTATTTCCAGTGCGATCGGGGCCGGGAGCCGCTTGCGGCCAATACTGACGGAAGCCAGCCGCAGGGAACTCCCTGCGCGAAGATTCCATCCGGCCTGTTCAACAACATCGGGCAGGCGATGATTAACCTGTACCCGACGCCGAACGCGAACAACGCCGCGGCGGGATACAACTTCGTCAACACTCCCGTCCGCCAGCTCAACGAGACGAAGTTTGATGGCCGTCTGGACTACACCTTCTCCCAGGCCGATACTCTCTTCGGCCGCTTCAGCTACGATCAGGCGTTTTCTTATGTGCCGGGCGGATCGAATCCGCCAGCCTTTGCTTCAGCTAACGCCTTCGGCACCAATCAGCGCATCATCAATCATGCTCGCAATGCCGCCATCGGCGAGACCCACGTCTTCTCAGCCTCGATGGTCAACCAGGCCACTTTCGGTTACAACCGCATCTTCGACTACATCAGCTTCGCAAGGCACCGGCACCTGTGCCTCTGCAACCATCGTGCCCGGCGGAATTCCCAACGCCAACCTTGGATGCCCCGACGGCTCTTCGAAATGCCTGAACTTCTATAGCTGCGGATTGGTCTCCACACTTATCTCGGGCGGTTACTGGGCTCTCGGCGATCGCGGATACTCTCCCTTCCAGGGCGGAACGAATATCTTCTCGTTCCGGGACTCACTCGATCTCATCCGTGGCAAACATGACATTCACATCGGACTCGACTTCCGGGCCAATCAGATGAACGTTGGCACAGAAGCCTTTCAGGATGGCTTCTGGCTCATCGGCAATGGCGGCAACTTTAGCGGTCTCAGCACCGCCAACATTGGCGGCAATCCCGAGGCCGATCTCCTTCTCGGCATTACCGGCGGGGCCATTCACGACCAGACCTTCGACGGGCCTGTTACCGGCCGCCGCTGGAAGATCTACCGTCCCTTTGGTGAGGACGATTGGAGAGTCACTCCTTCCCTTACCCTCAATCTCGGCCTTGCCTGGGACATGACCACTCCAATCTCTGAGGCTCACGGGCGCTTGGCAAACTATATTCCCAATACCGGCCAGCTTCTGATTGCCAATCAAAATGGAGTCAGTTCATCGGCCGGAGTGCAGATGGATTGGACAGCTCTCGAGCCGCGCATCGGCGCTGCCTGGAAGGTTTTTGGCAGCGATACCACCGTCCTTCGAGGCGGCTTCGCGATCTTTCACGACTCGGCGTGGAGCCAGGGAGCGCAGGGTCTTTGGCAGAACCCGCCCTTCCTCGGCGAATCCGATGCGTTCACCGGTGCAGGCTGTGCCTTTCCGACCTCATACTGTGCCACCGTTCTTGGACAGTCACCCTCCGCCATTAGTCTCTCCAGCGGATTTGAAGCCATTCCAGCGCCACCTACCGCTGGAACATTCACCGGGTCGTTTTATACGCAGCCCACAGACTTCAAGTTAGGCAGGGTGCGCCAATATAACTTGAATGTCGAACAGGCATTGCCCGGCAACGTTGTGCTCACCATGGGGTACGCTGGTTCCCGCAGCAACCACATCCTGGTCGCGGGCAATAACATCAATACCTCCAGTCCAAGTGCCTGTGTCGGATCGCCGACCTACACCATTGGCTGCCTGCCGGGAGGATTGCCCTACATATCTCCCTTTACGCCATTCCAAACCATCTCGCTCTTCGGCGATGTCGGTGACACTAGTTACGACTCTCTGCAGGTCAAAGCAGAGACCAAAACAGCGAAGCATGGCCTATATGCCCTGATCGGCTATTCCTGGTCCCATACTGCCGACAATGGCCTCTCTGATGGCCTGGGCTCACTCTTAAGCGCGCCTTTTTTTCCGCTCCCCAACTGGCGAAGGCTGGATTGGGCTCTATCCCAGATCAATCTCAATAACAGCTTCGTAGCCAGCGTGATCTACGATCTTCCTTTCGGCCAGGGCAAGCGGTTTGGCAGCGACTGGAATAATCTGACCAACACTCTTCTCGGTGGCTACCAGGTGACGGTTATCCAAAGGATCTCCTCGGGCTTCCCGGATCCTCTGATCGACAGCAACAACCAGTCCGGCTCCTACTTCCAGAACGGCGGCAATGGCGACAACTGGAATCGCCCCGATCAGGTCGTAGGATGCAACGTCCGCGGAGCGCCCAACAGCCGAATCCAGTTCATTAATCCCTCTTGCTTCGTTGCGCCTCCCCTCGGGCAACTTGGAAATGCATCTCGTGTCCCGGTCATAGGCCCCGACTTCGTCAATACAGACTTCTCAGTCATCAAGACGTTTCCGCTACCGAGAGAGATGGGCTTGAACTTCCGCGCAGAGTTCTTCAACCTCTGGAATCACGCACAGTTCGGTCTGCCGGTCAACGACGTAAGCTCAGTTGCCTTCGGCGCAGTAAACTCAACCGTGAACAATCCGCGCCTGGTGCAATTTGCCCTCAAGCTGACCTTTTGAGGTCACGGGCAGGGACTTTGGGAGATAGCCCGGTGTCAATCCGAGATCGACGCTCTCTCATCTCAAACAGATGGTTACATCGTGAAAAAGGTATTGGTCGTAGGTGCAGGTGGCCAGATCGCCCGCTGGGTGATCGAGATGCTGGCCGGCAGCAAGGACGCAGAGCTTACGCTCTATCTGCGTCACGTACGTAAGCTGCACGGAAAGGTGCCGCAGAACGCCAGGGTCGTCGAAGGAGATGCGCTGGACCGCAAGACACTCGATCCTGCGGTGAGCGGTCAGGATGTCGTCTACGCCAATCTTGCCGGCGACGATCTTGACCGCAGATAGAGACCATCGTCCATTCGATGAAGGACGCAGGTGTAAAGCGTCTGATCTTCATCGCCTCACTGGGAATCTACGACGAAGTTCCCGGAAAGTTCGGTGCGTGGAACCGGCGCACCATCGCCAAGTATCTGCCGACATTCCGTAAGGCGGCGGACCTGATCGAAGCTTCGGGGCTGGACTATGCGATCCTTCGCCCGGCATGGCTGACTGACGAAGACGAGGTCGACTATGAAACCACCGGCAGGGACGAGCCTTTCAAAGGCACGGAGGTTTCCCGAAAGAGCGTGGCTGCGCTGGTCATCGAGTGCATCCATCACCCCAGGCTCTTTTCGTACAGTAACCTCGGCGTCAACAAGCCGAATACAGATGGCGATAAACCAGCGTTTTATTGAGAAGGTTCTGCAAATTCTTCATTTGATATCGACGCTGGCGCTAAAAACTTGGCCGATCATTTCTGCCGACCCGATAAAATAGAAATAGAAGCTCAACAAAGCCCGCTCCGGCGGGCTTTTTCTATTTCTAAGGAGCACCCCGCATGGCCCGCCTCTGCACCGAGATCCTCCCCACCGGCTCCCAATGTCAGCAATTCGCCCTCAGAGGCCGGCCCTGGTGTCGCGCCCACGCCGAACGAAACCAGCGCGAACGAGTCGCCGACACCCGCCAGATCATGGCAATGGCCCGGCATATGGACGTCTTCGCCGTCGCCTGCCTCCTCCAGAACACCCTCTACGAGCTGCGCACCAAACCATCCCGCCGCTGCACGCCGAGGCCATCTTCGATGCAGCCGTCGCGCGGCTCGAGAATCTGAAAGTGGAGGAAGCCCGGGTCATGCTGGCACAGACCGAGAGAACCGGTAACTTTCATCAGAAGAATCAGTTACACCCCGTCCCAATGGAATGAAACGGTTACAGACCATGTCCGTCACGGCGCTGCTAAACCAACCAGTAACAAACGGTTACAACCTTCCTCAATGGAATGAAACGGTTACGGCCGTGCCCGCTGGCGGCGCTGCTAAGCCCAGCTGCAACAAACGGTTACAGCCTTCTCCAATGGAATGAACCGGTTACAAGGCGGAGCGGATAAACACTGTCGAATGAATCGCTTACGGAGCACATGAAAACCGGGGGAGGGGGGTACCCCTCCTACTTCTCGATTTCGACGCCTCTCCAGAACGCGATGTGGTTCTTGATATTGCGCGCCGCCGGCTTGGGATCGGGATAGTACCAGGCCGCGTCCTGGTTCTCCTGCCCGTCGATCAGGAGGCTGTAGTACCGGGCCTGCCCCTTCCACGGACACGTCGACGTCGTCGAGCTCGGCCGAAGATACTCCCGCTTCACCGAACCCTCTGGGAAATAGATGTTTCCCTCAACTGTCTCAACCTTATCGCTTTCGGCCACAACCGTGCCGTTCCACATTGCCTTTGCCATCGAATAAACCCTTAGGGAGGTAGTCAGACCCCTCCCACATTACCAGATGCGGGGCAGGTACGTCCCGATTCGCGAGGAAGGCTGTTGCCTGTTCGATTACTTCCTTGCAGTCGCGGCAGCCGCGCTGCGCAGAGCCGCCACATTGGCTGCCGCCCGGTCCACTTTGGCCTTGGCTGTGGGCGACTCTTCGACCACCTGGCCCACCCGGGTGAGAAATCCCGGCATCTTCTGCCGGATCTCGGGCAGCAGCGGCAGGAACTTGGCATAGAGGAAGAAAGGCTCGTTGTTACAGTCGACAAACAGGTCGGCGTTCAGCGCGCCGTGCAGCACCAGCGCCGCCGCCATCTCCCAGTAGCTCGTCACCTGCCGGTACCAGGCGTTCTCCTGGCTGCTCCGGGCATTGGCGACAGCAAAGAACTCCTCTGCCGTCTGCGGGAAGAACTGGCCGGTAAGCCAGGCGCGGGCCTCGCGCATGGTGGGTTCGGTTCGGAGTTCGTACAGCTTGAGAATCAGGCCGGCGTCAGCGGTGGTTGCAAGGGTAGATTCGAACATGGGGGCTCCGCGCCTGAGTGTACCGCGAGAGGGCCGGCCTAGGCCACCGGCTGCTCGACCACCGGCCCATGCGTCTTGGCCGTAGGGACAGGAACCGGCGTGGGGGGTGGGGCATCCCCGATGCGCTTCGTGAAGCTGCACACCACCGCGCTTTCTGCCTCATCTTTCTTTTTGCGCTTCTTCGGCGCCGCTTCTTCGTCCGCCGAAGGCTTCTTGTTGTTGGGGCAGACGAGATATACGCCGGACTTGAGAGTCTTCTCCAGCAGATACGGGCTGCCGCACTCCGGACACGGCTTGTCGACCGGCCGGTAGTTCGCGGTAAAGGTGCACTTCGGATATTCCGAGCAGCCGTAGAAGAGATTGCCGCGCCGCGCCTTCTTCTCGACCACGTCACCAACGCGGCAGACTGGGCACTTGACCCCGATGGTGTTCTGCTTGATGTACTTGCACTTCGGATACGCGGAGCAGGAGACAAACTCTCCGTACTGTCCGTTGCGCAGCACGAGCTGCTCACCGCATTTGGGACACTTCTCGTCCAGCGGCTGGGGCGGCTTCTGCTGCTGTTTCTGGTGCAGCCGGCGCACCGTCTTGCAGGGCGGATCCTCGTTATACCCGGGGCACGCCATGTAGGGCCCCCACGGCCCATTCCTAAGGACCATGACGCGGCCGCAATTTTCACAGTATTCTTCCTGCTGCTCTTCTTCTCCGCCAGGCAACGTCAGATTCGGCTTCGCCTCAAAATTCTCCTTTGTGAAGGTGCAGCTTCCGGGCTTCTTCTTGTCATACGCGCTGCACGCATAGAAGGAGCCGAACTTGCCCCACTTAAGCACGAGCGGCGATCCGCAGAGATCGCAGACCTGGTCCGTCGGCTTCTCCATCCGCTTGATGTCTTCCATGTTCTCGCCGGCTTCAGCGAGTTCCTCTTCGAAGTGTCCGTAGAAACCGTTCAGCAGATCGGTCCACTTCTCCTTGCCGTCCTCAATATCATCCAGTTCCTCTTCGAGCCGGGCCGTGTATTTGGTATCAAAGATGTAGGGAAAGTTCTTCACCAGGAGACCGGTTACAACCGTCCCAATCTCTGTGGGTACGAAGCGTCCATTGCGGCCACCCATCTTCTGGACATACTCGCGGTCCTGGATCGTGTTGATGATGGATGCATAGGTGGATGGACGCCCGATTCCCCGTTCCTCAAGCTCCTTCACCAGGGAAGCCTCGTTGTAGCGGGGGGGCGGCTCCGTGAAGTGCTGCTCCGGCTTCAATTCCTTGAGGACTAGAGTATCGCCCGCATTCAGCGCCGGAAGCTTGTTCGAGAGAGACTCGTCGTCTTCGTCTTTCTTCTCTTTTGCTTCCTCGTAGACTTTCAGAAAGCCGTCGAACTTCAGCACTGAACCAGTGACGCGGAAATCGTAGCCTCTATCTGCCTTCGCAACGATGTCGACAGTAGTCTGGTCGTAGACGGCAGGCATCATCTGCGAAGCCGCGAAGCGCTGCCAGATAAGCTTGTAAAGCTTGTACTGTTCGTCGGAAAGATACCTACGGATATCATCCGGGTGCAACTCGGGATTCGCCGGGCGGATCGCTTCATGCGCATCCTGGGCATCCTTCTTGGACTTGAACACGTTTGCTGAGGCCGGCAGGTACGCATCGCCGAGCTTTCCCTTGATCCAACCGCGAATGGCGGAGACGGCATCCGGTGAGACTCGAGTCGAATCGGTACGCATATACGTGATCAGGCCCACAGCACCTTCGCTGCCGAGTTCCACGCCTTCATATAACCGCTGAGCAACGCCCATGGTCCGCTTAACGTTGAAACCAAGCTGACGCGAGGCATCCTGCTGCAACTTGCTTGTTGTGAACGGCGCCGCAGGATTGCGCTTACGCTCCTTGCGGTCGACGCTGCGAACCGACCATGCCGCCTTATTCAACTGCGCAACCGTCTTGTCGGTCAGTTTTTGATCAGGCAGAGATGGCGCATCTACGGTCTCGACACGTGATCGCTCGCCATCGACTCCGGTAAATCGCGCAGTAAATTCCTGCCCTTGCGGCGCAGGATGAAGATTAGCGTCAATAGTCCAATACTCAACCGAATTGAAAGCCTTAATCTCTTGCTCACGCTCGACGATCAGCCGGAGAGCAACGGTCTGCACGCGTCCGGCGGAAAGTCCGCGTCGCACCTTGTCCCAGAGCAGAGGAGAGATCTGGTACCCGACGATCCGATCCAACACACGCCTCGTCTGCTGAGCGTCGACGAGATTCTGGTCGACAGCGCGCGCATCGGCGAAAGCAGCCTTCACAGCCTTGGGAGTGATTTCGTTGAACGTTACGCGATGAATTGCACTCTTCTTGACCGAGGTGCGCAGAACATCAGCAAGGTGGGCAGCAATTGCCTCGCCCTCACGATCAGGGTCAGGAGCGAGATACACGCTGTCCGAAGCCTTCGCAAGCTTGCGCAGTCTTTCGACAACTTTTTCTTTCCCCGGAATGATAATCAGCTCCGGTTCGAAGGTGCCATCCGTCAGGTCCACACCGATCTTGTTCTTCGGCAGATCCATGATATGACCCGACGAGGCCTCAACCGTGTAGCCTTTCCCGAGATACTTGTTGATCGTTTTGGCCTTCGTGGGCGACTCGACGATCACTAGAGATTTACTCATTCTTTTCCTTTATGCCGGAACGGATAGTACCAGACTGCACCCGGCACACGAGTCGGTGATAATTGTGTCTGGAAGCTACCATGCTTCGCCACTTCGAATCTACCTGCTCCTTCATGTGCAACGCGAATTCATCATTCGATGCACCTTAAAGCACCGAAGATTGCGAATGCTTTCACTTAGAAGGCTTTGACGTAATTTTTCCCTGGAAGTTGCCGGATCCGGCCTGCTAACTCCAGTTCAAAGAGTGCAGTAAAGACTTCCGAAGAACTGAGTTCAGGCTCAAGCCTTTCCATGATCTCGTCAAGTTGAAGCGCTTCGTCGTGACGCAGTACTGACATCACACGGGCCTCGCTAGCGGGAAGTGGCTCTTCCGCAAATAAGGATGCAGCACCGGGCGGTTTCGATGCAAGACTGTGTTCAGCCTCAAGCCGGAGGCGAACCGGCGTCGGCAATTCCTCCCACACATCTTCCCACGTTGCTGTAAGCTTTGCACCTTGCTTTATCAAAGTGTTAGGGCCCCAGGCATTCTTCGTCGTGACGTTGCCGGGCACCGCGTAAACGTCACGGTTTTGTTCGATGGCGCAGCGCGCAGTCACGCGCGTTCCGCTGTACTCCGCCGCTTCTACTACAAGAACGCCAATGCTCATTCCACTGAGGATGCGGTTACGTCTGGGAAAATTTTGGGGAGCAGGAAATACGCCCAGCGGAAACTCCGAAATGATCGCGCCGCCACCGCTCACAATCTGTTCTGACAACGACTTGTTCTCCTTAGGATAGATAACGTCGATGCCCGTTCCCCAGACTGCGATCGTCGGCCTTTTAGCAGCGAGCGCGCCTTTGTGAGCCGCCGTGTCCACGCCACGAGCCATGCCGCTCACTATGATGAGTCCGCGATGGGCGAGGTCGCGTGAAAGCATTTCGGCCATGCCCGTTCCGTAAGGAGTTGGATGGCGCGTACCGACCACTGCGATTGATGGCGACGCGAGTAACTGCGGATTGCCGCGAAGCCAGAGCACTGCAGGCGGATCAAATATCTCTCGCAGGCGTTCGGGGTAGGTGTGATCGGTATAGGTGAGAAATTGTCCGCCGGTCTTCGCAAGCGTATCCAGTTGCTGATCTGCTGCAGCACGCGCGTGACCGTCGGCGATACACCGCACACTCTCCACGGGAAATTGCAAGGCCTCGAGGTCTGTGAGACCCCGATCCATAATCTTCGCCGCCGATCCACAGCGTTCGACAGCGCGCAGGATGCGTCGCGGGCCCAGTTGCGGAGTCAAAGCAAGGGCAAGCCATGCGACGCGTTCCTCGGTTAATGAAGGAAGCGGTGTTTCACTGGAGAACGTAACAGTAGTCATGAATTGCTCGCGTGGACGGAAATCGCCGCCTTTTGCTGTTGATTGGACTGAGAGAAGATTGCTCGGAGATTAGCGGTGCGCTCAAGGCAAGTCAAGACAAAGCGTCGCGTCCAACGTTACTGAAGGCAGGCGTCAATCGTTGCTACACTGGCAAGTGAGTCTTGCTTCGAAAAAGCTCGTTATTGCTGCCATCAACTTTCTAAACCCCGCCCCGCTGATGTGGGATTTTGAACACGAACCACGCGCAACCGAACTCGCCCGCCGCTATTCAATTATTTCTTCAACCCCATCTGAATGCGCGCAGCATCTGCGAGGTGGCACTGCGGACATCGGCCTGGTCCCCGTCGCTGCATATCCGTCACTACCTAACACCCTAATCGTTCCCCGTTGCGCAATCGCATCGCTCGATGAGGTTCGTTCCATTCTGCTCATTGTGCGCCACCGCGACGGACTGAGCGGAGTCCGCAGCGTTGCCCTGGATACTGCATCGATCACGTCTGCAACCTACACCAAGATCCTCTTCCGCAAACTGTGGAACACCAAACCTCAATTCCTTCCCATGTCGGCCGACCTTGACGCAATGCTCAACGTCGCCGACGCGGCATTACTTATCGGTGATCCCGCTCTGCTGGCACTCGAAGACCGCGAGCCCCGCGAACAACGCACGGGTGAACCGCTTTTGTATCTCGACCTGGCGCATGAATGGCGCGCCTGGACGAATACTGCCTGGGTCTCGGCATTCTGGGCGGTACGTGAAGATGCGTTGCAGCGTGCAGGATTGCCTCCGCAACAGCTTATCGAGGATTTCGAACGCTCACGCGATGGCGGCCTCGACCATATCGCTCAGATTGTGGAGGAATGGTCGCCGCGCATTGCTGTTCCTCCCGTCACAATCAAGACCTATCTGTATGAGAACATCCACTACTTCCTCGACGACGTGTGCCTCGACGGCTTGAATCTCTTCTATCGATATGCGCTCGAGTGTGGAGTTCTGCCGGTGGTTCCTACTCTGCGTTTCCTGTGAGTAAGAGAGATAGAAGGGCGACTTCAAAGAGACATTCCGCGTCAAAGAGTTCGTGACCTTCGCGTTCCAGCATGCCGGGCGCCGACGTTTGATGCCGCACTGGCTGATCCATCTGGGAGCCGTCGGCGTCTTCGCGGTCTCGCTGCTTGATGCGTCAATCATCCCTCTGCCTGTTCCGGGAAGCACCGACCTTCTGATGCTTCTGCTGGCGGCGAATCAGGGGAATCCGTGGCTTTTGGCGGGGGCTGCGATTTCCGGTAGCCTCATCGGCGGCTACCTGACATGGAGCGCCGGCAGAAAAGGCGGCGAAGCCATGCTGCAACGGCATGTGCCGAAGCGATTCCTCGCTCCGATTACCCGCTGGATGAAGCGCAACGGAGTGCTCACCGTCTCCCTGGCTGCCATCATGCCGCCACCGATCCCACTCATGCCATTCCTGCTGTCTGCCGGAGCGCTCGGGGTTTCGCGCAATCGATTCCTGATCGGCTTCGGGGTGGCACGGTCAGCACGCTATTCCATGGTCGTCTGGCTCGGCGTTACTTACGGACGTCGCGTGATCCGCGCATGGGCGCAGTATCTGGCCGGGTGGTCGGTGGTGGTGACCTGGTCTTTCATCGGCCTGCTCATCGCCGCAGCAATGTTCGGCTTCTGGAAGTATCGTCACGATCAGAGGCGGTCGGGGGCCGATGCCCCGGCGCGCGCTGCCAGCTAATCTATCTCCCAGCGCAGCAGACAGGCACCAACGGTGAAGCCTGCACCAACGCTGGCAATGAGCACCAGATCACCCTTGTGTACACGGTTCTCCTGCCGGGCGGTGTCCATCGCCAGGGGAATGGTCCCGGCCGTGGTGTTACCGTAGCGGTCGATGTTGATGATGACTCGCTCGAGCGGCAATCCCAGCCGCTCAGCGCTGGAGGTGATGATGCGCTTGTTGGCCTGGTGGGGAATAAAGGCGGCGAGTTCCTCGACTTTCGCTCCGCTGCGGCTCAGCACTTTTTCAGAAGCTTCAACCATCTTGCGCACCGCAAATTTGTAAACCGTCTGACCGTCCTGGTGTACGTAGTGCATCTTGTTGCGGACGGTGTCCGCGGTGGAGGGGTGGAGGCTGCCGCCCCCCGGCATGTTCAGGGCCGGTCCGCCGGAGCCGTCGATCTCGTGGACAAAGTCGATCATGCCTACCTCGCCCTCTTCGGCGGGTTCGACTAGTACCGCGCCCGCCCCGTCTCCAAAGAGGACGCAGGTGGAACGGTCGGTGTAGTCGATGATGGAGGACATGGTGTCGGCGCCGATCACCAATACCTTCGAGTGGGCACCACTCTCGACGAGCTTGGCTCCCACCTGCAGCGCGTAGACGAAGCCGGAGCAGGCGGCGGAGAGATCGAACCCCCAGGCACCCTGTGCGCCGAGCTTGTCCTGAACCAGGCAGGCTGTTGCCGGGAAGAGCATGTCAGGCGTCACGGTGGCGACGATGATAACGTCCACGTCGGTCGCCGGAATGCCGCGTTCGGCAAGGCAGCGCTTGGCGGCTTCAACTGCCATGTCGCTTGTAGCCATGCCATTCTCGACGATGTGCCGCTCGCGAATGCCTACGCGGCTGTAGATCCATTCGTCGGAGGTGTCGACCATCTTCTCGAGGTCTTTGTTGGTAAGCAGACGGGGCGGAACGTAGGTTCCGAGGGCGCTGATCTTAGCGCGTCGTGAAGCATGCGGACGCACGGCGAGGGTCAATCTGTTTCTCCAGGGAAGATGAGTTCAAAAGAGTCATTCTCGCTGACTGCGGGAAGGATGTCTATTTATGCTCAGGGAAGGGTGGATTAACGGGGCCGGCCGGGGGAAATCATGTACCGGGGAACCTACTGCGCACGCACTAGCCCGTTACCGTTGCTTCCTTCCGGACCTGGCGGGGTTGGCGGGATTGCGCCGCGTAGGACCCGGCACATAGGTAATGATAGCACCGGCGCGTCGGACTGGTCCGGTTCCCGATTCGGAACTCGCACCCACCCCTCCCCCCTCCCCTATGACTTCCGTACTTCATTGATTTCACTGAGTTTATGGATTGGTCATGTCGTATTTAATAGATAATAAATGACTTATACGTACTTAATAGATACCAAAGGACTTAGATTCTGGTCTCCAATAGAAACCTCCTAATGGAAAAGGCCCGACCGTGTCCATAACGGCCGAGCCTTCGATACCTGTTTCTATTATAGCCGTTCTCGTGAAGTGGCCCGCCAAGTATTCCGGGGTCTCAGAGACACCGGCTATTCGTCATATACCTATTTTAAAAATAGGTATTTTGATCATATAATCCGGCAATGGCGAAAAATCCCGAACATCGCGACCTTTTCCCCGGCGCGCTGGAGATCATGATTCTCCAATCGCTGCGGCTGAAGCCCATGCATGGCTATGCGCTGGTGAAGCACATCAAGCAGGTTTCCGACGACCTGCTCCAGGTGGAAGAGGGCTCGCTCTATCCGGCGCTGCAGCGAATGCTGAAGGAAGGCTGGCTGGAAGCTGAGAGCGGGACCTCGGCCAAGGGCCGGCCGACGCGGATTTATCGGCTCACCGATGCGGGCATTCGTCACCTCGAAAGCGAAGTTGTCAGCTTCGAGAAGATGTTTGCAGGTTTCAGCCGCGTGCTTGCGGCGGCCAAGGCATAGGAGGTGTGAATTGTCGCGGTTCAGCCATTTCTTCTCCGGTTCTTCTCGAGAAAGCGCCGCTACGACGACATCTCCGTTTCGATTCAGGAGCACATCGACGAGCGGGTCGACGAATTGATGGAAGAGGGCATGTCGCGCGATGAGGCCGAACGAGCAGCGCGCCGCGATTTCGGCAATGTGACACTCCTTCAGGAGCGGAGCCGCGAAGTGTGGCAGTGGCAGAGACTCGAATCGCTGCTGGTGGATCTGAAGCATGTATGCCGCCGGCTGGGGCGGTCGCCGGGGTTCGCGATCACCGTGGTGCTCACGCTGGCCATCGGCATCGGTGCGAATACGGCAGTATTCAGCGTACTCAACAGCGTGCTGCTGCGGCCGCTGCCCTATCCGGAGCCGCAACAGCTGGTTTCGCTCCATCTCAACGCGCCGGGCGCGCCCGGGCTGGCTGAGTTTCGCAGTGAGCTGCGCCTGTCGGCCTCGATGTATCTCACCTTTGCCGCGCATAACCGCGCATTCCAATCGGTAGGCGTGTGGCAGCCTGGGACGGCAAGCATCACGGGCATCGCCCAGCCGGAGCAGGTGAACACCGCGCAGATTTCCGGCGGCGTTCTTGAGACGCTGAATGTTCCTGCCCTTGCAAGGCCAATGGCTTACGGCAGCCGATCAGGACCCGCGTGGCCTGGGGCGTGTGATGTTGAGCTATGGCTATTGGCAGCGGCGCTTCGGCGGCGATCCTGGCGTGGTAGGACGCACCATCAGCGTCGATTCGCAGCCGCGCGTGATTGCCGGGGTGATGCCGCGCGGATTCAGGGTGGTGAATTACGACTTCGATCTGCTGGTTCCGACGGCTCTCGATCCGGTAAAGGAGATCGCTGGCCGGCTTTGCTTATCGCGGCATCGCGCGGCTCCGGCCGGGAGTGACCATCTCCGCAGGCGAATGCCGATGTGGCGCGCCTGCTCAACGTATGGATGGACTCATGGACGAACGGTCCGGCATGGGATCCGCACTGGTACCTGAACTGGAAGATCACGCCGGCGCTGCAGCCGTTGAAAGAGACCGTGGTGGGCAGCATCCACAACGGTGCTTTGGGTGGTGATGGCAACGATCGGCGTGGTGATGCTGATCGCGTGCACCAACGTGGCCAACCTGCTGCTGGTGCGCGCCGATGGCGCGGCAGCAGGAGCTTGCGGTGCGCTCGGCGCTGGGCGCCGGACAGATGGCGGATTGCCCGCGAGCTGCTGGTGGAGAGCGTGACGCTTGGCCTGCTGGGCGGCGCAGTCGGCGTGGGGGTTGCGTATGCGGGACTGCGCCTGTTGACGGCCATTGGGCCGGAGAATCTGCCGCGTCTCAGCGAGATCTCGCTCGACGGCTGGTCCGTCGCCTTCACCCTGATCCTGTCAGTGCTCTCCGGACTGCTGTTCGGCTCTATTCCGGTGCTGCGTTACGCTCCTTCGCGGCAAGCCCTGCCGCTGCTGGGTGCAATGCGAACGGCAAGCGTGAGCCGCGACCGGCAGCGCGGACGCAACCTGCTGGTCGTCGCCCAGGTGGCCATGGCGCTGGTGCTGCTCATCAGCGCCGTGCTGATGATCCGTACCTTCAATGCGATGCGCAACGTCGATCCGGGCTTCTCCGATCCCGCATCGCTGCAGGTGATGAGTATTTCGATTCCGGAGACCCTGGTCCGCGATCCGCAGATGGTCCTGCGTATTCAGAACAACATTCAGGACAAGCTCGCCGCGATTCCAGGCGTTTCCTCTGCCGGCTTTGCAGCTGCCGTTCCCATGAGCGGAGTCGAACCGAACTGGAATGGGATTACCGTCGAAGGCAAGAGCTACGAAAAGGGAAATAATCCCTTGCGCCTCTTCAATTACGTCTCGCCCGGATACTTCCACACCGCCGGCACACGGTTCGTCGCCGGGCGCGATTTCACGTGGGCAGAGATCTATGGTCTGAGGCCGGTCGGAATTTTATCCGAGGGCCTTGCCCGCGAGCTGTGGGGATCGCCGCAGGCGGCGATCGGCAAGCACTTCACACGAGTGGCCATCCATGCCCTGGCATGAGGTGGTCGGGGTGGTGCAGGACGTGCGCGAGAATGGCGTGGATCAGGTGTCGCCCGCAACCGTCTACTGGCCGTCAATGATGCACGAAATTTATGCCCCGGGGTCTTTCGATGCAAGGCGCACTGTCTACTTCGCGCTGCGCACGCCTCGCGCCGGAACGCCAGCCCTCATCAACGAAATGCAGCAGGCCGTCTGGTCGGTGAATGCGAATCTGCCGGTTGCCGACGTGAGCACCATGCAGGAGATCTACAGCGACTCCATGGCGCGCACTTCGTTCACGCTGGTCATGCTGGCCATTGCCGGAACGATGGCGCTGGCTCTCGGCATCCTCGGCATCTACGGCGTGATCTCGTATGCAGTTTCGCAGCGCACACGCGAGATCGGTATCCGCATGGCGCTGGGCGCGAAGAAGAGCGAACTGGCGTGGATGTTCGTTCGCTCAGCGTTGTTGCTTACCGGCATCGGCACTGCTGTTGGCCTCGGCGCGGCAGCCGCACTCATGCGCCTGATGCGAACGCTATTGTTTGGCATCAGCCCGCTCGATCCGGTCACGTTCCTGGCCGTACCGGTTGTGCTGGTTGCTGCCGCGGCACTGGCAAGCTATCTGCCGGCACGCCGCACCGCTGCCGTCGATCCCGTCGAAGCGCTTCGAGCCGAATAATGAGGCGGCGGGATGGCGGAAGCGCAGGCGTTTGCGGGCTTCTCCGGTAAAATAAATAGGTGACTGAGACTCTTCTCGACGAGAGCGCTTTGAGCGCCGTCGATTCCCAAAATTTCGAAAAGCGACGGCCGGCCCCAGCTGCGTCCGAAGATCGGGTTTGTCTCGCTGGGCTGCCCCAAGAACCTCGTCGACAGCGAGGTGATGATGGGTCTGCTGGACCGCGCCGGGGCGGAGATGACCTCCGATGTGGAGGCGGCGGAGATCCTTGTCGTCAATACCTGCTCATTTATCGATGCGGCCAAGCAGGAGTCGGTCGATACCATCCTGGAGATGGCGCAGCACAAGACGGCGGGCCGCGCGCGGCGGCTGATCGTGGCCGGTTGCCTGGTGGAGCGCTATCGGGACGAGATCCGCAAGAATATTCCCGAAGTCGACGCCGTCGTGGGCACGGGCGAACTGGAGGAGATCCTGGCTGCGGCGGGGCTGGATGCTCCGGCAGAACCGATCGCTGATTCGCCGTTTCGGATTTTGAATACAGGGCACAGGGCTCAGGGCACAGGGCTCAGCTGCGCGGCCCGAGGGCGATCTGCGCGAGTCGCAGGGGCGGTTTGCCCGGACGGCGTGGGATGGCGCCGAGGCGCATCTGCCGCAGTATCTCTACGACCACACCACGCCGCGGCTGCTGGCGACCAAGAAGGCGTCGGCGTATATCAAGATTGCGGAAGGTTGCGATCATCCGTGCAGCTTCTGCGTGATTCCGAACCTGCGGGGCAAGTTCCGGTCGCGGCGGTTTGAGTCGGTGATTGCAGAGGCGGAAAGCCTGGTCGCGCAGGGCGTGCGCGAGATCACGCTGATCGGGCAGGACACGACCTGCTATGGCGAGGATCTGGGCCTGAAGGACGGGCTGGCGCAGCTGCTGGACCGGCTGGCGGAGATTCCGGGGCTGGTGTGGCTGCGGTTCCTGTATGCGTATCCCAACAAGATCACGGGCGGGCTGCTGGAGACGATCGCGAAACATCCGAACATCGCGAAGTACCTCGATGTGCCGCTGCAGCATGCATCGGGTCCGGTGCTGAAGAGCATGAAGCGCGGCGCGAACGCGGATATTTTCCTGAAGACGATGGACAAGGTGCGGGCTGCTGTTCCTGGTATCGCTTTGCGGACGTCGTTCATCGTCGGATTTCCGGGCGAGACGGAAGAGGACTTCGAGACGCTCTGCGATTTTGTGCGCGAGGCGAAGTTCGACTGGCTGGGGGTTTTCGGCTACTCGGATGAGGACGGTTCGGGAGCGTATGGACTTGTCCGGTAAAGTACCGCAACGCACAATTGAGCGGCGCAAGAGAGAGCTGATGAAGATTCAGCAGCGCATCAGCCGTGCGAGAAAAGCGGCCTGGGCGGGGCGCGAGCTGGATGTGCTGGTGGAGGGCGAATCGGAGGAGACGGCGCTGCTGTGGGAGGGCCGGTCGGAGTTTCACGCGCCGGAGATTGACGGCAAGGTCTACATCAACGATTTCGGGCCCTTCGATGAGCTGCACGCGGGGCGCTTTTATCGCTGCGAAATTACCGAGGCGCACGACTACGACGTGGTGGCGCGGGTGATTTCGGCGGCCGGAGAGTAGACGTGAGCAAGCAACAGGTTGTGTTGAGATGTCCGACCTGCAGGACGGTGGTAACGGCCGAGGATGAGTTCTTCCCCTTCTGCAGCGACCGCTGCCGGTTGATCGATCTGGGCAAGTGGGCGAGCGGGGGCTACCGGATCTCCTCGCCGATACTCGATCCCGAGGTGCTTGAAGGGCTGAATCCGGGAAGCGAGCGCCACCAGGACGATGACGACTGAGCCCGGAAAAAGAACACTCTGGGCCTGGACGGCGGGGACGTTCTTCGGGATCGGCCTGATCGGACCTGGGCCGGGAACATGGGCTTCCCTGGCTGCGGCGGCACTGTGGTTCTTCGCGGCGCGCGCGGCGCATCTGAACACAATAGGTCTTGCCATCGCGACCGGTGTTGCGGCGATTGCCGCGACTCTGATCGGCATCCCGGCGGGGTCGATTGTGGAGCGCGAGAGCGGGCGGGAAGACCCCGGACATGTAGTGATCGACGAGGTGGCGGGGCAATGGATCGCGCTGGCGGCGTGCCCGGTGGAGATCCGGCATGCTTTGCTGGCTTTTGCGCTGTTTCGTTTGTTCGATATTGTGAAGCCCTGGCCGGCGCGACAGTTGGAAAGGCTGCACGGAGGGCTGGGCATCATGATGGACGATGTAGCCGCGGGCATGTATGCTCTGGTGGCTGGTCTGATCGTGCATCTGTGGTGGTGATCAACACGGTCTAGAATTAGTGGTAGCGAGTATGGCACCCCTGATCAAATCTGAAGCAAGTCACGCGCCGCGCATTGAGGAGCTACAGCCGAATGCTGCTCTGCCTGGCGGCGAAGTCGAAGTGTTGGGATCGAACCTCGGCCCTGTAGCGTATCGCAGGCCGGTGGCCATGGTGGGCGACCTGGCCGCTCCCGTGGTGATGAGCCGTGGCAAACGCATGGTGCTGCGCGTTCCCGAGGAAGCGGAGACGGGAAAGCTGCGCATTCTGCGCAACGGCGCACAGAGCAACGCCGTCGAGCTCAAGGTGGGGAGCAAGATTGCGAACGAGGTGCACATTGTCGCGAATCCGGCGGTCGACCCTGACGGCAACATCTATGTGACGTTTTCCGGAGCGCGCGGCCAGGAGACTGAGGTATCGGTTTACCGGGTGGAGCGCGATGGCGAGATGCATCCGTTTGTGAGCGGGATCATGAACGCCACCGGGCTGGCGACGGATGAAGAGGGCAATGTTTACGTCTCGTCGCGCCACGAAGGGACCGTCTATCGAGTGACGCCGGCCGGAGCGGCCTCGGTTTACGCCGAGGGAATGGGAGTAGCAACCGGCCTGGCTTTCGACACCGAGCACAACCTTTATGTAGGTGATCGCAGCGGAACGATCTTCAAGATTGCGCCCGACCGGCAGATCTTTGTTTTTGCCACGCTCGAGCCGAGTGTTTCTGCTTATCACCTGGCGTTCGGAATCGACAATACGCTCTATGTATCGGGTCCGACGACGTCGAGTTTTGACAATGTCTATGCGATTGACCGCGACGGCGCGACGACAGTCTTCTACCGCGGGCTGGGCAGGCCGCAGGGGTTGGCCGTGGATATCGCGGGGAGCGTGTATGTCGCCGCATCGCTCGGCGGCAGGCGAGGCGTGGTGCGCATTTCGCAGGCGGGCGAAGCGCAACTGGTGATCGCCGGGTCGAGCATCGTCGGCTTCACATTTATACCCGGTGGTAATGCCCTGGTAGCGACTTTGAATCAGCATCCTTCACCCAATAGCTCCGTTTATCATGTAGCGTTGGGAATTGAGGGGTGGCGCACTTTCTGATGCGCCACGCCAGGTATTCCATTTCAATTTCGGGCTGGCGGTCGATTGTCGAGGCCGCGCCTTTGGATACTGTCGGGGTTCGATGAACTCGGAGATCATCGCTATTGGCTCGGAGTTGCTGACGCCGTGGCGGCAGGACACCAATTCCCTATACGTAACTGAGCGGCTGAACCAGCTGGGCGTCAACGTCGCGTTCAAGACGATCGTCGGCGACCGGCTGAAGCATCTGGCGGACGCGATACGAAATGCGCTGGCACGGACGGATGTCGTCGTGATTATGGGCGGCCTCGGGCCAACTGAGGACGACCTGACGCGCGAGGCTGTTGCTGAGGCGATGCAGATCGGGTTGAAGCGAGATCCCGAGCTGATTGCCCAGCTTTATGCGCGGGCCGCGGCATTGCGCTGGACGATAACCCGGAACAACGAGAAACAGGCCGACGTGCTCGATGGTGCCGTGATCCTGAAGAATCCGCGGGGATCGGCACCCGGGCAGTGGCTGGACGTTGTGTATGGCAAGCACCGCAAGCTGGTGATGCTGCTGCCGGGTCCTCCGTCGGAGTTGAAGCCGATGTTCGACGAGGAATGCGTGCCACGCCTGCGAGAGGCGCTGCCGCAGCGGTTCATCGCAACGCGGGTGCTGAAGGCGGCGCTGATCGGCGAGTCGGCGGCGGACGCGCGCATTGCGCCGATCTACAGCCAGTTCACGGATGTGGAGACGACAATTCTGGCGCACCTGGGGGATATCCAGCTCAACCTGCTGTGCAGCAAGCCAATCCTGGAGCTGGCGCAGGCGCGCGTGGATGCGCTTGCCGAGAAGATCGAGGAAGAGCTCGAAGACCTGATCTATTCGTCGCAGGGAGAGACGCTGGAGCAGATCGTGCTGTTCTATCTCGAAATGCGGGGCGCGACGCTGTCGGTGGCGGAGAGCTGCACGGGAGGCCTGGTGGCGGAGCGGCTGACGAGGATCAGCGGGAGTTCGCGGTCGTTCATGGGCGGCGCTGTGGTGTACAGCAACGAACTGAAGACGGAGTTTGCGGGTGTGGCTCCGGAGCTGATCGCGCGACACGGCGCGGTGAGCCGCGAGGTGGCGGCGGCACTGGCGGAGGGTATCCGCGAGCGCTGCGATTCGACCTTCGGGCTGGGAGTGACGGGGATTGCCGGGCCTTCGGGCGGGACTGAAGAGAAGCCGGTGGGGCTGGTGTACCTCAGCGTGAGTGACGGCAAGAACACCGAGGTGATCGAGCGGCGGTTCCACGGCGACCGCGAGCGCATTCGCCAATATGCGAGCCAGACGGCGCTGGATGTGGTCCGGCGACGGCTGATGTAAGACTGTTAAACTCATAGGCGCAATGCCGCTTGTTACATATCTATTGGTCGCTCTGGTGGCCTATGTGCTGGGCTCAATTCCCTTCGGATTTCTCCTCGTCTGGCTGTTTCGCAAAGAGGATATTCGCTCCAAGGGCAGTGGCAATATTGGCGCAACCAACGTAGTGAGGTCGGGCGCGAAGGGCCTCGGCGCTCTGACGTTTCTTCTTGACGCGTGCAAGGGCTACGTGGCGGCTCTGCTGGCAGTCCAGATCGGGTTGCTGCCGGTGCTGGCTCCGGCGCCGCGCGGGAATATGGCGGCGGTGGCGGCGATGTGCGCGGTTCTCGGGCATATGTACACGGTGTGGCTGGGATTCAAGGGCGGCAAGGGAGTGGCGACGGCGTTCGGGGTCTTCGTCGCGCTCGCACCCTGGGCGGCGCTGGCTTCGCTGGGGGTCTTCGTTGTGGTGTTCGCGCTGTCGCGGTATGTGTCGCTGGCGTCGATCCTGGCAGCGGCAGCGTTTCCGGTCTTTGCCCTGCTGCTGCGCCATGCGACGTATGGCGTGTGGCTGACCGCGGTGATTTTTCTGATCCCGACGATTGTGATTCTCAAACACCACCAGAATATCCGGCGGCTGATGCATGGGACCGAGTACCGCTTTGGCAAGGCGAAGGCTGCAGCATGAGCCGGATCGCCGTGATGGGCGGCGGAGCCTGGGGCACCGCCATTGTACTGAGCCTTGCGCGCCGGGGTGGCCACGAGATCACCTTGTGGGCGCACTCGCCCGACGTGGCCGCCGATATTCGGGCAAGGGGCGAGAATGCGACCTTTCTGCCCGGCTTTCGCCTGCCAAGTGAGATTACCGTTACGAGTAACGCGAACGAGGCGCTGGCATCGGCGGAGATTGTGGTCAGCGTCATGCCGTCGCATCACGTGCGGGCTTCGTACGAGCGATTCGCGCCGCATCTCCGGCCCGGGCAGCTGCTGGTGAGCGCGACCAAGGGCATCGAAGACCAGACGTATCTGCGCATCAGTGAGGTGATTGGCGACGTACTGCGCCCTTACAACCTCGGGCTGAGCTACGGCGTGCTGAGCGGGCCGTCGTTTGCGCAGGAGGTGGCGGCGGGGGCACCGACGGCGGTGACCATCGCGTCAAATGACGCCAGGTTGGCGGCGCATGTACAGAGGGAGTTCAGCAGCGCGACTCTGCGGCTGTATACCAATGATGACGTGGTGGGAGTGGAACTGGGCGGCGCGCTCAAGAATGTGATCGCCATCGCTGCAGGGATCGTTGCCGGGCTCGGACTTGGCTCCAACAGCACGGCGGCACTGATTACGCGCGGGGTAGCGGAAGTGACCCGGCTGGCTGAGGCTTGCGGAGGGCAGCGTGAGACGCTGGCTGGTCTCGCAGGGCTCGGCGA
This sequence comes from uncultured Acidobacteriaceae bacterium, assembly GCA_963725225.1. Classification (GTDB taxonomy): domain Bacteria; phylum Acidobacteriota; class Terriglobia; order Terriglobales; family Acidobacteriaceae; genus Silvibacterium. The sequence continues at coordinate 240,308 of CAVRXY010000017.1, forward strand.
CCTGGTGTTGACCTGCACCGGAGCGCTGTCGCGCAATCGCTGGGTGGGAATCGAGCTGGGGAAGGGCAGAGGGCTGCCGAGATTATTGCCGATCTGCACGGCAAGGTGGCAGAGGGAGTGCGAACGACTTCCGCCGCGCTGGGGCTGGCCAAACCGACACGGAGTCGAGATGCCCATTGCCGAGCAGGTGCAGGCGATTCTGCATGCCGGCAAGCAGCCGCGGCAGGCCATGCAGGAGCTGATGAGCCGGCCAGGGCGGGATGAGTAAACGAGAGTTTGTGACGAGTGAAAGCTACGACTTTCGTGTGAGAGGCAACCGCTTTTCATCACGGTTAGACTGAGCTTGGATGGTGTTGCCTCACCGCAGTCCGGTTACTTCATGAAACGCACGCCCTCAATTCGCTGGCGCATCTTCTGGCGCGTTTTTTTTTCGTTGAGCGGCGCGTCCGTAGTCAGCCTTCTGCTCCTCTATGTCTCGACCCGTCTCGGGTGGGGCGTTCTGGCTGTGATGTGCGCCATTTTTCTTTTCTGGGCCATACTCAGCCTGCTGGCGGGTCGAAAAATCGCTGAACTGAGCCACAGCTTTGCAGCGACCATCGCGTCGAAATCGCTGCAGAAGGCTGAAGATCAAGCCGCACGATTACGCGGGACTCTTTACGAGGAACCCGCGATGGAATGGCAGGCGGCGCTGCGGAGTCTTGAGAACTCCTACCTGGACAAGCAGGTTGAATCCAGCCAGAACTATGCCACGCTCACCGATCTGATTCGCATGATCGCCAAGGCGGTGGACGAGCGAACAAGCTATCTGCGCGGACACTCAGACCGGGTGGCTGCCTATGCGGCGGAGATCGCCCGGGAGCTGGACATCGATGCGGCCCAGGTGGAGCGGATCCGTCTGGCGGCACTTCTGCACGATATCGGCACGGTGGGAATCGAAGACTCCATCGTGAGGAAAGAAGCGCCATTGACTCCGGAAGAGTTTGAGATTGTGAAAGCGCATACCGTAAAAGGGGCGTCGATTCTGCGCCCCATTGAAGGGGTCGCCGATCTCATTCCGGGAGTAGAGTTGCATCACGAGTCGCTGGACGGGCAGGGATATCCCTATGGTCTGCGCGGCGAAGAGATCCCTATGATGGCGCGCATTATCGCCGTCGCGGACAGCTTCGACGCCATGACCACAGCGCGACCGTATCAGGCGGCAATGGACCCGGAATATGTCCTGGAGGTTTTACATCGCCTCGCCGGCAAACGCTACGACGTCTCGGCGGTAAATGCACTCATCGCACTCTTCAAGCGGGGAAGCATTGTCGTCAAGAGCCCTCGTCCTGCGGTGTCATTTCCTCAACAACGCGTGCTTTCGGAGATCGTCTGATCGGCGAATCAGCGATCGGGCGATCCAGTTGCTACACTCGATAGAGAGATGTTGAGGGCCACCCTGTCATGATTCAAACGCTGTTCGGCAGCCTGAAGGAAGAGGAAGAGCCGAAGAAAAAGGGCTTCCTTGACCGGATGAAACAGGCGGTTTCGCGCACGCGCGAAAGCCTGGAGGAGCGCATCGACGGCGTGCTGTCGCTGACGCGCACGGTCGACGAGCCAGCGCTTGAAGAGCTGGAAATGAGCCTGATTGCGTCGGATATTGGGGTGACGACTGCGGCCGAGATTGTTTCTACCCTGCGAGAGCGCGCGAAGCGAGAACAGATTCGGGATGGGGCGGAACTGAAGGACTTGCTCAAGGCTCAGCTGAAGAGCCTTCTCGATGAGCAGCAGCCCTCCCCGCGCACGGTTGCGTCTCCGCCTGAAGTCATTCTCCTGGTCGGCGTGAACGGCACGGGAAAGACGACCACCAGCGGAAAACTGGCAGCTTACTTCAGAGGTCAGGGCAAAACGGTGCTGCTGTGCGCGGCGGATACCTTTCGCGCCGCCGCCATTGAACAGCTCGAGGTGTGGAGCGAGCGCAGCGGCGTGGAGATTATCAAGTCCCGGCAGGGCGGTGATCCGTCGGCGGTGCTCTTTGACGCACTGCAGGCGGCGAAGGCGCGGGGGAACGATTACCTGGTCGTGGATACGGCCGGGCGGCTGCATACGAAAAACAATCTGATGGCCGAACTGGACAAGATGCGGCGCACTACCCAGCGGATCATTCCCGATGCTCCGCACGAGGTGTTGCTGGTGATGGATGCGACCACAGGCCAGAACGGACTTCAACAGGCACGCCTGTTTACCGAATCGGCGGGAGTGACGGGGATTGTGCTGACCAAGCTGGACGGCACTGCCAAGGGTGGCATCGCCGTGGCTATTGCTCGCGAACTGAAGCTGCCGGTGCGCTATGTTGGCATCGGCGAAAAGATCGATGACCTGCTGCCGTTTGACAGTGGTGCATTCGTGGATTCCCTGCTGGATAAATAGACTTTTTGCAACTACAGGCTGAAAGGTATGTCTGTGTCTGAACCGAACTCTACTTCTACCCAGACCGACCTCGTCCAGATTCAAAAGGACGAGCGCTGGATGAACGAGGCGCTCGATCTGGCCCAACGGTCGGTCGGCCTGGCGTCTCCCAACCCTGCCGTGGGCTGCGTGCTGGTTAAAAGCGAAGCGATGGTCGGACAGGGCTTCCATGATTACGACCTGCGTGACCATGCGGAGGTCGTGGCGCTGCGCATGGCGGGCGGCGAGGCCCGCGGGGCGACGGCCTACGTGACACTGGAGCCATGTTGCACCACGGGACGAACCGGGCCATGCACCGACGCCCTGATTGAAGCGGGAGTGGCACGGGTAGTGGTGGCGACGACGGACCCGAATCCCGCGGTGAATGGACAAGGAATCGAGCAGCTGCGCGCTGCCGGAATCACGGTTGCGGCGGGGGTCGAGACTCAGCGGGCACGGGAGCTGAACGACGGCTTCGCGCGCCACGTCCGAACCGGACTGCCCTTTGTAACGCTCAAGGCGGGACTTTCCCTGGATGGCCGCATTGCACCAGCGCCAGGCAGATCCCCTACGGGCGCCCCGGTGATTCTGACCGGCGAGTCTTCACGCGCCGCCGTGCAGCAGTTACGCCACGCGTCGGACGCGTTAATTACCGGCATCAATACGGTGCTGCTCGATGATCCCCTGCTGACTGACCGGACGGGGCGGCCGCGGAGGCGAAGGCTGTTGAGAGTGGTGCTCGATTCGGCGCTGCGCTTGCGCCTGGACTCAAAGCTGGTGCGAACAGCGCAGGAGGATGTGCTTGTCTTCTGCACGATTCCGGTCTCGGAACGCCAGCGGGCGCTGGAGGCTCTTGGGGTACAGGTGGAACGCATAGAACCTGCTCCGGGCAGCCCGCGGGTCTCGCTGAAGCGCGTGATTGAACGGCTGGGGGAGATGCAGATGACGTCGGCGATGATCGAGGGGGGCTGCCAGTTGATGAGCTCGGCGGTTGGCGTACATGCGGTTGATAAGGTAAGCCTCTTTTATGCGCCGGTGTTTCTGGGCGCGGCGGGCGTGCCGATGCTCAGCAGTATTGAATTGACGAAGCCGCAGTGGGTAAGCACATCGACCGAACAACTCGGGGAGGACTTCTGGTTCAAGGGATATCTTCGGGATCCCTGGGCATAAGGAGGAAACATGTTCACTGGCTTGATTGAGGCGACAGGGAAGGTTCTCTCGGTGGAAGAGCGGGCGGGAACGATGCGCATTGCCGTCGAGGCGCCGGGGATTGCCGAACGGCTGAAGACGGGCGACAGCGTTGCGGTGAGCGGCGTTTGTCTGACGGCGCTGGACATTGAGCCGGGACTCTTTCACGCCGATCTCGCCGCGGAAACGGTGGCCCGCACATCGCTGGCGCTGCTTGCTCCGGGCACTACGGTGAACCTGGAGTTGCCGACTCCGGCGGGCGCTCCTCTGGGCGGACATGTTGTTCAGGGGCATGTGGATGCGACTGGGAGAGTGGTTTCGCTCAAACAGGTCGACGCGGCAGCGGATCACGCCATCGCCGACTGGTGGCTGGAGATCGAGATTCCGGAGGCCCTTCGGCCTTTCATGGTAGAGAAAGGCTCGGTGGCCATTGAGGGCATCAGCCTGACGATTGCGCGATGGGATGGCAGGACGGTCGGCGTGGCGATCCTGCCCCACACCTACGCGGCGACGAACCTGCACACGCTGCAGGCGGGATCACCTGTGAATCTCGAAGCCGACGTACTGGTGAAACTGGCCGCCGAGAGGATGACGGCGGCCTCAACGTTTGATCTGACGGTGGATTATCTGGTGGCCAACGGATACTGAGCGCAGCTAGCTGCCGGCCATTCCTGAGCCTCCAACGATGAGCTTGGGCTGCGTGTCTTGTGTGCATCCGCCGCCCCCGTCAAAAGTCACTACAAGGTCATAGCTACCTGCTGCCGCGTTCGCGGGAACCTGTACAGCGTGGTGTCCAGCCGCCTCGATGTAATGATGCTGGTCTCCAATCGGCCAGAAGTTGCGATTGTTGGGATCGGGAACGATGGTCACGCCGCTCGTGTTGTCGTTCTTCCAGACGAAGTAGTCGCCGGGCATTACGCTGACGTCCGAGCAAGGATTGACGAAGGTCCGAGCCGCGACCACGATTTGCTGCGCTGTTACGTTGGGGGCAGACGGCGTACAGGAGAAAGGGTAGGCTCCCTTGACTGCGGTGGCTGATACGGTGGCTTGAACAGGCGTTCCCGCAGTGACGGAGTAACTATTCTGACTTAAAGGCCAGCTGTTGACCGGCTGCACTGTGACCGATGCGGCTTCAGCAGGGTTGAGCACCCACTCAAAGTTTTCGTTTGGAACCACCACAACGAGGGGACTGTAGACATTGAATTTACGCATACGATTCTTCCTTTCAGCGCGTAATGCGCACAACGGGACAGGCTACTTTACCTGAGCCTGGGCCAACAGCTCCTGAAACCGTGGGTTGTTTCGGAGATTGTCGAAGTCAGGCGAGTCCCTGACGACCGATGCAGAATATCCCGCGGTAAAGGCTTTTTGCAACCATTCAAGCGCGACACCCGTTTCTCCGAGATCGTTGTAGACGACGGCGGCATTGAAGAGCAGGTCCTTGTCACCGTGCCCAAGCTCGAGCGAGCGCGAGAGGTGGGCCAGCGCGTTCTGCCGATCGCCGAGGATGGCGTAGCAGGCCGCGGCATCACCATGGCGCTCAGCATCGTTGGGGTTGACCTGTAACTGCTCGTTGATCAGGGCCAGTTGTTTTTTGAATGCCTCGACGGCCTTGGGCTTCTGGCCGCTATAGAGATAGGCATCGGCAAGGTTGCCCCACAAATCCGAGCTCTTGCCGTCGAACTTCAGAGCTTCCTGATAATTCCTTGCGGCATCGGCGAAGCGGCGAGACTGATAGTAGGCAGTACCAAGATTGGAGAATGCGCCGGCGGTAGGACGCAATTTCAGCGATTGTTCGAGAGCAGTGATGGCCTGCGGATAGTTACCGAGATATACGTAAGAGACGCCAAGATTGCTGTAATCGAGATAACTTTCGGGGGCGAGACGAATGGCCTTCTGGAAGAGCTCGGCGGCCTTGCCGTACTGGGCCTGCTGCAAATAGAAGATGCCCAGCCATTCGACGGCGCGCAAAGAGTTCGGCTTCTGCGTGATGGCCTGCCGATAGACTCGTTCCGCGTCGCTGAGCTTGTTGAGGCGCGAGTAGGCCTTCGCGAGCCCCACGTATGCTTCGTCGGTGGTGGGATCGAGCTCGATGGCCTTTTGATACTGGTCGACGGCCTGCTGGTAATCGCCGGTGCCAGCGGCAACCAGTCCCAGGCAAAGGTGGCCTTCCACTCCGGCGTTGCCGAGGCTCACCGCCTTGTTGCAGTCCTTGTTTGCATCGTCAACCCATTTGCGCTGCTTCGTAATTTCATAGTTGCGCCAGTAGGCTTCTCCGCGAGCGGCATAAGCGCGGCCGTAGTTCGGGTCGAGGGCCAGGGCGCGGTCGAGGACGGTGATGGCGTCGGCGACGTGCTCCGGCCGGGAGATGTCGTCGAGATAGCCGCGGCCCTGCAGGAAATAATCGTGAGCAACAGGCTCGGTGGTGCCGTGGGTGGTGAGCGCCGTCTTCTCCCCGGGGCGAAGATCGAACTGCAGCGCGCGAACGACCCCATCGGCCACCTGGTCCTCGATGGAGAAAGGATCGGAGCGCGGAGCGGTCAGGGTCTGTTCGGCGACAGCATGTCCGGTCTGGAGGTCGGCCAGCTTCCAGATCGTGCGGTTCATGTTGTCTGACTGCTGCACCGTGAGCTGAAGGGTGAGATTGGCGCCGAGGGTCTTGAGGGCCTGGTTGGGGTCAGTTCCAGGAGAAGATGCCTTGTTTACCTGCGCGGTGTCGATGATCTCGATGTCGTGGTTCTCGGAGAGACCGGAGAGCTTGGCGGCGACGGTGGCGGAGAGACCACTCGCAAATGCGTGCAGCTCGGGACTGGTTCCATTGACCTGCGGAGGGAGCATTGCCAGTCTCGGCGTGGGTGCGGGCGCGGAGGCTACGGGCGCGTGACTGCGTGGTTTCCCGATGGAGGCGACGCGCGAACGCACGGAAGGTATCAGCAACGCGACCGCTATCGCGATAAGAGCCGGCACCAGCAACCAGAGCCAGCTGGGCGCGGCGCGGTGATGGTGGGCGGGTCGGCCTCCCTGCCGGACGGCTTCAAGGTCGTGACGCAGATCGCGGGCACTTGCGTATCGCCGGTCAGGATCTTTCTTGAGAGCGCGGGCGATGATGGCTGCCATCCGCGGAGGAATTCGATGCCGGGTGGAGTGAATTCGGGCGGCCTCGCGCTCGTCGAGGATGTGGGCGGTGATTACCGTGACGTTCGAGCCGTGGAAGGGATGCCGGCCGGTGAGCATCTCGTAGAAGACGATGCCAAGCGCGAAGATATCGGCGCGGGCGTCGGGCGGCTCACCCTTGAGGACCTCAGGCGCCATATAGGCGGGCGTGCCGGAGATGCTGCCAGATGCGGAGATGGTATTCAGAGAGCTGGTTGGCAGGTCGGGACTGCTGCCCGGCAGCCGGCGGGCGACACCGAAATCGAGCAGCTTCACCTGGTCGCCGGGACCGAGCATGATGTTTTCCGGCTTTACGTCGCCGTGCAGGATGCCGCTCTGATGGGCCGCGGCCAGAGCGTCAGCGCACTGGACGGCAATGTTGAAGAATCGGTCGAGCGGCATGGGGTCGCCGATGAGCTTGCGCAGGCTGGAGCCGGGAACGTACTCCATGACCAGCAGGATCTCGTCGTTCTCGTCGATCACGTCGTAGATGCTGGCGATGTTGGCGTGATTGAGCGCGGAAGCGCGTTGGCCCTCGCGCAGGAACATGGCGTGGTCGTTGGGGGTGAGCCCCTGACGCCAGGACATGCGCTTGATGGCGACTGTGCGCTGCAGTTTGGAGTCGACGGCCCGGTAGACTTCTCCCATGCCGCCGGCGCCGAGGCGCTCTTCGATGCGGAAACGGCCGACGGTCTTCCCGGTCAGATCTTCCTGACTGTGCTGTTGAACGGGAGGTGTCCTGACCTGCTCGGAGAAGTCTGACATTGGAGACGCGGTGAGCCTAGGATCTTTGTGCCATCGTACGTCGATTGAATGGGTTGAAACAAGAAGGCGAGTCAGCGGCCGTGGTATTGCGTCGGGAGAGTAGCCGACGATGGAACGGAAATCGTTGATGAGGTGCGCCTGGTCGTAATAGCCGAGTTCGAGTGCAAGCTGAGCGTAATCGGGCTCTGCGCCGGAGTGGACCCGCTCCAGAAGCTCGTGCAGGCGGTAGCGGCGAATGACCCATTTGGGAGAGACGCCGACATATTCGCTGAAGAGCCGCTGAAGGGATCGTTTGCCCAGACCGGCCCGGGCCGAGAGGTCGTCGACGGTCTTGATGTGGGGTTCGGAGAGAATGCGATTGACGAGCTGGGCGGCGAGTACGGCGGAGTCGTCTGCTGGCAGGGTACGTGTCAAGAAAAAGCCGTTGGTGGCCGCGATCGAGACCTCTTCGTTGTCTGACGTCGTCAGGATTGCGTCAAGAGCGTCGATCTCGCTTCCGAAGACATGGCGAATGGGCACGGTTCGATCGGCGAGTGAGGAGACGGGAGCATTCAAAAATGCACGAAAGCCGCCGGGCGTGAATTTGACTCCGAAGGCGTGCGAGCGGCCTTCAAGACGGCGGCTGAATTTCGCGGTGTGGACGCCGGCGACGGTTGAGCCCGCAGGTTCGAAGATGGCGTGGACATTGGGATGCGGGAGAGTTTCCGCGACGTGAGGATCAAGGCCGCGGAGATCCCAGCTCACGAACCAGTAATGGGCGATGCAATGAGCAAGCTCGGGTGCGGGGCTACGCCGCACATGGCGGAATTGTCCGGCAGACGGCGGCGATTGAAGCACGCCGCGCGCGGGTCCGGCGGACGGGTCGAAGATCTGTTCCACCGTCGCGGCGGCGATTACTTCGGGCTGTTGTCGCGTTTTTCCAATCATCGCGCCGAGGGTGCTGCTTATATTCTCGCTGAGGACAAGTTTTATGACCGAATTACTGATCCGCAAGTCAATCGATGTGAGCGCGCCCGTCGACGATCCTCTGGAAGATTCTCACTGACTCTGAGTTTATCCGGCAGTTCATGTTCGACTGCAATGCAGAAACAGACTGGAAGCCCGGCTCAACACTGCTGTGGAGAGGCGCGGCCGATGGCGTGGTCTATGTGAAAGGCCATGTGGTCCGATTCGAGCCGGCACGGGCGCTGGAGTACACGATCTTCGATCCGAACTCGAAGCTTGCAGACATACCTTCGAACTATCTCACGATGAGATATGACCTCAGAGAGAACGGCCCGGGAAGATCGATTCTCGAGATTACGCAGGGCGACTTCTCCAAGGTCGAAGACGGAGAGAGCCGATACAGGCATTCACTCGACGGAGACGATACGGTACTGCAGGGAATCAAGGAGCTGGCGGAAGCTCAGGTTCGCGCCGGGTGAATTTGCGATAGAGTAGGGCGCAAGCGTGCGTTGCAGCGCGGAGGTGTCTACGGCATCGGTCACCGAACAGCGGCGGATGAAGTGGTGGGCTCTCCTGTTGGCTCTATCTTTCTGCGCCACCGGCGTGATTGGCCAGATACCCGGCGCGAAGAGCGCCGCGGCCACGCAGCAGCCTGCAACTCCGTCGCCTCCTCCGGTTCCGCCTGATCCGCTGGGCAGGTCGTCTCCGCATGGGTGCGTTGTCGGCTTTTTGATGGCAGCGCAGAGGCAGGACTACGCGCGCGCAGCGCAATATCTGGATGTGAAGAAGCCTCCGGCTCAGGCCGAGGAACTGGCCAGACAGCTAAAAGCATTGCTCGACCAGGGTCTGACGGAAAATCTGGACCGGCTATCACGCGAGCCGGAAGGGAACGAGACCGACAATCTGCGAACCACCCGGGACCTGGTCGGCACAGTCAAGACTGACGAGGGCAGCCTGGACATTGTGGTCGAACGAGTGCAGCGGCGCGGCGAGGAACCGATCTGGCTCTTCTCTTCGGATACGCTGGCGGCGGTTCCAAAGCTGAGGAGCCAATCGCCCATTGCGCGCCTGGAAGAACGGTTCCCGCGGTGGATGGTGGAGACGCGGTTCTTCGACATACCGCTCTGGCGCTGGCTGCTGCTTCTGGTGTCGGTGGTGGTGATCCTCGCAGTTGCCGGGTTGCTGTCCCGGCTGCTGCAGTGGATACTCGGCCCGGCGTTGGGAAAGGTACTGCCGATAAGCGGCGAGAACGTGATACGCAAGCTTCGCCTGCCGATCTTCCTCCTGCTGCTGGCCGCGACTGTGCGCTTCTTCACGCGCTATTCGTTTACGGTGCTGGCGCGGGAATTCTGGAATGAGACTGCGGCAGTTCTTCTGGTGGTTGGCATCACCTTGCTGTTCATTCGGGTGAGCGACCTGGTGGCGGTTTTCGTCACCCAGGGCCAGACGAGCAGCCTGGCGACCGCACGCGCGACCTTTGTCGGCGTCGCAGTGAGGATCTTCAAGATAGCCGCGGTGCTGTTCGCCTGCGTGGCGCTGCTTAGCCGCGCCGGTGTGAATGTAAGCGCCATGCTGGCCGGGCTGGGGATCGGCGGAATCGCGCTGGCGCTGGGCGCGCAAAAGACTTTAGAGAATTTCTTCGGGGGGATCACGATCGTCGGCCAGAAGGCTCTGCGGGTGGGCGACCTGTGCAAGATCGGCGACGACATGGGAACGGTGGAAGACATCGGGCTGAGCTCGTTGAAGCTGCGGACTTTCGACCGCTGCGTGGTGTCGCTGCCGAATTCCAAGGTGGCGCAGCTGAGCATTCAGAACTTCTCTCTGCGCGACAAGTTCTGGGTGCACCAGATTTTCAATCTGCGGCATGAGACGACTTCGGAGCAGGCCGCGACAGTGCAGGCCAGGATCTACCAGCTGCTGCAGGATACGAAGGAAGTTGAGAAGATCAGCGCCCGGGTACGGGTAATCGACCTGAATGCCCTGGGGCTGCAGATGGAGATCTGGGCGTACCTGCTGCTTCCGCCGATGGATGGAAACCGCTGCTTCGACGCGCAGGAAAAAATCTACCTTGGCGTGTTGAAGGTCCTTGAGGAGACGGGTACGGCGCTCGCGATTCCCGGACAGGTTGGCGCCAGCCCAAGCGCCTGATGTCGACGTGCGGAGATTAGTCGTAGCGTTCGAAGATAATCTGCTTGCGCTCCCATCCGCGTTCCTTGAGGCGGTCGCGGTTGGCTGAGACCATGTTGTTGAGACCGCAGATGTAGGCGTGGATGTCGAAACCTGCGCCTTCGGCGGCGGTGGGAACGGGCGCGGCGTGATTGTGAACGCTCGCGGTCATCGAGCAGGCGAGCGACGTGATCCTGCACGTAGCCGTGCAGGCCTTCCCAGCCCTCTTGCGGACGGCTGAGGCTGCATAGATATTGGAAGTTGTGGTTTTCGGCAGCGACTTTCTCGAAATATTTCTGGTAGTAGATTTCGGTTTCGTGGCGCGTGCCGTAGACGAGCCAGATTTTGCGGCCGTTGCTGCGGTCCTCTCCGTTCTCGGGGAAGAGGTATTGCACGAAGGCGAGGATTGGCGCGATTCCGGTTCCGGTGGCGATGAAGATGCTGTCGGTGAGCGGCTGGCGGAGCGTGAAGAAGCCGTGCGGCCCGTGGAATTGAACAGTCTGGCCGACTTCCAGGTCGCAGAGGAAATTCGAAAAGAAGCCGTTCTCCACGCGGTTTACACACAGGTCGAGCATGTTTGCGCGGGGCGCAGAGGCGATGGAGTATGCGCGTGTCTGCGTTTTTCCCCGCTCATCGACCGCGACGCAGGAGATGAACTGACCTGGCACGAAGTCGAAATGCGGAACCTCATCGATAGCGAATTCGAGGTGATAGCACTGGGCGGGTTCGGAGAGCAATAACTTTTGCTGAAGGCGGGCAGTAAGGAGCTGTCTATCCAATTTTGAACTCTCTTCCTTAAAAATTATCGCCTGTGCCTCGTGACAACAGCAATCGAGCTCACGGTATAGGCTGGCCGAACGCGGCCGGGATTCTTCGGAGCCTTGAAGATATACTCGACGTGACAAAATTCTGAACTCACGAACGGCCTTATGAGCGCACAGCCGCAAAAATACACCCGGAATAATCCATACATTTCACGCATGCTCGTCAACGTGTTGATGACTTTGGAAGGCTCAGAAAAGCAAACACGCCATATCGAGCTGGAGTTGGAGCCAGGGATGGAATATACGCCTGGCGACGCCGTTGGCATCGTGCCCGAGAACCGACCCTCCGAGGTCGGCGAGGTACTTGAACAGTTACATTTCAAGGGCGATGAGCGGGTGCTGGATCACTACAAAGTGGAGATCAGCCTTCAGGAGGCGCTGCGTACGCGCCTGGCTATCGGCAAGCTTACTCGCAGCGCGGTGAACGCCTATGCAAAGATCGCTCCGGAATCGGTGCCCGGACTCGAGGCGCTGAAATCATTGGCTTTGCCCGATAACCGCTCTTTGGCGGAGGAGTACATCTGGGGTCGCGAGTTCATCGATCTGATTACGGAATATCCAGGTGGAATTACTCAGCCTCAACAGTTGTTTACCGTGCTGGCGCGACTTACTCCGCGCATGTATTCGATTGCGTCATCGCAAGCCGTAGTGGGAGAATGCCGTGCATACGATCGTGCGCGTTGTTTACTACACAAGCCACCAGCGCGACCGGCAGGGGCTGTGCTCAGGGCATCTGGGAGAACGCGCGCCGGAAGGTTCTACGATGCCGATCTTTCTGCATTCGAACAACAATTTCCGGCTGCCGGAAAATACTGACACGCCGGTGATCATGGTAGGGCCCGGGTACAGGGATCGCACCGTTCCGCGCGTTTCTGCAGCACCGCAAGGCGTATGGTCACAAGGGTGAGAATTGGCTTTTCTTTGGCGAGCAGCGACGCGCATCGGATTTTCTTTATCGCGAGGATCTGGAAGCGATGTTCAAGGACGGGATTCTGACGCGGTTCGATACGGCCTTTTCTCGCGACCAGGCACACAAAATCTACGTGCAGGATCGCATGCGGGAGAATGACGCCGAGCTACATCGTTGGCTCGAGCGCGGGGCGCATGTTTATGTATGCGGCGACGCGAATCGCATGGCGAAAGATGTGGAAGTTGCGCTCCTTGACGCCATTGCCAACGGACAGAACTGTACTCCGGACGAAGCGCAGGAGTATCTCGCCAGCATGAAGAAGGCGAGACGTTACCAGACAGATGTTTACTAGGCCTGCAACGCTATTCCACCGTTACGGATTTGGCCAGGTTGCGCGGCTGATCGACGTCGCAGCCGCGGCGGACCGCGATGTGGTAGGCCAGCAACTGCAGCGGGATCACGTCGAGCACGGGTAGGAGCAGTTCGGAAGCAGATGGCACGTAGAGTACGTGATCGACAAGCTGCCTGATGTGGTCGTCGCCTTCGATGGCCACGGCGATAACTTTGCCCGATCGGGCGGTGACTTCCTGGATGTTCGATAACGTCTTTTCGTAGCGAAGGACTGAATCGCGGTTGCTCTCGTCTTTCGTGGCGAGAACGACGACGGGGAGTGTCTCGTCGATCAGGGCGTTGGGACCGTGCTTCATCTCGCCCGCCGGGTAGCCCTCGGCGTGGATGTAGGAAATCTCCTTGAGCTTGAGTGCGCCTTCAAGGGCAATGGGGTAATGGATGCCGCGCCCGAGGTAGAGAAAGTCGCGGGCGTTGGAGTAGAGCCTGGCGATCTCCTCGCAGACGGAGTCGGCAGTTCGCAGGGCTTCTTCAACTTTGCCGGGTAGGAGGCTCAGCGATTCCACCAGGGCGCGGCTCTGGTCGCCGGTGACGGTTTCGCGCGTCTGCGCCAGATGCAGTGCGAAGAGGAACAGCGCGACAAGCTGGGCGGTGAAGGCTTTGGTGGATGCGACGCCGATCTCCGGGCCGGCGTGAGTGTAGATGGTGCCATGAGCTTCGCGCGCGATCATGGCACCGACAACGTTACAGATGGCGATGGTCTTGGAACCCTTGGCGATCATCTCGCGCTGCGCGGCGATGGTATCGGCGGTTTCGCCGGACTGAGTGATCAGCAGGCCGAGCGCGGCGGGATCGGCGATGGGGTCACGGTAGCGGTATTCGCTGGCGTAGTCGACCTCGACCGGCAGGCGAGCAAGGCGCTCGATCATGAACTTCCCTGCGGTGGCGGCGTGCCAGCTGGTTCCGCAGGCGGCGATGTTGATGCGGGTCGCCCGGCGGAATTCTTCGTCGGAAATTTTCATTTCGCTCAGGAAGACTTTGCCGGTATCGAGCGAAATGCGTCCGAGGGTGGTGTCGCGGATCGCGCGCGGCTGCTCGAAGATTTCCTTGAGCATGAAGTGCTTGTAGCCGCCCTTTTCCGCTTGTATCGGATCCCAAAGGATGCGCTGCAAGGGGCGCTCGACGCGGTTGCCTTCGAGATCGGTGAGATCGACTCCGGAGGTCGTGAGCACAGCGACATCGCCATCGGCGAGGAAGTAGAGATCACGGGTGTGGTGGAGGATGCCGGGGACGTCGGACGCGACGAAGTATTCGCCTTCTCCGATACCGATGACGACGGGCGGGCCATTGCGAGCGGAAACAATTTTGTCGGGCTCGTCGGCAGAGATGACGCTGATGGCGTAGGCACCGGTGAGGCGGCGCGCGGCGCGGCGGACGGCTTCTTCGAGCGGCATCGTCTTGCCGGTGTCGGCTGCCGAAGCGATCTCCTGCTCGATGAGATGGGCGATGATTTCGGTATCTGTCTCAGTTACGAACTTGTGGCCTTCGAGAGCAAGCTCATGCTTGAGCGCGAGGTAATTCTCGACGATGCCGTTATGTACAACGACGATGCGTCCGCTGCAGTCACGGTGTGGATGAGCGTTCTCTTCGGTGGGACGGCCGTGCGTGGCCCAACGCGTGTGGCCAACCCCGTAGGTTCCACTGAGCGGGCGTTCGCGAATGACCTCTTCGAGATTGCGCAGCTTGCCGGGCGCGCGGCGCAGCTCAAGTCCCGCTCCGTTGCCGGCTACGGCGATGCCGGCCGAATCGTAGCCGCGATATTCGAGGCGGCGGAGACCTTCGATGATGAGAGGGACGACCTGCTTGCTGCCGACGTAGCCGACAATTCCACACATAAGAGTGATTATCTCAGGGCGCAGAGATCAGGACACTGAGCACAGGAAGGCGCTATTCTTCGAGGTGAAAAGTAAACTCCTCGATGACGGGATTGGTGAGGACTTCGCGAGCTATGCGCTCGACCTCGGCCTGCGCTGCGGCGGCATCGAGTTGACTGTCGAGTTTTATTACGAAATATTTTCCCTGGCGGATGTCTTCGATCCCCTGATATTGCATCTTCTTGAGTGCGTTGTGGATGGCCTGTCCCTGGGGATCAAGGACGGTTTGCTTGAGGGTTACGTAGACATGAGCCTTCATCGTGCCCGATTATAAAGGACTTCGCGTCCAGCGATACGCGCCATTCGGTGCAAGCAGCTTTCCGTGCCACTGGCTGGTATTGCGCCAATTTCGCATCAAATTGCGTACACTGGAATTCACATGGTCAATTATCTGGAGTTGCCGATTGGCGACAAGATGCCCGAAGTTGTAAACGCCGTCATCGAGATTCCGCTCGAGGGCATCAACAAGTATGAATATGACAAGCAGCTGCACGTCTTTCGTCTGGACCGGAATCTCTACTCGCCGGTGCACTATCCGGGAGACTATGGATTTATTCCGTCGACGCTGAGCGACGACGGCGATCCGCTCGACGTGCTGGTGCTGGTGGATGCGCCGAGTTTTCCGGGCTGCGTGATGCAGGTGCGGCCGATCGGCCTGCTGGAGATGCTCGACCAGGGCGTTCTCGACGAGAAGGTGCTGGCGGTCGGCAAGAACAATCCCCGCTACACGGATGTGTGGAATTATTCCGAGATTTATCCGCACATGCTGAAGGAGATTACCCACTTCTTCTCGATCTACAAAGACCTTGAAGGCAAGCGCGTGGAAGTCCACGGATGGCATGACGCGGCTTACGCACGTGACCGCGTGGCGTGGTCGGCGAACAATTTCAATGAGAATAAGGCAGCGAAAGGCGTCAGTCGCCGGATGAAGCCGGCTGCAGTTCCTTCTGCAGCGGTCGCCCCGACCAGACGCTTCGCGAAACCTTGTAGAAGACGGGCCCGGCGACAGCGATGATCAACCCGAAGAGCAGGGCAGGCATGTGGGCCATGCGCTCGTCGCGGGCAGCAAATGCCGCATAAACGATGAGAGCCGTGGGCATCACCCCGATGGCGATGGCCATGGCGAGGTTGCCAGCGCGGAAGGGCCGCGCGAGATTCGGCTCGCGGAAACGGAGCACGACGAGGGCGACAAACTCCAGGATCAGGCTCGCGCCATAGAGCATCAGGTCGATGGAGATAAGCCGCTCGAAGCTGAACTGCAGGGCGAGGGCCCACGCACTGGCGCAGACCAGCAGCGCTACCCAGGGCACTCCATCGCGATTGCGGCGCGCCATGAACGATGGAAGCAGGCCATCCTCAGCCATCACCATCGGCACGCGCGCATAACTCATCATCAGCGCATTAAACATGCCGAGGCCGGTGATCGTGCCGCCGAGCACCACGGCAATTCCCAGCCACGGACCGGCGAGCGCGGTCGCCGCATCGGTCCAGGAGCCGGTAGTGAACTGGGCGATTGCCACGCCGGCGAAACCGATGGCTGCCAGCGGGATTACGTAGCTCAGGGCGACGACGACGGCGCTCAGCAGCATGGCGCGGGGATAATTCTTCTGCGGATTCTCGACTTCCTTGGCGACCGTCGACGCGTTGTCCCAGCCCATGTAGTTCCATAGCGCGACAAGGATTGCGGTCGAGAGGCCTTCGCTGCCGGTCTTTGCCGATGTCCAAACCGTGTTCGTGTGCAGATGCCAGCCGTGCCACACTGCGGCGCCCACCAGAACGGCGAATGGGGCAAGCAGGATGACGAACAAGGCGATCGACCCGTCACCGACTGCCGGAGCTCCGCGCAGATTCCACAGGCAACAGATGGCGATGAGTGCCAGTTCCCAGAAGGTGCCGCGCGACCCCGCCGTCCATGCTGGAAACAGCTTGCCCAGATAAAGCACAAAGATGGTGGGATAGATGGCCATGTCGAAGATGCTGGCCGTGAGTGAGAGCCACGCCTCCTGGTATCCCCAGAACGGGCCGAGGGCGCGCCGCACCCAGACATAAAAGCCACCCTCGTCGGGGATGGCACTGGCCAGTTCGCCGATCATGAGGGCGGTGGGAAAACTCCAGACAAAAGGAAGAAAGAGCAGGATGGCAAGAGCCTTGATGTAGCCTGCACCGCCGAATATATCTTCAATTCCGTACGGGCCGCCGGAGACCATGAAGTATGTAGCAGCGGCGAGAGGCAGGAGGCGCAAAGTGCGCGGCGACTTCGCGGCTTTTGCGGCGGACTTTACTAGACGTTTGACCTCGGTAATCTCCAGTTTTTTAGATTATCGTGATTCGGGAACGTCTACAGAAAAAATCGCGGCCGAACAGAAAAAGGCCCCGCCGTGTTCGACGGGGCCTGATGCGGAATGTGCTAGGACGCTTTGCGCGTGGGCGTGTCTGAGCCCAGGGAGCCGGGGCCTGCGTAGCCGGGCCTACGTAGCCGGGATAAACGCGCTGCACGCGGCCGAATACCTGCACGCGGGCGGCGTCCGGACCAGTCTCCCATGCCTCGTTTACAACGCCGGCCGATTCATAGCGAATGATGCCGTGGTTGCGCTCGAGGATCCTCTCGGCCTGCGCGGTGTTCAGGCCGGCATTCACTGTAACGATGGCGCCCCCGCGGCGAATCTCCATAGCAAAGCGGCGGGCCCGTTCCTGCGAGATTCCCATGCCCGTAAACGAGCTCTCGAAAGCCGACCCGGAATATGGATAGTCGTACTCGGGAGCGATTCCGAGTTCGCCTTCGCCGGTGCCGAATTTTCTGCTGCCTGCGTCGGAGACCGGCGCGCGCCGGACCGAAGTGTCGGCGGCGGATTCTCCCGAGAACAGGTGCTTCAGCTTGTCCCACCACGATGCGTTCTCGTGAGAGCGGTGCTCGTGATGAACGGGAACGGCAGTCGCGGGGGTGGCGGCTACGCCCATTCCGGTGCTCTCCGAAAGAGGCGCGGTGCTGGCGGAACGAAGCGTGCTGGGAACTTCGTGCGGAAGATTGCCGGGGATTTCCGAGCCGGGGATCGGCCCGGGACGGCTTGCACCGGCAAACCCTGTTCCTGATCCGGTCGACAGGCCCGCGGGCGTGACGCCACTAGTATCGGATTCTGCGCCGGAGACACCTGCACCGGAAGCAGTGGATCCCATGTTGGAGGGATTATCGTGAACGGGGCGGGTCGGTGACTCGGTGGCGCCCGCGGACGCAGCGGCGCTGCCGTGAAATGCGGCCCCGATTTCGCTGACAGGAAATCCCTCATCCACAAGTTCGTTGATAGCGTTCTGAGCGTCTTCGCCATTCGAGAAGTAGGCGACCACGGTGCCGCTTGTTTCGCTGTTCCAATCGCTGCTTGTCATCGGAGAACCTTCGTGTGTCTGGATTTGCTTACCCCGGCCTCGGAGCGCGGCTTGCGTGGGTTCGCGGCGCGGCCTCCTAAGCTAAGATGCAAGGCGGGGAAACAAGGGCCGCTGAGCACCTTCTAAAGATTCTGCGGATGGCTGCGCGTCGATCCACAAAGTCGAGACTATTCAAGGGTCTGGAAAAGCGCTCCGATCCTATATACTTGCTGAAGACAGCCGGAGAGATGGCCGAGTGGCTGAAGGCGGCGGTTTGCTAAACCGTTATAGGGTCAAAAGCTCTATCGGGGGTTCGAATCCCCCTCTCTCCGCCAGCGTTGCGAACAAGGGACTTACGTAGCTGGTTACACTGACGGTTACACTTTCCTAAAAGATAATCGGGTTTGGGCACTTCTGGTCGGTATTACTCATCAGGAGAACCCGAATGTCTGTTCCTGTTGTCCGCCTCAAGATACGAGTCCGTCTGTCCGACGGCTCACGCCAGTTCCTCGATCCAGTCTCCACGGCCAACGGCAAACTCAAGCCGCTCTACGCCGTCGTCAACGGTCAGCCGGAGCACCACCCCGAGGGCGTCTACCACCTCCGTTATCTCAAGGGGAAGAAGCGCGTCTGGGAGGCCGTCGGCTCCGATCCGCAATTAGCGCTGACCAGGAAATTGCAGAAGCAGAAGTTTCTCGAAGCGAAGGCCGCCGGTGTCGCTGTCGTGGACGAGGGCGAAAAGCAGCTGGGCAGCCAGCGCTTGCTCACCGGTGCGGTCGCCGAGTATCTGGCCGAAACGAAAGAGCACAAATCCCAGAAGACTCTCGCGGCCTACACCGAGACGCTGGATACGTTCTGCGAGGCCATGGCGAGGAAGCATCTGGAAGAGAACGACGAGAATCTCGGCAGTGCTTACTCACGAGGCCATTCAGGAAGCAGTGAAGCGGATTTGCATCGAAGAGATTACTCGCGCAGATGTCCTCGAATACACCTCATTCCTCCGCAAGCGGGGAAACGCTCCGCGCACCGTCAGGAATCGAGTGGATTATTTCCAGATATTCCTCCATCACTTCGGTCTCCCTTCCCTGCTGAAAGGTAAAGACCTCCCGAAGTTCACCGAGAAGACGGTCCGTGCGTACAACGAGCGTGAACTCGATCTGATGCTCGGTCATGCTACTCAGGACGAATCCGACCTGCTCCATTTCCTGCTCTGCACCGGTACGCGAGAACAAGAGGCGCAGCATGCTTGTTGGCAGGATGTCGACCTTGACCGGAAAACATACACGGTGACAGAGCACCTCGACCTCCAGTATCAACCGAAGGACAAGGAGGAGGAGACAATCCCGATCCCAGACTCCCTGATAGAGGTTTTGCGGAAGCGACGGAAGCGGTACCCGAATACCCGGCTAATCTTCCCCGGAACGAACGGAAAACCGAACGGACATCTCCTTCGGATCATTAAGACTTTGGCACTCCGGGCCGGGGTCAATTGCGGTCATTGTGTGAACAAGGCTGCTAAATCCTGCGCTACGCATCCCGTGTGTAGGCAGGTGCTGCTGCACAAAATCCGGAAGACCTATGCTTCGAGGTTGAACAAGAAGAATCTCCCTCCGCGTACACTAATGCGCTATCTACGTCACTCTGACCTGGAGACAACACTTCGGTATATTGCTGATGAGGACGACGACCAGACCCGGGGGATCGTGAACAGTGCTTTTGCGCAACCCGGAGGTGACCAGTAAGCAAGGCCTCTTTACCTATGGATCATCCAGAGTTCTGCGTTCCGGAATCTTGCGTGATCGCGCCATCCCCCCGCGCCTCACGAGCATATTTGTCAATAGTGAGCGTCCTTGCCACGTTAGCCAACCTTGGGATTCCTGCCGGACGTTAAGGCTGTTGGTGGAGCGGGGCTTGGACGGACGGTGCAGTTATGCCCGTTCGCGTTCGCTCACGGCAACAGGACACACCGATCGCCTTGCGGGGTCAGGATAGTAGTGCGTCGCCTACCCCGCGTCACGCTCACTCGAAGGTTCTGACGGGTTTCATCATCGACGTTTCTCCTGACATTCAGCCGCACGATCCGGTCTGGGTTGTAGAGTAGCTGTCCTTTCCTTATGATTGGCCAGCCCTCGAAGATGATTACCTCATCGAACTGCTTGCCCTTGGCCTTGTGCATGTTCATGACCACGACGCCTGTCTCAGGCTTCGTGTTGCTTGAGAAATGTTCTCGGACGAAAGCCTGCCGCGTGATCGCTAATGCGTTGGCGTAGGCACCGTGGTCCCGCCAATCCTGTGACAATTCCTGCCGTAATTGCGTCCCTCGCTCTAGTAGGCGGAGATTACGAACCTCCTCAGCGATCTCCTTTAGTCGAGGACAGTTGCCGTCGTCGAGCACCCGCCTCATGGTCCGCCAGTCCTTGTCTGGGTCGCCTGTTAGAGCAACCTGCTGGGTCTTAGCGTAGGCGGAAAGCATTGCCTGGAGAATGCTGTTCCTTCTTATCTCTTGCCCAGTCGCGCGGCAGGCGAGGTAGTCCTCGTAAGCCTTCAGGATTGCCTCCGCTTCGCGGAGGTCTCCTTTCGTCGGTGTATCACCCCCTTTGCCCTGGAAGAAGTTCCTGAGCACCCCGATCAACTGTTCGAATTGTCGGCCATCCGCATTGGGTTGCATCAGAACTGCAATTACCTCAGCACCAAGCATGGCGGCCTCAAGCTCGATAACTGCCGCATGGGGAATCTCGGTCATACCTGCTGGCGGCGAGCGGAAGAAATCGGAGACCAGACGTGTCATCTTCTTTGTTGGAACGAGAATGGCCAGAGACCAGTTCTTCCGACCACTAGCCACGAGCCGCGTCCGGGCTGCGTAAGTCGTGGTCACAAGTTTCGAGAAAGCCTGACTGGAGTTAGGCGGGAACGAAAGGACTGCCACGCCCATGTAGGGCTCCTGTCGGAACTCACCCCTGAGAATGTCGTTACCGAAGATTACGATGTCGGTCCCGGCGCTGCGATGATTTTCGGCACTGAGATCGACCTCGGTCGGAGCAAAGCTCTCCCGGAATTGCTGGAGACGCTGCGGGTCCGCTCCGATGAAATCGAATATGCGTTGCTCTGGGTCCGCAAGCGCAAAGAGCATGCTGAATTCCCCAAGCGCCTGCACGACTCGCCACTGCGCCCCGTTTGTGTCCTGAAACTCGTCCAGGATGATGACGGGGTACATCGTAGAAATGAGCTTCCGTATGCGCTGACTTCCATGAAGGATGTCACCGACATAAGGTGCATACAAGTCGAAGCAGACGCGCCCTTCCTCCCGCGCGAGCCTAACGCGCTCAGCCTCCTCCGCAGCCTTGTGTGCGGCCTTATCGGCATCGGTTGACTACCACGGAAGTGATGGCCATAATCGGTGTGTCGCGTCAAACCCTATGTGGCTGGGTCCGTGAAGGGCGGATCGGAGCTGTCCGAATAGGGAAAGACAACAAATACGATCCGCATGTCCTGGCTGGATGGTTGGAGTCCCGGCAAGTGTAACGATGGCTGTAACAATGTCTGCTCACATCGTGCGGTGTATGTTGTCCGTGGGCCGTGTAATCACGGTCTCTAGGGCAATGCCTGCTCAGAGGGCTGGTACCCGAACGCCAGGTTCCGCTGTAGAGTAGATGTGAGATTTTGGCGGAAAGCGGCTCCTTAGATCGTCCTCACCACAACAACCATCGAGGAACACACGCTTTTGGGTCATGAACGACTATTTCAATCGGCGCTGCTATGACTTCCCCCGATTCGCGGTAACCCGACGCCGGGCGGTCAGGCCGTTCCACCGCGTCATAAAACTGAGAGGATGGAGTCAGTCCGTCGTCTCGATGAACAATTTCTGGGCTGCCCTCGATGATATGGACAAGTAGCTCACCCTAACTCGGCCTTTCGAGGTCTCGGCGGCCCCGCAGTCGAAGCCACGGGGATCAAGACGCGCGAGTTGAACGGCGTCACTCCGTCGCGGCGTCCCGAGTTGATACTGGTGAATTCGGCGTATTCACAAGTCTTCAAGAAGTGTGTTCGCATTCTCTGCGGCTCCCCAGCGCACATGGCGATCTTCATCGGTTGCCAGCCGCGCCAGAACCTCAGCAGCGGTGTTCGCATTTCCTGCGACTCGCCAACGCACAACGCTATTTTTGTCAGCTGCCAGCCGCGCCAAAACCTCAGCAGCGGTGTTCGCATTTCCTGCGACTCCCCCGCGCACATGGCGATCTTCATCGGCTGCCAGCCGGGCCAGAACCTCAGCAGTCGTGTGCGCATTTTCTGCGACTCCCATCCGCACATCGTTATCTTCATCGGCTGCCAGCCGCGCCAGAACCTCAGTAGGCGTGTTCGCATTTTCTGCGACCTCCTTGCGCAGACTGCTATCTTCATCGGCTGCCAGCCGCGCCAGAACTTCAGCAGGTGTGTGCGGATTTCGTGCGACTTCCCAGTGCAAATACCGATCTTCATCGGCTGCCAGCCGCGCCAGAGCCTCAGCTGGCGTGTGCGCATTTCCTGCGGCCTCCTTCCGCACAAAGCTATCTTCATCGGCTGCCAGCCGCGCCAGAGTCTCAGCAGGCGTGTGCGCATTTCCTGCGACTCCGATGCGCACAAGGAAATTTTTGTCATCTGCCAGCCGCGCCAGAACCTCAGCAGCAGTGTTCGTATTTTCTGCGACTCCGCTGCGCACATCGCCATCTTCATCGGCTGCCAGCCGGGCCAGAGTCCCAGGAGGCGTGTTCGCATTTCTTGCGACTTCCCTGCGCACATCGTTATCTTCATCGGCTGCCAGCCGGGCCAGAGTCCCGGGAGGCGTGTCCGCATTTCTTGCGACTCGCCACCGCACAAAGCTATCTTCATTGGCTACCAGCCGCGCCAGAAGGTCAGCATGCTTGTGCGCATTCTCTGCGGCTCCCCAGCGCACATCCCGATCTTCGTCGCCTGCCAGCCGCGCCAGAGCCTCAGCAGGTGTGTGCGCATTTTTTGCGACTCGCCAGCGCACATAAGTATATTCATCGGCTGCCAGCCGCGTCAGAACCTCAGCAGCCGTGTTCGCATTTTCTGCCACTCCCCTGCGCACACCGCCACCTTCATCGGCTGCCAGCCGCGCCAGAACCTCAGCAGGCGTGTTCGCATTTTCTGCCACTCGCAAGCGAACAACGCTGTCTTCATCGGCGGCCAGCCGGGCCAGAACTTCAGCAGGCGTTGCTATATCCCCAGCCACTGCACGTCGGCGTCCGAAGGAGATTACGACCTCCGTTTCTATCGCCACTTTTAGATGAGACAATTGCCTTCGATTAAGTGGCACGGCTGAACGTTCAAGGACGTGGAGGATCGTCCGTAGCGGGCTCCGACCGATGTTCCAGAGCATTCTTGGGTCTCGCGCGTGCTCGGCCCTGCCCCAATCGACAAGCCATCGAAAGCCCGCTTCTATTTTGCCGAATCTACCTTCATTGAAGAGTATTGAGACAAGCAGCCCAAGAGTCTCTTCGTATCTTGGCTCGCTCCAGTATTCCTGTAGCGCAATCTGAAGGCCGCCTCTCGCTAAAGCCTTGGCCAGGTAATATTCCTGGAATGTGAGGTGCAGGAATTCGAATGTGCCGTCCTCATCGTTGACTCGCACGAGTCCAGATTTCCGTAGCCCTCGCTCGAGCGGACCCTGGGCGTCGAACACGGCTCGCAGCCGTCCAACACCCATCGTTTGCGCTTTCCTAATCAGGAACTCGTCTCGCTCCTGCCTGAGCCGTTGAGCCTCCGGGTCCGCCCTAAGCTTGCGATTCCACAACCTCTCGATCGCCGTCTGATAGAACTGCGAGCGAGACTGCGGCAGGCTCATCTCCTCTTGACCGGTAGCCGTTTCCGCGATCAACGTGAGCATGAGCGGGTTTCCGGCCAGCAGGCGCACGGCTACATTTCCCTGAATGTTCTGGAACAGCCGGGTCGCCCGGTTGGACACGCTTTCCCCCTCCGTGAAGCCCGCCATGCCCTGCTCCAGGAACTCCTGCTGTTCTGTTGGCTTCAAGCCCATGATTTCGTATTCGCGCTGTTTATACTCACCCGCCACCTCGCGCAGCGACGGAAATACGGCAGTGCGGGCTGTGATCACCTTACGACCGGGCAAATTGACGATCTGCTTGTAGAACTGTTCGGAATAGGAAATCTCAGGCGGTAGCTCGTCCAACCCGTCCAAGAGCCAGAGCGGCTCAAAGAATCGGCCTGGAGTTACTCTAATCTCCTCGAAAGCACGCCTCTCCTGAGCTGAACCATCGTCGATGTCCACCCACTCTGAGGCGCAGGCGCTCCATAGCGCATCGGCAAGCTTGTCGCTGTTGCGCTCACAAAAGATCGCCCGCTGGTCTCTCAGAAGCACACGAACCGGAACAACCATGCCGAGGCGCGGCTGCCGCACGACATTCCTGACCATTTTCCGGAACCAGTGACTTAACAACATGGTTTTGCCTGCCCCCGGTTCGCCGAGAATGAGTGTGAACCGCCTCAAAGGTGAACGCCCCACCTCTTTTAGTACGTGTTCTTCGGTGAACTCCTCGCACTCCGTCCAGGCGACCTCGACTCCTTCACGCCACACCTCGTAGTCCCTCGCCCGGCGGCGGTCTTCGTCCTGGCCAGCCTTGGCAGAGACCCGGAGTCGGGTGCCGAGGTGTCGAGGATAGTAGAACCCCATGATCAGGAGCCTCCCAGGAGTCTGAACGCCGCAGTCAAACCTTGGTGCATGAGATTGATGGCCTGCGGGAGACCGGGAAATGTGGCAGATGCGATGGTGGTCACCTTGGTCAAAATGCCAAGTACCTCATCAGCCTTTTTCAAGCGAGGGGCGAGGTCGCCTTTATCAGGTTGATCGGTCTGCAACTTAGGCAGGATTTCTTGCGCCTCCTCTACCGCGTGCTCACTTTGCCTGCGAGTTTCACCTTCGAGTTGCGGCAGAGACTCTCTCATCAGCATGATCGCGGCTGTCAGTTTGGCAATCGCATCCAAGTGGTCCTTCTCCCTGGGGCTAGGCCCCCGGACTGCACCTGCCGCCATGGCATTGGAGCCTACCGCTGCGCCTGCCCCGATCACAGAGTTCTGAACTAAAGTGGCTCCTCGTTCTAAATGAATGACGTGTCCAGTCGGTCGTGGCCGCATGACCTTGAGGTTGCCGCCCCATTGAAGCTCTACCTCGCCCGAATCGCTCAAGGAAGTCAGAAGTCGCAGGAGTTCGGTGTCGGTAAATCCGAGAGAGATGCCGATGCGATTCACCTGAGACGCAGGGAGCGCCTCAGGGAGTCTAGAAGCTTCAGAAACGGAACGCAGTGTCTCAAGTAAGAGAGTCGCCGGATCAAATTGCGCCACAGGGTACCTCGAAAGTTGAGGTGCCCACGATTGTAGTGCTTCTACTGGCACTCGGACGCAAAACTGGAATGGAATTGCCGGTCCGCCCATTTGGGGGCTAGTGAAATGCCGGGTCGTCACGCCCGATCTCGTCGATGGAGGCTAAGTCTCTTCCACTGAGCCGTTGCCCATCCTCGGTGCCACCCATCAGAGCTTCTTCCGGGGTTGCGCAAAGATGGCCCAAGTTCATAACTCCCGTATCGGTACGCAACAAGTTAAGCCATGAACTTTGCCCGTGCCAGCAGGACCACTGCGGAACCGAGGCAACACCTGCTCATCGGTGGCCCTGTCGTCCGGGCGCACCAATAACCTCTTGGTGGAATTGACCCATCCAGCTAGGCTCTTAAAATCGGGTGGGTCGTCGTGGTCCGCGAAAATGGACCGCTTTGCTCAGGTTGATATTCAGAAAGGACGATAATGGCCAACGGTTTCGTCGGGCAGCCAGAAACTGCTTCGCAGGTACGCGAGTTGCATATTGATTTTCTCTTGGAGGAGGAGTTTTATTCAGACCCTGTTTTCCTCTGTAACTTTATAGCCGTGGCCGGAAACCCAGATGCGTCGGCCAAGGTCTATTCCGTGAAGCGCTCTGTGGCGGACGCATTCGGAGAAGCCGATCTCATCGTGGTCTACAAGAATGCCGTAGGTAGTCGGACAGCGATCCTGATCGAGGACAAAATTCGGGCGGAATTCCAGCCGGAGCAGCCCGCCCGGTATGGCGAGCGAGGCAGGGAGGGATCGCGTCGCAGTTGGGATCATTACTGGACTTGCTTGGTGGCTCCGAAGAGGTACATTGAGCGAGGGCATGGCTTTGATGCCGCCGTGTCCCTCGAAACCGTCACTGACCTCTTTACGAAAACCGATGAGAGACGACGTGAGTTCAAGTCCCACGTGCTTCGGGAGGCGATCACAAAGTGTGAATCCACCGGTGTGCAAATAGTTGACTTGGCGGTTACCGAATTTCGGAAACGTCACTACGCCCACTTCCAGAAGTTCTTCGGCGATGAGTTTCGCCGTCGCAGCGTCCATATTCGACCGCCCGCACCTACATACAAGGGCGACACCTGGTTCGAAGTGCGCAGTGCCAAGCTGCCTAAGGGGGCATATGTCAATCACAAGGCATCGATGGGGGTCGTGGACCTGACGTTTCCCTACACAGATGTTGCAGCGCTGCGGGAACTCACGCCGCATCTGGAGCCAGACATGGCTCCGGTGCAGACGAACAAGAGCGCTGCGATCCGGATTGAAATTCCCAGGATTCTAAGCTTTGATGACTTCGATCGAGAGCGCGAAAGCGTCGAGAAGAGCTTTGTGACAGTAAGGCGACTCCTGCAGCTTTTCGAGCGCGAGCGTGCGCGGTTCGAATCTGTTCTGAATCGGTCGAAGTTTTCCGAAGACGCTAATGTCGCTCATGCCTGAGCTTGGTGATGAGGTTTGAATGCAAACGACGGCTTAAGCCGTCGTTTTGCACATTTGGCGCACTCCCCACGGCCATGCCGGTCCGGTTACACTCGGTTACACTTTTGCCTTGATTTTCGCTGTAATCAAAGTTCACGAGAGCGTATGATCGTTCACGTGGCGAAAGCCACCGAACCCGCATCAGGAGCGGCTGAGACCCGATCTTCTATTGATTCGAAATGGGTTGAGAGAAGTGGCCAATTCGAATCCCCCTCTCTCCGCCAGATTTTCCTCACCTTGTTGCTTCGGCAGTAAAGAACAAAAACAATATTAGTTACTGCCTTGCGCCGAAAATCCTCAATTCTGCTTCAACTTCCTCAGATTTGACCGCTCCTAAAGCCGAAGTGTTGCCAGGCAAGACTTAGAGCAACTAAGTCTGTGCCGCCGAATCCAGCGCGAATCGAACACGACGCGGGCTGCACCGGTGCAGGTAACTTGACAGAACGGAGATCAAGTGGAGCCGACAGAGGAAGAGATCAGAGATTGGAAGGAGCAGGTCCGGCTGAATACTCTTGTCCATGAATACGCCAACGAGAAGTTAAAGGGGCCAGTTTTCATCGACAGTCAAAAGGATGGGGATGAGCTGAATGCCAGGGTCAAACGTCACTACGCCCGCCTGGCTGAGGAAAGTAAGGAATTGTCCGAGATCTTCCAGAGAATGCTGTCGGAGATAGAGAATCCCACAGACGTGGCCAGTTGATCCCAACTCAGCCGGCGGCCCAGGATAGCAACTGTCCAAGATCGGCTGCCGAGTTTGAGGCAGTCCCGCGCGCCAGCGAAGGCCCGATGGCAAGAGCCTGATTGTGGCCTTCAAACCACACCAGGAAGGAAGACTGCTCCGCCATCGGCAAGCGCTGTTGATTGATCCAGTTATAGTAGGCGCCCATATCGGCATCGATGAGGGAGCCGAGCGGGTCGAGCTCAGGAGTGACGTTGTTCGACAGCAGATCATTCATCGGCCGCTGCCGCTGACGCGGGCCGAAGCGCACCAACATAGTGAGCGGCTGGGCGCGGCGCAGGGCTTCCCGCGCTGTCCATTGTGCGAAAGTGGTGCTGAAGATCTGGGTTCCGGAACCCTCCGTGAATACCTTGAGCTGAAAATAGTTGAGGACAAAGTCTCCGGATTTATCCATGCCAAGATCGCCGGGAGACAACCGCGCCAGGTGGGTGCGAAGTTCTTCGGGCCCCATTCCCGGACGCCTGATTTCAGCCTGCATATTGCGGAGCAGCGCGGTCCGCACCGGTTCCAGCGCCTGATAGGACACGCAGGTGAGCAGCGGGCTGTGGTCGACCTGCTGTCCACCCTCGATGTACCAGTGGCCGTACGGCACTGGATAGGCTTTCGCCCGGGCGGCGACCGCGTTCAGTAGAATCTCGACGCCGTTGTCCGGTTTGACCTGCGAGAAGTAGGTGCCGTGCTCTCGCAAATTGCGAAAGAGGGGAGCATCGTAGGATGCGACTCCCTGACCAATGATGGCGATTCCCAGCCTCTGCACCGGTGGCGGTTGGGGAGGCGTCGCGGAACGCAGGCGGTCACTCATATTCAATGGCCGCCTTGCGGAATGCGTCGAGCTGATGAGTCGACCAGAGGTAGGCCGACAACTGCTCGACAAACTGGGCCGGCTGGCCTACCCAGTCAAAGCTTTCGAGCTTTGACGAGAGCTGAAATTGAGAGAAGCTTTGAAACCACTCTTTCAGTTGTGCCGGCGAAAGAGAACTCAGCTGAGCGAGTTCCCTGCTGACTTCCGCGCGTTCAGCCGGAAATTTGAAGTCGTATTCGATCACCTCTCGCAGCAGGTTGGGGAGGAAGCTGAGAGGGAGCTGGCGGAGGGTTTCGATATTGGAGACGGCAAGCTTGCGGGCCTCGGGTGGGTACCCGCTGAACTGTTCGGCTTTGAGATCGTGCGGAAGCATACAAGTTATAGCAGTTTCTGTATCGGCTGGCCTTGCGATAAGGAAGGCGTGAATCCCATGATCGCTCCCAGGGTGGGCACCAGGTCTGTCGATTGCATGGGGTGGTCATACACCACGCCCTCGCGAACGCCAGCGCCCAGAGCCATCATCCAGGTCGTGCGCGAGGCCGCATCTCCAGTGCGATGATGCTGGAAGCCGTTGCCGCCGGAGTCCTCATCCGAATCGCGGCCGAAGTCGGGAAGAACGAAGAGAGTGGTATTGCCGGCGTATTCCGGCTCGCTTTGAACCGTCTTCCAAAGCTCGGCGCAAAGCCGATCGGTGCGCCGGATTCCTTCAATGTAGAGCGAGTACGCGCCGGCGTGCGCGACATCGATGTCATGCATGGTGATCCAGAGCAGGCTCGGCGCCTGCTGCCGCATGAGCTGGCGCACGATATACATCGAGAGCTCGTCGGGACTCGACAGGGTCTTCGCGTGCGCCTTGAAGTCATCGACTGAAAGCTTCAGGATCATCTCGAGCTGTTCGAGGTCGAATTCGCTGCCCCCAAGCTGAGGCGCGTAGAGCGGGGTCTCGTAGTTATCCCGCAGCAGGTGTTCGTAGTCGGTAGTGCTGCCGGACATGGCCGCGGTCAGCAGATGCTTGGGGAGAATCACCCGCGCTCCCCAGCCCGGGCCGTAGGAGCGGTAATCGCTTTCGCCAATCCGGTTGAAGCCGTTGCTGGGCGCCACGACCCACGCATCAGAGAGAGGACGCCGCAGATCCTTGCGGAAGTATTCGAATACCGTGGGATGGTCCGGCGGGACGGCGGAAAAGTTGTTCAGGGTCTCGTAGACTCCGGTGGCCAGACTGGCGGTCGCCACGTAGTGTCCGAGAATGCCATGGTTCACAACCTGGGTGAAAAAGCTGGACTGGGGAGCCAGCTCGCGGAGCATGTTGGGGATGTTGTCCTGTCCCTCGGGCGCGAAGGTTTCCTGGTCGCGCGCGCCCCCACCGAAAGTCACGACGATGACCTTGCGCTTTTTGGGCGATGCTCCAAAAGCGAAGGGACTGCTTCTCATCAAAGTGGAGCCCAGCGCAAGCCCCGCAGCACTGCGCAGGAAATCGCGGCGCGAGCAGGCGAGAAATGGGGCGATCTCCCGAGGCTCAAGTCCTCGAAAGCCCTGCGACCCACGAAATGATGACCGATTCACCGACATTTATTTCATGCCACTCAATTCAAGGTTTCGCGGAAGGAGCGGCTTTCGCTGTGTAGACGAACTGCTGTACCTCCGCTCTTTCTTTGTCCAGCTCCGCCAGATGCTGCGCGCGGAGACGCTGATAGACGTCGAACTCCTGCTGGGCGCGATCCTTCTGTCCCGTGTGAACGTAGTCCTGGCCGAGGCGGTAATGAGCGTCCGAGAGATTCGGATTCAGCTCGAGGGCGCGAACATACTCCGGAATCGCCACGGCATAATCGTGCTGATCAGAATAGAGATTGCCGAGCTGCAGGTGGGCGTCGGCGAGTTTCGGATCAAGGGAGATCGACTTTTGAAGAAGAGTCTTGATCTGCTGCAGATTCAGGCTCGGGTCTTCAATGCGCTTCCCCTTCCAGAGGCTCATCGCGTAGTAATAGACGGCCTGTGCATTGTTCGGCTGGAGCTGGGAATAACGCCGGAATCTCTGAATGACGTCGTCAGCCTGATTCGGGGAGCTGTCATAGGCCTTCGAGAGAAAGTAATAGCAGCGAGGATCCGAGGGGTCTAGATCGGCAGCCGCCAGCAGCGATTTGACCGCTTCATCATATTTACCGCGCGAGTAAAGCGACATGCCAAGCCCGATGCGCAGGCGGGGCGAATTCGGGTATAGCTCGACAGCACGCTGAAACACATCGATCGCCGGTTCGTAGGTGCGGTGCAGAAGGAGCTCGCTTCCCCAGTGAAAGAGGTTGTCTTCGCTGGGATCCATCTGGGCAGCGGTCTGCAGCTCATTGACCGACTCGACATACTTACCGTCTTTTTCGTCGATCTGGCCGAGCAGGTCGTGCAACTCCGCCGAGTCTTTCTGTTTCAGAAGGTCTCCGACGACCTGCCGCGCCTGATCAAACTTGCCGGTAAGGAAGTAAGCCATCGCCAGATCGTAGCCGTTGTCGTAAGCAGAGGGATTGATTTTGTGGGCTGCCTCAAGATAGGGAGTTGCGTCGGCGATCTTTTCGGATTGAATGTAGTACTCGCCTAAGTTGTGGTTGGCGTCGTAGTTCTTCGGCTCCAGTTCCAGCGCTTTGCGAAACTGCTCGCCGGCCAGGTCAAGTCTTCCCAGACGCGACAGATTGGCCGCCAGATTTGTTCTGGCCTCTGCCGAATCCGGCTTTAAACGCACGGCTATTTCAAGGTGCGGGGCAGCCTTGGCGTCCAATGACTGGGCAGCGTAGGCGAGTCCCAGCAGTTCCTGGACCTCGAAGCTCTTTGGGAAGTCAGGCAGCAGACTCTCGAGTTGAGAAGACGCCTCTGCGAACTGCCCTGCGTTGTACTGAGCCAGGGCGCGCTGAAAGGGGCGCTCCAGATTTTGATTCGGGCCGTCGTCTGCGACGGCCAACATTGCGCAGATCAGAAGCGTACAAAAAAACACTAACCGGGACCGAAGGTTTGTCCTCACTGCCCTCCCATGTTACCACCGCGCGAGAGCAAGGTTCACCATGGAAGAACACCCCGGAAGGGCGCCTGATGATCGCCTTCCGGGGTGTGTTTGCTAGGACTAGTAAAACAGCTTCAGAGCAAACTGAATCTGCCGTGGATCGAAGGGAGCATCGCGGGTAGATCCAATCGCACCGAAGTTCCCGTCGGTATTGTTAAAGTTCGTGGAGTTATTAATCGCGACGACGCCGTTGCCACCGAAGCCGGGGGCATTGAAATTCGGGTGGTTGAAGATGTTGAAGAACTCGGCCCGGAAC
>CAVRXY010000018.1:0-78024 GCA_963725225.1 uncultured Acidobacteriaceae bacterium
AACTCAAGCGGCTCTTTTACCAACTCCGGAGTATTGCCTGGGCCGCGATAGCCCCACGCAGCGACATAGGAATAGTGCTCGGTGGCGTTGCGCCTGACCGTCGGGAGCCTGATACTCCTCGCGGAAGTGGCCGCGCACGACTCATTGCGGTCGCGGGCGTCGATGCACATCAGTTCGCCCAGCTCGAAGAAGTCGGCCACGCGGCCGGCTTTCTCCAGGCTCTGGTTGATATCTTCACCGCTGCCCGGGACGTTCACGTTCTGCCAGTACTCTTCGCGAAGCGCGCGATTTTGTCCGATGGCCGACTCGGGCGTGCGCGTGCGCGATGCCGCAGTAGTCCCACATAATCTTGCCGAGCTCGCGATGGAAGGAGTCGACGGTACGCTTGCCCTTGATGGAAAGCAGCTTTCGGTCATCTGACGACGAGGAGACTGCGGCCTGTGCCTCGGCGTGCGTTGAGTCCACCTTGGGGAATTTGTTGGTCGCGAGATAATTTCCGACCGTGTAGGGAATGATGAAGTAGCCGTCGGACAGACCCTGCATGAGCGCGCTCGCACCGAGCCGGTTGGCGCCGTGATCGCAGAAGTTGGCCTCGCCGAGCACAAAGAGGCCCGGGATAGTGCTCTGCAGGTTGTAGTCGACCCATAGGCCGCCCATGGTGTAGTGAATCGCGGGATAGATGCGCATCGGCACCTTGTACGGGTCTTCATCGGTGATGCGCTGGTACATGTCGAAGAGGTTGCCGTAGCGCTCTTCGATCACGTGCCTGCCGAGGCGGGCGATAGCGTCTGAGAAATCGAGATAGACGCCTAGGCGGTCTCGCCAACTCCGCGGCCTTCGTCGCAGACGCCTTGGCATGCGGGAAGCGACGTCGCGCGGCACGAGGTTGCCGAAGCTGGGATAGCGGCGTTCCAGATAGTAGTCGCGCTCTTCTCCGGAATCTGATTGGCGGCCGCTTGTCTCCCTTGTCTTAGGCACCCAGATGCGGCCGTCGTTGCGCAGCGATTCGGACATGAGCGTGAGTTTGGACTGGTAATCGCCGGAGACGGGGATACAGGTGGGATGGATCTGTGTAAAGCAGGGATTCGCGAAGAGTGCGCCCCTTTTATGCGCCCGCCAGATCGCGGTGACGTTCCAGCCCTTGGCGTTGGTGGAAAGGTAGTAGACGTTGCCGTATCCGCCGGTGGCGAGAATGACCGCATCGGCGAAGTATCGTCGATCTCGCCGGTAACGAGATTGCGGGTGACGATGCCGCGGGCCTTGCCGTCGATGACGACGACGTCGAGCATCTCCGTGCGGGGGAACATCGCGACAGTGCCGGCGTGCACCTGGCGCTCGAGGGCCTGGTAGGCGCCGAGCAGAAGTTGCTGGCCGGTCTGTCCACGGGCATAGAAGGTGCGCGAAACCTGGGCGCCGCCAAAGGAGCGGTTGTAGCGAGCCGCCGTATTCGCGGGCGAACGGAACGCCCTGGGCGACGCACTGGTCGATGATTTGACACTGATCTCGGCCAGCCGATAGACATTCCCTTCGCGGGCGCGGAAGTCGCCGCCTTTAACGGTGTCGTAGAAGAGGCGAAAGACGCTGTCGCCGTCGTTCTGATAATTTTTGGCGGCGTTGATGCCGCCCTGTGCGGCGATGGAGTGAGCCCGGCGGGAGAATCCTGAAAGCAGAAGCATTTGACCTTGTAGCCGAGTTCGCCGAGCGTGGCCGCGGCCGACGCGCCTGCCAGACCGGTGCCACGACGATGATGGTGTGTTTGCGCTTGTTGGCGGGATTGACGAGCTTCAGATCGAAGCGGTCTTTTCCCATGCCTTCTCAATGGGACCGGAAGGTGTTTTCGAGTCGAGTGTCATCTATTTCACGACCCCAGGAGAACGCTGATCGGGATGGAAATGTATCCAAGGACAATAATCATGGCGATCCAGACGGCCGCGCCCTTAAGAACGGCGTGTAGCGCGGGTGGTTGAAGCCGACGGATTGAAACATGCTCCAGATGCCGTGGCGAAGATGCAGGCCAAGCAGGCAGATGGAGAAGATGTACCACGCGGAGACCCACCAGACCTGAAATCCAGCGACCACGTTGTGATAAACGTCGCCCTCGATAAATGCCGCGCCGGGCAGATCATGCCCGCTGTCAGATGCAGCAGGTGAAAGATCACAAAGGCCAGAACGATCGGCGCTACCAGTACATCGTCCGGGAGGCGTAGGAGGAGTTAATAGCTCTGCTGCGCGAATATCGACCGGCCGGGCTGCCTTGGTCCGGAACGCCAACTGGATGTTGCGGTAATATGCAGGACGATGGCAAGAAGCCTGATGCGTTCCTCCCGGCGGACTGCCGAGATTGTGCAGGAAGTGCCCGTAGGCGTTGATCTTTTCGGGGGCTTCGAACATTTGAAGGTTCCGAGCATGTGGCCGATCACGAAGAGGAACAAAATCGCGCCGGTGACCGCCATGATGACTTCTTGCCGTTGGTGGATTGCCAGAAACTCACCACGCGGTTTTCGCGCAGGCCGACTGCGGTTGTACTCATCGAGATTTTCCAGCCTTGAGGAGATGAATCGGGTACATTCCTGATCTTTGCTTATTGCTCTGGGGGCACACGCGCACAGCATATCGATCCCGATGATCGAAGGGGCAGAATTGTGAGAGCAGGTGCCTGATTGCAGTTGAGACTAATGGAAGAGTCACTATCCATTATTGGTGGTGACAAGAGGGAGCGTCAAGGAAGAGAGAGCCCGAGCGTCTCACAACACTTACAAATCCGTGGCCGGATTGCACGGTTGGAGGCGCTGATCCGCTCAGTCCCCGTAAGCCGCGGCTGCCTTGCCGCCAAAGGAGGGAGGTAGAAGCGCTGATCGCCGTCCGGCGTGTGTCTCCTCCAGTCGGAACTTCCCGATATGCTCCTGCAGCCGCTTCGAGCCGTGCTCCACCGACTCAACGATGCTGTTCGTCGCCGGGATCGACGCCGCGCTCTCTTCGCCAAGCTGATTGATCGCGTCCACGCTCTCGCTGGACTGCCGCGCCGCCGCGGCCTGCTGCATCGAGGCCGCCGCGATCTGGGCAATCATCGAGTCCACCTGGTCGGCCATCTGGATGATCCGCTTCAGCGCCTCTCCGGCGCGGTTGGTTGTTTCAACACCCAGGTTGACCGTCTTCGTGCCCGCATCCATGGCGTCCACAGCCCCCCGGGTGTGGAGCTGGAAGTCCTCGACCATCTTTCCGATTTCGCTGGTGGCGTTGCGGGTCGACTCGGCCAGCCGTCGCACTTCGCCGGCTACCACGGCAAAGCCGCGTCCCTGCTCGCCTGCGCGGGCCGCTTCGATGGCGGCGTTCAGAGCCAGCAGGTTGGTCTTCTGCGCAATCTCCTCGATCACGTTTACGATGCGAATGATCTGTTCGCTCTCCTTTCCGAGGCGCTGCACGGTTGCAGCGGTGTTGCGCACCGATTCAGCAATCGACTGCATACTCACCAGCATCTGCTCGACGATGGTGCCGCCTTCGCGCGCCGTGCTCGCCGCCTGCTTCGATGTGGTAGCGGCGCTCTGTGCGTGGCGCGAAACCTCGGCAATCGAGATCGACATCTCCTGCATCGCCGCCGCCGCCTGCTGCGTCTGCAGGCTCTGCTCCTTGGTACGGCGGAACGACTCATTGGCTGAGCGGCTCAGCTTTGCCGAGTCCTCGCTCACAATGCCCGAAATCTCCATCATGGTGCGAATCATTTCGCGCAGGTTCTCCTGCATGCGATTGATCGAGCCGGCCAGGCTGGTGACCTCATCGTTGGAGTCCATGTGCATCGGCTCGCCGGTCAAGTCGCCTTCGGCGATGGTTTGCGCACGGTCGGCCACGCGCGAGATGGAGCACACCACGCGCCGCATCGTGACCTCGGACATGCCGACGCCGAACAGCCCTCCCAGAAAGATGAAGAGCCAGAGATGGATCGCCTCCCGCCGGTTGATCTCGACTACCGAGTTGAGATCCAGGCTGGTGGCCGTCACCAGCTTCTCCACCACCTCGGTCACGCTATTCAGAAAATCCGCATTTGCCTTGGCGGCCGGGCCTTGCAGCAGGTCGAAGGCCTTGCCTGTACCGTCGCTGCCGTGCCCCACCGCGAGATCCTGAACCTGACCCGCTGTCTCCTCGAAGGCCCGGTAGTGGTCAAGCAGCTTTTCCAGACTCTCTGCGCCCACCAGACTGTCGTACGTAGCATGCAACCGCTCGATATCCCCGAGCGCCGCCAGCGCCTTGAGGTGATATCCATGCAATTCCGTCCCGTAACGCCGGGCCATCGCCGGATCCGCGCCGAACAGGACGTAAGACTGCAGGGCCGACAATTCCCCGAGCTCGGCAACGTGCAGATCGCGCACCGCGCTCAGCGCGGGAATACGGGCGGTCGCAACCGCCTCCGACAGCCGGCTGACCTGCCGCATCTTCAGATAGGCAAGCAGGGAACCGAGCAGTACGAATACCAGCAGCACCAGAGTGCTCAGGCGCAGCTTGTTGGAAAGTCGCGAATTCAACATTGCCATGGGGTCCCTGTCTTCGTGTCGGCCGGTCTCAGTTGTTGGGCTCAAAATTGATGTCGATATCCACTGTCGACTGCGCATCGCTGGCGACGAATTTCCACTTCTTTACCGCTTCCTCGGCGGCCAGCGACAGCAGCTTGTTGCCGGTCACGGTCTTCGCGTCCGTAACCGTGCCATCCGGAGCGACCGTGGCCGATATTCGGACAACTCCTCCGACATGCATACGCCTGGCAAGCTCGGGATAAACCGGCTGTACTCGCTTCTCGACCTTGCGGTTCTCCGCGGGACAGGCAAGGCTGACGCAGGCCAGCGCCAGCAGAGCGAGCAACGGCGCCCTGCTGCGTAGTTGACGTCGTGGCTTGTCATTTTCGGAAGTCATAGGCAAAACCTCAAGGCGTGAGAATCCGTTGCCCGGATTTGAGTCCGGACAACTTGCCTATCGGCGGGAGAAGCGCAAGACTTGAGGTAGTGTGCGGCGAAGAGCCGGATGTGTTACGAGCGGTGCCTGATGAGCCGCTCTGAGGTTAGCCATGAGTAGAGCCGCACGGAGCTCCGCGTCGGTGAGGTCCGAGAAACCAAGGCCCCCTTTGAGAAGGCCCTCTCCACTCAGATCCGCGTGCATGAGAGACGCATCCACAGGCGAGCACGAACGACGAGTGAGCCGACAAGCCTGAAAAACAGATGCGTTACCGAAAATCCTCAGACGCGTCCGGCGATTCAATTAGGTCGATGGGCAGCTCTGATCCGCAGGTTCGACAAGAGCAGCCGCACAGTAAATGCGCTGGAACGGTCTGGCATCATCGAATATGGGGCACGCCTTTACCAAATGTGCCCGGGGGCGATAACGATGTGCGGCAACGAGGCTCAGCGAGATCGCGTTTGAGACCGGGCGGGGAGTTGTATCGCTGATCGATGAGATAGTCAGCGGTGCGCGCGGCAAGCGCTTGAATCGTCAGTCCCGGATTGGCTGATCCCTGCGTCGGCATGACAGAGCCATCCATCACGAACAGGTTCGGCACGTCCCACGTGCGGCCGAACTTATCGCACACCCCGTCATCCGGTGTACCACTCATGCGGCAGGCGCCGACGAGATGTGCATAGCGCGACTCCTGCTCAACCTCCGTGGCGCCTGCGGCGCGCATGATATCCATCACCGTGTTCTTGCCGAACTCGATCAGCTTCTTATCGTTTTCATGAAGGTTGAAGGTAACCTGCGCCACTGGAAGACCGAAGCGGTCGCGAGCATCGTGACGGCCATTGCGCCCATCGGCGAGTTCGACGCGGTTGTCTTCCCAGGGAAGAATTTCGCCGAGCAGTCCGAGCGCCGACCAATGGTTGTAATCCATCATTACGCGCCGCAGGCCCCATCCCCACACGCCTTTCGCGGCCATCATCTGCTTGGCGAACGCAATCGGCAGTGGGCCTACGGTTTGCACGGCAAAGCCTCGGGCGAAGTCACGTTTGGGGTCGGTCTCGTAGAAGTGTTCGGTAAGCGCATGTGCGGGCGGCGCCTTGTACATCCGCACCAGGTCATCGAATCTGCCCAGGATGACATTCCCCGCCTGCGCCATGAGATAGCGGCCGAGCGTGCCGGACGAGTTGGCCAGGCCGTTCTCGTGCCCGGGACATGCGGAGTTCAGCAGCAGGCGCGGGGTTTCGATAGCGTATCCGCAGACGATGACGGTGCGAGCACGCTGGAAGTGTTCACCGCCCTGTTCGTCAAAATAGACAACTCCGTCGGTCAGCCCATCTTTGCGCATGGAGATACGAGCGACCATGCTGTTGTCACGGATCTCCGCGCCGTTCGCCAGCGCATCGGGTACATGCGTCACCAGCGTGGACGCTTTCGCGCCCACCTTGCAGCCCTGGATACAGAAGCCGCGATAGATGCAGTGCGGGCGATCGCCGTGCGAAGCGGAGAGAATCGCCACAGGGCCGCCCGCAGCCACAGGAATGCCGAGCGCCGTGCAGCCCTTGATCAGCGTGTCGCCGACGCCGCCCATGGGATGCGGGCCGTAAGGATAACCGTGTGGCTTCCCCCAGGGAAACCACGCCGGACCTGCCACCGGGATCTCCTGCTCCAGCAACTCGTAGTAAGGCTCGATGTCGGAATACGTGATCGGCCAATCTGCGCCGACGCCGTCACGCGTGTAGACCTCAAAGTCCGAAGGATGAAAGCGTGGGGCGAATGCGGCCCAGTGCACCGAGCCACCGCCAACGCCGCGCCCGCTGTTATTTGCGCCGAGCGCCAGCGGATGCTCACCGCCGGTGATGCGCAGCTCATTCCAATAGAGCTTGTGAGAGCCTGCTTCGTCGGAAACCCAGTCACGCTCGGTGTCCCAGAAAGGGCCGGCCTCAAAACCAATGACGCTGAATCCGGCCCGTGCGAGCCGCTGCAACAATACTCCGCCGGCGGAGCCAACACCGACGATTACAAAGTCCACAACATCCGCGTCGCGAAAACGGCGTCGCGGAAGCCGGACGGTCTGCATTGGGCCGAGGCGCTTGACCCCGGCGCCATCCTCGGGCTCTTCGAAAGGCGCCCCGAAATGGCAGATCCTCGCGGAGACTCAATGCGTCCCTGCCTGTCCGTGGTGAGTCTGATGCTCCGCGCCGGTGCCGTGCGGCTCTTCGACATCGGAGAGCGTGTTGTCCGGCGCAGCCCATTCATAGCGCTGCTCGTCCACCTCCCATGGCTCAGGTTCACCCTCTTCGAGGCGCATATAACCCCGTGGATACGCCGGGCCGCCAAATCCTATCTCGTCCCACGCGTACGGATGTGCGTAGTAGACGGAGCAGCAATCCGCGACCAGCATTGTCCAGAAGCGATCGATGTTCATCCGCGACCAGAGCTCTTTCGCGGCGAGCGGCTCGGCACGATGTACGCTGCGCAACAATGTTTCCTGCCGCATGATGTCCAGCGCGTGGAATGACTGACCGTATTGCTCGTGGGCCATCGCTTCGAATGCGCGCGCGGCAAGGCGGTAGGCGTCCTGATCCGGCGGCATATCTGCGTAGCGGTAACCTTCAAGGCGATTCTCAAAGAGCCGCTCATCGATGCCTGCGAGAACATCGATTCGGTGGCTCTCAAGGCGATCCTCCTGTGGCAGAATGCGATCGACGACCGCCCGCATGGTCTGCTCTTCGTCAGGAGTAAAAAATCGGATCGGTATCGATCTGTTGACTCGCCGGTGTATCAGCATGCGCGTCGCAGCGTCCCAGTATTTTTGCTGAGCCAGCGTGCTGAAGCCGGGATAGTAGCCCGGCTGTCTCCGTGCCGGAAGATGCTCTCCAGTCGCAGGATCCTTCAACGGAGAGAGCGATGCGGCTTCGTTATCCGCACCGGCCGATCCGGTTGCACGATTCTCGGTCGCGCGGCTCGCCAGTTTTCGCAGGAGGTTCATGCGCGAGGCTCCCGGCGCATCAGATACGCAAGCATTCCCAGGAGCCCGCAGGCCGCGAACAACATCGGCGCGAAGATCGGCGGCCCGTACAGGATGTTATAGAGCGGCTTCTTCTTTCCGCCGGGCCGCTGCAGAATTCCACGTAAGTGATATCCAACGCCGATGGTGCCGTTCAGCATAAGGAGCGCGGAAGCAACCGGCAGCAGAGTATTCGCGATAAGCTTGCTCCTGCGGGCGCCGAGCGTAGCGAAGAGCATAAGCGGCGTAAGCAGGATTGGCGACCACTGTACGCGGTACTTGAAGTTGTCCTTGTAGTGCGAGTACCAGCTCTCCGCACCCGACGCCAGCGTCCCCATAGCCGCCACTGCGCAAAGATGCCGCTGAAAGCGTCCCCTCCGGATATCGTTGCGAAAATCGTTTCGGCGCCAGGGCACTAATCCCGCCGCGCGTCCACGTAGCCCGAAGTCCTCTTCCCGCTGCAGATAGCTGGCGATCGCTCCAAGATAGGCGCTCGTGCCAAAGAGCAAAGGGGCAAAAATGGGCGGCCCCATAACGATGTTGGTTATCGGCAATCGCCATCCGCCCGGCTTGCGTGCGATACCGCGAATATGAAAGCCGAAGCCGATCACGGCATCGGCGAGTGTGATGTAGGCCGCGTA
This sequence comes from uncultured Acidobacteriaceae bacterium, assembly GCA_963725225.1. Classification (GTDB taxonomy): domain Bacteria; phylum Acidobacteriota; class Terriglobia; order Terriglobales; family Acidobacteriaceae; genus Silvibacterium. Next base: position 8,587 of record CAVRXY010000018.1, read on the forward strand.
GCGGAGAAATGTTCGCGCTGCGAGGCGGCTGAAAAATCCCGCAACGGCTGCCGTGGCCAGCACACCGGAAAGGATGACCGGAGAATACATGACCGGATTGGAATAGCCGCCTTTGTAGTGCTCATACGCCACCTCCAATCCACTGATGACGCTCGTGCCGGCAACCAGCAGCGACATAGAACGCTGGAATGTGCCTTGCTGAATGTGCTCAATCGCCGTCTCGGCGGGCTCGCGAAACGGCCTGGGCAGAGAACCGGCAACTGCGCGAGGTGACGTATCTACCATGAGAAGTCCACTCCGTAGGGCATCAAAGTCCACTCCGCTGAAGTTCGATGATCCCGGCGACGCTTTTCGGGATGACGGCCGGAATCTCCGGCGCAGGCTGCTCGCCATCCAGATCTCCGCTTATCCCAGACGATGGGTCGAACCCACGCGCCGCCGGCGTTCGCAATCAGGATAGGAAAGGCCGCGAAGTGTCGGCGATGGCCATCGAGCAATTCGTCAGGTATCCGGATGTCTTCGAGCAGCAACTTGGAAGCGCCAAGCAATACCTTGTGTGCATCGGATTCAGCATGCTCGCCGGGATAGCCGCCGGTGGAAAGCCCATCGATGCCCATGCCCTTGACGCCGCGATCCAGCAGATACTCTGCTCCTTCGCCTGACATGTATGGCCATGCCGTCAGGAATTCTTTGGTGTTCCCGCGCTTGTCTCCCCACCCTGTCTTCAGCAGAACGAAAGTTCCTTCGATAATTTGAGCTTCATGCTTGCGCAGATCACTCGCTGAGATTGGATGCGATCGCTCCAGTGGCCGCAGGTCGAGTGCGATGCAGGGGCCGTAGAAGTGGGCAAGGGGCAGTTCGTGAATGCATGCGAGATGAGGAATGTAGTGGAAGGGAGCGTCAACGTGCGAACCCGAATGCGTCATAAATTGGCACCGCTCAACCGTCGCCCCCTTAACCACAGCGAGCTGCTCGTAGCCGATTGAGTTTGGAGGCTGGCCGGGAAACTGCGGCGCATGGTTGTAATGCGGCTGAGCGAGGTCATAGATCATCGGCAAAGCGCTCCGCGTCATTCTTCTTCAGTTCGATGCCCAGACCGGGCCGGGTGAAATCCGGATGCATTGCGCCGTCACTCGCTGCTTCGCGGAATCCATCGAAGAACATGCGCTCGATGCGCACGTGATCGTGGAAGTACTCGACATGGCGCAACGGTGGAGCCGCACACGCCAGGTGCATGTGGATCATCGGTCCGCAGTGCGCCGAGAGGGGCAGCGGGTGTGCATCGGCCAGCGCTACAGCCTGCATGAAGCCGGTGACCCCGCCGCAGCGGGTCGCATCTGCCTGGATCACATCGACTGCGCCCGAATCCATCATTCTGCGCAGGTAGAGAGCGTTCCAGCCGTACTCTCCCGCGGCAATGTCCATGCCCGCGGGAGCGCGATCGCGCAACAGCCGCAGACCTTCGAGATCATCCGAACTCACGGGCTCTTCAAACCACTTGACCCGCTGCTTTTCAGCGAATAACTGCGCGAAATAAAGCGCCTGTTTGCGTGAGTACGCTCCATTGGCATCGACGAAAAGTTCCGTCGTGTCGCCGATCGCTTCACGTGCAGTCGCAACACGATGAGGGTCCTCCTGCGGATTTGTTCCGATCTTCATCTTCACGCGTGGAATGCCCTCTTTCGACCCAACCGCCGAGCTGCGCGCGCAACTGGCTGTCGTCATAGGAAGTGAATCCGCCAGATCCATACACCGGTGCGGAATCACGGCAGATACCGAGCAATTTCGCCAGCGGCTGCCCGAGCAATTTCGCCTTCAGCTCCCACAACGCGATATCGACCGCTGAAAGCGCCGTTGCCGCAATACCTTCGCTGCCGTAGTTGCGTTGCGAGCGCCGCATGATGTCGAAAAGCCCGCGGGTGTCCATCGCGTCATGCCCGAGACAATGTTTCTCCACCAGCTCACGTGCGACCAGCGCTGCGCTCTTGTGAGCGTAGGTATAACCAAGGCCGGTCTGGTTCCCGGCCTCAAGCTCCACCACGACCATGGTCGTCGACTCCCACGCAATTGTGCCATCCGCTTCCGGAGCGTCAGTCGGGATGGTGTACGATCGGCTGCGGCCGGCGCGGATTGCGGTCGGTGGAGACATCTCGATCCCGCTACACCACCTGCCGCACGGTATCCGCCGCCGCTGTCAGAGCAATGCGGAGACGATTGGGTTCGCCGCGGATCAACGCCTCACTGAATTTCTTCGCCTGCTCCGGCTTGATCTTCGCCGGCAGCATAGCCGTGTATTGGTCGACTACGGCCTCAATCAAAACCGGTCCCGGCATCGCCAACGCCCTCTCGAACTGCTCGCCGGCAGTCTTTGGATCATCAATGCGCACACCTTGTGCGCCTACAGCCTGCGCCAGGGCTACGAAGTCAATTGGGAAAAGCTCGCACTGATATTCGGGATTTCCCTGGAACACCATCTGCTCCCACTTGATCTGCCCGAGCGTGTTGTTTTTGATGATGACCAGTTTGATCGGCAGCTTGTATGCGACCGCCGTGATGATTTCACCCATCAGCATTGTGAAGCCGCCGTCGCCGACGACGCCGATCACTTGCCGATCCGGGAACGCGACCTGTGCGGCGATGGCGTATGGCATGCCGCAGGCCATGGTAGCCAGGTTGCCGGAGCAGGAGTGCATCTGGCCTTTCTTGGCCTTCATATAACGTGCCCAAACGGTGGTGTTGGTCCCGGAGTCGGACACGATGATCGCGTTCTCTTTGGTGTGCTTGCTCAGCTGATAACCGACGACCTGCGGTTTCATCGGCATTGCTTCGCTGGTGCCTTCCTTTTGAAGGATGGCATCCCAGTCCTTCATCCCGTCCTGCGCCTTTTCGAGGAACTTGCGGTGGCTGTTTCGCTTGAGCAGCGGCAGAAGCAGGCGCAGCGTCTTCTTCGAATCACCCACCAGCCCTACATCCACCGGGGTACGCAGTCCGATGCGCTGCGCATTCGAGTCGATCTGCACGCAGGCACAGCTTCCCGGTTCGGGCAGATATTCGATATATGGATACGAGGTGCCGATCATCACCAGCGTGTCGCACTCTTCCAGCACTTCCTCAGACGGAGCAGTTCCAAGCAGGCCGATTCCGCCCGTTGTGTATGGAGAATCGTCCGGCACGCACCCTTTGCCCAGCAGCGGCTTTACAATCGGCGCGCCCAGCGTCTCCGCCAATTGCAACAGCTCATCGCTGGCCTGCAGGGCGCCCTGTCCGGCAAGAATCGCAATGCGCTTGCCGCGATTGATCAGCTCGGCAGCCGCCTGCAACTCAGGATTGGAAGGCACATTGCCCGAAATCGCTCGACGCGTCGAAGTGTGGTTAGGCTTGTTGCGCTCTGACCGGCTTTGCTTGAGCGGCTGCTGCTGCACATCGATCGGTATCGTGATGTGAGCGACACCGCGCTTGTCGATCGCCGATCGGATCGCAAGATCTACTGTCGGCTCCATGTGTGCTCCGCTCATCACGCGGTTGTTGTAGCAGGCGACATCGATGAAGAGCTTGTCCAGCTCCACGTCCTGCTGCGAAAACGTGTTGGTCACATCGTTGTACTGCATGCCGGTGATTGCGAGCACCGGTTGCTGATCGAGCTTCGCATCGTAAAGGCCGTTGAGAAGGTGGATGCCGCCCGGGCCCGATGTGGCCAGGCAAACACCAAGCCTGCCGGTGAACTTTGCATAGGCGCACGCCATGAAAGCCGCAGACTCTTCATGACGAACGTGAATGAAGCGAATCTTGTCCTGCACTTTGCGCAGGGCCTCGATGACTCCGTTGATGCCGTCACCGGGCAGACCGAAGATAGTATCTACTCCCCAGTCGATAAGTCGCGCCACGAGAATGTCCGAGGCATTCATGCAATCTCCCTTAAAACATGTGATCCAGCCGGTCAGTTGCAGCAACTGGTGTGCCTGCTTACTAGGACGCCATCGCAGCAGGAAAAGGTGTACGTGCAATTTGCGGGAAGGGCTCTACTGTGCACGAGCGCTTCGCCGCCCGTAGCAAACCATGAGCGCGGTGCAAAGAGCGGTAGCCGTGCACCAGGAACATATCCGGCGAAAGGTAATAAGCTGCCGCACCACACTTGTAGTCGCCGCTGCCGCATCTGCGTTCAGCTTGGCGCGTAGCAGCGGCTTCGCGTACGCCATCGTGCCGTGCGGCTAACAGCAATCCGAGCGTGACCCCATAACTACCCAGCCCCAGCAGCGCATCCGGCACCCCAAAAGGATGTGCCATGCGGGAAGTTGTAATCCTGTCTGAATCGAAGATTCCTCCAGGCGGATCGGGCAGATGCTGTATTAGCCCGATTTGACGTGCAGTTACCGGCAACAGGGAGAGGATTGCTCCGGCCGTCGCCACAACGGCAGCATTCGAGGCAGCGCGGTCGCGCGAACTCATCTCTTCTGAATTCATCTCTACCGGGACCTCACTTTTTGGCTGGCGATGGCTGTTATTCCGGCTGCTGCAAGCGCAGCCGCTCCAAGGGCAAACCAGGTCCGATGCAAAGAGAGAGAAACCTCTGCGCTGGTGCGTTTCGATCGGGCATCAAACCTGCCCCGCGTCCCGTCAACACCCGGGACATATTCGTACAGGTTGTCAGGAGCGCTCGGATCCCGCGGCTCGTCTTCAATCTGCTGCGACTTGTATCCGGTCCTGCCAAGATAGCGATCCAGCAACCCGGGAATAAATTTCTGTCCCATAATTGCGGCGACGGTCGACGTGCCCACCCAGTACTCGCGGCGCGGCCGGTGGGCTTCCGCCGCTGCCACGACAACGCGCGCAGCAACCTCCGGCTCGAAGATCGGCGGAACCGGCTGCGCGTTATTTGGCAGGCGGCTCTTCACCCAGTAGAACTGCCAGGTATTCATCGCCGGCATATGCACCTGCGTCAACTGAATCCTGCTCTTGTCGTGCAGCAGCTCACATCGCAGAGAATCCGTGAAGCCGGTGATGGCATGTTTGCAGGCGCAGTAGGCCGATTGCAGCGGTATCGACCGGTACGCAAGCGCCGATCCGATCTGAATGATCGTCCCCCTGTCCCTCCTGCGCATCCGCCGCAGCGCCGCCATTGTTCCATGTACAAAACCGAGATACAGAACGTCAGTTACACGCTTGTAGTCCGCCGCTTCCATCTCTACGACCGGCGAGAAGACGCTCACCATGGCGTTGTTCACCCACACATCGATGGGGCCAAGCTCTCGTTCGACGCGCTCTGCAGCCGCTTCTACAGCCTCCGCATCCGATACATCGGTTGGAATGGCGAGGCCCTCACCGCCTCGCATCCGGCATTCCTCTGCCGCTGCATCCAGGGCTTCAGGATTGCGGGCCAGCAATGCAATCTTCGCGCCGCGTGCGGCAAAGGCGTGAGCAATTGCACGGCCCAGGCCCGCAGAAGCACCGGTGACGACAACCACCTGTTTCTCCGTCGTGTGTTTTTTCATTCCCACCTGTTGCGCAGCTTCAAATCTGAAGGATGATCTCTCTGCGCTCAGTGGATAGGATGCGCAAACGAATGCCACATGTTGGCGCGCTTCGCCTGACTCAGCTGCTGGTTCGTTTGAACAGGTAGTCGAGGCCGCCTACTCGAAACCAGCGATAGCCGTACGGCTCCATCAGGACACAGTGCCGGTTGCCCTTGTCCGGATGGCTGTGATCTTCCGACAGGAGGTTGACCAGAATGCGTTCTTTCGCTCCTTCGTAATCGACGGAAAATCGCACCTCTTTCGGTTCGGAATGAAGGCTGTGTATGAAAAGAACGGCGTTATTTTTCCAGTCATACCGCATAACCAGGATCTCCGGATTTCGCGTGCGGATAAATGAGAAGTCTCCCCAGCTAATCTCCGGAACTTCCTTGCGCATTCGGATCATGCGTTCCATCCAGTTGAGAAGCGAGTTCGGATCACGGCGCTGTGTCGCCACATTCACATGCTGATAGGCGTACGCGCCCTCATCGATAACAGGCTTGATGGGGCGATCGCTCTGCGTGAACCCCGCGTTCGGCTCCGTTGACCACTGCATTGGAGTGCGGGCACAGTTTCGCTCCGGCAGGTCGAGGTTGTCTCCCATTCCAATCTCGTCGCCGTAACGAAGCACGGGCGTGCCCGGCAAGGTCAACATGAGGCTGTAAGCAAGTTCCAGCCGGCGCCGGTCTCCATGCAGCATCGGCGCGAGCCGGCGACGGATTCCGCGCTGATACAGTTGCATATCCGGATCGGGCCCAAAAGCGTCGAAGACCGTTTGGCGTTCCGTTTTGGTGAGACGTCCGAGGTCCAGCTCATCGTGATTGCGCAGAAACTGTCCCCACTGGGCGTTGGCCGGCCTCTGCTTGGTTGCGTTCATGGCCTCAACCAGGGGTTTGGAATCGCTGCTCGCCATTGCCAGAAAGAGGTGCTGGTTCACCTCGAAGTTGAACATCATCTGAAGGCGTTCGCCGGCCTTGCCGAAATACTCCATGTCGGTGTCCGGCAAAACATTGGCTTCGGCCAGGATGATGCCCTCACCCTCCCTCCAGTTCAGAAACTGGCTGAAGGTTCTGAGCATGTCGTACTGCTCTTTGGGTTTCTTCGCAACGTGTGCACCTTTCTTTGCAATCACAAATGGAACCGCATCCATTCGAAATCCGGACACGCCGAGCTGTAACCAGAAGCCCATGATCCTCAGGATCTCGGCCTGGACCTCGGGGTTCGCGGTGTTCAGATCGGGTTGAAAGCTGTAGAAGCGATGGAAGTAATACTCTTTGGCCACCGGGTCATAGGTCCAGGTGGATTTCTGGACACCAGGAAAGCTAATTCCTGAAGCAGCATCGCGCGGCTTTCTCTTTGACCACACATACCAGTCGCGATATTTGGATTTGGGATCGCGTCGCGCCTCCTGAAACCACGGATGCTCGTTGGAGGTGTGGTTGACCACAAGATCGATCAGCACGCGCAGCCCGCGCTGTTTACACGCCTGCATAAACTCGACGAATTCGCCCAGTGTTCCATATCGCTTATCCACGCCGTAGTAGTCCGCGATATCGTAGCCATCATCTTTGAATGGTGACGGCTGAAACGGCATCAGCCAAATCGCCGTAGCACCCATCCCCTGCAGGTAATCCAGGCGACGCATCAACCCTGTGAAATCACCTACGCCATCGCCGTTCGCGTCCATAAATGTTGCGACGGAAAGGCAGTAGATGACGGCGTCCTTGTACCAGAGATCATTGACCATGTCGGTGGCGTGACTCCGAGCCGCGGAGCACAAATGCCTCGGCAAGAGAGTGAGATGCATAGTTTCGCCACAGACCGCTGAACCAAACCAGGAAACTCAAACTGGTGATGGATCAGCTCGGTCACGAGAGCGTCACCACGACGCACATCCTGCTCTCAAAAACATCGCCGCGGTGTCAATCAGATGAACAAGGAAGGGAAGCAGAGGCAGCAGCATGAGCGCCAGTGTCATATTTCACGTCATAGTCGGGTTTTGACTTTGACCGTATCACTTGTAAGTGTTGATTTTATGGTGCGCCCAGAAGGATTCGAACCTCCGGCCTATTGATTCGTAGTCAATCGCTCTATCCAACTGAGCTATGGGCGCACTTTAACGAAAGGTGACTGCGAACTCTTCTAAAGATATCAATTTAAGCGCTGCGATGCAATGCGAGAAATCTGATCTGCCAAGTCGAAATGCGCCACGAGACGGCGCATTTACGCCGGATACAGGCAGCGTCCTCGTGTATACCACACCGGTTGACTTTCACCGCAAATCGGCGAGCAGAATTTTTCGCTCCTCGGCGGTGCTATTCTGTCGCAGAACATCCTTATTCGGGCGACAAAGTAGACCTACTTGGCCTGGACGGCAGCCGTAGCCGCGACAGGCGCTTCAGGCTGCGGAGGAATCAGAGGAAGCTCCTCCACGATATCCAGCCCTGTCCGTCGCACCAATTCGTAGATACCGGCCTTGTTCAGCCGCGTCGCGTCGTACTCCACCTGCACCGTTTTCCAGTCGGGATTCATCCGGATGCGCCGCACGCCGTACACCTCGCGCATCTTGCCCAGAGCAAACATCGCCGCTTCGGTGGGATGCTGTTCGTACCTGTAGAGGACTTCGAGCTGCGTCATAGGGAGATCATAGCAGCGGCGAGTCGCCTTCGAGCAAATGCAATCGCAGGTGATAAATGCAATTGCTGGCTCGGCTCTCTGATATACAAATGCAAACAGCATGATTGATCGCAGAATCTTCCTGAAATCCGCCGCTGTGAGCTCACTGCTCCCGGCGGCCTCTGGCGTCTTTCACCAGTCTGATGCCTTTGCCCAAACCGAAAAGCCCGCGCTTCCTCCCGCCATCGCCGTTCTCAAGAGCCGCAAGGACGAGGCGCGCCCGATCTCCCCGGCAGAGCGCGGACAGCGCCAGCAGCGGGCCCGTGAACTGATGAGCGACTACAAAATCGACGCCACTCTCATGGCTGGAGGCACATCCCTGCGCTATTTCACCGGCATCGGATGGGGGAACAGTGAGCGTTTCTCCGGCTTCGTGCTTCCGCGTAAAGGAGATCCGTTCTGCATAGCGCCTGCCTTTGAAGAAGAACGGCTGCGCGAGCAGATGAAGCTCTTTCCCGATGGCGACCGGGTTCGCATTCTCACGTGGCAGGAAGACGACAACCCGTATCCGCTGGTGGCCCGCGGTCTGCATGACGCCGGACTTGCCACCGGCACCATCGGCATAGAAGAACGAACCATGTTCGTATACGTCGATAGCATAGCCAAAGCCAGCCCCGGCTTTACGCTGACCAGCGCTACCCCGGTGACCGCAGGCTGCAGAAGCATCAAGAGCGATCACGAGCTGGCGCTGATGACGCTCGCCAACCAGGTGACGCTGGCCGCTTATGAAGCAGCCTGGAAGAGCATCCACGACGGCGCAACCACGAATGACTTGACCGACCTGATCATGCGCGCCTATGCGCAGCAGGGATTCCCGCAGGGCTACGCCAGCGTGCAGACGGGCGAGTTTACCTCGTCGCCTCACGGCTCGATGCAGCCGCAGGTCATCCGCGAAGGCGCGATTGTGATGATCGATGACGGCTGCCTCGTCGAGGGATATCAGGCGGACATCACGCGCACTCTGGTGCTGGGCAAGCCTACCGACAGGATGAAGTCGGTATTTGAAGTCGTGCACAAGGCGCAGGCAGCGGCGCTGGCCGCCGCACGGCCCGGCGTCGAATGCCAGAGCGTCGACGCGGCGGCGCGCAAGGTGATCGACGACGCCGGCTTCGGGCCGGGGTACGCGCACTTTACGCATCGCGTGGGCCACGGCATCGGCATGGACATGCACGAATGGCCGTACCTGGTAAAAGGCAATCGCCAGAAGATCGCAGCACGCATGACCTTTTCCGACGAGCCGGGAATCTACCTTCGCGGCGAGTTCGGCGTGCGCCTTGAAGACGACATGCACATTACCGAAAACGGAGCCGAGCTCTTCACTCCGCAGTCGCCGTCTCTGGAAGATCCTTTCGGACAGGCCTAGCTACGCTGCCGTTCAAGCTACAGGTTCCGCAGATAGTTCTCAATCTCCGGGCTCGTCCAGTCCTGCGCGCCGATAAATTTCCGCCGGATCCGCCCCTTCCGGTCGATGATGTAGGTTTCCGGCGGCCGGGTCGTCCCGAACGCCAGGTTCGACTTCTGCGAGAGATCGAGCGCGATCACCATGTTGCCCAAATGATTGTCGGCGACGTACTGCCGGTAGGCATCCGCATCCGTATCGAAGCTCACCGCCAATACGACCACATTTGGAACCTGCTTCTGCAGCTGCATCAGGGAAGGGAATTCTTCCAGGCACGGCGGGCACCACGATGCCCAGAAATTCAGCACCACCGTCTTCCCGCGATACTGATCCAGGCTCACCGTCTGCCCCTGGTCGTGAACCGTAAAATCCGGAGCAATCGTCCCTACCTGTGCCGGATGGTCACCGCGATCGCAGCCCGTTCCGGCCAAAGCAGCAGCCAGCAAAATCAGTACAGCAAATGCGCCCTTCCAGCGAACCCGGCAGAACCCGTTGTTGAACAAACTCACATTTCTATAATAAAAGACCACAGTGGACTCCGCGCCCGATCAAGTTCCCCAGCTCAAGCTCTCCGTCATCATCCCCGCCCGCAACGAAGAGGACTGCCTCGGCGACTGCCTGCGCTCGCTCGTCAGCCAGTCGGAAAACGCGTGGTCACTTGGACGCGATTGGGAAATCATCGTCATCGACGACAACTCCACCGACCAGACTCAGGCCATCGCGACCAGCTTTCCCGACGTGACCGTTCTGCGTGCCCCAGCTCTCGAACGCGGCTGGACCGGGAAGGCGAACGCCGTCTGGGCCGGAGCCCAGGCCGCACGCGGCGAATGGCTGCTCTTTACCGACGCCGACACCGTCCACGAGCCCGGCCATCTCAGTCTCGCCATCGTCGAGGCCGAGCGCCACAACGTCGCCATGCTCTCCTACTCGCCGCGCCAGATCGTCACCGGACTCTGGCAGCGCGCTCTCATGCCTCTGGTCTTCAGCGAACTGTCACTCGCCTATCCACCCACCAAGGTCTCCGATCCCGAAACGCACATCGCCGCCGCCAACGGCCAGTTCCTGCTTATCCGCCGCGACGTCTACTTCCGCATCGGCGGACACGAAGCCGTGAAGGACGCCGTCCTCGAAGACGTAGAACTGGCCAGCATCATCAAGCGCCGCAAGCTTGGCCTGCGCTTCCGCTACGCGCCCGAGGCCGTCTCCACCCGCATGTACCGCAGCTTCGGGGCCATGATCGAAGGCTGGACCAAAAATCTCGCGCTGCTCTTCGGTAATCCCGTCGCGCTCGCTGCCTGGCGCATCCTCGATCTGGTTCTGCTCGTCGGCCTGCCGGTGCTCACCTGGTTTCTCTATGAACGAAATCTCCCGCTGGTCTGGCTATTTGCTCTGCTGCTCATCTGGCTGCGTAATGTATGGCGATATTATCGCCGCGTCGCGAAATCCAACTTTCCCTTCGCCGACTGCCTGATCACGCCCATCGCCCTGCCGCTCTTTGCCGCGTTGCTCTACCGCAGCTGGTTCAGTCACACCGTAACCAGGCGAGTAAGTTGGAAGGGCAGAGACTATCCCAGTCACAACCGCTGAAGCCCTTACGCCGCCGTGCCTCATCTATCATTAAGACAACTAGTTGATCCTATGATCCTGCTCACCCGCAAAGCCGAATTCTCCGCCTCCCACTATTACTGGAACGACGTCTGGTCCGAGGAGGAGAACCGCCGCGCCTTCGGCAAATGCGCCAACCGCAATGGACACGGCCACAACTACACCCTCGAAGTCACCGTCTCCGGTGAGATCGATCCCGTCTCCGGCTTCGTCGTCGATCTCAAGGACCTGAAGACCGTCCTCGAGCGCGAAGTGGTCAGCGTCTACGACCATCGCCACCTCAATCTCGAAGTGCCCGAGTTCAAGACTGCCAATCCCACTACGGAAAACATCGCCGTCGCCATCTGGAAGCGCCTCGACGGCAAGATTCCCGGCGCGAAGCTCCATCGCGTGCGCGTCTACGAGCTGCCGGATCTCTTCGCCGACTACTACGGTGAGGCCTGAGGCTACATGAATTATGAGAGCCTACTTCGGACGCCGCTATCGCCTCAGCGCCTCGCACCGCCTGCACTCTGCCGCGTTCACTGAGACCGAGAATCGCGCCATCTACGGCAAGTGCAACAACCCCCACGGACACGGCCACAACTACATCATCGAAGTCATCGTCGGCGGCAACATCGATCCCGTGACCGGCATGGTCTGCGATCTCGTCGCACTCGATTCCTGTGTGCAGAAAGAAATCCTCGATCGCTTCGACCACACCAATCTCAACACGCACGACTGCTTTCAAAGCACCGTGCCCACAACCGAAAATTTCAATATCGAAGTGCACCGCCTGCTGACTGCAGCATTCCATCAGGCGGAAATCATCTCAGTGCGCGTGGAAGAGACCTCGAATAATTCCTTCGAATACCCCGTTCACGACTTCATCGCACAACAGGGAAGTACGGCATGAAAAACAACCACCGCCACGCCAGCGCCGCTCTGAAAGAAGAAATCATCGGCACTACTGGCCTTGAAGACTTCTCCACGCAGGACATCTACCGCGAGATCATCCGCCGCTTCGACGCCGACCCCACCCGCGACGGCCTCGAGCGCACCCCCGAGCGCGTCGAGAAAGCCCTGACCTTCCTCACCAAGGGATACAACGAGGACCCCAACGCCATCCTCCACGACGCCCTCTTCGACGTCGACTACGACGAGATGGTCATCGTCAAGGACATCGAGATGTACTCGCTCTGCGAGCACCACATGCTGCCCTTCTTCGGCAAAGTGCACGTCGCCTACATCCCCAACGGCAAGGTCATCGGGCTCAGCAAAATCCCGCGACTCGTTGAAGTCTTTGCTCGACGCCTGCAGGTGCAGGAGCGCCTCACCCGCCAGATCGCCGACGCCATCCAGGACGCCATCCATCCCCAGGGAGTCGGAGTCATCATCGAAGCGCGCCACCTCTGCATGATGATGCGCGGCGTCGAGAAGCAGAACTCCTCCACCGTCACCTCCGCGATGGTCGGCGTCTTCCAGAAGCAGAACACGCGCAACGAATTCCTCGCCCTCGTCCGCGAGCGCACGCCGAACAACATCTGAGCCCGCCCGCTCTGGGTGCCCAGAGTCCAGATTTTCGCACCTGGGATCGAGCACTATAGTAGACAGGGTGAACGGGCTCCTCATCATCGATAAACCCTCCGGCATGACCTCCCACGACGTCGTCGCCCGACTGCGCCGCGCCACAGGAGAACAGTCCATCGGGCATCTCGGCACCCTCGACCCCATGGCCACCGGAGTTCTGCCCCTTCTGCTCGGCAAATTCACCCGCCTCGCGCAGTTCTACGGATCCCACGAGAAGGCTTACACCGGCAGCATCCGCTTCGGCTTCTCCACCGACACATATGACGCCGAAGGCACTCCAACATCAGCGCCCGTAAGACCATCCCTCACCATCGAGCACATTCGCGTCGCCGCTGTACGCTTTCGCGGAGACATCGACCAGCTTCCGCCGCCCATCTCTGCCAAGAAAATCGGCGGCAAGGCCGCCTACAAGATCGCCCGCTCCGGGGAAACGCCCCAGCTCAAAGCCGCGCGCATCCACATCGCGGAGTTCGCCATCACCTCCTTCGAAGGGGAACTCGCCGGCTTCCTCATCCGTATCTCTTCTGGTGGATACGTCCGTTCCGTTGCCCACGAGCTCGGCCAGATTCTTGGCCCCGGCGCACACCTGGACATCGACCTGCGCCGCACCGCCTCCGGCCCATTTTCTATCGACCAAGCCATCCCGCTCGACGAAGCCGAATCTCTCGCCCGCGGAGGCCAACTCGACGCGCACCTTCCGCACCCGCGCACGTTGCTTCCCGAAATCCCCGCCGTCACCGCCGACGAGCAAACTCTATCCCGTCTGCGCAACGGCATGCAGATCAACCTGCCGGAATTTACGCAGGCCCCGCTGGTCAAAGTTTTCTATGGACAGAGGGAACTCGTCGCCATCGGCAAGCGCATCGCCGGCACACTGTTCCAGCCAACCGTCGTCCTCGTCTGAATTACTTCCTCAACATAGGCCGGATCAGCGTGAACACATCCTCGGCGACAATCGCATTGCCCTTCGCCGTCGCGTGAGTCTTGTCGTCCTGAATCGCTCCAGGAACGTTGTAGGCGTGAATCAGCAGGAAGGGCAGCAGCGGCACCTTGAACTTCTTTGCCGCCAGCGTGTAGGTGTCATTGATCTGCTTAATGTAGTCCGGCCCGTACTCCGGAGGCAGCGTAATACCCGCCAGCGCCACCTTTACGCCCGCACCCTGAAGCGTCGACACAATCTTGTCGAGATTCGCCCGCGTCGCGGTGGCCGGCAGCCCGCGCAGGCCGTCGTTGCCGCCGAACTCCACCACCGCAATCTGCGGATGCGCCGCCAGCACATCGTTCAGCCGCGCCACGCCGTCCTTGCTCGTGTCGCCACTGATGCCCTTATTGACGACGCGGTAGTGATATCCACGCGAGTCGAGCAGCTTCTGCAGATAATCCGGATAGCTGTGCCCGGGATCGGTCCCGTAACCGGCCGTCAGGCTGTCGCCGAAGCAGACGATGACCGGCTCGGAATTTCTAGCCCCGCGATCCTGCGCCATCAAAACCGGCGCGCAAAATGTCACAACCAGAATTACCCAGCGAAAACAGGCCTTCACGCAAAAATTGTAGCCTGAAGAGAGACGCCACCGAGGAAACCCGGAATGATCGAAGTTCGCAACCTGAAGAAATCCATCCGCAACGGCAGCCGCACCGTCGACATCCTGCGCGGTATCGACCTCCTCATTCCCCAGGGACAGTTCGTCGCCATCATGGGTGCGTCAGGCAGCGGCAAGAGCACCTTGCTCGGCCTGCTCGCCGGCCTCGACTCACCCAGCGAGGGTGAAGTCCTCCTCGACGGCGTCGACATCAGCCATCTCGAAGAAGACCGCCTCGCCCAGGTGCGCGGCCAGAAGATCGGCTTCGTCTTCCAGTCCTACCAGCTCATCCCCACGCTCACCGCGCTCGAAAACGTCCTGCTGCCGCACGAGCTTAACGCCCGCGGAGACGGCCGTGCCCGCGCCACCGCGCTTCTCTCCAGCGTCGGCCTCGCCGACCGCCTGCACCACTACCCCGTCCAGCTCTCGGGCGGAGAACAGCAGCGCGTCGCCCTCGCCCGCGCCTTCGTACTCGACCCGCCCATCGTCTTCGCCGACGAGCCCACCGGCAACCTCGACTCCGTCAACGGCCAGCACGTGCTCGACCTGCTTACCGTCCGTCAGAGAGAAGCCCGCACCACGCTCGTGATGGTCACGCACGATCCCGACATCGCCGCCCGCGCTGATCGCGAGATACACCTGCGCGACGGCCTCGTGGTCGCCGACGAGCTGACCACCCACGCTGAACCAACCGAGGTTATCGGATGACCACGCCCTCCAAGCCCGCGCTGCCGTGGTCGACCGCCGCCCGCATCGCCTGGCGTGAGCTGCGCGCGTCGCGGGCGAAGTTCGTTTTCGTCCTGCTCTCCGTCGCCATCGGAGTCGCAGCCCTCACCGGCGTACGCGGCTTCAGCGACGCATTTCAGAGGGCTCTTCTTGGCGACGCCCGCGGCATCATGGCCGCCGATCTCTCCGCGCGCATGTTCCGCCTCGCCACTCCGAAAGAGCAGCAGCAGCTTGACGCGCTCGCTACCAGCGGCGTCGAGCGCACCAGCGTGACGGAGACGGTCTCGATGGCCTCCGTCCAGGGCGACCCCGTCCCGCTGCTCATCTCGCTCAAGGCCGTCGATCCCGCCGTTTATCCCTTTTACGGACACATCATTCTCAGCCCGCCCGGAAAATTGAGCGACCTGCTCAATGACTCCACTGTTCTCGTCGACGACAACCTCCTCGTCCGCCTCAACGCCAAAGTCGGCGACACCCTCAAGATCGGAACGAAGCATTTCCGCATCGCTGCCGTCATCCTTCGTGAGCCTGACCGCATGACCGCCGGAGTCGGCCTCGGCCCGCGCGTCATGATCACCCGCAGCGCCATGCTGCAAAGCGGACTCCTCGGCCTCGGCAGCCGCGCCAGCGAGCGCTATCTCTTCAAGATCGACAGCCCCGGAAACGGTAAAGCCCAGGACATCGGCACCCTCCGTCCCGAGCTCGAAAAGATTCTCCCCGACGCGCAAATCACCGACTTCCGCGAGACCAGTCCCGAGCTCACCCGCGGCCTCGACAACGCCACCGGACTCCTCAGCCTCATCTGCCTCGTCGCCATGGTCCTCGGAGCCATCGGCGTGGCCATGGCCATGCGCGCCCACCTGCAGCAGCGCATTGAAATCCTCGCCATCATGAAGTCCATCGGCGCGCGCTCGTCCGACATCCTGCGCATCTACCTGCTCCAGACCATCTTCCTCGGCCTCGCCGGAGGACTCATCGGCGTGGCCCTCGGCCTCGGCGTCGAATACGTCTTCCCGTCGCTCCTCGGATCGCTTCTGCCGCTGCGCCCGCCGCTCGCCCTGGCCATCAAGCCCGTCTCCGCCGCGCTCGCCACCGGAATCCTCACCACCATCCTCTTCTGCCTGCCGCCGCTGCTCGACGTTCGCCACGTGCGCCCCATCGCCGTGCTGCGCAAGATGGTCGAAACCGCCGAAGGCGCACTGCTCCGCCCCGCGGGAAGCCCGCGCCAGCTCCGCATCCAGCGCTGGCTGCTTATAGCCACCTTCATCATCGGACTCGCATCGCTCGGCCTCTGGATCGCCGGCCTGCGCCATCACAATTACCGCTGGTCCCTCGTCGTGCTCGCCGTCGACGTTGCCTTCGGTATCGCTGTCGTCACCTACGGCTTCTGGGGACCGAAATTCCGCGAGCGCAAGCTGCAGTGGTTCGCCATCGCTCTCATCGTCGCCGGCCTCGCCGCCATAGCCGCCGCGCTCTCCGATTCCTGGACCATCGGCAAGTGGTTCGCCGCCAGCCTCTGTGCCGTGCTCCTCGTCATCCTCGGACTTTCTGCGCTCACCCTGCGCTCGTTGCGCGCGTTCCTCGACAAGACCCGCCTGCACCTGCCCTCAGCTCTGCGCCACGGACTCGCCAACCTCTACCGCCCCGGCAATCAATCCTCGGCCGTTCTCGCCGCGCTCGGTGCGGGCGTCATGCTCATCCTCGCCGTCTTCCTCATGCAGAACGCCATCGTGCGCGAGATGCACAACGAGGTCGCCGCCGACACGCCCAACGTCTTCCTCATCGACATCGCGCCCGAAGAACTCTCCGGTGTGCAATCTCTGCTTACAAAGCAGCCCGGGCGTGCAGGGCAAGCTCGAAACCATCCCCATCATCTCCTCGCGCATTACCAGCATCGACGGCGTTTCCGTCGACCAGCTCAAGCTTCAGAACTATCCGCGCCGCATGCTTCGCTCCGCCCCTATTTCCTATTCCGAAGGCGTCCCTCCGGGCACCAAAATCTCCCAGGGCGAGTGGTGGAAGAAGCCCGACGATCCCGGCCTCGCCGTAGTCGACCGCGTGGCCCGCCGTCTCAATCTCCACATCGGCTCCCAGGTCGATTTCGGAGTCGCCGACCACACCATCTCGACGAAAGTCGTCGCCATCTACAAGGTCGACGGCGAGCATGCATTCGCGCGCAGCGAGTTCATCCTCGCTCCCGGCCTCGTCCGCGACGTCCCCGCCACGTGGTACGGAGCCATCCACGTCACTCCCGCCAGCATTCCGCAGCTTGAGCGCACGCTCTTCAGCGCCTATCCCACCATCACCGTCATCAACCTCGCCGACATCCTCCAGACCATCCAGGACGTCGCCGGACACATCATCCTCGTCATCCGCTTCCTCGCCGGCTTCTCCATCCTCTCCGGAGCCATCATCCTCGCCTCCAGCGTCGCCAGCACGCGCTTCCGCCGCATCCGCGAAGTCGTCGTGCTCAAGACACTCGGAGCCACCCGCAACCGCATCGCCCAGGTCTTCAGCATCGAATTCCTGGTCCTCGGTCTGCTCTCCGGAGCCGTCGGCGTCTTCTTCGCCAACGTCCTCGCCCGCATCCTGCTCCAGCGCATGGATATCCACTGGCACGCCGACTACTTCGCCTCCGGCTTCACCGTCGTCGCGACCGCCATCCTTGCCATCGCCACCGGCTGGATCGCCAGCTTCCGCATCCTCGGCCAGAAGCCGCTCGAAGTTCTTCGCGAAGAGTAGCTCGCAGTTAACCTGTTCGCCTCAAATTCAGCTCTTCATGGCAAAATGGAGGGCGGTCAAATCAGGAGCATCCGAATGAGCCCCATCCCTTCCGGCACAGAACTGGCGCGTCCATTCCTGCCCTCACAGGATTTCGACCTGTCGAAGCGTTTCTATGAAGCGCTCGGATTTGAAAAGGTTCTCGATGGAGACGTTGCCATCTTCGAGATCGGTCGCAGCGGCTTTATCCTGCAGAACTATTACAAGAAGGAATGGGCCGAGAACTTCATGATGCAGCTAATGGTAGACGACCTGGACGCCTGGTGGTTTCGCATCAGCGCCTTGGATCTACCCGGCAAATTCGGCGTAGCCGCTCCGAGTCCACCGACATTGCAGCCCTGGGGACTCCGCATTGCCTATGTCGTCGATCCCTGCGGTGTCCTCTGGCACATAGCGCAACGGCGCGACGGCGTTGTGCAGGACTAGCCTAATTCTTTTCCGCTGTCTGTGTCTGCGCTGCCTGCGCCTGGCCGCCGTTGTTCAGCAGCATATGCACCGCCTCCTGATAGCCCATCTGCGGATGCACCGGCTCAAAGTTGCTTGCGTCTTCCGTCGTCTCAATATCCAGGGACTTGATCATCAATATCTTGCCCTGGAGATTCAGCTTCATGTGGGTCGTCTCCCAGTGCCCCTCGCCCACGTCCTTTTGCTCCACTACGATCGTGCCGCCCTTGAACAGCTTGCCCAGGATGCCCCATCCGAAATTCACATCGGCGATCAGGTGGGCGTCCAGTTTCACCATCCGCTCCTGCTTCTGGTCGATCCACAACTCGCCCGCCATGCCGTGGTATACCTCGCCTTCACGGTCCGGCGGAGTGAAATTAGGATTGGGCTTGAAACTCAGCCGGTAGCAGGGACCATTCGGGCCCTCCACCATGCCTTCGAAGTGATAGAGGAAAGCGTCCGGCAGCATCCGGAGCATTTCGTTGGCCCGGTTGCTGTCTTCCTGTTCTTTCTGGTGCCGGTGCTGCTGGATCTCTGGATGCGCCAGCAGATTATTCAGCCGGTCGATTTCTGCCTGCTCGGCATCGCCCGCCAGCGGCTTGTCTCCGGTGGCGACCAGGCGCGCAACATCGCCGTCTTTGGTCTCGACAATTTCTTTCGTCGTGACCTTGCCATCGTCGATCTTGTGCAGGGTGTAACGGTATGGGTGACCATTCCCGGGGGCCAGCTCATTGTGCGATGCACGCCGCACCAGCGCCACCGGATCGGACTCCACGCTCTGCTGCGTTGCCTGTCCGTATGCGAAGCCGCACCAGACCAGCGGCAGCGCGAGCAGAAAACCGGCCGCAGCACGCAGGAACCTCCGATTCACGCAATCTTGCTTATCAGATGTCAAATGCAGGGCCCTTCTCCCCATCTAGTTTGTCGCCTTGTCCGTTCCAATACAAGTAGAACGAACCAAACATGAAGCAGTTAGACGCGCAAAACCGCCTCCTGGTTTGACCGGTCGCCTGAGCTGAGCGGTTCAGCCCCTTTCAGCAGAGCACCCAAATTGCATACAATCTCAGCATGAAGCAAGTTGTACCCACGCAGGCCTCAAATTTCAGCAAGCTTTACCGGGCGCTTCCCGTTCTATGCCTCTTCGTGGCCGTTTCCGGCCTTCTTTCCGCTCAGGATGCCCAGCATCGCGGGCGCAAGTACACGCCGCCGCCGGCGACCGCAAAAATCACCGTCACGGTGGTAAAGGCGACCAACGGTAAGCCGGTTGAGAACGCCGCCGTTGTTTTTCACCCCATAAAAAAGGGCAAGGATGAGGGCGGTCTCGAGCTGAAGACCAACGAAGAGGGCAAGGTCACCATCGATGTCATTCCCATCGGAGACACCGTGCGCCTGCAGATCATCGCCAACGGCTTCCAGACCTTCGGAGATGACTACGAGGTCACCTCCGACACCAAAGACATTACCGTAAAGATGAAGAAGCCCGATCGCCAGTACTCCATTTACGAGCAGCACGACGACAGCAAGCAGCAGGGCGGCTCCGAGTCCTCGTCAGACAGGCCGGCCCAACCCAACCAGAAGCCGCAGTCGGATACTTCAAAGCCTCCGCAGTCGAACTGAGGCCTGTTACTCAGCCATCGAGCCGGTACTTCGTCTCTGCCAGCCGGTAAAGCGGTCTCCACACCAGCCGGTTGATGGTCACCACCATCAGCGCCATGATGATCGTTGCGGCCAGCAGGATGGGAAAGTTCCCCTGGTCGCTCGCCCGGCTGATCTGCTCGCCCAGCCCCACCGTCGTGAGCGTGTGGTCCTTCAGGTGGAAGTACTCCGCCACAATCGACGCATTCCACGCGCCGCCCGACGCCGTCACCAGCCCCGTAATCAGAAACGGAAAAATGCCCGGCAGGATCACCGTCGTCCAGCGCTGCAAGCTTGAGAAGTGAAAGAGGTCCGCGACCTCCTTCAGATCCGACGGTATCGCCATCGCTCCCGCGATCACATTGAAGAGGATGTACCACTGCGTCCCCAGCAGCATCAGCGCGATCGACCCGATGCCCAGCCCCAGCCCCAGCCTGACCAGCGCCACCAGGATCACCGGGAAGAGCGCCGTCGCCGGAAACGACGCCGCTATCTGCGCCAGCGGCTGTGTAATGTTCGCCAGCCTGGGATTGAAATCCGATAATCACGCCCACCGGGATCGTCCACACCGAGGCCAGCAGCAGGGAGACATTCACCCGCAGAAACGTCGCCGCTGCGCCCCCCAGCAGCATCAGGTACTCGTGCCCATGCACCTGCCGCAGCAGCAGCAGCGCATGGAACGCTGCGAATGCGATCCCCGCTGCCGCAATCACTCCCACAACGACGTAAGTGGCTAGGCTTCGGCCGCTCGAAGCCACCTGCGGCTTGATCTGCGACGATCTCCGTTCCTCTCGTCGCGCCAGTGATTGGTAAATGCTCTCGCCCAGCGGAACCAGCGTGTGCCTGTGCAGAACCCCCAGCATGTTCGAATTCCGCAGTAGGTGAAGGATCGGCGATGTCACCCGCTCCTCGCTCTCCACGTTTTCGAACTTGAACTTCTCCGACCACGCGATCAGCGGACGCCACAGCAGCTGGTCCGTCATCACCACGATCAGCACCATGGTGATCAGTCCCCAGGTCATCGCCTGATAATCACCACTCGAGGCCGCTGTCTGCAGATACGACCCCAGCCCCGGCAGCCGGAAATTCCTGCTGCCGACAGGAAACATCTCGCAAACCATCAGAAAGAACCAGCCGCTCGCGACCGAAACCATCGAGTTCCACACCAGGCCGATCGTCGCGTAGGGCAGCTCCAGCTGGAACAGCCTTTGCAACGGCGAGAAGCGATTGATGTTGCAGGCCTCTCGCAGCTCGCGGGGAATGCTCTTCAGCGAGGAATAGAAGCTGAATGCCATATTCCACACCTCGCCGGTAAAGATCAGCAGAATCGCTCCCAACTCGATCCCCAGCTGCCGGGAAGGGAAGAGCGACATCATCGCCAGCATCACGCCGGGCAGAAAGCTCAGCACCGGGATCGACTGCAGGATATCCAGCGTCGCGATCATCAGCGCTTCCACGCGCGGGTTATATGCGGCGATGTATCCGTAACCGATGGCGAAGACCAGGCTGAGCAGATACGCCACAAAGATCCGCACCGTCGAATAGAACGCGTACAGCGGCAGATGCGAAGGCGAGCGGTAAATCTCCACCTCGGGAATCGCGCCGCTGAACCAGAACTTCGCGATCCACAGAATGGCGTAGAAGCCGGCCAGCAGTCCCGCCGCGACCGTCAGATCGAGGAAGATCGGCCAGGTCCGCTCCACCACCAGGGCGCGCGACAGCGGATAAGGACTCTTCACTGAGCCTCCGCACCTTCGACGGTCTCGGCTGTCTCTTCCTCCTCCGGCAGAATGAACCGCCGCCGCGCCGCATCGAAGTCGAACAGCTCCGCATAGCGCCCCCAGTTGATCGCCGTCTCGAGCTGCCGCTGCGTTTCATCGTCGCTGAACTGCTCGTCGAGCATATCCAGAAAGAACTCTTCGGGCACCGTGTGATCGCTCTTGTTGTTCAACGCGCGCGTGATCTGGCGCAGCAGCAGTACGTGCTCGAGCGCCGCCTTGCGGAAGAGCTCCTTCTGCTTCAGAATCTCCGACTCCGCAAACTCCCGGCCCTCCGGCGTGATCACGACATCGCCCTCGCCGATCTTCAGGAAGCCTAGAATCTGCGCAGCTTCCATAATCGGCAGCAGGTCGTCGATCTCGAACGCCAGCTCGTCGGCCAGCTTGTAAATGTCGGCGCGGCCCTGCTGATTGCTCAGATCGATCACAATCTCCAGCAGTCCGGCGATGCCGCCCGGGCGGGCATGCGGCAGCATCTCGTAGTGCATCTGCCGCTGGTCGCGCACCTTCCTGCCGTCCACCAGCTCGGGAACCGCCGCCGGCATCACATCCGGCTTGGTCAGCACTTTGTAGATGTAGTCCACCAGCTGCGTAAACGGCTGCGCTCTTGCGGTCCCGCGGATGCGCCAGCGATACCTTGAAGTCCGTGCGCACATGTCCCGGATTCCTGCCCAGCACGATAATGCGATCGGCCAGCAGCACCGCTTCCTCGATATTGTGCGTGACCAGGAAAATCGCCTGCGTCGGAATCGTCTTCTTCTGCCACAACTCCAGCAGTTCGCTGCGCAGGTTCTCGGCCGTCAGCACGTCGAGCGCTGAAAATGGCTCGTCCATGAACAAAACTTCAGGTTCCACCACCAGCGCCCGCGCAAAACCCACGCGCTGCCGCATCCCGCCCGACAGCTCCTTCGGATAAGCCGCCTGGAATCCGTCCAGACCGACCGTATCCAGAATCTTCAGGCTCCGCTCCCTCCGCTCTGCGGGACCCATCCCCGCAGCCTTCAGCGGGGCCTCCACATTCTCGAGCACCGTCAGCCAGGGAAAGAGAGCGAAGCTCTGAAAGACGATCGAGACGTGAATGCGAACCGTCGAAATCGGCTTGCCGTGCCAGTACACCTCGCCCGCCGACGGCTTGGAGAGCCCCGCCAGCATGCGCAGCAGCGTCGACTTGCCCGATCCCGAAGGACCAAGCAGCGCCAGAATCTCCCCCGGCACAATCGACAGGTCCGTCGGCGCGATCACCTGGATACGGTTCTCGCTCGGCTGCGCGTAGTACTTCTCTACCTGTTCGGCGCGAATAATTGGTTCAGACATCGGCGTTCCGCCTGAAATTTTTCAGAAGTAATGAAACAGCAAGCTGAAGCGGGCTTCGCGGGCGGCGTCATTTCGCCGGTCCCCGCGGTTAAGTTGCAGATATTGTAGGTTCCAACGATTATGAGAGGATGAAGCATCCCCTCAGGAAGAGCGTATCATCCTAAACATAAAGATTCTTGAAGGAATCCATATACTCTTATAGTCGTCCTGACCTCCCGCGAGTTTGACGAATGAGGCCGTCCCTGAGGACTGCCTGTACTTTAGAAAAGAAAGAGAATGTGAAGGAACGAATGTCCGAAACGCCCGTGAAGCCCAAAGTGCTGGTTGCCGACGACGAACGAGTGATTGCTGACACCCTGGCCATCATCCTCAATCAAAGCGGATTTGAAGCGACCGCCGTTTACACCGGCGAGAAAGCCGTCGAAACCGCAAAGACCCTTCGGCCTGACATGCTCATCAGCGACGTCATCATGACCGACCTCAACGGCATCGACGCCGCGATCCGTATCCGCGAGATCCTGCCCTCCTGCAAGATTCTGCTCTTTTCAGGACAGGCCGCCACCGCCGATCTCCTCGACCGGGCCCGGGGCCAGGGCCACGAATTCGAAATCCTCGCCAAGCCCGTTCACCCCCAGGATTTGCTCGCCCGCCTGCGCAGCTGAGAGGCCGCAGCTAAAAGGCAGGGTGTGGAGAATTCCAGCGCTACACCCTAAACCCTACCCCCTACACCCTGTTTCTCCCCTCCATCGCCCGCGACATCGTCACCTCATCGGCGTACTCGATGTCGCTGCCCGCAGGAACGCCGGTCGCGATCCGGCTGATCACCACATCGCCTCCGCGCAGCATATCCGCCAGATAGTGCGCCGTGGCCTCGCCTTCGACCGTGGGAGACGTAGCCAGGATCACCTCATCCACATCGCCCCGCCGCACGCGGTCCACCAGGCTCCCCGTGCGCAGATGCTCCGGACCTACCCCGTGCAGCGGCGAAAGCGTTCCGTGCAGCACGTGATACACGCCGTTATATCCGCGCGTCTTTTCCACCGTGGCGATATTCGTAGGTTCCTCCACCACGCACACCAGCCGCTGGTTTCGCGTCGGGCTCGCGCAGTACAGGCAGGGGTCGATGTCCGTAATGTTGTTGCAGATCGAGCACAGAGTCAGCGCCGCCTTCACCTCGCGCACCGCATTCGCCAGCGCCTCGGCGTCCTCGTTGCTCGATCGCAGGATGTGAAACGCCAGGCGCTGCGCGCTCTTTGAGCCGATGCCCGGCAATTTGCGCAGCTCTTCGATGAGCCGCGCCATGGGTTCCGCAAATCTCGACAATCTTTCCTCTGAACTCTAAAGCGTGTTGTAAATCTCCGTAACAAACAGGTCCGGTGTGATCATGCTGTGACCCATCGTGGCGTCGTAATCCGCCGTGGGTTTCGCGGCTATCACCTGCTGCAGCGACTGGCCGGTGATCTTCAGTTTCTCGATCCGGTTGGCCACCGTCGACACCATGTCGCGATACTTCTGCAAGGCGCGCTTGTCGCCCAGCGGACCATGCCCGGGGACAATCTTCGTCCTGTCATCCGCGATACCCAGCACCTCGTCCACCGCGCGGATCATCCCGTTGATTGTGCCACCCGAGCTCGCATCGATCAGCGGATACACGCCGTTGAAAAACAGATCGCCGGTGTGAATCACATTGCCGTTCACGAAGTGAATATAGATGTCCGAGTCCGTATGCGCATTCGGCGTATGCACCATATCCAGCTCATCGTTGTTCACATAGAGCTTGTCCGTCTCCGGAAACGTAAGCTGCGGCAGCCCCTCCGTCGGCGAGGCGGGGAACGTAAGATTGAGCAGCTTGATCGTCTGCGGAGCCAGCAGCCGCGCCCGCGTATTTTCCTGCGCGATGATGAACGCGCCCGCCTCGTGCAGCGCCGCGTTGCCGTCCGTGTGATCGAAGTGCCAGTGCGTGTTGATCAACCGCTTCAGCGGATTCGCGCCCAGCTTTCCCAATACCTGCAGAAGCGCATGGGATGCGGTCGCCACGCTGGAATCGATCAGCACCTTCCCATCCGGACCGATCTGCGCCACCATATTTCCGCCCACGCCCTGCAGCAGAAAGATCGTGTCCGTCAGCTTCGTCGTCTGTGATCGGGGTCGTCGATCCCGCGTTGCGCATCGACTGGATGTAGCTCGAAGGCGCGGGAGCCACCGGCGTCTGCGGATTCTGCTGGGTCTGCCCAGGCGACAAGCGCTCCATCAGCGCGCCCGCAGCCGCTACCGCCGAACCTCTCAGAAATCCGCGTCGTGTGATCATGGCTCAGCCTTTGTGCAGCGCCAGGGCGCGAACATTCCTCCCGGGGCCCGTAAAGGTGGTGCTTATATCAATCCCTCCGGCAGATTCAGGCCGCCCAGCATGCCCTGCATGCTCGATTTCAAGATCTCCTCCGCGCGCCGGCCCGCTTCGTTGAATGCCGCCGCGAGCAGGTCTTCGAGCATCTCCACATCCGGATTCGGGCCGCTCAGCCCCATCACAGCCGCCGGGTCGATCGTGACCTTCAGCACTTCCTTCTTCCCGTTCATCTTCACCGTCACCGCGCCGCCACCCGACGACGCCTCTACCACCGACTGGCTCAGCTTCTGCTGCATCTGCTCCTGCATCTGCTTTGCCTGGCCCAGCATTTCCTGAAGCTTCAAAGGATTCACGTTCCTGCTCCGATTAGCCTTAAATACGTTACTTCTTTTCCCGTCCTACTTCTTTTCCCTAAGGTCCAGCACGCTGCGTACCTCCGCCTGAAACAGCTCCTGCGCCTGCCTTACCAGCGGATTCTCGAGCGCAATCGCTTGTAGGCTGCCTTGCGCCGCCGGCCGCTCTGCCCGCGGTGCCTTGGCCGTGCCGCTCCCGCCATTCTCACCGGGCAGGAACACCAGTTTCCTGGTCTCGCCGATGCCGCGCAGCGCCTCCCTGCAGATCTTGTCGGCTTCGGCGTTCATCGTCAGGCCGAGCATGGTCTTTTTGATGCCCACTTCGACCTCGATAGTGCGGCTATTTTCGCGCCAAGTACCGGCATCCAGCAGAACCGCCGCCGTATTGTGCCCTGCGTTCTCCAGCGCCGCACAAACCGCCTCGCGAACCCGGTCCAGATCGGGACCCGCAGCTCCGTCTGCCGCAGCCGCCGCCAGCGCCAGCGCACCCGAGGTCGCCTCCTGAGGACTCTCCGTAACCGCTGCCACTGGAGCCTTCGGTGTCGCCGGTTCTACCGCCCGTGACGCGACTTCCAGAGGCGTAAGAGCCCTGGGAACTGTAACCGGAGTCGTAGCCGCAACCGGGACCGGTGCAGCAACCGAACCCGTAGGCTCGGTGACCGCTTTCCGGCTGCGGTCCGCCTCGAAGGGAGAAAACGGCGTCGTCTCACGCGGCGGCGTCAGAGGCTCACGAGTTGGAGTCACAGGCCCGCTCCCAGGCGCGCTCGCCCGCGACGCGGAAGCCGCTCCACCACCCGGCGCACGACCTCCCGCCGCACTCTTCTGCGGCAAGGGACCGCCACCTGATCCGGTCTTGCCTCCCCGCGGCGCCGGAAGCTGGCTCAGCAGGTCCTCTACCGGAAGCAGCCGCTGCAGGTGCACCAGCTTGATCAGCCCCAGCTCCAGGTGGAAGCGCTGTTCCTGCCTATAGTTCAGTTCATCGAAGGTGCGCAGCATCACCTGCAGAAACCGCGTCAGGTCCTCTTCCGAGAACAGTACCGCCGACCGCGCTGCCCGCGCCCGCTCGTCCGGAGAAATCTGCAGCAGCTCCGACTCCTCGCCGCCAATCCGCGCCATCAGCACATTGCGCAGATAGCGCACAAACTGCCGCGCCAGTTGCGCCGGACTGTTTCCCGCATTCAGCAGCCGGTTCAGCTCCTCGATCACCGCCGCCGTCTGGCCTTCGCCGATCGACTCCATCAGCCGCTCGAAGACAGCATTCGGAACCGTGCCCATCAGCTCGCGAATCTGCTCCGCATTCAGCCTCGGCTGCCCATTTTCCACCGGAGCCGACGCGATCGCCTGATCCATGATCGACAGCGCATCGCGCATCGACCCGTCGCCCGCCTCAGCCAGCAGCGCCAGCGCCGCGTCTTCCGCGGCAATCTGCTTCCTTGTCCGGCAATCTCCTTGAGCTGCGCCAGAATGTCGTCGAACTTCACTGCATGAAAGCTGAAGTGCTGGCACCGCGACCGGATCGTCTGCGGAATATCCTCCGGCTGCGTCGTCGCCATCATGAAGACGACGTGCTCCGGAGGCTCCTCCAGCGTCTTCAGCATCGCATTGAACGCGGCATCGGTGATCTGGTGCGCCTCGTCCAGAATGTAGATCTTGTATTTATCCCGCGCCGGCCGGTAGCGCGCAGCATCGCGCAGCTCGCGCATCTCGTCGATGCCGCGATTCGTCGCCGCGTCAATCTCGATCACATCGACGGCATTGCCCGCGCGAATCTCCGTGCACGAATCGCACACGCCGCACGGCTCCGGCGTAGGCCGCTGTGCCGTTCCGATATCAGTCCGGCAGTTCAGCGCCATCGCCAGGATGCGCGCAATCGTCGTCTTGCCGATCCCGCGATGCCCGGAAAAGATGTATCCATGCGCCACGCGCCCCTGCGAGAGCGCATTCAGCAGCGTGCGAGTAACGTGATCCTGTCCTGCGACATCCGAGAAACGCTGCGGGCGATATTTACGAGCTAAAACCTGGTATGCCATGCGATGAAAGTCTGATTGTATCGGGTGCGGAGATTCATCGCACGCGCCGCCGCCGGCTCATCAAGTCGCTATGTGGAAAGCTCGACAATCGTGCGATCAAACATTGGCACCCGTCGCGTTGATCGTTGCCAAAATCCCTCATACTAATTCTGTGCCCCTCTCGACCTCCAGCCTCCACTACCGCCTCGCCACACCCGCCGACATACCTCGTCTGCGCGCCCTCATCGCCCGTTCCGTCCGCGAGCTCCAGGCCAACGACTACACGCCCGCCCAGATCGACGAAGCCCTCCGCACCTACCTCAGCCTCGACACCCAGCTCATCACCGACCAGACTTATTTCGTAGTCGAAGACCCCGAGGCTGCCCCCGACGCCCCGCTCGTGGCCAGCGGAGGCTGGAGCAAGCGCCGAACCCTCTGCGGCGGAGACAGCAGCCTCGGCGGAGACGACAACCCCGCCGGACGCGACAGCAGCCTGCTCGATCCCGCAACCGAAGCCGCCAAGATCCGCGCCTTCTATGTACATCCTGATTGGGCCCGCCGCGGCATCGGATAGCAAAATTCTCGAACTATGCGAAAACGCAGCCCGCGCCGCAGGCTTCACCCGCTTTGAGATGGGAGCCACCCTCACCGGCGTGCCTCTCTACGCCCGCCACGGCTACGTAGAAGTCGAACGCGCTGGTCTGCCCTTCAGCAACGGAGACTCGCTTGCCATCGTCCGCATGGTGAAAGAGGACTAACAGCACTCCGAGTGCCCGGCAATAACTCCGGCAATAACTTCAGAGTTGTCACATGAGCGAAGCGCCGCGGCGCACTGGAGTCGAAGGACCCGCTTTTTTGTTCGTCTGCCAGCGGCTCTGCGGGTGCCCCATCCTTTCGCACAGCGAAAGGGCGGGAAGCAAATTTCTACCGCGCCTTTGACTTCTTGGCCGCCTTGCGCTTCGCCGCGCGCGCCCTGCGTTTCAGCTCATCATGCGAATACATTGACCCGCGGCACGTCGGAGCGCCGCAGTTGCACAGCGCCTCATCGTCATCGCCGTCGTAGAGGTTGTAATCGTAGGTCAGCTCTTCGCCCGCCTCGATATCGCGCAGCGCCTTGACCCACACATGGCCGCGCACTTCGCTGGTTTCGCAGTTGGGATCGCACGAGTGATTGATGAACATCGCAACGCCGTGTCCGTCTATCACCTTTGACCCGTCGCCCACGCCAAACAGATACGTTGTCGGCGAATACTGATACTTCTCGTCCGCAACCTCTTTCGAAATGCGCGGACCGGTGTACTCAACAATGCGTGAGCGCTTTTTGATCGGCGCCGTCGTGTAGCAGCCGGCGGCATGAATTTGCGAGGATCGAATAATGAGCATTTGTGCGCAGCAGGAAAGGTGTTTTCTCGCCGAGTATAGCAAGTTCGCGGCGTCTCCCTGTGCTGCCTAGAATATCCCCATGTCTGCCGTCACCGATCACTATCAGCAGCTGCTCTCCGAGCACTATGTGTGGATGTTTGGTGTTCCTTTCGAAGAGAAGGTCGCGGAGCAAAAAGCGATTCTCGAGCGGGTTATGAGCACCCTGCAGCCTCCACTTCCGCACGGCTTGGCGCTCGACCTCGGCAGCGGCCCCGGATTCCAATCCATCGCTCTCGCACAACTCGGCTTTTCGCCCATCGTTGCCGTGGACACCAGCCCCGAACTTCTCGCCGAACTCAAAACCCGCAGCAGCTCGTATGCCATCGAGATCCGCAACGCAGACGTCACGGCGCTCGACGCGATCGACCTGCCCGCACCGCCCGCGATCGCCGTCTGCATGGGAGACACCCTCACCCATCTAGCCTCCCGGCAGGAAGTAGAGAAGCTTTTCGCAGCCGTCTTCAACAAGCTTGCGCCTGGGGGCGCCTTCGCCCTCACCTACCGCGACCTCACCGGTGAGCTCCGCGGAACCGATCGCTTCCTCTCCGTACGCAGCGACGACCACAAGATCATGACCTGCTTCCTCGAATACGAAAACGAGGATTCAGTTGCCGTGCACGACCTCGTGCACATCCGGCAACCGAACGGCTGGACCCTGGAGAAGAGCTCCTACCGCAAGCTTCGCCTTTCCTCGGAAAGGGTGGCGGCCACGCTGCGCAAAGCTGGCTTCAGCGTCGACCTTCAGGAGCCAGGCCGCCTGCTGCTGATCGCCGCACGTAAGAGCTAAATTCACGCCGCGCGACAATTCCCGGGCAGCCCAATTCGGCCGCCGCCGGTCTAAACTAGAAGAGAGTTGTTTTTCATGCGGATTCCGGCCAGCACCCTCGCATTTCTGCTTCTGGCTCTGCCCTGCGCAGCGCAGCAATCGCAGCAGAGTTCCGACCAGAACCAGAGCCAGCCCCAAAGCTCCAGTCAGTCGCAGCGGTCGACTCAAAACCAGAACAAATCCGCCGACAAATCTCAGTCAGGGCAGCAGGCGCCTGCCAAACACCACTCCACCGCCGACGACAATCCGTTCCCGGAAGACGTCTCGAAGAAGGCCGCAGCCGACTCCGGCAACTCCACGCCTGACGTGCCGGCGGCAAAATCCGACAAGCCTCCCACCTCGGCCAACGGCTCAAAGCCTGCGCCCGACTACTCCTCCAGCCGCACCGGCCTTAAGAATCTCGACTCCACCGACCCGGATGCCCGCATTTCCGACGGTGCGGGAGGCTATATCTATGATCCCAAGCTCGCCAAGCAGGACATCAAAATAGGCGGCTTCTACTACACCAACCAGGACTACAAGGGAGCCTACTCGCGCTTTAAGGAAGCGACAAAGGTGGATCCCACCAACCCCGACGCCGTCTTCGGACTCGCTGAAGCCGCCCGCGCCCTCAAGCTCACCAGCGAAGCCGCCGACAACTACCGCGTCTACCTCGACGCCTTCCCCGACGGATCCAAGGCCAAGGCCGCCCGCAAGGCTCTCGCCCAGCTGGGCGAAGCTCCAAAGAAGTAGCTCCTTTCAGATTTCCTACTCCCTGCTGCCCTGGGCCCTGTGCCCTATCTCAATACACCTTCAACTGCAGCAGCTCGACAAGATAGATCAGCGCCAGCGGCACCAGCACCAGGTTCCGCAGCACCGACACGAAAGCCTTGCGCCGATTTCTCGTGGGTGGAACATCAGGCGACAGCAGCGCTCGCGACATCAGCACCAGCAGATAGTTCAGCAAAAGAAACGTCGCCGCGAAGAACAACAGCTCCCACAGCACCACGTGCAGATGATCGCCGAGGTAAGTCCCCATCCGTTGCAAAGCTACCTGCGCTGACTCGTTGCCCGAGAAATGAAGGCGAACCAGTTGCCAACGCTCGGGGCTCACCGCCACCCACACCATCCCCACGCACAGCAAAACCCGCCATAGCGTCACCAGCCCTTCGAGCAGCGACTGCTTCCATGCCGGAATCGGATTCGTCTCCAGCAGCAGATATGCCCGCTCCGCCGCCGGCACCGCCGCGCACACCAGCACCACCAGCGGATGCCGCGCCACGGCCATCCCGGTCTGCACCCAGAACTCTCCGCTGTTGTGCCATGCCGTGGTAAATCCGGTGGGCGCAAAACTCATCGGGCTCTCCTGCACGTCATCTTAACCGGCTCTGGCCGGGATCCCGTCTCCGGCTTTCGACAAGGCAGTAATCCTGTGCTTTGTGACGAATCTAAACAGCCTCGTCGGGCAGTGTGATATGTATCACTGAAAATTGCATAAGACAGAAGTAAGCTTCCCGGCGTTGGGCACTTCGTTCCTGCTGTCACCGGAACGCCGTCGTTCGCATCGAGGCTCAATTCCAAAGGGCCTCATCCCAACCCATCCGCCTGCGGCGACGCGCGTTCCGCCCCAGCCCCGGAGGCGGCATATGAATCATTCTCGTCCCCTTACCCACAGTCTGCGTGTTACAACCGCAACCTTCTTCGCATGTTTCCTACTCCTTCACCTTTGCCCGATTGCAGCCCCCGCACAAGGCACCCCTCCGTCCTGGGTGCAGGCATTTGGCTCCTCAGGAAGTGGCTTCAGCATCGCCAATGCGATCAAGGCTGCGCCCGACCACAGCTTGTATGTGGGCGGCCAGTTCAGCGGAACGGCAACCTTCGGAACCACAACGATTACCGCCTCTGCTCCGTTTGATATCTTCCTCGCGAAATACAGCCCATCCGGCTCGTTACTGTGGATAGCGCAAGCATCGCAAACAGACACCAACTACAACCCTGCCGGAAATGGTATCGATCTGGATAACGAAGGAAATGTATACCTGACTGGACGTTTCGTTGGCGATGCAACTTTCTATTCTGCGAATCCAGCCGGCAAGAAGATAACGTTGACAAGCGCGTCTCAGGAAGCGATTTTCCTGGCAAAATACACTTCTTCCGGTGCCCTCTTGTGGGTGCAGACGGGCATTAGTGACTGCGTATATCCGGATATAGGATGTGCAGGCTTCGGCGTAGCAGTAAATCCTGCTACCGGCACGGTTTATGTCGCTGGCTCGACCTATGGGGACACAACGTTCTCGTCGGCAGATGGGACGAGCCACGATATTCCTGCCTCTATTTATGCTTTGGGATTGGGACAGACGGTACTGGCCAAGTACGATACCAGCGGCAATTTCCTGTGGGCTCAAAATAATTTGTCCTACAGTCTTGATACCGGTGGCACTGGAGTCGCAGTGGACTCCAAGGACAATGCATACATCATCGGCTGGTTCACTGGTGAGACCTTGTTTTACAGTGCGACTGCCCCTGTCATAACGGTGTACCCCTTCAGTCCTGTTGCTGATCAATACGGAGATTACGTAGGTAGCGACACTTTCCTGGCGAAGTACGATAAGAACGGCAACGCCCAATGGGTAAACCACTTCTGCGGATACACTTCTCATCCCGGCGCGGTCACGATAGGCCCAGGCGGCGAAGTTACCTTCGTGGGCACTACCGAGGACATGAACTACCTTTTCCCTGTCTACTTAACACCAGTTACGAGTTCCACGAGTGTGAGCTCACAGCCTCCCGGAGCAGGCATAAACCTGGGCAGCGGTACTATCACCGATCCAGGAAATACTGATGAAGTGATTGCCACTTACAATCCCGCCGGGGTATTAATTCGAGCACAGCGGCGGGGTGGAAGCGCTAATGAGACCGCTACCGGCGTCGGTTACGATTCGCGGGACAATCTCTACGTCACCGGACTAGTTGAGGGAAATGCTCAGCCGAAGCTCTTTGTGGACGAATACTCAGGCAAGAATCTGCTTTGGGAAGCGACCGCAACCGCGGGGCAGTGGACGCAACCACCATACATCACTCCGGCATTGAGCTACTTCGTGCCTCCGGCGTTGACCGTCGATGCCGCAGGTTCGGTATTTGTGACAGGGGGATATAACTACACGGCGTCGTTCGGCGATATCGAACTGAGCGGCACCGGAACCTCGGAAGCATTTGTAGCCGGGCTGAACACGGCATTCGCCAATCAGTCAGCCGATCTCTTACTGCGTCTCACCGCCTCTCCGACGCCGGTGCATCAGGGCGATCTGCTCACCTTTACCTTCCCCGTGTGGAATCGTGGTCCGAACGTCGCCTATCTTGAGTCGCTGACGACGCAGGTTCCGGCGGGCACGACCTTCGACTACATCCGCATCTCCGGCACGCCTGGCTCTGGGTACATGCACGACTCCGCCCTACGGAGGAACAGGGTCTATCACCTGCAACGAAAACAGCGCCATGGCACCGAACACGACGTGGACGCTGCGGCTGACCGTAAAGGTAACGGCTCCGGCCGGGACAGTGATCACCGAAAACGCAGCAACCCTGGCGGACACGCCTGATCCAAATGTGGCCAACAACACAGCAACGGTGAGTACGACGGTGCAGTGAAGTACAGCGGTAGATGTCCTCGCTCGAACGGCGGAGACACAGCGAAGCTCGCGCCCTGAGTTTCCGCCGTATTAATCCGTATAGGTTCTTGTCTCCTCAATCTTAGTCGGAGTAGAGTGCTCCGCGTTGGGCGTACGGACCCCCGGAACGCCGACGTCCGCATGGCTCTTCCCGGAGGCCAGAACCCAACGCCTCCATCTGCGCGACGCCTCGCTCCTTGCCGAGACAGAAATCCCTGGAGGCTGCGCTTATGAAATCCGTCATGAGATATCTTTCCCCCACGATCCTAATCGTTCTTGCTGTCCTTCTTACCGGTCTGCATGAAGCATCGGCACAAACGAATGTGCTGACCTGGCACAACGACAACTTGAGAACAGGACTCAATTCAAACGAAGTCATTCTTACTCCGGCGAATGTGCGCTCTTCTACCTTCGGGCTTCGCTTCAATTTCATCGTCGATGGGAAAGTAGACGCGGAACCGCTCTATGTAATGGGAGTTCGTTTTTCCACAAACGCGGTACACAACGTGATTTATGTCGTGACGGAAAACAACAGCGTGTATGCCATCGATGCCGATACGGGACACCAATACTGGCATGTCAGCGCTCTTGTCGCTGGAGAGATGCCCTCCGATGACCGCGATTGCGATATGGTTACTCCCCAAATCGGAATCACGGTAACTCCGGTGATTGACCTCAAGTCTGGTCCGCACGGCACGATCTATTTCGTCTCCATGAGTAAGGATTCTTCAGGCAAGTACCATCACCGGGTGCATGCTATGGATCTGGTCACAGGCGCGGAAGAGTTCGGCGGTCCGCGGGAGGTGCAGGCTACCTATCCGGGCAAGGGAGACAACAGCAGCAACGGAACGGTGGTTTTTGACCCGGCCCAATACAAGGACCGGCCCAGCC
This sequence comes from uncultured Acidobacteriaceae bacterium, assembly GCA_963725225.1. Classification (GTDB taxonomy): domain Bacteria; phylum Acidobacteriota; class Terriglobia; order Terriglobales; family Acidobacteriaceae; genus Silvibacterium. Next base: position 43,096 of record CAVRXY010000018.1, read on the forward strand.
TGCTGCTGGTGAATGGCGTGATCTATACGAGCTGGAGCTCGCACTGCGATCGTCAACCATACACCAGCTGGATAATGGGCTATAACGAAACCAATCTGCAGCAGACCGGTGTCATTAATTTCACGCCGAACGGGGCGCAAGGGGGAATGTGGAATGCGGGAGCTGGTCCCGCCGCGGACGCGCAGGGCAACGTCTATATGGCGCTGGGCAATGGCACGTTTGACACCACGACAACAGCGAGTGGGTTTCCTGATCTCGGGGACTACGGCAATGCCCTGGTGAAGGTGAACATGGTGAATGGAAAGCTCTCCGTCATGGATTACTGGACGATGTACAACACCGTGGATGAGTCAGAAGCCGACATGGACCTGTCTTCCGGCGGGACCATGCTGTTGCCGGATATGACGGACAGCACCGGGAAGACGCGACACCTGGCAGTTACAGCGGGTAAGGACACACACCTCTATGTGGTGGACCGCGATAACATGGGGCATTTCCATGCCGGTTCTAATGCTACGGTCTACCAGGACCTGACTGGGCCGCTGCCCGGAGGAGTATGGGCAAGTCCGGCGTATTTCAATAATCAGATCTATTACGGCTCAAGAAGTCAGCCGCTGGTCGCTCTCCAAGTCAATTCCGCAAGGGTGTCGAGTTCACCTTTTTCCTCGACTGCGGTCGCCTTTGTATATCCGGGGACTACGCCCAGTGTGTCTGCCTATGGCAATACAAATGGCATCGTGTGGGCAGCGAAAAACACCCAGCCGACTGTTCTGTATGCCTATGACGCCCGGAATCTCAACACGGAACTTTACGGCAGTGACCAGGCACCGAACTCGCGCGATCACTTTGGGAACGGAAATAAATTCTTTACTCCCATGATCGCGAATGGCAAGGTGTATGTCGGCACAACAAACAGCGTGGCCGCGTTCGGGCTGCTCACCACCACCGCGCCGCCTCTCGCGGACGGCGACTATATGCTGACCAACGCCAGCAGCGGCATGGTGCTCGCTGACGGTGAAGCCTCGACCAGCTCAGGCGCGCCGATTATTCAATGGAAGCCGACTCAGGGGAGGGAGCAGGAGTGGTTCTTTTCCAGCCAGGGCAATGGGTATTACGTGATCCAGAACATCGCGAGCGGATTGCTGCTGACCGATACCGATGGCTCTACAACTTCTCTCACTCCGCTGGTGCAGCGAACGCCTGCGTTCGACAACACTCAGCTCTGGGCGTTGATCGCTGCTGGCGGCGGTTACATCATTCAAAATAAGGCCAGCGCACTGGTCATAGAGAATCCCGGGTCCAGCAAGAGTGCGGGGACCGCCATGGTTCTTGACCCGCGGACCAATGGCGTGAATCAGGTCTGGACTTTCGGAGCCCAGACTCTGGGAGCCGACCTGTTCCTGCGGATACAGCCATCTACGACCACGGTCCATCAGGGTGACCTGCTCACTTATGCCTTCCCGGTTTGGAACCTGGGGCCGGCTAATGCTGTTCACGAAGTGCTGAACACCCAGGTGCCGGCGGGTACGACCTTTAATTCCATCAGCCTCACCGGCACACCGGGACTGGGCACCTGTACCACTCCGCCCTTACAGGGAACAGGACCGATCGTCTGCCACGAAAACAGCGCCATGGCAGTGAACACCACCTGGACAGTAAATCTGACGGTAAAGGTGACCGCTTCCGCAGGGACAGTGATCACCGCGAATGCGGCCACCACGCAGGATACGTCGGATCCCAACCTGGCCAACAACACGGCGACAGTAAGCACTACCGTCCACTGACGGTGACTGCGATCGGATCAAGGATGTCGGCTCCATCTAAACGGAGCCGGCATCCGCGTTTTCTTTCCTGTGTCTCTTGCCGTATCCTTTTGCCGAAGGATGGTGAGCCATGCATCCCGTCTTCGAAGACCTGCACGCTCGCTACCGCAAATCCCTCAGCGGCAAAGATTGCGACACCTGTCAGCTCCGCCCCGCCCGCTCTCTGCGCGGCAACGGGCCCGCCTGGACCACGCAGGAGGTCATAGAACACCTGCTGCTCACCTATCGCAGCACCGGCGCGCTCTTCGACCGTTACCTTGAGCGCAACTCGCCGAGCGGCAAAACCCGGCAGATGAAACACCACGTACTCCAGTTCCTCGTCGTTCGTTGCGGAGGATTTCCCCGCGGCTCAAGCGCCCCCGACCATGCTCTCCCCGGCAAATCCGGCATGCCGCCCATGTCCGGAGAAGAACTCTGCGCATGCATGCGCTCCGAGCTCGAAGAGATGGACAGGAAGCTTGAGAAATGCCGCCAGGCCTTCGGAAGCCGGCCGCTGGCTGCGCATTTCATCTTCGGACCTCTCACCGCCGACCAGTGGCGTCGCTTCCACTTCGTCCACGGACGCCACCACCTCAAGCAGCTCGCGCGCATCCGCAAGCAGACGAAGGCAGCCTGAACTGAATCATTGCGGGAAGGGAAGACTCATCGACCGGCTGTCGCGCCACGCCGCATCCGCCAGCACCACCGATGTTTCGATCTGCCGATCAGAGATGGTCCAGTACTGCCTAAGCAGGTGGTTCTTCTCCGCCTCGCTCACCAGCTGAAAGCCATATCTCTCGTAGAAACGGATCGCCCATGCCGCATCCGCCCAAGTCCCCACCAGAACAGGACTCGTCGCGAGCTTCAGCAGATGCTCCAGCAACTGCGCTCCGATGCCTTGCTTCTGGTTCTCCGTGCGTACATACGCATGCCGAATCAGCGTGACGTCTTGGACTTCCTGAATACCCATCACGCCGACCAGCTGGTCTTCGTTGTCATAGCCCCAAAAGACAACGTGGTCATCGATCTCGTGCCGCAGCTTTTCCCGGGACATATAAGGTTCAGCCCAGCAATCGTCGGCAATAACGCCGCGATACGCCTGCGCACCGTCGTTAATGATGTTCCAGATATCCTCGAAATCATCTTCGCCACAACGCCAGATCACAGATTTCGCAGCCTCCGCCTTCGTATTTCTCCTGCGCCCTGAGCCCTGCCTTCAACGGAACAATCCCAGATACCACTCCACCATAGCGTGGCCCTCGAACACCGCATAGATCGCCGCGCTACAGAGAAACGACCCCAACGGTATCCGCGCCGCACTCCCTCGCGCTCCCTTATGCAGACTGACCCAGAAGATCCCGTACACCGCCCCCGCCACCACCGCCACAAAGAGCGACAACGCAGCATTCACCGGACCCAGCCACGCGGCAATCATCGCGAACAGCTTCGCATCACCCAAACCCATGCCCTCGCGCCGCCGCACCAGCCAGTAGAGACCGCATATCGCCAGGATCACAGCCGCCGCCGCCGCCGCCCATCCCAGCGCGACGCCCGCGCAGCTCAGATGCCCCAGCCATCCGCCATCGCAAATCGCGCCACTGTAAATCACCCCCAGCGCAATCCCCGGCAGCGTAAACGCATTCGGAAGCAGCATCGTCTCGGCATCCATTGCCGCCAGCCCCAGCGCCAGAAAGCAGAAGACTGCCATCCCAACGCCTTCAACCGATATTCCAAACTCCAGCCAGCACAGCAGCCACAGCGCAGCCGTCGCCAGCTCAATCGCGGGATACCGCCACGCAATCGCCGCCCCGCAATCCCGGCACCGCCCGCGCAGCACCAGAAAGCTCAGCAGCGGAACATTATCTACCGCCCGGATCGCCGCCCCGCACGTCGGACACCGCGACCGCCCCGCCGCCGACCGATTCATGGCGCGGCAGCCGCCAGATACACACATTCAGAAAGCTGCCAAAAGCCAGCCCCAGCAGCGCGACAAAAATCCCCGCCAGCAAATTCAACCCTTGCACCCGTAAACCAAAGCCAGCCGCAGTATACGTGCCCCTCATTCCGCCATTCGATAAACTGTCTCCGATGCCACCCCTCGAAAACTCGGAGACCTCCCGCAACTCCGTGACCGCCCCAGACCCCGGCCCCGCCTTCGCCGAAGCCGTCGCCATCATGAACCGCCTCCGCTCCCCCGGCGGCTGTCCATGGGACCGCGAGCAGACCTTCGACTCCATCCGCAAATACACCCTCGAAGAAACCTACGAGGTCTTCGACGCCATCGAACGCCGCGACTGGCCCGCTCTCAAAGACGAGCTCGGCGACCTTCTGCTGCAGGTACTCTTCTACGCCCAGATGGCGTCCGAAGCCGGCTCCTTCACCATCGAAGACGTCATCGCCGGCCTCAACCGCAAGCTCATCCGCCGCCATCCGCACGTCTTCGGAGAAGCCGCCGCCGCTGCGGCAGGGAACAGCGCCTCGGGACTCGACACGGAAAACATCGACGCCCGCCAGGTACTCCACAACTGGGAAGAGATCAAGAAACTCGAGCAATCCGCCCGTCTGCCCCTCGATGGACCCGCACCCGAAGGACGTCTCCACACCGTTCCGCGCTCCATGCCTGCGCTCTCCGAAGCCGCCAAGCTCGGCTCCAAGGCCGCAAAATCAGGCTTCGACTGGCCGGATGTTTCCGGCCTCATGGACAAACTGCGCGAAGAGACCGCCGAGCTCGAAGCCGAACTGCCTCGCGCGTCGAACAACCCTCAGGCCATCACCGAAGAACTGGGCGATCTGCTGTTTACGGCCGTAAATCTCGCCCGTCACTTGAAGATCGACCCTGAACTCGCCCTGCGCGATACCAACGCCAAGTTCCGCCGCCGCTTCAGCTCCATGGAGATCGCCAGCCCACACCCCCTCGAAGAGCTCACCCCCGATCAGCTCGAATCCCTCTGGGCTCAGGCCAAGCTTGCAGAAAAGCAGCGCTGATCGCGTTGCGCCGAACATCCCCACAGGATTGACCGAAGCCTGCCCCGAAATTCATCTTCGTCATAGAAAAGCCATCTGGTACAGTTTCTCGGTCGCTACCGGGGGGATTTCATCCTCTTTCTCCAACAACCCGCAGCTCCGCCGCCCGCCCACCCCTACGTCACGCTCGTCGACCTGATCTTCAAAATCGCCGTAACCCTGATCGGCGCAGCCTGGGCGTGGCTGCAATATGTTCGCGGGCGAACATTTCGCCGCCGGCTGGAGCCCAGAATAACCGGCGAGATATTCGAGGCGGAAGGGAAGCACTTCGTCACCATCACTTCTTCGGTAAAGAATGTCGGCCTCTCGCGAGCCTTTATCATCCAGCGCGGCACATGGATTCAAATCTCGATCCTTCAGGTCGACGCCACCACCACCTCCGTCGCCGAGCCGGATGTAAAGGAGGTCGGCTACCCCGAGGTCTTCACCACCCACAGCTGGGTTGAGCCCGGCGAAGAAGTCAGCGATCAGCGGCTCGTCCAGTTGCCCGCGAAGGAGTCCCGTGACGTAGCCGTGCGGCTTGATCTAAGAATCATCTCGGAGGAGTGGCGGTGGCCGCCGCTCAGCAGCTATTCCGAGCCGCCAGCAGCCGCGAACGAAGACTTCGAAGTGAGGCTCAAAAGAGATCTCGGCTGGACAGCGACCGCAATAGTTCGCTACGCTCAGCCCGACGGCAGCGAAGCGCAAAGGCTCGCAGCAGCCTCAGGAGGTGGATGCTAATGATATTGCAAAAAGACGGCATGAATTCTCAACAGAAGGTCTACCAGCACGAGCCTCAGGAAAAGAAAACCATCGAAGGCGAGTTAAAGAAAAAAGAATGGCCTAAGAAGGGGGAGCAAGCCTGAGTCACTGCCAGGTGACCGGGTGTGCCAGGGCGTGAGCCGCGCGGCCATGGCAAGATAGTGAGTGTATGACCACCGTTCCTCAGGTGGCGTCTGCCTCGGCAATGACCCGCGACGGCCGCCCCATACTCATCCGCTCCTGCCAGGGCCTCGAAGAGCTCGACGCCTGCGTCGAGCTCCAGATCGATACCTGGGGCTACGCCGACGGAGACGTCATCCCGCGCCGCGTCTTCATCGTCGGCAAGCGCATCGGAGGCCAGGTCATCGGCGCCTTCGACGTAACCCGCGCCGAGAATCCCGAGGGGACAGCCGAAAATCTCATCGGTTTCGCCATGTCTCTGCCCGGTGTCAAGCCCGCGCCCGACCCTCGCGAGGACACCCCTGTCCCATATCTGCACTCGCACATGCTGGCCGTCTCCGCCGGATACCGCAACGATGGCATTGGCCGCCAGCTCAAGCTTTTTCAACGGGTTGAGGCTCTCAACCGGGGCATCGATCTCATGGAATGGACCTTCGATCCCATGGAGATCAAAAATTCTTTCCTAAATATCCACAAGCTTGGCGCAATAGTTCGCACGTATACATCAAACTTTTATGGTTTATCATCATCTCGTCTGCAGGGCGGGCTGCCCACGGACCGTCTACACGCGGAGTGGTATCTGCGTTCAAAGCGCGTCCAGGCCAGCCTCGCTGGAGCTCCGGTCCATCATTTCGACATCGAAGAAACCATCATGATCCCTCACCAGGTCGGAGAATGGAAGTCTTCGGAGCCCGGCATTCACCTCGCCCAGGCTGTGCAGACCGAAAACCGCCAGCGTTTTCAGAAGGCCTTCTCCCGTGGGCTGGCCGTAGTCGGATTCCGCCGCGACAATGATGGAAACGGTATCTTTGAATTAGCGCCATTCGAACACGTGAGAAGCAGCTATTTATGAGAATTGATGCAATCTTCCTCCGAGAACTTCGCATTCCCCTCGTTAAGCCCTTCGAAACCAGCTTTGGCGTTACCACCGACCGCCGCATCCTCCTCGTCGAATTGAAGGCCGAAGGCCTCACCGGCTGGGGAGAGTGTGTCGCCGGCGAGCACCCTTATTATTCCTACGAGACCGTCGACACCGCGTGGCTCATGCTCCTGCAGGAGCTTGCCCCCGCGCTCGCCCGCTCCGAACCGGCGCACGCCGGCAAAGTCCCCGGCATCCTCAAGCAGGTTCGCGGACACCGCATGGCCAAGGCTGCCCTCGAAAATTCCGTCTGGGACCTCGAAGCCCAGATGCGCGGCATCCCGCTCGCCGAGCTGCTCGGAGGCGTCCGCGACACCATCCCTTGCGGCGTCTCCATCGGCATCAAGCCTTCGATCGAGGAACTCCTCGCCGACATCGAAACCGAACTCGCCGCCGGCTACCAGCGCATCAAGCTGAAGTGCAAACCCGGCTGGGACACCGAGGTCTTCGACGCCGTCCGCAACCGCTGGCCCGGCATCGCCCTCAGCTGCGACGCCAACTCCGCCTACAAGCTCAAGGATGCCGAAACCATCGTCGGCTGGGACGCCTTCGACCTGATGATGATCGAGCAGCCTCTCTGGAACGACGACTTCTACTACCACTCCATGCTGCAGCGGCAGCTCAACACGCCCATCTGCCTCGACGAATCCATCCACAACCGCCGCGACACCCTCGCCGCCATCGAAATGGAGTCCTGCCGCATCATCAACATCAAAAACGGCCGCGTCGGCGGACTCGGCGAAGCCGTAGCGGTCCACAACGCCGCCATGGAGCGCGGCATCCCCGTCTGGTGCGGAGGCATGCTCGAAACCGGCATCGGCCGCTCGCACAACATCGCGCTCTCGTCGCTCGAAAACTTCAGCCTTCCCGGTGATGTCTCCGCCTCCAAGCGTTACTACAAAGACGACATCATCGAGCCCGCCGTCGAAGTTTCACCCCAGGGCGAAATCACCGTTCCCACCACCCCCGGCCGCGGCTACGCCGTCCGCGAAGACCTGATCGACCGCCTCACCGTCCGCAAGGAAGAAATCCGCGCCATGGCCTTTGTATAAAGGCAGGGAACAGGGCTCAGGGTACAGAACGCAGCTCGGGTGCCCCTCGATAAGGAGGAAGGCGTTGTCAAGACAAAACTATCCTGGGCGGTGCGTGAGCACCGCGTGTTTGGCCAGAGGGTTTGAGGACCAGAGCTCTGGGAAACTCACGCTGCATCACCCACCAGGTGGGGGAATTTCCGCCCCACCAACCATCGATACGGCCATCAACTACAGGCCATGATGCTTCCATGCGAACATCCAGCCTACTGCTGGATGCGAGAGCGCTCAATCAATCATCGGCCTGTCTGACTTCGGCCAGGGGCACCCGCGAGCTGCTCTCGATAAGGGCGATCTCTGGATAGCCAATGTTCTGCCGCAACATCCAGTAGAGTCGCACTGCCAATTTCCTGGCCGCCGCCACCTTGGCCACGCCTTTCGGCTTGTGGTGGCAGCGGGCCGCATACTGCTTGCGAAATCCTTCATCTAGCCGGGTCGCTGTCTGCGCCGCCTCCACCAGCAACTGGCGCATAAAGCGGTTGCCCTGCTTGGTAATCGCGCCCAGCCGCTGCTTGCCGCCCGAGCTGTGCTCGCGCGGAATCAGACCCAGATAACTGGCCACCTTCTTGCTATGCTTAAACCGGCTCACATCGCCGATGGTCAGCACAAAGGCCAGCGAGGTAATCGGACCCACGCCCGGCTGCGTCATCAGCAGCCGCGCCTGCGCATGCTCTTCGGCGGCACGCTCCACCGCTTCATCCAGCTCGCCCACCTGCCCGTCCAACCCTGCCAGCAGCTTCAGCAGATCTTCGCGCCGCCGAGCCGTCCAACCCGCCAAGGAGAGTTTTTCCAAATCAGCCCTCCCCCGAACGCTCCACAAGCTGCTTCGCTTCTGTAAGCCGCGATTCAATGCCAGATGCTGCAATCCGTTCTTCACCCGCGTACGAATCTCCACCAGCTTGTGCCGATGAATCAGCAACTGACGCAGATCCCGCTGCTCGGCCGTCGGTACCCACAGCTGGGAAACCGGTTCTCCATCAGCAGCTTCAGAATGTGCCCGGCATCGCGCCGGTCGGTCTTCTGCTTGCGCACATAGCTGGCCCGGATCTGCGCCGCATCCCCGATCCACACCAGGTGCCCAAGCCGCTCCAGCAACTCGATAAACCACTGGCTGTTGCCGCAGGCCTCCATCCCAACCAGCGCCGGCGAATCCAGAGCGCGATAAAACCGCTCCGCCTCGCCATCCCCGTTCACCAGCTTGTGCTCACTGATCTCCCCGGTCTCCGGATCGAAAACCGCTACCTGCTGCCACCGCGGATGAAAATCACACCCTACAATCTTCATGAAGGCTTCTCCTGATCCAGCAGCTCTGGTCCTCAACCAAAAGCTAACGCGATCGCTGAAGCCTTCGTACTTATCCCATCAACCCTTTCGCGCTTTTTGGCGAAAGGGTGGGAAGCGACACACTCTCCGATGTCATCCTGAGCGAAGGTCGCCGCGGCGACCGCAGTCGAAGGACCTGATTTTCGCTCCGGCGTAAAATACACCCCATGAACACGCTCGAAATCCCGAAGCTCCCCAGCCGTCTGACGCTAGAGCCTGCTCTTACGGACGAAGAGTTCGAGCAGATGAGCACTGCGAACGAGCTGGTGAAACTGGAGCGCACGAAGGAAGGCAAGATCGTAGTGAACCCGCCCACTGGATTGGACAGCAGCAGCGGAAACATCGAAATTAGCCGGCAGTTAGCAAATTGGTGGCGACAGCACCGAACCGGAAAAGTATTCGACTCCAACGCCGGCTTCTTCCTTCCTGATGGATCTTCTCTCAGCCCGGACGGAGCCTACGCGACGGCTGAACAGATTCAGGGTCTCACCAGCAAAGACCGCCGGCACTTCGGGCGCTTCGCGCCGGCGTTCGTGATCGAACTGCTGTCCGCCAGCGACAGCCTTTCAGCGGCCAGAGAGAAGATGGAAGCGTGGCTGGCAAACGGTGTGCAGCTTGGCTGGCTTATCGACCCCTACAAGCGGAATGTCTGGATTTACGAAGCGGGGAAGTCACCTCGCCTCCAAACCGGAGACTCCACTGCAGGTACCGGTCCGATCGAAGGCTTCGTGCTCGAGCTCGCCGATGTTTGGAGCGAGTTTGAGGACTAGCTTCCCCTAATCCCTGTTCCCTAATCCCTAATCCCTGTTTCTAATTAATCCCCACCGACTGCGGCAGCAGCAGCGTGAACCTGCACTCGCTCGCCGCGTCTGAGCAATACAGCATCCCCCTCCGCACAATCCGCGCCGACGAGCCCTTCGGAATCTGCCCCGAAACATCCATCTTCAGCAGTTCCGGAGCAGCCGCTTTCAGACCCTCGTCGCCGCTGATGAACTGCGCATCCTCCACCTTGTCGGCCGACACCAGCAGGAAGAAATCCGCCGTGCCGTTCGCCGTCTTGGGGAGGGAAGTCGTCCGCATCTTCGCCAGTTCCTGATTCGCGTCTCCATCGGGCGCCGTCTGGCCCTTCGCCTTCAGCCGGTCCAGACTCTCGCGAATCGTATCCGTCCCCGACGGGTCAGGACTCAGCGTCTCCGCCGCCAGCGACAGCTGATAGATCTTCGCCGCTTCCGCTGGCTTGCCATCTTTCTCGTAGACCTGCCCCAGATGATCGCCCACCTCACTGTGCTGCGTCACCTTCCATGCCGCTCCGATGTAATTCTCCGCCTGCGCCATGTTGCCCTGGCGGAAGTAAACCCATCCCATCGTGTCCCACACCGCTGTCAGCAGATTGATGTGCTGCAGGTCGTCAGCCGTCAGGTTGCCCAGCGTGATCTGTTGCGTCTCCTTCTCCAGCTTGTCGAGAGCCTTCTTCGTATTTGCCTCCGCCGACGGCAGATCGGCGTTGAAGTCCGCCAGTTCATAAGCCGCATCGTTCAGCGTCCCCGGATCATCCGTTCCCGCCATGCTCTTCTTCAGCGTCTCGATTCCCGCATCGCGTTTGCCGCACAGCAACTGCGCGCGCCCTGTTTGCACGGCCACATTGTGATTATCAGGAGCCTGCTTCATCGCCGTCTCCATCACCGTGCACGACTCGTCATACTTCTTCTGCAGAATCAGCAGGGAACTGAGCCGCATCTGCGCATTCGCATTGTCCGGCAAAAACTTCAGCAGGTCGCGCAGCGTCTGCTCCGCGCCGTCCAGATCCTTCATGCGCACCTGCACCTCGGCCAGTCCCTCGTACGCAACCGCATTCTCCGGGTGGTATTCGATCTCCTTGCGGAAGTCCTTCACCGAATCATCCAGCCGGTCCTCCAGCATGTCGAGATACGCCGTCTCGCCCCACAGCCCGCGCTCCCGCGGATTCAGCTGCTCCGCGCTGTGCAGGTCGCCGTGGGCCGCCTTCAGATCGTGCCGCGTCAGATCCACATACGCGGCCTGAATGTACTGCGCCGCCTCAGGATTCCCGGCCGACGTATCGATACCCTTGCTCCCCGGAGCCGCCAGCTGGATGTACTGGTTCTCATCGCTCATTACATTCTTCGCGAACTTGCGATACTCATCCGCATCCGCAATTGCGACCTGGCGTTGCAGGATCTCCAGCTTGCGATCCGTCACCAGCTTGTTGCCATCCAGCTTGTAGTCCGCCGTGTAGATCGCAAACGGCGTCGTGTATCTCACCGAACGCGGCAGCGCCGCCGTGTAGTTCGACGGCAGCTCGATCACCGAGTGGTGCGCCTCCACACGCGGCGAACCCAGCTCAATCGGCTCCGTCGGCGTCTCATCGTCGCCCAGTTCGCTCAGCGACACGGGAAACATCAGCGGTATAATCCGCCGATTCGCCCAGTCCGCATAATCCTTGCGGTTGTAGTCGTAGGCAAAATGGAATGGCTTATCCGTCTGTTCCGGCAGGCTCACGTCAACATTGGTAATCGATCCCGCAAAGCCCATCCTCTGCGAAATGTTCTGCGCCAGTTGCGGCCACTGTGCGCGCGACGTGCCGTGAAAAACCTCGCGGAAAGTATCTTCCGAATCGCCGCGCAGCTCCATATCGATATGTCCATCGATCGTGCCCTGGCTATCCAGCTTCGCCGTCGCCGTCGTCGTATCTGCAAAAGCAAATGGCCCGTCCGATGGCGTCGTCTCCAGCCGCGGAGGCCCATTCGTCGGAATCACCAGCGCCTGCTTGTCCCGAATCTGCGCCATCAGCATCCGGTAGGGAGTCACCTCCGGCGTGCTGTCCAGCCAGATTTCCTTGCCCTTCAGTGACACCACCGTGATCACATGATCGAACTGCGCCGGCGACGGCAGCTCTGGATGCAGCTTCGCCGACGATCCGATCAGCGCCGGCCACGCCTCATATCCCGCCGCCTTCAGCATCGCTGCCAGCAGCGTGTGCTTGTCCTTGCAGTCGCCGTACTGGTTGTCCAGCACCGTCTCCGCCGAATGCGGCTGATACCGCCCGATCCCAAACGCCACGCCTATGTACCGCACCTGCGTCGACACATAGTGATAGATCGCCGCGATCTTCTCATCGTCTGTCGTTTTTCCGGCGATCAGCTCCTGTACCTTCGCCTTCACCTCGTCACTCGGCACCGCGCGGTCCTTCGCCAGCGATCCATACCACTCGCCTACTTCCTGCCAGCTCTTGAACGTCGTCCACGACACTGACGGCAACCGGTCCGGATCGTCAGCATCTTTCTTTCTGTCCGCGCCTATCGTCGGCTCAAGCTGCGACGTCTTCCAGCGATAGACCTTCAGCCCGTTCTCCTCGCTAATATCGGCCTTGTCCCTCGGGCTCAACACCAGTACATATTTGTCCTTCGGAAACGACATCTCGACCGTCTCTGCCAGCACCACGTTGCTGCGAATAAAATTCAGAGCGCCCCAGAACTGCCCGGCCGCCGCCGTCTTCTTCCGCACATACTTCACCTGGTACTCCAGCTTGTCGCCCACGCTGAGCGACTTCACCGGAATCTGCAGTTCTCTCAGATCGCTGTAGAACGGAGCCTCGCGCGTCACTTCCGTCGGCATGTCCTGCGCATCCGCCGCCGGAGTCTCCACGGCCGTGCCATCCGGCTTCCGCACCCGCACATAGACCGGCTCGATCTGTTCCTCGCCCGACGCATAGGCGAAGGTCAGCAGCCCGGCTTCGTGCACCGCGCCCTCAGACTGGATCCGCGCCACCACCGTGAGCGTCTTCTCTCCCAGCCCGTCGGCGTCGTAGTGGATTATGGTCGCGACTTTCTCGTAGACCACGCCCTCCTTCGCAAAGAGCGCATCGCTCGCTGACGTAGCCTTCTCCTGGCCGGAGACAGCTTTCGACGGAGCCGAGGGCAGCTTGGTTTGATCCTGCGCCCGACAAACCGGGGCAAAAACGAGAGACAGAAGGACAGGAAGAGATAGGAGAACCGAACGGCATGACATCGCCTTCCATTATTGCCAGAAACAACCTACGTCGCGCCACCAGAAACCGCGACGTGCAGAATCTGGGTGCCCCACATCTCGATTTTGAGATGTGGGATGCGATCCGAAAGGGTGGGAGACGATCCCTGATCCCTTCTGTAAACTCCCCACCATGTCCGCCCCCGCCGCTGATCCCGCACTCAAGACCCTTCAGTTCGCGCTGAAAATTCAAGGCGCCACCGTCAACATCAGCGCACAGCTCCCCGACGGCCCCGTCCATCCCACAGTCCTCCTGCCCATCATTCAGGAGCTCTCCAGTTCCATCTCCACCCTCACCGAACGCGAAGCCGCGCGCGTCGGCAAGCCAATAAGCTGCCGCGAAGGTTGCGGAGCCTGTTGCCGCCAGGCCGTGCCCATCTCGCCAGTTGAGGCGCGCATGCTGTCCGAATGGATCGCCAGCCAGTCCGAAGAGAGAAGGGAAGTGCTCCTCACCCGCTTCCGCGCCGCCGCCGCACGCCTCGAAGAAAGCGGCATCGCTCACGAAATCCGCAACGCTCCCCTATCCGATAAAGACGCGATGCACGCCCTCGGACTCCGCTACTTCGCGCTCGGCATCCCCTGCCCATTCCTCGAAGACGAGCGCTGCACCATCCACCCCATCCGCCCGCTCCGCTGCCGCGAATACATGGTCGCCTCGCCCGCCGAAAACTGCGCCCACCCCGAGACAAAAGAAGTCATCGGCGTCAAACCGCCCGTGCTCCTCTCACGCGTGCTGGGGAAATGGAACGCCAGCGGAGACGCCGACAACTCAGAATTCATCTTCCTCGCCATGCTCGACGAATGGTCCGCCTCCCACCCCGCCGGCGAAGACCGCGCCATCCGCACCGCCCCCGAACTCCTGCACGAATTCCTCCGCACCTTCGCCGGCGAGAACAGTTCCGAACCACCGGATTCAAAACAATCGATGTCATCCTGAGCCGGCCGAATGGCTGCGCAAAGAATGGGGAGTAATGCACCTTATCGATGTCATCCTGAGCGAAGCGACCGCAGGGAGCGCAGTCGAAGGACCTGCTTCTTCGTTGATTTCCAGCCGTCTGTTGGCTGTTGGCTATTGGCTAATGGCTGTCAGCTAAACTCTCGAATAGGAGCGTCCCATGAACGCAGCAGTTGTCGAAGCCTTCGATCGTCCGCCCCGCTACACCACCTTTGCCGACCCCGTTCCGTCCGAGAAGGACCTCCTCGTCGACGTGACCGCCGCCGCGCTCCATCCCATCGTCCGCGCTCTCGCCGCCGGAACCCACTACGGCAGCACCGGCCAGCTTAACTTCGTGCCCGGAGTCGACGGAGTCGGTCGCCTCCCCGACGGCAGCCGTGTCTACTTTGGAAGGACCAACGACCTCTACGGCACCCTCGCCGAGCGTTCCATTACCCAATCGTGGCTGACCCTGCCTCTGCCCGACTCCCTCGATGACGCCACCGCCGCCGCCATGATGAACCCCGGCATGTCTTCCTGGGCAGCGCTTACCGCGCGCGCAAAGTTCGTGGCCGGAGAAAGCGTCCTGATCCTCGGTGCCACCGGCATCGCCGGACACCTCGCCGTCCAGATCGCCCGCCGCCTCGGCGCATCCCGCGTTATCGCCGCCGGACGAAACCCCGAAGCTCTCGCACAGGCCGCTACTCTCGGCGCCGACGCCACCATCTCCCTCGAACAGGAACCCGATGCGCTGGTCGCCGACTTCCGCAGGCACCTGTCCGAGTCCAAAATAGACGTGGTCCTCGATTATCTCTGGGGAGCGCCCGCCGAAGCCGTTCTCGCCGCCATCTCGCAACGGGGCCTTTCGCATGAGTCACGCCGCATTCGCTTTGTGCAGATCGGCAATTCTGCCGGGCCGAAGATCTCCCTCGCCGGGGCAACCCTGCGCAGCTCCGGCCTCGAACTCCTGGGCAGCGGATTCGGCAGTGCCTCGCTTCAGGAAATCATGAAAGCCGTCGGGGAATTCATCCAGGCCGCTGAAAAGGCCGGCTTCTACGTCCCGACCAAAACCGCCCCCCTCCGCGACGTCGAAGCCCTCTGGACCGCTCCCGACAAAGGCGCACGGCTCGTCTTTCAGCCGTGATCTGGTCGAGTAACGCACAAGGTCGTAATCAAAAATCCCGCCAAAATCCTGCCCTGATTGAGTAAAGTGTCCGCATGACGGAATACATCAGGATTAGGGCTATTGAAGCTCTCAAGGATCGGTTGGACTTTGGAGGGGGTATTGCATCTGGCGAGCCGTCCGTAGCCTCCGTCCAAGCCGACTACCTAGTTGCGCTCTCGAACGGGCTTCCTCTCGAGAATTTACGCTTGCAACGTGTCCTGCCCTTAGATGTGATCTTGTTTGACCAGCCGGAAGTCGCGACCTTTCAGGCGCTCGCTGAAATCATCATTAGGGACCTAGTGCCGGCTCTGGACGCGGAATTCATTAGCTCTCCCTTGGCGGAAGTTGGCTCGATCCGTTGGCGCCCCGCCATTCGAACTAGCAAGCGTTTCACAGCAAAAGAGCTTGCAGAGTGGGAGAAGGCCGTCGAGGTCATATGCAGGCAGGCAATCAAGGATCACAACGACGGTGGGGACGACCCCGAATCAGTTGAAACGGGACCCGGCCATGAGTTTCATCGCGCGATGTTGAACTCACAGGATGTGATGTGGAACTGCCGTGATCTGCTGAACAAAGCAGACAACGTCTTGGCGCAATCCAAAATACAGGGCAGTCTTGAAGAAATCCATGAAGCCATGGCTGCATAAGGAGAAAGCCAAGCTCGAACTCGAACTTTGCCAAGCCGAATTTGAGATGCGAAAAGCAAAATACGAAAGCTACACGGCAATATTAGAAGCGTTCACTAAACTTGTGCGCCTGCTACTCGCAACTGCGGCTAGTTGCACCATTTTAATCGGATCGCTCCACATTTTCGTTATGAAAGAATCCGACAAAGTTCATGTTTCAAAGAAGAGTCCTACTGAGGCTCATGCCACGTGGACAGAGGGAACGAGCGAAGTTCTAAGAAAACTAGCTGAAGCCCTCGACTCGGAATCGAAGTGAACTAACTGGTGCTTGTCTAGGTCGAAAATCGGAGCTCCGATTTTCAACGGGCACAACGAAGAACCGACGGTTGTTCCATCTCGTACCCTTCTTCAATGATTCTCCCAGTTCTTCTGCACAAATTGCGCCAGCGTCTGCGGTGTGATCACGCCCACCACCTTCTGCGAATCGGCCCGGCTCACCACCGGCAGCAGCCCCGGACTCTTCCCCAGCCTGTCGATCACTACCTCAAGCGAGTGGTCAGGATGCACATGCCCGTACTCCGAGATCACGAACTCATGCACCGGAGCATCCGCCTTGCTCTCCATCTCCCGCTCGATCCGGTCGCGCGTAATCAGTCCAGCGACCGTCCCGTTATTTCCTACCAGAAAGCACTTCGCCCCCGTCGTGGAAACGGCATCCGCCGCGCTCGCCACCGAAGCATCCGGAGAGATCATCGTGAAGTCGGAAGTCATCACCTCCCGGGCCCTGCGTGAAGATGCTGCTGCTCGTGCTGCCGCCCCGGGAAGGTGGACGTGATCCTGCGCGAGCAGCGCGCGATACAGCGGCACAGGCTGAAACTGCCTCGAGATCGCAAAGCTGATCATATTTGCAACCATTAAAGGCACAAATACCTGGTAGTCCTGCGTCAGCTCGAAGATCATGAACACCGACGTCATCGGAGCCCGGATGATCCCCGCAAACACCGCCCCCATCCCCACCAGCGCGTAAGCTCCCGGATCGCCGGCAGGGAAGAGGTGCGCCTTGTGCACCAGCATGCCCACCGCGCCCCCGGCCATCGCGCCCAGGTACAGGCTCGGCGAGAAGATGCCGCCCGCATTGCCCGACGCATACGAAATAATCGTCGCCACCAGCTTCATCAGGCAAAGCACCAGCATGGTCTTCAGCAGCAGTCCGCCGTTGAGAGCCTGGTTTACGAACTCGTAGCCCACACCCAGCACCTGCGGAAAGAAAATCAGGATCACGCCGATAATCAGGCCGCCCGCCGCCGGCTGAATCAACCGCGTGCGCGCCGGAAGCTTCAGGAACAACTCCCGCGCCCTCAGCAGGCCCTTGCAGAAAGCCAGCGATACGAGCCCCCCTACGACTCCCAGCAGCAGATACGCGATCAGCTCCGCCGGGCTCACCAGCCGGTATTGCGGAACGTGAAAGACCGGGCTGTTGCCCAGCACCGCCCGCTCTACAATCACCGCCGAAACTGACGCCAGCACCGCCGACCCGATCAGCGGCGCATTCATGTCCCCGATGATTTCTTCCAGCGCAAACAGCACCGCGGCCACCGGAGTATTGAACGCCCCCGCCAGCGCCGCCGCCGCCGCCACCGGAACCAGGCTGCGCGCCCGTGCCGGAGAAAGCCGGAACCATCGTGCGATCGTCGACGCCAGGCCGGCCGCAATCTGCACCGACGGCCCCTCCCGCCCCATCGAATGCCCGGCGCCGATGCACATTACCCCGGTGACAAACTTCCCGAACGCCACCCTCCCCGGCACATAACCATCCTGCAGATGATAGGCGGCCTCCACCTGCGGCACCCCGCTGCCCCGCGCCTCAGGAAAATACCGCTTCAGCAGAAATCCCGCCGCGAAGCTTACCAGCGTCGGTACCAGGATGAATCGCAGCACCGTAGGCGAGATGCCGAAGAGCCAGTACGTCATCGCCTTGATCGACAGCGTGAACAGCACCGCCGCCAGCCCCGACAGGATGCCGATCAGCACCGCGAGAATGAGGAAGATCTGGTTCTCACGAAGACGCAGCTGCTGCCGAAAATCCAGCCGGGGAATATTCACCGTGCCTCTCCCGGCTTGTCTGTTGGGCCCGGGTTGTCTGTCTGGCCCGGCTGGTCTGTCTGCCCCGGTTGCTCTGCCTCTCGGAGAAGTTCGCGCGTTTGCTGCGATGCATCGCCCCGCGCCACGGCCTCTTCTAAATACTGTCGTGCCTTGCGGCGATCGCCCAGCCGCAGTTCGGTCTCACCCGCTCCGGCCAGCGCCTCGTCATTCAGCGGATCGAGCCTCACAGCCTCCATAAAGTCGTTCAGTGCGCGCGCCGTATCACCTACCTGCAGATACAGCTTCGCCGCCTGCACATGTGCATCGGCATTCGGCGGAAGCTCGCTGTCCAGAACCAGCAATTCAGAGAGCGCTCTGTCCTTATCCTGGCGCGCTATCAGAAAATCGATCAGCTCTTTGCGCACATTTCGCCGTCGTGAGGCAACGTTCGGCCCCTTCCACATCCCGTCGAGCGAGCTGTGGTAATACAGCACCGCCTCCGATACGTCGCCGCTCTTCGCCGCCAGCCGCGCCAGGCGAAGATTCACCTCGGCATTTGTCGGTTCCTGTTCGCGCAGCCGGAGCAGCGCCTGTTGCGCTTCTACATTGTGGTTTCCGGCCGCCAGCGCATCCGCCAGCGCCATCATGTATCGGCGATTCTCGCGATCGATCCCCGTCGCCTTTCTGAACGAATCGATCGCTTCATCGATCTGGCCCGCGTTCAGCCTGCGCTCGCCATCCTGGAACCAGATCGTCGCCACGCGGCTCTCGATCTCGCCCTCGCGCGCCGCTACCGATTTGGTCACCAGAAACAGTCCAACTGCACACGCCGCAATAACCGAAAGCAGCAGCATGTCCTTGCGCAGGATGCGGACTTTTTCCTCTTCACTCACCAGCTTTTCGGGAAGTTTCCTGGCCGCTCACCGGGCAGCCGCTTCCAGCCACCCCGAAGCCAACTTCACAGAAAGCGCGACCAAAAATCCCGCCATCCGTCATAATAGATGACCAGAAGTTTGCGTGCGGATACCTGTGCTCCTGCGGGACCGCCTTTTGCACCAGTAAACCGAACCTCAGAGATTCGCTCCGGGCTCATTCCTCGACTGCCATCTCTCTTGTGAGGGCGAGCATGAACACGCTTGATCAGTCCGCAATCCAGTTGAACAGCATCCTGTTCGCCATCGATTTCACACCCGGTTGCCTGCACGCCTTTCCATTTGCCGTAAGCATTGCCCGGCACTACGCGGGCACGCTCTTGCTCGAACACGTCAGTCCGGGCCAGGGCGTTCGAGCCGTCCCCGATCAGAATGTCACCCTTCAGCAGTTGCAGTCCGAAATGGAAACAGCTCTCGCCCACGTCAGCGTCAGCCTCGAAGGCATCGCTCACGAAATTCACTTTGACCACGGCAACATCAGCGCACGATTGCTCGACACCGCAAAGCAGCGCCACACCGACCTGATCGTCGTCGGCACCAACGGATTACGCGGCGTCAGGAAGCTGTGGAAAGGCTCAACTGCCGAGCAGATCGTCTTCCTCTCCTCGTGTCCCGTCCTCACCGCCGGCCCCAACGTCGACCGCCGCCCGGAGTTCCGCCGCATCCTCTGTGCCACCGATTTTTCCGCCGCCGCCAAAAACGCCATCCCTTACGCGCTCTCGCTCGCCGAAAAATATGACGCCTCGCTCGCCTTCCTGCACGTCAACGACTGGAGCAGCACCGAAACGCCCGTTCAGGCGCGTCCCAAAACCTTCGAATTCGTTCACGAACAGCTCGGCCGCTCTATCCAGGGAACGGCCATCGAAGCGCGATGCCAGGTCTTCGTCGAGTTCGGTCCCAGCAGCGACCTCATCCTCGAGGCCGCCACCGACCGCGAAGCCGACCTGATCGTCATGGGCCGCCCAGCCGTCAACAGCTTCAAGGCTCGCATCGCCTCGCACCTGCCCGGCTCGACAGCCTATGACGTCATCGCCCAGGCCCCCTGCCCGGTCCTGACCGTGCCCCTGCGCCACGCCGCGTGACCGGCCGGCTCAGTCAGCTTCGTGATGTGCATTACTGCACTGTCGTGCTCACCGTCGCTGTGTTATTCGCTGTGTTCGAATCAGGCGTCACTTCCGTCGCGGTTCCTGTCTCGGTAATGACCGTTCCTGCCGGAGCCGTCACCTTCACCGTCAGCCGTACCGTCCATGTGGTGTTTGGAGCCATCGCACCGTTCTCATTGCAGACGATCGCCCCTGTGCCTCCGTAGGACGGAGTCGTGCAGGTGCCCAACCCGGGCGTGCCGGAGATTCGGATGTAATCAAACGTCGTCCCCGCCGGCACCCGGGTTCTCAGCACTTCATACTCGGCGTTACCGGGACCGAGATTCCACACCGGGAAGGTGTACGTAAGAATCTCCCCGTTATGGACCGTCGTTGCAGATGGTGATACCCGCAGATACAAATCCGCCGTATTCCCCTGCGCAAAGGCGAATACCGGACCATCGTGATCGAAGCCGCCTGCCGCGTAAACCACTCCATCTACCACTGCTGGTGAGGACTCCACATAAGTCCTGCTCGGATAACTCCATAACTCATGGCCGTCCGCGGCATTCAGCGCGTAAAGATTGAAGTCATCCGAGCCGACGTAGACCACCCCGTTCGCCACCGCAGGCGACGATTCTACCGAGTCCCCTGTGGTGAAGCTCCAGATTCTCGCACCTGTCTGTGCGTTCAGCGCGTAAATAGCGTCGTCCCACGATCCGATGTAAACCACGCCACCTGCAACCGCCGGCGACGAGCTGATATAGCTTCCCGTCTGATAACTCCATAAAAGAGCGCCCGTGCTTGCCCGTACGGCATAGACCGTCCCATCCCACGAGCCGATATAAACCACGCCATTCGCCACTGCGGGCGATGAATCCAAAAAACCACCTGCGACGGCATAACTCCACAGTACAGCCCCGGTAGTGGCATTGATCGCTCTCAGGTTGTTATCGAACGAGCCGATAAACACCACTCCATTCGCCACCGCCGCCGAGTCCCACCCTCCGACGAAATTACCGTCGCTCCAGAGCATCTTGCCGGTGTTGGCATTCAGCGCGTACAGCGTTTCAGGTACGCCCCCGCTGACGTACACCACTCCGTCGATCACTGTGGGAGGGCCGACAACCGGGTTCGATCCCGTGACAAAGCTCCACAGCCGGTGCCCTGTATTGGCATTCACGGCATAGAGAATGCCGTCATAGGAGCCGATGTACACCACACCGTCGGCCACTGCAGGCGCGTCGAGGATAGGCTGCACGCTTCCTGTGCTGAAGCTCCACAGCTTCTCGCCCGTGCTGGAATTCAGGGCATAGAGATTGCCGTCGTCAGATCCGATATAGGCCACCCCGTTCACCACCGCCGGCGAGGATTCCACAAAGGCTCCGGTTGCATACGTCCATTTCAGCGCCAGCCCGCCAACATTGTTTACTCCCAGCTCTGTCTCATAAGGATTCCACCGCTGCATGTTATCCCGGTGAAACTGCACCCACTGCGCGCCTGGGGGCTGGTTGGAAGTCTGACCACTTGCGCAAGGCGCCGGTAATGCCACAGCCCACAGCACCCACATCCAAGGCACGAATACCGCAATTCTGCAGGCAATACTCTCCCTGCGATCATCCGGTGAGATTGACCGATTCATACACCCTCCAGATATTTGAAGCAGCGCAGAGCAGGGAAGAGAGACACCAAGGGCATTCTTTTTTAGATATATGTGCAGGCCTACAAGGTGGGGGGCGATGCAGTGGCCTTGGTAGTGTGCCCGCGCAGAGGCAGACCTTTCGCTCCACGCGGGTACGAGCAGCTAAGATGTATCACCGAAGCGCTGCGTTGTCCACCGCGCCTCGCTGCATCATACTGTCTCAAATTAGATTGAACAGTTTAGCGGACAGGAACCGCTCCTTATTTTTCCAGAGGCGTATCTCCGACCAGGTTCTCCTCACTGCACATTCACGCTCACCGTCGCAGTTGCATCCGCCGGATTCGGATCCGGCGTAACTTCCGTCGCCGTCCCCGTCTCGGTGATCACGCTGCCTGATGGCGCCGTCACCTTCACCGTCAGACGCAGCGTCCACGTCGTGTTCGGAGCCATGGCACTATTCTCATTGCAGACGATCGGCCCCGTTCCTCCGTACGGCGGAGTCGTGCATGTGCCCAGGCCGCTCGGTGCCCGGAGATGCGAATGTAATCGAACGTCGTTCCTGCGGGAACCTGCGTCTTCAGTTCCTCGAGATAGGCAACGTTCGGTCCACGATTCCACACCGGGAAGGTAAAAGTGAGCAGATCGCCCTGATGAACCGGTCGTTGGAGTGGCGTACAGCCGCAACAGACAGATCCGCGGACTGATTCGCGTATGCCGTGTTCAGCTCCGCCACAAAGACCTCCGAGGTCCCGGTGCCGCTCAGTTTGATATCGCCGAACGTTGCCGTGCCCAGGTAGCCGCCCGCCACAGATACTGTGCCTGCGTCATCCACGGTCAGTCTGGGAGTCAGCGATGGCTCGAAACCCGCAATAAATGTTCCAGCGTCCGCGGTTGCTTCCCAAAGCAGATTCTTGCCCGAGTATTCGTCGACAAATATCTGTGGCTTGCCGTTCCCCCCGGCAGCTACTTCGACGTAGAGATTGTCTCGCGAGTCGTAGGCAACTCCCGTTGCGCTCTGATCAGTGGGTCCGCCGCGCCTCATCACTCTCTGCGCGACCCCGGCCGAACTGTACGTAGCAACGACACCCTCGATGTTGCCAGGGTTGGTGATTATGCCGCTGCCCAGGTTGATGTTCGCTCCCGGAGGCTGCGAGCTGACGATTGTTGGGCTTCCGTTTCCAACGAAACCCACAAGCGTGATTTCTCCCTTCGGCCCCGTCGTGATTGCGGCGGGTATGGAATTGAAACCGCCGCCAATGTGATTCGCCCACTTGGCGTTGCCGTTCGTGTCGTACTTCACCAGGAAGATGTCTCGAATCCCGAAGCCGTCGATGGTTATGTCATGACCGTTGGCGCTGGAAAACGTAGCCTGGCCCTCGAACCAGCCAATGGCGTACGAATTATCCTGAGCGTCGACCGTAACTCCATAGGAACCGGTATTCCCACCGCCATAGTTAGTTGCGGCCCACTTGAAATTGCCATCGAGATCGTACTTAGCCAGTGCCATGTGCCAGGCGAAAGTGCCAGGAAAGGTATGAGTCGAGCCGTCGGCGGATGAAAAAGTCAAATCAGCCTGACTGAAGCAACCGATATAGACCGTGCCTGCAGCAGCATTCACGGCCACCCCCTTTCCGATCATCGGGACATATGTGTCTGCGCCATAATTGGATGTGATCGTTTGGACCCAGAACAAAGCGCCGGAAGGATTGTACTTCGCCAAAAAAATCGCTGGCGTCGGTCCGCTGGCCACCTTGATCTGCTTGTCGGCCGCACTTGCGGAATTGAAAGTCGCATTCCCGTAGAATTCTCCCGTCACGTACACATTCCCGTCACTGTCCAGGTCGATCCCGTTGTTGGCAAAGTTCGTGTCGTTGTCGGGAATTCCTGCTTGCTGCGCTGTGTCTGCTATCCAAAGCAGCGAGCCGGACGGACTGTACTTCGCGAGGAAGATATCCAATACACCAGTTGCGGTGACGGTTGTGCCTCCGAAGGTCGCTGTTCCGCTGAATTGACCGCCCACATACAAGCTGTGGTCGGGCGCGGCCTTGATGGAATTGGCGACGTTGCTGCCATTGCCTGAGGAGCCAAAGGCCTGCACCCACGGTGGGGCGACGCCTTGGCCTGCAGCCGCAATCGAACACGTCAGCAGTAGCGCCAGCAACAAACATGCGCCACGCCAGCGATGGGACAAGCTTTGGGTCGGGACGCGCACTGTTTCACTGAGGAAATGAAAGGGGTTCATGGGCTGCTCCAGACTGATGGCTGGGGACCGATCGCCTCTCGCTGCAGGTGGGTGTGGTTGGGCTGTGGCCTCCTGAGTGAGCCACGATGCGAGTGACGTCGTCCGGGATCGCAGGAACGATCTACCCAACAGCGAGAACGCTACACTCGCTGTTACGCAAGTGGCGGTGACGCACATCACACGCGTCGCGCGGATCCATCCGCCTCGCCACTCTCTCCCTGCCGTATACTTTCCGGGTTAAATTGAGAGGGTTGGTCAATGTCTCTGTTCAGGTGCCTGCTCTTGGTTGGAATCACTCTCGGATCGAATCTCTGCGCAAAACCCGCCGCCGCCCAGCAGGACGACTGGTGGAAGCACGCCGTCGTCTACGAGATCTATCCGCGCTCCTTCCAGGACTCCAACGGCGACGGCATCGGAGACATCAACGGCATCACCTCGCGCCTCGACTACCTCCACGACCTCGGCATCGACGCCATCTGGATCACCCCCATGTACCCGTCGCCCGGCATCGACTACGGATACGACATCTCCGACTACACCGCCATCGATCCCGAATACGGCACCATGGCCGACTTCGACCGCATGGTCGCCGAAGCCCAGAAGCGCGGCATCCGCGTCATCATGGACTACGTCATCAACCACACCTCCGATAAGCACCCATGGTTCATCGAGTCGCGCTCCTCGCGCACCAATCCCAAGCGCGACTGGTACATCTGGCGAGACGGCAAGGCCCCTGGCGTCCCGCCCAACAACTGGCAGTCCTGGTTCGGCCACTCCGCCTGGACCTACGACGAGAAGACCGGCCAGTGGTATTACCACTACTTCTACAAGCAGCAGCCCGACCTCAACTGGCGCAATCCCGAGGTCGAAAAAGCCATGACCGACGTCCTCCGCTTCTGGATGGACAAGGGCGTCGACGGCTTCCGCATCGACGCCGTCTCCCGCCTCTTCGAAGACCCCGACCTCCGCGACGACCCCTACCTGCCCGGATACAACGCCTACGGCGACCGCAACATCCAGCACCTCTACACCGACAACTTCCCTGAGGTGAATGAAGTCCTCCGCCGCCTGCGCAAAGTCGTCTCCGCATACCCCGGAGACCCCGTCCTCATCACCGAAGCCGACGAGCCCAACATCGCCGAGCTCACCAAGCTCTACGGCAGCGGAGACGAAGTCCAGCTACCCATGGACTTCCAGATCGCCGACGAGAACAAGCTCTCCGCGCCCGATTTCCGCCGTCTCTTCGACCAGGTCGAGAACAACTCCGCCCACGGACAGCCCGAGTTCTTCTTCAGCAACCACGACCAGCCCCGCCAGTGGGACCGCTACGGAGACGGCGTCCACAACGACGAAATCGCCAAGCTCATGGCCGCGCTCCTGCTCACCACCCGCGGAACCCCGCAGATGTACTACGGCGAAGAAATCGGCATGCGCACCACTCCGCCAGCCCGCATCGAAGACGTCCACGACCCCATCGGCAAGCTCGGCTGGCCCAAAGAAAAAGGACGCGACGGCGAGCGCACCCCCATGCAGTGGGATAACTCGACTAACTCCGGCTTTACCAGCTCACCTAAGCCCTGGCTGCGCTATTCCGCCCTCTGCGTCTACTTATAACGTCGAGACCGAGAAGAAAGACCCCAACTCTATTTTCAACGCCTACAAAACCCTCCTCGCCCTGCGCCGCAACGAGCCCGCCCTGCGCAACGGAGACTACACCTCCGTCGACGAAAACAATCCGTATGTGTTCTCATTCCTGCGCCGGTCGAAGGGCTCGACCGTCCTCGTTTCCCTCAACATGAGCCCCGAGCCCCGAACTATCTCCCTCAACTTAGCCAGCACAGGAGTGAAGGGAACTAACGTCGTACCGCTCTATAGCTCTCCCCACTCCGGAGACGAAGCCATCCCCCTCGACAAGATCACCCTCGCCCCCTTCGGCGTTCTGGTCGCTAAGGTGCAGTAGTCTTAATATCCCGAGCAAAGGGTGGAATCCCCAGTCGTCATGCTGGACCGCAATCCAGCACGCGGCAACTGAGCTGCTCTCGCCAGAATCCTGCCGGCAGTCGTAACATCTGACGGTGTTCAGCCGTGGTCACCTTCGTGTGCTTCTATGTATCACGCTGACGATAACCATCGTCGGTGGTCAAGCGGCACTGGCATTCTACAGGCAGGCTTCGACTGTGGAGTTGCGGGTGCCGGAACTTGACGCAGGCTTTCACCTTCTTTACGAACTCAAGTTTGTCGAAGCTCGCACCCAATTTGATGCGTGGCGGGAGTCCCACCCGGAAGACCCTCTTGGAAGCGCGTCAGAAGCGGCGAGCTATCTGTTTGAGGAGTGTTATCAGCAGCGCATCCTGACCTCCGAATTTTTCCTGGACGATAAGCGTTTCTTCGGCAAGATCCCGCTTACGCCCGACCCGGAATTGCGCACGGCCTTTTTCGCGGCGGACAAACAGACGCAGGACCTGGCGCAGCTGCGATTGAAGACGAACCCAGACGATACGAATGCCCTCTTCGCCATGACTCTGAGTCTGGGTATGGGGTCCGACTATGCCAGCCTGATCGACAAGCATCAAGTTGAAAGTCTGAGAATGGTCCGGGATGCTGATAAGTATGCCCAGAGATTGCTGGTGGCCGCGCCGGACGCCGCCGATGCCTATCTCACTCTGGGCGCTGCGAATTACATTATCGGAAGTCTGCCGGGATTCGAGAGGCTGTTACTCGGTATCGCCGGGATTCACGGCAGCAAGCAGGTCGGCATTCAGCAACTCGAGATCGCCGCAGACCGCGGCCACTATCTCCGCCCGTTTGCGAAGATCATGCTGGCGTTGGCGGCTCTGCGCGAGAAAAAGCCAGAATTAGCCCGCGCACAACTTCAGGAATTGGTTGCGGAATTCCCGGAAAACCAGCTTTTTGTCAGTGAACTCGCCAAACTCAATATCTCTCCCACGGCGGTCGTCCCCAAAAAATAAATTCCTTCGCACTGGACGTTCGGATCCCCTCGTTTCAGTGCAGGAAAAGGCGAGACAGCAAAATCGCACAAAAAGTGGCGAAGCTAAGGAGGATAACGCCCAGGATGGCATTCACGATCTGGAAGAAGATCGGACCTATCCAGTGGCTGAGAAAGCGAACGGCGATGATCAGTGCGGTGAACCAGGTCATCAAGCCGGCGGCGGCCATCAGGATTCCCCACCCCGCTACATCGCTGCCCAATACAGAATGGGCAAAAGGGAGCCAGTTGGAGGTGACGCCAACCCAGTAGGCGATGGTTAAGGGGTTGAGGATGGTCAGGGCGGCACACTCGGCCAGCTCGGCGATCTGATGCGCGGGGACCGTTCCTTCGTCCCATTGTTTGCGAGCGCTGGCATAGGCCCGCAGGGGGTCCTTAACCGCACGCATGAGGAAGTAGATCCCCAGCGGGAACAGGACGATTCCGCCTATGGTCGCCATGATGGTCCGGAGCCTCGGGTTGGACAGGTCGAAAAAGAGGTAATGCTCCCCGAGGAGGACCAGAGAGAAGAGGATTAGATCTCCAGCGACGGAACCGATTCCGCAGACAAGAGTATGGCGCCAACCGCCGAGCATGCCGCGGCGGATGGCCATCATGTTGACAGGACCCATCGGCGCGGCCGCAGCCAATCCCATCAAGAACGCGGCCAAAAGCACGTGGATGTAGGAGACCAACGTCATCTCGGGCAGATAGGGGGAGATGGGTAGGATAAGCCCACAGTTCCAGTCGAGCGTCAGTTCGGCTCACACTGGCCTGTGACGCTCATCACTTCCGAATGTCCATAAAAGTGGGAAGCTGTATCTAGGCTAATGCAACTATCCAAAAGAAACGCATTACTCCCTGGTGAGAGGGGGAAAAGATTAAGAACAGAAGAATTCTTCGAGGAGCTCGGATCCCTTGCCCACCGAGTCTCATCCCCAATAAGCCAACATCAACAGTCCAAGGAGTCGCATCATGACGATCACTGCTGAAGAACGCGAGCATGTCGCAACCGAGCTAACGCATTTCGCTAAAGACCTTAATCTCACTGACCAGCAAAAGGAAAAGCTCCACACTGCTCTTGCAGAGGCGCGAGAAAAGGTCGCCGAGTATGTTAAAAAGAATCCTCAAACAACCAGGGCCGACATCATCAACAAAGTGAAAGCGCATCGCGCTGAGATTCGTCAACGTGTTGTTGCTTTTCTAAGCCCCGAGCAACTTACGAAGTGGGATGTTGAAGTCGCCAAAGCCAAGGAGTTCTTAGGCCAAAGGATGGAGCCGTAGAAATTCGGCCTTTCATCAATCCGCACCCGGGTGGCCGATATTCAAAAAGTATCGGCCACCAATTTTCCAACACCAGGTAGCGCCGAGTGCCCCACAACTCGATGTTGAGTTGTGGGATAAGACGCCCTCAGGGCCAACAGCCTCGCCCGGGCCAGTGGCCTACTATAGTCAACGACGCCAGCCGCACACAGTTTGACGAGACCGGTTTCCGAGCTTGGCATCAAAGACTCCAAATGAGGTGTCACCATGTCCGATATCAAGAAAGACCCGACAACGTCATCGCCAAAGCCAGCCACTAAATCTCCCTCCGACGAGACTGACCTCGCGAAGCAGTTGGACGAAGTCGCCGATGAGATGGCGGGTGAGGCTGGAAAAACCGAGAACCGATACGACGAAGGCCACAATATCTTTACAAAGTGAGAGCCGGTTATCCGCGCCTCATAAGAGATAAGCCGACGCGCCAATGATCCTCGTGTTGCGCCGTGCCGGCGGCCAGGATGGCGGCACGTTTGCAGGCATCCACCGGTAGCGGAGGCTCACTCCCCGCTACCGAAGAACTGTTCGTCATTCATGACGGCTCTCACCGCAGGCAACAGGTCGCTTGCAGCGTTTGATTTGACAATGAAACCCAGTGCGCCGATTCTTAGCGCTTCCTGCAAGTACTCTGGATCATCGTACGAGGTTAAGAACAGGATTCTTGAACCCGGTGAAACTTTGCGGACTTGGCGAGCGGCTTCGAAGCCGTTGAGATGCGGAAGTCCGATGTCCAGCAAAACCAGGTCAGGTTGTAAATCTTCGCTCTTCCGAACTGCCTCTAACCCATCCGAGCACTCGCAAATAAGTACCAGATCCAGGTTTTGTTTCAGAAGCAAGCAAACCGCACAGCGCCATGGCTGTGAATCATCCACGATAAGAATTCGAACTGCCGCCAACTTCTAAAGGCCTCCTTCAGGCAAAGCTCACCTACGGCCATAATTGGCGTGTTGAACTAATTACTTTTAGGGTGCCACATCACGCTGGCTCAATCGTTGCTCATGAGCAATGACGGCGAGCGATTACAAGTCAGACGAGGAACCAAAGCCGGCAATCACGCTTCGCTTGACATCAGGTTTTCCGGCGAGCGAAGCACGACCTTTCCTCGCCGTTTCGTGAGAATGCCTTTGCGCTGCCACTCACTCAACAGGCGGCTTGCAGTGAATATCGTGATGTTCGCCTCGTTCGCCAGCTCCTCGTTTCTTACATCGAGCACGACACCTTCAGAAACCCTCTCGCCCATGCCGTTGGCCAGATTCCCCAGCACTTGTGCCAACCGCTGGCGGGCAGTTTGGTAAGTCGCGGCAATATGGAGAGCCCGATACGCCACGAAGTAGTCGTACGCTATCAGCAGCGCATTCTCGACCAGCCTCGGATGTTGAGCGCCAAGCAATCGGATTGTCGCACGATCCCACATCAGTACAGTGCTGTTAATTACCGCTTCGGTGCTCGTAAGATAGTCAAGGGGTTTGGACAGGAATGTCGCCCCGCCGAAGACCCCGCCCGGGGGAAACCACAAGACGTGGACTTTCTCGCCCCGGGTTGTCATGCAAAAGCCGCGCGCGCGCCCACTGAGCATTAGAAATAAATGGTCGGCAGGATATCCCTCGTGCATGACCACGGAATGTGCCAGGAATCGACGCCTGGTCGCAGCCGCGATGATCGAGGCAAGTGCGGAGGGAGGTAGTCCTTCGAAGAATCTTGGTTCGAGTCTTTTCACCAGCGCCACGACTTCAGAGGTAGCCATCGTTAAACCTTCCCCCAACCTTACTCCCATGTGGACGCGCCCAATGGCCACGCTTTTGCTCTTGAGCGAATGCAGTTTGGTTCCAGTTGCAGGCTAATCCCACTGGGTAATTGTCTCCCGGTCCCCATAGGTCCACCATTGTGCCGCAAGCGTCCTCCAGCTTTCTCCGGGCCCAAATAGGCGCTTGGGAGACATACCCGTGAAAACCCACAAGAAATATCTGTTCCTATCCTTGGTACTCGTTGGCCTCGTGATCGCGGGCGTCGGCGCGGCCGCTGCTCAGGATGTCTACAAGGTCAATTACTTCTCTAATAACGCTCCGTTAGTACCACTTACCACCGCTGCGGTCGTCGCGCTACCCGACGGCACCGTCCGCATCGACAATCCCGGCCTCACCTACGGAAACCTCTGCGCCATGGTCTACGTCTTTGACGCCGATCAGCAGATGTCCGAATGCTGCGGATGCATTGAGACACATAACGGCCTCCGCACCTTATCAGTCCGCAGAGACCTGACGTCCAACCCGCTCACCGGCGTCATTTCCAACAACGGCGTCATCAAGGTTATCTCGGCGGCCGTTAACAACTCACCGTGCGATCCCAGCGCAAACGTAACTCCGAAGGCAAACCTCCGCGCCTGGGTAACTCACATCCAGAGTGCGGTTGGAGGTGCGTGGCCGATTACTGAAACCGAATCCTCTGATTCCACCCTCGGCGCAACCGAACTTGCAAACCTGCAGGCGCAATGTTCCTTCATCCACATCCTTGGAAGTGGGCAGGGAATCTGCTCCTGCGGCTCCGGAGACTAGCCGGAGCATCTTCAATCACCCCGGAGATGCGGGCACCATTCCATTCGATCAGCGCTCTTAAGAACGTCGATCGCTGAACAGGTGCCTCTCTCTTGGCCGACAATTTCCTCCGCCCCTCTACAATAGATATAGGGGGAAAAAAGAAGCCCGGCGGCAATCGCGGCCGGGCTTCTTCGTTTGGACGGTCCGACAAACTCCCCACCATTGCGTCCCCGCTTCTTATAAATTGGTTGTTTTCTGATCTTTGTCCTTAAGTATAGTAGAATGAAATCTTTGCATGAGTTCTATAGCTAACTATCATGGAATGAATGAGTAACAAATACAAAAAATGGCACGGGGAGGGGGTAGGGAATTAACTTCACCGCTCCGTCGGAAACGGCATCAGCGTCCTCTCGCTCGTAGACGCCAGCGAACACTCCGCTTCAGGTCGCACCGGACTCACCACCGAGTACTCCCGAATCGCGTTTCGCCCGCTCGCCTTAGCATCCTGTAACGCCCGCTCCACTTCGCGGAGCACAACCAGGGGCGACCGCCCCTTGCTCTGCGCGATCCCCATGCTCGCCGTCAGCGTCAGCGCGTCGCGGCCCGCGGAAAAGGGCCTCTGCAGAACCGTCTGCTTGAGCCGGACCGCCATCGACTGCGCCTGCTCCGACGTGCACCCCGGCATGGCAATCAAAAACTCATCCTCGCCGCACCGGCCGATCAGGTCATAACTGCGCAGAAAGCGCCGAAAGCGATTCGCCAGCTCCTGCAGAATCTTGTCACCGGTCTCGTAACCGTACTCCGAAGTTGATACTCGAGAAGCGGTCCAGATCGAGCAGCAGCAGAGTCAGCGGCGTTCTCATCCGCTGCACTCTGTCCGTCTCCGGAAAGAGCTGGTTCAGCATCGACTCCCGATTCCACAGTCCCGTAAGGCTGTCGTGTGACGCGTGGAACCGCACCGCCTTTGTCTGCTCCTCGAGGTCACTCCGCAGCGTCTGCACCCGCTCCGCCACACGCAGCCGCACCCGCAGGTCCAGTGCGTCGACCGGCTTGAGCAGCAGATCGTCGACTCCAGCTTCCGAGGCGCTCGCTACCGTATCCAGGTCCACCTGCTCACTCATCAGCATCGTCCACGCCACACTCTTCCGCGTCCGCCGCCTCACCTCCGCCACCAGGTCAATTCCTCCCAGCGACGGCAGCGCGGCGTCGATCAGCGCAATGCCCGGGGGCGTCTGCCCGTCAGCACCTTCCCCGCATCCACCCCGTCGGTTGCTAGCTGGACGGGGTACCCCCATCCGTGCAGCATCTCTTTCAGCTCCGCTATAGTTTTTTCATCTGCCGATACGATCAGGATCCGGGGGCTGGCGGGTAAGGGAAGTGTCATCTTGGGCTCTCAATTGCTGTACAAGCCCTATATCGGAGAAGATTAGTGAAGTCTTAAGAAAAAAGACTTGAAATAATTTGACAAATATGCGACTTCGGTGCACACTTCAGTCACCTAGTGTCATATCGAGCGCCGTTTCTGCACGCAGAATCCCCCGAATAGCCTGCAGCTGATTTGATGTTCGGCGTTTCGCTTCTGAACCAATTAACCAGGGTCGCAGCTCAAACTTGGAAGGAGTGTCATCCGATGCTTCCGGCGATCACCACTACACACGCTATCCCCAGGCGGATACTCTCTGCCGGCGTGTCCATCCGGACCACCATCGTTACCTGTCCGCATTGCTTCGAAGTCCTCGGCTCCGCGTCCAATCCCGTCGAACGCAGGGCTATCGAGGTGAGACATAAATGCGGCGGGAAGCGTTTGGCAGAGCAACCCGCCATCGCAATTCCCTTCAGCTGAAAAACACCATCGAGCAGGGCATAATGACGTGAGCATTCCGTCAAGCCCTGCTTGATGTATTCCGCGCAAACATATGATAAATTAGAGTTGTAGTCGCGCACCTAATCGGCGCGATGCGATCGTATAAGTTCCGTTATCCGACAATAATTCCTATTGATTTATGGATAACAAATCCCTATAATAGAAGAGTTTGTGACTTCCCGGGGAGGCCTGTCCATGGCAGGTCGAGCGGCCCCGGACTTTCCGTACGTCACTCTACGCTAGAGGATATAAAGAAATGGCAAAACGTCGTGGCAATCCAAACTGGGGTAAGCCGGAGCCCATCGGTCCGGTCGTGCCCACTGTGACTTCATTCGAACAGGTGGTGAAGGAGTTCAAGCTGACGCCGGACCAGTACATCCGTTCCACCCGCCTGCGTGAATGGGCTCGTCGCAATCGAAACTCGAAGTACATCCCCGAGGCGCTTCTGGAGGCGTGGGGCTTCGAGATCGAGTCCACATTGTAGCCAGCCGGGATTTTCCAGTTTCCTTGGACGCCGCCTTTCGAGGCGGCGTTCGTGTTTGTGCAGCACTCCCCACGTAACGTTTCATCTCCCGTGCTTCTGGCGATGAATGACCAGGGGGCACAGTCCGTCTTGAAGAGCAACGTTAAGCTGGGCGGGGATGCCTCCATCGCCGCTGGCCCGGTAGGCCGAAACACCAGTGCCGAGACGGATATCGTCTTGAAGGCCGAGATCCTTTCCTGGTCCCGCGCCCGCGGCGTGTTCGCCGGCATCGACCTCTCGGGATCCACCATGCGGTCCGACGACGGCGCCGACAAGGAGCTCTACGGGAGGGAACTCACTGCGACTGGAGATTGTTCGCGGCGGCGCGGTTAAGCCTCCCGCGGCAGCGCACTCGCTGCTATCCCTGCTGGACCGGGTCACTCCACACCACAAGTCGTAAACGCACGCTTACGATGAAGCGGGAGAGATTCGTCTCTCCCGTTTTTTACGGCGTTTGCCCTTCTGCCGGTGGGGATCAAGCTGGTCCGCCGAGAAACCCGCTGCCCGACGTTCTCATGGCCAGTTATTCAACTAGATGCCTTCATGTGTGACTCGATATATCGCCCACAATGCATTCTGAAAACTACACTTGACCGCACGGCGCGCGACAGCATCGGCTCAGAACGCACCTTAATATTATGTCTGATAACGTATATTCTGTTAACCACAGCAGCCCGTCGTGACGCTCCTTCTCGAATAGCCGAGGTTCGCGGTTCATTTACACTGACTATGAATCCTCTTCCCCCATGCACATCCTCCAGGCCGCGAACGGCGTCTTTCATCACTTTGAACTGGCCCGTCAGCTCGATGCTCAGGGCCACACCGGGCAGATATTTTCCACTTTCCCGTGGCGCCGTCTCCGGCGCGAGGGTCTGCCTAAAGACCGGGTTCGCACCTTTCCGTGGATTCACACTCCTCAGCTGGTGGTCGGCAGTCGCCTGCCTATTCCGTACGGCTTGAACCGCCAGATTACCCGCAGCCTTTTTCGCACTTTCGATACCTGGGTCGCCAAAAATCTGACCGCCTGCGATGCCTACGTGGCTCTGTCAGGCTCCGGCCTGACCAGCGGGCCTCGCGCCCGGGAGCTCGGTGCACGCTACATCTGTGACCGGGGATCCTCGCACATCCGTTATCAGAACGAAGTCGTCTCCGAGGAGATGCGGCACTGGGGGCTCCAAGTACGGGGCGTTGACCCCTTCATGATCGAGCGTGAGGAGACGGAATATCAACAAGCCGACGCCGTCACTGTACCGTCCGAGTTTGCCTACCGGTCGTTTATTGCCAAAGGCTTCCCGGCGGCGAAGCTCAGGCGAATACCCCTCGGGGTGCGGCTAGAGCTCTTCAGGCCCGAGGGCCATCCGTCCTCCGAAACTTTTGATGTCCTCTTCGTGGGATCCGTGACCGTTCGCAAAGGAATCCCCTACCTCCTTCAGGCCTTTCAGAAATTGCGTCATCCCCATAAGCGCCTGCGGATAGTAGGCGGCATCCCCACTGAGATGCGGCCCATTCTCGCCCGTTTCGACCTGCAGAACGTCGAGCTGGTGGGGGCGGTCCCGCAGAGCGAGGTGCGCCGCTATATGAGTACCAGCCACGTCATGGTTTTGCCTTCCGTCGAAGACGGCTGGGGCATGGTGATGGGCCAGGCCATGGCGTGCGGATGCCCGGTCATCAGCTCCGACCACACCGGAGGCCCGGACCTCTATTCACACGGCGTCGAAGGATTCATTGTGCCGATCCGTTCCGCCGAAGCCATCACTGAAGGCCTGCAGCGGCTGGCCGACGACCCGACCCTGCGCCAGTCCATGAGCGAAGCCGCCCTGAAACGGGTGAAGAACCTTGGCGGATGGGCAGACTACGGCGTTCAGTACGCCGC
>CAVRXY010000019.1:0-47754 GCA_963725225.1 uncultured Acidobacteriaceae bacterium
TCCACCTCGCCGAAGACGCGCAGCAGGTTGCCGCCGAGAATCTTCCGGCAGTCCTCCGCCGAATATCCGCGCGCCAGCAGCGCTGCGGTGATCTTCGGCAGATCGGCGGCCGAGTCGATGCCCTCGGGAAGCTGCCCGCTCACCCCGTCGAAGTCCGAACCGAGTCCGACATGATCGACTCCCGCGACCTTGGCGATGTGATCGATGTTGTCGATCAGGGCACTCAGCGGCGGACGCGGGATGCGGTCGGCATACTGCCGCTGCAGCTTTTCAAGATCGCCGTAGGTCACCTGTTTGCCCTCGGCCTTGAACTTCGCTTTCAACTCTTCAGTTGCCTTCGCCACTTCGGGCTGCTGCGCGATCGAGGCATCGCGATACGCCTGGCTGATGAACGCCGAGTAGTAATTCACCTGCACCACTCCGCCATTTTTGGCCACGGCCTTCAGCATGTCGTCGGTCATGTTGCGCGGAGCGTTGCTGATCGCCCTCGCCGACGAGTGCGACGCGATCACCGGAGCCTTGGTCGTCTTGATCGCCGCCCAGAATGTGTCGTCGGCGACATGCGAGATATCGACCATCATCCCGAGCCGGTTCATCTCCAGCACGACCTGCTTGCCGAATGGCGTCAGCCCATCGGGATTGTGCGGCACGCCCGGCTTGCCCTCATCGCCCGACGAGTTCGCCCAGTCGAGCGAGTTCGACCAGGTCAGCGTCATGTAGCGGACGCCGAGCCGGTAATAGTCGCGCAGCAGCCCGAGCGAGTCGTCGATGGAGTGGCCGCCCTCGATGCCCATCAGCGCCGCCAGCTTATGGTCGCGGTGCGCAACCTCGATATCGGCAGGGGAGAAGGCCATCCGCATCCGGTCGGGATGCTTCGCCGCCTGCTGATACACCGCGTCGATCAGTTCGAGCGTACGCCGGGGGTAGTGCCCTTTGTACAGATCCGGCTCAACCCAGATCGAAAAAAACTCTGCCCCGAGATTTCCTTTCTCTGCGGACTCGAAGTTGAGATTGCCGCCGTTAAGCGGATCGGCCAGATCGTAGTTCTCATCGACCAGCCGCTGCGTGGTGTCGGCATGCGTGTCGATGACAATCGCGGATTTGTGCACAGCTTCGGCGGTCTTGGGATTCACGGGAGCGTTCTGGGCAGCGAGGGGAGTTAGAGGTAATGGCGAGCAAGGCGACGGAGAGGGTCTTCATGAGCGTGGTGGGATTCTAACAGCCCCACCACGCCTGACAAACAAGGTGTCGCGAAAGAGTGCGTGCTACTGTGTCTTGACGTTCCAGTCAGTGACCGGAGCGATCGTGGTCACGAGCGGCTCGCGGCGCTTCCAGCTGGCGCGCAGGAAGTCGCGGTTCATGGCCGCGATGACTTCGAGGCGAATTTCCTTGGGACAGACCCCGGTGCATTCGCCGATGTTGGTGCAGTTGCCGAAGGATTCCGCATTCATCTGCGCCACCATCCCGAGGGCGCGCCGGTCAGCCTCAACCTTTCCCTGGGGAAGCACGCCGAGGTGAGCGATCTTCGCTCCGGTAAACAGCGCTGCCGAAGCGTTGGGGCAGGCGGCGACGCAGGCGCCACATCCGATGCAGGCTGCGGCATCCATGGCGCGATCGGCGATATCCTTGCCGACGAGAATGGTATTGCCGTCGGGTGCGTTGCCCGTGGAGACGGAGACGTATCCGCCCGCGGCGATGATCCGGTCGAAGGCGCGGCGGTCGACCACGAGATCCTTCATCATCGGAAAGGCCTGCGCACGCCATGGTTCGATGACCAGCTCTTCGCCCTCCTTGAAGTGGCGCATGGTGAGCTGGCACACGGTGGTGGCGCGCTGCGGACCGTGCGCAACGCCATTGATCATGAATCCGCAGGAGCCGCAGATGCCCTCCCGGCAGTCATGCTCAAAGGCTACCGGCTCCTCGCCGCGCTCGATCAGCTTTTCGTTGAGCACGTCGAGACACTCCAGCATGGACATCTCGGGATTTACATCGTCCATGGAGTACGTAACGAAAGCGCCGGCTTCGCGCGGACTCTTCTGCCGCCAGATCTTGAGTGTGAGTTTCATAATCTATCCATGTTTCTATAGAACTACTTATAGCTTCTCTGGCTGGGGTGAACGTAATGGAACTCGAGCGGCTCCTTGACCAGCTCCGGCGTATTGCCCGGACCGCGATAGCCCCACGCCGCGACATAGGAGTAGTGCTCGTCGTCGCGTTGCGCCTCGCCATCGGGCGTTTGATATTCCTCGCGGAAGTGCCCGCCGCACGATTCATTGCGGTCGCGGGCATCGATGCACATCAGCTCGCCCAGTTCGAAGAAGTCGGCGACGCGGCCGGCTTTCTCCAGACTCTGGTTGATGTCGTCGCCGCTGCCCGGGACGTTCACATTCTGCCAGTACTCTTCGCGAAGCGCGCGAATCTGTCCGATGGCCGACTCCAGGCCCTGCGCATTGCGCGACATGCCGCAGTAGTCCCACATAATTTTGCCGAGCTCGCGATGGAAGGAGTCGACGGTGCGCTTGCCCTTGATGGAAAGCAACTTCTCGGTCATCTGACGTACGGAGGAGACTGCGGCCTGTGCCTCGGCGTGCGTTGAGTCCACCTTGGGGAATTTGTTGCTCGCGAGATAGTTTCCGACGGTGTAGGGAATGATGAAGTATCCGTCGGAGAGACCCTGCATAAGCGCGCTCGCACCAAGCCGGTTGGCGCCGTGATCGGAGAAGTTGGCCTCGCCGAGGACAAAGAGGCCCGGGATCGTGCTCTGCAGGTTGTAGTCGACCCATAGTCCGCCCATGGTGTAGTGAATCGCGGGATAGATGCGCATCGGCACCTTGTACGGGTCTTCATCGGTGATGCGCTGGTACATGTCGAACAGGTTGCCGTAGCGCTCTTCGATCACATGCCTGCCGAGACGGGCAATAGCGTCTGAGAAATCGAGATAAACGCCGAGGCCGGTCTCGCCAACTCCGCGGCCTTCGTCGCAGACCGCCTTGGCATTGCGCGAAGCGACGTCGCGGGGCACGAGGTTGCCGAAGCTGGGATAGCGGCGCTCCAGATAGTAATCGCGCTCGTTCTCCGGAATCTGATTGGGCGGCCGCTTGTCGCCCTTGGTCTTGGGCACCCAGATGCGGCCGTCGTTGCGCAGCGATTCGGACATGAGAGTGAGTTTGGACTGGTAATCGCCGGAGACGGGGATGCACGTCGGGTGGATCTGCGTGAAGCAGGGATTCGCGAAGAGTGCTCCGCGCTTGTGGGCGCGCCAGGACGCGGTGACGTTCGATCCCTTGGCGTTGGTGGAGAGGTAATAGACGTTCCCGTATCCGCCGGTTCCGAGAATGACGGCATCAGCGAAGTGCGTGTCGATCTCGCCAGTGACGAGATGACGGGTGACGATGCCGCGGGCCTTGCCGTCGATGACGATGAGGTCGAGCATCTCCGTGCGGGGAAACATCGCGACCGTTCCGGCGTGAACCTGGCGCTCCAGGGCCTGATAGGCGCCGAGCAGAAGCTGCTGGCCTGTCTGTCCACGGGCATAGAAGGTGCGCGAAACCTGCGCGCCGCCAAAGGAGCGGTTGGTTAACGCGCCGCCGTATTCGCGGGCGAAGGGCACGCCCTGGGCGACGCACTGGTCGATGATGCTGACGCTGATCTCGGCCAGCCGGTACACATTGGCTTCACGAGCGCGGAAGTCGCCGCCTTTTACCGTGTCGTAGAACAGGCGATACACGCTGTCGCCGTCATTCTGATAATTCTTCGCCGCATTGATGCCGCCCTGCGCGGCGATGGAGTGAGCCCGGCGTGGCGAATCCTGAAAGCAGAAGCATTTGACGTTGTAGCCGAGCTCGCCCAGCGTGGCCGCGGCCGACGCTCCTGCGAGTCCCGAGCCCACGACGATGATGGTGTGTTTGCGCTTGTTGGCGGGATTGACGAGCTTCAGATCGAAGCGCGTCTTTTCCCATGCCTTCTCAATCGGACCGGAAGGTGTTTTCGAGTCGAGTGTCATCTATTTCACGAGCCCCAGGAGAACGCTGATCGGGATGGAAATGTACCCAAGGACGATAATCACGGCGATCCAGACAGCCGCGCTCTTCAGAATGGGCGTGTAGCGCGGATGATTGAAGCCGACGGATTGAAACATGCTCCAGATGCCGTGGCGGAGATGCAGGCCAAGCAGGCAGATGGAGAAGATGTACCACGCGGAGACCCACCAGACCTGAAATCCAGCGACCACGTTGTGATAAACGTCGCCCTCGATAAATGCCGCGCCGGGCACGATCATGCCCGCCGTCAGATGCAGCAGGTGAAAGATCACGAAGGCCAGAACGATCGGTCCTGACCAGTACATCGTCCTTGACGCATACGACGAGTTGATGGCTTTGCGGCGGGAGTAATCGACGGGGCGTGCCGCCTTGTTCCGCAACGCCAACTGCACCGTGGCGGTGATGTGCAAGACCACTGCGGCAAGAAGCCCGATGCGCTCAGCCCAGAGGATCTCGCCGAGATTGTGCAGGAAGCGTCCGTAGGCGTTGATCTTTTCAGGGCCTTCGAAGACCTGCAGGTTGCCCAGCATGTGGCCGATCACGAAGATGAACAGGATGGCTCCCGTGACCGCCATGACGATTTTCTTGCCGGTTGTCGAGCGCCAGAAACTCACCACGCGGTTTTCGCGCAGGCTGACTGCGGTTGTACTCATCGAGATTTTCCAGCCTTAAGGAGATGAATCGGGTACATTCCTGATCTTTGCTTATTGCTCTGGGGGCACACGCGCACAGCATATCGATCCCGATGATCGACGAGGCAGAATTGTGAGAGCAGGTGCCTGATTGCGGTTGAGACTGATGGAAGAGTCACTATCCATTATTGGTGTTGACAAGAGGGAGCGTCAAGGAAGAGAGAGCTCGAGCGTCTCACAACGCTTACAAATCCGTGGCCGGATTTCACTATCG
Organism: uncultured Acidobacteriaceae bacterium; assembly: GCA_963725225.1. Classification (GTDB taxonomy): domain Bacteria; phylum Acidobacteriota; class Terriglobia; order Terriglobales; family Acidobacteriaceae; genus Silvibacterium. The sequence goes on from CAVRXY010000019.1 coordinate 4,947, forward strand.
GAGGCGGTGATCCGCTCAGTCTCCGTAAGCCGCGGCGGCCTTGCCGCCAAAGGAGGGAGGTAGAAGCGCTGATCGCCGTCCGGCGTGTGTCTCCTCCAGTCGGAACTTCCCGATATGTTCCTGCAGCCGCTTTGACCCGTGCTCGACCGACTCAACGATGCTGTTGGTTGCCGGGATCGACGCCGCGCTCTCTTCGCCAAGCTGGTTGATCGCGTCCACGCTCTCGCTGGACTGCCGCGCCGCCGCTGCCTGCTGCATCGAAGCCGCTGCGATCTGGGCAATCATCGAGTCCACCTGGTCGGCCATCTGGATGATCCGCTTCAGCGCTTCTCCGGCGCGGTTGGTCGTCTCGACGCCCAGGTTGACCGTCTGCGTGCCCGCGTCCATGGCGTCAACGGCTCCGCGCGTGTGGAGCTGGAAGTCCTCGACCATCTTTCCAATTTCGCTGGTGGCGTTGCGTGTCGACTCGGCCAGCCGTCGCACTTCGCCGGCCACCACGGCAAAGCCGCGTCCCTGTTCGCCGGCGCGCGCCGCTTCGATGGCGGCGTTCAGAGCCAGCAGGTTGGTCTTCTGCGCAATCTCCTCGATCACATTTACGATGCGAATGATCTGCTCGCTCTCCTTGCCGAGGCGCTGCACGGTTGCCGCCGTGTTGCGCACCGATTCAGCAATCGACTGCATGCTCACCAGCATCTGCTCGACGATGGTGCCGCCTTCGCGCGCCGTGCTTGCCGCCTGCTTCGATGTGGTGGCGGCGCTCTGTGCGTGGCGCGAGACTTCAGCGATCGAGATCGACATCTCCTGCATCGCTGCGGCCGCCTGCTGCGTCTGCAGGCTCTGTTCCTTGGTGCGGCGGAAGGACTCATTGGCCGAGCGGCTCAGCTTCGCCGAGTCCTCGCTCACAATGCCCGAAATCTCCATCATGGTGCGAATCATCTCGCGCAGGTTCTCCTGCATGCGGTTGATCGAGCCGGCCAGGCTGGTGACCTCATCGTTGGAGTCCATGTGCATCGGCTCGCCCGTCAGGTCGCCTTCGGCGATGGTTTGCGCACGGTCGGCCACGCGCGAGATGGAGCGCACCACGCGCCGCATCGTGACCTCGGACATGCCGACGCCGAACAGCCCTCCCAGAAAGATAAAGAGCCAGAGATGGATCGCCTCCCGCCGGTTAATCTCGACTACGGAGTTGAGATCCTGGCTGGTGGCCGTCACCAGCTTCTCCACAACCTCGGTAACGCTGTTCAGAAAATCCGCATTCGCCTTGGCGGCCGGGCCCTGCAGCAGGTCGAAAGCCTTGCCTGTGCCGTCGCTGCCGTGCCCCACGGCGAGATCCTGAACCTGCCCCGCTGTCTCCTCGAAGGCCCGGTAATGGTCAAGCAGCTTTTCCAGCCTCTCTGCGCCCACCAGGCTGTCGTACGTCGCGCGCAACCGCTCGATATCCCCGAGCGCCGCCAGCGCCTTGAGGTGATATCCATGCAATTCCGTCCCGTAACGCCGGGCCATCGCCGGGTCCGCGCCGAACAGGACATAAGACTGCAGGGCCGACAATTCCCCCAGTTCGGCAACGTGCAGATCGCGCACCGCGCTCAGCGCGGGAATACGGGCCATCGCAACCGCCTCCGATAGCCGGCTCACCTGGCGCATCTTCAGGTAGGCAAGCAGGGAACCCAGCAGCACGAAAACCAGCAGCACCAGAGTGCTCAGGCGCAGCTTGTTGGAAAGTCGCGAATTCAACATTGCCATAGGGTCCCTGTCTTCGTCTCGGCCGTCTCAGTTGTTGGGTTCGAAATTGATGTCGATATCCACTGTCGACTGCGCATCGCTGGCGACGAATTTCCACTTCTTCACCGCTTCCTCGGCAGCCAGCGACAGCAGCTTGTTGCCGTTCACGGTCTTCGCGTCCGTAACGGTGCCGTCCGGAGCCACCGTGGCCGAAACTCGGACAAGTCCTCCGACATGCATACGCTTGGCAAGCTCGGGATAAACCGGCTGTACCCGCTTCTCGACCTTGCGGTTCTCCGCCGGAGAGGCAAGGCTGACGCAGGCCAGCGCCAGCAGAGCGAGCAACGGCGCTCCTGCCGCGTCGTTGACGCGTGGCTTGTCAATTCCGGAAGTCATAGGCAAAACCTCAAGGCGTGGGAATCCGTTGCCCTCGCTTCTGCCGGACGAATCACAGCGTCGAGACAAATTCCACGAGCGCATTCGCAAAGGTCGCCAAACCGAGGGAAGCTTCACTCAGATTCGCTCTGCTGAGCCGTCTTTTTGGATGGCCGAGAACGTCAGGTCTGACGCCAAGCTTCCCGTCCGTTCCCGCCATTCGTCGAAGAGCCGCCCATAACTGAGCGTAATCATCTGCGCTGACTTAAGGCCCAGCTGTGCGCCCACCCGGTCGATCCAGTCACCGGGGCCTTCGAGCTCGGCAAAGATGCCGATCGGCGTCTCGTCGAGTACGCAGTGGCCGGTTGCGTCGGCGTACTCCGTGCGCCACTTCTCGTAGGTGAAGGCTGGCTCGTATCCCAGGTGCGTAAAAACCGTGCCCAGTGCCTCGCCGTCTGCGACTTCGGTTTCCGTCTCGATGCGGTGCTTGTGCCGCGCGTCCGGATTGTTCTCCGGAGTGAGGCACTTATGCGTGAGCACCCACTTTTCACCGTATTTGCGGATGCGCAGGATCGACTGCTGCGCCCTCAGCCGCCTGTCCCTGGTGTCATAGAGAACATTGCGCTCGAAGGTGCGCGGCGTTACACACCTGAAGCCGATCGTGCGAAGCTTCTCCTCAAGCGCCGCTGGTTCGGCGACCTGAAACTTGACCTCAATCTCAACGGCACTCATTCAAGCAGTATAGGCCTGGGCGCCCGTCGTTGAGTCGCACTCTGGCCAGTGCTAGACTCCCCAAATGAATTCTGCCCCGCCGCTAAAGCCCGCGCTGGATGCCCAAGGGATGCTCGCCGTCGCCATCGAACAAGCCCGCATCAGGGCTCGCCGAAGGCGGAATTCCGGTCGGCGGAGCCATCTTTCGCGCCGACGGCACCCTGCTCGGCGCGGGCCGCAATCGCCTGGTGCAGAACGGTGACCCTCCATGCACGGCGAAACCGACGCCTTTCGCGCCGCCGGCCGCCAGCCCCGCTATCGCGACCTCATCCTGGTGACTACGCTCGCGCCCTGCTGGTACTGCACGGGATTGATCTATCAATTCGGGTTCAGGCAGGTCATCGTCGGAGACAGCGTTAACGCGCAGGGCGGGCTTGCCTTTCTCCGCGAGAAGGGCTTCGATATCCTCGATCTCGCCTCGCCGGAGTGCATCCAGATGATCGGCGACTTTCAGCGCACCCGCCCCGACCTCTGGAACGAGTGCGTCGGAGAAGGGTGAACGGGCAAGGTTGAAACGGGGAAGGCCGAACTCAGCAATGCCAATGAAAACTCTGCGGCTCGCCGTCGATGCTGCCGATCTCAACTCCGCTTCCTCGACGCGCATCCGTCGCTACTGCCGCTGAGATCCTGAAGCGCGGCGGCACTGTGGCCTTTCCGACGGAGACCGTCTACGGACTCGGCGCCAACGCCCTCGATCCCGAAGCCGTTGCGAAGATCTTCGCCGCGAAGCAGCGCCCGTCTTGGGACCCGCTCATCGTCCACGTCTCCGACTCCGCGATGCTGCACCGTGTCGCCGCCGAAATCCCCCCCGCTGCGACTCGCCTCATCGAGGCCTTCTGGCCCGGCCCGCTCACGCTGCTTCTCCCGCGCCATCTCGCCATCCCGCTGGCCGTCACCGCCGGACGCCCCCTCGTTGGCGTGCGTATGCCACAGCACCCGGTGGCCCACGCTCTCATCGCCGCTGCCGGACTCCCCATCGCCGCGCCCAGCGCCAACACCTTCGGCCGCACCAGCCCCACGCAGGCCAGGCACGTAGCCGAAGACCTGGAAGGCCGAATCGACGCCATACTCGATTCGGGAGAAACCACCCACGGCCTCGAATCCACCGTAGTCGACGCCAGCGGCGATCCCGCAACCGGAGCCCCCTGCATCGTCTATCGCCCGGGTGTCATCACCCTCGAGCAGATCCGCGAAGTCTGTCCGGGCGCCATCGCCTACACGTCTCCCGATCAGACTCAAAACGCCGAGCCGGAATCGCTTCCGTCCCCCGGAATAACGCTGCGCCACTATGCGCCGCGCGCCCGGCTGATCCTGATCGATGGAGAGGGTGATGCGCAGAAAAGAGCTTTCGCCAAGGCCGTGCTAGCCGAGCAAAGTTCAAGAAATCGGCTTGGCCTGATGCTCCCGGATGCGTTTGAGAGTCCGGCTCTCGGACATGATGCTCTGGTCTACCGCTGGGGACGCTGGGACAACTACGAGGAGCTCGCGCAGCGCCTGTTCGCGGGATTGCGCTGGCTCGATGCCGCGGGCGCTACCGTCATTCTTTGCCCTTTACCCGCGTCGGAGGGAATCGGCGTCGCCATCCGCGACCGCCTGAAGAAGGCCGCCCAGACCGCCTGAACGAGATTGCCTGAACGACTGGCTGAACTACTGGCCCGAGCCTTCGCCGGTTTTGTAGAGATACTTGATGCTTGACTTGTAGATGAGCGTGCGGCTGCCGTTTCGCACCTTGATCACGTGGCGGTCATACCACTCGATGTAGCCCTCGATCTGCTCGCCGTCTTCCAGCACAAACGTCATCAGCGTCTGCATCTGCACCTGTTTCTGGAAATAGAAGGCTTCGGCGTGAGACGCTTCATCCGGAACAGTCATCGTCGACTGGTGTGCCAGCAGCGGCGACTCGGCCCGCAATCCGTGACCGGAATCCCTCAAAGCCCGAGCAGGCAGCGTCGGTCGCACCAGCTTTCTCGGGCCGATGTTGGCGCCATCGGAAGTATGATCTGGGGTAGTCGCGCGTGCGCTAACCTCAGCGGGAGTTGCCGCCGGCGCATCCGCACGCACTTCACGTAGGTCCCTGGCAGAGATATGAGATAAGTTCGGCATAGTTTCAGGGCAGTTCTGCGCAGTTGAGATGCGGCATAACTATCCGCCGTCGCCTCCGCAGAATGCCTTCTCTTTGGGTTTCTTGGCAGTATGGTAGCCGAGACTGCTGTTGAATATCTACCGTGTTGTGCGAATCATGTGATATCAGGCCTTTATATGAATTTCATGAGGTAAAAAAGAAGACGCATTGATTGCAAGAAATGAGGCGAACCACACCCATGCACACCAGGGCCGACCCTTACGACCTTGTATCTTATCCAGGCTTCTCATATCCCGACACCCACCCCGACCACCTTGCCGCCATGGCCATCCTGCACGGCCTTTCCCCCGCTTCGGTCGAGCGATGCCGGGTGCTCGAAGTCGCCTGCAATGAAGGCGCGAACCTCATACCCATGGCCTATGCCATCCCCAAAAGCGAATTCATCGGCTTCGACCTGGCCGGTCTGCCGGTGGAGCGCGGGCAGCAGCGCATTCGAGCGCTCGGCCTGGCAAATATCCGTCTCTTTCAAGGCGATGTGCTCGAAGCAGGCGCTGAGCTCGGCCAGTTCGACTACATCATCGCCCACGGCATCTACTCCTGGGTACCGGAGCCGGTGCGGGATCGCCTTCTCGCCCTCTGCCGGGAACTCCTCACGCCCCATGGAGTTGCCTTCGTCAGCTACGCCTCGCTGCCCGGAGGCCACCTGCGCAACATGCTGCGCGAGATCATGCTCTGCGGTGCCAGGGACATCGAAGACCCCGAACAGAAGGTAGCCGCCGCCCTGGCCTTTCTTCACTTTGTGGCGAACACGAGAAAACCGGGAGATCCGTTTCGTGCCCTGATCGAAGAGCAGCTCAAGTCATTCGAGAAGCGCAGTCCCCACGCCATCTTTCACGATGAACTGAGCGAGGTTTATCATCCCCTGCCATTTACCGAATTCATCGACCATGCCCGCAGCCACGGCCTTCAGTACCTCAGCGAATCTGTGCTGCCCCCGCCACCCGATCCGGCCAATAATTCTGAATTGGCGCCGCCCCTTGCCAGCGTTGCCGGAGACGACATCATCGCGCGCGAGCAGCTCCTCGACTTCCTGCGCAATCGTATGTACCGCGAAACCCTGCTCTGCCATGCCGAGCGCGAGTTGACACGCGAATATCTTCCGGAACAGCTGCGGTGCCTCGCCTTCGCATCGCAGGCATCGTCCTCACCGGGTGAGAAACCCGGCGCAAGAGTCTTCACACTGCCCGGTGGAATCAGGATGGAAACCGCGCACCCTGGCGTCATCGCGCTGATGGAACAGCTCGAAGCGGCATGGCCACACGCGCTGAGTTTTGCGGAAATCGAACCGAAGCTTTCGGCAGCCGGCTTTGCCCTGAATCAGGAAGGTGCCGCCCTGCTCATGCGTCTCGCCGTCGCAAAGATGATCGAGTTGCATGCGTGGAAAGCTCCCGTGGCTCCAGCAATCTCAACCCATCCCCGGGCCAGCGCGTGCGCGCGTGAGGAAGCCCGCACCCGCACCCACGTAACCACGCTCCTGCACACCACCGCGCGCCTCGACGACCCACTCGTGCGCAGCTTTCTGCAACTGCTCGACGGCACCCGCGACCGAGCTGCCCTGATTGATGCACTGAAGGCTGAATATCCCGATGTGCCACGCGAACAACTCGAGCAGGGAATCGAGCCGAATCTGCAATTCCTTCACCGCGCCGGAATGCTCGAGGCGTGACCGGCCGGAGCGCTATCGCACCAGCTCGGTCGCAAAGGCATCCAGCGAGAGCGATCGCAGCAGATTGCGCCGCATCCCCGATCGCACCCGCTGCACGCCGCGCTCGGCGGCCTCAATCCAGTCAAGATCTACCTGTGCCGCCAGCGCCGCCAGTTCCTTCTCGAGATCGATATTGCGAACCAGCTTGGGCGCGCCGGACTGAATCAGCAGCATATCCTCGAGCACGCTCAGCATCGCCCCCAGCAGATTCGCGGTCTTCTCCTGACCCTCCGCGCCCGCCCGATACGTCTCCGTCATGCGAAAGAGCGCCGAATAATCCGGCTCGCGCACCGCATTCCGCAGGATCAGCAGCGCATCCGCCCGGCTCGCCAGGTAGCCGTCCAGGTCAAACCCCAGCGCCTGCCCGACCGCACCCTGCGCCAGTCGCGCCACCAGCGCGCGCTGTGCCGGCCGCCAGTCTGCCCGCCGCTCAGCCAGCAGGGCCTCGATCTGATCCACCGGAATCGCTCCCAGCCGGAAGATGCAGCCGCGCGACCGGATCGTAGGCAGCAGGTCACCGAGATTCTCCGCCAGCAGAATGATGCACGCGTGTGGCGGCGGCTCTTCCAGCGCCTTCAGCAGCGAATTCGCCGCTTCCTTCATGAACGCGGCGCTCGTAAAGATATAAAACGCCCGCTTCGCCTCCGCCGGCATCCGGTAGATCTCCCGCACCAGCGTGCGCACCTGCCCCAGCTTGATCAACAGCTGCGGGGGATCCGGCGGAATCACCAGCACATCGGGATGCGTCTGGATCAGAATCCGCGTCTCCTTCTTGTCGACTTCGCGCAGCTCTTCGCGCGCCGCAATCGCCTCATCGACGCGTGTATCCAGGTCCGTTGCCTGCCCGATCCGCACGCAATTTGCGCAGACGCCGCAGTAATCCGGCAGTCCGTCTGTCTGCTTTGGATCGAGGCAATTGACCGTCTGCGCCAGCATGATCGCCAGCGTGTATTTGCCCGCGCCGCGCGGTCCGGAAAGGATCAGCGCATGCGGCAGCCGGTCCGCCGCGATCGATTCCCGCAGGTGCCGAACCGTCGCTTCATTGCCGAGAAATTCGCGGAAGCTCACGCTCCAGACTAGCATCCGGCGCCGAAGCTCCCTCGCCCGAACTCGGCAGCGACGAGAATCGCGTTCGCGGAAAAGCGTCCGGATAATTCTCCTGAATGAACCGCACCATTTCCTCGCGCACCAGGCACCGCAGGTCGAATTGCTCGCTCGAATTGCGCGCGCTCATCAGGCAGCGGATTTCCATTGTGTGCTCGCTCAGGTTCGTCACCTGCGTCGAGCACACCTTTCGGTCCCACAGCGGAGAGCCCTCCAGCACCTTTGCAAAGTGCTCGCGAATCGCAGCCACCGGCACGGAATAATCCGTGTAGAGAAACGCCGTGCCCAGCAGATCAGACCGGTCGCGAGTCCAGTTCTGGAAGGGATTCTCGATGAAGTAGCTCAGCGGCACGATCAGCCGCCGCAAATCCCAGATGCACACCACGACATAAGTCGTCGTAATCTCTTCGATCCTGCCCCACTCGCCCTGCACGATCACCACATCGTCGATGCGGATCGGCTCAGCAAACGCAATCTGCAGCCCCGCAAGCAGGTTGCCTACAGTCGGCTTCAAAGCAGTTGCCAGCACCAGCGTGGCAACTCCGGCTGAAGCGAGGAGACCGCTGCCATAGTGCCATAGCTGGGGATCCGGAAACGTCCAGAGAAGGCATCCGATATCGATAATGACGATAAAGCCGATCAGAACCCGCCGCAGGACCTGCATCTGCGTGTGAATGCGCCGTGCGCGTACGTTGTTCTCGGCTTTGATGTCATAACGGCGCGCCAGCGCGTCCTGCATCACATAGACGCACCCGACTGCGAACCATCCACTCAGCACGACCAGAACGATGTGAAGCGTGAGCCGCAACGGAGTTGCAATCTGCCCAGGAATCGGCAGCCATGGAAAAGTGCTCAGCACGCAGATGGTCAGAAAGACCCAGCGCGCAGGATGGTTCAGGTGCCGGTAGATACTCGGGCGGGCAGCGTTCTGCTGAGGCGTCGCGTCCTTGCGCCGCCGCTTGATAATCGCAAATGTAATGCCGTGAACGACATTGCTGAACAGGATCGCTCCCGACAATAGAAAGACGGGGAGAATCCAGTTATGGCCGTGCATCAGGTAATTGGCAATTTGCATTGGGGAAGGAGATGCAATCTCAGAATACCGGGTTTCCCGCCGAAACATCCTTCAGGGAGCACCCACGCGAAGCTCCGGAACCATACGAATACCATACTTCGGCCGTAGAGTGATCTTCGGTTGCACTTCCAGCTTTTGCCCCGGGATCAGCCGCAGCCGCCAGCGCTGCGCCATCGTCGCCAGCACCAGCGTCGCCTCCATCCACGCAAACGACTCGCCGATGCACTGCCGGCTGCCCGCACCGAAAGGGAAGTAGACAAACTTCGACCGTCTGGCTTTATTCTCCGGCGTAAACCGCTCCGGATCGAACCGCAGCGGATCAGGATAATGCTCCGCGCTGCGTTGAATGATGTACTGGCTGAAGAAAAAATACGTCCCCGCCGGCAGCAGATACGGCCCGAGCGCCACATCGCGCGTCGCCTGCCGTCCCATCGCCCACGCCGGCGGATACAGCCGCATCGACTCCGCCAGCACCATCTCCGTGTACTTCAATTCTGGCAGATCATCGAGCGTCGGCAGCCGCCCTTGCAGCACTCGATCCAGCTCCTCATGCAGCTTCGCCTCGGCCTCTGGATTCTGCCCGAGCAGCATCCACGTCCACGCCAGTGCATTGGCCACGGTCTCGTATCCGGCAAGAAAAATCGTCAGCACCTCGTCGCGGATTTGTTCGTCACTCATGCCCGAGTGGTCCTGCTCCTCATCGCGCGAGCGCAGCAGCATCGAGAGCAGATCGCCGCGATCCACGCCCGCCGCGCGGTGCTCCGCGATCATGCGATACACGACTTCGTCCAGTCTCTTCCGGGCCCGTCGGAAACGCATCAGCCCTGGGATGGGCAGATGAAGATAATCTTCCGCACGCGGCAGCGCGATCAGAAAGTTGTACAGCTTCATGATCGCATTCACCTCGTGATTGATGCTCAGGATGTCCTCCGTCACCTCCTGCGCAAAGAGGGTGCGCGCCACTACCTCGAGTGACAGCCGCATCATCTCTGCCGAGACGTCGATCTCCATCCCTTCACGCCACGCATCGCGCATCGCCGCAGCGCGTTCCACCATGATCGAGCCGTAGGCCTGGATACGCTGCCGGTGAAACGCCGGAGCCGCAATGCGCCGCTGCCGCCTGTGGACCTCGCCGTCGCTGGTGATCAGCCCTTCGCCCAGCAGAATCTTCATCCGCTTCTGTGTGCGCTCCTTCACGAAGCTCGACGCCTGCACGATCAGAATCTCGCGTATGAAGTCCGGCTCGTTCACCAGCACAATATCGCTCGGCCCCACCCGATAATGCGCCATTTTCCCGTACGTCGCCGTCAGGTGCTCGAAGAGCAGGATGGGATTGCCGACACGAAAAAATCGCCGTGAGAGATAGAGTGGAAGATTGAGCTTCAACCCTGGCGGGAAGCGGTAGCCGCCACGTTCTTCAACAATCCAGTTGGGAACCTCAGCCATCACAAATTTCTTCGGAAGAGTCAGCATGGGACGCATCGCGCAGATGCGGCAGCAAGTCCATTTCTGAGCCCTGAGCCCTGAGCCCTAATCCCTAGTCCCTAATCCCTGTCTTTCCTTCATCCGCTCTCTTACCACGTCTACGACGCGCTGGTGAACTTCCTGGATCCCCTGATCGCCATCGATTACCACCACACGCAAAGGCTCCCGGCGCGCAATTTCACAATACTTATCGAAGACTCTTCGGTAGAACAGTTCATCCTCTCGCTCGAACCGATTTTCATCGCCAGCCTTGCCAGCATTGCGCGTGTTACGCTTCCGCGCCCGTTCGAGCGACCGGTCGAAATCCGGCAGCAGCATCAGCGTCAGATCCGGCTGCAGCCCTCCACACATCGCTTTGTGCAGATCAAGCACAACCTCGCTGCCCAGTTCGCGGCCGCCGCCCTGGTATGCCTCGGTCGAATCCGTGTACCGGTCGCACAGCACGATCTTGCCCTGTGCCAGCGCAGGTTGAATCACCTCGGCAATGCACTGCGCCCGGTCCGAGAACATCAGCCCCAGTTCCGCGCGCGGCGCGAGATTTTCCGTGCGTGAATCAAGCAGCAGCTTACGGACTCTGTCGCCGATCCGTGTCCCGCCCGGCTGCCGCGTAACGACAATCTCTTCGCCGCACTCTGCCTCCAGCCACTGCGCCAGTTTGCGCAACTGTGTCGATTTGCCTGATCCGTCGAGCCCTTCAAACGTAAGAAAAAATCCCCGCGACGATACCGCACACATGGCCGGAGTGTAGCATCCGCCAATCATATGAACGATCAGATTGAGAGCGGCGCGTCACAGTCCGCAGATTCACGTCCAACAAATTGACGCGCGCTGGTTACACTGTTCAACAGTTGCGGAGGATTCTTTTGAAGCTTCACTTTCTGCCTGCCCTGCTTTTCGCTGCCGTCGCCGCCTCGGCGCAAACTCAGCCTACCATTCATGTAACTGTCGACGTGACAGATGCGCCCCGCAAAATCCTCCACGCCGCTCTCACCATACCGGTTCAGCCTGGTCCGCTCACGCTCCTTTATCCCGAGTGGATCCCCGGCGAACACGGCCCCACCGGACCGATCACCGACCTTGCCGGCATTTTCATACGCGCCAACGGGAACGATCTCGCGTGGCATCGCGACGATGTGAACATGTTCGCTTTCCACGTCAACGTGCCCGAGGGCGTCTCTTCGCTTGACGTAAAGCTTGACTTCCTGGCAACTGCTCCCCCTTCCGGCTTCACAGCTGGAGCCTCAACCAGCGCCAATCTCGCCATCATCAGTTGGAATGAGCTCATGCTCTATCCAGCCGGGCACCCCGCGGTAGATATCAACGTCGAGCCCGCAGTCAAGCTGCCCGCAGACTGGCAATACGGCACCGCCCTCACCAAGACCGGCGAATCCAACGGAACCATCCAGTTCGAAACCGTCTCCCTCGAGCAGCTGATCGACTCTCCCCTTCTCGCCGGCAAATACTTCAAGGAATTCCCACTCGCGCCTGAAGTCTCACCGAAGAACTACCTCGATCTCGCTGCCGACGGCCCCGAAGACCTCCGCATCAAATCCGACACGCTCGATGCCTACAGTAATCTGGTGCGCGAAGCCGGAGCGCTCTACCAATCGCGCCACTACAACAGCTATCACTTCCTCGTCACTCTCAGCGATCAGGTCGCTCACTTCGGGCTCGAACATCACCAGTCGAGTGACGACCGCGTCGCTGAAAAGACCTTCATCGACGACAACCTCACCCTCCTCACCGCCGACCTCCTGCCTCACGAGTTCACGCATTCCTGGAACGGAAAATACCGCCGCCCCGCCGGCCTCGCGACCGGCAACTACGAAGATCCGATGAAGGGCAATCTGCTCTGGGTTTACGAAGGCCTCACCCAGTACCTCGGAGACGTCCTCGCCGCGCGCAGCGGTCTTGAGGCGCCCGACCAATTCCGCTCCGCTCTCGCCGCCAGCGCCGCCACGCTCGATTACCGCCCCGGGCGCACCTGGCGCGATCTCCAGGACACTGCAGTCGCCGCGCAGATCCTCTACGACACCAGCCAGCAATGGGATAACTGGCGCCGCAGCGTCGACTACTACCAGGAAGGTGAGCTGATCTGGCTCGAAGCGGACACCATCATTCGCAAGCTCACCAAAGACAAGAAGAGCCTCAACGACTTCTGCGCACACTTTGAAGGGCTAGGCGGAAGCACTCCGCCCAAAGTTGTTCCTTATAACTTCGACGAAGTGGTCGCCGCACTCAACGCCGTTGCCCCCTACGACTGGTCCGGCTTCTTCCACGAACGCCTCACGTCAAAAGCTCCCCATGCGCCTCTTGGAGGCATCGAGAACGGCGGCTACCGAATCGTCTACACCGACCAGCCCAGCGAATTCATTCAGGCCCGGGAGACTGCTACAGGAGACGCCGACGCCTGGTGGACGCTTGGCATTGACATCACCAGCGACGGCCACATCGACGACGTTCTCGTCGGCTCAGTCTCCGACAAAGCCGGCCTCGGTCCCGGCATGCAGATCGCCGCCGTCAATGGCCGCCAGTACACTGCATCGCTGCTCAGCGACGCCATCACGACCGCCAAAGACTCGAAAGATCCAATCGAGCTGATCCTGGTCAACACCGGCTACTACAAAGTCGTGAAGATCGACTACCACGATGGCCTGCGCTTCCCGCATCTCGAACGCATTCAGGGCACGCCCGACCGCCTCGACGACATCGTGAAGCCGATGACGCAGCCGCCAGCGTCGAAAGGAAAGCCCTAACCCGATCTACGATGTCATCCTGAGCGAAGGTCGCCGCTGCGACCGCAGTCGAAGGACCTGCTTTTCTCCGTGGTGACAACCACCTCTCGGGAATCCTCTCAAATCCCGCTGCTAAATAACAGGAAAAATCCCCGCAATTTCCAGTTCCAGCCCACCGAACTCGGGATGCTCGTTCTCCCGCAGCTTATACGCCAGATCTACCACGCTGCCCTCCTCAAGCCGCATCAGCCGCACCCGCTCGGCCAAGTTCCAGCCTAGCGCCGGCAGATTTCCCCGATGCGCGCCCTGCGCAAGCTGCATCCGCACATGCTTTTCCTTCATGTACCGCGGAGCGCCAGCCACCCGCACGTTCTGCGCAAGAAACACCGGCTCTGCGTTGCCCATGCCCATCGGCTCAAGCCGCCGCAGCCACGACAGCACCGCCGGCGTCACCCGATCCAGCGGCAGCACCGCATCGCATTCCAACGGAGAGCCTAAATCCTCCTCGCTCAGACGCTCCGCCGCATAGCGGCACAACCGTTCCCGCAACTCCTCCACTCGCTGCGACGGCAGCGAAAACCCTACCGCGTGCGCGTGCCCTCCAAATCGTGTGAACAGATCCCGGCAGCTCTCGATCGCGTCGAGAAGGTGAAAGCCTGCGATCGAACGTCCCGACCCATGCGCCGTCCCGTCTGCGCTGCCGTTGCCATTCTCGTGCGCGCTGTGCGCAATCACAATCGCCGGCTTGCCCGTCCTGTCCACAATGCGCGACGCCAGAATCCCGATCACTCCCCGGTGCCATCCGTCGCCATCCATCACGATGCATCGTGCCGCGCGAAACTGCTCCTCCTCCAGCTGCTCGACAATCTCCTTCAGCATCGTTGCTTCTGCGTCGCGACGCTCCTGATTCAAGCGGTCAAGCTTGCCCGCAATTTCCTGCGCCCTCTTCGCATCCTTGGTCGTGAAGAGCTCGATGACCTCCGTCGCCACATCCATCCGACCGGCCGCATTGATCCGCGGAGCAATGCGAAACGCCACGTCGACAGGGTTCAGCTTCCGCCGTGCCGGATCGAGCTGCGCGACTTCCATCAGCGATCGCAGTCCCGGCTGCACCGGCCGTTGCAGCTGCTCCAGGCCAATCGCCACGATTACGCGATTCTCGCCCAGCAGCGGAACCGCATCCGCGACCGTCGCAATCGCCACCATCTTCAAGAACGACGGCAGAATCTTCGTGCGCGCCCGCTCGCGATCCCACCCCTCCAACAGCGCCTGCGCCAGCTTGAAGACGACGCCCGCCCCACACAGATGTTTACACGCGTACCCGCACTCCGCCTGGTTGGGATTGAGAATTGCCAGCGCCTTCGGCAGCCCCATCGCCGCCTCCGGCAGGTGATGATCGGTCACGATCAGGTCCAGTCCCAGCGTCTCCGCCGCCTCAGCCGCGGCAAACGCCCGAATGCCCGTATCCACGCTGATCACCAGCCTTACGCCATCGCGCGCAAACGCCTCCAGCACCTCGCCCTGCATGCCGTAGCCCTCGCGCAGCCGGTGCGGAACATGAAATTTCGCCGCACCGCCCAGCATCTCAACGGCTGTCTTCAGCAGCACCACGGCCGTCGTCCCGTCCACGTCGTAATCGCCGTAGATCAGGATCATCTCCTGAGCCGCAATGGCGCGCTGAATGCGCGTCACCGCCGGCTCCATGCCCAGCATCGAGTAGGGATCGTGCAGCTGCTCAAATTGTGGATGAAGAAATCGCTCTGCCTCGGCCGCCGTGCGCACTCCGCGCGCCACCAGCAGCTCGGCAATCAGCAGCGGCAGCCCCGCCTCGCGTGCCAGGGCTCCGGCCGCACCAGGATCGCTCTCAGAAAGTATCCAGCGCCTGCTGAGTAGTGCCGGCGCCGGCTCAGGCGTGCTCACGACTCTTCGTCGGCATCCTCATCGTTCAGGATGATGTTGCCGTAGTCCTCCAGCGACTCCAGCAGTTGCTGGTAGCGCTCATACCACGCCGTGGTGTTCTCGTGCAGAAACACGATCCCCTGGTGTGCGAAACCCAGTTGGATATATCCCACGCGCCCCACATGCGTCGCCAGCGACTGCGCCTCCTCGATCGCCGGAGACTCCTCGTCGGGAAAGTTTGACTCCTGCAGCTCTTCGACCAGCAGTTCCAGGTCTTCCTTTTCGAGAACGACTTCGCTCATCGTCAGAAAGGCCGCGCCCGCTGCCTTTGCCGTCTCGACGAAATCCTTCCAGCTGTCGACATTCGAATCGTCTTCCCATAGCACTGTGGGCACCTCTTCGCCAACATACGCGGGGATGCGGCGCATTCCATGGCCTGCAATAAAGGCCACCATATCGTCTTTGAGGGAGAGCAAACTATCCTGAAGCATAGGCGGAACTGCCAGTCTACGCCATCCCGGGCCCGTGGAAAAATCGGGTAGAAAAACCAAACAAAAACTCACGTAAAATTAGATAGATCCCAACCCAGAAGGAGTCCCCGGATTGGCGAAATTCGAACGCCACGTCTTCGTCTGCACGAATGTCCGTGAACCCGGCAGCGCCCGCCCCTCCTGCACCACCGACGGCAAGGGCCAGCTTCACGCCGCACTTAAAGACGCGGTCAGGGGAGCCGGCCTCGCCTGCTCCATCCGCGCCAACAAAGCCGGATGCCTCGACCAGTGCGAACACGGCCCGACCGTTGTCGTTTACCCTGAAGCCGTCTGGTACGGTGGCGTCACCGTCGAAGACGTGCCCGAAATCGTCAGCGAGCACCTCATCGCCGGACGTCCCGTCGAGCGCCTCATCATCGCGGACGATTGCCTCAACGCTGCCGTCTGTCCGCACCGCCCGGCCCTCGCAACGCGCTCCTGACCGGATGCGTCACGCCCGGTTTTGACACATCATTTGTGCTATATTTCGAACGAGATAAATGATTTTTTCACGGGAATATGTAGGATATCTTGCCCGCCATACGGTCAAACACCTGATCGACGCGAAGATGATCCGCACAAATAAGCTGTCCGTTGTCGAAGAGCGCGTAAACGCTGGCCTCCTCGAAGAATTGTCCCTCGAAGATCGCATCAATGAAGAGGTGCGGCTCATCCTCGATGCCTATCAGGATGAAATGCACCGCACCGGCGCCGCCTACGCCGAAATGTTCAAGAAGGTGAAGCTCGAGCTGGCCCGCAAGTACAAGGCGGTGCTGTGAGACTCTCCCGCGATAAGCTAAACAAGCTCGCCCACGTCGTCTCTGACGTGCTCGCGGAGACCGACGAGGCTGAATTCCTCGAAGACCGCAACACTATCCGCCAGGAAGCCCGCAAAGCCCTCGAGAATCTGCTCCTGCAGGAAATGCGCATCGACCAGGCCGCCCGTCTCAAGATCCAGTCCCAGCGCCGCATCATCCCCGAAGGTAGCCAGGAGTGGGACATCCTCTACCGCAAGTACTACAACGAGGAAGTCAAAAAGCTCGGCATCTAAGAAAGACTGTGCGTCCGGCGAGCCACCTCAAAAATTCAGCGTGCGCCCCACGCCCGGCTTAAAATGGCCGCACCCAATATGTCGATCTCCTCTCAGATCGGCATGCCTTTGCGGAGATCGATTTGCCAGCCAACGCACCTCTGACGTTTGTTAGCTATTGCCGTGAAGATTCAGCCTTCGCGCTGCAGCTCGCCAGAGACTTGAAGACCGCCGGAGCGGCGGTATGGATCGATCAGCTCGATATCCATCCGGGCCAGCGATGGGATCAGGCTGTCGAAGGTGCGCTGAGAGACAGCCCGCGCATGGTGGTCGTCCTGTCACCGGCGGCGGTCAGCTCCAACAACGTGCTCGACGAAGTCTCCTATGCCCTCGAAACACAGAAGACTGTTCTGCCCATCCTCTACCGTGATTGTGAGATCCCATTCCGCCTGCGGCGCGTTCAGCGCCTCGATTTCAGGACAGACTACTCCCGCATGTTGCAGACACTTTGGCGAAGCCTGGAAAGCGACCGGGAGCCGGTTCCTACGCAGGCGCAGCAGGACACGCCGGCGGCTCCGGCCACGCTGGCGCCCGCGCTTACCGCGCAGCCTGCGCCGGCCGCGCCATCGTCCGATGCCAAGACTCCGCTGAATGAGGAACAGGTCCGCATGTTGATCGGCAGCAGCAGGCAGGAGATCGAGACTCTGCTCGGCAAGCCGAACCAGATAGCCGGCGACCTCATCATGTTCTTGCATCCCTGTGTCGGCTTCACCTGCCCTTATGGGATCGCCTCGTCAGTCGAGTACTATCGTCCCAACACAGTAACGGAAGGCCTGGATACCGGCATGACGCGGGCAGCGATCGAGCAGCGCTTTGGACCGGGCGCGCCGCCTGCGTCGGGCCCTGACGACTGGGTCGGTCGATCCAGTGAATACCCCGGCCTGCTCCCCGGCTACGGGCTCAAAGTGCTCTACGACGACTACAACAATCCCTCGGCCATCGCGACCATGATCCAGGTCTGGCAAGTGAGTCGACCCCCGTTTCAGGAAAGATAGCGTGGCTGGGTGGACCACATAATCCCCGCTTGTCCGGGGCAAATGTTATTGGCATCCCTAACTCACCACATTTACCGGCTTTCCCTCAACAAACGCCCGCAGGTTCGAAACCACCGTCTCAACCAGCCGCGTGCGAGCTTCCTTCGTCGCCCACGCAATGTGCGGAGTCACAATACAGTTCTTCGCCTGCAGCAGAGGATTGTCCAAAGGCGGCGGCTCACTGGAAAGCACGTCCACACCGGCCCCCGCGAGGCGATCGCTGTTGAGCGCGTCAGCAAGGTCCTTCTCGACGACCAGCGGTCCGCGCGACGTATTGATGAGAAACGCGCTCGACTTCATCTTCGACAAAGTTGCGGCATTGATCATCCCACGCGTTTCCGGCAACAGCGGACAGTGCAGGCTGACCACATCCGTTTCCGCCATCAGCTCATCGAGACTACACCAACGAAAACCCGGCCATTCAGGAGCATCTCTTCTTGCCGCGTCAAATGCGATCACTTTCATCCCCAGTGCCACGGCAATCTGGCCCACGTCACGACCTATGCGGCCGAAACCAACAATCCCCATCGTCTTGCCCTGCAACTCGACGAGAGGTGTCTTCCGGAAACTGAAATCGGCGGATCGCGACCACTCACCCGCCCGCGTCGCCTCGCTGTGAAGCCCAACGTGGTGACACAGCTCCAGAAGCAGCGCGAACACCAGCTGAGCAACTGAAGCGCTTCCATAGGTGGGAACATTCGTGACCACGACGCCCATTTCGCGCGCAGCCTTCACATCGATCTGGTCGTAGCCGGTAAACATCGCGCCGGCGTAACGAAGGCGCTTAAGCTGCGTTAGCGTTTCCCGCGTCAGAGGTGTTCTGGTGCTCAGCACTGCCTCGGCTTCGTGCGCACGAGCCACCACCAAATCTTCCGGTGTCCGGTCAAAAACCTCCAGGCTGCCCAGCTCTCGCAGCCCATCCCAGCTAAGATCCCCCGGATTGATGGCATGGCCGTCCAGAATAACGATCTTCATAAAAGCTCCTCGTGAGGGCGCTGACTCGAATCGCCAGTCCTCATAAGTACTGATTCGCCGCTGTTCGTCGAGGCGTCGCCGTTTTACATTCTTTTGCTGCGATCCGGGGACGGGGTGCCCATCCTTCGCTACGCGAAGCTCGCGACGAAGAACCTGCCTTGCTAATCCCCAATCCCTGATCCCTAATCCCTGTCCTCTAAAAACATCCCCATCTGCTCCCCACCCTCATCCTTTACCGGATCCAGCAGCGCCGCCTCGTTATTCCGCACGTTGTTGATCTTCGGATCCACGCGCCACGCCTTCATCTTGTCCGAGTCAAAAGGCCGCACCAGGTCCATCGGTGGACGATCGTCGTCGCCTGGCTCCAGCCATCGCTGGTAATCGGTTCGTTTGACGATCACCGGCATGCGGTCGTGGCCCGTCTTCTCTGCGACCAGCTCATTCGGCTCCGTCGTAATAATCGCGAACGTATCCATCTCGTGCTTCTTGTCCGGAGACCGCCAGTGCCGCCACACCCCGCCCAGCGCAAACGGAGCATCGTCCTTCATACTGAAGAGCCACGGCAGCCTGGTCTTTGCATTCACCCGCTTCCACTCAACAAACGAATCCACGGGAACGAGGCAGCGGCTGCCCAGAAACGCCTCCCGCCAGATCTTGCTGTCGAGCAATGTCTCGCCCTTGGCGTTGATCGTGTCCAGCCGGAACTTCTTCGGATCGCTCACGAAACGCGGCAGAAACCGCCAGAACATCATCTGCAGCGTCCGCGTCCCGAACTCCTCATCCCACACAATCACCGGCTGCATCGTCTGCGGGGCCACGTTGTAGTCGGGAGCCAGCTCCAGCGCCAGCCCGTCCACATTGCCGAGCGAGAATGCCTCGGCGATGCGCTGCTTATCGGATCGTCGCTGGTAGCGTCCGCACATTTTTCGATCCTAATTTATGAGTCCAGCAATGAGTCTCGAGCGTCTCAGCACATTCACCGGAATCCCCTCACCGGGCCGTCCCGATTCCGAGTGTCGTCCGCTGTTGCAGCGTGCGAGAATTGCCGTGCCAGTTTACTGTTCACCCATACATTCCGAAAGAAGGCCACGCCCTTGATGACTGAGAACGCTGCGAGTTGTCCACTCACGCTTGAGGTTGAGCGCGCCGGTAATGCTTCTGTGGTGCGATGCCACGGCAGACTGGTGGCGGGCACAGGCGATGTTCTCTACAGCAGGGTCAAGGAATTGATTCCGGATACGAAGCGAATCGTGCTGGACCTGACGGACCTTGCCCGCGTGGACAGCATGGGTCTGGGAACGCTGGTCCGGCTGTATGTCTCCGCCCGCTCGGCGGGCTGTGCTCTGGAACTGGTCAATCTTGGTCAGCAGGTTCGGCAGTTGCTTGGGACGACCGGTCTGTTGTCGGTCTTCACCGTGGTCGGCGAACACGGGATCAGGCTGTGAAGGCGATCCGCGGATCACTTCAGAATGCCGGCGATACGAAGCGACCGAAATCGCGGCCGACCGCGGGCCAGCAGTAATACGCTGACAGTCCAGGTTTCTGATTACATCAAAAACCAGAGAGATGATTACAGGAATTTATTAAGACAACTTCTTGACACTTATGACAGAAGAGGAAGAGTATTCCACCGAGCAGAAAATACTCTGAAGTCTGACCACTTTTGTGAGACCGCCTCATCTTGAGTGTTCTCGAGGTGAGATATGTGCACCTTAACTGCATTGGCACCTTGATAGTATAAGCACCCTAACTGCATAAGCACACTTAGGCAGGACTCCTGAATGTTCTCCGCAGACGGTTGCGCGGAGCGGCAGCAGGAGCCTTACCCCACGGCCACTACTGAACATGCTGACGTCGTTCTCCTCATCCATGGCTCTGCGCGGCATCGCTTAACCGATCTTTCTGACCGGGCGCAATAGCTCACGTTCATCTGCACACGCGTTCCTTGGCGTGCCGGAATTCCGTGAATCAATACACGGCAAAGAGGGATATCTATGGCCGGAAATACATATGTGTTCGGATATGGCTCGCTTATAGAAAGGGCGTCGCGAACACGCACCAATGCCGACGCTATCGGCGCATGGCCCGCGCGCGTCACTGGCTATCAGCGCGGCTGGTTTCATCAGTTCGCCAACAACGTAGGCAGTACCTGCACTTATTTAGGGGCAATAGCAAAGGCGGATGCAACCATCAACGGCGTTGTCTATAAGGTCGGGGATATCGAGAAAACGAAAGAACGCGAGACCGGATATACGGCCACCCGAGTGGATGGCAAGATCACAATGCTGGATGGCAGCGGACCGCTCAACCCAACGGATCAGGTCTATCTGTTTGTGAGCAATCCCGAAGACATCTCCAAAACTAAAGAGCCGACGCCCGGCATCCCGATGGTCGAATCTTATGTGGATATCTGCATCAACGGCTGCCTGGAAATCGAAGCGCTATATCGCTCGGCCGCGGGATTTACGCAGGAATTTATTAAGACATCGACCGGCTGGAACAAGTACTGGGTGAACGACCGATTGTATCCACGCAGGCCGTTCATTTACTGCCCTAACTCGAGCGTGATCGATCAGGCCCTGCAGACCGGTGGCGTTCTGCAGTACGTCCAACTTCACGACTTAGGGTAACCGGCTTTGCGCTTTAACACTTACTTCGCATTCGGGGTGCGTTGTAACTTCGACACAAAACGCCAAAGTGGTCGATTTTGAATGGATATGCTCCCGAGAAGTTGCCCCACCATGGCGACCTCAACAAACAACCGCTGTCTCTGTACTCAGTTGACAACGCCTACCCTTATTGCTGGAAGGAATACACCATTCTGGATGTTTCATTCCAGTAGTTATGACGTGTCGCGTTGATAAGGTGCCCTGCCCGGCCATAGCCGCGCAGGGTACTTTGCAGGTGCGCGCAGGATTGTAGTTACCTGAGTAACGAAACTCGTATCTGTCAGACCAGGGTGACCTTGCCCGTGGCAAGGTCGTAGTATCCGGCGACGATTTTCAGTTTGCCTTCTTTCACCATAGGAGAGAGGACGGTTGAGGCCTTGCTGAGGAGCGTGGCCTGAATGGAGGCGTTGGCCTTTATAGCGGCGGCGAGGTCGGAACCTGCCTGATCGACGGCGGTCTGGAGGGGCGGGAATAGTACGCTGATCTGCCCGGGGACGGCTTTGCCCTGGATGGCGGCCTTGACGGCTCCGCAACTGGCGTGCCCGAGGACGAGGATGACCTTGGTGCCGAGGACGGCGGCTCCGTATTCGAGGCTGGCGATGATCTCGGGCGTGGCCATGTTGCCGGCGACGCGGGTGACGAAGATGTGTCCGATGCTCTGATCGAAGAGGATCTCGACGGGTACACGCGAGTCGGCACAGGAGAGGACGGCGGCGAAGGGCTCCTGCTTGTCGACGGTATGGTCGCGGAGGATCTGCTTGTCTTCGTCGAAGCTGGTAAAGCGCCCATCGATATAGCGCTGGTTGCCGTCGAGGAGCGCCTTGAGGGCTTCGTCGGGCGTGCTGGGGCTCTGGGCAAGTGCGAGCTCGGGCAGGAGAAAGCCAGTAGAGGCTGCTCCGACAAGAGCGGCAGCTGTTCCGGCGAGAGCGGTGCCGAGGAATTTGCGGCGCGAGTGGTTGTATTCGGGCGAGTTGGCGGAGAGAGACATTGGTGTTCCTCCTGAGGCGTTCGAAGGCGAAGCCATGATAGCCGAGCCATCTCCTTATTTCTCCATAAAAATCCGATCATCAGCCGGTGTCAGGCCGGATACAGGGTATAGCCATCGGCGGCCCGGCATCACTTGATTTTGCGCGGGACTTTATAGGCAAGGGATATGCCGACGATCTCATTTGTGTCCCACCCCGGCGGCAGGTTGACGGACTGCAACATGTAGTAGGACCGGACGGAGAATGAATTGGTGACGGGAAATCGAACGCCCACCTGAAAACGGTTCTGCGTGTAGGCGGTGCCGCCATTGGCAAAGGGGTTGTCCCACGGAACGAGGAAGAACTCGTTGCTGACGACGATGGTTGGACGCCAGGTGGTGCGAATCGGCAGGGTGTAGTCGACGCCGGGACGAAATCGAAAACGCGCTGACGCGGGACGATCGTCGGGAAATCGCCCCTCGATGAGGGTGCGCAGGTTGTATCGCCATTGCCCCCGCGCGGTGCTCAGAGTGAGGTTGAGCTGCAGCCGATTTTCGTAGTTAATTTTGGGATTGCCGGGAAAGCGTTGGTAGCGATAGATCGGTATAAGCGTGAACCAGGGCCGCAGTCGAAAGGCGACTCCGCCTTGAACGAAGTACTCGAACAGGTTGGATGCTCCTTCATCCAGCCGCTCGTGGAATTCGACTTCCAGAGATTTGTCGGACGAAAGTGGTGTGGAGACTCCCTGATCGAGCCAGAGACCTATCTGCTTCTCGTCTTCGGGGTCCTCGGGCAATGGTTGTTGCTGCGCCCTGGCCGGGATAGCCAGGAAGCCACTGCAGAGAAGAGCCAAGACGCAGACTGTTCGCCTCATCGTCATCTACTTATTTGTGGAATCGTCTACGCTTGCATGGAACTTTCGGCAAAGTGGTTCGGCTTATGGACCAGGCCTGCTCAGGCCTACTTTATTCGGATTTGCCGGATTACTCTATCCGCGCATTGGCCTTCAGTGTATTGATAAGTCGGTGACCTGTTGGTCTGTTGTCCAATCGGTAATGTGTTATCGGGAGAGCTTGAGGCCAGGGTCATTACTTCGATCCCGACAAAGCCGGCTGTGTGATCGGCAAATCGACACTGATGGCAGCATGGTCTGATAGATGTGGGTTGAGTGCTTCGTTCGATTCGTTCATGGTGCGTGCGAAGGCTGGTGCAAAGCGGTAGGAGTCGGCAGTTTTGGGATCATCCTTCAAATAGCCCTTCACAAATATCCAGTCGAGCCTGAATTTCCCTGCTGCTCCCAGGGTTCGGGGCAAGGCAAACGTTGTCACAAATCCCTTGCTGGCGCGCTCGTTCGAGTTGCCCAACGTCCCCTCGCGGTCGTTCACCGAAAGCTCCGCATCCCCACGAAAGTCAATGCGGGTCCCATCATCGAAGCGGTACTTATCGAGATCCTTGAAGAATCCCTGTTCAGGATTGGCCGCCAGTAAGGGAACTCCCGACGCAGTCGGATCGGCTTGGAACTTTGTCTTCTTAAAGGCGAAGGTGCTGAGGCCCATGATGAGACCGGCTCCTGTCGCGTACTTGACTCCTTGCGTGGCCCAAAACGCAGGATCGTTTATCTTTTTCAGCACCGACGATTTTATGCTGATAACCGATCCGTCCTCCCCAGTCGTATTCATATCCCCGGCGACGATGACGGGATGGGGAATCGGACGAATCATGTCAAGAAGCTCATCCGCTTCTTTTACTCGGCCTTTCGGCGTCGTGCGATTCTCCAGGTGAGTCGCAACGATCGTTACCTCCCGTTCCGGAAGATCAGGAACATCGATGGTCGCGATAAGGTTGGTCCGGCCCCCACGGCGCACCTCGCGCACGATGCTCTCGCCGAAGAGCAGGCTTGCGCCCTTACGTTTACCGGCCTCAACCGATCCATACTTCTTCTCGCCGTTGTACCAGTCGTAGGCCTGATATTTAAAAGGCACGAGCTTCACATCGCGAAGGGGATAGCGAGAAAGAATTGCCGTGCCGTGCAGCCCAAGCAGGCGCGCCTTATCGGTGCTGAACAGTTCCTCTAACTCCTTGCGCTCGGTTTCGTTTTCCACATTCGCGAACGATTGCGTGCCCAGCACCTTGGGATCAACCTCTACAAACTCGACGCCATAGGCCCAATTCATCTTGAGTGCAGCGGCGAGATCCTTTACCACCGCCCTGTAGTCGCTTCTCTTCATGCCCCAGTCAAGCTCATTCAGTACGAGCACGTCTGCCGATTGAAGCACGTCCATCTGTGCATTCAGCACCTGGTCGCTTGCCTTTTCAGTGTCCACATTGCTGGCAGCTTCACCGTGCACTTTGGCGAGGAACCCCTTCTTATCCGTCAGCAATAACTTGATCGCGTCGAATTCGATTCCCCTCTCAATGTTCCATTCGACGACGCGCAGCGAGGGCCCCATGCCCTTGACACCTGGGCGAAGAGGCTTTGTTCCGGCGAAATACGCCTGATTATTGATAAAAGGCGTCGTTAATAAAGTGTGGAGTTTGTCGGCTAGAGGGGCATCGATGGTCTCCTCCTCATTGAGGGCTACCAATTCCTTGTAGTTCAATAGCGGCGGCTGCGAGCTGCGGATGTAGTCCGATCGCTGCTTATTCTGTGCGGACGCCCCGGAACACAAAATCAACGCCAGGAACAGGAAAAGTTGTACTGAGACAACCAGAGCACGTTCAGTTGCTGGAGCAAACACAGCGTCCGAAATATGTCCTGGGTTCGCCTTCAACATTCGCCATCGAGACAGACTCCTAACATTAATCTGAAGCGGCATTACGAGAATATTTGTCGTGGTTTGACTCAGTGTAGCCCCGCGTCGCAACTTTCTAGCATGAAAAAGTCCGACTGCGCATCCTGAAATCAAAGGGACGGAGCAAGAATCCGAAGGCGGGGAAACGGACCGCGGGATGCTGTCATGATCGGACTAGCGGCCCTGAAAAAGCAAAGAGGCAGGCGCTGAGGCTGCCCCGTGATTCGAAGGGTTGGACGCTCTCCCTCATCGAGCCGCTCGTGGAGAGATTTATTGCCTGAAAAGGGGTGGAGATTCCCTGATCGAGCCAGAGCCCTACCTGCTTCTCATCTTCGGGATCCTCGGGCTCCGGTTGTTGCTGCGTCCGGGCGGGGATGGCTAGCACAAAACTGCATAAGACTACGAGCTCCAGCACTGCATACCGGAATGCCAACCCGCCGCAGTTGCACTTGTAATTCAGGAGTTGGAGGATGACCGTTCTGGCCGTCGAAATATAAAGGAGGCTTGGAGTCCGCGTTAGCAGCATCGGGCCCGTTTTTCGCGTGACAAATGATACCTTGTGAATCATAACGAAGGGCACTAAAACCCGCGAATTTACGACGAGAGCCGACGACTATGACCGACAGTGTTCTGGAGAAACTGAAGGACGGCGCGCGCAAATTTTACGCCGAAGTCCATGCAGAGAAAAGGGAGCAATACCAGCGCGCGGCGTCCACGCCGCAGAAACCGCACACACTCGTCATCGCCTGCGCGGACTCGCGAGTAGATGTTGAGGCGATTACGAGTTCGGGCCCGGGCGAGGTTTTCGTCACGCGCAACGTGGGAAATATGGTTCCTCCTTACAGCGGAACGCCGGGTGGCGTGACGGCGGTGATCGAATATGCAGTGAAGGCGCTGGAAGTGCAACACGTAGTCGTCTGCGGACACTCGGATTGCGGTGCTATGAAGGGGCTTCTGCATCCCGAATCGACGGAAGATTTGCCCACCGTGAGGTACTGGCTGCATCACGGACAGGCGGCGCTGATGGTGGCGGAGAGCCTCGTGAACAAGGACAACCGTCCCAGCGAGAAGCTAGTCTGCTGTTTCTGAAATAACTTGACTAATAGTGGAGCAGGGATATTCTGTGGGATATTATGCCTCTTCCCGCTGCCGCGCCCCTTGCACTGACTGAATCGGAGAAGAAACATCTGGTGAGGATGAGCCGTCAGCGCAGCACTCCGGGTGGCATCGCGCTGCGCATTCAGATCGTGTTGGCCGCCGCCCAAGGACGGGCGAACCGCTCCATAGCGCGGAAGCTCTCTACCTCCGTACCGACCGTGCTGCTGTGGCGGAACCGCTATGAGCAGGAAGGGATGGAGGGGATTGTTGAAGATCGTCCCCGCAGCGGCCGCCCGAAGCGCATTACCGAGGACCGCGAGGCCGCCATCGTGGAAGCCACGCTGAAGACCACGCCGAAAGATGCGACGCACTGGAGCGTGCGCAGCATGGCGCGGACCCAGAAAGTCAGTCCGGCGGTAGTGCACCGGGTCTGGAAGAAGCACAAGCTGCAGCCGCATCGTGTCGAGACTTTCAAATTCAGCAGCGATCCGCAGTTTGCCCTCAAGGTACGCGACATCGTGGGGCTTTATCTGCATCCGCCGGAGAAGGCCCTGGTGCTGAGCGTGGACGAGAAGAGCCAGATTCAGGCGCTGGATCGCACTCAGCCGATTCTGCCCCTGCGGCCCGGACTGCCCGAGCGTCGCACCCATGACTACAAGCGGCACGGGACCACTACTTTATTCGCTGCCCTGGACGTGCTGGAAGGCACGATCATCGGTCAGTGCCAGTCGCGACACCGGCATCAGGAATTTCTCCGCTTCCTGGAGCACATCGACCAGACTGCCGATCCGACCCTGGACATCCATCTCATCCTCGACAATTACGGAACACACAAGCATCCCAGGGTGAGGCAGTGGCTGGCGGCCCATCCCCGCTACCATGTGCATTTCACTCCGACCGGCAGTTCCTGGCTGAACCAGGTGGAACGTTGGTTTGCGGAAATCACGCGCAAGCGTATCCGGCGCGGCACTTTCCGCTCCGTTCAGGAACTCACCCAGGCCATCCATGAATACATCCGCACTTACAACCGGCAGCCACAACCTTTTCACTGGGTCGCCAGTGCCAGCCGTATTATCCGCAAGGTCAACAAGTATAAAGAAACTTCAGAAACAGCAGACTAGGGCGATTGACGGAAGAAAATGTGCTGATGCAGCTGGTGCATCTGAAAACCCACCCAAGCATCGCCGGTGCGATCGCGCGGGGCGGTCTGACGATGTCCGGCTGGGTTTATGACATAGGGACAGGTGTCGTGCGCATCGCCGAGGATGGACAGAGAGAATTTGTGCCGGTGACAGCCGGGGTTGAGGCTGATCTCGCATGATCGTCTCCTGGGGGGTTCGGCCGTTTCAGATCATCCTCTCCATGGGGTGGTCGATGCTGGTTCTGGTCGGGTGGGACGTTCTGGTGGTCATCGGCGAGATGGTGATGCACTGGAGCTGGGTGAGTTGGCCGAGTATTCCACTTGCTCTGTACGGGGCCGCGATCGGGCTGCTGGTGAGCTTCCGGAATGCATCGACGTACAACCGTTGGTGGGAGGCTCGCACCCTATGGGGCACCATTGTGAACAAGAGCCGGACATTCGCGCGACAGGTGCTGAATACGATCAGCGCCAGCGAGGGATCGACCGCAGATGAACGGGCAGAGGTCGCGGCTGTGCAGAGGCGGCTGGTCATGTATCAGATCGCGTACGTCCACGCGTTGCGCCTCCAGCTTCGGAGACTCGATCCGATAGCGGAGCTGGCGCGTTTTCTTCCGGAAGAAGAAGCGACGGGGCTAAAAGGAGAAAGAAACGCAGCGCTGGCACTGCAAAAGAAGATGGGCGAGATCGTAATATCGGCGCGCCGGAGGGGATGGCTTGACCAATGGCAGTGGCAGGCGATTGACCGCAGCCTTGACAGCTTGATGGATGCGCAGGGCGGCGCGGAGCGGATCAAAAATACTCCGATGCCCAAGCAATACGATTTTCTGGCGCGGCTATTTGTGCTGGTCTACTGCGTGATGCTGCCGGTGGGTATCGTGGAGAGTCTCCGCTGGTTTACGCCCCTCGGGTCAACGATTGTGGGGTTCATGTTCATGGCGCTGGATAAGATCGGACGGGACCTGGAAGATCCGTTCGACAACAGCATCTACGACGTGCCGATGACGGCGATCGCGACAACGATCGAGATAAATTTGCGGCAACTGCTGGGTGAGGCCGAGCTTCCCATGGCCGTGAAGCCGGTGGACGATGTGCTCTGGTGAAAGCAGGATTCAGCGATTGTTCGGATGCGCGGGAAAAAGGCAGGCGCTCAGGCCTGCCCCTGTGACTCGAAGAGGATCGAGAGCTACTTCTTGACCGGCTTGCTCTGGGTGGTCTGGGTGCCGGAGAGCACGGAGCGCTGGGTGTGAGACTTCTTGGCCATCATGACGGTCAGGCTGATCGACGTGATCATGAAGACTACGGCGCACCAGGTGGTGACGCGGGTGAGCAGATTGGCTGCGGAGCGGGGTCCGAAGGCAGTCTGCGAGCCCTGGCCGCCGAAGGCTCCGGCGAGGTCGGCGCTCTTGCCTTGCTGGAGAAGAATGACTGCGATCATGAAGATGCAGACGATTACGTGGATGAAGATGAACAGATAAATCATGCGGTCGCTTTTCTGAGCGGAATCCTCAATAAACTGTGGACATTGGTGCGGAAGGGGGGACTTGAACCCCCATGCCTCTCGGCGCCACCCCCTCAAGATGGTGTGTCTGCCATTTCACCACTTCCGCACTTGATGAGTGGTTGTCCTCTGAAAGTATAGCAAAAGAAGCGACGTAAGATCAGGTCAGGGAAGCCGGATATCACTCGCCTTTCTGAGCAGCTAAGCCTGCGCCTCTTTCGCCTGGGCTGCGCGCACGGCAGCCATTGCTGCCAGATTGTTTCGCATTGTGACGAGACGCTCGCGGCCCGCCTTCGATCCCTCGACGACGCGTTCAATGCTGATGAAGAATTCCGGCAGGTTGAGCTTCTTTCGAGCTTCTGCAAGGAAGGGCTGAATCTTTGCGTACTGAAAATACATTTCCTGGCACGTGGCGTAGACGAGCGCTTCATCGAGAGCGCCGCTCAGCACAAAGGCGGCGAGCATGTCCCAGTACCCATAGACCTGCAGGACAAAGCCCGTCTGCTTGCCGCCCGCGCTCACAATCTGGACGAATTCATCCGCCGACGCGGGCATGAATTCGCCGCCGACGTAGGAACGCGCCTCGCGCATGACCGTCTCCCGTCGCAGTTCGTAGAGGTGGAGAATCAGTTCTGCTTGCTGATTTGAAGCATTCGATGTCGCTCTCTTTTTGCCATTCATGTCAGGCGCCGCTCCTTGTTACGGATATAGTGTGCGGAAATGATCGTCGGAGCGGACGGCTTAGAGCAAGCGAGAAGCGACAATCAGGCTTCGGGTACGGGGTCTCGCGAGACCCACCAGAGAACTTCACCGAAAACCTTCCACTTCGACGGGTTACTCACGTCAAGGGGCGAGTATTTGTGGTTGGCTGTGACGAGGAGATCCGTGCTTGCGAGGCGCTGAAAGCGGGCGACTTTGAAACCGAGGTCGCGGTGCGCAACGACGGCGATCTTCTGGTTGAGCTGGTCGCGGTCAGTGACGGCGGTGTCCACGAAGATGAGAGATCCGGGAGCAATGACGGGAAACATGGAGTCGCCGACAAGATGCATGCTGATCATGTCTTCAGGGTGCGGACACCAGGCTAGGGGAGCGAGCAGCACATCCTCGAGCTCGGCCTCGGAGAGGCTGACATTCTGGGGAGGGGCGACTTCATCTCCGTAGGCGGTGACGTTAAGCAGGGGGATGGCGACTACGTTTCCCCGGCCGGTGAGGTGGCTGGACGTTCTTTTACTGGCCACAAGGTTGAAGTCTTCCGGGCTGAGCTGGAGCGACAAGGGCGCGCGGCGGAAATTTGCGTCGGGAAGGCCGGCGGCATCCATGCCGGCGCGCTCCCAGAAGTACATGCCGTCGGGGCGGCTGGCAAGATTACCTAGGGCGACGTAGGTCTGGGCGGTAGGCTCGTTGCGGCCTTGTATCCATCGGGAGACGGTGGCGGGAGAAACGCCGAGGCGTTCGGCGAGGCTGGCCTGGGTCAGCTTCAGGTCGCGGATAAGCCGACGGATGCGATGGGACCATTCCGGTAGCGAATTGTGTTGCGCAGCCATTTCGGCTCGAAACCTCTCCGACATTTCATGGCAGCAATTACATCAATGAAATCAATGACTTGCCGTCCACGCTAGGTATCCTAGCAGGAACACTCGGCATCGTATGGGGCAGGCCAGGAGATTTCCGGGGATGACGCACAAGCTTAATCCCTTACAAAGGAAACGAATTGGCGGGAGTCACGGATTGCGGCGCGGGTGGGCGATTGCCCGCTGCGAGTCATACAAGCCGGTTCTCCTGACGTTGAGTTGTAGATCACTCGATGCCTCTCAAATGCTGAGCTTAAGGAGGAGCAGACATGTCAGGTCTGCGAGAGAAGCACAAGGTACTGGTTATCGACGACGAAGTGAACGTCTCGGATACTCTGGCCCTGATATTTACGAAGGAAGGATATGAGGCGCGGGTTGCATATTCGGCGGAAGAAGCTATTGAAGTAATCTCCCAGTGGCAGCCGGACCTGGCAATCGTGGACGTCATGCTGCCGGGAATGAACGGGATCGATTTTGCGCTGGTGCTGAAAGCGAATTATCCCGACTGCCGGTTGCTGCTTTTCTCCGGCGAGCAGGGAACCGCGGACTTACTGACCCAGGCAGCGACGGACGGGAACATCTTCGAGATACTCGCAAAGCCGGTGCATCCCGCGTACATGCTGGAGGCGGCCGCGGGATTGCTGGGGGACAAGCCCAAGGGGATGATCGAGAACTGAGCCGTCACCTGACTGAGATCTGCCTAATCTGCCGGGCACGGGCTGTGACCGCGTCACTGTGGGAACATGACCTTGAGCGAATCGATATATTGGCGCCACAAAGCAGAGAGATAGATCCAGTCTGCATCCGAGGGCCTTTCCTGTGTTGTTTCGGTGCGAGTGACAAAGTAAAGCGCCGGAATCCCTATCGAGGGCTGCGCCTGCATGTAGTCCCACCATTCCTTGAGGTTGGTGGATGAGGCGTTGTCGGTGTCGACGAGGGACCAGCCGGAGATATTTGCGATGCGGGCGCGAAGGCGCATCACTTCCGTGACATTGCGGGTGGCGTACCAGATGTCGTTCAGACGGATCACATCCGACGATTCCAGGAAGAGCGCATTCGTAGTTTGCGTCTCGACCAGGGCGTCAGCCTTCCACTTGTGGGCTTCGCTGTAAAGGATGGACTGGAAGCGGCGGACGAATTCGATGCCCGTGGCCGGACCGGTAAGCGGGAGACCCGGCGCGGTGGGCGATTTGACCCAGTCTTCCTTGAAGCCGTCAACGCCGAGATCTTCGACGAGATGTCGGATACGCGGGCGGAGCCACGTTTCGTATTCGGGTTTCCCTACGTCGGCGATGACGCACTTGGTCTGGTAGGTGACGCAGAGCGACGCGGGCAGCCCATCTGGATCGGCAACAGGAACCCAAAGCAGTACGTGGCGTCCTTTAGCGTGTTGCGCGGAGATGAAGCCCTTGAGGTCAGGCCATTTCTGCCGGTCGACTTCGAAAGTGCCATAACCCTGCTGCCATTTGTCGTCGATCACGACTGTGCCGACCGGCAATCCGCGTTCGTCCAGTGCGGCGAGCCAACGCTCATAGTTGGCCTGCGTGGATTGCCTGTTGGGTGCGCCGCCGTGAGGGACTGATTCAACCGTTTGCTCGGCCCATCCGCAAAAGATGGGCAAGTGATGCCAGTAGACGTCTTTCGTAACAGAAACAGTTGCGAAGCCACTTGTGGTGAGCCAGGAGGTATAGCTCTGCAGTGCGTCGAGCGGGCTATAGGTCATGCTTATATCGAGAACCGGCGATGCAAATCCGCCGTCGACCCCGCGGTAGCCCATGTAGTCGACATAAAACGACGCTCCGGCATAGCGCGAGCCCGAGTATTCCAGCGCCGGGAATTGATAATCTCCGGGCTTTGCTCCGATGCCGATACCGGTCCATGATTTGTCGAGATGGAAGCCGAGGAAGAGTGGCGGCGGCGCGAAGATGCCGGTCATTCGTTCGGGACGAAAGTCCTGTGCCGAGCTTTCTTCACGGCCCACACTGAATCCGAGAATCTGCGGCATAGCGATGTCGAATTCAAATTGGTTCGCGTGATTAGGATTTGGAGCGAAATACCGGTCGGCGTATATAGCTGTGTTCCACGCGTGACCGTCCGAGGTGCCGTTGTCCCACAGGCCGGAAATTCCATTCGATAGAAAGTAACAGCGGCCGAGCTTGCCGGATCCTTCGGCAAACTGTTGAAACTCGATGTGGCCGGGAAAGAAACGCCACTGAAAACGGCGGTTCGTCCACATGCTGCTTTTTGCCGTGGCGTTCAATTCGACTGCGTCTTCACCGGCCTTGCGCAGGGAATAGGTGATCCCGGAGAGATGCTCTTCGCTCGATGGAGAGGCCAGTCCCGCAACCATGGGCATCAGGAAGACGGTCTGGTGATCACGTTCGAGCCTGAGTTGTGGAGGAGCTCCCGGTTGATCGCTGGGCACGATGGTTACCGAGTATTGAGGCATCAGGATGGAGTGTGGTGCTGGAGTCTGTGCATTACTCCAGGCTGAACATGCGGCGAGCAGCAATGCCGGCAGCCTTGGGCGGATCACCCGATTTTTTATGGCGCTTAACGCTCGGAAGAGAGTTCGCGGCGACGCATTGCGGCTTGTAGTCACAGCATTCCTTGTAGTCGCGCATTCATAGACCGCGGCAAATTTATCAAACCGAACGGCCGGCAGTCGTCTGTAAATGCGCGAGTGCCCCAGGTAAACGTCTAGAAATGCAGGTCCAGATGCGCGAAGCTCTCGATCTCGATAAAGCGCTGGCCGGCGGGAGCCGCTTCGATGGTGTCGTGTTCGAGCACCCAGGTGTTGGGGTGGTGAATGTAGACAGCGTGCAGGCCGGCGGCAAGCGCGGGGTTGATGTCGGAACGGGGGCTGTTGCCGATCATCCAGGTGGTTTGGCATGAGAGCGAGTGGCGCGCGCATACGCTCTGATAGGCTTCGGGATTTTTCTCGTGCGGAATTTCGACGGCGGAGAAGTAGTCGGCGAGGCCGGAGCGCGCGAGCTTGTGCGACTGCTCGTCGGGATTGCCCTTGGTCATGAGGATGAGGCGGTGGCGCTCGGCCAGCACGGGCAGGGTTTCCTGCACGCCGGGGAGCAGTTCGATCTCCTGCGCGATGATGGATTCGGCAAAGCTGACGATGCGCTCATGTTTTTCCGGTGTCACGGGCTCGCCGGAGAGGGTTTCGAAGCAGGTGACCAGAGCGAGGCGGAAGCTTGAGACTCCATAGCCGTGAGCGAGAGTGTTGGCGCGCTCGACCTCGTTGAGCTTCTCGCGAACCTGTTCGCGTGTGTACTCGCGATGGTCGAGGTAGGAAATAAAAGCTGCAATGGCGCGCTCGAAGTAGATGTTATTTTCCCAGAGCGTGTCGTCGGCATCGATGAGCAAAGTTTGTCCCGGTGTGTTCCTTGGACCGAATCTGGGCGAGCCATTCGTCATGCTGATTTGAGCGTAACAAAGACTGCGGCTGAGCCAGAAGTTTTCTCTCGGCAGGAGCGCAGTTGATCGCGAAATGCGCTGATTTTTACACAGAAAACTTCGCGGGTGGGCGCATAGTTTCCAGCAACTTAGGGTTTATTCAGATGTTCGCCTGCGGTGCGGATACGGCGCTCGCAGTGTATTCGGAATCTTATGAGGATGAGGACGAGCTCGCAGGAACAACGGCGCATGGAAGCACGAAGGTTGCGGCGGTTGATTTTTCTTGGGTTGGTTGCGATATTTGCCGGCGCCCGAGCTCATGCGCGTGAGGCTGCGCTGCTGCTTGAGGAGCCGTTTGGCCATTTTGGCGGAATGACGCCGACCGGTCACGCGGCGATTTATCTGAGCGATGTGTGCGCTGAGTCGCCGACGGAATTGCGTTCCTGCCTGCCGGGCGAGAACGGCGTCGTGCTGAGCCGGTATCACCACATTGACGGTTACGATTGGCTGGCGATTCCGCTGATCGCTTACCTCTATGCCGTCGACGATCCTTCGCAGATTCCCGCGACAGCGGACGAGGGCCTGGAGACGAGGCTGCGCGACCGCTACCGTCGCGAGCACCTGATGGATCTGGTTCCGGATGATCCGAAGAAGGAGATTCCTAAGGGCGAGTGGATTCAGCTGGTGGGCGCGGCCTACGACCGAAAGATTTACGGTTTCGCGGTTGAGACGAGCGAAGAACAGGATGAAAATCTGATCGCAGACTTCAACCAGCGGCGGAATAAGAGCCACTTCAATTTTTTCTTCAACAACTGCGCGAATTTCGCAGAGAATGTGCTGAATTTCTATTATCCTCACGCCATTCACCGCAACTTTATTGCGGATGCGGGAATGATGACGCCGAAGCAGGCGGCGAAATCGCTGGTGAAATATGAGAAGAAGCATTCGGACCTCGAGACGGCAGACTTTGTAATCGAGCAGGTGCCGGGAACGATTCCTCGCAGCACCTCGGTTGATGGGGTGGCGGAAGCGTTGCTGAAGAGAAAGCGATACGTGGTGCCGATTACGATCCTTCATCCGCTGGTGACTGCCGGGATCGCGGTGGTCTACCTGGGCGGCGGCGGCCGGTTCCATCCGGACCCTCATGCCGCCGTTTTCGACCCGATGACCGATGCGCAGCCAGGTATTCCGTCAGAGAACAACGCGGCGAGTGCGGATGCGGTGGGCGTAGACGTCGATGGCGGCAACCCGGGTAGGCCCGAACCGGTTGCAGCCACATTCGCGCACCCGGAGAAATGACGCTGTGGCCGGCCTCCATCGGCCGACAATTTCGCCGAACAAGCTAAAATAGAAATAGAGGACTCAATCAAAGGCCCGGCCGCGACGAGCAGCCGGGCCTTTTCGCATCAGGTGCCGATTTGCCCAGCTGTTGGGTCTAAGCCCTTTGTTTTGTATTAACTACCTGTAAGTAATTTGGAATGTAGGAGATGCGGCCGACCTATCCCTTAACCCGTGCAAAATGAAACGGTTACAGATTTCGGGGGGGGAGGGGGTAGGGGGGTAGGCCCTCACTCGTCATTCATGTCGTCATCATCCTCATCGCTGCTGGCAGCTTTGGCCTTGCCCTTATCAGCCTGCGCCGCCTTGGCGACGGAGACCTCGCTGAACGCCGGCTCGTCGTAGCGGTAGAGCGAGTTCATGAAGAACTTGTAGGCTCCGTGAGATTGTGCGCGCCACTGTGGCTTGAATCCGTAGAGAAAGATGTGCCCTTTGCCGTAGGCGATTTCGACGGCTGCAGCCTGGCCCTCGATCTTCTCCGGGTGCAGGAGGACGCCGCTCTGGAGCGGATTGATTCCCGCAGGATAAGTTGCGAGGATGGCCCCGGTGAATCCCGGCTTGGGAGCAAAGGCCGGCCCCCGCTCAAACATGACGATGGGGTCAGCGGGAAGTCCGTAGAGCGAAGGGCGCGAGGCATCATCTTTCAGTTCAATGCGCAGGAGCGCTCCAGAGCAGAAGAACTCGTCGGGCTTTGCGCCGGCGAGGATATTGGTCACGGGCAGGCCAAAGAGATCGATCAGGGATGACGATGTCTGGTTGAAGGCGACGAGCGTGCCGCCCTGGCGGACGAATTCGCGGAGATTGGCGATGCCGTTGGTATCGATGCCGCCGGCGTATTCGCTGGGGACGAGGCCGGGCTTGAAGCCGTCGGTGAGCTGAGTCTTCGACATGTCGGGAAGGATGATGGTGTCGAAGCGGGCGCGGAGATTACCGGCTTTCATGCCGGCGTTGTAGATGCTTTCAGGCGCAAAGCCGTATTTCTCGAGGATCCAGCGGGTCCAGCCTTCGTCGATGGAAGGCGCCCAGGGACGATAGAGTCCGACGCGGGCTTTGTGGATGGCGATGGTTTGCGGGTTGCGTGAGCTGGAGATGGCTCCGACACCGTATTTCTGACCGATTGAGAGCAGCTTCTCGCGGCCGATGCCGGTTACGACGAAGGCTCCGGTTTCAGGACCTTCGGCGGTCTGGACTTCGTCGCGTGAGAAGGCGACGGAACCTCCGGCGCCGAGGATGTCATTGACGGCCATGAATGCGGCGTCAGGCTTGTGGCTGAGGACGTAAGTCGGTCCGGTCCCTTCGACACTGACGGAGAGCGGATCGATCCTGGGTACGAGCTCCAGGGCGGAGCGCTGGTCTTCGCCCACGGGATCGGTGACGGCGTCGACGCGAACGCCCATCTGCATGGGGAGGGTCCAGCCCGTGACGTCATAGGGCAGCTTCTCGGGCTTGCCGCTCGCGTCGAAGAAGGCCTGCGGATAGTGCTGGGCTTCGAAGAGCTCTTTGGCGAGGCCGGAGAATGGCTGATCCATGAGGACGACCCAGGAGCCGGCGGGGTAGTCGATGCCATTGGCGCGGAAGGTACGCGTAGCACGGTGGACCTCGAGTCCGTTATCGATGAGCTTCTGCGCGAGGAGAGCGGCTTCGGGTGTGTCGGATTGAGGATTAGGGAGCACGTAGGCAAAGGGCGCGGAGTGCTTGTAATGTTCAATGTTGTCGTGCGCGGCCTGCCAGCGGTTGTAGAGAAGCTGCTCGCGGTATTTCGAGGCGGTGTCGAGAACGGACATGGACGCGGCGACCATGTATTTCACGGCATCGCCGAGACGCCACCATCCACCCTGCCATGGATCGGTGTACATGGTGAGTGCCTTGAGATCCTGCGAAGGCTTGGGGAAGTCATTGACCGTGTAGAAGCGCGGCGTGGCGTAACGGTAGAGAGCGGTCTCGGTGAAGAAGGAGATTTCGTGACGGAAGACGCTGGTGAAGTCGAGGAAGCCGGGATACCAGTTATCGTATTCGGCCTGGGATATGGCTCCGGGGAGGTGCTGCTCCTGGAGGGCGGCAGACATTTGCGTACCGACGACGTTGAGCCAGCTGCGCATGTAAGGGCTGATGTTCGACGAGATGGGATCGGCGAAGGGCGGGATCCAGATGCGGGCAGGAAAGGGCGCGGTCTGGTGCTGACAGTAGAAGATGACCGGGCTGTATTCGAGCCCGACGCGCGTAACGACCTGTGACTCGATCATGTTGAGCATGTAGCCGTCGCGGTTGTTATCGTGGCCGACGTATTCCTGGTAAAGCCAGGGCATGGGACTTACTTCAAATTGTGTGCCGAGGTTGCGGCGATACCAGGAGACCACCATGTTCTGGCCATCGGGATTGATGGTGGGCCAGAGGACGAGGATGACATTGTTGAGGATGGCGTCGATCTGCGGGTCGCCCTGCGAAGAGACGAGCTTGTAAGCGAGCTGGATGGAGTGCTGCCCCCCGGCGACTTCATCGGAGTGGAGTCCGCCGTCGATGTGGACGATGACCTTGGAGGTGCGGGCGAGTTCGCGGGCCTGGGCGTCGGTAAGGCTGCGCGAATCGGCCAACTTGCGGGCGATGGCTTTGTATTCGTCGAGGCGCGCGAGGTTTTCGGGCGAGGAGATGACGGCAATCTCGTAGTCTTCGCCGCGGGTGGACTTGCCGACCTTGAACATCTTGATGCGGTCTGAGCTGGCGGCGAGCGCATGGAAGTACTTGATGGCGTCGTCGTAGTCGGCGAGGTAGAAGTCGTCTCCGGGGTTGTGGCCGAGGACGGAGGCGGGTGTGGGAATCTGCGCAGTGGCGATTACGAATGTCGGGGTGGCGAACAGGAGAAGTCCGAGACAGCTAAGCAGGGAACGGCAGCGCATTCATTTCCTCCGCGTTTATTTCTTCTGGATGGCGTGCAGATGAGATTGCACTATGGTCGCATGATCGACAAGCACGGAAAAGGGGCATTGTGGAATTGAGGGTGAGAGCGGCCGCGCCGCAGTGTGTGGCGTAGACTCCGCAAGGGTGGTGCAACCTGCGGTAGATGATAGTTGTTGTGGCCTCTGGAGAAGGTGAAACGAGAAGATGTGGAAGCTGAGAGCTGTGTCGTGCGTATGTCTGCTGAGTGCACTCAGCGCCCAGGGACTCGAGGTCAAGGGGCTCGAGATTAAGACGGCAAAGATGGCAACCGCGGACACGGCAGTAACTGTAGAAGCCGGGGCGGACGCGCCGCGGTTGCTGCAGCTAAGCGGGCCGGATGGATTTGTCTGGGCGGGGCAGAAGCCGGACGAACTGATCGGTTTTGTTGAGGCCGGCGGACAGCGGCAAACAATCCACTGGAGTCTGAACCTGGCTGCGTGCCAGATCGAGCCCTCGCGAGTTGAGTTCGTCTACGATTCGAAGTCTCCGCGGCTGCGCCTCTTCTGGGACTGGCGCGTACGGGCATCGCAAGGTCCGGTGGAGCATTCGGTGCGGATTGAGAATCTGAGCGGGCACGAGATGTGGCTTCCGTTGCAGGACAGCCTGCAGGTTGACTGGCGAATTCCAGCGGGTACGGCGCTCGAAGACCTCTGGGTCGAGAAGGGTGCGGGAGGACCATCTGCGGAGGGCACGCATCGCAACGCGATGACCGCCGGTTACGAATGGACCGGGACGTCCAGCACATACGCTCATCCGCCGCCGGGAAAACAACGCGAGATGATTCCGTTTGCGCTTATCCATCGTGGCGGTGCGAACGGGGACGGCTGGTACATGGGAATCGAATTCAGCGGACGGACGCGCATCACGCTGCGACGCAGTGGCGATTCACTCGAAGGAACAGCGGGGCTCAACCCTGAGCCGGGTCCATTTCGAACGCTGCTCAAAGCGGGCGAGAGCTTCGAAACGCCCACTGTATTCATTGGGGCTTACCGCGGCGATGCTGACGACGCCGGTAATACCCTGCGGCGCTGGGTGCGGCAAGTGTTGAATAAT
This sequence comes from uncultured Acidobacteriaceae bacterium, assembly GCA_963725225.1. GTDB lineage: Bacteria > Acidobacteriota > Terriglobia > Terriglobales > Acidobacteriaceae > Silvibacterium. The sequence goes on from CAVRXY010000019.1 coordinate 44,057, forward strand.
CCTGCGGCCGTGGATGATCCTCACTATCCGCTGCTAGTGAATAACAGCTGGGGCAGCGGCATGGCGATTAACGAGAAGCAGGCGCGCAGCATGATCCGGGACTCGGCAGAGCTGGGATTTGAGATGTTTCATCTCGATGCCGGGTGGTTTCGGGGAGTGGGGGATTGGTATCCGGACCCGCAGAAGTTTCCCCACGGGCTGGCGGCAATTGCTGATTATGCTCACAGCCGGGGCTTGAAGTTCGGGCTGTGGATGGACTGGGCGCAGGCTTCGCTGGATCCGCATCCGGGCTCGCTGTACGTGAATGATCCGAAGGTTCGCGACTGGCTGATTACCGATCCGCCGTCGGGCTGGAAGCAGGGAGATGAATTCAAGGGCATAACCATCGACCTGGGCGTGCCAAAGGCGCACGACTGGGCAGCGACAGAGGTTAGCCGTGTGGTGAAGGATTATCACTTGGACATGCTCGAGCATGATGGCTACGTCGTGGCCCAGGGATGCGATCGCAGCGATCACCCGCACGCTCCGCCTGATCTGGCACACATACGGCGATACGAAGACTCGGGCTTTCTGTGGGTTGAAAGCTCGAACTCCACCGACGTCAGCTATCACGCTACCCGGTCTTATTACGACATCTATTCGCGGCTTCGACAGCAGTATCCCAACCTGCTGCTGGAGATATGCAACGACGGCGGGCGGATGATCGATTTCGGGAGCGCCGCCCACGGGGACTACTTTTCAATCTCGGATGCTTACGACCCTGTTTCAAACCGGCGGGCATTTTATGACAGTAGCTATGTTCTGCCTCCGGCAATGCTGGAGGCGTACGTCGAGAAGTGGCCGACGCCACGGATTGGGAACTTTCTGTATGTGCTGCGCAGCGGCATGATGGGCTGGTTTACGCTGATGCTGGACACGACGACCTGGACGCCGGAGCAGCATGCCGCTGCAAGGGAAGCGCTCGCCCTGTACAAGGAGCGCCTGCGTCCGCTCATTCGCGATGCAGATGTCTATCACGTCTCGGCGAGGCCGGATGGCGCACACTGGGACGGGATGGAATACTTCGATGCGGAGCGGCACAACGGAGTTCTCTTTGCGTTTCGGGGCTCCTCTCCAGCGGAGACTGATCACCGATTCGTACTGCGAGGGCTGAGGCCGGAGAGTTCGTATCGGCTGACTTTCCACGATCACAGTTCTCCCGACCAGACTGTCTCCGGACGCAATTTGATGAAAGAGGGAGTTCGGGTCTCGCTACAGCTGCCCGAATCGTCAGAACTTGTCTTCGTCAAGGAAATCTCCCGCTGAGTAGGCGGTGAGTTGTGCGGCTCACTTGCTTGCCGGCTTCGGTGAGCCGCTGCCTTCAACGAGAGTGACGAACCGGTCGACTCCCCGAACGGAAAAGCGTTCTTCGTGGCCGCTCGGCCAAATAACTTCGACTCGGTCGATCGAAGACGCTAATCCTAATCCAAAATGCAGACGGAGATCGCTGCTCGATAAGTAGCTCGATCCGCTTCGCACTTCCTGAACCCAACTGCGTCCCCCTGCGACTACCGTCACGCTGGCACCAATTGCGTCTCGATTGGAGCGGGTACCTTGCGTGATGACGCCCAGCCAGTGATTTGAGTTGGCAACAAGATTGACGAGGAGCATAGGGCGGCTGTCGATGTTGTTCACCACGGCCGATATGCGACCGTCGTTCCATAAATCCGCAATGGCGAGGCCGCGGCTGGAGGCCGGTACTGTACAACCAGGGCCCCCGTCTTTACTGATGTCTTTGAATCTTCCATTGCCGAGGTTCTGGTACAACAAGCGAGGCTCTTTGTAGGACGAGCCGAGGCGTGCGGAGTCAACCTGGGGGTACACATGACCATTGACGGCAAGAATATCGAGCCATCCGCTGTTGTCCAGATCCAGGAATGCCGCGCCCCATCCCAGGTATTGGGTATTCAGGCCAAGACCGGCGTCAGAGATGGTCTCAGTGAACGTGCCGTCTCTGTTGTTGTGGTAGAGCGACGAACGATCGTCTGAGAAATTGGTCTTGAAGATGTCGGGCCAGCCGTCCGCGTCGTAATCGCCGATGGCGGTGCCCATTCCTGCCTGCTCACGACCGTCTTCGTCATACGCCGCGGCCGCGTCAGGTGCGACATCGGTGAAGGTTCCGTCTTTGTTATTGCGATAGAGAATGCTTGGCGTGCTGTCGCAGGCTACATAGATATCGGGCCAGCCGTCGCGGTTGTAGTCGAGAGTCGAAACGCTCAAGCTGTAATGGCCATTTGTTTTTGTGATTCCGCTCGACTTGCTGACATCTTCGAATTTTTGGCCGCCCAGTTTGTGAAAGAGGATGTTGGTTGTGTATGGGAGACCCCTCGGACCGCACATCACCGGCGTACCTTTCCAGATGCAGGTCATCCCTTCGCCAGGCTTTCGTAAGCGTCTTCAGATCCAACTGAACGTAGTTGGCGACCATCAGGTCAAGCTTTCCGTCACGGTCGTAGTCGACGAACGCGCAGCCGGTTCCCCATTTCGTTCCGTCGCCCGCGACGCCGGCCTGCTCGGCGACTTCCTTGAATGTTCCGTTTCGCTGGTTGTGGTACAGGCGGTTTTTGCCCGTAGGTAACGTAGAGATCGTCATATCCGTCGTTGTCGTAATCGCCTACGCAGACGCCCTGCGCCCATCCGGTGCCTGTCAGTCCTGCGGCCGCTGTCCGTCGGTGAAGGTGCCATCGTGGTTATTGTGATAGAGATGGCTGGTGAGCTTAGCGGCAGCGGCCTCTTTGCCGTCCAGCGATGTGCCGTTGAGCAGAAAGATATCCGGCCAGCCGTCGCGATCATAGTCGATGATTGCGACTCCGCTGCCGGTGGTCTCAATGATGTCTTGCTTCGTGTCCGGATCGCCGTTTACGTTTTGCATTGTGAGCCCGGCTTGCGGAGCGACGTCGATCAACCAGGCCGGGCCCGGATGGCCGGAGGTTTCCGGGTATGGGTGCGGCTGCGTCTTCACGGGATGGCTGCTTTTGCGATTGCGCGCTGCGGGCCGGTGCAAAGATGATGAGGCCGACACAGATCAACGTCAGGGCGCGGCGGGTTCCATCATGCAGTGATTCCGGGTCTCGCAGTATGCTTAGAGCGTAATGCGTATCCTACCGCTTCTTGTGGCCTTGGTGGCCTCGATTGCGTTGAGCCAAACCCCATCCTCCGAAACTCCTCAACAATCGCTGGCCCGGGCGCACGAAGCGCTCGAACAAGGCAGAATACCAGGGGAACGGTCCCGTATGCAGCAACTGTCGGGGATGCAACCGCCGGTGAAGGGTGTGCAGCCGAGCTTGGCATTGCGTTTACTCACGGGGAGACTTGAGGAAGCGCAGCGCGCATTCGCTGCCGCCGTCAAGGAAGATCCGTCTGACGCTGAGTGATTACGGGTGGAGTGGTTAACGCTTTACCGGCTTGGGCAACCCGCGGCGGCCCATCCCGTTTCTCGAGCGTGTTCGCCAGTGGACGCCGAACGCGAACGCCGATGCCAACTATGTGCTGGGCCTTTGCTATATGAACTCGCAGCGCTATGACGATGCCCGGCGCGCCTTTGCGATCGAATTTCAGGTGCCTTCCCGATTCCGGTTCTGCGTACCTCCTGCTGGCGAAGATGCTGATGCGCGCGAATCTAGAAGAGTTAGCAGCGGATCAAGCGCGCAAGGCTCTGC
>CAVRXY010000020.1:0-23851 GCA_963725225.1 uncultured Acidobacteriaceae bacterium
CGCGCATGATGAAGGCGTAATCCAGTGCCACTTCTTTCAGATAGTCGTACCGTCCCGACGCGCCGCCGTGGCCGGCGGTCATGTTGGTGTGCAGCAGCAGGGAATTGCCGTCCTTCTTGAGCGTGCGCAACTTGGCAACATATTTTGCCGGCTCCCAGTACATCACCTGGCTGTCGTAAAGAGAGGTTTTCACCAGCATCGCCGGATACGCTTTGGCTTCGAGATTGTCATAGGGCGAATAGCCCAGCATGTATTCGAAACGCTTCCAGGCTCATTCGGGTCTCCCCACTCCTCATACTCCGGAACGGTCAGCGGCAGGGAAGAATCCAGCATGGTGTTCATCACGTCGACGAAAGGCACATGAGACACAACCGCGCGGAACAGATCAGGGCGCAGGTTTGAAACCGCGCCCATCAGCAACCCGCCGGCGCTGCCGCCTTCGATCGCGACCCGTTTCGGATCGCCGTATCCCTGCGCCAGCAGATACTCGCCACGGCAATAAAGTCGGTGAAGGTGTTGCGCTTTTCCATCAGGCGTCCCGCATCGTGCCACGGCTTGCCCAGATCGCCGCCGCCTCGAATGTGCGCGTACGCGAGCACGAACCCGCGATCGAGCAGGCTCAGCCGGTTGCTGTTGAAACCCAGCGGCAGCGGATAGCCATAGGACCCGTATCCGTACACGTACAGTGGATTCTTTCCTGGTCGCGCCGATCCTTGCGATAAACCACGCGACACGGGAATCTCCACGCCATCGGGTGCCTTTGCGAACAGCCGCTCCGAAGCATACAACTCACGGTCGAATCCGCCCGGCACCTCCAGTTGCTTGAGCAGCTTCGACTCTCCCGTCGAAACGTCGTATTCGTAGACTGAACTCGGCGTGACCAGCGACTGATAGCTGTAGCGGTATTTCTTCGTATCGAAAACGCGATTGATGTGCGGGTGCGCGCTGTAGACTGGCTCAGGAAAGGCAATCTCCCGTTCGCCGATCGTTTCCAGCCAGAATCCCGGAAAGAAAACACCCGCAGATGCTGTAGCCCTACCCTGCGTTCGCATGCCACGAAAAATGAGGCAAATACGTCGACTTCTTCAAGCATCACTTCGGGATTATGGGGCAACATCTCCGTCCAGTTCGCCTTCCCCGGAGCTGTCAACCGGAGCGGTGACCAGCCGGAAATTGCGCCCGGTATCATTCGTCCGGATGAAGAACCGCCCATTGCGGTGATCCGCATAGTATTCAATGTTGTCTTCGCGCGGGCTGATCAGCATCCATGCTCCTTCCGGATCGCTCGCCGGAAGAAACTGCTCCTCGCTGGTCGTGTGGCTCGAGCTTTCAAGAATGATGTACAGCCCGTCGCGCGTGCGTCCTGAGCCGATGTTGAACCGCTCGTCGGTCTCTTCGTACACCAGCGCATCTTCCGCGTGCGGCGTACCCAGCTTGTGCCGGTAAAACTGAAACTGGCGCTTCTGCTCCTCGTCCTCAACGGTGTAGAAGAGCGTCCGGTTATCAGCCGCCCAGACAATGGAGCCCACCCGCTCCACGCGCTCTGGAAGCAGCTCGCCGGTGCGCAGATCCTTAACCTGCAGCGTGTACTGGCGGAAACCCTTGTTGTCTACCGAATACGCGATCAAGTTGCCGTCATCGGAGACAGTCAGCGCGCTGACCGCCATGAACGCCTGCCCCTTCGCCAGCTCGTTTACATCGAGGACAACCTGTTCCGGAGCATCCGCGTCCGGCGCCTCGGCGGATCCCGGCTTGCGGCAATAGATCGGGTATTGCGCTCCTTCTTCGGTGCGCGAGTAGTACCAGAATTGGCCGTCGCGGAAGGGAACCGAGACGTCCGTCTCCTTGATGTGGCTCACCATCTCGGCGTAAAGCGTCTTCTGCAGCTCGGCCGTCGGCTCGAGCACCGCGGCCGTGTAGGCGTTTTCCGCCTCGAGATAGGCAACCACCTCGGGATTATCGCGCTCGCGAAGCCACGCGTAGTTATCCACCAGCGTGCGTCCGTGGATCGGTGTTTCTTTGCGATGGGTAGCGGCAATGGGAGGAGCGAGTTCGGTCTGTGTGGACATACCTCTTCAGGATATAAGAGGCGCAGTACCGGACGCTTGATGCGCAATCCCGGCGATTGGGCTACTGGCCCTCCCGCATCCTTTCTTTGACTGACTTGGCCAGTTTTTCAATCTCCTCTGCCTTCTTTGTGAACGATGAATTGCCCGGCGTCTTTCCCTTGTCCACTTCATCTTTCAGTTGCTGTGCCAGTTGCACCAGCTTCGCGGTGTCGTCCACGATCTGCTTCTGGCGCAGGTTATTACGTCGCTTCGCCTGCTGCTCGGCCATCTGCCGCGCCAGGGGATTGTCTTCGTCCTCCGTCCCGTTGCGCGAGGTTCCCGGCAGCACCGGAGGACGCGGCTGTGCCGTGGGAAGTTGTGGCGTCTGTTGCCCACGGTCGGGTTCGCGCCGTAAAACAAACCCATGCCGAGAAGCAGGATCGCAGCCGGCAAAATCGCATCAAAGGATCGCATGGGTCTCCAATCAGACTATCTGGGACAATTATAGGAACGGATGTTTCCCTCGAGCGAAAAAGAGTTGTATACGCTGCTCTGGTTCGGCCCGCGCGAGTTCTTCGCGCAGGTGGACAAGAAGTGGCTCGCCGATCTGCAGGAGTTCGTCCGCGCTGCCCTGCCCAAGATTATCGTCATCCTCATCGGGGCATGGGTGCTCGCCCGCATCCTCAAGCTCATCACCGGGCGCATGATCCGCCTGGCCGAGAGCCGGGCCCGCGGAAATGTAGCCCAGGTGCGTACCCTGGCGTCCGTCACCCGGGCCACCGGCGTTGGAATCATCGTATTCCTTGCCGCCCTGGAAATCCTGCCGATGCTGGGCTTCAAGCTGGCACCGCTGCTGGCCTGCGCCGGCGTCGCTGGCGTCGCCCTCGGCCTCGCCGCGCAGACCATCGTCAAGGACTGCCTCAACGGCATCCTCATCCTCGTCGAAGACCAGTACAACGTGGGCGATGTGGTCAAGCTCGCGCGGTGTCGGCGGCACCGTCGAGACTATGTCTCTGCGCAAAACCCAGGTCCGCGACGGCGACGGAACGCTCTACATCGTTCCGAACTCGCAGATCACGACCGTAGGCAATGTCACTCGCGATTTCTCGGTCGCCACCATTCCCGTCTCCGTTGACTTCTCCGCCGATCCCGACCAGGTGATGGCCCTGCTCAAAGAGGTCGCGATGAGCGTGCGCAACGACCCGGCCTACAAGGACGTCTTCCTCGCCGACCCGACCCTCCTCGGCGTCGACTCCATCAAGGGATCGCAGATCATCTATCCGGTGCAGCTCAAGACCAAGGCCAACCAGCAGTGGGCAGCCATGCGCGAAACGCAGCGCCGCATCCGCATCGCCCTGGCCGAGCACAACCTGCTCCCCGGCGATCCGCTGCGCGTCTACAACGCTTCTCCGTCGAACGGTGCCACTCCCGGCCACGAGCCCGAACCCGTATCCGCAAAGCCCGCCGATCCCACCGCGGCGAAGCCGAACCAGATCAACCCGCTCACGGGAGAAGGCATGTCCTGAAGGCAGGGCTCAGGGAGTAGGGAACAGGGCTCGCTACGGGGAGATGGGAAAGGCTTTTCCAGACTGCCGTCGAGGAACCTGATTTCTCTCACTCAGGCATTCACAAGGATAGGAAGCAACCGGCAAATGGCATAAGTATTTTGCCCTGAGCCCTGAGCCCTGAGCCCTGAGCCCTGAGCCCTACACCCTGCCTCTTACAGCCACCCCTTGGCTCGCGCAATTCGCGCCGCGTCGACTCGATTGGCGGCGCCCAGCTTGCTGATAGCTTCAGACAGATAATTCCGCACCGTGCCTTCAGACAGGTGCAGCTCCTCTGCGATATCCAGGCTCGACTTGCCTTCGCCCGCCCGCCACAGAATCTGCCGCTCGCGCTCGGTCAGCGGATCGGCCCCGCTATCCCACGCCTCCGCCGCCAGGTCGGGATCGACCACCCGCAGCCCGCGATGCACCCGCCGCACCGCCTCGGCCAGCTCCGCCGCCGGACGGTCCTTCAGCAGATATCCCTTGGCCCCGGCATCCAGCGCGCGCCGCAGATATCCCGGCCGGGCAAAGGTAGTCAGGATCACCACCCGGGTCTGAGGATGCCGATCCCTCACTTCGCCCGCCAGCGTCAGGCCGGTCATTTCCGGCATCTCGATATCGGTCACCAGCACGTCGGGCTTTTGCCTGGCGATCGCCGTCAGTGCCTCGCGCCCGTTGGCAGCTCGTCCGCAAACGGTGATATCCGGCTCCGTCTCAAGCAAGCGCAGCCAGCGCACCCAGCACCATCGCCTGATCCTCGGCCACAATCACGCGAATCTTGGTCATGACATCATCTCGGCTTCATCCCGGGGGGCGTGCACATCCGTCGGCACCAGGATCGTCAGCCGTGTGCCCCGGCTGCCATCGACGGCAAACTGCCCGCCCAGCGCCTCGATGCGCTCCCGCATGCCGCGCAGCCCGTTGCCTTCTGCGCGAACGCCTCCGCGCCCGTCGTCCTCAACCACCAGCGAGGTATGTCCGTTCTGTGCCGAAAAGCTCATCGAACACCGGCTCGCCTGAGCATGCCGCACAATGTTCGTCACCGCTTCGCGCACCACCAGAGAGACAACGCTCTCAACCGCAGGAGCCAACACCGGCGGCTTGTCCTCGCACACCAGCGTCACGCCGGCAGCATCGAGCGTGCTGTGCGCTCGCTTAATTTCTGCCGCCAGGCCCTCTGCGCGATAGCCGCGAATCGCCTCCCGCACTTCGGTCAGCGCCGTGCGCGAGATCATCTCCACATCGGCAATCTCGGCTGCCGCGCGCTGCGGATCACGCGAGAACAGCCGCCCCGCCAGCTCCGACTTGAGCACGATGACCGAAAGCGTGTGCCCCAGCACGTCGTGCAGATCGCGCGCAATGCGTTCGCGTTCGGCGAGCTTCGCCAGCTGCTCGATCTCCTCATGTGCCATCTGCAGCTTTGCATTGGCTCGCACCCGTTGTGCCGCAATAAGATTGGTCCCGCCGACAATGAGCGAGAACACCGCTCCAAATCCCCATCCCCAGGGAGTGATGTGCAGCAGCAGGCCCTCGACTACAACCGTGATCGAGACCACCGCCATCGTGCCGACGCTTATGACCAGCGAGTCGGTTACGAAGGGGATGAAAGCCGAAATATAAATAAAGGTTCCGGCGATGGCATTGTTTTTCGGAAAATACAGAACGCCGAGCACGCCCATGGCCGCCAGCAGCGTGTACTGCTGCCACTGTTTGCGGCAGAAGATCAGCCCGGAGTAAAGGGCAAGGAAGATGGTGTAGAAAACGGCAAATTCGATCCAGTACGCCCGGTTGTGGCGCGCGATCGGCTCAATGAAGAAGAAAACCGAGTAGAAAATCCAGACGAAATCCCAGAGATCGCTCCGCTTAGACGTGCTTGACCGTCAGTCGGTTGCGCAGCGCATGGCTGGGCCGCGCTCCCGATTTCACGGCTTCGGTGAAGCCGCTGACACCCATGCGTCCGTCTTCGCAGATACTCACGCCTTCGCCTCACTGCGGGTAAAGATCAGCCAGGCCGCGCCCAGCATCAGGCAAGTAAAGCCTAACAGAGCCTCCCAATGGCTGGACATCGTCGTCCCCGGCTGCGCGTAACCAAAAATGTTCAGCGCCAGTTGCGCATAATGATAGGTCGGCAGTGCCGGCGCCATTTTCTGCATCCAGTGCGGCAGCATGTTCAACGGCATCCACAGGCCAGACATGAACGACATCGGCAGATAAATAAGATTGATGATTCCCGGCGCTGCGTTGGCCGGCATCAGCAGCGCGAGCAGCAATCCCATGCTGGCGAATGGAAGTGCGCCCGCGAGCGTGATGCCGGCCAGCTTGAGGGCCTCGCCTGCCGTCATCGATACGCCGCCCAGGGTTACGCCCAGCGCAATCAGCAGCGCCACAATGATCAGCGCGAAGGCCGAACATGCAACCGTTTTGGCAGCGAGATACGCGAGCCGCGGCATGGGGCTGGCCTGTTTCAACTCCAGCCATCCCTGCACGCGCTCCGTCGCGATACCCGCGCCCAGCCCGAACAGCGACGCGCCCACCATGCCGAAGCAGCTGTAGCTGGCCAGCAGGTAGCGAGCCCACTCCGTGTGCCGGTTGCTCACTCCAAACAGGAAGTAGAACATGACCGGAAAGCCGATTACCGAGAGCGAAAACGCCCGCAGCCGCAGCATCTTCAGGAACTCGTAGCGGATCTCCTGCCGCGTTACGCGCGCATAATAGCCAAAGCTCAATTTCTCCGGACGGGCAGTCAAAACGGCGGTAGCCATAAATCTTCTCCTGTGTAACAAAAGTTCAGTTAAAACAGTATTCAGTTCGTCGCGGCATCTTTGGCCGTCAGCGCGAGGAACGCATCTTCGAGTCCCGGGGCCGGAGATCTCGAGCCCGCGCAGCGTCACATCGCGGATCAACATCTCCTTCACAACCGCCTCGGCCTCGTGAGCCGTGATGATCAGCGCCTCGCGATCCCGCTCCACGTTGATCACCGAAGGCAGCGAGAGCAGGAACGACTCCTCCAGCTCCGTTATGCACCGGATACGCCGCCCGCTTACGCGAGTCTTGATCTGCGCTGGGGTTCCTTCCGCAATCACCTTGCCCTTATCAATGACAACAACGCGGCTGGCCAGCGCGTCTGCCTCTTCGAGATAGTGCGTCGTCAACAGCACCGTCTTGCCCTGTGCCGCCAGCCAGCGGATCTGATCCCACAAGCCCGCGCCGCGACTCGATATCCATGCCCACCGTCGGCTCATCGAGAAAAATCAGGTCGGGATTGCCCGCCAGCGCCAGCCCGAAGAGCACGCGCTGCTTCTGCCCGCCGGAAAGCTTGCCGAAAAACTTGTTCTCCAGGCCTTCGAGCTTCGCGATGCGCACAATCTCTTCTGCCGCCAGCGGATTCGGATAGTAGCTGCGGAACCAGTCGATATGCTCGCGCACCTTCAGCGTCTCGGGAACGCGCGTCACCTGCAGCATCGCCCCAATTCCCGTGCGGGCGGAGGCGTCGCGTGGATCACGCCCCATCACCCGCACGCTGCCTGAGGTTGGCGCGATCAACCCCAGAAGCAAACGAACCGCCGTCGTCTTCCCGGCGCCGTTCGGACCCAGCAGAGCCACTACTTCGCCGGGATAAAGATTCAGCGTCAACTGGTCCAGCGCCGTCGTCTTTCCATAGCGCTTGGTCGCCGAATGCAGCCGCGCAATGGCGTGTTTCAAGTGCAACGGGGCGGGGAAGGGAGCCGTCAGAGGCTCAACCTGTAATCCTGATGCGAATACCGATGCCGACATACCGTCTCCTTGTACTGAAGACAGCATCTCCCGGATCGAACCGCGATAGCAGTGGAGTCTGTCATCAATCGCACGTGACAGATGTCATCTGCACTTCCTTAAATCTTGTCATCCTGAGCGAAACTCGCCGCGGCGACCGCAGTCGAAGGACCTGCTGTTTTCCAGTTGAGGCGACAACATCGGGTGCCCCATCCTTTCGCGTCTGTTGCGAAAGGGTGGGAGGCAATAGCATCGACGCCACCAGCGCGCTCGCGGTAGCATTCAAAGTCGAAACCTTAGGGACTACAACAGTGACGAAATCCGGCCGTCTGCTTCTCCCCCTCTTCGTGCTCTCAACCGCTTCAGCCTTTGCCCAGATGCCCCTCGCGCCACTACCCACGCTGCCCGAATTCCCGCTTTACCCTCCGAATCAGCCTGTCATCTCGCGAGACATCAACCCGCTGCATCCCTTCTCTGTCGTGGGACCGCGCGGCACCATCCTGGGCTCGCAGGATGGCTCCTACGAGGCGTGGCTATTTCCGTGGAAAATCCTCACCAACATGCACATCTCCGCCGAGATGCAGGACTATCCCGTTCCCATCGACGTGAACACCCAGGCCGCCGCCATCGATGTACGTCCCGGCTCAACCACCATCACCTTCTCGCACGCCAACTTCACTGTCCGCGAAATCATTTCCGCTCCGCGCGATGTCCCCAACGACGCCGGCGTGCTCGTCTTCTACCAGATCGAAGCCGTCCGCCCCATGACCCTCACCTTCAGCTTCACGCCCGTCATGGAGCGCATGTGGCCCGCGTCCTCCGCCGGACCGCCCTCGCCTGAGTGGGTCAAAACCGGAAATAGCAGCGGCTTCTACATCCTGCATCTCAATTTTCCCGATAACGCCGCCGCCATCGCCATGCCCGCCGCCGTGCCCGGCATCATGCAGCCCTACCAGGAACTCGCCCGCGTCTACCCGCTGCAGTTCGTTCTGCACTTCGATCCTGCCCGCGACTCTCACACGCTGTTTCCGCTGCTGCTCACCGTGGGAGACACACCGGCCACTGCAACCCGCGACGCTCTCTACCAACAGCTAGCGAAGCTCGACAACTCCGCCCGCTCCATCTACGAAGACCAGCAGAAATACGAGCACGACTTCCTCTCGTCTAGTCTCAGCATCGACACGCCTGACCAGCAGCTGAACGACGCCTTCAAATGGTCCGAAGTCTCCATCGATCAGCTTCGCGTCCAGACGACGCCCTCGCACGACGAAGAAGCCCTGACCGCAGGCTTCGTCGGTTCGGGAGACTCCACGCGCCCCGGTTTCGGATGGTTCTTCGGCCGCGATGCCCTCTGGACCCTGTACGCGGTCAACAGCTACGGCGATTACAACGTCACCCGCCGCGAAATCGAATTTCTCATCAAGCGTCAGCGCGATGACGGCAAGATCATGCACGAGTGGTCACAGACCGCTGACCTCGTCGACTGGAAGAGTCTGCCCTACGAATACGCCGCCGCCGATGCGACGCTGCTCTTCCCCATGGCCCTCAACGACTACCTCCGCATCAGCGGCGACCAGGCCTTCATCACGTCGCACTGGGATTCCATCGCCCGCGCCTGGAATTTTGTGACTACCCACGACTCCGATGGAGACGGCATCTACGACAACTCGCAAGGAACGGGCTGGGTGGAATCCTGGGTGCCCCGCATGCCGCATCAGGAAATCTACATGGCCGTCCTCGATGAGCAGGCCAGCGTGGCCTTCGCCAACCTCGCCCGCGCCACCGGCCACGCCGACCTTGCCACTGCAGCTGAAGCCCGCGCCACCCACATCCGCGAGCAGATCGAAAAAGAATACTTCCACGACAACTTCTATTCCTTCAGCTGGAACGCGAACAACACCACTGACGACACGGCGACCATCTTCCCCTCGGTCGCATGGTGGGACGGGTCGTATTCGCTGAATCACCCGCAACCCATGTTCAGCCGCTGGGCCTCCCGTGAATTCTCCACCGACTGGGGAACCCGCATCGTCAGCGACCGCACCAGCTTCTACGATCCCATCAGCTATCACCAGGGCACCGTCTGGCCGCTCTATACCGGATGGGTCTCGGTCGCCGAATACCGCGCCGGCCGGTCTCTCTCCGGCTACGCCCATCTCCGCCAGAACGCCGACCTCATCTGGGCGCAGGATCTCGGCAGCGCCACCGAACTGCTGTCCGGCCAGTTTTTCCAGCCCCTGGGACGCAGCACGGCGCATCAGCTCTGGTCTGCCGCGATGATCATTTCGCCCATCATCCGCGGCCTCTTCGGGCTCGAATGGAACGCGGCCGCCAACGAACTCAGCGTCACGCCATCGCTGCCCGCTGACTGGGACCACGCCAAGCTGTCCAATATTCCCATGGGCACAAGGCATCTCGATCTTGAAATCAGGCGCGAGAATGGAATGCTCCTCATTCACGCCATAGAGCCCGGAGTGCCAAGCCCCGCGGGCACCACCGTCCATCTGACGTCCCGCGCGCCCGGCGCGACAGGTGTCAATGGTAACCTCCGGATCCCGCTACCCGCCATCGAAGCCGGAATCACGCAGGACCTCCCCGAGGCAGGCTCCGCAACGCGGCAAATGAAGGTCCTCGACCAGCAGACAACCGGCAACTCGCTCAGCCTGCGCCTCGCCGCACCCGCGGGTAGCACCCAAATCATCTGGCTGCGCATCAACCGCCCGCAGCCGTCTCTTCATGCCAGTGGCTTGTCACTCCCCGACACCAAATCGCCACTGCAAAAGTTACAAATAGAATTTCCCGCCGGCTCCGGCTACGTGGAAAAGGAAATCTCGTTCAACTGGTAGCGCCCGCACCGCGTCCATTTTAATGGCTAATGGCTAAAGCCTAATCCCTGCCCTTCATCGACAGCACCACCGACCCCGCCACGCCTGCCGCCACCGAGGCCAGCAGCGTCGCGATCTTCGCGATCTCCAGCAGCTCGCCTTCTCCTACCGAGAGCGTTGCGATGAACAACGACATCGTAAAGCCGATCCCGCACAGCCAGCTCGCCCCGAAAATCTTCCGCCAGCTCACGCCCTCCGGAGCGGACGCCAGCTTCGTCTTCACCGAAAGCCATGCAAACAAAAACACTCCCATCGGCTTGCCAATAAAGAGCCCCAGCAGGATTCCCATCGCAATCGGCTGCAGCAGCTTCCCGCCGCCCTCGCCCGGCAGATGCACACCCGCATTGGCCAGCGCGAATACCGGCATGATGAAGAAGGTCACCCACGGCTGCAGCGCATGCGCGATCCGGTACAGCGGAGACTGCACCAGTACGCATCGGCGCTCAATGCTGTAGATCAGGTTGTTCGACTCGTTCTGAGTCAGTTCGGCCTCGGACTTCGCAACCGCGAGCAGCCTCTCCAGCGTCTCCCGGCTCTGGCGGATAAACTCCTTCGGCCCGATCAGCGTTGTTGCCGGAATCGTCAGCGCCAGCAGAATCCCCGCCACTGTCGCATGCACCCCGGAACGCAGCATCGCCAGCCACACAAAAATCCCGATCAGCGCATACACCGGCCACGACCGCACCCCCAGCCGGTTCGCCAGGTACGACACCCCGATCCCCGCCAGCCCTCCGACCAGGCTGCGCAGCGAAAAATCCGAGGTATAGAAGATCGCAATTACCGACACGGCGAGAATGTCGTCCACAATCGCCAGCGCCGTCACGAACACCTTCAGCGTTAGCGGAACACGCTTGCCCAGCAGCGCCATCGCCCCCAGCACAAACGCAATATCGGTCGCAATCGGAACGCCCCAGGACTCCGCCGCCGGGGTCCCGTGTGCCACCATGATGAAGATCAGGGCAGGGAAGATTACCCCACCCAGCGCTGCCGCCATCGGAAAGATAGCTCGCTTCAGCGAAGACAGTTCGCCCGCCAGCAGCTCATGCTTGATCTCCAGGCCGACAAAGAAGAAGAACAGCGCCATCAGGCCGTCGTTGATAAAGTGCAGCAGCGTCTCGTGCACCGTTGCGCGGCCCAGCCCGATCGACAGATCGCGATGCCAGAACTTGTGATACAGATCCGCCCACGGCGAATTCGCCCACACCAGAGCCGCCACCGTGGCCACGCCCAGCACCACTCCGCCCGCCGCCTCCAGCCTGGCAAAGCGCACGAACGGCGACAATATCCGCGCTATCGGCCGCGACTGACTCAACTCCTCCGACGGCAACATCTCTGCGTGTTCGCTTCCTTGCATGGAACTCCTGAGCGTGTTATCCCGACTCTTGAACCAGTGCTTCACATGCGGATACGTGAAGCAGTGAACGCTGATCGCTATTCTGTATTTTTCCCGCCCTGCTTCTCCACCCGTACGTTTACCAGGCGAAGCGGCTTCTGCCCGTAGTTCTCGATCTCCAGCTCACCCTTCTTGTTGAACTTGACCTTGCAGATGGGAGCCAGCGTTCCGGTGCCTTTGCCCGTGCTGTCGACATTCAGCACGATGATCCCAAACGGGTAGTCCGTTGAGCGGCCGCCGTTGTAGACCTCCCAGAACCGCATCGGACGGTCAGTGACCATCACGATATGCATGCCGCCGCCCTGGGTCGGCCTCCACCGCGCATAGCGAAACGAGTTGCCCACAAAGCCGGTCGGAGACACGCGTCCGACATCTTTTGTCTTGTCGAAGGCCTTCACCAAAGCATCCGGGCCGTTTTCCCTGAGCGTATCCAGGAATGCTTTCGCCTGCTCGTCGGTCGTCCACTGATCGATAAAGACCGTGAAGCCGAAACTCTTGCCCGCCGCCGCTCCCGCCTGTCCGAAAGCTGTTCCTGCAAACTGCAATGGCAGCGCCAGGGGTGCGTCGCCGGCATTCTGAGCATTCAGACCAGCCGCCGAGCACAGCAGGACAGCGACTGCCACGACAAATCCTCTAACGATTCTTCGCCCCATCGCTCCCCCCGAACCTCGTCCCGTTCCGATCAACAGCAGTCACCCGAGCGCTTACTGCTTCGCCATGTCGAGGTCGATAGTCAGGCTGACGTCGTCACCCACCATAGACGGCGGGTACTTTGTCCCAATGCCGAAATCGGTCCGCTTGACTGTCGTCGTTGCCGAGAAGCCGGCGTGCGGCTTCTTGTCCATTCCCGGGAGAGGTCCCCTCGGCCCGTCCACCTGCAGCACCACCGGCTTCGTAACCCCATGCAGGGTCAGGTTGCCTGAGACCGCCAGGCCGCCGCCGCTCTTGCTCACGCTCGTGCTCACGAAAGTCGCGGTAGGGAACTTCGCCACATCGAAGAAATGGTCACTCTTCAGATCTGCGTCGCGGGCAGCCACCCCGGTATCCACGGTCGTCACATCGATCGTCACGTTGATGGTGGACTTGGTGATGTCGCCTTCGTTCCAGACGATCGAGCCTCCGATGTTCCCGAAGTGGCCGCGAACCTGCGAAAGGCTCATGTGCAATATGGAAAAGTCGACTGAGCTATGTGCTTTGTCCGGAACCCAGGTGGAGGTCTGCGCAAGCGCCAACGGTGCTGCGAGCGCCAGCGTTCCGAGAAGTGATGCCACGCGTCTGATCATGCAAAAAATCCTTTCTCTGGTGGGGTATGGAATCAGCTGTGCGGACAACAAGAGCCTGCATTTTCCGCCACGGCAACCGCCCCTAAGTTATACACGCCAGTGATCCACGCTGCCCATCGGCATAGGACGTTTTCCTCTGGCAGCGCCCCCGCCTCTCGTCGCTGAATCCTCTTGACCAGCCGCAAATCTATCGATACCTTCAAAGCGCAAGTTGGACATAAGGTCGTATTACGACCGTCGTAGTGGTCAATGCACGTCCGGGGTTGCTTTTCGGCTTCTGCAGTTCTTCGAGTCCGCTCTCCGATCAGCAGTTGCGTTTAGATCGCCTTTGCTAACTCTGGAGTCCAGATGAACTCGCAAATACATGCCTTGTCCTGCCTGAGCCGTTTCGTCCTTCGTCGTCTCTATTCAACCAGCTTACTTGCAGCCTGCGTCGCCTTTGTTCTTCCGCAGGCGTGGGCCTCTGCCGCCCAGACGACCACGTCGCTGGCGATAACGAGCTCCGGCTCCGACGTCTCGTCAGTCAACGCGGGCACCGTGGTCACGCTGACCGCAACCGTCCTCTCCGGATCGACTCCGGTAAATCCCGGCCAGGTAAGGTTTTGCGACGCCACGGCAGCTCATTGCGAAGACTCGGCCCTGCTCGCCACAGCGCAACTGACCAGCGCCGGAATAGCCACCTACAAATTCAGACCCGGCATCGGCAGCCACAGTTATAAGGCGGTGTTTGTCGGGACCAACAACTTCGCAAAGAGCCCATCGACGACAGCGGCCTTGACGGTGACCCTTGCCGAGAAGTACTCGACCACGACAACGATCGCGGCTTCGGGTTCGGTGGGTGACTATGCATTGATGGGTACGGTTACTGGTCCGGGCAACAGAACATTTTCGCCTGCAGGTAACGTTTCCTTCCTCGATACGACAAATGGCAACGCTTTGTTGGGTGTGGGTGCGCTTGGAACGGCAGTGCCGGCGAACAGTTTCTCGGTACTTCCCTCGTTCGGTGGCGCTGATGGCTTCTCTTCCGCCGTGGGCGATTTTAACGGGGACGGCATCCCTGATTTGGTAATTGGAAGTCCCATCAACTCGTTAGGTATGTCAGTATCCCTGGGAAATGGGGATGGCACCTTCAACCCTGGAACCCCAATCTCCGCCATCGGGTCAAATGCGATTGCAATAGGGGACTTCAACAGCGACGGCAACCTCGATTTAGTCGTGGCTGATTACCTGAGCAATACCATTACAGTTCTGTTGGGAAACGGAGATGGAACATTTACGACAAAGACGACAGTTGCGGTTGGTAATGGCCCTGAATCCATTGCTGTTGGTGACTTCAATGGCGACGGAGTTCTCGATCTTGCTGTGGTGAATTGTTACGATTATTGCAATTACGGAAGTTCCGAGGGTGGCTCGGTTACGATTCTTCAGGGCAACGGAGATGGTGGCTTCACCACGAAGTCTACCGTTTCCCTCGGCCTCGGGTCTGATGCGATTGCAGCCGCCGATTTCAACCGCGATGGTATCGTCGATCTGGTTACTGCGAATGCTATCGAGGGCACTCTCAGTGTGCTTTTAGGAAATGGTGATGGCACCTTCACTACCAAGTCCACTCCCTTTGTCGGCGCTCAACCCACCTCTATTGTTGTGGGCGACTTCAACGGGGATGGTATTCCAGATATAGCAGTCGGTTGCTATACGGAGCCCGTAGTGCTAGCAGGGAAAGGTGATGGAACATTCACCTCTGCCTTCAGCATCGTGATTAATGGCCCTTATGCAATCGCTGGAGGAGACTTCAACGATGATGGGATTCAGGATCTGGCAATCATCTCCTTATATGACGACGTTAAGACCCTGACCACATTGTATGGAGGCAAGAGTGGGATACTTACCACCACACAATCTGCTGGCCAAGACCTAATACCAGAATCAATGGCAATGGGGGATTTTAACGGTGACGGTGCGGCGGACCTAGTGTTCAGCGGTTATGGAATAACATCCGTTCTAACTAATAGCATCACGGAGACAGCGACCGTCGACTTGGACAATGTTTCTGTGTCGGGAAGTGAGACTCATCAGGTCATTGCGAGCTATTCGGGTGATGTCAATTATCAGGGCGGCAGTTCAGCCTCAACACCCCTACTGGCCGCTAAGAAATCACCGACAGTGTCTCTGGTGTCCAGCGCTAATCCCTCCTTGGTTGGAAACCCGGTCACCATGACGGCGACGCTTGCCCCATACAATCTGGGAACTATCACTACCGATGGCGAAACGATTACGTTTTACAACGGAAGTACTGTTGCCGGCACAGGTGTCCTTTCATCTGGTGCAGCGTCGGCGACCTTGAAGAATCTTCCATTGGGAAGCAACACAGTTACGGCTGCGTATGGTGGCGATGGCAACTTCGGTGCCGTGACCAGTAATTCCGTTGGGCAGATGGTGGAAAACATGGTGCCACTTCCCACCTTTAATCCAGCCAGCGGGGTCTACGCTGGCTCGCAGATGGTCACAATAACAGACACTGTGCCCGGCGCAATAATCTACTACACGACCAACGTATACCTACCGTTCTCTTCATGGGCGGTATACGACGGACCTATATTAGTCAGTAATAATGCGAGAGTCTACTCGTCATCGTGGAGGCTCCCAATTATCTCCCGTCGTCGCTGGAAATTCAGCGTTACACCATTGAAGACGCCCAGCCCATCATCAGCCCACCATCCGGTACGTATACCAACTCGCAATCTGTGACTATTACCGATTCAACGCCCGGCACGGTCGATCTACTACACTACCGACAGCACCACTCCGAACCGTTCCTCCGCGGTCTTTTCACGGAACGCCCATCACCGTAAGCTCTTCGCAGACCGTCAAGGCGCTCGGCGTGGCGCCAAACGATTTGACCAGCCCCGAAGCCGTCGCCATTTACAACATCATCCCGCCTTATGCCGCTACCCCCACATTCACCCTGGCCAGTGGGTTTTACAACAGCACACAGATGGTGTCGATCACCGATTCGACTCCTGGAGCGATCATCTACTACACCACTAACGGCACGACGCCAACCACCTCATCACCCCGGTATACCGGCGGCATCATCACAATCACCAGCACGGAACGCCTGGAGGCGATCGCCGTAGCCCCAAACTACTCCCAGTCCGCCGTGGCGATCGGTACATACTACATCGCGGCAGCCCAACCCCATATCAATCCGGCCGGCGGCACTTACACCACTCCGCAAATGGTGACCATCACCGACGCCACGCCCGGAGTCGTGATCTACTACACCACCGACGGCACCTCCGAACCGCGCCTCGCCGAGCCTCAGCTCGGGTAGCTCCATCCTCGTCAGCTCGTCGGAAACGATCAAAGCTCTCGCCGTCGCTCCGGGCTATACGACCAGCCCGGAAGCCGTCGCCCGATTCACGATCACGCCATAGGGCGAATGAGCTGCGGGAGAGTCCGCGCAAAGTCAAAAGCTGGCCGACAATTTCCCCAAACCA
Organism: uncultured Acidobacteriaceae bacterium; assembly: GCA_963725225.1. Classification (GTDB taxonomy): domain Bacteria; phylum Acidobacteriota; class Terriglobia; order Terriglobales; family Acidobacteriaceae; genus Silvibacterium. Next base: position 16,410 of record CAVRXY010000020.1, read on the forward strand.
GCTAAAATAGAACTAGGGATCGAAGAGAAGCCCGGCCGCCAACGCAGCCGGGCTTTTTCGCTTCTCGACAGCAAGTTATTTGCAATGAAACGATTACAGCCCGGTCATTTAGAATGAAGCGGTTACAGCCAAGGTCACGTTTGGCGTCCGTAAACCTTGCCGAAACAATCGGTTACAGGATAGTCCATGTGGAATGAATGAATTACAAAGCACAACCTGTAATCTTCGTTGAATGAATGAGTTACAAACCATAGAAAAAACAGGGGGAGGGGGGGCCTTACATCTTCCCAGCCTGCATCTCGCGGCTCACCCTCTCCACTTCGCCGAAGACGCGCAGCAGATTGCCGCCGAGAATCTTGCGGCAGTCCTCCGCCGAATATCCGCGCGCCAGCAGCGCTGCGGTAATCTTCGGCAGATCGGCGGCCGAATCGATGCCCTCGGGAAGCTGCCCGCTCACCCCGTCGAAGTCCGAACCGAGTCCGACGTGATCGACTCCCGCGACCTTGGCGATGTGATCGATGTTGTCGATCAGGGCGCTCAGCGGCGGACGCGGGATGCGGTCCGCATACTGCCGCTGCAGCTTTTCAAGATCGCCGTAGGTCACCTGCTTGCCCTCGGCCTTGAACTTCGCTTTCAGCTCCTCGGTAGCCTTCGCCACTTCGGGCTGCTGCGCGATCGAGGCATCGCGATACGCCTGGCTGATGAACGCCGAGTAGTAATTCACCTGCACCACTCCGCCATTTTTGGCCACAGCCCTTAGCATGTCGTCGGTCATGTTGCGCGGCGCGTTGCTGATCGCCCTCGCCGACGAGTGCGACGCGATCACCGGAGCCTTGGTCGTCTTGATCGCCGCCCAGAATGTGTCGTCGGCGACATGCGAGATATCGACCATCATCCCTAGACGATTCATCTCCAGCACGACCTGCTTGCCGAATGGCGTCAGCCCATCGGGATTGTGCGGCACGCCCGGCTTGCCCTCATCGCCCGACGAGTTCGCCCAGTCGAGCGAGTTCGACCAGGTCAGCGTCATGTAGCGGACACCGAGCCGGTAGTAGTCGCGCAGCAGCCCGAGCGAGTCGTCGATGGAGTGGCCACCCTCGATGCCCATCAGCGCGGCCAGCTTATGATCGCGATGCGCAACCTCGATATCGGCAGGGGAGAAGGCCATCCGCATCCGGTCGGGATGCTTCGCCGCCTGCTGATACACCGCGTCGATCAGCTCGAGCGTACGCCGGGGGTAGTGCCCCTTATATAAATCCGGCTCTACCCAGATCGAAAAAAACTCCGCCCCGAGATTTCCTTTTTCTGCGGACTCGAAGTTGAGGTTGCCGCCATTGAGTGGATCGGCCAGATCGTAGTTCTCATCAACCAGACGCTGCGTAGTGTCGGCATGTGTGTCGATGACAATCGCGGAGTTGTGTACAGCTGTGGCGGTCTTAGGATTCACAGGAGCGTTCTGGGCAGTGAGAGCCCGGGCAGTTAGAGATAGACTAACGACGAGCAGGGCGATGGTGAGAGTCTTCATGAGCGTGGTGGGATTTTAACAGCCCCACGACGCCTGACGAACACGGTATCGCGAAAGAGTGCGTGCTACTGTGTCTTGACGTTCCAGTCCGTGACCGGATCGATCGTTGTCACGAGCCGCTCGCGGCGCTTCCAGCTCGCGCGCAGAAAGTCGCGGTTCATGGCGGCGATGACCTCGAGGCGAATCTCCTTGGGGCATACCCCGGTGCATTCGCCAATGTTGGTGCAGTTGCCGAACGATTCCGCATTCATCTGCGCCACCATTCCGAGGGCGCGGCGGTCAGCTTCAACCTTGCCCTGGGGAAGCACGTCCAGGTGAGCGATCTTCGCCCCGGTAAACAGTGCCGCCGAAGCGTTGGGACAGGAAGCCACGCAGGCGCCGCATCCGATGCAGGCCGCGGCATCCATCGCCCGATCGGCGATCTCCTTGCCAACCAGGATGGTGTTTCCGTCCGGAGCATTCCCGGTCGAAACGGAGATGTAGCCGCCGGAGGCGATGATACGGTCGAGTGCGCGCCGGTCGACCACGAGATCCTTCATCATCGGAAAGGCCTGCGCACGCCAAGGTTCAATGACCAGCTCTTCGCCCTCCTTGAAGTGGCGCATGGTGAGCTGGCACACGGTGGTGGCGCGCTGCGGACCGTGCGCAACGCCGTTGATCATGAATCCGCAAGAGCCGCAGATGCCCTCCCGGCAGTCATGCTCAAAGGCTACCGGCTCCTCGCCGCGCTCGATCAGTTTTTCGTTGAGTACGTCGAGACACTCCAGCATCGACATCTCCGGATTCACGTCGTCCATGGCGTAAGTGACGAACGCGCCCTTCTCGCGAGGACTCTTCTGCCGCCAGATTTTCAGCGTGAGTTTCATTACTTGTAGCTCCTCTGGCTGGGATGAACGTAGTTGAACTCAAGCGGCTCTTTTACCAACTCCGGCGCATTGCCCGGACCGCGATAGCCCCACGCAGCGACATAGGAATAGTGCTCGTCGTCGCGTTGCGCCTCGCCGTCGGGAGTTTGATACTCCTCGCGGAAGTGGCCGCCGCAGGATTCGTTGCGGTCGCGCGCGTCGATGCACATCAGCTCGCCGAGTTCGAAGAAGTCGGCCACGCGGCCGGCTTTCTCCAGGCTCTGGTTGATATCTTCACCGCTGCCCGGCACGTTCACATTTCGCCAGTACTCTTCGCGAAGGGCGCGAATCTGTCCGATGGCTGACTCCAGGCCCTGCGCGTTGCGTGACATGCCGCAGTAGTCCCACATAATCTTGCCAAGCTCGCGATGGAAGGAGTCGACAGTACGCTTGCCCTTGATGGACAGCAGCTTGTCGGTCATCTGACGTACGCAGGAGACGGCCGCCTGTGCCTCGGCGTGCGTTGCGTCCACTTTGGGAAATTTGTTGCTCGCGAGATAGTTTCCGACGGTGTAGGGAATGATGAAGTATCCGTCGGAAAGGCCCTGCATGAGCGCGCTCGCACCCAGCCGGTTAGCGCCGTGATCGGAGAAGTTGGCCTCGCCGAGCACAAACAGGCCCGGGATAGTGCTCTGCAGGTTGTAGTCGACCCATAGCCCGCCCATGGTGTAGTGAATCGCGGGATAGATGCGCATCGGGACCTTGTACGGGTCTTCATCAGTGATGCGCTGGTACATGTCGAACAGGTTGCCGTAGCGCTCTTCGATCACGTGCCTGCCGAGGCGGGTGATCGCATCCGAGAAATCGAGGTAGACGCCGAGGCCGGTCTCGCCAACTCCGCGGCCTTCGTCGCAGACCGCCTTGGCATTGCGCGAGGCCACGTCACGCGGCACGAGATTGCCGAAGCTGGGATAGCGACGCTCCAGATAGTAATCGCGCTCGTTCTCCGGGATCTGATTGGGCGGCCGTTTGTCTCCCTTGGTCTTGGGCACCCAGATGCGGCCGTCATTGCGTAGCGACTCGGACATGAGCGTGAGTTTGGACTGGTAATCGCCGGAGACGGGGATGCAGGTGGGATGGATCTGTGTAAAGCACGGATTCGCGAAGAGTGCCCCGCGCTTGTGGGCGCGCCAGGACGCGGTGACGTTCGAACCCTTGGCGTTGGTTGAGAGATAGTAGACGTTCCCGTATCCGCCCGTGCCGAGAATGACCGCATCGGCGAAGTGCGTCGTGATCTCGCCAGTGACGAGATGACGGGTAACGATGCCGCGTGCCTTGCCGTCGATGACGATGAGGTCGAGCATCTCCGTGCGCGGAAACATCGCGACAGTCCCTGCGTGAACCTGCCGCTCGAGCGCTTGATAGGCGCCGAGCAGAAGCTGTTGGCCGGTCTGTCCACGGGCATAGAAGGTGCGCGAGACCTGCGCGCCCCCGAACGAGCGGTTGGTAAGCGCGCCGCCGTATTCGCGAGCGAAGGGCACGCCCTGGGCGACGCACTGATCGATGATGCTGACGCTGATCTCGGCCAGCCGGTACACATTGGCTTCACGAGCGCGGAAGTCGCCACCCTTTACCGTGTCGTAGAACAGGCGATACACGCTGTCGCCGTCATTCTGATAATTCTTAGCGGCGTTGATGCCGCCCTGCGCGGCAATGGAGTGAGCACGGCGCGGCGAATCCTGAAAGCAGAAGCATTTGACGTTGTATCCGAGTTCGCCCAGCGTGGCCGCGGCCGACGCTCCTGCGAGTCCCGAGCCCACGACGATAATGGTGTGTTTGCGCTTGTTGGCGGGATTGACGAGTTTCAAATCGAAGCGCGTCTTTTCCCACGCCTTCTCAATCGGACCGGAAGGTGTTTTCGAGTCGAGTGTCATCTATTTCACGAGCCCCAGGAGAACGCTGATCGGAATGGAGATGTATCCAAGGACGATAATCACGGCGATCCAGACGGCCGCGCCCTTCAGAATCGGCGTGTATCGCGGATGATTGAAGCCGACGGATTGAAACATGCTCCAGATGCCGTGACGAAGATGCAGCCCAAGCAGGCAGATGGAGAAGATGTACCACGCAGAGACCCACCAGACCTGAAATCCCGCGACCACGTTGTGATAAACGTCGCCCTCGATAAATGCCGCGCCGGGCGCGATCATGCCCGCTGTCAGGTGCAGCAGGTGGAAGATCACAAAGGCCAGAACGATCGGTCCTGACCAGTACATCGTCCGCGAGGCGTAGGAGGAGTTAATGGCTTTGCGGCGCGAGTAATCGACGGGGCGTGCCGCCTTGTTCCGCAACGCCAACTGCACTGTGGCGGTGATGTGCAGGACCACTGCGGCAAGAAGCCCGATGCGTTCAGCCCAGAGGATCTCGCCGAGATTGTGCAGAAAGCGTCCGTAGGCGTTGATCTTTTCAGGGCCTTCGAAGACCTGCAGGTTGCCGAGCATGTGGCCGATCACGAAGGCGAACAGGATCGCTCCCGTGACCGCCATGACGATCTTCTTGCCGGTTGTCGAGTGCCAGAAACTCACCACGCGGTTTTCGCGCAGGCTTACTGCGGTTGTACTCATCGAGATTTTCCAGCCTTAAGGAGATGAATCGGGTACATTCCTGATCTTTGCTTATTGCTCTGGGGGCACACGCGCACAGCATATCGATCCCGATGATCGACGAGGCAGAATTGTGAGAGCAGGTGCCTGATTGCGGTTGAGACTGATGGAAGAGTCACTATCCATTATTGGTGGTGACAAGAGGGAGCGTCAAGGAAGAGAGAGCTCGAGCGTCTCACAACACTTACAAATCCGTGGCCGGATTGCACGATTGGAGACGTTGTTTCCGCTCAGTCTCCGTAAGCCGCGGCAGCCTTGCCGCCAAAGGAGGGGGGCAGAAGCGCTGATCGCCGTCCGGCGTGTGTCTCCTCCAGCCGGAACTTCCCGATATGCTCCTGCAGCCGCTTCGAGCCGTGCTCGACCGACTCAACGATGCTGTTCGTCGCCGGGATCGACGCGGCGCTCTCTTCGCCAAGTTGATTGATCGCGTCCACGCTCTCGCTGGACTGCCGCGCCGCCGCTGCCTGCTGCATCGAAGCCGCCGCGATCTGGGCAATCATCGAGTCCACCTGGTCGGCCATCTGGATTATCCGCTTCAGCGCTTCTCCGGCGCGGTTGGTCGTCTCGACGCCCAGGTTGACCGTCTTCGTGCCCGCGTCCATGGCATCAACGGCTCCGCGCGTGTGGAGCTGGAAGTCCTCGACCATCTTTCCGATTTCGCTGGTGGCGTTGCGGGTCGACTCGGCCAGCCGTCGCACTTCGCCGGCTACCACGGCAAAGCCGCGTCCCTGCTCGCCTGCGCGGGCCGCTTCGATGGCGGCGTTCAGAGCCAGCAGGTTGGTCTTCTGCGCAATCTCCTCGATCACATTTACGATGCGAATGATCTGTTCGCTCTCCTTGCCGAGACGCTGCACGGTTGACGCCGTGTTGCGCACCGATTCAGCAATCGACTGCATGCTCACCAGCATCTGCTCAACGATCGTGCCGCCATCGCGTGCCGTGCTCGCCGCCTGCTTCGATGTGGTGGCGGCGCTCTGTGCATGGCGCGAAACCTCGGCAATCGAGATCGACATCTCCTGCATGGCGGCGGCCGCCTGCTGCGTCTGCAGGCTTTGTTCCTTGGTACGGCGGAAGGACTCATTGGCCGAGCGGCTCAGCTTTGCCGAGTCCTCGCTCACAATGCCCGAAATCTCCATCATGGTGCGAATCATTTCGCGCAGGTTCTCCTGCATGCGGTTGATCGAGCCGGCCAGGCTGGTGACCTCATCGTTGGAGTCCATGTGCATCGGCTCGCCGGTCAAGTCGCCTTCGGCGATGGTTTGCGCACGGTCGGCCACGCGCGAGATGGAGCACACCACGCGCCGCATCGTGACCTCGGACATGCCGACGCCGAACAGCCCTCCCAGAAAGATGAAGAGCCAGAGATGGATCGCCTCCCGCCGGTTGATCTCGACTACCGAGTTGAGATCCAGGCTGGTGGCCGTCACCAGCTTCTCCACCACCTCGGTCACGCTATTCAGAAAATCCGCATTTGCCTTGGCGGCCGGGCCTTGCAGCAGGTCGAAGGCCTTGCCTGTACCGTCGCTGCCGTGCCCCACCGCGAGATCCTGAACCTGACCCGCTGTCTCCTCGAAGGCCCGGTAGTGGTCAAGCAGCTTTTCCAGACTCTCTGCGCCCACCAGACTGTCGTACGTAGCATGCAACCGCTCGATATCCCCGAGCGCCGCCAGCGCCTTGAGGTGATATCCATGCAATTCCGTCCCGTAACGCCGGGCCATCGCCGGATCCGCGCCGAACAGGACGTAAGACTGCAGGGCCGACAATTCCCCGAGCTCGGCAACGTGCAGATCGCGCACCGCGCTCAGCGCGGGAATACGGGCGGTCGCAACCGCCTCCGACAGCCGGCTGACCTGCCGCATCTTCAGATAGGCAAGCAGGGAACCGAGCAGTACGAATACCAGCAGCACCAGAGTGCTCAGGCGCAGCTTGTTGGAAAGTCGCGAATTCAACATTGCCATGGGGTCCCTGTCTTCGTGTCGGCCGGTCTCAGTTGTTGGGCTCAAAATTGATGTCGATATCCACTGTCGACTGCGCATCGCTGGCGACGAATTTCCACTTCTTTACCGCTTCCTCGGCGGCCAGCGACAGCAGCTTGTTGCCGGTCACGGTCTTCGCGTCCGTAACCGTGCCATCCGGAGCGACCGTGGCCGATATTCGGACAACTCCTCCGACATGCATACGCCTGGCAAGCTCGGGATAAACCGGCTGTACTCGCTTCTCGACCTTGCGGTTCTCCGCGGGACAGGCAAGGCTGACGCAGGCCAGCGCCAGCAGAGCGAGCAACGGCGCCCTGCTGCGTAGTTGACGTCGTGGCTTGTCATTTTCGGAAGTCATAGGCAAAACCTCAAGGCGTGAGAATCCGTTGCCCGGATTTGAGTCCGGACAACTTGCCTATCGGCGGGAGAAGCG